>JAFDVO010000048.1:812-1242 GCA_018268955.1 Acidobacteriota bacterium | reverse complement strand
CTCGCACGACCGCCACTTCCTCAATGCGGTGTGCACGCACACGGCGGACATCGATTACCAGACGATCATCACCTACACCGGCGGGTACGACGACATGGTGCTCGCCAAGACGCAGATCCGCTCCCGCGTCGAGTCGGAGAATGCGCAGCGCGAGAAGAAGATCGCGCAGCTCCAGGAGTTCATCCAGCGGTTCGGTGCGGGCACCCGCGCAAGCCAGACCACGGCACGCCGCAAGGAGGTCGAGCGGCTGCAAACGACGGAGCTCGCGCGCTCGAACATCCAGCGTCCCTTCATCAAGTTCACGCAGGCGCGCCCGTCCGGCCGCCTCTGCATGGAGTGCTCGGGCATCAGCAAGAAGTTCGGGCACAACCGGGTCATCAGCAACTTCGAAGCGGTCGTCAATCGCGGCGAGAAGATCGTGCTGATGGGC
>JAFDVO010000048.1:454-791 GCA_018268955.1 Acidobacteriota bacterium | reverse complement strand
GGCAAGACCACACTGCTCCGGGCGTTGCTTGCCGACTGCCCCAACCTCCCGCCCGCTCCAGAAGACCGGGACTCGGGCACGTTGCGGTGGGGACATGAAGTCTCGATCGGCTACTTCCCGCAGGACCACACGGGGCTAATCAAGAAAGGCATGACCGCGGTCGAGTGGCTGCACCAGTTCGATCCGGATGCTCACCGTCAGGACATCCACGGCCTCCTCGGCCAGATGCTGTTCACCGGCGAAGAGGGCATGAAGCCGACCGAGGCACTCTCGGGCGGCGAAACGGCACGCCTGCTCTTCTGCCGCCTGATGCTCACGAAGCCGAACGTGCTCGTCC
>JAFDVO010000048.1:0-438 GCA_018268955.1 Acidobacteriota bacterium | reverse complement strand
GAACATCGCGCTGCAGAAGTACGAGGGGACCGTCTTCCTCGTCACCCATGACGAGGACCTGATGGACGAAGTCGGCACCCGCATGTGGCACCTCGAGCCCGGGAAGATCACCGACTTCAAGGGCACGCACGAGGAGTACGTCGCGACGCTCGCCGGGTGACGAACGCCGGCTCCGACGGCGACGCCCATACAGGCTCCTGGCTCCAGGCTTCGGGCTGCGGGCCTTGTCGGCTCCGGGCTGACGCCGACGGCGCCTGAAGCCTGTAGCCCAGAGCCTGAAGCCTTCTAAGATATCGACCCATGACTTCCAACGAGATCCGCCGCACGTTCCTCGAGTTCTTCCAGCAGAACGGCCATCGTGTCGTCGCCAGTTCGCCGCTCGTCCCCGGCGACGACCCGACGCTCCTGTTCACGAACGCCGGAATGAACCAGTTCAAG
>JAFDVO010000047.1:112851-120541 GCA_018268955.1 Acidobacteriota bacterium | reverse complement strand
CCGGATTGGACCCCTCCAACCTCCTCCTCCCCCGTCCCAACTGGCAACGCGTTTGCGAACGGCTCTGCCGGAGGAACGGATGATGGCGAAGCACGAGGCGGAGGAGACGAAGCGAAACGGTAGCAAGAAGGCAGCTCAGCCACGTGCGAAGCGCAGCAGTAGCGCCGGCCAGCGGAAGTCCACCGCGTCCACAGCGCACACGCACTCGAACGATGCGCCCCCAAAAGCAGAACAGGCCGCATCGCCGAAGCTCAAGGAGGCACAGCAAGAGGATGCGCCGTCCACGCCGACCACCGGGCTGGACGCAGCGGCATCGGCGATTGGCAGGACCCTCGGGCGCACGGTCGCAGCCGTCGCCGACAAGTTGCCCTGGAAGGGCAGTTCAGACGGATTGACGCTCCTCGAAGAGGACCACCGCCGCCTCGAGTCCCTTCTCGCGCAGACCGCGGAAACCAGCGAGGAAGACGTCGATACGAGGCGCGCGCTCATCGGCCGCATCGCCGAGGAACTGACGACGCACGAGATGATGGAGGAGAAGGTCCTCTATCCCGCGCTCAAGTCGCACAGCGAAGCGAAGGACATCGTCCTCGAAGGCTACCAGGAGCACCACGTCGCCGACCTCGTGATGAAGGAGCTGCAGGAGCTGCCGCCCTCCGACGAGCGCTGGGGCGCGAAGCTCAAGGTCCTCAAGGAGAACCTCGAGCACCACATCGAAGAGGAAGAGGGCGACATGTTCAAGACCGCGCGCTCGATCCTCAGTCCGCAGCAGCTCGAGGAGATTGGGGCGAAGATGCAGGCGATGAAGGAGCGGGTGGATCGGGAGCCGCGCGAACGGACGTAAGATCCGGAAAGGCCGCAGCGCGATGCGAAGAGACGGCGGGGCTGAAGCCCCGCCGCTACGAGTACCGGCTCGACGGCGACGCCGAAGCCCGGCGCTACGAGTACCGGCTCGATGGCGACGCTGAAGCCCCGCCGCTACGAATACCGGCTCGACGGCGACGCCGAAGCCCGCCGCTACGAGTACCGGCTCGACGGCGACGCCGAAGCCCAGGCGCTACGAGTACCGGCTCGACGGCGAAGCGCCCCGCCGCTACGAGTCGCTGCTACGAGGACCGCGCGCGACGGCTGACCGAGTCTGCCCCATGCCCGACACGAACCCGACCGACTCCGACCCGCTCGGCATCCCGCTCGGCGAACTGTTCGCCATCATCCGCGCTTCGGACGAGAGCCGCACGGTCGAACGCGTCGGCAACGCGATCGTCGTGACGCACGACAACTTCACCACCACCATCGAGGTGGTGCCGTACGAAGGGCCGCAGCCGCCCGACGGCGGTGCGCAGGCGGTCGTTCGTATCCGGTCCGTGCTCATCCGGGAACTCGCGGACGCCCTCTCCACGAACGAGCGCCTCGCCCTGTTCAATCGCATGTCCACGCTCGGAGCGTTGACCTCCGAGAACGGTGATGTGTACGTCGGCTCCCGCCTCACGATCTTCCGGGGAGAAGAGGACGCGTGGCGGCTCCACGCTGTCCTGATCCTGACGGCCGCAGAGACGGCGACCGACTCCCTGTTCGGCGCCGTGCGTCGAGACCTTCACGGCGAGCCTCACGCGGACACGCCCTCGCTGTGGCAGTCGGACGACTTCGAGCTTGCCGAGTCCTACCTTTCGAAGTACGGCGTCTGCGAGGCGGGAGAGAGCGAACTGGTGGCTGAATTCGCGCTGGGCCCAGACGCGGTCGGCGCAGCGGCCGGCGGCACCAACACCGCGCTCTGGCAGCTAAGCGCCGCCTCGCACCCGGACGCGGGCGGCGGCCTGCTCGGCATCCTGACCATGCCTGTCGAGACCACCAGACACGGTGACCTCGACGCCACGATTGCCGACCTGAATCGGCTCGAGATGCGCCCCGTCGATGCGCCACCGCACTTCGGCGCCTGGACACGAGGCGCCATCGACGACACGGTTGCCTACTGCACGTTCCTCCCGAACCTGCTGCACGACGTCTACGGCGTTGCGGTGACGATGTCGAACTGGGCGTTCGCGCGGGCGCAGTGGGCGAGCCGCATGCTGGAGGCCGGCAGCGCGCGCCCGTCGTAACGTTACGAGGCCTTCGACGCCGAGGGTCCGTCCGACGTCTTCACCTCGTTGAGCCGTGCCACCAGCTCGACCAGCACGGCGGGCTGAGCCGGTTTCGCCAGGAATGTGGTGAACCCGGCCGCGATCGCATCGCTCTCGGATTGCGGGTCGGCAAACGCCGACAACGCGACCGCGGGGAGGCTGCGTATAACCCCGTCCGCGGTCCTGACGCGCCGCACGAACGAGAAGCCGTCCTCGATCGGCATCGCGAGATCGACGACCAGCACGTCAGGCCGTCGCGCGTGCAGCATCGTCCAGCCGTCCGCCGCCGAGGCCGCCACCATCACGTCGGCACCAGCCTGCTCCAACTCCGCAGCCACCACCTCTCTCGTCGATGGATCGTCGTCGACGACGAGGACCGCGGTGCCCGCGAGCGACACGTCGTGCTCGGGCACCGGCGGCGTGGGTGATGCCTGTTCGGCATCGGCATCCAACGCGGGCAGACGCACGAGGAAGCAGGCACCGTGGCCGAGCCCCTGGCTGGAGGCGGTCACAGTGCCGCCGTGCAGTTCGACGAGGTGCTTGACGATGGAGAGGCCCAGGCCCAGCCCGCCATGGACGCGGGTGCTGGACTGGTCGGCCTGCCGGAATCGGTCGAAGACCTGCGAGAGGAACTGCGGCGCAATCCCGACGCCAGTGTCGGAGACCGACACGGCGATGTCGGGTCCCTCGCGCGCGACGGTGACGCGGATCGACCCACCGGGGCTGGTGAACTTGATCGCGTTGCTCAGGATGTTCCACACGACCTGCTGCAATCGACCGACGTCGCCGCGGACGGCGCACGGCGGAGTGTGCTCGACCGACAGCTGGATGTCCTTGCTTGCCGCCGCCATGCGCACCGACTCGATCGCCTGGATGACCAGCTCGCACAGGTCGACCGTCTGCAGGTGCAGCTCCAGCTTGCCGGAGATGATTCGCGAGACATCGAGGACGTCGGCAATCAACTGCGCCTGCGCCCGCGCATTGCGATCGAGTGTCTCGAACACTCGCGGGAGCCGGGCGGCGTCCACCTGCCCGCGCGTGAGCATCGCCGTCCAGCCGAGAATGGCGTTCAGCGGCGTGCGCAGTTCGTGGGACAAGGTGGCGAGGAATTCGTCCTTCAGCCGATTGGCCGCTTCCGCCTCCGCGCGTGCAGCGCGCAGCTCCACGAGCAGGTCGCGTACTTCGTACTGGCGCGTCCGGGCGCGCAGAGCGGTCCGGATGGCCGAGAGTATGCCGGCCACACGCAGGGGGCGTTCGAGAAGGATGACGTTGCGCAGCGACTCGACCGGCGAGATGGAGCGAAGTGTCACGTCACCGGTGGGACGGCCTGCGAAGAGGAGCACCGGAACGTCAGACCAGGACGGTTGCTGCTCCAGCATCGTGGCGAGCCGCGAACAGTCCCGGTCGTGGAGCGCTTCCTCCGTGAGCAGCAACGCGCCGGCGCCGTCGCGCTCGAGCACGTCACACAGGTCGGCAACCGAGCCGCAGACGACGTGAGCGATGCCGGCCTGAGCGAGGAAGGCGTGCGTCAGGTCCGCGTCACGCCCCACGGGCGCAAACACCAGGACGCGTGTCGCGCGGTCGTGCACGTCAGTGGGATCGGTCATCGGGCTTCGATGAGCCGTTGTACTGGGGCACGCCGGTGAGCACGCCCCGGAACTCCGTGAGCGGCTGGCCGACCTCGACGCGCGTCGGCCCGATGCGCAGTTCGCGGATCGCCGTCTCGTGATTCCCCGTGCGCTTCTTGACGACCGAGAGGGCCCTGCAGATGTGCCCGTGCTCCTCGAAGAACCGGAACAGCACGATCGCGTCGGCGAGGTAGCTGAGGTCCACCGGCGTGGGCATCACCGCCCCGATCGTGCCGTGCTGTGCGAGGACGATCAGTGTGGCGACACCGCGCTCGTTGAGGAACGAGAGCAGCTCGTGCATGCGGATGATCGGCGCGTCCGTCGTGGGGATGGCGTTGACGTACCCATTCAGCGTGTCGATGCCGATGAGACGCACACCCTCTTCGTCGACGAGCCGCTTGACCCGGTGGGCGAACTCGCCGGGTGAGGTGACGCCCGGGTCGATCTGCTGGGGGATGAGGTGGCCCGTCGCGATCCGCTCGGAGGCCCGCATGCCGAGGGCATCACAGCGGTCCACGAAGGTCTTGAGCCGCTCGTCGAACAGGAAGACCGCGGCCTTGCAGCCAGGATTGGCGGCACCGCAGAGATACTGTGCTGCCACGGTCGACTTGCCGACACCCGCAGGACCGATGAACAGCGTGGTCGTGCCCCAGGTGAGTCCGCCGCCGATGAGCGTGTCCAGTTCATCGACGCCGCTGCGAATCGGGCCGGAGGGGGCCGGCCGCGCGGAGGCGCGTGCCACGAGCTGGGGGAACACGACGAGGCCGCCGCGACGGATCACGAAATCGTGAAAGCCCTCGGTGACAGCCATGCCGCGCATCTTCACGATCCGCACCTGCCGACGGGCGCGCCCATAATCGAACGGCAGATGCTGCAGCAGGACCACGCCGTGCGCGATGCTGCGAAGCTGCAGGTCGTTTTCGCCGGTGGAGTGGTCGTCGAGCACGAGCACCGTGGCGCCACGTGCGGCAAAGAACTCCTTGAGCCCCAGCACCTGCCGCCGGTAGCGCAGCGGATCGCGCGCGAGCAGCCGTAGCTCGGAGAGCGAGTCGAGCACCACGCAGGACGGCTTCACGCGGTCGGCGCGGTCGAGCACGGTCTTCGTGAGGTCACCAAGCTCGACCTCGGCCGGGTGGTACAGCGTGTATTCCTCGGCGGCCCTGTTCGGGACCGGCGCGAGCTGGTGCGTCTCGATGCCGTCGAGGCTCCACCCGTGCGACTCGGCGACCGACGCCAGCTCCTCGGTTGTCTCGGACAGCGTGACGTACAGCGTCCGCTCACCCCGGTCCCTCGCCGCCAGCAGAAACTGGAGCGCCAGGGTCGTCTTGCCGGTGCCTGGCACACCCTCGATCAAGTGCATGCGGCGGGTGGGGAACCCGCCACCCATCAGTTCGTCGAGCCCCGATATTCCTGTGGACGCCTGTATCGTATCGCCCATACTCACCCGCGCGAAGTCGTACCGCCCATGATCGCCCGTGCCAAGCGCGCACGGCCGCGATTGTAGCGAGGCAGTATCGATGCCATGAGGATGTTCTCCGCTCGAGGTTTCAGCTCGGCAGTGCGTTCCTGCATTGCAGACCGCCCGTGGATGCGATCATGCTGTCGACATGCCCGTGTCCGTAGAGAGGACTGACCGGTGAAACTCGCTGACCTGCGCGGGATCCTGCAGTATGTGCCGCAGTTCCGCGAGAAGACGTTTGTGCTGGCGGTCGATGCCGGCATCATCCGCGACGACAGCTTCGCGACGCTGCTGCTCGACATCGCGCTGCTGCGCTCGCTCAACATCCGCGTCGTGCTCGTGCACGGCGCTGCCGAGCAGATTCAGGTGCTCGCTGGCGCGCAGCGCATCGAGCCGTCCGACCTCGAAGGCACCGGCGTCACCGATGCGCAGACGCTCGAACTTGCCCTCACCGCGGCGAACCGGCTGACCCACGAAGTGCTGGAGGGGCTCTCCACCCACGACCTCCGCGCCGCCTGCCCGAACGTCGTCACCTCGCACCCTCTCGGCATCATCCAGGGCGTTGACCACCTGTTCACCGGGCGCGTCGAGCGCATGGATATCGACTTCCTGCAGTCGCTGCTCAGCCAGGGGGTCATTCCCGTCCTGCCGCCGCTCGGCTTCGACGGCGAGGGCAGGACCTACCGCGTGAACTCAGACGATGTGGCGGTGGCGGCAGCGGTGCAGCTGAAGGCCGTGAAGCTGATCTTCATCACGTCCCAGGAGGGGCTCATCTACCGCGAGCAGCCGATCCGGCAGATGCTGGTCAGCGAGTTGAGCCAATTACTCCAGCGCGATCGGGCGGGGTTTGCTCCGGAGATGCTGTGGCGTGCGCAGCACGCGGTGCGTGCCTGCACGAGCGGGGTGCCGCGCGTGCACGTCATCGACGGCCGCCTCGAAGAGGGGCTGCTCGCCGAGGTGTTCGACAACCACGGCCTGGGCACCCTGATTCACGCGAACGAATACGAGTCGATCAGGCCGGCGAAGAAGAAGGACGTCCGCGCCATCCTCATGCTCACGCGGCAGGCGGTCGAATCCGAGGAACTCGTGCGGCGCTCCCGCGCGACGATCGAGAAGCACATCGACGACTACTTCATCTTCGAGATCGACCGGAACCCGGTCGCGTGCGTGGCGCTGCACGTGTTCCCCGATCAGCGGACGGGGGAGCTCGCGAGCCTCTTCGTCAGCCCCGCGCACGAGAACCAGGGCATCGGCCGCAAGCTCACGCAGTTCGTCGAGGACCGCGCCCGGGCGCTGGGGCTCACGCGCCTGCTGGCGCTCTCGACGCAGGCGTTCACCTACTTCCAGTTGAAGGCCGGCTTCGTCGCGGGCACGCCGGACGACCTGCCGCCGGCGCGCAGGGAACGCTACGAGCAGAGCGGCCGCCGCTCGAAGGTCCTGATCAAGGACCTGGCGCCGTAGCGCCCGAGCGGCCGCCCTAACGTGTGCATCCTCGCGTTCCTGCATTTCTGCGGTCCCGCGTTCCCGCGTTCTCGCGTTCCTGCGTTCCTGCGTTCTCGCGTTCCTGCATTTCAGCGTTCCTGCATTCCTGGTTAGGCCCGTGCAGTCATGCCGGTCCGACGACCGCGAACGCGGCGCCGGTGGGGTCCACCGCGATCACGATGGACTCGCCGGTGGGGACCTGGTGTGGGCCCATGATCACGCGGCCACCATTCGCCTCGATGGCGTCCTTCGCGGCGCCGACCGACGGCACGCCGAAGTAGTAGAGCCACCCGATCGGCTGCTGCGGGTCCATCCGCTGCACGATGCCGCCAAGGCGTACGCCGTCGTGATCGATGAAGCCGTAGTCGCCCATCGGCCCCATGCTCATCGTCTCGTTGAACTGGAAGTTGAAGTGCTTCCCGTAGAACGCCTTCGCTGCCGCAAGGTCGGGAGTCGTCAGCTCATTCCAGTTGACGCGCTGCGGCGTTCGCGGCGCGAAGACGTCGCTCACCATGTCCGGAGCCTCGGGCGGCGGCGTGGGCGTCATCACGTAGAACGGGATGCCCTGCGGGTCGGTCACCATGCTGATGCGGCCGGCGCCGGGGACGTCTCGCGGCGGCATGTACACGTTCCCGCCGTCCGCCTTGATCGCGGCGGTCGTCGCGTCGACGTCGGCGGCGTGAAGGTATCCGAGCCATGTGGATGGGACCCCGCCCATGTCGGGCGTGATCTTCAGCACTCCTCCGGCGGGGCGGCCGTCGGTGCGGCCAATCATCCGGTAATCCATGCCGCCCGGGCTGTTTGGATCCGGGCCGCCGATATGCCAGCCGATCACGGCGCCGTAGAACCGCGCGGCCGCGTCCGGGTCTGTGGTCATCAACTCATACCAGATGAAGCTGCCTGCCGAATTGCCCATGAATCCTCCGCGCGGCATTCTGCCACACCGCCCCCGCTACCGCGCGTTTCTGCGTTCTGGCGTTCCTTGCGTTACGGCTCTTTCGCCTTCA
>JAFDVO010000047.1:0-112756 GCA_018268955.1 Acidobacteriota bacterium | reverse complement strand
CGTAGTGCATTCCTGCATTCCAGCATTCCTGCGTTACGGCTCTGCTGACCGCCCTCACGCCTCGAACGGCCGCTCGATTGAGCGTGACGGCGGCGTGAGCAGTTCGGCGCCGTTCTCGGTGATGACCATGTCGTCCTCGAGGCGGATGCCGAACTCCCCGGGGATGTAGATGCCCGGCTCGTTGCTGAACACCATGCCCGGCTGGAGCACCGGCGAATCCCACCCGTGCATGTTGTGCTCGACCAGGTACGGCCACTCGTGCATGTCCATGCCGAGGCCGTGACCCAGGCGGTGCGTGAAGAACGTGAAGCCGGGACCGAAGCCGGCATCGACGATCACCTTGCGTGCGGCGGCGTCCACCGACGCGAGCGTCACGCCCGGACGCGCGGCGGCGAGCGCGGCGCGCTGGGCGGCGGACACGATGTCGAACACGCGCTTCATCTTGTCCGTAGCCGTGCCGAGGACGAACGTGCGCGTCAGGTCCGACTGATAACCCTCCGCCACGCACCCATCGTCCACCATCACGATCGAGTCCGTGTGCAGCGTCTGCGGTTCGGCAGAGCCGTGCGGGAGCGCGGTGTACTTGTCCACCTGCACGCTGACGCTTCCGCGAAACCCGAGCCGGTCGTAGCCGGCCGCGACGAGCGACCGTGCGGTGGCCTCGGTCATGCCCGGCTGGAGCGCGCCGAACAGCGCCCCGTAGCAGGCGAGCGTCGCACGGCAGGCGACCCGCAGCAGCTCGATCTCGTGCGCGTCCTTGATCATCCGGCAGCTGGCCGTCACGGGCGTGGCGCTCGTCAGCGTGAGCGATGGGTTCGCCTTCGCGATGCCGTCGGCGAAGACGAACCGCACCGTCTCCTCGATGCCGAGGCGGCCCGAGGCGATGCCGCGCTCGCGCAGTGCCTGGCCGACGCGCTGATACGGGCTCTCGTTCTCCTGCCATGCGCGGATGTCGACATGGCGAAGTGGCGACTGCGGCAACTGCTCGCTGAGGCGGTCCACTTCGAAGGCGGGACAGACGACGAACGGCTCGCCGCGCACCGGGAGCACCAGCGCCATGAGCCGCTCGCTCGTGCCCCAGCGCAGGCCGGTGAAGTAGGTGAGCGACGTGCCGCCGGTCAGCAACACTGCGTCGAGCTTCACACCGGCCATCAACCGCCGCGCCTTCTCGAGGCGCGCGATCCGCTCCTCGTTCGTGATCGGCGTCGCGAGGTGCCGCATCGACGTGAGCGCCGCAATGGACGGAGGCAGTCGATCACCCGTCGTGGTCTGAGCCTCCGCGTCGGCGTGCGTCGCCGCACTCGCGAGCGCCATCAGTCCGCCGCCGCGCAGCAGTTGTCGTCGAGTCAGCATGGCGGGATGTTAATACGGCGGAGGTTGGAGGTTGGAGGTCAGGGATGGAGGTTGGAGGTTAGAGGTTGGAGGTTACAGCGAAGTCACCAAGAGCGCCACGGTCGCCGCGAGTGCGATACCTGTCGTCGTCCAACCCATGACGTTCAGGAAGGGCGTGTTCACGCGGTTCTGCATCACGCGGTGGTCGTTGGTGAGCAGCATCATCATGATGAGCAGCGGCGGCGTGGAGAACCCCTGGACGATGCCGGCCCACACAAGCGCCTTCATCGGGTTGAAGCCGAGCAGGTTCAGGCCGGTTGCGACGGCGGTGAACGCCGCAATCACGGCGTAGAAACGCTTCGCCTCGTGCGGCTTCTTGTAGAGGCCGTGCTCCCAGCCGACCGTCTGGCACAGGTCGTACGCCGCACCGGTCGTCATCACCGGCACAGCCAGGCACCCGACGGCGACGATGCCGGTGGCGAAGAGGAGTTCAGCCGCGCGTCCCGCGAAGGGACGGAGCGCGGAGGCGGCGTCGGCGGCGGTCTCGATGTCGGTCTTGCCCGCGTTGTGCAGCGCGGCGGTCGAGAGGATGACGAAGAACATCACCATGTTCGCGAAGAGCATCCCGCTCATGATGTCGCGCCGTGAGTGCGCCAGCTCCTGCCTCGATGCGCCACGCCGCTGCCAGAGGTGCACCCGTCCGCGTTCGATTTCCTCCTCGACCTCGACGTTCGACTGCCACGTATACAGATACGCCGACAGCGTCGTCCCGATGATGGCGACGAAGAGCGAGAGGAATTCGCGGCTCCACTCGACGGTCGGCACCAGGCCGCGGAGGATCGCCATCGGGTCCGGGCGTGAGAGCAGCGCGGCAGGCACATAGGCGAGCAGCGCGAGCGCGAGCCACTGGAACACCTTGCGGATCAGGGCGTAGGAGCCCCACACCTGCAGGGCGACGAGACCGATGGTGAGCGGCAAGAGGATCCATGCCGCGGGAATTGGTGCGAGCAGGCCAAGCGCGGCCGCCATGCCGCCGATGTCCGCGCCCGCCTCGAACACATTGCCGATCAGGACGCCAATGAGCGCGAGCCGCAGGATGATCGGCGGATAGCGATCGGCGATCACCTCGAAGAGCCCCTTGCCCGCCACCTGGCCGAGCTTCGAGGAGAGGTAGACCACCGTCACCATCATCGGGAACATGATCGGCGCGGCCCAGAGCATCGACGTCCCGAACCGCGCGCCGACGGCCGCATACGTGCCGATGGCCGACGGGTCGTCGTCTGACGCGCCGGTGATCAGGCCGAGGCCGAGGACGCGAAGCAGTCCTGTGCGCGGTGGCGGCGCGGCATCCGCGGCGGACGCCGGCGTCGGGACGGGCGATGGGGTCTCGGTCGGCGGGAGCGCAGCTTCGGCATGTGGCACGGCTGCGAGCTATGCAAGCCCACGTGCCTCGGCCGTATCCTCGCCGCCCGGGACGTTCGGCGACCGTCTGAAGGGCTATGATCGTCTCCACGCCCGCGCCCGCTCGTCTGTTCGCGTCGGGTCCTGACATGACGAGAATCACCTACGACATCGACGACGCGGACCGACTCAGTGCGGTCGACGGCGATTGGAGCGCCTTCGCACGCGACAACGGGGCTCCCTACCTCGCGGACTCGGTGCTGGGACGACCGCTCTGGGACTTCATCGAAGGCGACAGCGTTTGTGCGGTCTATCGTCAACTGCTCGAACGCGTGCGCCGCGGATCCACCGTGACCTTTCCGTTCCGCTGTGACGGCCCCGGCCTCACGCGCTCGCTGCTGATGACGATGAGCCCTGGGGCGCAGGGGAGCGTCAGCTTCACGAGCCTCGAGCTGCTCACCGAGCCGCAGCAGCCCACGGCCCTGCTCCCGCCGCCGCAGCTCACCGTGTGCAGCTGGTGCCAGAGCATCTGGGCTGGCGAGGCGTGGGGCGACGCGGACTTCGCGCAGTGGGAGCTGGCGCTGCAGGGCAGGCAGGCGACGCTCGTGTCGCACGGCATCTGCGACAGGTGCGCGCTCGCCCTGGGCGCGTCGCTCGGGTCTTAGACGGGCGCGCTGACTACGCGGCGCAATCCCGCTTCGGGCTCCGGGCTTCGGGCTCAGGGCTCCGGGCCTTGTCGGCTTCCGGCCCGGAATTCGCGGCAGCGTGACAGCGCGATTGGCCCGGCGCCTGGGGCCTCCAGGCTCGTCACTGCAGGCTGAACGGCGGATACCGGTCCGTGACCAGCAGCAGCATGTACGCCTGCACGCGCAGCGCCCATCGGCTCACGCCCAACACGTAGTCGAAGAGCGCTCGGGGGTAGCGGCCGGTGACGAGGATCGCGAACCAGGCAACGATCACGGCAAGCACTACGCCGACCGCGAGGAGCGCGAGGACGATGTAGTGGGGGATGGCGAGGAACCACTTCACGAGCGGCATCCAGCTGGTGAGGTCGCGCGTGACGTCGGGATAATCGATGTCGAGGTGGACCGACTGTTCGTCGACCGTTGACGGATACCGGTCGGTCAGCAGCAGGGCGTAGGCGCCGACACGCGCGCTGAAGCGGGTGAGTTCGAGGGCGAAGTCGAACCACCAGCGCGGATAGCGTTGCCGCACCACGATCATCAGCGCCGTGGCGACGGCAAGGCCCGCGACGATTCCACCGCCCGAGGACCTCACCGCCCGCCCCGTTTCCGTGACCGTCTGCGACGTGCCGGACCCGGTCAGCAGTCCGAGGACGATCGCGATCGGGATGATCATGATCAGGCGGAAGGCGGTGCTGAGCCGATCGAGCCGTTCGGAGTAGTCGATCTGCAGCCGTGCGGCGTAGGGGTCCGGTGCGGTGGTCATGAGATCCTCCGGCTCGACGTGGACGCGGGCTGCCGAGATGATACGCGTACCGGTCGTAGCGGGCACGCTTGAGCGGGCCCGACCATGCCGCAGCGTGGTGCAGGAGGGCCCAATCGCAGCGTGACCGCGTGATCCGCCCAACGCCCAACGCCCAACGCCCATAGCCCAGAGCCCAGCGCCCGAAGCCTATTGCTGCCGTGTCTTTCTGTGCGTGAAGCCGACCCACCCCGAAGCCTGGAGCCCGAAGCCCAGAGCCTCCGTGGTCGGTCCATCGAGACGGCTATACTGGCCGAGCATGGACGCGGCTCCGTTCCTGGCCGAAGTGGCGCGACACCTGAACGCCGTGCGCCTGGAGGCCGTCCTCATCGGCAACGCGGCGGCAGCACTGCAGGGCGCGCCCGTGACGACGGTGGATTTCGACTTCCTGTTCAGGAAGACGCCCGGCAATGTTGCGAAGCTCAAGAAGTTGGCCGACGCCCTCCATGCAACCGTGATGCGGCCCTACTATCCCGTCTCCGATCTGTTCCGCGTTGTGCGCGACGCCGACGGGCTGCAGCTGGATTTCATGGCGACGATTCACGGCGTGCGATCGGTCGCGGGCCTGCGTGCGCGAGCGAGTGCAATCGATGTCGGCGGCGAAACCCTCCATGTAGCCGCGCTGGCGGACATCATCAAAAGCAAGCGAGCTGCGCGCCGACCGAGCGACATCGCAGTGCTGCCGATTCTGGAGAAGGCCCTTGAAGAAGCGACCCAGCCGTCGAGCCCGGCTCGCCGCCGTTCGCAGGGAAAGTGAGCGCGCGCTCGTAGAGATGATTCGTCGTTGGCAGGCGCTGCCGCCCGGCCGCCGCACGAATTTCCTGCGCGTGCGCGTGGGCCCCGGCCGCACAGCGCTGTAAGCGTCAGCGCCGGCGGTGGTAGGACGTAGCGGGCACGATTGAGCGTGCCCGACCATGCCCGACCATGCCGCAGCGTGGTGCAGGAGGGCCCAATCGCAGCGTGACCGCGTGATCCGCCCAACGCCGATAGCCCAACGCCGATAGCCCAACGCCGATAGCCGATAGCCGATAGCCGATAGCCGATAGCCGATAGCCCATAGCCTATCGCCGTCTCTTTCTGTGCCCGAAGCCGACCCGGCCCGGAGCCTGGAGCCCGAAGCCCAGAGCCCATACCCTCTCTTTCTTCGCGCACAATCCAAGCGAAGAAACACCGTATGACCCGTCCTGTCATGCTCCCGCCCTACGCTCGTGAGCATGTCGACCGCGACCAGCAGCGCTCCTGACACTCCTTGGTTTCGCAACCTTCTCGACGCCGCCGAGGAGGTCTATTTCCGTTACAGCCTGGACCCGATGCGCGGCTTCATGTATCTCAGCCCGTCGGTCGAGGCGCTGACCGGCCATTCGCCGCAGGCCTTCGTCGGCGACCCGTCGCTCTGCCTCACCCTCATCCAGCGCGACGACCGTCGCCTCGTTCGCCAGATCCTGCGGTCGCGCCGCAGCCTTTCTGCCACCCTGCACCTGCACCTGCAGCGCGGCGCCGGCCTGCTGGGCGTGCAGGTCCGCACCGTTCCCGTCATCCGCTCCCGCCGCATCGTCGCCGTCGAAGGGATGGTGCGACGAGTGGGGAACGCTGCGCCGAATGCCATCCCGGGCACGATCGCCGTTGGCGGTGACGAGGGCGCGCCGACGCCGCAGCGGCTGGCGGCACTGATGTACGAGGTGCACGCGCTGCTGCACCGCGTCCTCCCGGAGCACGAGCGTCGCGCAGGCGACCCGAAGAAAGTCATCACGGTTGGCGACATGGACTTCGACCTCGAAGGCCTCACTGCCACTGAGGGCGGCCGTGCCGTGTCGCTCACCAGCCGCGAGGTGATGGTCCTTCGCTACCTCCTCACCCGCCCCGGCCGCATCGTCACCCGCACGCAGCTGCTCACCGAGGTGTGGGGCTATCACTACACCGGCGACGACAGGACGATCGACGTCCACGTCTCGCGCCTGAGGCGGAAGCTCCCGTCCCTCGCGTCGCGCCTCGTCGCCGTGAAGCACGTCGGCTATCGCCTGGACTGCGACGACCGCGACACGGTCCGTCCGCAGGCGTCATGACGCGCCTATCCCGCGCGCCTCTCACCAAGGCCGCGTGTGCACTGGGCGAGCATGAGTCGTGGCGGGCACGCCTGGCAGGGAGGCGGGCGGGACTGACGCACTGATGATCGTAGCGGGCACGCTTCACCGTGCCCGACCATGCCGCAGCGTGGTCCAGGAGGACTCAATCGCAGCGTGACCGCGTGATCCGCCCAACGCCGATAGCCCATAGCCCAGAGCGTTCCTTATTCGCCCATGGTCAATAGCCGATGTCCGTCGTGCGCCTGAACCCGACCCACCCCGAAGCCCGAAGCCGGAAGCCGGAAGCCTGCATTGCGAACCTTTAGCCCCTCCGCAACATCGCCGCAATCTCGCGCCTCTACATTGCGGACCGTCAACGCGATGCGCGCGTGGACATCTCGCAGAGGAGCCGATCGTGAACATCAGGACTGTTGTTGGGGGAGTGGTGCTGGCGCTCGTGGCTGGCGGGTCGACCGGGTTTGCGCAGGACTACGAGAAGGGGTGGGTGGACGTGAACTTCGGCGTCGCGAGCGCGGCGGAGAAGAGCTTCTCGTCGACACGCGTCGTCACCATCTCGCAGGAATCCGGCGGCGGATCGGTCGCGTACGGCGTGCCGCGGGGCGGGGCGTTCGACGTCGGCGGCGGCTACATGTTTTCGGCGCGCGTGGGCTTTGGCGTGAGCCTGGCGGGGACGGCGCACGAGGACATCGCGGGGCTGGCCATCTCCGTGCCGCACCCGCTCTACTTCAACGCGTCAGCGACTGACGCGACGACGACGGATGCGGCGCTGACGCGGACGGAGGGGGCGTGGCACCTGCACGCCATGTTTGTGGCGGCGGAGACCCCACGTGTGCGCGTGCGCGTGTTCGGTGGGCCCAGTTATTTCAGGGCCGAGCAGGAGGTGGTGGACAACCTCAAGTACAGCCAGGTCTATCAGGTGTTCGGGCGCGGTAACGCCGTGGACATCACCTCGTACACGACGTCGAAGGTGACCGGGACCGCGTGGGGGCTGCACGCCGGTGGCGACGTCGGCGTGTTCTTCAACCGTGTGTTCGGCCTCGGCGCGTCGGTGCGCGTCAGCCGCGGGACTGCGCAGATTACCGACTACGGCGGTCCGCACGACATCAAGGTTGGCGGTGTGCAGGTGAACGGCGGGCTTCGGCTCAAGTTCTGAGGTCGGTCGCCGGTGGTATTGTCAGTCATTCCAATGCGATGTGGACGACGCCGACTGCTGAGCAGCGCGGCGTCTTCTCACCAATAGAAGGGTTGCCGTCGTGCGCCCGCCGGCTATGCAGGTTGGCGGCTTCGCGCACGGTAGTGTGGAGGTCTCATGCTGTCAGTTGGTCGTCTGCTTCACTCCAGAACCACGCCTGTCCTCGCCGCCGTGGCGGTGGCCGGCGCGATTCTTCTTCCCACCGCGGCTCACGCCCAGTCCTACGATTACCGCGTGCTCGCCACCTCGAAGACCTCCACGCTCGAGAAGGAGATGAACGAGGCTGCTGACGCCGGTTTCCGCTTCTCCTTCGTGATGGGAGGCGAAACGGCCATTGGAGGGAGCGAAGGGGTCGCCGTCATGACCCGTTCCGGTGACGCCGGCAAGTACGCGTACAAGCTGCTGGCCACCTCCAAGACGTCGACGATGCAGAAGGAGCTGCAGGAGGCGTCGGACGCCGGGTTCGAATATCGGGGGCAGACGGTGTTCAAGTCCACGTTCGGGGGGCAGGAAGTCGTCTGCATCCTGGAGCGGGACGCGCAGCAGGCGTCGAAGCGGTACGACTACAAGCTGCTGGCCACGAGCAAGACCTCGACACTCGAGAAAGAGCTCCGCGAGGCGGGCGACGCCGGGTATGAGGTCGTCGGCATGACCGTGTCGAAGACCGCGATTGGCGGGAAGGAACTCGTCGCGATCACGCGCAAGGTGAAGTGATGCGCTGTTGGGCGGCGTGGACCGTCGTGGCGGCGCTGGCGATCGCGGCACCGGCGATGCGGCTCCACGCGGAAGGCAACGGTGGGTCGTACCTGCACTGGAGTGGCGAGCAGGCCAGGCGCATCGGGGAGGCCGCGCGCGTTGCGGGGCGCGTCGGCCGGGCGCTGGACCTGCGCGGGCTGCACACCGACCGCGCTTACAACTACAAGCTGCGGGCGACGTGGTTATCGCCGGAGGTCATTCGCGCGACGGCCCGTCTCACCCAGCTCACCGATCGACTCACGGATGCCGAAACGGACGCACTGGTCAGCGAGGCGACCAGCGCGGGCGACATCATCGTGCTCGTCGAGATCGATCCCAGGGAAGGGTCAGGTGTGATCCCGAGGGACTGGGCGGCCTTCCTCGGGCCGAAGGGTGCTGACGCCGCCGCCGTGCGCGGCACCTCCCGACCGGAACTCGATAAGCTCAAGGGACTTCGCGGCGTCTATCGCCGCGATTACAACTACGAGCAGTTCTGGGTGGTGTTCCCGGCTCGTCGTGAGGACGGCCAGCCGCTGTTTGGGCCTGAGGACGACGGTGCGGAGCTGACCGTGCGGATTCTGGACAAAGAAGGGCACGTGTCGTTCAAGGTTCCGCGCTGAGCGCGACGGGCTCGGCTCGCGGAGCGGACGCGGCGGCGCGGCTGCTCGGTGCTATGGGCCTCGCGCGTGCCAGCCCGGGCAGCGTGACCTGCTTTAGGCCACGAGGCGCATACCGCTGAGCGGATTGTTTCAATAGCGAGCAGTTGCGCCACAAGATGCCACGCGCGTCGGATGAAATCGGACGTGCGTGAGGCTTGGACGACGTTATAGTTCGCGCATTCCCAATCGGTAGAGGCGGCGTGGACCTTTTCGTTGAGCAGTTGAAGGAATGCTGTACGCACTTCCCGGGTCGCAGCACGTCTGCCTTCGCGACGGCGAACAGAACGGGCGAGGCCCTCCCAAATGGAAAACGGTTCCCTCGCGTAGTTGGCGGCGCCAGACAAGCGCCAGCACCGCCACGTTCCTGCGCGGATGTTGGTCTTCCGTCCTGAGCCACTGCCGCTCCTCCAGGGACAGTGCCCGCCTCACTGAGAGGTGTTATGCCGATTCTGAACAAGACTACGAGTGGAGCTGCAGTGCTTCCACCTGCGGAGTTCGGCTCTGAGGCTGAACTCGAAGAGCTCCTCGCCACGAATCCTCAATTGCTTGTTAGGGACGGAATTGCGCCGCCGGTCGTTGTGGCGCGGCAGGTGATTCTACCCACCGGCGGGCGCCTCGACATCTTATGTATCGACGCCGAGGCCGTTCCCGTCATTGTTGAGGCGAAGCTTGCCCGCAACGCGACGTCACGCCGGGAGGTAATCGCCCAAGCCATTGACTACATCGCCTCACTAGCGAGCCTCACCGTCGAAGAACTGGACCTCGCGGTCGGGGGAGCACTAGGTCCTGCGCTCAGGGTGCTGGTTGACGGCGATGACGCTGAGTTCGACGGTGTGTGGACCAGGCTGGCGATGAACCTCCGTTCAGCGCGCGCCCGGTTCGTGCTCGCGCTGGACGACGTTCCCCCAGATCTTGAGAGGATTGTTCGATTCCTGGCGAGACATACACAACTCGACGTCCAGCTACTGCGCATCGGCAAGTACTCGGAAGCGAGCGGAAACAGCTGGTACGTGCCCGCGTTGCTCATTGACGAGACGAACGCTGAGCGGGAACAGCCGCTCGTTGCCCGCAACGCCGGACCGTCCGCCGTGCAAGCTGCCGTTGACGCGCTATGTACGTTGATGCCGGGTTCGGCCTTGACACCCGTGGGCGCAGCAGCCGGGTATCGGCGAGTGCTCGTGGATGGATGGCCTGAAGACCTACACTACGAGTTCGTCCGCCGTGGGCGGGACGCCGCTCGAGCCGAACTGCATTTGGAGGACGAGTCGCTCTCGCCGTTGCGCTCTCTCCTCGAGAGGATCGCCAAAGCGGAGCCTGCCAAGTTCGAATGGGATCCAAAGTGGTGGAAGGGGTGCGGCCGGCTGCTGTTCGTCGGTTCCGACGGCAGGTCCGCAGCGGACGCCGCGCTCGCGATGAAGGCGCTCGTCGAAAGGACGCGTCCTCTGGTGAACGCTCAACTGGCCACAAGGTCGACGTCACGAGCCGCATCCGATGGACGCATCCGTACTTGACTCGCCTTCACGAGCTGACAGCTCCTGCTGTCTCGACAAGAACCTCGAACTCGAGATCAACGCCGGGAACGGAGCGTCGGCTTGGTCTTTTGGGTCAGTACGGCCCCGCCAGTCACGAGACGAATCGAATCGGGGCGCCGCAAGCTTCAGCAAGTGATCGCCTCGGTTCCTGACGCAGCGGCGAACTGCTCGAGGTTCAGTACACATTCTGGACCCGCTTGGGAGTGTGCCCGGCTGGTCGCCGCTCTACCGAGCATTCGGACGATCAAGCGCTGCGAGTAGGCACCTAGGTGCCGGCGCAACACGCGGAGTGGCCGGCGGTGTGTAGGTCGCATCCGGAAAATACTCCAGCACCTGCTGGACGATTGCGGCGATCTGCGGCGAGTCATGGCGGAACGCACTCCCACCGCCGCCGCGCGGGCCACATGGTTACACGGCTGAGTACCCACCGGCACAGCCGCGCCCCCCACATGTGCGACAGAACGGCACCGTGAACAACAGGTAGTCGGCATAGCGCCGGTGCGGTCCCTGGTCGGGAAGGCCCGTCAGCTTTTCAAAGGTGGTCATCGGCGCACCTCGTCCGACCACTGCGCCAGTTGGCTGTCGGTCATCAGCAACCTGGCGTAGTACCACCACTCCAGCGCCCCGTCAGCGCGGCGGCGCATGTGCACGACGAACGCGGTCAGTTGCTCAGGGACCCCGTGCGTCACGATCGACAGCTGGTTTCGGCGAGCCAGCACGAAGAGCTGATCGTAGAACTCGGTTTGCGCCTGCCAGGGCTCACCAGGGAGGCCGAGGAGTTCGGCGACGACCCGCGCATCGGTCGAGTCCGTAGGCGTCCAGCCTTCAACGACGATGAGTCCGGGCTCGCCTGTGAGC
Source organism: Acidobacteriota bacterium (assembly GCA_018268955.1). Classification (GTDB taxonomy): domain Bacteria; phylum Acidobacteriota; class Vicinamibacteria; order Vicinamibacterales; family CAVVIG01; genus CAVVIG01. The sequence continues at coordinate 101,478 of JAFDVO010000047.1, read as the reverse complement.
TGATTCGTACGCACCTGTAGCACCAGACGGTTCTCGGCCGCTGCCGCGCGCAGGAGTTGGAGCTGCGTCACGCTTTCCACCTGAACATCCAGCACATTCGTGCCGCCATCAACGGCATCGACGGTGCGCAGCGCCTGGCGGACGTCTTCCGGCGCATCCCGGAACAGGCGGACGTAATTCGAGGCGAGAATCTCTTCTTCCACGGCGCAGTCCTTTCGAAAGGTTCCGCCGAATGGCGGAACGTCGCGTCCGTTCGCGCATGGATCCAGGCAGAGCCTGGCCGGCTGGGCCACCGTGTGCTCCGGAGGTGGAGCAGGACGACGGTATGGCAGGCGGGTCGCGGAGCCGGTGCTCTCGCCGCCTTCTTCATGCCGGCAGCGGGACGTGTCGCTGCCTGTGGTGTTCTGGGGCCTGAAACAGGAAAGGCCCGCCGACTGGAAGTCGCGAGCCTGAGGACGCGCGGCTTAGATGGTTTGTCTCGCGGTTGCCCGCGCTGCGCGGCCCATCAAGTCGGCCCCTCACCGCGCGAGCTGATTATGCGTGCGGCGCGCGGTCGTGTCAACGACCGTGCCCTCCGCTATTTCGCCTTCTTCGGCTCCTTCGGGGGATCCGCGGGTTCTGCCGCCTGTGTCTTGAACGGATTCGTGCCGAAGCGGAGCGAGAACCCCCAGAACAAGGTCCGCCGCCAGGCCTTCTCGTGCAGCTGGTCGTCCGTCAGGTTGGTCGTGATGACCTGCCCTTCCTCGAAGGCGCGCGACAGCCGACGCTGCTGCACGTAGGCGCCACCGACGACAAACGCGAGGTTTGCGTTGTAGCGCACCTCGGCGCCAAGGAGGAATGCGGGACCGTTCGGATTCGCGCCGAGTCCCGCCGCGGGACTCACGGACAACAGGCTCCGCGACCAGCGCCTGGGCAACCAGCTGAACATCACCGCCGGCACGAAGCGTTCGCCGTTCCCGGGGGCCGCGCGCTGCTTCGTGATCGTGTACTTGACCGGTTCGCCGGTCTTGGTGTCGGCTGCGTCCAGCTTGAAGAGGTCGTCCTGAAGCGGCGCGAAGGTGAAGGCGTACGACGTCAGCCACTCACCGCGCGCTCCAGTCGTGAGCACAGTGGTCCACGACTTCTCAGCCTCACCAGATGCCGCGAGCCGCGCGACGGTGATCGTCAGTCGCTGGCCGCTCTTCAGGTCGTATTCGTCGAACGGCAGGGAGTTGGCGTACTTCTCGAGGATCTGCCTGGCCTGGCCGACCACGTTCTGCGTGTCGGCAGTGCCGCCCGGCACACCGCACTTCGTCTCCGCGAGCAGCCTCGCGATCGTCGCCGCCGCAGTACCCACTTCCACTTCGGTCTTCGGCGTGACGACTGCGTCGACGGCCGAGCGCAGCGCGGCGCACGCGTCCTGAATCGCTGTGAATGGTCCAGCCGGGACGTTGAGTCCGTTGGGCACCGGCAGCGGCTCCGGCATGACCGTTTCGAGCAGGATGTCGACCTTGTAATGCCGCCCTGGCACCCGATGTAGGACGACGGGTCGGGACCGACCGGGCGAGACAGTCACGCTGACCGAGCCGGGGTGTGTGGCCAGATCAATGGGATAGTCTGACGCGCAAAGCACCGTGGGAAGTCCGATCACTACCGTGGCGGTGAGCAGCGCCGCCCGTAACCGTGCAGCCATTTCGATCCTCCTTGTGCTTGTAGACGGACACACCCGGTCGTTTCCGTGCGCCGTCCACGCCGCTGTGGCGTGTACCGACGTGAGAATGGGAAAACGCGACAACGTAACACGCACGGCAGCAGACCGCCTTGCAGCAAGAAACGCACAGACGCCGGAATGCAGGAACGCAGCCTTGCACTTGAGGGCAGGCAGGTCGGCTGCAGCGCACTGGGCGAGGGCGCGATGGTGGGGCCAAATAATCAGGTATGGCCATACCGATGGTGAAGTCCACCTACGTTCTCGATGTCGAGACCGCAGACCGGCTGGACCGGCTCGCGCGCGAGTGGCACGTCAGGCGAACCGACGGTCGCTTGGGTCAGTGGGTTCAACCCCGATTCGGCTCTCGCTGGGCCGTCCTTCTTCTTCGACTCGCTGTCGGCGGCATAGGGCGGTAAGAGCACGAGCGCCGGACTTCTTGCCTGTGACTGGCAAGATGTGCATCATCGCCGCATGCGACGCATCCTCCTCGCTTCGCTGTGGGTACTGGCCGCCGTCTTCGGCACCGCGCCGGCTGTTCACGCGTGCATGTGCGACGAACTGCCGTCTCCGTGCACAGCGATGGCCGAGAATCGGGCGATCTTCGTCGGCACGCCCACTGCCATCGAGCCAGACCCCGCCAACGACTCGACCCTGATCGTGTCCATGAACATCGGCGAGCGCTTCTCTGGCACCCTGACGGGTTCAAGGACAACAGTGAGGACCTCTCGGGGCGACGTGAGCTGTGGGTACCCGTTCCAAATCGGGGTGCAATACCTCGTGTATGCCGACGGTTCCGATGACGCACTTGGAGTCAGCCGCTGCAGCCGCACGGGTCCGCTTGCCGCACGCCAGGACGATGTCACCCTCCTGAACGCTCTGTCTGCCGGTTCCGCGGTGACCCGCTTGAGTGGCCAGCTTGCGGTGTGGTTCGCCGTGCTGGACGGCGGCTGGGCGAGTAGCCGACCCGCCGGCCCTCTGCCGGACATCCCCATCACTATCGAGGGGCAGGGCGTGCGGCGGCAGACCACGACTGATCGCAATGGGCGGTTTCGTGTCCTTGGCGTGCCACCGGGCCAATACGTCGTGCGCGCCACGCTGCCGGAGCCATTCGTCATGTCGCTGGACAAGCCTTACACGGTGACGGTGGACGCCTGCACCGCGGAACTGGACATGGCCGCCACTACCGTCCCGCTGTCTGGCGTGCTGCTGCAGGCGAACGGTCAGCCGGCCCCCGCGCATGTCAAGCTCCGCATCGCCCTGTTCGACGCCGCGAAGGGCGTAGACCGTGAGCGCACGACGATCACATTCACAGAAGAGGGCGGCCGTTGGAACGCGGAGGGTCTCTGGCCGGGTCGCTACATCGTTGGCGTGAACACCTTCGACGCGCCGGACAAGGACACGCCGTATCCGGCGGTGTGGCTCCCGAGCGCAACCCGCCCGAGCGATGCCCGCGTTTTCGATGTTCACCCCGACCGTCCGCAGACCGTTACGCTTACGCTCCCCGCGCCGCTCGCACCACTCTCGATCCGCGGATATGCGATTGGACCAGACGAACAGCGCCGCGCCGGTGCCAGAGTCTCGCTGATCGACGACGATGCGGCGGACGGAGGGGCGAGTGCCAGGACTGTCGACTCGGTCGAAACAGACGCAGACGGCACGTTCGTCCTGAGCGGATGGCGCGGCCGCACGTACCACGTCGAGGCGTGGCAGCCCGCGGTAATCGGCATGGTCGGCGGGCCCGCTGCGCAACGCGGTTACGAACTGCGAACCGTGATCACCGAGAGGCGCTAGGGGAGAGCGGGCGGAAAGACACCGAAGGCAGACGGACGACGGGCGGCCAGGGCAGGCGGCACGGGTGACGGGAGTAGCGCAATAACGCGATAACGCAATAACGCGATAACGCACCTACAGAAGGCACGAACGCGAAGCTGAGCTATTCGAAGTGGAACAGCACCGGAAAGACGATGACGACGAGCGCGGCCCACAAGGAGTAGATCGGCAGGTACGCGACCTGCCACGCCTCGAGCGCCGCGAACACCGTGCGCCGCAGGACGAATCGGCCATACAGCCACGCGGTCCACGCCAGGTTCACGAGCAGGATCAGGTTTTCCCCGAGCGCCGCGACGCGGTTCGGGGTGAACCCGAGCTCCGAAATGCGCGACGCGATCGCCATCAACGCGAGGCCGTCCACGGCCAGTGCCGACACGATCAGCAGCAGCTGCAGGCGATCGAAGAAGTCCGGCTCGGCGAGCGGGTCGCGCGCAGATGCCGCGTAGAGCACGAGCGCGACGACGAGCACGAGCAGCAGGTCGAAGCCGATCAGCACCTCACGCCCGATATCGATCGGCCTCCCCGTCCACCCCATCGTCGCCAGGAACGCGAGCAGGAGCAGCGTGAAGAGCGGCGTGAACAGCCGCGTGAGCACCGGCGCCATGTTCTCGACGACGCTCTGCTTGGCTTCGACCAGCCAGGCAGCGACGATGACCGCGCCGGTCCCACCACACGGAATGAGCCAGCCGGCAACGAACCACTCGGGCACGATGCCGATCGCCTGGAACATCATCACGGTGAACGCCGTGAAGACCCCGCCGCCGAGTGCGATGAGCGCGTAGTAGATGACCAGTTCCCCAGTGAAGCGCACGAAGTCCATGCGTCCGCTGCCCTCGAACCAGCGCCCCCGCACGTACGCGCAGCCGACGACGAGCCAGAGCGCAATGGGCAGGTGAAGGATGGTGAGCACCAGCGTGTCGCCTCGCTCACGGAACGGATAGGCGTTTGCGAACACGGCTGCAGCCACGAACGGACCCGCCAGCCACACCGCGCGCGACGCTGCCATGTCGCGCTTCCACACGAAGTAGAGCGTGAGCAGCGGGAGGACGAACAGGCCCATGTTGCGGAAGAAGAACAGCTCGTCGCCTCTGGCAATGTCGAGTCCGAAGAGGGCGGGCACCTTGATCGCGACTCCAGCCGCGACGGCAAGGGCAAGCACCACGAGCGGTTCGATGCGTGCCGTGCGCGAGGGCTCTTCAGCCCGTTCGGCCGGGAGCACGAGCTGCTTCCAGAGCCGCTCCGAATGCGCCTGCGCGAACTCGAGCGAGATCGCGTCGAGGTTCCCCATCCGCTTCACGGCGACGAGAAACGCTTCATCGTCCGCGAGCCCTGCGTCGGCGAGGGCGCCGAGTTCGTCGCGCAGGTGCGCCTCGAGTTCCTCCACATCGGAGCCGTGCATCGCCTGACGACGACGGACGAAGGTGCGCCACTGCGCGATCTGGTCTTCCAATGGACGATCGACAAAGGCACTCATGCCGGGCACGCCTTCATCCACGCGCCGCGCAGGATGGTGTCGACGACGTGCCACTGCTGCCGCTGGGCGTCGAGCAGCTTCCGGCCGTCCCTCGTGATGCGGTAGTACTTCCGCTTCCGTCCGGTCTCGGCCTCGGCCCACTTTGCCGACACGCAGCCCTGTCGTTCAAGGCGGTGCAGCACCGGGTAGAGCATGCCGTCGGTCCACTGCAGGTCGCCACCCGACAGCTCCGCCACGCGCTTGATGATGGCGTAACCGTAGCTCTCGCCTTCAGCGAGGATGGCGAGCACGAGCGGTGTCGCGGAGGCGGCGACGAGGTCCTTGCTCATCTCCATACGTAGAAGGCTTATACATTGGAGTGCTAGGTATGTGCAAGGGCGGCGGGAGCAAGGCTCCGCCGGGTAAACGCAGAAATGCAGAAATGCAGAAATGCAGAAATGCAGCAATGCAGCAACGCAGAAACGCAGAAACGCACACAGATCGACGGCAGGCGAGGCAGCGACAAACGCGGGAACGCAGCAGCGCGGAAACGCAGGGAGCCGGCACGGACCGCGAGGGTGTGTGTCCTCGCAGTCCGTGTCAGAGCCGTGCGGGAGGAAGGCTAGAGCGCGGCGACTGCGGCAGCCGTGGAGCCGGCGCCGGTGCGACGCGGGAGGTCGAAGCGATCGAGGTTCATCACCTTCGCGAACGCGGCGGCGAAGTCCTTCACGAACTTCTCCTTCGCATCCTCACAGCCGTAGACCTCCGCGAGCGCGCGCAGCTCGGAGTTCGAGCCGAAGATGAGGTCCGCGCGGCTGGCGGTCCACTTCACCGCGCCGGTCTTCCGGTCGCGCCCCTCGAAGAGTTCCGCCGCGTCAGCGGTCGGCTTCCACACCGTCTCCATGCTGAGGAGGTTGGTGAAGAAGTCGGTCGTGAGCGCACCCGGACGATCGGTGAGCACGCCGACGTTCGAGCCGTCGTAGTTCGCGCCAATTGCGCGCATGCCGCCGACGAGCACGGTCAGCTCCGGTGCGGTCAGCGTCAGCATCTCCGCCCGCTCGATGAGCAGCACTTCGGTCGGCACGTGCTGGCCCGCCGCAACGTAGTTGCGGAAGCCATCGGCCTTCGGCTCGAGGACCGCGAAGGAGTGCGTGTCGGTCTGCTCCTGCGTGGCGTCGGTCCGCCCAGGCGCAAACGGCACCTGCACGTCGAAGCCGGCGTTCTTCGCCGCCTGCTTTACCGCCGCACACCCGCCAAGGACGATGAGGTCCGCGAGGGAGACCTGCTTGGTGCCGCCAGGCTGCGCGTCGTTGAACGTCTTCTGGATCTGCTCGAGCACCGGCAGCACCTTCGCGAGCGCCGCCGGGTTGTTCACGGCCCAGTCCTTCTGCGGCGCGAGCCGGAGCCGCGCGCCATTGGCGCCGCCACGCTTGTCAGTGCCGCGGAAGCTCGCGGCTGCCGCCCACGCGGTTGTGACGAGCTGCTGGAGCGTGAGGCCCGAGTTGAGCAGCGACTGCTTCAGCGACGCGATGTCCGCCTCGTTGACGAGTTCATGCGTGACCGCCGGGACCGGATCCTGCCAGAGCTGCGGCTCCTGCGGAACGAGCTTTCCGAGATAGCGCGAGATCGGACCCATGTCGCGATGCGTCAGCTTGAACCACGCCTTGGCGAATGCGTCGGCGAACTCCTGCGGGTTCTCGAGGAACCGGCGCGAGATCTTCTCGTAGGCCGGATCGAAGCGGAGCGCGAGGTCGGTCGTCAGCATCGCCGGCGCGTGCTTCTTCGCCGGATCGTGCGCGTCGGGCACCGTGTTCGCACCCATGCCGTGCTTCGGCGTCCACTGCTTCGCACCCGCCGGGCTGGTCGTCAGCTCCCACTCGTAGCCGAACAGGTTCCAGAAGAAGTTATTGCTCCACTTCGTCGGCGTCGTCGTCCACGTGACCTCCGGGCCGCCGGTGATGGTGTCGCCGGCCTTGCCGCTGCCGTAGGTGCTCAGCCAGCCAAGGCCCTGCGCCTCGATCGGCGCGGCCTCCGGCTCAGGACCGACGTGCGTCGCGGGACCCGCGCCGTGCGTCTTGCCGAAGGTGTGGCCGCCAGCGATCAGCGCGACCGTCTCCTCGTCGTTCATCGCCATGCGCGCGAAGGTCTCGCGGATGTCGCGTGCCGCAGCGATCGGGTCAGGGTTGCCGTTGGGACCTTCGGGGTTTACGTAGATGAGGCCCATCTGCACGGCCGCCAGCGGGTTGTCGAGCTGACGCTCGCCCTGGTAGCGCTTGTCGTCGAGCCAGGTCTCCTCGGTGCCCCAGTTGATCTCCTTCGGCTCCCACACGTCCTCGCGGCCGCCGCCGAAGCCGAACGTCTTGAATCCCATCGACTCGAGGGCGACGTTGCCCGCGAAGATCATCAGGTCGGCCCACGAGAGCTTGCGGCCGTACTTCTGCTTCACCGGCCAGAGCAGGCGGCGCGCCTTGTCCAGGTTTGCGTTGTCGGGCCAGCTGTTGAGCGGCGCGAAGCGCTGCTCGCCGTCGCCCGCCCCGCCGCGGCCGTCGTAGATGCGGTACGTGCCGGCGCTGTGCCACGCCATGCGGATGAAGAACGGACCGTAGTGGCCGAAGTCCGCCGGCCACCACTCCTGCGAGCGGGTCATCAGCTGCTCGATGTCCTTCTTCACGGCGTCGAGGTCCAGGCTCTTGAACGCCTCGGCGTAGTCGAAGTCGCCGCCCATCGGATCCCGCTCGGCAGGGTTCACCTGCAGCGGCTTGAGGTTGAGGGCGTTCGGCCACCAGTCACGGTTGCTGCGGCCGCTGTGGGTCTTGTGGGAGAAGGGACACTTCGCTTCGGTGCTCATAGGGCTCCTCGAATTGCTAATCGCTAATCGCTAATTGCTAATCGCTAATTGCTAATCGCTAATCGCTAATTGCTAAACGCCAATTGCTAAACGCCGACTGCTAATTGGATTCGGGTACGTCGCGTCGCGCGAGGCGGCGCGCGGGTGGTGATGGGGCGGTCGCGGTGCGCGCCTGGGCGATGCAGTCGGGGCAGCGACCCCAGTACGCGACCTCGGCTTCGTCGATTTCGTAGCCGCGGCTGTCGGCAGCGCTGAGGCACGGGGCGGAACCGACCGCGCACTCGACGTCGACGACCCGGCCGCAGATGCGGCAGATGAGATGGTGGTGGTTGTCGCCGACGCGGTCTTCATACCGCGCAGGTGAGCCGGCAGGCTGGATACGACGGATCAGCCCTTCGGCGACGAGCAGCGTGAGCGCGTCGTAGACCGACTGCAGCGAGATCGCCCCAATCTCCGACCGCACGATCTCGGCGACGACGTCGGCCGTGACGTGCGGATGGGCGGAGACGGCGCGCATCACCGCCAGTCGCTGCGCGGTGACCTGGATCCCGCGTGAGCGGAGCAGTTCTGAAGGCTCGGTTGTCACGAGAGACTTCAGTGTAGCTCGAACTTTGGAATGATTCAATAATGCGAGCGAGTTAAATGCTAATCGCTAAAGGCTGATTGCTAAATGGGGCCCAGGGCTTCTGGCTCTGGGCGATGGGCTCTGGGCGATGGGCGATGGGCGTGACTGGATCGACGAAAGGCCCTACCACTGACACGCACGGAGACAGAACTCCGGGACAGCGCCGCCTCGCTGGTCGGCCGTTTGACGAACCGAGCGTTGGGTTCTACGATCGTGCCGTGACCTGGGCAGAGCATGACAACGCATTTCCCGATCGTGCTCGAAACCGAAATGAGCGGCGCGGTGAGCGCCTACGTTCCGGGCCTCCCGGTCTACGCCGCGGCTGATACGCACGCCAAGGCCGAACGTGCCATCCGCGATGTGCTTGCGGCCTACCTGGAGGCCCACCCTGGCACGAAGCCGGGCGCTCGCGTTCGCGTGGCGAGAGTGTCGACCGAACAGCGAGGCAAGGTGGCCATCGTCGGACCAGCGGCGCTCGTCGGTGCCCGGCGTTCACCAGCGAAGGCTCGCGCGGCTCGCGAGAATGGACTGCTCGGTGGACGCCCACGCACCGCGGACTCCACGCGAGGACGACGGCGCTGAATGCTCGGGCCGCCGTGGAAGGTGCGCCTCAGCCGTTATCAGGTCGGCCAGTGCGTGGCGTCCATGGTGATAAGCTACGTCGCTTCACACCATGCGCAGACGTTCACTCCTTCTCGCTCCTGCTCTCTGCTCGATCCTGATTGCCGCCGCCTGCGGCGGTTCATCGTCGCCGACCTCCCCGACGCCGACGCCGGCGCCGGCGCCGGCTGCCAGTAAGGCCGAGCTGACCGTGTCCATCGCGCCGAGCCCGGTGACCGCGAGCGTGTGCAACCCGAAATGCGCCGGCACCAACGGCGCGCAGTTCGATTTCGCGGTCTCGATGACGATCGTCGTGCGCGAAACGGCCGGCCTCGGCGGCAACATCGACAGCATCGACCTCTTCTCCGCGCGCAACGGCGCCGTGTACAGCACGCTCAACCTCAATCCGTCGCAGATCGCCCAGTTCGCGGGAACCAATCACGTCGCCGCATCGGGAAGCCTGTCGGTTCCGCTGTCGCTCCTGTATTCCACGCCAGACGGCGGCAAGGAGCGGACGACCGCGGTGTTCGTCCGCTTCACGGACGACAAGGGGAACGCGTTCACGCAGTCGGTCACCGTCAACGTGCTGTGATACGGCAGGCGGGGCAGGTAGGGCTGGTGGGGCTGGTGGGGCTGGTGGGGCTGGTAGGGCTGGTAGGGCTGGTAGGGCTGGTACGAGCGGCGGCGCGATGCGCGGTGGGTCAGCCGGGTGCACACGTGCTGAGCAGCGCCTTGGCGGTCGTGTGGTGCACGTCGACACGGACGGGTGCGGCCTTGATCGCGAGAGCGCCCGAGTAGCCGGCCGCGGCATCGAACGGATGGATAGTCCACGCCTCGGCAGGGCCATCCTCTGGTCGGCAGGCCAGCAGGGCAGACGTGGTCGAGGAGGCGAGTGACACACGGAAGCTGTCGAGCGGAATCGACAGCCCGCCGCCCACCGCCTTGATGAACGCCTCCTTGCGCGACCAGCACTCGAAGAAGACGCGCGTGCGGTCGGCTTCTGGCCAGGCCGCCAGGTCCGCGCACTCCTCGGCGGAAAAGAACCGCTGCGCCAGCCGGTCGCGATCGCGAAGCGGCCGATGCTGCTCGACGTCGATGCCGACGTCCTCTCCCTCGACCAACGCACACACCAGCAGCGCCCCCGAGTGAGACACGTTGAAGCGCAGCGTTGTGCCACGCGGATTGGCGAGCGCGGGCTTCCCCTTCTCACCGTATTCGAAGGTCACGTCGCGAGCCCCGACGCCAAGTCGGTTGGCGAGCAGCACGCGAAGTGAGCCGCGTGCGAGGGCAAACGTGTCGGCGAGGTCGGGAAGGACGAAGCGGTCCGCTCGGGCAATTTCGTCTGCGCCGAGCACGCCGCGCGCCGCCGCAATGAGCGCTGCGTCCCCCTCGAGCCATACGCACTGCACGTCGACGATGAGCGGGGGCACGGCGGGATCGTACAACGGCTCGGGACTCGGGCTCGGGGCTCGGGGCTGGGAACTCGGGACTCGGGACCCGTTGATCAGTTCCCGTCCTTGAGCTGCTTGCGGATGCGGCGGAGTTCCTTCAGCCTGGCCTTCTCGACCTTCGGGTACCGGAGGTCGAGCGAGGTCATGAGGTCGACGATCGCCTGGGAGACGATGAGGCGGGCATTCGCCTTGTCGTCTGCGGGCACCACATACCAGGGTGCGTCCCTGGTGCTGGTGTGCGAGAGGCAGTCCTCGTACGCGTGCATGTAGTCGTTCCAGCGGGCGCGCTCCTCGATGTCCCCCACGCTGAACTTCCAGTTCTTCTCGGGGTCGTCGAGGCGCGCGAGGAAGCGCTTGCGCTGCTCCTCCTTCGAGACATGCAGGAAGAACTTCACGACCCGCGTGCCGTTGCGATGCAGATGACGCTCGAAGTCGACGATGGAGCGGAAGCGCTCTTTCCAGACGGTCTTCTGGTCGAAGTCCGGCACACGCTGCGCACGGGCGATGTCCGGGTGCACCCGGACGATCAGCACCTCCTCGTAGTGTGACCGATTGAAGATGCCGATGTTGCCGCGCTCCGGCAGCTGGCGCACGACGCGCCACAGGAAGTCGTGGTCCAGGTCCTCGGCGCTCGGGTGCTTGAAGCTCACCACCTGGCAGCCCTGCGGGTTGATGCCGGACATCACGTGCTTGATCACGCCGTCCTTCCCCGCAGCATCCATCGCCTGCAGCACGATGAGCAGCGAGTAGCGATCGTCGGCATAGAGGCGGCTCTGGTGCTCGGCCAGCGTCCGCACGTGAGCCGCCAGCATCGCCTCGTAGTCGTGCTCGGACCTGTAGAACGGGCGCACGCGCGTCGGCCACTTCTTCAGGTTGACGCTGTGACCTTCCTTGACGATGAACGGCGAGACATCGATCGGCACAACGGGAATGCTAATCGCGAATCGCGAATTGCTGAATGGAAATACGCGTCACGCTGCGAACGCGTCGCAAAAGCACTACCACGGAGGGCACGGAGGGGAAACACGGGAGGGCACCGGTCATCCCAACGATCATTGCAAAACGCTGAAGGCTGAATGGGAACGCGCTGTAACGCTGTGAGCGGGTCCAGGAGCGTGACGACCAAGAGGATGGAGGCGCCAGGTGACGTGTGCGAGTGCGCATGCGGGTGGCCGCGAACGGGCGCCCGCTCGGGCGCGGAGCGCACAGCCCTGACAAGCGGGTTGGCCGCGAGCACCCGAGTGGGCTGTTCGCGGACAGGACCCGCCTGGCAGTTGCGATGTGCCGTTACAGCAGCTCCGCATCGAGCATGAGCGTCATCGCGTTCTTCAGGATGTCGCGTGAGTCGGCGACGAAGGCGCGCAGCTTCTCGTCTTCGTCCACCGCCATGATCGTCGTGGGGCGGTCGTCGGGGACGCCGAAGAGCCCCTTGTGGTGGATGCGGTGATGGCGTCCGAAACCCATGATGCCCGACTGGACGGTTGCGCCTGCGACCCCCGCGTGCCGCAGGCGATGGACGATGGCGACGTAGAGCGGCGTCCGCTCCCAGGTGTCCCCTTCCTTGACGACGATCAGCAACACCTTGCGCGGGCCGCTCATGCGCGTTCCTCCGTGTTCCGTCCGGCGATCATCACGTACAGCGCGGGTAGTGCGAAGAGCGTGAGGACCAGCGTCGACAGCAGGCCGCCGACCACGACGGTGGCGAGCGGACGCTGCACGTCGGAGCCGATGCCGGTCGCACGCGCGGCCGGCACCATGCCGAGCAGCGCGACGACGATCATCATCAGGACCGGCCGCATCTGTGCGAGCGCCCCCTCGATGGCCGCCCTCGCCGGCGGTGCGCCGGTCTCGATCCGTCGACGGTTGATCTCCGAGACGACCAGCACGCCGCTCATCACGGCGACGCCGAACAGCGAGATGAAGCCGACCGCGGCGGACACGCTCAGGTTGATACCCCGCAGGTAGAGCGCCAGGATGCCGCCCACCAGGGAGAACGGCACGTTCAGCAGCACGAGCCCCGCCCACGTGGTCGATCCGAACGTGAAGAAGAGGAGGGCGAAGATGACGCCGATGGTGACGGGCAGGATGAACGCGAGCCGTCGCCGTGCGCGCGAGAGGTTCTCGAACTGTCCACCCCACTCGACGTGATACCCGTTTGGCAGCCGCAGCGCGGTGTCGAGCCGTCGCTGCGCATCCGCCACGAAGCCGCCCTGGTCACGGCCGCGGATGTTCGTGCGGACCGAGATCTGCCGGCGGTTGTCGCGCCGCGCGATGATGCTCGCGCCGTTGACCACCTCGATGGAACTCAGTTGCGACAGGGGGATGCGGCTGCCTTCGTGAGTGGTAATCAGGATGTTGCCGATGGCGGTCGGGTCGGTGCGAGCCTCGGGGACGTAGCGGACGGTGATGTCGAACCGGCGCTCTCCGTCGAAGTACGTGCTCACGCCGCGCCCGCCCACCGCCAGCTCGATGACGTCCTGCACGTCGCGGATGTTGATGCCGTAGCGCGCCACCGCCTGCCGATCGACCTTGATGCGCAACTGTGCCAGGTCCTCCTCCTGCTCGATGCCGGTGTCGGCCGCGCCAGGGACGTCCCGCAGGACGCCCAGCGTCTGCTGTGCGAGCGACCGCAGCACCTGCAGATCCGGCCCGGTGATGATCACGGCCAGGTCTGCCGGCGATCCGGTCACCGCCTCCGTGACGTTGTCGACGATCGGCTGCGTGAAGCTGAAGAACGCGCCAGGCACGTTGGCCCGCAGCTTCGTCGAGAGCTCATCGATCAGGTCGGCCTTCCGTTTCCCGTCCGGCCACTCGTCGTACGGCTTGAGCGCGACGAACACCTCGTTGCGGTTCGGGCCATACGGGTCGGTGCCCGCGTCGTTGCGCCCGGTCTGCGAGGTGGCGTGCAGGACTTCGCCCGACTGCTTGACCAGGCCGCGGATCGTGGCCGCCATCGCCGCGGACTTCTCGAGCGAGATGCCGGCGGGGAAGTTCGCGCGGATCCAGAGCACGCCCTCATCGAGCTTCGGGAGGAATTCGCTGCCGAGCTGTGTGCCGACGCCCATCGCCACGATCACGATCGCAAAAGCCACGGCCACCACGCGGCCGGGCGAGACGGCGGTGGCCCGAAGCGCGCGCTCGTACCAGCCTTCCAGCCACCGCAGCACCGGGTTCTCCCAGCCCTTCGACGTGTTCCGGAGCAGGTACGTGGCGAGCACCGGGATGAGCGTCAGCGCCATCAGCATCGACCCGACCAGCGCATAACAGACGGTGAACGCCATCGGCGTGAAGAGACGCCGTTCGACCCGCTCCAGCGTGAACAGCGGCAGGTACGCCGCGACGATGATGAGGAGCGAGAAGAAGATCGGTCGCTCCACGTCGAGCGCGGCGTCACGGATGATGTCGATGATGCTGCTGTCCGCCGGGTGTTCCTGCGCCCGATGGCCCAGCGCGTGCACGATGCGCTCGACCATCACCAGCGTGCCGTCCACGATGATGCCGAAGTCGAGGGCACCGAGGCTGAGCAGGTTGGCCGGGATGCCGCTGAAATGCATGCAGATGAACGCAAAGAGCAGCGACAGCGGAATCGTGAGCGCCGTCAGCAGCGCGGCACGTGCCGACCCGAGGAACAGGAACAGCACGGCGATGACAATCACCAGCCCTTCGAGCAGCGTGTGCGTCACCGTGTGGAGCGTGTTGCTCACCAGCTCGGTACGGTCCAGGATCGGCGTCATGTGCACGCCTGAGGGGAGCGCGGTGGCGTTCAGTTCTTCGACCGCCTCGTGGATGCCATCGAGCACGCGGCTCGGGTTCTCCCCGCGCCGCATGAGCACGATGCCTTCGACCCTGTCCAGATGATCGTCGAGCGCGAAGATGCCCGTTCGCGGGGCAGACCCGATCTGCACGTGCCCGACGTCGCGCACGTAGACCGGCACGCCGTTGTTGGCGGAGACGACGATGTTCTCGATGTCGCTGACCGAATCTACCAGCCCGATGCCGCGAACGACCAGCGACTGCTGGCCGTTATCGAGCTGGGCGCCCCCTGCATTCTGGTTGTTGGAGTCGATGGCCGTGCCGATGTCACGGATGCTCAGGTTGTATTTGGTGAGGGCGAGCGGGTCGACCTCGATCTGGTACTGCTTGATCCGGCCGCCGAACGGCGTGATATCCGTGACGCCAGGCACCTGCAGCAGGCGAGGCTCGATGATCCAGTCCTGGATTTCGCGCAGCCGCTGCGAGTCGTACGATGGGGGCGCGTCGAGGGTGTACCGATACAGCTCGCCGATCGGGGTCGACATCGGGCCGAGCGTCGGCGCGACGCCGTCCGGCAAGGTCGCGTCACGGAGCTTCTCGAGCACCACCTGCCTGGCGAAGTAGTCGTCGGTGCCGTAGTCGAACGTCAGCTCGACCACCGAGAGGCCGAAGATGGTGCGCGAGCGCCTTGCGATGACGCGCGGCACGCTGTTGAGCGCGCGCTCGATCGGGACGGTCACCTGCTGCTCGATCTCCTCCGCCGCGTGGCCGGTATAGGTGGAGATGACGACGACCTGCGTGTCGGAGATGTCCGGGTACGCCTCGATGCTGAGCTGCGTGAACGCCCACAGGCCGGTCCCGATGAGGGCGATGCCGACCAGGATGGCGAGGAAGCGCTGCCGGAGGGCGAGTCGAAGGAGTTGGGCGATCATGCGCCAGCCTTCCGTCCGCTGGCGGCCAGACCCTTCATCAGCATCGCGCCGTCCGAGACGACCGATTCACCCTTGCTCAGCCCCTTGGTGACACGCACCATCGTGCCGGCCGGCTTGCCCAGCATGACCTCGCGTGCGGTGAAGTGCCCGGTGTCGCCCTCGACGTAGACGATCGAGCGCCCTTCCGTCTGCACGACCGCGCCGACCGGGATGACCGCCATGGGGACGAGATTCTCGACGTGGTGGATGCTGCCGTACATCTCCGGACGGAAGCGCCCTTCCCGGTTGTCCATCTCCGCCTGCACCTTCACGGTGCGTGTCTGCGGATCGAGCGTGTCGGAGATGCGGGAGACGCGCCCCTCGAAGGTCTCGCCCGGGTAGGCGATCAGCGAGATGTCGACGCGCTCACCGACCTGCACGAAGCGGAGGTAGCTCTCGGGCACCTGCGATGTGACCCAGACGGTACTGAGGTCCGCGACGGTCATCACCGGCACGGTCTGATCCGTGCGGTACTCACCCGGGACGACCGACAGCTCCAGCACCTTGCCGGAGAGCGGAGACGAGATCACGACCTCCTGCTGGAACTCGCCGGGCGTCAGGCCAAGCACGCGGAGCCGGCGTGTCGCCTGCTCGAGCGCGGCGTGCGACTGCTCGAGCGCAGCCTTGGCCTGCGCGAGGGCGCTCTCCGCCGCCTGCACATCCTTCTTCGCGACGGCGTTGTGCGCGAAGAGGTCGGTTTCGCGGTCGAAGTCGGCTTGTGCCTTCGAGAGGGCCGATTCCGCCTGCGTGCCGGCCGCGCGGGAGGACAGGTAGCTGGACGTCGCCGCGTCCGCATCGGGGCTCAAGACTGTGAAGAGCGGCTGGCCTGCACGCACGGCGTCGCCGAGCTTGACCAGCACGCGGCTGATACGGCCTGTGACCGGCAGCATCACGCGCGATAGCCGGTTCGGGTTCGCCTCGATCTTGCCGGCCGCGACGACCTCGTCGGTCGGCAGCATCTCGATGCGCACTGGCTCGCGGACGATCTGGTCCAGTAGGGGTGACTGCGGGTCGATGCTGATCTCGCCCGACGCACCCTGGGCGGCCGCCGCCTGCGGTGTCGCGCCGACCGCTGCCGACGGCTTGGGCTCGGGCGCCTTCTGCGAACAGCCCGCGGCTGCAACGACGAGCGCGAGGAGGACTGGGAACGGCGAGCGGATCATGGTCTGACTTCTCCTGCAAGGGACTCGAGCGTGTAGAGGCTTCGCGCGTAGTCCGCCTGCGCGGCGTGATAACTCTGCATCGTCTCGTTGAACGCGCGGACGGCGTCGAGGAACTCGACGAAGCTCGCCTCGCCGCGGCGGTACGAATACTCAGTGGCCGAGCGCACGTCACTCGCCTGTTGCAGCATGTCGCGCTCGATGGAGGCAACGATGTCGCGATTGGTGGTGTAGTCGGTGTACGCGGTCACGACCTCGGTCGAGACCGCGGAGGAGAGCGCGCGGGCGCGGGCGTCGGCCTGTTGCTGCTGCTGGCGGGCACGGGCAATCTCACCCTGGTTGCGGCTGAAGAGGGGCAGCGGGACGCTCACGAAGGCGGCGGCCGCCCCGCCGTCCACGCCGGCGGCGAGCTGGCGGTGGTACTCGCCGCTCACGGTGAGGTCCACCTTCCCGTTGGCGAGCTGCAGCCGGGTCTCGGCGACACTGCGTGCCTGGTCGCGACGCGCCGCCAGCAGGTCGGGCCTCGCGGCATCCGCCTTCTGGCGCAGCGCATCGATATCCAGCGCGGCCGCGTCGTGGCGCATCTCGCCGGCTATGGACGGGAGCGGTGCGCCGGCCGCCCTGGCGAGCAGCTGCGCCAGCCGTGCCCGCGCCGTCTGGAGGTGTGCTTCCTGCTGCTTCACATCGTTCTGGAACTGGATGGACGCGAGCCGCGATCGCTGGAACTCGACCTCCGCGAGATCGCCGGCCCGCACGCGCTCGCGGTTCACGTCGACGACCCCGGTGAACGCCGCGAGGTTGTCGCGTGCGAGCTGGACGTTCTCCTGCGCGAGCTGCACCTCGGTGCAGGCCAGCTCCACGTCGAGCCGCAGCCGCCGGATGGTGTCCTGCAACTGGAGCTCGGTCACGGACCGGGCGGCGTCCGCGCTCTCCACCCGGAGGCGGCGCTTGCCTCCGCGCTCGAACAGGTAGTCCCCGCGGACCGACTCATCCTGAGTCGAGAGCCCCTGGCCCTGCAGCGTACCCTGCGGCTTGAATACGCCGACGGTCAGCACCGGGTTCGGCCGCAGTCCGGCCGTGATGACTGCGGCCTCGGCGACGCGCAGGTTGTAGCGCTCAGCAACGAGCGCCAGGTTGTGATCGATCGCCTCGTTGACAGCCTGATCGACCGTCAGGGCCGGTTCCTGCGCAAATACGGACTGCACGGCGGCGGCGCAGACGCACACGCCGACCAGCAGTTGTCGAACTGCCATCGCGCACCTCGCGAACGTCAATGAACTTGTGACTTTCCAGCCGGCACGCGGAGCGTACGCGGGGGTCACGCGGATATCAGGACTGGCGAGAGCTCACGCCCGGGGAGGGGCCCGAGGGGACGACGGGCGCATGCCGCGGTCGTAGAGGGGGTCGAACGGGAGGACCGTGCGGTCGACGCTGGCGGTCGTGACGGGCCCGGCACGCGCAGGCTCGAACACCATCAGCGGACCATCGTCTGGGTCAGAGGCAATCTGTCCGGAGAAACGGCGTCCGATACGGTCGACGAAAAGCGCGGTGATCGTTGGGGACGGGGTGGCTGTTCCGCTGGCGCGCAGGCGACCGAGGCCGTCGTTCAGCCAGACAGCGAGCCGTCCCGCGCCGAGGTTGGCAACGACATCGCGGTCGCCGTCACGATCGATGTCGATGAGAACGGCGCGCAGGGTCGAGGCCGGGAGGCCCTCACCGGCGAACTCGAGGCCAGCGTCGCGCACCAGCTGCCGCATCGCGGCATACGCGCGTGCCGTCGACGCAGTGGCCCGCCTGTGCGCAACGGACGCCGCACGCGGCGACAGCGCGGCGGTCCAGAGGCAGACCGCGAGTGCGACACAGAGGACGGCAGTGCGACGACGCACACCAGACATCCTACGGCGTTCCGGCTCAGCCGAACTGCTCTTCGCGATACTTTGACGGAAGCATAGCGAATCGCTAATTGCTAATCGCTAAATGCTAAATGCCAAATGCGTGTCACGCTGCAAGCGACTTTAAAAGCGCCACCGCGGAGGGCACGGAGGGGAACACGGGAGGGCACGGAAGGTGAAACGCTAAATGCTAAACGCGAAATAGCAAGTCCGGCGTCACGCTGCGAACGTGTCCACCCCACGAGGAGCCAGAGTTGGAACTGCGCAAGCGGGTGCCTGTTCGCGGACAGGATCCGTCCCCGCAGTTGGCGGCGAACTGCATCTCAGAGCGCCGTCGGCGCGTGGTGTGGAGTGAATCGCACCGGACGATAGACCGGTTCCCACATGGCCGCACGCACCGTCGCCTCGAGATTGTCGAGCACGGCCGCGTCGGCATGTCCTTCCTCGACCGCACGGCGGATCACTGCACAGGCGACGGCGTGTGAGCATTCGCGGATGCGCGTGAGCTTCGGGTAGACGGCGCCTTCGGCCAGGTCCGCATCGCTGACGATGTCCGCGAGCGCGCGGGCGGCGTCGAGGAACATCGCGTCGGTGACGCGCTTCACGCGACCAACCCACAGGCCAAGGCCCACGCCGGGGAAGATGAACGCGTTGTTCCCCTGGCCGATGCGGAAGCGGTGGCCGTTGCACTCGACCGGCGCAAAGGGGCTGCCGGTGGCGACGATCGCGCGGCCGTCGGACCACGTGATGGCCTGCTCGCCCGTGCACTCGCTCTTGCTGGTCGGATTCGAGAGCGGAAAGACGATCGGCCGCTCGTTCACCGACGCCATCGCGCGGACGACCTCCTCGGTGAAGAGACCTGGCGTGCCGGAGGTGCCGATGAGAACGGTTGGCCGGAAGTTCTCGATCGTCTCGGTGAGCGTGATACGCGAGGGATCCGCGCAGCGGTACGCCGCAGCTTCCTCGACCGGCCGCGCGTACTGCGCCTTGAACGGTTCCATCTCCGCGCGCGCCTTTGTGACGAGCCCCCGGCTGTCGACCGTCGCGATGCGGAGCCGCGCCTCGTCGCTGCCCAGTCCATCGGCCCGCAGCGCGGCGCACAGCAGGCTGGCGATCCCCTGCGCCGACGCGCCGGCGCCGCCAAGCAGGATGCGCTGGTCGCGCATCGCCTGCCCGCTGATCCGCAGCGCGCCGTAGACGCCGGCGACGACCACCGACGCCGTGCCCTGGATGTCGTCGTTGAACGTGCACAGGCGATCGCGGAACCGTTCGAGCTGCGCGATCGCGTTCCCCTTGAGGAAGTCCTCCCACTGAAGCACCGTGTCGGGGAAGACGGTCATCACGGCGTCAACGAAGCGATCGACGAATGCCTGGTACGCGTCACCTCGGATGCGCCGGTGGCGCAGCCCGACGTACAGCGGATCGTTCAGACGGGTCTCGTTGTCGGTCCCGACGTCCAGGGTGATCGGCAGCGTGAGCGATGGGGGGATGCCGGCGCACGCCGTGTAGAGGGAAAGCTTCCCGGTCGGGATGCCCATGCCGCCGATGCCCTGGTCACCGAGGCCCAGGATCCGCTCACCATCGGTGACGACGATCACGGCAGGAGGCCGGGGCAGGGAGCGCAGGATCTCCTCGATGCGGTCGCGCTGCTCGTACGAGATGTAGAGACCGCGCGGGCGCCGGTAGATGTGCGAGAACTGCTGGCACGCCTCACCGACCACCGGCGTGTAGACGACCGGCATCATCTCCTCGATGTGGTCCATCAGCAGCCGATAGAACAGCGTCTCGTTCCGATCCTGCAGGCTCGTCAGGTGGATGTACCGCTCGAGCGAGGTCGGCTTCATGTGGTAGTTCTCGTACACGCGTCCGAGCTGCTGCTCGAGCGTCGTCACGACGGGCGGAATAAGGCCGTCGAGGTGCAGCTCCCGTCGCTCGGCCTTCGTGAACGCCGTGCCCTTGTTGACCAGCGGGTCGCGCAGGATCCAGTCGCCACGCGACGTGACGGCCACGTATTCAGCGCCCGTGCTGTCGTGCTCGATTGACCAATGCATGGGGGTACCTCTGGGAAGTCAGAATTCAGAATTCGGAATTCAGAAGCAAAAGCCTGTTTCAACGCTCCACCACGGAGATCACGGAGAACACGGAGCCACACTGTTTTTCAGAAAGATCTCCGCGAACTCCGCGGTGGCGCCCTTGTATTTTGAAACGCACTCGACGTTCAGAATTCTGAGTTCCGAGTTCTGAGTTCGGAACGCCATCACCAGATCCGGACCCGTTTCGCAGGTTCGAGATAGAGTGCCGCGCCGGGCTTGATGTTGAACGCCGCGTACCAGGCGTCGAGGTTCCGGACGGTCTGGGGACGGTACTGCGCGGGGGCGTGACCATCGGTGATGATGATGCGCCTGAGCATCTCGTCGCGCATCTTCGTGCGCCAGTTCTGCGCGAACGCGATGAAGAACTGCTGGTCGCCGGCGAAGCCGTCCTGCGCCGGCAGCTCCTTGCCGTGCAGCGAGAGCCGGTAGGCGTCATAGGCCGCGGCGACACCGGCCAGGTCCGCGATGTTCTCCGAGAGCGTCTGCCGGCCGTTGACCGCGAGATCCGGGAACGGCTTGTAGCCGTTGAACTGCGTGACGAGCTGCTCGGCGACGGCACTGAAGTGGGCGGCGTCCTCCTTCGTCCACCAGTTGGCGAGCCTGCCCGTCGCATCGAACTGCGCGCCCTGGTCGTCGAAGCTGTGGCTGATCTCGTGGCCGATGACGGAGCCGATCATCGCGTAGTTACTGGCAGCGTTGGCACGCGGGTCGAAGTGCGGCGGCTGCAGGTAGGCCGCGGGGAAGTTCAGCGCGTTCTGGATCGGGAGGTTGACGGCGTTGACGGTCTGCGGCGTCATCCACCATTCGTTCCGGTCGATCGGCTTCGAGAGCTTCGCAACCCGCTCGCGGTAGTAGTACAGGTCGGCCCGCATCGCATTCCCGATCGCGTCCTCTCTCGACACCTCGAGGCCGGAGTAATCCCGCCGCTGCTCCGGGTATCCGACACCGACGATGAGCGCGTGGAGTTTCTCGGTGGCCCTGGCTTTTGTCGCAGGCGTCATCCAGTCGAGGCGTTCGATGCGAGCGGCGAATGCCGACTTGATGTCGGCGACCATTGCCTCGATCGCCTGCTTGGATTCAGGGGGGAAGTGCTGCTGCACATACAGGCGGCCCAGTGCGTCACCCATCGCGTCCGCCGCGCGCACGCCACGCTTCCACCGCTCGGACTGCTGTGGTGTTCCTGACAGCGTCGTCCCGAAGAACGCGAACGACTCGTCGGCGAATGCCTTCGGCAGCAGCGGCGACCAGCCGTTGACAACGATGTAGCGGAGGTAGAGCTTCCAGTCGTCGAGCGGCTGTGACGCAACAAGTGCGGAGATGCCAGTGACGGCGGCCGGGTGCCACACAACGAACGAGGGCTGCGTGTTGAGGGTCGCGGCGTCGAAGAACGCGGGCCAGTCGAGGCCCGGCGCCTTCTTCGGGAACTCATCGCGCGACCATGGATTGTTCGCCTTCAGCACGTCGACCGACTGCTCACGGGTTGCATGCGTGCGTGCGATCTTCGTTTCGAGCGCGATGATGCGGGCCGCCTGCTGGGTGGCGTCTTTCCCGGAAGCGCCGGCGAGGCGGAGGACGGTCGCGACGTGCGCGGCGTACGTCTCCCGGATCTGCTGCATGCGGTCCGACGTGCCGACGTAGTATTCGCGGTCCGGCATCGCGAGCCCGCCCTGAAAGAAGTACGCCGTGTTACGGGTTGGCTGGTTGAAGTCCTGCGTCACCCAGAGGCCGAACAGGTTATCCGTGTGGTAGCTGGTGAAGTTGAGCGGGTCGACGTCGGCGCGCAGCATTGTGCCGAACTCCCGCGCCAGCGCCTGCCTGTTGCCGATGGCGGCGATGCGGTCGAGCGTCGGCTGCAGGGGGGTGAGGCCGCGCTGCTCGATCGTCTGCTCGTCCATGTAGGCCGCGTAGAAGTCGCCAAGCTTCTTCTCTTCAGGTGACGAGGGGGCGCTGGCCGCGTGTTCGAGGATGGCCCTGTTGTCCCGCTCCGCCTGCGCGGCGAGCTCGCCGTTGATGCCCCACGCGGCACGGTCCGGCGGGATCTCCGTCCCGCGGATCCAGGTGCCGTTCGCGAAGGCGAAGAAGTCGTCCCCCGGAGGCACGGCTCGGTCCATGCCGGCCGTATCGATCCCGACCGCGTTGGCGGAAGCGGCGGCCTCGCGCGTCGGGGCAGGCGGTGCACCACCGCAGGCGAGCGTGGAGATGACGAGGGCGGGAGTGAACAACCACAGCAGGAGCGGGCCCGTGCGGGTCATGTTCCTATTGTTCGACGATTCGCGGTGCGCGAGTGCAGCCGTTCGTGCGTCGCGATGAGGTTCAACGTCGGCCGCGACGGTGGCGGCGCCGCGGTTGCCTCACGCGACAGCGTCGGCTACACTCGCGGTTGCCTCACCTCCGATGCGCCCGTAGCTCAGCTGGATAGAGCGGCAGGCTTCGAACCTGTAGGCCGGGGGTTCGAGTCCCTCCGGGCGCACCATCTTCGCCTCCATCGATCCCCAGTCCGCGGGCTTCAGGCTCTGGGCTTCTGGCTCCCGCGTTTGTCGACTTCCGGTTCGGCCATCGGCGCTGGGCTGTGGGCTCTGCTTCAAAAGGCTCTACCACGGAGGACACCCCGTTCACGCGGAGGACGGTCTACGAGGTAGACACCTGCGATGATGGCGCCTTTTCGTGACCCGCTCGCACCGTGACCCGCCGATCGCCCACCGCCCATTGCCCATCGCCGATCGCCGATCGCCCAAAGCCGAAGCCCTGAAGCCCTGAAGCCAGAAGCCCGAAGCCCAGAGCCTATACTTGTAGTGCCCGTGCCCCCTGTGTCGAGCCCGCCCGCCACGGATCTATCGCCCAGCACCGCCCTGCATGACGGCCACCAGCTCGCGCGTGGGGCGGCAGCGAACGTGCTCGTGCTCGTGGCAGCCAACTTCCGCGGGGTCTTCACGTTCCTGATTGCCCGCCTGCTCGGCGGCGCCGCGCTCGGCGCGTTCGGGCTGATGGCGACGATCACCGACATGCTGAGCAAGCCTGGCACGCTCGGGTTCGAGGAAGGCATGGTTCCGCTCGTCGCCAGACGCCGGGCCGTGGGCGACGGCGAGGGCGCCCGCCTGATCTTCCGCCGCGGCCTGGTGGCGAGCCTTGCGGCCTCGGTGGTCATCGCGATCGTCGGCATTGCAGCGGTCGAGTGGCTCGTGCGCCGCGGCAGCCTGAACGCGCTCGGGCCGGGCGCATCGCTGATGCTGCTCGCGCTCCCCGCAATTTCGCTCGCCCGCATCAGCACCGCTGCGTCGCGCGCATCCTTCGTGCTCACCAACGAGTTCTACTCGCGTGGGATCACCGAGACCCTGATCACGATCGTCACCTTCGTCGGCCTCGTCGCCGTCGGCCTGCACGCCACCAGTGCCTCCCTCGCGGTCGTCGTTGGCAGCACGTGCGGCGGCGGGGTCGCCTGGTGGCTGGCGCGCCGTGCCCTCCGGCCGCTGGCAGGACGCAACCGTGAGGGACGCGTCGATATGCCGGCCGCGATCCGCTACGCCGCTCCGATCGCGGGTTCGGGCCTGCTGAACGTCCTCATCCTGAACCTCGACGTCCTGATCCTGAGCGCCTTCGTCGGCCATGCGCCCGGGGTGACGCCGCAGTCGTTCGGCGTCTTCTGTGCCGCCGCGGAGATCGCCGGCGGCATGCGCAAGGTCCGCCAGGTGTTCGACCCGATTTTCGGCCCGGTGGCGGCAAGCCGCGATGCCGGCGACGATCCGCTGGCGCTGAAGGAAACGGTGAAGGGACCGGGGCGCTGGGTGCTCGCCGCGCAACTGCCGATCGTCGGCGCGCTGGCGCTCGCGTCCGGGACCATCATGAGCATCTACGGCCAGGCATTCCGCGAGGGCGCGCTGTGGCTTGCGCTCCTTGCCGTCGCGCACGCGACCAACAGCTTCGGCGGCCTCGTCGAAACGCTGATGATGATCCGCAAGCCGACCCTCAATCTGATCAACGCGACCGTCACGGTCCTCGCGCAACTGATGGCGAGCTGGGTGCTGATTCCGCGCTTCGGCGTGACCGGCGCCGCCGTGGCGATGGGTCTCGGCTTCGTCGTGCAGGGTATCCTTCGGTTCGCCGAGATGAAGCATGTGTTCGGATGGTCGTGGCCGTGGCAGTCGCTGATGCGACCGGTGATGGCGTTTGCCGTGGCGATGACCCCCGCGCTGCCGCTGCGTGCGCTGGGTGGCCCGTTTGCGGAACTCGGCTCGGCCGCCGTCTTCATAGCCGGCTACGTGCTCTGCTGGCTGTGGCTGGGTGCCGACCCGGAGGACCGTGAGATCTGGCGGCTCCTCCGCGGCGGCGCGGCGAAGCCCGCGGCCTCCCCCGCCGCGATCTGACCCATGCCACCGACGCGCCTGCGGATAGGGCTGGATGCGCGGGCCGCGGACCCGACGCCGAGCGGCCTCAGCACGTACGCGCGCCACCTCGTCTCCGCGCTGATCGACCTCGACACGCCGCACTCCTTTGTCGTCTATCGCAGGCCCGACGCAGGACCGCCGTTCGCGGACGGCCGCGTCGAGGAGCGCCTGCTCAACCTGGATGCGAGCACGCCCACCCTCGCGCGGCAACTCGACACGTCAGACCTGGACCTCTTTCACGCGCTTCATCACTTCCTCCCCTTCAGCCTCTCCGCGCCGCGCATTGTCGTCACGCTGCACGACCTGATCTGGGTGGAGCAGCCGCACCTGATTCGCACCGGCGGGCTCGCACCGATCACGCGCGCCGTCAGCCATTGGTATGCGCGGGGGGCGATCGGATACGCTCTGCGCCGGGCGGATCACGTGATTGCCATCTCCCGCTACACGCGTGGCCGGGCGATCGCGCGATACGGCGTGCCTGAGGCGCGTGTCTCGGTGGTGCACCACGGCGTGGACCACGGACGGTTCGCGTCGCCGGACCATGGGAGTGCGGGGGCAGGCGGGGCAGAGGGCGCGGGAAGGGCGGGCACGGCGGGCCGGACTGCGGGCGCTGAGGGGGCAGGTGGGGCTGGTGGGGCAGGTGGGGCCGAGGGGCGCTACTTCCTGTGCGTCGGCAACACGAAGCCGTACAAGAACGTTCCTGTCGCCATCGACGCCTTCGCCATCTGCGCGCGGCAGTTCCCTGATGTGCGGCTGGTGATTGCGGGCCGCGGCGACTCACTTGCCGCGCTGAACGCGCAAGTGATGCGGCTCGGACTGCAGGATCGGGTAGAGTTCACCGGCAGCGTGAGCGATCGCGAGCTGATTGCCCTGATGCGGGGCGCGCAGGCGCTCGTGTTCCCGTCGCTCGTGGAAGGGTTCGGGTTGCCCGTGCTTGAAGCCATGGCGGCGGGATGCGCGGTGATCGGCTCAGAAGGGACCGCGGTGGCTGAAGTCGCGGGCAGTGCCGCACTGCTGTGCGACCCGCGTCAGCCCTCGGCGTTCGCAACCGCCATGGCGAGAGTACTGACCACGACGGGTGAACGGGAGCGGCTGGTGCGCGCGGGGCTCGACCGCGCGCAGGCATTCCAGTGGCAACGCTGCGCGGAGCAGACGGTTGCCGTCTACGAGTCGTTGCTGCATCGCCCGAGGTGACCGTGGCGCTGATCTGTCTCGATACGCGGGCGGTGCTCGGGCCATCGGGACTCCATCGGTACTGCCAGGGGCTCATCCCGGAGCTCGCCGCCCAGGCGCCGCAGGACCAGTTTGTCGTCATTCGCCTGACGCGCGCGTCGCGCGAGCCGTTCAGCGACGCACCAAATGTGCAGGAGGTCTTCGTCGACGGCGTGACCGGCACGCTGCCGCTGCTCTTCTCCCGCGGCACGCTGCGGCGGGTCTTCGAGGAGGTGGGCACACCCGACGTGCTGCACGCCATCTTCCACGTCGCGCCGTTCGGCCTCCGGGCGATGACGCCCAGGCCACGGAAGGTGGTCGTCAGCCTGCACGACCTGATCTGGGTGTCGCATCCACATCAAGTCGAGCCGACACCAGTGCATGCGGCGTGGCGATGGCTGCTCGGGAGCTGTGCGATCCGCCACACCCTCAAGCTCGCCGATCACGTCCTCTGTAATTCAGCGGCCACGCGCCGGGCAGCCGGGTCCTGGATCCCCGACGATCGAGCGACCGTGGTCCATCACGGGGTGCACCCGCGGTTCATTGCGGCTGCAGCCGTCACCGAGGCGGCTGCGCCCGTCATCGCGGCGTTCGGTGTCGCGAAGCGTTACAAGAACATTCGTGCCGTCGTGGAGGCGTTCGGGCATCTCGCGGGCCGCTACCCCCAGCTCACGCTCGTGTTGATCGGTGGCGATGGTGGCGAGCCGGCGACCATCCGGCACCTCGGGCTCGGGTCGCGCGTCACCATCACGGGGCCCCTTCCAGACGATGACCTGGCGGCGCTGATGCGACGGGTGTCCGTGTTCGTTGTGCCCTCCATCATCGAAGGATTCGGGCTGCCGGCACTCGAGGTGATGGCCGCCGGCGTTCCGCTCGTCGTCTCGGACGCCGAGGCGCTCGTCGAAGTGACGGGCGATGTGGCACTGCGCTTCCCGGCGACCGACTCGGCTGTCCTTGCCGCACGGATTGGCGAGCTGCTTGACGACCCTGGGCGGGCCGCCGAGTGCGTGCGGCGTGGTCGTGCGAGGGCGCAGCAGTTCACGTGGCAGCGATCCGCCGCGCACACCCTGGCGGTGTACAACGCGCTGCTCGGTCGACAGCCGGTGCGCGTGACGCTGTGAAGCACGTGACCTAGGGAACTCCCTGATGGTTCAGGCGCTCGAGCTCGCGCACACTCGATCGCCATGCGCACGTGTGGCCGCTTCGAGTATCGCCATCGGACGCGGCAGCTTCGTGCGGTCTCCTCCGCCTGACCGCACAACGGGTCGCACCGGCCGACGCACTGTCGCCCCGTGCCTGTCAACTCGCGTTCGCAGAGCGATTTGCGATAGAGTAACGGTCACCGGTGCTCGGCCGGTGCAGTCCCTCTTCCGAGTATGCGCCCGTAGCTCAGCTGGATAGAGCGTTGGCCTCCGGAGCCAAAGGCCGCAGGTTCGAATCCTGCCGGGCGCACCAGCCTTCGCTCGCCCGATCTCCTCGAGCTTCGGCTGAAAGGCTATCCCGCTCGCTCGATCTCCTCGAGCTTCGGCTGGCAGGCCATCCCGCGAGCGTCGGTTGGCAACCATTCCTCGTCATCAGCACAACGTAGTCGAGCGCGCACGAAGGTCAGAGCGCCCCCTGGCGGCGCCGCTGATCCCCGTGCGCACCCCGTCGTCTTTACTTCGCCGCGCAGACGGACGCGACCATGCGGATCGTCGTCACCTCGATCTGCTGCGTGTTGCCCGTGCGGCCCGCGTTGGCGGCGTTGCCGTTCTGGTTGGCGGAGCCAGAGGTCGTCGTGCTGGTGCTCGCGCCGGTCGTGCTCGCACTCGAGCCGACCAGGTGCCCACTGATCTCGACTTCTTCACCAACGTGGCGGGCGAGTTCCGGGTGGTTGCTCAACGCGAACATACGTGAGTCCGCCCCGTTGGGCTCGCCGTTTGCGCCAATGGCGCCGCTCAGCGCCGGCGACGGCTGCGTGTTGCCGCTGCGCACCGCGGAGTCGGTCGTACCCGACCCGGCAGGGGCGATGGTGGTGACGCCACTTCCGCCACCGGGCGCGCCGCCCTTGCGCGCATTGATCAGCATGTACGCGCCGCTCGCGCTCGAGTTCGACTTCGAGTCCGCCGCGGCCGACGAGCCTGACCCTGATGTGCCGACCGCGCGGTTACCCGCGCCCATCGCCTGCAGGCACCCAGTGACCGTGATGCTCTCCTGATCGTTCTTGTTGCTCTGCGCCTGCGCACCCACACCAGCTGCCAGCGCGACCGCCAGCGCCGCACTCCCAAGCTTCCATGTCCTGTTCATCATGTCCTCCGCTCTCGTGGCTCATCTCATCTGCCGCTGTGCCACGGCATACCCCGAGAGAAGGCAACTCCCGTTCCGTCCGGCGGGGAACTTGCCCGGCGTCCGGAACGCGCCGCACAAGCGAAGCGTTCGGAGGGGGCCGACACTCAGTGGCTCACTGCGTCGGCCGAGGCCCAATGAGGTAGTTGGTCAGGGTCTGGGACTGTGCGAGGGTGGCCTGCATGATCTCGGCGGCGGGCGCGTCCCTCCGGGTGCGGGCGACGAACGGCTGCCACAACTCGTTCGGCAGCTCGAGCCGCGATGCGTAGTACGAGATCTCGGACGAGTAGATGTTGCGTTCGCCGGGCAGGCTGAACCGTGCGACGGCAGCGTATCCCCACAGCGCGCCGAGCTTGTACAGCTGACATGCGTCCGCGCCATACCGCTGGGCGAGCGCGTGCGCAGTGCCGTCCGCACCAGCCTCCAGCACCTGCACGAACTCCGTGTTGCTGTTGACGATGTTCACGGGTTGGAAGCGGGAGGGGACAGGAACAGAGAGGGACGTCGCGAACGTGTTGATCGCCTGCGCGGATGCCGCGAGCGTCTCAGGCGTGACCGTCGACGACATCGCCGCCTGCGCATCCCGTCCGACCTGCTGCCCGAGCGTCCATGCTGCAGCTCTCACCACGCGCCAATCCTGCGAGCCGACCGGATAAGCCGGCGTCGTGTTCGCGTCCACCTCGCAGGTGGTGGAGGTCTTCGTCGCCGTCGACAGCAGCACGGACTGGAACAGCAGTGGGTGCGCGAGCGCCACGTCCATGCCCCGCAGCATCACCACGTCGAACAGGACGAAGCTGCCGGCAACGGCCCAGACGAGCGCGACAAAGGTGACGATGTCACGGGCGCGGTAGCGCATGCATTGGGGCGTTCGCAGCCGCCCGGCGCGACTATACTGGGCCGCGCGCGCAGGCGCAACGCGGTGCTGCATGGCAAACGACCTCCTGCCCGGCCAGATCGCCCACGTCCTGATGCTCGCCGTGCCCGATGCGGCGCTGCTCACCTGGGCCGCCCTGCGCTGGTACGAACGGAGCGTCTCCCGCCTGATGCGGCCATCGGCGGCGCCTGCCACGGCACCTTCGTCGCTCGCACCCTTCACGCACGACGCAACGTCGACAATCGACGACCGTCGCGTGGCAGGCCTGTCAACGGCACCCACGAGTGCGGCGCCACCTGCTTCCTTCGAACTCGACATCGATCGCGCATCGAGAGCGCCGTCTGGCGTCGCGCCATCACCGGCCGCTCGTCCTCACCTCGCACAGGACCGGATCGCAGCGGCCTACGGTGCGGGCGCATCCGCGAGCGCGCTCGTGCTCACGGCCGCGACCCTCTGGGGTGGTTGGACCGCCACGCCACTCGCCGCCTGGTTCGCCGTGTGGTGGTCCAACCTCTGGCCGATTGTCCCGACGCTGAGCGTGCTCCTGGTGCTGTCGAGGCGCGTCACCCTGGGCTGGACGCTCGGCTATCTCGGCCTCGGCGGGATCCTGATCGCCATGGTCACTGCAGCGAATCAACTGCTGCATGGCCGGCTGAACTCCGCTCCGCTGACGAACGTGCCCGGACTGTGGCGGCTGGTTGCCGTCACTGCGGCGCTGCCGCTCCTGTTCGTGGCGATCAGCGCGTGGCGGCGCGTGCGCGGCATCATGCCGATCGCCTTCGCGTCGACGCTGGTGTTCGGCATCGGGTCGCTGCTGTTCCAGCAGGCGATCGTGCAGGGCTTCAACATCTCCGCATTCAGGACGGCCATTCTGGATCTCTCCACCTGGTCCTCGTCAGAGACGGTCTATTACGGGCTGTTCATGATCGCGTCCCTTCCGGTTGGCTGGATCTGCTGGCGCGTCCTGCAGCGGCTGGCGCACGCGTTCAGGCAGGGCCGCTTCAGCGACATGCAACTGGTGGTCGACTGCTGGTGGGTGATCATCCTCGCCACGACCACCGCGACGGAACTCGTCCCGCGATTCGGCGCAGCCGGCATCGTCGTCGGTGCGCTCGTATTCGTCGCGTACCGCGGCGTCGCGGAGGCGGTGCTGCATCGTCCAGGGACGGCTTCCGCCAGGACGCCGAGATTGCTGCTGCTCCGCGTGTTCGGCCACCAGGCGAGGACCGAGGCGCTATTCGATCGCGTAGCGCAGCAGTGGCGGTTCCTCGGGCCGGTTCGCCTCATTGCGGGAACGGATCTCGCGGCGCGCACTGCAGATCCCGGCGACATGCTCGCGCTCGTGTCCGGTGGGCTGGAGGGCCAGTACCTCGGGCGCGCGGAGCAGGTGCCCGGAGCGGTTGCCGCGCTTGACGATGGCGCCGCTCCGGACGGACGGTTCCGCGTGCAGGAGCTCTTCTGCCGCGATGCGGCGTGGAAGGACGCGCTGACCGCACTGCTCGATGCGAGCGACGTCGTGCTGATGGACCTCCGAAGCTTCTCGGAGAAGAACAGCGGGTGCCTGTTCGAGATCGAGCAGCTCGCCGCCCGCGTACCGCTCGAGCGAGTGGTGCTGATCGCCGACCGCGATGTACCCGAGGGCGGAACCACCGACCTGTCCCTGCTGCGATCCACCTTTGCCGCGGCGTGGGGACGACACAGCGGGGCGCCCGGTCGCGTTCGCCTCGTGGAAGTGGACCGGCAGGATGCCCGTGACGAAGCGCGCGTCCTTCACGCGCTCGCCTCCGCAGTCGCATAGGTCCTCGTTTACCCACTCGCCACCCACCAACTGACCCACTTGGCGATTCATACGCCGGGTGAATTGGTGGCACCGCGCTTGCTCTTACAAGGGACAACTGCGCTCGGTCGCCACTCTGGCAGGCCGACATCTTCCCGCCACCACGACGGGAGGCGTTCTGTGCCTCCCGACACGTCTGTACGGCACTGAGACGCACGAGCCTTACCCTTTCCCGATACACACGGCGAGACGATGTGGAGTACGTTGGAATAGCAAATGCCTCCGGTGGTGCACTTCGAAGAACGGGTCAGGCGTCAACTGGGCCGTGTCGTGCATCGCGAGCTCGTGGCCCTCGCAGTCCTCGCGGTCGTCGGTGTGGCGATGTTCCTGCTGACCCGCGAGCTGGCCGCCAGCAACGCGTCCGTGCGGCGTCGAGATGCGGCGTCCTGGCACGCCACCGGGCGAGCCGCGCTGTCAGAGGGGCACACGGAGCGTGCGCTCCTCGCACTCCGGCGGGCCGCCCACATCAACCGTGGGGATCGTGACGTTGCGCTCTCGCTCGCGACCGCCCTCGAGGCCGCCGGCAACAACCGTGAAGCGGCCGCTGTGCTCGAGGACCTGCGCGCACGTCAGCCAGATGCCGCCGACGTGAACCTCGAACTGGCGCGCCTCTCCACACGGGACAACAGGCTTCCCGCCGCGATCCGCTACTACCAGGATGCCCTCGACGCGTTGTGGTCGCCTGCGAGCATCGACGAGCGCAGTGCAATCCGGCGTGAGTTCATCACTGTGCTGACGACCCGCGGGGAGCGTGCGCGGGCGCTGTCACAGGGGCTCGTCTACGCAGCCGAGCTGCCGCCGACGACGGCATCCCAGATGGAGGCGGCTTCGCTGTTGCTGCAGCTCGGCGATCCGGCTCGCGCCCTCAGCCGATACACCGGTGTCCTTGCGGCGGAACCCACGAACGCGACGGCGCTCGCGGGAGCGGGGCAGGCGGCGTTCGCGCTGGGCGACTACTCAGTGGCGCGGCGGTACCTGTCGCAGCTCACGTCCCCCGACGACCGACTGGCCTCGATGAAGCGGGTGGCTGAACTGGTGGCGGCGCTCGATCCGCTTGCGCCACGGCTCGGGGCAGGCGAGCGCGAGCGTCGGCTCCAGCAGGTGCTCGCGCATGCCGGCGTGCGCCTGTCGACCTGCACCGCAGACCCGGCGCTTGCCACCGCCGTCACCCAGCTGCAGGAGCCGCCGACACCATCAGCGCGGCGTCCCTCGCATGACGCCGTCACACAGGCTGATCGCTTCGAAGAAGGCCTGGCGCTCGCCGCCCGCGTCGAGCGCGAGACGACCAGCTGCCGCCCGCCTGACGAGGGTGGCCAGGCCATCACCATCATTGCGCGTCAACGCGGGCTGGAGGAGGAGTGACGGGAGAGGGCGGGAAGGGCTGGAAGGGCGGCACGTGCGGGGGACATCGCCAGTCATGACCACTGAACGTGCGACCGCGTCGGCGCTGCGATTACGCGAGAACCAGCTGTTCCTCGCGCTCTCGATCATCGTCGGCGTGCTGGCGGGCCTGTCCGCGGTGCTCTTCTCGTTGTGCATCGACCGTGTGTCGCGCACGTTGTTCGGCCTCGAGCCGTCGGCCGCCCGGCTTTTCCTCGTGCCGACCTCGGTCAGCCTCCTCACGGGTGTGCTGCTGTCGAGGTTCTTCCCGGACGTGCGTGGCAGCGGCGTACCGCAGACGGAAGCGGCCTACCACCTGAAGGGTGGGGTGGTTCCGGCGCGCGTTGGCCTGGGCAAGTTCCTCACGGGCGTGCTCTGTGTCGGGTCCGGTCACTCGATGGGACGTGAGGGGCCCTCGGTCCAGATCGGCGCGGCGCTCGCCTCATCCATCGGACGCTGGGTGGGCGTGTCGCCCGAGCGCCTGAAAGCGCTCGTGCCGGTCGGGGCGGCCGGTGCCCTCGCCGCCGCGTTCAACACGCCGGTGGCCGCGGTCCTCTTCGCGCTCGAGGAGATCATCGGCGACATGAATGCGTCGCTGATCGGATCAGCCGTGGTCGCCTCGGTCGCGTCCGTGATCGTGGAGCGGTCGATCCTGGGCAACGAACCGCTGTTTCACGTGCCGGCATACGAGCTCGTGCATCCGGCGGAACTTGCCGCCTACGCCTTCCTCGGCATCGTCGGCGGCGTGCTGTCGCTGGTGTTCTGCAAGCTGCTGCTGGGCATGCGGACAGCGTTTCGACGGCTGCCGGAGCGGACGTTGATCCTGCAGCCCGCCATCGGCGGCGTGCTCATAGGCCTGATTCTGCTGGTCAGGCCCGAGGTGATGGGCGTCGGGTACGACTACGTGGACCAGGCGCTCAACGGCACGATGCTGATGCGGACGCTGGTCCTGCTCTGCCTTGTGAAGATCGTTGCCACGGTCATCTCCTACACATCGGGTAACGCCGGTGGCATTTTCGCGCCGACCCTCTTCATCGGCGCGATGGCGGGCGGCGCGATCGGCACCATCGTGCACCGGGTCGCTCCCTTTCCGGTGGCAGGACCAGGCGCGTACGCGCTTGTCGGGATGGGCGCGCTGTTCGCGGGCGTCATCCGTGCCCCGATGACGTCGGTGTTCATGGTGTTCGAGATCACGCAGGACTATCAAATCCTCGTCCCGCTAATGGTCGCCAACCTCCTGAGCCTCGTCATCTCACGTCGGTACCAGCCGGTGCCGGTCTACCACGCGCTGCTGCAGCAGGACGGCGTCCACCTGCCGTCACCGGTCAGCATTCGCCCGACGCAGGACGACACCGCGGAGCCAGCGCCGGCAGGCCACACCGCTGCCCGCTGACGTCGCCAACTCACCAATGTCTGCGGCACCGCGCTTGCTCCCGTGCTCCGCGATTCCCACACAGGAGGCAGGCATGGCTGACCGCGAGCGCAACCAGAACGAGCAGATCGCCGACGTGCCAGACGACGAGCAGATCACCGACCTCGGCGATGACGACGGGTTCGACGATGATGACGACCTGGACGAGGGGGTCGACGACGAACTCGAGGACGAGTGATGGGAGAGAAGGGGACCGACACCTCTCCGCAGCTCGACTCGATGAACACGACCGCAGAGGTGGGCAGCGAGGGTGGTACGCCAGGAGACCTCGAACGTGCGCACAGCGAAGTCGGCACCGGGAGCGAGGCGACCGAGCTGTGGAGACCCGCTGAACGCCGGAACGAGGAGCTGCCGCGGGACGAAACGCCACCCGGACGGCGGACGCCCTGAGGCGCTTGAGACCTAGGACTGAGACTTAAGACGTCAAAGCTTCACAACGGAGGGCACGGAGAGCACGGAGGCGCATCGTTCGAAAAGCGTTCTCCGTGACCCTTCGTGCCCTCCGCGGCGTGTCATTCAGCAAATCACCAACTCACCAATTGAAACGAGTCTTATCCCTCAGCGATGTCCCTGAGGTTCGCGCCTGGAGCGTTGATGAGGGGCGCCCAGAGGTCGCCGAGCGTCCGCAGGCGGTCGGGTATGGTGAGGATGGTGAACGCCTCTCGCTCCACGCCCTCGTCGACCTCTTTCCAGGTGAGCGGCGTCGACACGCCGGCGTACTCGCTCGCTCGCGCACTGTAGGCCGACGCGAGCGTCTTGCCCTGGATGTTCTGCAGGTAATCGACGTACACCCGTCGTCCGCGCGCACGGACGCTGCGTTCGACGGTGGCCTGCTTCGGGTGCTTCTCGGCGATCAGCGTGGCGACGAGCTGCGCGAAGAGCAGGCCGGCATCGTAAGGCGTGCCTGGCGCCAGCGGGATGAAAACGTGGAGGCCACTGGCGCCGGAGGTCTTCGGCAGGGCAAACACGCCGAGCGTCTCGAGCTCGTCGCGGATCCACCGCGCCACGTCCAGCACCTGTGCAAATGGCACATCGTCCGACGGGTCGAGGTCGAGAGCCACGTGGTCTGGCGTGTCGGGCGCCTGCACGCGCGAGAACCACGGGTCCTGCGAGATGGCCGCGAGTTGGCAAGTGTAGAGGAGCGTCTTCAGGTTTCCGCCAATGAGCTGCGGCCGCTCGTCCTCGGAGGCGACCGGTTCAACGCGGACGCCTGCCGGCACGTCCTGCGCGCGGTGCTGGTAGAACGGCTTCGCGGAGATGCCGTTCGGGAAGCGCTTCATGACCAGAGGCCGATCGGCCAGGACCGGAAGGATGGCCGGTGCAACCTGCGCGTAGTAGCGGAACAGGTCGCCTTTCGTCAGCTTCAGTGCGGGCCAGAAGACCTTGTGGAGGTTGGTGACGGCGAGCGTGTCGCCGCCGGGCAGCGTGAGCGTGCCGTCACGGCGCGCATCTTCCAGTGCGCGCAGTTGCTCAACCAGCGCCTGCTGGTCCGTCGTCGACACCCTGGCGTCACGTCGTGCCGTCGTCGCTGGCGTGGCCGATCGTCGGGCCGCCGGTGACGGTGGGCGTGAAAGCCCGCCGCTACGACGGGAACGGTGGGCAGGTGGGGCAGCAACGGCAGCAGCGGAAACGTCCATCCGCTTCGTCACCGACGCATGGTGCCGCGGCGCCTGTTCACGCACGACATCCGTCGGGCGCTTGTCATCGCGCAGCCCGAGATAGACGGGATGCCGCAGGTGGTTGTCTGCCGTCCACTCCGTGAACTTGATCTGCGCGACCAGTTCAGGCCGGACCCAGTGGGGCCGCTCGTTCGACTTCGGCTTCCGAATGAACGGGCAGTCGCGCGTCGCGAGCGGCGCAAGCCGTGCCATCACGCGCGCGAGCTCCTTCCCGTCGAACCCGGTGCCGGTGTGTCCGACGTAGACGAGGCTGTCACCCTCGTACACGCCGAGCAGCAGGGCGCCGAAGTAGGCGCGGGCGTTCCGGGGCTCCGTCCAGCCGCCCACCACGAACTCCTGCTCCTGGATGATCTTCAGCTTGCGCCAGTCCGGCGACCTCTTGCCGGAGCGGTACTTGGAGGCGGCGTGCTTCGCGATGAGCCCTTCCCAGCCGTGCGCAAGCGCATCAGCGTAGAGCGCGCGGCCATCGCCTGCCACTTGGGTGCTGACGCGGAGCAGGGGCGACGTGCCTTTCTTCAGGAGCTGCTCGAGCACGGCGCGACGTTCCGTGAGCGGTTGCTCGCGCAGGTCCTTCGCTCCGACCCGCAGCACGTCGAAGAGCATGAGCGCGGTGGGTGCCTCGGTGACGTGTCCGTCCTTGACGTGGATGCGTCCCTGCAGCTGCTGGAAGCCGGCCGGCTCGCCATGCTCGTCGAGCGCGACGATCTCGCCATCGAGCACCACCGGCTCACGACGCCTGCGGGCCCAGGCCGAGAGGGCGCGCGCGATTTCAGGGAACTGCGAGGTCTTCTCGTTCCCGAGGCGGGACCACAGCCGGACCTGCGTGCCGCCCGCGTCGACCTCCGCGATGGCGCGGATGCCGTCGTACTTCGGCTCGTAGACGAGGGTGGGGTCAACGAGTGACGCCTCGGCCAGCGTGGCCAGCATCGGCTGCAGCATCAGGGGAAATGCTAAACGCTGAACGCTAAACGCTAATCGCTAAACGCTAATTGCTAAATGCCAATCTCGAATCGCTGACGGCCACAGGATCATCGCTGGACACACGCCGCTGGGCGAAAAACGATGTGCCATTGCGACGTGCGTCCAGCGAGTGTCAGGCCGCCTTGCGTTTGCGGGGCTTCTTCGCCGTCGCCTTCGCAGGCTTGTCTGCCTTCGCTTTGGCAGTCGCCGCAGTTGCCGTGCTGCGCGAGCGCGCGCTTGGGCCGCCGGCCTGCGCGAGGCTGCGGCGCAGGCGTTCCATCAGGTCCACGACTTCGGCCTGGCGCGGTTCCTCCGGCGATTCGAGCACGACCTCCTTGCCCTTCACCTTTCCCTGGATGATCCGCATCAGGTTGGCACGGTATTCGTCCGTGTACTTGGTCGCGTCCCACTCGGCGGCGAGGCTGTTGACCAGCGCCTTGGCCATGTCGAGTTCGGCCTTGCGAATGTCCTTGGCAGGAGGAAACGTGAGCGTGCTTTCGTCGACCAGCTCGTCGGCGAACCTCATGACGGAGAGGACGATGGCGTCGCGGATCACTTCGACGGCGGCGAGGTGCTGCGAATCGCGCAGGATGAACTTGGCAATGCCGACGCGACCCGACTCGCGGATCGCCTCGCGCAGGAGCGCATACGCGCGATCGCCCCCGGTGGCGGGTGTGAGGTAGTACGGGGTCTCGAAGAACCGGTCGTCGATCTCTTCGGCCTGGACGAAGTCGATGATGTCGATCGTGCGGGTCTTCTCGACGGCCGCCGCGCGGAAGTCCTCCTTCGAGAGCACGACGAAGTGGCCACGCTCGTACTCGTAGCCCTTCACCAGGTCTTCCCACGCGACGGGATGCCCGTCACGGATGCAGACGCGCTCGAACCTGACGGGCGACTTGTCCTTCGCATGCAGCATGCGAAAGTGCGGGCGCGTATCGCGAACCGCGGTGTGGAGTTCGACGGGAATGTTGACGAGTCCGAACGAGATGGAACCTTTCCAGAGCGCCCTGGCCACGCCAACCTCCCGGCGGCTATCGCTTGTTCTTCAACTCGTGCCGCGCCTGAATCCAGTCCTCAAAGTCCATGCCGTGCTCGCCGCCACGCTCGAGGTACCGGTGGTACGCGCGCACGCGAATCTCCTCGTCGCTCGGCTCCCACTCGTCCGACACGAGTGTCGTCTCGTCCACCTGGGGCTGCACAAGCGTGTCTGGTTCGGCGACAACAGGCGACGCCGCAGGTTTCGCAGCGCGTTTTGCGCGCGGCTTCGGAGCAGCAGCGACGACGTCCGTGGCGTCAGCCTGCGGCGTGGTGGTCTTCGAGCGTGGAGTTGCGGTCTTCTTAGCCATGAAAACGTCCTCGTACGTACCCGCATGCGACCAGCCCAGGGCAGGCCGCTCGTTGCAGTTAGAACGAACATTATAGCCGCGTGAACGCGAGCTACCTCTGCAAACTGGACGCCATGGCCACAAGCGCCTGCAGTGGGATACGCGCCCACTCGGGCCTGTTGTTCAGTTCGTACCCCACCTCATAAATCGCCTTGTCGATGATCAGCGCCTGGAGGAGCACGTCGAACGAGACGCCGGATGGCAGCAGGGCAGTGTCGGCCAGCGCATCGCGGTAGCCATCCAGGAAGGCGCGGCTCACCCAGTGGCGCCAGGTCTCCGCCCATGGACGCAACTGCGACGCGGTGGCGGGGGACACCTGCGTGAACGCCAGCAGGGCGGCGTGCGCCGCGTAGTCGAACGAGCGCAGCATACCGGCGACGTCCTTCAGCGGTGAGTGGCGCGCGCGTCGCTCCGCGAGCGTGCGGGCAGGCTCCCCCTCGAAATCGAGGATCACGAAGTCCGCTTCCGTGCGCAGCACCTGGCCCAGGTGATAGTCGCCGTGGACGCGAATACGAAGGCCCGCGTTCGTGAGCTGCGTGACATCGCGCACGGACGCGAGCAGGTCGTCGCGCGTCGCGAGCAGCTGCTCCGCCGCGCTTCTCGTCTCCTCCGGCAGCGTGGGGAGTGCGTCCCGCAACTGCGCGAGCACCCGTTCGGAGCTGTCGCTCACGTCCGAGGCGAACGAGAGGAGGTGTTCGCGGTCGAACGGCTCGGGCGTGAAGTCATCACCCGGCGCGCCCGCGAGCGCACGATGGAGTTCGGCGGTGCGCCTGCCCAGCGTCTCCGCGGCCGCGAGATACCAGCGTTCGAGTGCGGCAAAGAACGGCGGCGGCTCCGTGGAGGCGCGCATCGCGGTGGGGTCCGCATCCGCGGCTGGCGGCTCGCCCTCCATGCGACTGGTCCGCGCGACCACCCGCTCGTAGTACCGCTTCAGTTCGTCGATCGTGAAGCTCCAGCCGGTGCCCTGATGTGCGACCACGTCCTGCACGACCGCGATCGCACCTGGGGCATGGTCCCGGCGTTCGACAGCGACCGCCCCCCGCAGGCGCGGCGTATGCGCGAAGCCCTGCTTCGCCAACGCCTCGCTGATCTCGAACTCGGGGTTCAGGCCTTCTTCGATCCGCCGGAAGAGCTTCAGCACGTACCGATCGCCCAGGAACAGGACGCTGTTGCTCTGGTCGATGGCGGCACGCACCCAGCGGAGATCGCCCGACAGGTCAACGGCCGCGGACGGCACGCCGCGCATGCTTGCCCGTCGGCCCGCAACCTGCGCATCACCCGTCGCCAACCGCACCAGCCGATTGCAGACATCATCGTCGACCAGCGCGTCGACGATGACCCCCTTGCGCGCGCCGGTGATGCGGGCAAGGACGAGCGACGGCGTCTCGTTCGCCACGCGCACCGCATCGTCGCCGGTCAGCATGGCCAGCGGGACGACGTACTGTTCAGGGTCGCCGGACGTGTACGTGACAGAGACGAGCGTGACGAACGCGGGCACCGGCCCGCCGCGGAGCAGGAGCCAGTCGGTGAAGCGGGCGTCGGCGATCGCGCGTGCCTTGGATGCGAACCACCGCTGCCGCTGCAGGAACGGGCGCAGTGCCTGGCGCTCGATGAACTGCCGCATCGCCGAGTCGAAGACCGTGTCCCACGTGACCCCCATGAGCAGCGCCGGCAGTCCCTCGACCGTCGTCTGTGCCTCCCCTGTCGTGCGGGCGAGCTGCTGGGTGACCTGCATGGGCTGCGGCACCAGTGAGAACCAGTAGGTGCCATAGGGGGCGAGGGTGAAGAAGGCGGGACGATCGGGCTCCACCTTCGGGAATTCGGTCAGCCCGAACATCTCCACCGGCGTGAGCCCGGCGCAGAAGGAGAGATCGATCTCCGCGGGCTGGAGCGTGCGCGAGAGGTTGGCGAGCACCAGCACCGTCTCGTCCTCGCTGCGGCGGACGTACGCGAGGACCTTGCGATTGGCGCACGGCAGGAACTCGATCGTGCCGCGCCCGAAGACGCGGTGCTGCCGCCGCAGCGCAATCAGCCGCTTCATCCAGTTGAGGAGCGAGAATGGCGCGCGCTCGTGCGCCTCGACGTTCACGGACTGGTAGCCGTAGACCGGATCGACGATGGGCGGGGCGAAGAGCCTCGCCGTATCGGCCCTGGAGAACCCGCCGTTGCGGTCGCCACTCCACTGCATCGGCGTGCGGACGCCGTTGCGGTCGCCGAGATAGATGTTGTCGCCCATCCCGATCTCGTCGCCGTAGTAGACGATCGGCGTGCCCGGCATGGAGAACAGCAGCATGTTCAGCAGCTCGATCCGCCGGCGGCTGTTCTCGACGAGCGGCGCGAGGCGACGACGGATGCCGACGTTGAGCCGCATCTGCGGGTCGGCGGCGTACGCCTGGTACATGTAGTCCCGCTCTTCGTCGGTCACCATCTCGAGCGTCAGCTCGTCGTGGTTCCGCAGGAAGAGCGCCCACTGGCAGTTCGACGGCAGGTCGGGCGTCTGGTTCAGGATTTCCGTGACCGCGTGGCGATCCTCCTGCCGGAGCGCCATGAACATGCGCGGCATCAGCGGGAAGTGGAACGCCATGTGGCATTCGTCGCCGTCGCCGAAGTAGTCCCGCACGTCTGCGGGCCACTGGTTCGCTTCGGCCAGCAGCATGCGGTCCCGATACCGCGCGTCCAGCTCGCGGCGGATGCGCTTGAGGACGTCGTGCGTTTCCGGCAGGTTCTCGTTGTTCGTGCCCTCCCGCACGCAGAGATACGGCACCGCATCGAGCCGCAGGGCGTCGACGCCGAGGTCCAGCCAGAAACGCATCACGTCGATGACCGCCTCGACGACCGCCGGGTTGTTGTGATTCAGGTCCGGCTGGTGCGAGAAGAAGCGATGCCAGTAGTACTGCTTCGCGACCGGGTCGAACGCCCAGTTGGACTTCTCGGTGTCCGTGAAGATGATGCGCGTCTCGGGGAACTTCGTGTCGGTGTCACTCCAGACGTAGAACTCCCGCTCCCACGAGCCGGCCGGCGCGTGTCGTGCCCGCTGAAACCACGGATGCTGATCGGAGGTGTGGTTGACCACCAACTCGATCAACACGCGAATGCCGCGAGTGTGCGCGGCGTCGACGAACGCCTTGAAGTCGTCGATGGTGCCGTAGCTCGGGTGGACGCTCGTGTAGTCCGCGATGTCGTACCCGTCGTCCTTCAGCGGCGACGGATAGAAGGGCAGCAGCCAGATGCAGGTGATCCCGAGCGACTGGAGATAGTCGAGCTTCTGCGTGAGCCCCTGGAAGTCGCCGATGCCGTCGTTGTTGCTGTCGAAGAACGACTTGACGTGGGCCTGGTAGATGACCGCGTCCTTGTACCAGAGGGGATCGTCTGCGAGCGTCTCAGCCATGCGCGTGTGTGTGTCTCTTCCACGCGTCACGCTGAAGCGTGACGCCTACGATTTCTCTTTGGCTGCCCGGCCAGCCCTCGACCCGACCAGCCCGGCCAGCCCTCAGCCCTTACTGCCCGACTGACCTGCCTGCCCGGCCAGCCCGCAGCCCTGCCTGCCCCGCCAGGCCGGCGCTCCTACCTGTCCTGGCGAAGGCTGAGCACGTGCGCCTGCCGCAGCCCGGGGTCGAGCCGCACGTAGTTCCAGGCCCCGCGCCACGTGAAGGGCGTATCGGTCAACAGGTCGCGCACCACGTAGGGCTCGGACGGCGGGAGACCTGCGACGTCGAGCGGCACCTCCACATGCCCGTGCTGCATGAAGTGCGGATCGAGGTTGACGACAGTGAGGACCGGATCGGCGCCGTCGCGGTCGGTCTTGAGGTACGCAATCAGCTCGGGGTTGTCGGTTTGGCAGAAGCGCAGCGTCTCGAACGCGCGAAGCGCCGGATGCCCCCGCCTCGCCCGATTCACGGCGCGGACCAGCTCGCGGATGTTCCCGGGTTGCTGCCAGTCACGGACGCGGATCTGGTACTTCTCCGAGTCGAGGTATTCCTCTGACCCCGGCTTGACCGCGCGGTTCTCGCAGAGTTCGTAGCCGCTGTAAATCCCGTAGGTTGGCGAGAGCGTGGCCGCGAGCACGAGGCGGGCTTCGAACGCCGCCCGCCCGCCATGCTGCAGGTACTCGTGCAGGATGTCCGGCGTGTTCGCGAAGAAGTTCGGCCGGAAGTACTCGCGCATCTCGCTGCGCGTCAGCTCGGTCAGGTACTCCTCGAGTTCCGCTTTCGTATTGCGCCACGTGAAGTACGTGTACGACTGCGAGAAGCCGGCCTTGGCGAGGTAGCGCATCAGCTTCGGCCGCGTGAATGCCTCGGCCAGGAAGATGACGTCGGCGTCCTCGCGGCGCACCTCGGCGATGAGCCATTCCCAGAAACCGAATGACTTCGTGTGCGGGTTGTCCACCCGGAAGATCCGCACGCCGCGGCGGATCCAGAAGCGCGTGACGTCGAGCAGGGCGAGCCACAGTGAGGGCCACTCGGCGCACGCGAAGTCCAGCGGGTAGATGTCCTGATACTTCTTGGGCGGGTTCT
Source organism: Acidobacteriota bacterium (assembly GCA_018268955.1). Classification (GTDB taxonomy): domain Bacteria; phylum Acidobacteriota; class Vicinamibacteria; order Vicinamibacterales; family CAVVIG01; genus CAVVIG01. The sequence continues at coordinate 59,132 of JAFDVO010000047.1, read as the reverse complement.
CGGCGTACTTGATCGAGCCGTCCGGGCGGTGCGTGAACCACTCCGGGTGTTCCTGCACCCATGGGTGATCTGGCGAGCACTGCCACGCGAGGTCGAGCGCGATCTCGAGCCCGACGCGCTCCGCTTCCGCGCGGAAGAACTCGAAGTCATCCATCGTCCCGAGTCCCGGCTCGACGGCCGTGTGGCCACCTGCCTCCGAACCGATGGCCCACGGGCTGCCCGGATCGGCCGGGCCGGCCTCCAGCGCGTTGTTCGCACCTTTGCGGTGGGAGGTGCCGATCGGGTGAATCGGCGGGAGATAGAGGACGTCGAAGCCGAGGTCCGCGATGTCGGCGAGGCGTGCGGCCGCCTCGCGGAACGTGGCGCTTCTGGCTGGGTCCGAGCCCGACGAGCGCGGGAACATCTCGTACCAGGCGCCGGTCCTGGCGCGCTCGCGATCGACCCAGACCCGCGTCGTCGCCGAGACGGTCGCCTGCCGGCGGTCGGCGTAGTCGAACATCATCTGGGCGAGCGGTGCCGAGAGCGCCGTATCGAGGCGTTCCGTGAATGCGGCGCTTCGGTCGCAGAGCAGGTCGGCGTGCGCGCGGAACCACCACTCATCGGGCCGGGTCGACCCGACCTCGCCGGCGCGCCCTGCCGCGTCGCGCACGAGGAGACTGCCCTCGAGGAGTTCCAGGTCGATGTCCTGCCCGGCGGCAGCCTTGATCTTCAGGTCGCGCTGCCAGGTGGCGAAGCGATCGACCCACGCCACCACCTCGAACTCGTGATACCCGACGTTCGTCGTGGTGAACGACGCGATCCACTCGTCGGCACCCGGCGCCGCTGCCGCCATCCGCGTCTCGCGCCAGGGCTCCTCCGTGGCTCCGTGCGTGGCAACCGGTCGATCGCGCAGGACCGCGACGATCACGTCGTGGCCGTCGGCGAAGATGTCGGCCCGCACATCGACCATATCGCCGACGACCCGCTTGGCGGGGAAGCGGCCCCCATCGATCCGGGGACGCACATGCTCGACGATTGCGCGGCGCGCGAGGGCGGGGTCGATGGCCGCCGCCGTGGTCTCGTGCGGCAGCAGTGCCGCCGTCACAGCGCCTCGCTCCGCGTGTGACGCGCCCTCTGTCGGCCCCGGAGGCGTGGGGACCGGCACGACGTGCCCCGCCGCGGCCTCCTGCAGGTCACGCGCCGGCACCACCCCGCGATCGTTCCCGGTGGCCGGCCTCTCGTTCGTCGTGCTCCGTCGTCTCCCGGAGCGTGCCATCACCCCTCGATCAGCACCGGCTCGGTCGGTACGGTCGCCGCCTCCGGTATCGTGAGTCCGCGTCGGCGTTCGAGCAGCGGCGGCGTCACCTTGAAGACCGCCACGGAGCGCCCCTCGAGCGGGTAGCGTGCGCCCGGCTTGCAGGCACGCGGAGATATGTGCGGATCGACCGTGTCGAACACCCGCTCCCACTTGTGGCTCGGATCGAGGTCCGGAAGCGTGAACGACACGCGATCGTGGTGCGCATTCAGCAGGATGAGGAGCGTGTCGCCGATGATCGGCTCGCCGTGCTCATCGAGCTCTTCGATGCCCGTGCCCGAGAGCACCATGCCGATGCTGCGGACGAAGTCGGCGCTCCAGGCCTCGTCGGTCATCTCGCGCCCGTCCGGCGCGAACCAGGCGACGTCCTTGCCGCCGCGAATGCTCCGCCCCTGGAAGTACTTGCGTCGCAGGAGTGCCGGCTGCGACAGCCGGAAACGGATCACCTTGCGGACGAACTGGCAGAGCGCCTTCTGGTCGTCGTTGAGGTCCCAGTCGATCCAGGTGAGCTCGTTGTCCTGGCAGTACGCGTTGTTGTTCCCTTGCTGCGTACGGCCCAGTTCGTCCCCGTGGCTGATCATCGGGACACCCTGCGACAGCATCAACGTGGCGAGGAAGTTCCGCACCTGCCGCTGCCGCAGCGCGTTGATCTGCGCGTCGTCGGTCGGCCCTTCCGCCCCGCAGTTCCAGCTCAGGTTGTTGCTCTCGCCGTCGCGGTTGTCCTCGCCGTTCGCCTCGTTGTGCTTGTCGTTGTAGCTGACGAGGTCCGCGAGCGTGAAGCCATCGTGCGCGGTGACGAAGTTGATGCTCGCGTACGGCTTGCGGCCGCTCTGCGCGTACAGGTCGTTGCTGCCGGAGAGGCGCGTGGCCAGTTCCGATACCGTGCCTCCGTCGCCGCGCCAGAAGCGCCGCACGGTGTCGCGGTACTTGCCGTTCCACTCCGTCCAGAGCACCGGGAAGTTGCCGACCTGGTAACCGCCTGCACCGAGGTCCCACGGTTCGGCGATGAGCTTCACCTGGGAGAGCACCGGATCCTGGTGGATGATGTCGAAGAAGCTCGCCAGCCGGTCGACGTCGTACAGCTCGCGCGCGAGCGCGCTCGCAAGGTCGAAGCGGAAGCCGTCGACGTGCATCTCGAGCACCCAGTACCGCAGGCTGTCCATGATGAGCTGCAGCACCTGCGGGCTCTGCATGTTGAGCGTGTTCCCGCAGCCGGTGAAGTCCATGTAGTAGCGCGCGTTGTCGCTCACCAGGCGGTAGTACGAGGCGTTGTCGATGCCCTTCAGCGAGAGCGTCGGGCCAAGGTGGTTGCCCTCGGCGGTGTGGTTGTAGACCACGTCCAGGATCACCTCGAGCCCCGCGGCGTGAAGCGCGCGCACCATCCGCTTGAACTCACGCACCGCCCCCGCCGGTGTGCGTGAGGCAGCGAAGCGGCGCTCGGGTGCGAAGTAGCCGTAGCTGTTGTAGCCCCAGTAATTCGTGAGGCCCCGCTCCTCGAGGTGCCGATCGCGGGCGTGGTGGTGGACCGGCATCAGCTCGACAGCCGTGACGCCGAGTTCCTTGAGGTGACGCAGCGCCGGCTCGGTGGTCAGCGCCTCGTAGGTGCCGCGCAGGTGCTCCGGGGTGTCCGGATGCCGCATCGTGAACCCGCGCACGTGCATCTCGTAGATGACGGTGTTGTGCCACGGCGTCCGCAGCGGCGCGTCGCCGCCCCACGTGAACGCGGGGTCCACCACCGCGGCAAGCGGCGCGTACGCCGCGCTGTCGCGATCGTCGAAGGACAGGTCCTCTGCAGGATCGCCGACCCGATAGCCAAACAGCTCATCCGACCAGCGGATCGTCCGCGCCACCGATTTCGCGTACGGATCCATGACAACCTTGTTGGGATTGAAACGGTGTCCGTGCGGCGGATCGTACGGGCCGTGGACGCGGTACCCGTAGAGCTGGTTGGGCCGGACGTCCGGAAGGAAGCCGTGCCAGACCATGTCGGTCTGCTCGGGAAGGTCGATGCGCGCCACTTCGCGGCTGGAATCCGCCGCATCGAAGAGGCACAGCTCCACGCGTGTCGCATGCGCAGAGAACAGCGCGAAGTTGACGCCGACGCCATTCCATGTGGCGCCAAGTGGATACGGTTGACCCGGCCAGACTCGCACGTCCGGTCGAGCATCAATCGGCATGCCACCCCTCGACTTGCTTCGCTCACTCGGGGCGGGTGGGGCAGGTGGGGCAGGTGGGGCGCGTCAGACAGCCGCTGACGCGTGCTAGTCAGGTGTGGAGTAGCGGTCGTTGAACCAGGGCTCCGCGGAGTTCGAGTAGCCACGCAGTTCCCAGAAGCCACGCTGGTTGCGCGCGAGGAACTCGATCCTCCGGATCCACTTCGTGCCCTTCCACGCGTACAGCTTCGGCGTGATCATGCGCACCGGTCCGCCGTGCTCGTGTGGTAGCGGCTTACCCTCCCACGTGTGCACGAGCAACACATCGTCCTCAACGGCCCGTTCGAGCGGAAGGTTCGTGGTGTACGGGATGACGCTGCCGGGCATCACGTCGGCGCCGGTGCAGAGCACGAACTTCGCGTCGGCCGTCGGCACGGCGAGTTCGGCAAGCGTGGAGAAGCGCACGCCGCGCCAGCGGTTGTCGTAGCGGCTCCATGTGGTGACGCAGTGGAAGTCGCTGACGTCCTCCACCTGCGGCAGCGCCATGAACTGGTCCCAGGTGAGGGAGAACGGGTTCTCGACGAGGCCAGTGACCTCGAGGCTCCACGTCGACGTGGTCACGTCCGGCAGATCGCCAAGATCGAGCACGGGCCAGTTGCGGACTTCGTGCTGGCCGACCGGCAGCTTCGGCATGCCGTGGCGGTTCGTCGCGCCAGTGCCTTGTGGCGGCTGGCCGCGGAACTTCACGTTCACGTCACCGCGGTTCAGCGCGATCTGACGCTCTATGTACTTCTGCCGCCGCTCGACGAGGTCCGGCGCGTCAGCCACGGGATGCCACGACGACCACGGCGGGACGAAGGAGTTCATCGCCGACCGCGTAGCCTTCCTTCACGACCGCGACGACGAGGCCCTCCTGCGAGGGGTCCGTCACCGGGGCGATTGACACCGCTTCATGCCGCTGCGGGTCGAAGTGTTCGCCGAGCGCATGCAGGCGAGTCACTCCGAACGATTCGAGCTTGGACAGGAACTGCTCCCGCACCAGTTCCACGCCGCGCAGCAGCGTCTCCGATGCGTCGGTACTCGAAGACTCGCGCGCGGCGCCAATGGCGCGGTCGAGGTTGTCGACCACGTCGAGCATTTCGACGAGCACGGCTCGTCGCCCGCGCTCCACTTCGCGCGCGGTGTCGCGCCGGATCCGAACCTTGATCTGCTCGAATTCCTCCGACGCGCGCCGATGCTCGCTGAGCACCGCCTGCAGCTGATCGTTGGCGCGCATCAGCTGCGTCTCCAATTCCTCGACGACGGTCGGCTTGCGAAGGGAGGCGCCGCTCTCTTCGGCCGCCACGGGAGCTGCGGGTTCTGCGCTCTGCCGCGCCCACCAGCGCCGGTCCACCACTTTCACTTCAGGCTCTCTCGGGTCGCTCACGGAGAGCATTTTATAGGCGAAGCGCTCCGGGCTTCAGGCTTCTGGGATGTCGGCCTCAGGCTAGCGCACCGGAAGCCGACCGGCCCGAAGCCCGAAGCCCGAAGCCCAGAGCCGAGCCCAGAGCCTCGCTCCAATCCCCAGTCCCCAGTTGCCAGTCCCGAGCCTGAGCCCGAGTTCCTAGTCCCGAGTTCCGAGCTCCGAGCTCCGAGTTCCCAGCCCCGAATCGGGCATCCACGTTGCTCACAGTACACGTATGCGCCAGAGATACCCAGGAGACAAGGGCGGACCGCTTGATGGCTCGACGAGCGGGACGATTGGTGGTGGCGGACCGGAACCCGGCGGTCCGACAGAGCGGCCTGAGCCGCCTGAGATGCCGCGTGTGAAGCCCGAGCATGCGGCGAGCGGACGGTTGTCGCCGGATGTGGTGGGAGCGATGAACGAGCCGGACGAACTCGGGTCCGGGCCGTCCGACGTCAGTTCGGACGAGTAGGACGGACGGCGCCGGAGACCGGTGGCTTCCACGGCTCCGGCTGTGGCTCGAACTGCAGCGAGTAGTTGCGGCGATGCGCCTTGTCTGCGTACATCCGCCGATCGGCGGTGGCGAGCAGGGCGTCGTAGGTCTGGCCGTCGTGGGGGTAGTTGGCCGCGCCGGCGCTTGCGCCGACCCGGATGACGCTTCCGTCGACCTGGATCGCGATCTCCTGGATCCGGCGCTGCAGTTCCTGCCGCTTCAGCTCTGCCGCGTCAGGAGGGCAGTCGCCAAGGACGACCACGAACTCGTCGCCCGCGAAGCGGACGCACATGTCGTACGACCGCAGCGAGCCCAGCAGAACATGGGCGACCTCGCGCAGGACCTCGTCCCCGACGGCGTGGCCGTACGAATCGTTGATCCGCTTGAAGTCGTCGACGTCCAGCACGACGACCGAGAGCTCGCCCTGCAGCCGCTCGGCACGGCTGATCTCGCTGGTCAGGCGGGCCATCATCGAACGCCGGTTGGGCAGGTTCGTGAGCGGGTCGGTCAGCGAATCTTCCTGCGTCTGCTCGAAGACGAGGGCGTTGCTGATCACCGCGGCGGCCTGTTCCGCGATCCGGCCGAGGAGCCGGCGATGATCGTCCGTGTAGCGATCGGCCGCCGTGTCGAACAGCGCGAGTGAGCCAATCACCCGTTCGCCGAGCTGCAGCGGTGCCACGATTGCGGATGCGAGCGCGTGCGACGGCGGGACGCCGGCCGCCTCGAACTCGACGCGCGGATTCGCGTTGACGAGCGGCCGACGATGCTGGGCCACCCAGCCGGAGAGGCCCTCGCCCGTCTGCATGCGTGCGTCGAGCAGGGCCGCAGCTTCGTCGCCCATGGCACAGCGGCAGCGGAGTTCGCCGGTCTCCGCATCCAGGAGGAACAGCGCGCAGCCGGACCACGGAACCAGCGCCGACAGCTTGTCCGCCACCAGCGCCATCGTGTCCGACAGGGTGAGCGTCGTCCCCATGGACTGTGCGATTTCGTAGAGCGCGTAGATCTCCTGGTGCGCCAGCGCGATGTTCTCGAATGCGTTCGGCTCCGCCCCAGCCGGTGCGCTCGCCACCGCGGGTGCGCCGGTCGACTGCGCCGGATTCTGCACCTCGAAGCGGCTCGCGAACTCCGGCAGCTTCTCGATGAAGATCTCCACCAGCGCCGGGTCGAGCGCTCGCCCGGCCTCGTGCCGCATGAGGGCAAGGGCGCTGTCGGTCGACAAGGCGGCGTGGTACGGGCGGTGAGAGGTGACGACGTCGAAGTAGTCCACCAGGCTGATGATGCGGGCGCCGATCGGAATCGCCTCGCCCTTCAGGGCCTGTGGATAGCCCGTGCCGTCCCAGCGCTCGTGATGGCTGAGCACAATCGGCGCAACGGGGTAGGGAAAGGGGATCGTCGAGATGATCTCCGCACCAATCTGTGGATGGATGCGGACCTTGGCGAACTCCTCCGGTGACAGCGGTCCCGGCTTCGACAGGATGTGCGCGGGGATGGCGAGCTTGCCGATGTCGTGCAGGAGCGCGGCGGTGCGCACGGCCTGGATCTCGGTTGGCGACAGGCCGATCGCCTCCGCCAGGCCAGCAGCGTACGCCTGCACCCGCCGCACGTGCACGCGGGTCATCTGGTCCTTCGCGTCGATCGCAGCGGCCAGCGCTTCGATGGTTGCGAGATGCAGGTCGGACGTTTCCTGCAGGTGCTGCTGCGTCTCGAGCCGACTGAGATAGACCCGGTAGGTCCGGTACGTCAGGTAAATGGGCGCGAACGTCAGGGGCGCCACCCAGAACCCCGCGCGGTTGATCGACCACGCCGCCAGCCACGCGGCACCGGCGCCTACGAAGTAGCTCGGCGCACTCCAGAGGAAGTTGGTCTGCCAGATGTTGAAGATCGGCTGCCGGGAGGCCAGCGCGATCGCGATGGCGATGAGCCCGGTGTTCAGCAGGAAATAGACGGTGGCCGCGCCGACGAGCGGCCGGGCCACCGCCGTGATCGCGTCGGCCCCGTCAGGCGCGGAGAGCCATTCGAAGGCGACGCCGGCGCCCGCGACCGTGACGACCAGGGCCGCCATGCTGAAGAGCGTGCGATACAGCGGCTGGCGATCCTTGCTGTTGAGGACGCACTGGCTGAAGGCGCTTGCGGCGGCGACGAGCAGCGTCTGGTCCCACCCAAGGAGCAGCAGCGATGCGAAGTCGATGGCGTACGACACCGACATCGTCGAGACGTTGGTGGTGAGCGGCAGCGTGATCTTCATCGCCGCGCTCGCGCACGAGAGGACGAACAGCGTGGCGAACAGCCACGGCTGGTGGAACGTCATCCCCGGGATCCGGATCGCCAGGATGGCCGTTGCCGCCGCGATCACGGCGGTCACGTAGAGCCGCGCGGCGGGCGTCAACTGCTTCACGGCAGTTCACCCGTCGCGGCTACGGTGCTGTCGAATCCAGGGATCAAGAGGGGGTACCTGTACTGAAGCTGAGCAAACGAAAAGCCAACTCTTGGGCGCTTGTAAGGGAAACGCCGGAACGGCCGAGGCCGAACATGGTCGGAGCGCGCGGCGCGCGCGCGAGCCGCGTCGAGAGACGCGGGTCGTGGGCTGCTGCCCCAGCGCGCACGATTGCGCGCTACCGCTCGCCACGGACCCCTCGCGGGCAACGGCGCGCGGGGTCGACACGTACGCGAGGGCGATTACGATGCTGTCAGTGAAGATGACAGGTTCGAGAGGATCGGGTGCCGGACCGTGAACGTTACACGTTCACCGTGCATGGATCGCGTGGGGCCGATCGCCTCCTGCGCCCCGTTGTCCGCTCGTGTCAGGTGCCCGAAATCCCGAATTCAGGAGGCTTCGCGACTTTTGTAGCGCCCCGTCTACAGCGGGAGCGCGCGAACGCGATGCTCCGCGCGGGACGCCCGTCTCGATGATTGTCCCACGCTCAGGACGAAAAGCGCACGCCGACCTCGACACGCCTGGGCGCCGACGCGGCCACCGCACGGCCGAAGAGCGGTGACGCGACCACGGACCCGAATGACGACGCGTTCAGCCGGTTGAGGAGGTTGAACGCCTGCGCATAGAACTCGAGGCCGAAGCGTCCTGCGCGTTCACCCGCGGGCATGTCTGCGAGTGGGTTGGTGTCCCCATCGCCACGGACGATCCGTACCTGCGGACCGGAGGGCGGTGCCGACCGTACCTTGCCGAACGCGGTCCGCCAGGCCACGCGCGTGCTGATGTCGACGCTCGCCCGGCCCCGTCCTGCGTTGCGCGTGACGCCGGACGGACGATCGGTCAAGAGCGTATCGCCGTTGTCGTCACGGCCGGTGGTGATGTCGTACGGCAGGGCCGATCGGGCCACGATCGAGACGCCGGCTGTCAACGACCTGGCGAGGGGGGCGCTGAGGAACGCCATGAGTCTGTGCCGCGCGTCTGTGAGCGACGGTCCGCGCTCGGCCCCGAGGCGGCCGGCATCCGCCGACAACGAGAAGGGGGAATCCGCCTCGTTCCAGGCGCGGGCGAGCGTGTAGGTGGCGGCCGCAAACAGGTGGCGCTCGGGCTGCACGACGTTGATCGTGAGGTTCACGGCCTCCGCTCCGCTCCTGGCGACCGAGCGGATCTCGGTGATCGGGCCGGCGTTCGGATCGGGCCGGATGCCGTTCGATGGCGCGTTTGCGTCGATGCCGCGCAGCTCGTGTGACCCGCGGCGATGAATCCCCTGCACGGCGAGGCGCACTGGCCCGAATGTGCGCTCGACCCCCGCATTCACCTCGAGGATCGTCGGTTGCGAGAGCCGCGACGCCAGCCGGACGCGGCCGTTCGAAAGCACCGCATTCGCGGCCTGATCGCTCGCAAGGGGGAACTGCGGGGCGAGCACCGTTTCGATCCGCTGATGGGCGCCGTCGAGTTGCCGCGCGCGAAGCGCAGCATCGGCGTCGAACCAGTCGAAGAAGAGGCCGGCGCCGCCCCGCACCGTCACGCGGCCACTCCTGAATGGAGACCACGCGACGCCACCGCGAGGGCCCAGGTGAAGTCCTCCGATCCGGTCCTGCCATTCCTGGCGAACGCCTGCGCTCAGCGTCAACCTCGGGCTGACGCGGACGTCGTCCTGCACGTACGAGGCGAACTGGAGCTGCGTGAGCCGAGCCGCTGGGTCGCCGACCGTCCGCGTGAACGTGGCCGGCGTGCCGGCCACGAAGTCCTGGAGCGTCCCGAACGTGTAGGTGCCGAGGGCGTTGCGCTGTTCCGTCGAGTCCTGCGATGCGCGCGTCAGGAGGAACCCGGCCCGCCACGCGTGGTGACCGCGGGTGATGTCGAGATCGTCGGATGCCTCCAGCGTCGCTGCAGCGCGCGCACCCTGGACCTGGGCTCCGCCATCGGTGAATGCGTTCAGCACCAGGACAGTCGGTGCATCCGTGCGCGACGCCCAGCGCGTTGTCCCGCGCTGCCACGAGAGTCGGGCCTCGTTGTAGCCCCACGTGCCGACCCCTCCTGCGATGGAGCCGCGTGCGACCGCCTCGCTCCGGTGCTGGTCGTACGCGCGGGACGGCAGATCGAATGTGCCGACCCCGAGGTTCTCCTGGCCGGTGGACGCGTGCTGCACTTCGAGCCTGGCCTGCTGCGACGCGCTGAGCGCGTGCTCCATCCGCACCGACGCGTTGGTCACATCAAGCGGCCGCGCAATCGCGCTGGCGAGCGGACCCCACGGCGTGACGCCAGACACCGCCTGGCTGTCGAACGCACTGGTCCGGTCGGCCGACACCGCCAGGGAGGTGCGCTTCTTCCACAGCGGGCCGCTGGCCGACGCCTGTCCTCGCGTCAAATGCTCGTCAGGCTTCACAGGGGCGAACGCGTTCCGGGCGTTCAGCGCGCCGTCCCGCAGGCCGACGGTACTCGAGCCGGTCCACGCGCCAAGCCCGGGCTTGGTGACGATCTCCACGGAGATGACGCCCGGTTCGTGGACGTCCGCCGCGAACATGTTCCGGCGGAACCGGATCTGCGCGATCTGGTCCTTCGGCGGCAGCCGGCCCCCGCGGAACCCGTTGACGCGGATCACCGCCCCCGGCCCGGCCATGTCCTTCAGGACCCGCTCCATCTCGTCGGCGTCGTCCGGGAGCTCCCTGATCTCCGCAGCGCCGAGCACGGCGGCGAATGCGTCGCTGCGCGGATCGCTCGCGCGTTCGCGCGGGTCGCGGCCCACCTCCACTGATTCCTTCACGATCGGCAACGCGAGCCGCAGCGTGCGTCGGATGTCGCGCCGCACGGACACCGAATCGACCGTCGCCGGCTGGAACCCTGGCAATTCGGCCCGAATGGCGACCCGTGCCGCTCGTTCGAGCCGGACCTGTGCCGTGCCGTACTGTCCCGTCTCGGCCTCGAGGGCGTTGCCGTGCTCGGGCGTGACCGTCACGTGGGCGCCGACGATCACGCCACCGGTCGGGTCGACCACGGTGATCGTGATGGTGGGACCGGCGGGCTGCGCGCCGGCGGCACCGCTCATCATCGACCACAGCACGACGGGCAGGAGGACAGCAGACGTTCGCATGGCGGGATGCCGATCTACCGCCAATCGAACGTGCCTGGCTTGAACGTGGGGTTCACGCGGAACTCCGAAAACCGCCACTCCTCGCTCACGGCGCCCCCGACCGATCTGGTGACGTGGTGAGGCAGGAGTATGCCTTCCACGCGCCGGTAGTCATCCAGGTACAACGTGATGTCCACGACGTCCGCAGGAGGCGGCGAGGGCGGTGGCGTCGTTCGCGGGTCGGGATCGCCGGGCGACCGCTGGCCGCGGTCCGTGCGGATCACCATGCGCGGCGCCACGCCGCGATAGACGAGCATCAGGGGCAGGTGCGTCTGGCGATCGAGGAACAGCTGTGCGGCAAACGCATGCCCACGTCCCTTGACGTCCAGCACGTCGGCCGAGCCGTCCGGTGCCTCGGCCTGCCCCGCGTAGGTGAAATCAACGGGCTGCGATGCCGGTGCCCGCAGCAGCAGGGCGAGGGCCAGCCGGGTGAGGTCGGCACGGGCGGCCCTGAGCGCCTCGGCCTCGGCGGCGCTCCCTCGTTGTGGCGGGGGCGGCGTGCGGATGACGGCGCCTGGGGGTGCGTTGAGCGTGCGGGTGGCTCGCAGCAGGTCATCGCCGGAGAACCCCTGCTCCGAGACGAGCGTCAGCCCTCCATCTGGCGACAGGCTGTCGACCCGGAGCATGCGGTCAGGTAGTTGGAATTCAACGGTCATGTCGCCACTGAGCTGGACATCGCCGGCGGCACGCGTGATCGTGCCGCGTGCGCTCAGGCCAGAGACCCGCTCCAGTGCAGCCTCTCCACCGAGGGCCGCACGTGCCTGCCGCAGCAACTCGGCGGCCCGGCCGTCGCCCTGCTGGCCGAACCCCCCAACGGACAGCGCCATCATCATGAGGTTTCCGATCACCCGGCTCATCACCCTGTCACCCCCGTCGAGGAGTATGACGGCGGCCGCCCGCGAGAGTTGTTAGCGCGGAGCAATCGTTTTGTAAGAGGTGTAAAGCCTCCGGGAGAGGCGGGGATTTTCGCGTAGATTGAGCATGTGAGATCGAGGCCCTGGCACGTGGCCATCGCCGTGGCGCTGGTCGGCCTGCTCGCCGTGCTGGCGACCCTGCAGTACCGCTGGGTGGCGGATGTCAGCCGCGCCGAGCGCGACCGGCTCCAGGCCAGCCTGCGGACACGCGGCGCGGAGGTCGCCGCGGCCGTCGATCGGGATCTGTCACGCACCTTCGTGGCGCTGCAGGTGGACGCCGTGGCTTTCGAGCGCGATCGTGCGGCGGCGCTGGCCGACGCGGCGACGAGGGCCGCGTCAACGACGTCAACTGGTGCGGCCATCCGCGAGATTTACGTTGCGGAGCCTGGTGACGCGGGCTCGTTGCAGCGGCTGGACCGCCAGTCGCGCGCACTGGAACACACGAACTGGCCGCCGGAACTGACCCTCCTGCGCGGACGCCTCGACGCCATGCCCCGGACCGCCGTACCCGGGTTGCCGCTCCTGCCCGGCCGCTTCGACAACCCGGTTGACGGGGACCTGCCCGGGTTCATCGTGCCGGTGACGCCTCCCGTGCCGCGCATCGAGCCGCAGCCAGGGGACGTCATCGTGAAGCGGGCGCCGATTGAGGAGCCGTGGCACGCCATCATCGTCTGGCTCGATCGGGACCAGGTCCGGTCACGGCTGATCGCGCCGCTCGTCGCCCAGCAGTTTGGCGACGCTCTCGGCGCCGAGTTCAACGTCGCCGTGATCAACAGGAGCGATCGGCGAACCATCTACCGCTCGGGCGCGCCGGTCGATCTGGCAGCGACCGACTTCACCTCGGACCTGTTTGCCCTGCGGCTGGGCGACCTCGTCTGGGCGCAGAGTGTGCGGGCCGCCGATGATGCGGCAGGGGAGCGGTCGGCGCCGATGAAGGACCGCGTGTCGCTCACGATCGTGAGGCGTGGTGCGACCGACGAAGGGGCGGACGCCTCCCCGACTGCCGCGCACACCGTGCGTCAGGGCGCGACGTGGACGCTGGCGCTGCAGGCAAAGCAGGGATCGCTCGACGCTGTGATCGCGCGGTCGCGGGCGCGCAATCTCGCGGTGAGCCTTGGCGTGCTGGGTGTGCTCGGCGCAGGACTGGCGCTCCTGCTCGTTGCCGGTGTGCGCGAGCAGCGGATCGCCCGCCAGCAGCTCGAGTTCGTGGCGTCGGTCTCGCACGAACTCCGCACGCCGCTGGCCGTGATCCGATCGGCAGCGGAGAACCTGGCCGACGGCGTCGTGGCGCCGGACAGCGTCCCGCAATACGCCGCGCTGATACGCAGTGAAGGACGTCGCCTCTCGGATATGGTCGAACGGGTCATGGACTTCGCCGGCATGAGCGCGGGCACGCTCATCAGGAACCGCCGCTCTCTCGACGCACGCGACATCGTGGACCGTGCCGTTGCGACCGCATCGGCCGACGCCGCCGAGCAGGGCATCGGCATCGACGTGCACGGCGCGCCCGGTGTCGGCCGCACGGTTGGCGACGCCGACGCGCTCGCGTCGGCGCTCCACAACGCGCTGGCCAATGCCGTCAAGTACAGCCGGCCCGGCAGCCGCGTGGAGGTCGATGTCGCGTCCTCCGGCGACACGCTGCGGATAGCCGTCTCCGATCGGGGCATCGGCATCGACGACGAAGACATCCCGCATGTGTTCGAACCGTTCTTTCGCGGCCGACGGGCCGTGGACTCGCAGGTGCGCGGCAGCGGCGTCGGGCTCAGCGTCGTGCAGAAGATCGTGGACGCGCATGGGGGGCATGTGCGCGTCGCGCCGCGCCACGGCGGCGGTACGGTGTTGACCATCGAACTGCCCGCCGCCCCTCCACAGTCGGAGGAGGCCTGACGTGAGCTACGCTCCGCGCCTGCTGCTCGTGGAGGACGAGCCGGGCCTCCGGCTCACGCTGACCGATCGTCTCGTCAGTGAGGGCTACGTCGTCGAGACGGCGTCCGACGGCGAGGACGGCCTGTCGCGCGCGATGGCGCAGGCGCACGACGTCATCGTGCTCGACGTGATGCTGCCGCGCATGAACGGCCTTGACGTGTGCCGCTCGCTCCGGCAGCGCGGCGTGCAGACGCCCGTCCTCATGCTGACCGCCAGGGGGCAGGTCGCCGACAAGGTCGTCGGCCTGAAGCTTGGCGCCGACGACTACCTCACCAAGCCGTTCGAGACGATCGAGCTGCTGGCGCGACTCGAGGCCGTGCTGCGTCGTCGTCCCTCTGGGCCGCAGCCCGGCAGCAATACGTACCGCTGTGGCGACCTCGTGGTGGACTTTCGACGCATGGAGGTGACACGCGCCGGCGTACCCGTCGATCTATCCGCCCGTGAGCTCAAGCTGCTGAAACACTTCATCGAGCATCGCGGGGAGACGCTGTCGCGCGATGCGCTGCTGGCGGACGTGTGGGGGTACGAGGCGACGCCGATGACGCGCACCGTGGACGTGCACGTCGCCGGCCTGCGGCAGAAGATCGAGGCGAACCCGAAGCTGCCGGTCCATATCCTCACCATCCACGGCTTCGGCTACAAGTTCGCGGGATAGCCGGAGTTTCCGGTCAGCGCGTCTTCGTGCTCACCGCCGGGAGTAGGGTCCGACCTCGGGCACCGGTTGCGTGTTGGCGAGCGGGCCGAGTTCGGCGGCGGCGCCGCGGGCGATCGCCGCTGTCTCGCTGCCGGCCTGGAAACACGTGAAGTCCGGCCGATCGCGCCAGGCGAACGGGCCGCACAGCCGCACGCCCGCCTTGACCGCCGCGTCGTGCACGATGTTGATCGCGCGCTCGTAATCCGGGGTGCCCTGGCGGTAGCCCGAGAAGTTCCCAAGGTCGCCGCTCGCCGCGAACACCGCCGTCACGCCGGGCACCTTCGCGATGGCGTCGGCGTTCTTCAGCCCTTCGAGCGTCTCGATCATCAGGATGAGGACGATGTTGTCGTTGATGGTGTTGCGGTAGCCGCCGGGCACGCCGCCCCACACCGCCGGATCGAATGCCTGGCCGCCGCCGTTGCTGCGACGGCCGAGCGGCGGGAAGTACGCCCAGTTCCTCGCTTCGATCGCCTCTTCGACCGTGTCGACCGTCGGCACCACGAGCACGAGCGCGCCAGCATCGAGGGCATGCTGGATTTCGCGTTCGTCCGTGTAGGCGACGCGCACGCCCGGGACGGCCTTCGCGTGCGGACAGGTCGCCCACATCTTCGCGATGGTCTGCCAGTCGTTGGACGAGTGCTGCATCTCGGTCCAGATGAAATCGTAGCCGGCGTTTGCAATGGCGCAGTAGGTTGACGGGTCGGTGGCGCTGAACAGCGTGCCGCCCGTCACCTTGCCACCCTGCAGCATCTTCAGCTTCACCGGATTCCAGATCTTCGAGTTGGGCGGCGGGTCGAAGGCGGTGCCGTACTTCCAGGCGCCCGGCGTGAAAAGCCCCTGGTTCACAGCACCCTGCGGCGCCGTCGTGATCGCCTTGCTGTCCGCACCGGCAGGCGCGGCAAGCGGGAAGGTCGTGGTGCCTGCGGCGGCGTTGTTGAAGTACGGGTCGGCGTTCGGCGCCTGTGCGTTCCCCTGCGCAGGGCGGGCCGGAGTACCCGCATTCTGCGCCTCCAGGATGCCGAGCGCACAACTCCCCACAAAGGCCGTGACCACGGCACGTGACAGCAGGTGTTTCACCGGTGCCTCCCTCGACGCGGACGCGCGTCAGCGCAGAGTCTGCACGCGTTGCGGCCGATTCGCAATCACCTGGATGTGGAGACGGCTCGATAGAGGGGGAGGAAGGCGCGACGTCGCTCGAGCGGGACGCCCACGGCCGAGAGCCTCTGTGAAATGAGTGTGAGTGGGGTGGATAACGGGACTTGAACCCGCAGCCTCCGGAGCCACAGTCCGGCGCTCTAACCAATTGAGCTATATCCACCGTGCGGGGGAACATCGAAGTGTAGCACGGAGGGCAGCACCGTTGGAACGTCCGCGGCGCTCAAAGCAATTGGTGCATTCGCGAATCGGTGAGTTGGCGACGTGGCGAGTGCCGTCGATGCGCTAGGCGTTGCTGTCCGGCGCGTCCTGTTCCGGCTCCGCGGGCGGGTCGTCCACCTCGTCGTCTGAGAGGTCGACCAGTTCGCCGTCCGCGACGCGCGCGCGCACCAGGTAGATGTGGCTCGCGCGCTCGCCCTTCGCCTCGTACATCAACTTGTCGGCCCGCTGAATCAGCTCGCCGGCCAGGCGCCTCGCCACGAACCGGCGCTCGGACACGCGACCGAGCCGCAGGCAGACAACGCCGACGTCGACCCGCACGGGCTGCACCGCGAGCCGCGCGTCCTCGTTGGTCCACGCAAAGCGCTCGACGGCCTCACGGAACCGCTCCGCGACGGCGTAGGCCTGGTGGTATTCCGCCAGGTCCGGAATGAGGAAGCAGAACTCGTCGCCGCCGAGCCTGGCGTGGAGCTCGCGCGGTTCCGTCCCTGGCCGCTCCTGCGCGAGGAGGTCCTCGGAACGCACCTGTTCGCGGAGCAACTGTGCGACCCGCTCGATGATCCGGTCGCCGACCGCGTGCCCGAGGGCGTCGTTGTACCACTTGAAGCCGGTGATATCGACGAGGCCGACCGCACACCACCGGCCACGCTGTTCGAGGGCGAGGAAGGACTCGAGCTGCTCGGTGAAGCGGCGGAAGTTCATCAGCCGGGTCTTCGGATCGCGATTGGACTTGTCGGTCAGGTCAGCGACGAGCTGCTCGAAATAGCGGGAGATGCTCTGGACCGTCGCATCCTTCGCCTGCAGCTCGTGCGTGGCGCGCGCCATCTTCTCGCCAAACGCGGCTGTCAGCGCCTGAATCGCTTCCTGTTTTGATTCCTGCCACAGCCGTTCGTGGCGTGTGAACACCGCGTCGATCGCAGACAGGAGGGCGCCTTCCGACTCATGCGTGAGCCGCAGGTGCTCGTGGACCCACGTCTGCAGTTCAGAGCGGGTCTGGGGTAGCGCGCGTGAGTCAGCAACCTTGGCGGTCCGCATGCCGGGTGTCTCGGCCTTTACAAACGGCGTGCCTGAGTTTCCCTCCATCGTGCCCCCAATTCACGGTCGATGGTCGCAATACAAAGGAGTATTACGGGTAGCAACGACCGCGGCGCCCCACCCGAACAGGCAACCGATTACCTACGAACACGTCCGGGCGATCATCGTCACGGCCTGGACCTCGAGCGCACGGTCCTGCTCCCCTGGAGCTTTGACGCGTGCACCGGTCGACGTTGTGGTCGGGGGAGATGTTGTCGCCGTATCGTCGCTCGTGCGGCGCGATTCACCGGGGCGACCGGTGACCCGGACCTCGTGCCCCACATGCGGCGCCAGATCGCTGGTGCTCTTCAGCATCCACGTGGCTGGCTCTGCCGTGACCGCCGCGCGGGCAGCGCTGGTCGGGTTGCTCGTGCCGGTGCCGCTCGCGGTCGTGCCGGTTGTGCCGACCGTGTCGGTCTGTCCGAGCGGAGCGAGCCGCGCGTTCTTCAGCTGGTAAATGCCATTCGGCGCGCGGTCGAGGCAGCCTGTCAGGGTGATCGTGTCCGTTGTGCCGGGCGGCCCCTGCTGCGCCTGTGGGCTTGCTGAGAGGACCAGACCCCCAGCCATGCACATCGCTCCAATCGTCCGTCGCATCCTTCACCTCCGCCGCCCGACGCTGCAGGAGGCGTTCCTCTCGGGCTCCGGGCTCCGGGCTCCGGGCTCGGGGCTTGTCGGCTCCGGCGTGCGGGAGGCGTTCGGCTTCGGGGCCCGTCCGGCTTATCCCCAACCCTCAGTCCCGAGTTCACAGTCCCGAGTCCGGGCCTCTGGCGGGGCCGTGCGACAATACCGGTCCAACCAACCCAGGGTGTCGCGGACCTTCCAGGAGGACGCTCGTGAGAAAGCTCGTACTCGGTGCCGTGCTGCTCTGCCTCGCGGGCCCGGCGTCGCCTGCCTCGGCGGCGGAACCCACGCCCACCTTCACCAGGGACGTCGCCCCGGTCCTCTACAAGCACTGCGTCGAGTGCCACCGCCCGACGATGTTCGCGCCGATGTCGCTGGTGACGTATCAGGACGCGCGCCCGTACGCCCGCGTGATGAAGCAGCGCGTGATGGCGCGGCAGATGCCGCCGTGGAATGCGGACCCGGCGGTCGGGCACTTCCGCAACGATCCGCGCCTGACCGACCGCGAAGTGGACATCATCGCGCGCTGGGCTGACGGCGGCGTGCCGAAAGGCGACGACAAGGATCTGCCCTCGCTGCCGCACCTCGCCGAAGGGTGGACCATCGGGACGCCCGACATGGTGTTCTCGATGACCGAGCCGTTCACGATCCCCGCGACCGGCGCCGTCGAGTACCAGTACATCCGGATTCCGGTGAACCTCCCCGAGGACCGCTGGATCAAGGCGATCGAGATCAAGCCTGGCGCGCGCGCGCAGGTGCACCACGTGATCGCGTACACGCAGCCGAGCGATCAGCCGATCAGCCAGGGCGGCGTGCTCGGCCCGAACAACATCGGCGGCGTCACGCCGAACAAGCCGGGTGTGGTGTTCCCGGACGGTGTCGCCCGCCTGATTCACGGCCACCACGACATCGTCCTGCAGATGCATTACACGACGAACGGCACCGCCGCGACCGACCGGACCGAGGTCGGCGTGATCTTCGCGAAGGAGCCGCCGGTGCGGCAGGCGGCCGGCGGGCTGGTGCTGAACCCGCGCTTCACGATCCCACCGAACGATTCCAACTACGAGGTGCGTGGCGTGAACCTCCTGGTGCAGGACACGCTCCTGACGTCCCTGACCCCGCACATGCACGTCCGCGGGAAGGACATGACCTACGTGGCGCATTACCCCGATGGCCGCGACGAAACCCTGTTGCGCGTGCCGAAGTACGACTTCAACTGGCAGATTACCTATGACCTTGCCGAGCCGAAGCTGCTGCCGAAGGGAACCCGGCTCGAGGTGATCGCCCACTACGACAACTCCGCGAACAACAAGTTCAACCCCGATCCGAACCAGGCCGTGCGTTGGGGCGACCAGACCTGGGAGGAGATGATGATCGGCTTTTTCGGCACCGTCCGGGAGGTCCCGAAGGGGGCCGCGCCGAGCGGCAACCAGCAACACTGAGCGGACCAATTGTTCTAGAATGTGTCGCCTCTCATTCCAGACCGGTTGAACGAGGACAAGGAGCAGTTGATGAAGCGAAATACTTGGCGCTGGGCCGTCGGCCTCGGTCCGGTGGCCGCCCTGGTGCTGTGGGCGACCGTACCCACGATTGGACAAGGCCAGTCTGCGCAGGGCCGGCCCGCTGCCCGCCCGGCGGCGCGCGCCGCGGCCACGCCTGCGACCCCGCCGCACGTGTACAACACGGCGAACGGCGAGTGGCAGACCTACGGTGGCGACCTCTCCAGCACGCGCTACTCCGCGCTCGACCAGATCAACGCCGACAACTTCAACAAGCTCGAGGTCGCATTCCGGTTCAAGACCGAGATGCTCGGTCCTCGTCCCGAGTACCAGCTCCAGACCACGCCGCTGATGGTCAAAGGCGTCCTGTACTTCACCGCCGGGACCCGCCGCGCCGTCGTCGCCGCTGACGCGAAGACCGGCGAGATGATCTGGATGTACAGCATGAACGAGGGCAAGCGTGGTGAGTCCGCGCCTCGTCAGCTGTCCGGCCGCGGCGTCTCGTACTGGACCGACGGCAAGGAAGAGCGGATCATCTACGTCACGCCCGGCTACCAGATGGTCGCGCTGAACGCGAAGACCGGCGACCCGGTGCCCACGTTCGGCAAGGCGGGCATCGTCGACCTGAAGGAGAACGACGACCAGCCGATGGACCCGATCACGGGTGAGGTCGGCCTGCACTCGGCACCGATCATCGTCAACGACGTGGTCATCATCGGTGCGGCGCACCTGGCCGGCAGCGTGCCCAAGAGCAAGAGCAACCAGAAGGGCTACGTCCGCGGCTTCGATGCGAAGACCGGCAAGCGGCTGTGGATCTTCCACACGATCCCGCGCCCCGGCGAGTTCGGCAACGACACGTGGGAAGGCGACTCGTGGTCCTACACCGGCAATACCGGGTCGTGGGCGCAGATGAGCGCCGATCCTGAACTCGGTCTCGTCTACCTGCCGGTCGAACTGCCGACGGGCGACTACTACGGTGGTCATCGCCCCGGCAACGGTCTCTTCGGCGAGAGCGTCGTCGCGGTCGACGTGAAGACCGGCGTCCGTAAGTGGCACTACCAGCTCGTGCACCATGGGATCTGGGACATGGACATCCCGTGCGCCCCGATTCTGGCCAACATCACGGTCAACGGGAAGCAGATCAAGGCGCTCGCGCAGCCGACCAAGCAGGGTTGGGTCTATGTGTTCGACCGCGCGACCGGCCAGCCAGTGTGGCCGATCGAGGAGCGTCCGGTGGAGAAGGGCGACGTGCCCGGCGAGTGGTACTCGCCGACGCAGCCGTTCGTCACGAAGCCGCCGGCCTTCGAGCGTCAGGGCGTCAGCGAGGACGACCTGATCGACTTCACGCCGGAACTGCGCGAGCAGGCGAAGAAGATTGCCGCGAACTACAAGCTCGGTCCGCTGTTCACGCCGCCGGTCGCGAGCACCTGGCCCCGGCCGCTCGGGACGCTCATCTCCCCGGTGGTCACCGGTGGTGCGAACTGGCAGGGCGGTTCGCTTGATCCCGAAACGAACACCCTCTACATCTTCTCGAACTCCGGCGGTCAGTCGCTCGGTCTCGTGAAGCCTGAGGGCGGCCGCTCGGACATGAACTACGTCATGGGCACCGCGCGCGATCCCAACGCGGCGGCCGGCGCCCGTCCCGCGGGCGGCGGTGGCGGTGGTGAGGGTGGTGGTGGCCTGACGGTCCAGGGGCTCCCACTGCTGAAGCCGCCATACGCGACCATCACTGCGCTGAACCTCAACGAGGGCACGAAGGTCTGGCAGGTTGCGCACGGCGAGACGCCGGACAACATCAAGAACCACCCGGCGCTCAAGGGGCTCACCATCCCGCGGACCGGCCGTCAGGGCCGCATTGGCGTGCTGACGACCAAGGCGCTCGTGATCGCCGGCGAGGGCGGCTTCGCTGCCACACCCAACGGCCGCGGCGCGATGCTGCGCGCCTACGACAAGGCGACCGGCAAGGAGGTCGGCGCGGTCTTCATGCCGGCGCCGCAGACCGGCTCGCCGATGACCTACATGCTCGATGGCAAGCAGTACATCACCGTGTCGATTGCCGGCCCCGGCTTCCCCGGCGAGGTGATCGTCTACCGTCTCGGCAACTAGGCACACAGCACGTCAGGCGACCGAAAGGGCGGCTCGTGATCACCACGGGCCGCCCTTTTTTCATTTCACAGTGCCAATTGCCACGTGCCAGTTTGCGATTGCCGATTCGACTGCGCTGCCACGGTCGTTTCACATCTTCCCCTCATGTGCCTCCCCTAAACTGAGCTGGAGGGCAGACCAGACATGCGCATCAGCAGCGGAAAGATTGTGGGCGGACTCGTGGTGCTGTTCGTCGTGGCACAGGCGATTGTCCCGGCGAAGACCAATCCCCAGACGGATCCGGCGAAGACCCTGGCCGCCGCGCGTCCCGATGCGGCGGCGGCGCTGGAGGTGATGAACCGGTCGTGCCGCGACTGCCACTCGAACGACACGACGTGGCCGTGGTACAGCCACGTGGCTCCCGTGTCTTGGTTGGTGGCGCACGACGTGAAGGAAGGCCGCCGTGAACTGAACATCTCGGAGTTCGGCACCTATCCCGCGCGCAAGCAGCAGCGGAAGCTCGAGGAAGCGTGTGAGCAGGTGAAGAAGGGCGAGATGCCGATGTGGATCTACACCGTCCAGCACCCGGACGCGAAGCTGCGGCCAGGCGACGTGGAGACGATCTGCAAGGTGGCTGAAGCCAAGGCGGCTACTGCGGCTAACGCAGTGACGCAGTAAACGCTCTAACGCGGTAACGCAACAACGCGGTAACGCAACAACGCAGCAACGCAACAACGCAGTGATGCTGCGGAATGCACGACTGCAGTAATGCAGCAATGCACGAGCTTCAGCAAGGCGGTACGCTGAAGCGCTAGACTAGCGGCCCTGCGCGCGCGCTGAGTTCGAACCCGCGGTTGGCCGCGCGAGTCCCCAGGTCCTCATTCCGAACCGGGCGACTATCCTCGCGTCGACGCCTGATCGCGGAAGGTGACGACGAGCACGTCGCGATGTGCCGGCTTGGAAGGGTCGAGCGCCTGGACCGGCGTGACGCCGTGCGCCACGCGATGATCGTCGACGATCGCGGCGTCGAATGGGGCAGTGAGCGTGAACTGTCCGAGCAGATGACCGCCGTCCGCGTGGATGGTGGTCATGCCGCTCGCGATGTTCTCGCGATTGATCAGCAGCACCAGGACGTAGTCGACACCGTCTTTGTGCAGGCCTTCGGGCGTCGGCCTGCCGACTTCCGCTGGGCGCGCCTCAATCCGGAACTGGTGCACCTCGACGTGCCACGCCCGGATCGCTGGCGCGAGGCCGCTGAACGTCGACCGACAGAACTCGAGAATCGTCGTGAGGCTCGCACCGGAGCCCAGCGCGGGCTCGATCGGCTCGAACCAGCGCTCGATCCCACCATGCAGCGGGTTGTAGTCGAGGCTCTGGTAGTGCGGCTGGTGCGGCTTCCGCGTGATGGCCCCCGAGGCAGGCGCTGCGAACACCGCATGGCGCCGCCGGCGGTAGCGACCCCCGTCCGCCATGTAGGTATCGAGCTCCAGGCGTCCCCAGCTCTGGCCGAAGGCCTCCCAGTCCGTGAGCGCACCGAATCGCTCCAGGATGCTGCGCATCGCCGTGCCTTCCACGAAGGAGAAGCCGTCGGTGTGGACAGCGTTGGTGATCGCGTCGAAACTCGAGCTGGTCTGGGCGGACATCGCAAGAATCTTAACGCTCCAGAACGCCAATTGCTGAATGCTAATCGCTGTGTACTTCAGCAATTGGCAATGAGGAATCAGCGATCGCCAGTGGGACGTCAGAGGAGCAGTGTCTCGACCCTGCGTCCGTGCACCATCTGCTCGCAGGGTGACCAGGAGAACACCGTGAAGCGGCCGTCCTGTGACGCGACGAGCGCGAGCGCATCGCGCTGATCGTGCACGAACTGCGCGGCCGACAGATGCCGGGTGCCGCCGAGTCGAGAGGGATGGAGGATCCTCGACTCGCCGCCCACGATCGGCTCTGTAATGGCGGTCTGCTCGACGAGCGGGCACCCGTCCCGCCTCGAGATCTTGGCGCCGAACGCGAGCAGGTTGTACCGGTCGTCCACGATGGTGGCGCCATCGACAGCGGTGAGCCCTGCGACCGCCGCGACCGCATCCTCCATCTCGTCCTGCCACTCGCGAGAGTGACGTTCACGCGGCGCGCGGCGTACGAGCTCGGCGAGACCGCTGTAGACCGGGTCCACCGCGTACGCCATCGGCTGCACGATGGACTCGCGCCAGGCGGTCGAACCCGCGGGAACCACGAGCATCATCCCCCCTCGCCCGTGCGCCCGCATCGACACGGCGAGTTCGACCAGCACGCCGGTGGGCGCGCGGCCGGGTCGTGGCGCCAGTTCGGTTCCGAGCAGCGACCCGATGACCGCCGGGCAGTCCGGCGTCTTCAGCGCGCCGTCGTCGATGAGCAGGATCCGGTCGGCTTCGAGGACGGCGACGTTCACGTACTTGCCGCCGTCCCCGCGGTGATGCTTGATCACGAGCAGTCCGGGGCCCGCCACTTCGAGGATGAGTCCGTACGATGGAACGACGCGCGTGGTGCCCCAGACCTGCAGGCGGGTGCCAGCGCGCGCGACCCCGAGATGAATGCCGCGCCGTTCGACGGCTGGCGCCACACGAACGAGGGCAACCGGCGCGAGTGGGAGCGGAGTGGCGAAGAGCAGCGGCTGGACGGCTTCCTCTCGCGGGACGAGCGCGAGCGAGATGCGTGGCAGCAGGTTCTCCTCGCGACGGAGGCTCGCCCAGAACGCCGCGTCGACCAGCGCCTCGATGTCCTCGCGTGTTGGGGGCGCGGCCACGCGCTCGCCCTCGATCGGTGACGCTGCGGCAAGCACGCTGGCAAAGTGCGATTCGATCACCGGCGCGATCTCGCGTGCAGCCGGATAGCGAGGCTCCTGCATGACGCGAGTATCACACAGCGCCGGAGATCCGGCAGGGGCCCACGCGGTGAACGCGTGCGCGAGCGGCAAGCCTGCGCAGGGGAGCCGCTTAGCGCGCAGCGCGAGTGTGGGCCGCGAGATTGCACGCGTACTCGGCATCCCGGAGGTCTGCGTGAGGGTTCGCGATCTGATGAAGACGGATATCGGCGCGTGTGCGCCGGATGACGACCTGATGACGGTGCTGCTGCTGATGCGCGAGCGCGAGTGCGGCTGGGCGCCGGTCGTGAACGGCCGCGGCGTCGTGTGCGGCGTGATCACTGATCGCGACGTCGCCATGGCGATGCTCAATCACCCGAGCCGCGGCGCCTCGCGGCTGTCGGCGCGGGATGCGATGACCACCGAGGTGATTGGCTGCACGGAAGAGGACGGATTGCAGGCCGTGCTCGATCTGATGTCGGCCCACCACGTGAGGCGTCTTCCCGTCCTCGACGCCCGTCGTCATCTCCGCGGCGTGATCTCCGTGGACGACCTCGTGCGCGCGCCACAGGCACGCGGCATCCCAACGCCGGCGGCGCTGGTCGAGGCGCTGCGGCTGATCATCTCACGCCCGCGCGTCAGCGACGTCTAGTCTTCAGGACGGCTGGCTGGAGCCGGGCGCCTCGCCCACCTGCACGACCGACGCGAAGATGTCGGTCTGCGTGCAGCGCAGCACCAGCTTGATGCGCTCGGGAGCCCCGGCGACCTCGAGCATGAAGGTGAGGCTGTCCCCTTCGCGTCGGACGTCGGGTGTGGAGCCAGGTTGCCGGTCGAGCACTTTGCGGGCGGCCATGGTGCTCGAGGTTGTTGCAAGCCAACGGCCAGTCGCGCCGGCGGATTTTGCGCGCCAATCACCCGGCCGCTCGGCTGGGGTGTCCGTTTCGTGACCGTCGGTTCAGCCGAAGCGGACAATCGATGCACGCCGCACGGGCCAGTCACCTGCCGGAGACCGTGACAGGACGTGCGACGCCGACGCAGCCGATAAACATCATCGTTCCCGAAGGCAGGACTCCTGCAGCATCTCCGCATGGAGCCGGGAACGACGGATTTCCGGCACGATCAGGAACAGCGGCGGACGACCTGCGGAGGGTCCGCAGGGAAAGCAGGGCGTGCCGTGCGGAAGCGGACAGCCGTTGCGCCGACGATGATGGTCGCCGCGCTGGCGGTGCTGGATCCGTTCGCGTTCTTCCAGCCAACCTTGCAGTTCGGGGCCGTGGAGAGGCAGTCGCTCCTGCGCGGCTCGGCGATCGCGCGCACAGTGCCTGCGCCAGACGGGAACGTCGGCATCGTCGCGACCGTCCCCGTGCGTATCGAGCCAGACCGGCTCGTCGCGTGGATCAGGAATATCGCAGCCCTGAAGAGGAGCCCCGCTGTCCGGCAGATCGGGCGGTTCTCCGAGACTCCGTCACTGGCGGACCTCTCAGAGCTGACCCTCGACCGCGTGGATCTGGACGATCTCGCGCGGTGCCGCCCGTCGGACTGCGACGTGAAGCTGCGCCCGGATGAGATTCTGCGGCTCCGCGCGGCCGTGGACGCGGCCGGGCGATCGAAGGCTGCGCGCGACGTTGCCGTGGATGCGGCGTTTCGAACCCTCGTGGTCGCGCGGGCCGAGGCGTACCTGAGACACGGGCTCAGTGACGGTCCCGAGCCTCCGGCTTTCCTCGGGTCGAACTGGCCGCAGCTGGCCGAGCAGGTCAGGAGCTTTCCACGCGGGCGTCCGGCGTCCTCGGAATCGTTCCTCTACTGGTCGAAGGACGCGTACGCCGGGAAGCCCATCATCAGCATCACGCACGTGACGATCGTGCGAGGCACGCGCATCACGGAGCCCGAGGTGCTGGTCATCGGTCGGCAGGTGTTCGCCACGCACTACACCGACGGCGCATGGAGCTTCACGAGCCTGGTTCGGGATGACCAGGCAACCTACTTGGTATACGTCAACCAGTCGGCTGTCGATTTGTTGAATACGTGGTACGGCGGTCTGGTGCGTCGAACCGTGGAGGGCCGAATCCGTTCGGAAGCGGTCGAGGTACTCGGAGGGCTGAAGCGCCGGCTCGAGAGCGGGGATCCCCCGCCGCTCGCCTGACTTCGCCCGAGAAGGATGGGAAGGAGGCGCATCATGCGCGCAATCGCACTCGCCATGCTGGCGGTGGGCGTACTGATCGGTGGAGCTGGTGCCCAGGACCGTCCGGTTCCACGCGAACCAATGCTGCAGAAGACAACGGTGGGCTCCGAGCTGTACCGCTTCTACTGCTCGAACTGCCACGGGCTCGACGCGAAGGGGCGCCCGGCGAACGCCGCGATGCGCATGCCGGCGTCGGACCTGACGGTGCTCTCGTTGAATCACGGTGGGGTGTTCCCCCGCGACGCGGTACGCGAGGTCATCACGAAGGGGGGCGGCAGGAACAACGTCCACGGCACGGCGGACATGCCGGTCTGGGGCACCATCTTCCGGGCATTCGAGCCCAACGACACGATGGTGCAGGTGCGGATCGAGAACCTCGTGCGCTACATCGAGTCGCTGCAGGCGTCCGCGGTCGGGACGGGTGCCGCACACTGAGCCGCGTCCCAGCAGACGCCCGCACAGCGGCTGCGATCAGCTGGCGTAGTCTGTCGGCGCGCTGCCGACCCCGTCGCCGGCCGCCATGAAGCGGCCGTCGTCCGTGCACTGCAGGACGCCTGCGTGCACCAGCATTTCCAACGCGAGCTGCGACGTCTGCGGATCGAGGTTCCACAGGCGACTGGCTTGTGGGATCGTCAGGCTCAGCCCCGGCATCTCGAGGAACTCGCTACGGATCCGGGCGAGCAGCGGGTCGTCGGTGTGCAGTGACCACTGGCTCATGACACCCTGCCTCTCACCGGTTTGCGGCCGACGGGTAGCGCCCGCCGGCCCGCCTTACCGGTCGGAAATTCCCCGCAACCCAAATGCCAGCATCCGATTCCGGTACGCGACTGCCCAGGCTGCAACCCGCTGATCAGCCGCGCGTCGACGCCCGTCGTCTGTCGGGCAGCGCCAACACCGGCGCGACGCCGTGGCGCAGCACCTGGTACGCGTACGCGCCGGCCGGCTCCCCAAACAGGCCTGCCTCTCCGCGCAGGCCCATGACGATGAGTCCCGCACGGTAGTCTGCCGCGATGGCGGCAATCTGGTCCGGTGGATGGCCGACCCGCACGATGGCGGTCGAGCGGACTCCGCGAATCTCACCGCGCAGCGCCCCAAGGGCGGCATCCGCCTTCGCGCAGTTGTGACGCAGGTGCTCGTCAACGTCAGCAGACAGCCACGGCGGGATGCTCGGGATCGGGACGACGTGGGCGAGCATGAGGTGCGTGCGGAACCACCGAGCGACATCCGCGGCACGGAGGACGTCTTCGGCGGCGTGGGGTCCGAACTCGATTGCGCCGACGAGCGTCCGTCCCGGCCACGCCGCGTCGACCGTCACGCGGGCGGTGGCATCGGCATCCGCCGGAGGAACCGCGAGCACCGGCACGCGCGCCCGCCGCAGCACCTCCATCGTCGTCGAGCCGAGAAACAGCCGGCGAGCGGCATTGAGCCCCTTCGTGCCGAGGACGACGAGATCGTGGTGGCGCTGCTGCGTGGCCCGCAGGATCTCGCGCGCCGGAGGACCGAGCGCCGTCTCGACCTCGAGGCGCGCCCGCCCGATCGTGCGCGCGGGCAGCGTCTCGCCGACGAATCGCTGGAGCTCCGCGTGGCTGGCCGCGCCCAGGGCCGCACGGTTGTAAGCGGCGGCCGCCGCCGCGACGAGAAGGGGATCATTGACGAAGAGCACGTGGAGCGTGCCGCCGCCGCGACGCGCGATGGACGCGGCGTAGCGCAGCGCGAGGGCGGAGTGCTCGGAGAAATCGACGGGACAGAGAACCGACGCGAACAGAGCCCTGCCAGCTTTACGCATGGCCGACCTCCCATGTGTCTACGCGACCACGATCGGTGCCAGTGTCGCACGGGGCCAGAACCGATGCGCTCGCGGTGTGCAGGAGGCCGCCGTGACGGGAAATCGGCGCGGCCGCTCGAAATGACGCGCTCCGTTCGGATTGCGCGCGAGGATCGTCCCTTGCAGCCCTGCGTGAGTACGGGACCAACTCACCGGGAACGCGGCTGCCTTCGGAAGGCGCGCGGTTGGGCGCCTCGCGGTAGCGGCGAGGACGGAGGCGTTATGCGGGTCTTCGAAGCAATGAGCGAACAGGTGCGAACGGTTGCGCCGACGATGGGTGCGGCGGACGCGTGGCACCTCATGAAAACGCAGGGCATGCACCACCTGGTCGTCACTGAGAAGGACAAGGTGGTCGGCGTGCTGTCGGACCGCGATATCGCGCCTCGGCGGCGGCTGCCGTCGGCTGCGGCAGCGATGACCGTCGCAGAAGTGATGTCCGCGCCGGTTGCCACCATCGAGAAGGGCGAGACGGTGCGCAAGGCGGCGAACCTGATGGAGGGTCGCACCATCGGGTGTCTCCCCGTGATGCAGGGCAGCAAGCTGGTCGGGATCATCACCACCTCCGACCTGCTGCGGTTGCTCGGCAAGGGCGGCGAGCGGCCGACCCACAACGAGCGGGCCACGCTGTCCCACAAGGTGCCGCACAAGAAGGTGCACGTCGGGGCGGGGCGGTGGTGAGCAAAGGCAGAGGTCGTCGCCATGCGCGCATCGCGTCGGTCTGTTGAGACGTTCCTGGCTCAGCCAGCGCTCGCGCTCGTGGGCGTGTCGCGCTCTGGTGAGAAGTTCGGCAACGTCATCCTTCGTGAGCTGCGTGCGAAGGGCCTGCACGTGTACCCCGTACATCCGGTTGCTGACGTGATCGACGGGGTCCGATGCTTCAGGAGGCTCGGCGATCTCCCAGAAGCGGTCGGTGGGGTCATCGTGAGCGTCTCACCGGCGGATGCCGTAACGGTCGTGCGCGATGCGGCGGCCGCTGGCATCAGTCGCGTCTGGGTGCAGCAGGGCGCCGAGTCTCCGTATCTCGCCGAGCTTTGCACCCAGCTCGGCATCGACGCGGTGATGGGTGAATGCATCCTCATGCACGCGCAGCCGACCGGAATCCACAGGGTGCACCGCGCGCTCGAGGGACTGCTCGGCCGGCTGCCTGCGTGAGGCTGACGCTCGTCAACGCTGAGTAGGGTTTTCGGACCGGACGCCGATCAAAAACCGGACGCGTCCACGGCCCCGATCCGCGTCTTCCGTGAGGAATGCTGGCGCTCTGCGCCGGTCGGGCGCCGTGCCGTACGGCAGAGGCGTTGCACTCCGCAGGCGCCAATGAACCGCGGACATGCCGTTTCGATTGGCCGCGCCTGGCTGCCACCGTTGGTGGTGTGTGCAGCTGCGCTGCTCTCCGCCTCCTGCAGTTCCACCGATGTATCCCTGAGCGCCCCCTCGGCGACCCGCTGTCAGGTGACGGCAGCAGTCGCCCCGGGTACGTTGCCCGCCTCCGGAGGCTCCGCCACGCTGACCGTGTCGACGACCCGCGACTGCGCGTGGGACGTGGCAAGCCGCGCAGAATGGGTGACCTTCACCGGCACGCCTCGGGGCCAGGGCGAGGGAGAAGTGGCGTTCCGCGTCTCGGTCAACGCCGACCCGGCGGTGCGCCAGGGCACCGTGGTCGTCAACGATGCCGAGGTCACCGTCGCGCAGGACGGCAGCCCGTGCCGCTTCTCCGTGACGCCCGCCGAAGCCAACTCACCATCGACGGGCGGAACCCTGTCGTTCCGGGTGGAGACCGGATCGACGCGCTGTGCGTGGAGCGCCACCGCCGAAGCAGCCTGGCTGCACGCGGACTCCGCGCCACACGCGGGCAGCGGCAGCACCAGTGTGCGGGTCGATTCCAATAGCGGCGCCGCGCGAAACGCCACCATGATGGTTGCCGGCGTGAGCGTCTCGATCGAGCAGGATGCGGTGACACCGACAACACCGGTGCCGGCGCCCATGCCCGGGCCAGGCCCCACGCCGTCGCCAGCGCCGTCACCGACACCCACGCCGACGCCGAGCCCGGCTCCGTCACCCACACCGGGCCCGTCGCCCTCGCCAACGCCCCAGCCCCCGTGCACCTACACGCTCTCCCCGTCGTCCGCACAGGTCGGTGCCGCCGGCCGAACCCTCGACGTGAGCGTCGCCACCCAGGCGGGCTGCGCGTGGACCGTGCAGCAGGTGGACGCGTGGATCGACGTGTCCGGTATGTCGACCGGTACGGGATCCGGGAGCACGCGCATCTCTGTCGAACGGAACCGCAACAAGGCTGACCGCACCGGGACGATTCGCATCGCCGGCCAGCCGTTCGTGGTCAGCCAGCAGGGAAAGTGATCGGGAGTGACTGTTCTCGGCATCGGAGAATTGGAGAATTGGTCTGTTGGTGAGTTGGTGACGTGGTGAAGTTGGCGCTCGGGGATTGTCTCGCGGTGTTGCCGGAAATTCGGCACCGCTGGGAGTCCGGCTGGTGAGCTGACTGGGCGAAACTGGCCAGTTTCTGGTACTTTCTTCGAGGCGAGGCACTGGCAGTGCGCTTGCTGTCTGTGGACTCGCAAGGGAGGGGAAACCCATGATTCGTTCAGTTGCAATTGGAGCGGTGCTCCTGCTGGGTCTGGCGAGCGTCGCCTCGGCACAGGACAAGGCCAAGGGTGAGGCGGTTTACACGGCGCAGAAGTGCTCGCTGTGCCATTCCGTCGCAGGGAAGGGCAACGCGAAAGGGGCGCTCGACGACGTCGGCAGCAAGCTCAAGGCTGATGAGATCCGCTCGTGGATGGTCGACGCGAAGGGCATGACCGCGAAGTCGGGCGCGACCCGCAAGCCCGAGATGAAGAACTACACGCTGCCGAAGGAAGATCTCGACAACCTCGTTGCCTACCTGCAGTCGCTCAAGAAGTAGCGACACCTTCTGATCGGGCGCTGCCCCCCAGGTGCCCGGTCGTGCGGACCACGGACCTCCCAGGTCCGTGGTCGCATCAGGAGTTCGCCATCATGGCTCGTCGGCTCGGTCTTGCTCTCGCGACAATCCTGCTGTTTCTCGGGTCGGCGTCGACCGCTGGCGCGCAGGCGCAACCCCCGAAGGCGCCCGCCAACGATGACTGCCTCGCCTGTCACGGGGATGCGGAGGCCAAGCGCGAGAACGGCACCTCGGTCGCCGTCGACCAGAAGGTATTCGCCGACTCCAAGCACGGCCCGCTGGAATGTGTGGATTGCCATAAGGACCTGGCGACCATTCAGGAGTTCCCGCACCCGGAGAAGCTGGCGAAGGTGAACTGCGCGAGCTGTCACGACGAGGAAGGCGCCAAGTACCACGACAGCATCCATTCCTGGGCCAAGGAAAAAGCAGGGCTTGCCGTCGCGCCGGCCTGTGCGGACTGCCACGGCACGCACGACATTCGCGGCACGGACGACAAGACGAGCCGCGTGTTCCGGGCGAACATTCCGGCGACCTGTGGCTCCTGCCATCAGGGCGTGCTCGACAAGTACCGGGTCGGGATCCACGCGACGAAGCGCGACGCCGGCAACGACGCCGCTCCGGTGTGCGCAGACTGCCACACCGCCCACGGCATCCAGCGCACCGACACCGACGCTGCCCGACTGTCCGTCACCGCGGAGTGCGGTACTTGCCACGCCGAATCGATGCGGACCTACCGGGATACCTTCCACGGCCAGGTCACCCGCCTGGGCTTCGTGCGCGTGGCGACCTGTGCGGACTGCCACGGCGCCCACGACATCTTCCCGAAAGCCGACGCGCGCTCGATGGTGAACGCGGCAAATCGCGTCACCACCTGCCAGAAGTGCCACCCCTCCGCCAACGAGAACTTCGCCCAGTACGACCCGCACGCAGACCGTCACGACAAGGCGCGCAGCGCGTCGCTCTACTACACGGGGAAGTTCATGGACGGCCTCCTGATTTCGGTGTTCGGCTTCTTCGGCGTCCACACCGTGCTGTGGTTCAGCCGCGGGCTGAAGGAACGCCGCCGCCGGCAGTGAGGCGCGGAGAGTAGACCCATGGCCACGTATCGACGATTCGATGCCACGAACCGTGTGCTGCACGGTTTCCTGATGTTGAGCTTCCTCGGCCTCGCGGCCACCGGGCTCCCGTTGCTCTTCGGGGAGTCGCGCTGGGCCGTCATCCTCGCGACGCTGATGGGCGGAATCCACATCGCCGGTCGGCTGCACCGGGTGTCGGCGACCATCCTGATCCTCGTGTTCCTCGTGCACCTCGTGCGCGTGCTCAAGCAACTCGTCATCGATCGCGACTTCGGAGCCCTGTGGGGACCGTCCTCGATGGTGCCGCAGCCGCGCGACATCAGCGAGATGATCGGGCACTTCAAGTGGTTCCTCGGGCTGGGCGAGCGCCCGAAGTTCGGGCGCTACACGTACTGGGAGAAGTTCGACTACTGGGCGGTCTTCTGGGGCATGGGCATCATCGGGTTCTCGGGGCTGCTGCTCTGGTTCCCCACCGCCTTCGCCAGGATCCTGCCCGGCTGGCTCTTCAACATCGCGCTGCTGATTCACGGCGAGGAAGCGCTGCTGGCCGTGGTCTTCATCTTCACGGTGCACTTCTTCAACACGCACATGCGTCCGGAGAAGTTCCCGCTGGATCCCGTCATCTTCACCGGACGTCTCTCCGAGCACGAACTGCGCGAAGAGCGTCCAGCCGAGTACGATCAGCTCGCCGCGAGTGGAGGGCTTGCGGCGATCGAGGTCGGGCCCGCGCCGAGCTGGGTGATCCCGTCAGCACGCATCTTCGCTGCGGTGGTCGTCTCCACGGGCGTCGTGGTCGTCGTCCTCATTGTCCTGGCCCTCATACAGGGACGAGGCTGACCGCATGCCGTCATCGACCGACATTCGCCTGATCCGCAGCCCCATTTCGGTGGTCGGCATGTGGCTGACCACCGTTACGGCGGTGACCTTCCTGGTGGTGTTCCTGGCCGACCTCTTCGGCCTTCACACCAACCCCTACATCGGCATCGTCTTCTTCCTCGTCCTGCCAACGTTCTTCCTGGTCGGGCTCGTCATGATCCCGATCGGCGCCTGGCTCGAGAAGCGGCGGCGCGACCGCGGACTGCCCCCGAGCGCTGCGCACTGGCCGCGCATCGACCTGAACCAGCCATCCCAGCGGCGCATCGCCGTCGGGATCTTCGCGCTGACCATGGCGAATGTCGTCATCGTGTCGCTCGCGGCGTACCGCGGCATCGAGTACATGGACTCGGTGCAGTTCTGCGGGCAGGTCTGCCACGAGGTGATGCGTCCCGAGTTCACCGCGTACCAGGATGGTCCGCACTCGCGCGTCACCTGCGTCCAGTGCCACATCGGTCCTGGCGCGTCCTGGTTCGCGCGGTCGAAGGTCTCCGGGTTGCGGCAGGTGGTCGCCGTGACGCGGAACAGTTACTCGCGCCCGATCCCCTCGCCCGTCCAGAACCTCCGCCCCGCACGCGAGGTCTGCGAGCAGTGCCACTGGCCGGAGAAGTTCCATGGCGACCTCGTGCGCCGCGTCGCCGAGTACGCAGACGACGAGAAGAACACGGAGTCGGTCACCACGCTGCAGATGAAGGTCGGAGGCGGGAGCGCCAGGACCGGCGGGGCCACCGGCATTCACTGGCACACGAACCCGGCCACGAACATCGAGTACATCACCACCGACGAGAAGCGCCAGGTGATCCCGTACGTGAAGCTCACTGACGCCAACGGGGCGGTCCGCGAGTACTTCGCCGAAGGGGTGACGCCCGATCAGCTTGCCAAGGGCGAACGCCGTCGCATGGACTGCATCGACTGCCACAACCGTCCGAGCCATCCGATGGCGCCGACGGCCGAGCGCGCTGTCGATTCTGCGCTGGCCACTGGCGAAATGCCGAAGACGCTGCCGTTCGTCCGGCGCGAAGCGGTCCGCCTCGTGAAGGCCTCGTACCCGACGCAGGACGCTGCCGCTGACAGCATCGCCGCCGGCTTGCGTGAGTTCTATCGCACGCAGCAACCCGACGTGTACAACGCGCGCCGCCAGGACGTGGAGCGCGCCGTCGCGGCCGCCGAGCGGGTCTACCGACGCAATGTGTTTCCGAACATGAACGTGCAGTTCGGCACCTACCTGAACAACATCGGCCACATGGACTCGCCGGGCTGCTTCCGCTGCCATGACGACAGCCACAAGACGAAGGACGGCAAGGCGATTGGGCAGGAATGCGACACCTGCCACAACATCGAATGACGGCAGATGGAAGACGACCGTTCGACGCGTCTCGCCGACGCGCGAACTGATTCTGGCGAGAGGGCTTCCCGCCGAAGCGTCAGGGTTTAGGTACCGCGGAGGCGGGCGGGAACGGAAGATGCACCTCAACTGGACGAACGACGCAGAGGTGCCGGGTTCCTGACAGCGACCGGCATCTGGTTGTCGACAGGGACACCGGCGCTCACGCGCCGTTCACGATGCGACGGATGGATTTCGCAGCTCCACCCCGCATCGGGTCAGACCAGCGGGTCAGACGGCCCGCTCAGAGCACCCGTTGGACGGCCACTCCCTCCGCTCCGTCCAGCGGGTGTTCGTTTGTTCGGCAGCAGCACCTTCAGATTTCTCCCCGATGAGCGCGGAAGATTCCGCGACCCGCACTCGACGGATATCCGCAGGCTGTCGAAAAACCGCCTGAAATCGGACCGTTGTGGTCCTCGCCCTCGCGGCACCGCCCTTGCCCCCTCGTGTCGGCGTCCATGTCCTGTCACGTCGTCCACGAGCAACCCACGATTGAGCGGCGGATGCTGCGGCTGCGCGCGCGTCCGCTGCGGCTCGCGCTGGTTGGGAACCCAAACGTCGGCAAGAGCGTCGTGTTCGGCGCGTTGACGGGCCGTTACGCGACCGTGTCGAACTATCCGGGGACGACCGTGTCGGTGACGCGCGGCCGCGCGCTTGTCGGCGCGGAGGTCTGCGATCTCGTCGACACACCAGGGGTGAACGCGCTCAGCGGGGCCATCAGCGAGGACGAACGGATCACCAGCCAGGTGCTGGAGCGCGGTGAGGCCGACCTGATCATCCAGGTCGCCGACGCGAGGAACATCCGTCGCGCGCTGATGCTCACCGCTGAGCTCGCCACCTTCAGGAAGCCGGTCATCGTCGCGCTGAACATGGTGGACGAAGCGCTGGCCCGCGGTATCGTCGTGAACGCGGAGGCGCTGTCAACGGAGCTTGGCGTGCCTGTCGTCGAGATGGTGGCGATCGAAGGCCGAGGCCTCCAGACCCTGCGCGACCTGCTGCCGGATGCCACCGCCCTTCAGGTGCCGCACCTGCGTGATGCCGCGGCCCGCGCCGCCTGGGCACACGAGGTGAGCGGCCGGGTGCGGACTGTGAGCGCCCTGTCAATCGCTCGCGCTCAGGAGGCGTTGTCGCGTGCGACGCGCAGTCCCATCACCGGCATCCCGATCCTCGCGCTGGTGCTCTACGTCATGTACCTGTTCGTTGGGGTGTTCGGCGCGCAGACGCTCGTCGGGTTCCTTGAACAGGACGTCTTCGGTCAGCACGTGAATCAGGCCGCGACGTGGTTGGTCGACCGCACGCTGCCGTTCGCGTTCGTGCACGACCTGCTGGTCGGCCAGTACGGACTGATCACGATGGGGCTGACGTACGCGATCGCCATCGTGCTGCCGGTCGTGACCACCTTCTTCCTGCTTTTCGGCTTCCTCGAGGACAGCGGCTACATCCCGCGGCTCGCGGTCTTCAGCGACCGCATTTTCCGGGCGATGGGGCTGAACGGGAAGGCGGTACTCCCGATGGTGCTCGGCCTCGGCTGCGACACCATGGCGACGATGACCACGCGCATCCTCGCGACGCCAAAGGAGCGGCTGATTGCGATCCTCCTGCTGGCACTCGGCATCCCGTGCTCCGCACAGCTCGCGACCATCCTCGGCATCCTTGGCGGTGTGTCGTTCGGCGCGCTCCTGACGCTCTTCGGTGTGGTCCTCCTGCAGATGTTCGTGGTCGGCTGGCTTGCGGGTCGGCTGCTGCGGGGCGAGCGCTCGGACTTCATCATGGAGCTCCCGCCGATTCGGTTGCCGAAGCTGCGCAACCTGCTGACCAAGACCCGCATGCGTGTCTGGTGGTATCTGGGCGAGGCGGTGCCGCTGTTCCTCGTCGGCACGCTCCTGCTCTTCGGGTTGGACCGGCTGCATGCGCTGGATGCGATCGCCGCCGCCGGGCGTCCCATCGTGACCGGGCTCCTGGGCCTGCCTCCAGAGACCGCCCAGATCCTCATGATGGGATTCCTCCGGCGCGACTACGGCGCGGCCGGCCTGTTCCACCTGGCACAGAGCGGCGCCCTCACGGGTGTGCAGGCGGTGGTGGCGCTCACGGTGATGACGCTGTTCATCCCGTGCGTGGCCAACTTCCTGATGATCATCAAGGAGCGCGGAGCGAAGGTCGCCTTCACGCTGCTTGGCGTGATCACGCCCATCGCCGTGTTCACCGGCGCCGGACTCCACTATGTCTTCGATGCGTTTGGTATCCGGTTCTGATCGGGTCCGCCCGTTGTCATCGCTCGCCGCAGGCACCCACGCCACGGTGCACCGCGTGCAGCCGCACGGCGGCGATCGGGTGGACCGGCTCGTTGCGCTCGGCGTGACCGCCGGGGCACCGATCACCGTCCTGCAGACGTTTCCCGGGATCGTGTTCCTGTGCGACCAGACCGAGCTTGCCGTCGAGCGAGCGGTTGCTGACACGATTCTCGTCAAGCCCGCGGAGGAGTAGCGTCATGGCGTCGCCACTGCGTCTCGTGTTCTGGGAAACCACGAAGGCCTGCAACCTGAGCTGCCGGCACTGCCGCGCCGTGCCACAGCGCTCGCTGGGCCCTGACGAACTGAGCACCCGCCAGGCGTTCGACCTCATCGACGGGATCGCCCGCGTCTCGAGGCCGGTCATGGTGCTCTCGGGCGGCGAGCCGCTCTTCCGACCCGACATCTTCGACATCGCCGAGTACGGCGCGGAGAGCGGGTTCCGCATGGCATTGGCGACCAACGGCACGCTCATCGACGCCAGGTACGCGGCGCGGATTGCCGACGTCGGCATCTCACGGGTCGCGATCAGCCTTGACGGTGCGACGGCAGGGACGCATGACCGGTTCCGCAACCTGGAAGGGTCGCATGCGCGCGCGCTGAACGGGATCCGCCTGCTGCGCGACGAGGGCGTGTCCGTGCAGATCAACTCGACGGTCGCGAAGCACAACGTCGACGAACTCCCGCGGATGCTCGACCTGGCGCTCTCATTGGGCGCGGATGCCCTCCACCTGTTCATGCTGGTGCCGGTCGGCTGCGGCCTGGAGATCGCGCCCGCGCAGATGCTGCCGGCCGACGAGTACGAGCGGGTGCTGCACTGGTTCGACGAGCAGGCGAGGACCTGCCCGATCGACCTGAAGGCGACCTGTGCGCCGCACTACTACCGCATCCGTGCCCAGCGGCTCGAAGCCGCACGACAGCAGGGGGACTACAGCGAGACCTTCATCGCGCCAGGCACCCGCGCCAAGGCGGCGCCGACGCTGCTGCACGGCCATGGGGGACACGGACAGCACCTCTCCGCGATGACACGCGGCTGCCTGGCTGGGACGAGCGTCTGCTTCATCTCGCACGTCGGGCAGGTCTATCCCTGTGGCTACCTTCCCGTGGCTGCGGGTGACACGCGGACCCAGCCGTTCGCTGACATCTGGAACGGGTCGCCGGTCTTCCAGACGCTGCGCTCGCCGGACGCCTTCGAAGGCAAGTGCGGCGTGTGTCGCTACGAGGCGATCTGCGGTGGGTGTCGTGCGCGGGCCTACGCGGCAACCGGCAACTTCATGGCGGAAGAGCCGTTCTGCCTGTATCAGCCCGACGGGACGGCGCCGCGCGCGGGTACCGGCCCGACCCGCACCATCAGACTCACTCCGGCGTAAGCGCCCGTTTTCCGTCGGTCTGCCGGTACGGCGGCGTTGCGTGCGACGAGCGTCCGGCATGACGCGTCTCGCCCTTCGAGTGCGTTCCCGCTAACTGGCTGCACATCCGTGCGTTGCGGGGAACCGTCTGACGCCGCCGCGCAGGCGCGCGTCGTGCAGCGCCTACGAGTGGCGCCGACTGGGCGGAACGTTCGGGCGGACCCCCACAGTGCCTCGGTCACGCGCTGGATGACTGCGATGGCGTCGGGCAATACCGGCACCGCCGCAGTCACCCGCGCAACGACGGACACGACATCTGCCCGATCGATCCGAACGCTGCCGGCAGCATCCGGGGCGAGCCGCTCGGCGCCGCGCTTCATACTCGACATGACACGCTGACGACAGGAGGGAGGCAGCGCGCCAGGAAAGAAGGGCGTCATGGCCACCAACAAACCGGTCAAGGTCGAGTCGACCCCGCTCACCCCATTCGAACGCTCGTTTGGCTTCCCGATGCTCGATCGCCTGAGCCGTGAATTCGACACGCTCTTCGATCGCTTCGGCTTCGAGAAACCGTTCTTCGAGCGCACACCCGCCGCCATGTGGACGCCGACGATGGAGATGGTGACCAAACCGAATGAGCTCCTCGTCAAGGTCGACGTGCCCGGCATGAAGAAGGAGGAGATCACCCTCGAGGTGGCGGAAGACCACCTGGTCATCCGCGGAGAACGCAAGCACGAAGCGGAAGAGAAGAAGGAGGGCTACGTCAGGACCGAACGGACCTACGGCACCTTCTACAGGGCGGTGCCGCTGCCCGAAGGCGTGAATCCCGAACTGGCCAAGGCCACCATGCATGACGGTGTGCTCGAAATCACCATGCCGATGGTCAAGGTCGAGGAGAAGAAGAAGAAGATCGAGATCGCCGGGCCGGTAACCGAACCGGCCGGGACCAAGGCTGCGTAGTCAGACACCCCACCCACCCTGGTGGGCTGTGCGGTCAGCACCGCAGCGCCGCCACGTCGGCGCGTGACGGTGGCCAATGGCCGTCGCCCACCACCGTGGGCCCAGCGCCCTGCACCTCCCCCCGCTCTGCCGCGTTGATCGGCATGGTGCCCCACTCGCCGATCACACGTACCCGCACGAGCTGTCCCCAGCGATCGTTCGCCTGCGCCCGACGGAAGATCGGCGCCGGTTCCCCGGCTGCGGGAGAACCCGCCAGCCGCGATCCTGCTGAGCGCCGGAAACTCGCAGACGCTTGTGACGCGCAGGATCATAGTTTGCAGAATCCGAACAAAAACGTTGGTTTTCAAAGCACCGTCACTGGCACCCCCGTTGCTCGATAGGAGGTCGCATCCACACATGCCCGCGTGCCCGGCGGGTGTGCATCGTTTGGCCGGCGTCTCCCTCGCTTGGAGGTGTCCTTTGTTTGCTTCGTTCTCTCTCGACTCCCCGGGCGTCGGCGAAGTCTCCCGTCGTGACTTCGTGCGCTTCTGCTCCATGGCGGCGGCGGCTGTCGGCCTTGGCCCGCTTGCGGCCGAGGACTTCGTCAAGGCCGCGGAGCGTGGCGCGAAGCCGTCGGTGATCTGGCTCCAGTTCCAGGAATGTACGGGCTGCACCGAGTCGCTGCTCCGCACCTCGCATCCCGGTGTCGACGAGCTCATTCTCGACCTCATCTCGCTCGACTATCACGAAACGCTCTTTGCGGCCGCGGGTCATCAGGCCGAAGCTGCCCTCAAGGCGGCGGTGGAGAAGAACGCGGGCAAGTTCGTCTGCATCGTCGAAGGGGCGATCCCCACGAAAGAGGACGGCATCTACTGCATGATCGGCGGCCGCACGGCACTCGAGATCGTGAATGACGTGGCCGGCAAGGCCGGTGCGGTCATCGCGATCGGCTCGTGCGCCTCGTGGGGCGGTGTGCCGTCGGCGGATCCGAACCCGACCGGTGCGTCGCCCGCGCATGCCGTGCTGAAGGGCAAGACCGTGGTGAACATCCCCGGGTGCCCCGCGAACCCGTACAACCTGCTCGGCACCGTGCTCCAGTACGCGACCTACGGGACGCTCCCGGAACTCGACGAGGAGAACCGGCCGAAGTTCGCGTATGGCCGCACCATCCACGAGCACTGCCCACGGCGCGCGCACTTCGATGCGGGCCGCTTCGCCGAGAAGTACGGCGACGAAGGGCACCGCCTCGGGTACTGCCTCTACAAGTTGGGGTGCAAAGGACCGGCGACGCACGCGAACTGCTCGGTCATGCATTTCGGCGAGGTGGTGGACGCGTGGCCCATCGGCCTCGGACACCCGTGCTTCGGGTGCACGGAGCAGAAGATCGGGTTCCGCATGCCGATGCACCAGACCGTCCAGATCTTCCGCCCGACTCCGCCCGACACCTATCCGCCCATCAACGCGAACCAGGGGACGATCAGCCCCGTGGCGACTGCCGTTGGCGGCGCCATCGTCGGCGCGCTCGTCGGTGGCGGGTATGTGGCCTCGAAGAAGCTCTCCCAGGCGCCTGACGAGCCGCCATCGTCGCTGCCGAAAGCGGGGGTGTAGCCATGGGTATCACGCGGCGCACAGCACTCAAGACCATGCTTGCCGGCGGCGCCGCCGTGGCGGGAGCCTCCGCCACGACGACGCCCGCAGCCGCCGCTCCGCTCGAAGCGCCGGCTGACGCACTCGGCCTGCTCTACGACGCGACCCTCTGCATCGGCTGCAAGACCTGCGTCGTGAAGTGCCAGGAAGCCAATCACCTCGAGCCGGACACCGCGGGTATCGACGCGCGCTACAACGCCCCGCTGTCGCTCAGCGCGCACGCGAAGACGGTGATCAAGCTGTACAAGGGCGACGAGGGCGAATCGTTCATGAAGGCGCAGTGCATGCACTGCATCGACCCCGCGTGCGTCTCTGCCTGCATGATCGGCGCGCTCACGAAGGGGCCGAACGGCATCGTCAAGTACAACGTCGACTACTGTGTCGGCTGCCGCTACTGCGAGATCGCCTGCCCGTTCAACGTCCCCAAGTTCCAGTGGTCGTCGAACACGCCGCAGATCGTGAAGTGCGAGCTGTGTCGTGAGCGCCTGGCCGATGGGCAGGAGCCTGCGTGCACGGAAGTCTGCCCGCGCCACGCCGTCATCTTCGGGAAGCGGGCGGACCTGCTGCAGGAAGCGAAGCGGCGCATTGCTGCCGAACCGGACAAGTACCAGCCCCGGGTCTACGGGGAAACCGAGGCAGGTGGGACGCAGTGCCTCTACATCTCCCACGTGCCGTTCGACAAGCTGGGCCTGCCGGCGCTCGACGACCGGCCCGCGCCGGAACTGGCCCGCTCGATCCAGCACACCGTCTACAAGGGGTTCATCGCGCCGGTGGTGCTCTACGGGGCGCTCGGCATGGTGATGCTGCGCAACCGGCGCAGCGCAGAGAAGCCGGAGGCCTGACGTATGAACGCACATGTTGCCGCTGCTCCGGTCGGCGGGCGCCTGATGACGCCCTCGATGCGGCTCGTCGTCGGCCTCTTCGGCATCGGCGCGCTGATGATCGCGTGGCGCCTGATCGCCGGGCTTGGCGCGACGACGGCGATGAACGACGGCTATCCCTTCGGGCTGTGGATCGCGTTCGACGTGGTCACCGGCACGGCGCTCGCCTGCGGTGGGTACGCGGTCGCCATCCTCGTCTACATCCGCAACAAGGGGCAGTACTCACCGCTGGTGCGCC
Source organism: Acidobacteriota bacterium (assembly GCA_018268955.1). Classification (GTDB taxonomy): domain Bacteria; phylum Acidobacteriota; class Vicinamibacteria; order Vicinamibacterales; family CAVVIG01; genus CAVVIG01. Next base: position 17,547 of record JAFDVO010000047.1, on the reverse strand, counting down.
CTGCCATCCTGACCAGCGCGCTCGGCTACACGCTCGCCGGCATGGGCGTGGCGCTGGACGTCGGCCGGTGGTGGGGGCTCTGGAAGGTGCCGCTGTTCTTCTGGCGCTGGAACTTCAATTCGGCGCTGCTGGAGATCGCGCTCTGCATCATGGCGTATGTCGTGGTGCTGTGGATCGAGATCGCGCCGTACCTCCTCGAGCGGTTCAAGGACGGGGCGAACCAGACCATGCGGTCCCTGGCGAACACCGCCATCCCGATCCTGAAGAAGACCTCCATCTGGATTGTCGCGCTCGGAATGCTGCTGCCGACGATGCACCAGTCGTCGCTCGGGACGCTGATGCTGCTGGCGAACTGGCGGCTGCACGAACTGTGGCGGACGCCGCTGGTGCCGCTGTTCTTCCTGATGACCTGCGTCTCGATGGGCTACGCGGTCGTGGTCTTCGAGTCGGCGTTCTCGGCGCTCGGCTTCAAGCGGAAGCCCGAGACCGAGATGCTTGCCGGCCTCGCGGGCGTGATCGTGCCGCTGCAGGTGGTGGTCGTCGCCATGCGGCTCGTGGACATGGGGGTGCGTGGCGTGCTCGGGGACCTGCTGGTGCTCGACACACGGGCTCTGATGATCATCCTGGAACTCGCGCTCCTGCTCGCGCCCGCAGTGATGCTGGCCTCGCCCTCGAGCCGGCGTGACATCGGGCACCTGGTCCGGTCGGCCATGGTGATGATGTTTGCCGGCGCGCTCTACCGCTTCGATGTCTTCCTCGTCGCATTCAACCCCGGCGCCCACTGGTCGTACTTCCCGAGCGTCCCGGAGATCCTGGTGACGGTCGGCCTGATTGCGGCTGAAGTGATCGCCTATGTCTTCATCGTCAGGAACTTCCCGATTCTGTCCGGCGGCCGCACGGTCGCGCCCGAAAGGCAGGCTGCGTAATGAGTACGCACATTACGGTCGACCCGATTACACGCATCGAGGGCCATCTCCGCATCGACGTCGAGGTCGACGGTGGCGTGGTCAAGAAGGCCTGGTCTTCGGGTCAGATGTTCCGCGGCATCGAACGGATTCTCGAAGGGCGTGACCCGCGTGAAGCCTGGGTGTTCACACAGCGGTTCTGCGGTGTCTGCACGACGGTCCACGCGATCGCCTCGGTGAGGGCCGTCGAGAACGCGCTGAAGCTCGAGATTCCGAAGAACGCGCAGTACATCCGGAACCTCATCATCGCCGCCCACGCGATGCACGACCACATCGTGCACTTCTACCAGCTCTCCGCGCTGGACTGGGTGGACGTCACCTCGGCGCTCAAGGCGGACCCGGCGAAGACCGCCGCGCTCGCCGCGAGCATCTCGGACTGGCCCGGGAACAGCCGCCAGCAGTTCGAGCAGGTGAAGGGCCGTCTCGCGAAGTTCGTCGAGGGCGGGCAGCTCGGCATCTTCACCAACGGCTACTGGGGGCACCCGGCGATGAAGCTGTCGCCGGAGGTCAACCTGCTTGCCGTCTCGCACTACCTCCAGGCGCTCGATTACCAGCGCAAGGTCAACCAGGTTGTCGCCATTCTCGGCAGCAAGACGCCGAACATCCAGAACCTCGCGGTGGGCGGCGTGGCCAACGCGATCAACCTGGACAACCAGGCGACGCTGAACATGCAAAAGCTCTACGAAGTGAAGAGCCTGCTCGACTCGGTGCAGCAGTTCATCGAGCAGGTGTACTTCGTGGACGTCTGCGCCATCGGCGCGATGTATGCCGACTGGCTGAAGCACGGCTCGGGCGTGACGAACTACCTGTCCGTGCCGGACCTCCCGCTCGACAGCAAGGGCACGCAGTTCGACTTCCCCGGCGGCACCATCTTCAACGGCGACCTGGCGAAGATCACGCCGATCACGTCGTTCGAGGACGAGTACTTCCGCAAGAACGTGTCCGAGTCGATCGCGCACTCCTGGTACGACGGCGAGTGGCAGAAGCACCCGTGGGAAGAGGAGACGGTGCCGAAGTACACGCCGTACGACGCGAACAAGAAATACTCGTGGATCAAGTCGCCACGCATTGACGGCAAGGTGATGCAGGTCGGCCCGCTCGCGCAGGTGCTCGTCGGCTTCGCGCAGGGACACGAGCCCACGAAGCGCTGGGCGGCGAAGACGCTCGAGACCGCGGGCAAGGTTGCCGGGGCGCAGTTGACGCCGGCCGTGCTCCACTCCACGCTCGGCCGTCATGCCGCGCGCATGATCCGCTGCGCGGTCATCTCCGAGCTGGCGCAGAAGCACTGGCAGTTGCTCGCCGAGAACATCGGCAAGGGCGACGTCGCCATCTTCAACGAGCCAGTGTTCCCGAAAGGCGAGCAGCAGGGCTTCGGCTTCCATGAGGCCCCACGAGGCACGCTGTCGCACTGGGTCGTCATCGAGGACGGCAAGATCAAGAACTACCAGGCGGTGGTGCCAAGCACGTGGAACGCCGGCCCGCGCGATGCGCAGGACCAGGCGGGACCGTACGAGGCCTCACTCGTCGGCAACCCGATCGCCGATCCGGAGCGGCCACTCGAGGTGCTGCGGACGGTCCATTCATTCGACCCGTGTATCGCGTGCGCGATTCACACTGTCGATGTCGAAGGCAACGAGATTGCGCGGGTGAAAGCCCTGTAGCAACCGTGTCAGGCTCCAGGCTCCGGGCTTCAGCCTCCGGGCGCTGTCGACTTCTGGCCAGAAGCCGAACCGCCGCGAAGCCGGGAGCCCGAAGTTCTGAGCCACTTCTTCGAAGCTCGAAGCGGAGCGGGTCAATGGCGCGAACGTATGTCCTGGGTCTTGGCAACGTACTGATGGGAGACGATGGGTTCGGCCCGAGCGTTGTCAGGGCATTCCTGCAACGGTATGTCGTCGGGCCGGACGTCGAGGTGATCGACCTCGGCACACCCGGCCTCGACCTCACACCGTGGCTGACCGATGCGCACCACGTCGTCTTCGTCGATACGGTGAAGGCGGACCTCCCCGCCGGCACGATGAAGATTTACGACAAGGCAGATCTCACCAGGCACGCGCCGTTCGCCCGGATCGGACCGCACGACCCGGGCGTGAAGGAGTGCGTCCTCACACTGGAGTTCGCCGGTCGTGCGCCAGCGCACATCACCATCGTTGGAGTCGTGCCGTCGAGCTGTCAGATGAGCCTCGACCTGAGTCCTGCACTCGCGGCAGCGGTCAGCCCGGCAGCCGACGCGGTCGCGCGCGTGCTCGCCGAGCACGGTGACGACGTGCGTCCGCGGACGAGTGACGCCGTCGGAGACGTGGACGCCCCGTGGTGGCAGCCCGTCACTCCGGCGGGCTCGCTCGCGACGTCTCAGCTGTAACGGACTCGCGGTGCGTGGGTTATTCCGCGCCACCGCGAATCCCGACGCAGTCCCTCCGCCGGGATTCCGGCAAGTGACGACGAAATCCACACAAAAGTGGACGAATCCGTGTGGCAGACGTATTGCCCCTCAACGAGGCATCGTCATGTCCAGCGTTGCGGAGGGGAAGCGCATCCGGATTCGGGGCACCGTGCAAGGTGTCGGGTTCCGCCCCTGGGTCTATCGCGTCGCGCAGCAGTCGGGCGTTCGCGGGCGCGTCTGGAACGACGCCTCGGGCGTGACGATCGATGCGTTCGGCGATGGGCCGACGCTGCGCGCGTTCGAAGCCGCGCTTCACGACTCGCCGCCTCCCGCCGCACGCATTGCCGGGTTCGAGTGCAGTGCCATCCCGGTCGAGCCGCTCCGGGCGTTCGTCATCGAGCAGAGCGCGTCCGCTGCCGAGCACCTCGTCTCCATCCCGCCCGACCTCGCCACCTGCGACGACTGCGTGAAGGACATCTTCGATCCGGCCAACCGGCGGTACCGATATCCCTTCACGAACTGCACGAACTGCGGTCCGCGGTTCACGATTGCGACAGACGCGCCATACGACCGCGCAGCGACCACGATGGCGCCGTTCGAGATGTGCGGCCCGTGCCGCCACGAATACGAGGATGTGCTCGACCGTCGATTCCACGCGCAGCCGACGGCGTGTCCGGTGTGTGGGCCGCAGCTGGAGCTGGTGTGGACTGGCAAGGACGACGGGACGCCATCTGCCGACGCGATTGGCGAGGCGGCCGCCGCGCTCAGGCGCGGCCTCATCGTCGCCGTGAAAGGGATCGGCGGCTTCCACCTGGCATGCGACGCAACGTCGGAACCAGCAGTGCGGCGCCTGCGCGAACGGAAGCACCGGGACGCCAAGCCGCTCGCCGTGATGGTGCCGACCCTGGACGCGGCCTCGGAACTCGCCGTCGTCACTCCGGTTCACCGCGACCTGCTGACCTCGCCTGAGCGCCCGATTGTCTTGATGGAGAAGCGACCCGGTGGCGGCCTGGCCGAAGCCGTTGCGCCCCGCAACGGGCAGCTGGGGCTGATGCTGCCGTACTCGCCTCTGCATCACCTGCTGCTCGCCGACGCTGGCTGCCCTCTGGTGATGACCTCCGGCAACCTGTCGGATGAGCCGATCGCCTTCACCAACGACGACGCACGCCTGAGGCTGGGCGCGATTGCGGATGTCCTGCTGCTGCACGACCGGGAGATCCACACGCGCTGCGACGACTCGGTCGCGACCGTTGTCGCAGGCGGACCGCTGCTGGTCCGGCGCTCGCGCGGCTACGTTCCGCGCGCGGTCAGCGTGCGGACGCCGTTCGCGGCTCCGGTGTTGGCAACCGGAGCGCTGCTGAAGAACACCTTCTGCCTCGCGTCCGGGACCCAGGCCTTTCTCGGCCCGCACATCGGGGACCTCGAGAACCTGGAGACCTACGACTCGTTCACGACCGCCATCGAGCGCTTCCAGCGGTTCGTCGGCATTCGCCCGGAACTGGTGGCGTGCGACCTGCACCCTGACTATCTCTCCACGCGGTATGCCGAACAGCGACCCGAGCGTGTGATCCGCGTGCAGCACCACCATGCGCACGTGGTCTCTGCGATGGCGGAGCACGGCCTGGACGGGCGGGTGATTGGGATTGCGTACGACGGGACCGGCTACGGGACGGACGGCACGAGCTGGGGCGGCGAGATCCTGGTCGCGACCCATGCACGTTTCGAGCGGCTCGCCTCGTTCCGTCCGATTGCGCTGGTCGGTGGTGACGCGGCCGTGCGCGAGCCCTGGCGCGGCGCACTTGCGCTGCTGCTGGACGCCCACGACGGCGAGCTGCCGGACGCTGCCGAACGCCTCATGCGTTCCGTGTCGGCGGCGGAACGCGAGCAGATGCGGCAGCTGATTCTGCGTGGGGTGCATGTGAGCCGGGCCCGAGGGGTGGGACGGTACTTCGATGCCTTCGGCGCACTGTTCCTGGACCGGCGTCGTGCCGCGTTCGAAGGGCAGGTCGCGCTCGAGTGGAATCAGGTGGCGGACCGCACTTCGAGGCGAACCTACCCGTTCACCATCGACGAGCGGCAGCCGCTCATGGAGCTGGACCTCAGGTCGGCTGTACGCGCAGCGGTAGACGATGCTTCGCGTGGCGTGCCCGCGGCGGTCATCGCGGCAGCGTTCCACAACACGCTGGCGGCGGCGACGTCGGCTGTGGTGCTGCGCGTGATGGACGCGACCGGTCCGCTGCCCGTGGTCGCGAGCGGTGGGTGTTTCCAGAACGCGATGCTGGCCGAAGGGATCCGGGAGGCGCTGACTGGTGTCGACGTTCGGTTGCACGCGCAGGTGCCGCCAGGCGACGGCGGGATTGCGCTCGGACAGGCGGTGGCGGCCAACGCGATCGCCAAGATTTCGTAGAGAGGGAGAACTGACCATGTGCCTGGGTGTTCCGGGATGTGTCACGGAGGTCGACGGCATGACGGCGGTGGTCGACTTCTGGGGAGTGAAGCGGCGGGTGCGGCTGGATCTCTGCGACGAGCCGGTCCAGGTGGGCGACTACGTGCTCAACCACGTGGGCTTCGCGATTCGTCGTATCCCGAGCGAGGACGTGCAGACCACGCTCGAGCTGTACGAGCAGCTGCTCCGTGAGAACACGGGACAGGGGCCAGAGGACCTGATGGCCGCCGACGTGCGCGGCGAGATCGAGGCAGGGCGGTCATGAACCCGCTTGAATTTCGCGATCCCGCCCGCGCGCGGGAGCTGAGCGAAGCACTCGAGCGCACCGTGTCGGCCATCGGCCGCAACCCGGTGTCGGTCATGCACGTCTGCGGCAGCCATGAGCAGGCCATCGCGCGCTTCGGACTGCGCGCGACCCTGCCGCGTGCGCTCAACGTGATCATGGGGCCTGGCTGCCCGGTGTGCATCACCGACATGCCCGAGATCGACGAGGGCGTGGCGCTGGCGCTGCAGGGCGTGCGTGTCGCCACGTATGGTGACATGATCCGCGTCCCGGGGTCGGCGGGGTCGCTCGCCGACGCCCGCGCCGCTGGCGCCAGGGTCGACGTCGTCTACAGCGTCGCGCAGGCGGTCGAACTGGCACGGCAGAGCAGCGAGGAGGTCGTCTTCTTCGGCACGGGGTTCGAGACGACTGCGGTCGCGACGGCGGCCGTGCTGCTCGACAACCCGCCGGCGAACTTCTCCGTGCTCTCCGCGCACAAGTTCATTCCGCCGGTGATGGAGATCGTCTCCGAGATGCCGGACACGAGGGTCGAGGGGTTCCTGGCAGCTGGACACGCCGCGACGATTACCGGATCAGGCATCTTCGAACCGTTCGTGGCCCGGCATCACATCCCGGTCGTTGTGGCCGGGTTCGAGCCGCTGGACATCCTGGCGGCGCTGCTGTGCCTGGTCGAGATGATCCGCGACAAGCGCGCCGAGGTGGCGAACATGTTCCCGCGGTGCGTCACGCGCGAAGGCAACCGGAATGCGCAGGAGCAGCTCTGGAAGGTCTTCAGGCCGATCGGCGGCCGGTGGCGCGGCATCGCGCACATCCCGAACGGAAACCTTCGCCTGCGTGACGAGTTCGCGCACGTCGACGCACGGAAGCGGTTCACCATCGACGTCAACGCCCTGTGGCATCGCGCCCCATCCACGCTGGTCCGCCAGTGCATCTGCGGCAACATCATGGCCGGCATCGCGTCCCCATCCGATTGCCCGCTGTTCGGACGCGAGTGCGTGCCCGACCAGCCGGTGGGCGCCTGCATGGTGAGCAGCGAAGGCACCTGCAGGATCTGGCACCAGTACGGCGGAGTTCCCGACCTGCGCGCACCAGCGACGGACGGATGCCTCCGCTGCGTCCCGACCCCTGAGGGAGGAATGGCATGAGCACCGTTGTGCCGACTGACGAACGGATTGGCCTGAAGCACGGCGCCGGTGGCCGCGCGATGCGCCGCCTGATTGAAGAGTCCTTCCACAAGGCCTTCACTTTCGAGCCCGAGATACCGGCGGGCGTGATCGGCCTCTCGGCGATGGACGACGGGGCGGCCGTGCGGGTGGGTGACCGCTGGCTGGTGATGACCACGGACTCGCACGTGATCCAGCCGCCGTTCTTCCCGGGTGGTGACATCGGCCGGCTGTCTGTCTGCGGCACGGTGAACGACCTGGCGATGATGGGAGTCACCGAGGTGCTGGGGCTGACCTGCAGCGTCATTCTCGAGGAGGGCTTCCCACGGAAGGACCTCGACCAGATTCTGGCGTCGATGCGCCAGGCCTGCGAGGAAGCGCACGCGCGCATCCTGACCGGGGACACCAAGGTGATGGGCAAGGGCGAGATCGACGGGATCGTCATCAACACGACCGGCATCGGGCTGACGCCGTTCATCGTCCGCGACAACACGCTCAGCGTGGGTGACCGCATCATCGTGACCGGCACGATCGGCGATCACGGGATGGCCGTGATGGCGACCCGCCATGGCCTCGCGCTCGATGCGCCGCTGCTGTCGGATGTGGCGCCGCTCAACGGGCTTGTCCGTGCGGCCCTCAAACGCGACCCGCGGGTCATCACCGCGATGAAGGATCCGACGCGGGGTGGCGTGGCCAGCGCGCTGCACGAGATGGCCGCGAAGAGCCGCGTCGGCATCGTGATCGATGAGAAGGCGCTGCCGGTAAGGCCGGAAACGCGTGGGGTGTCCGAGCTGGTCGGCGTCGATCCGCTGCTCATCGCCAACGAGGGCAAGGCCGTGATCGGCGTCAAGGCCGCCTTCGCCGAAGAGGTCCTGCGGGCGTTGCGTGCCCATCCGCTTGGTCGCGAGGCCGCAATCATCGGCACCTGCACGGATGAACGTCCAGGCATGGTGGTCCTCGACACCGCCTTCGGCCGGCGTCTCATCGCGGAGCCGGAAGGCGAGCCGCTGCCACGCATATGCTGACGAGGGAAGCGCCGGTCCGGGTTGCGGTGCTCTGCTCGCGGCGGGCGCCTGGGCTGCTGCACCTGCTGCAGGCGCAGCAGCGCGACGCGATGCCGTTCGAAATCGTCTGCGCCGTGACGAGCGAGCCGGACCTGGCTGGCGCCGATGCGATCGCGGCGCAGGGCGTTCCCGTGGTGAAGCACGGCATTGCGGACTTCTACGGGGCGCGCGGGTCGAAGGTGTACCGGGATTTCCACACGCGACGCGTCTACGACAGGGCCACGACGGACCTGCTGAATGGCTTCCGTCCTGACCTGGTCCTGCTCGATGGGTATCTGTACCTGTTGACCCGCCCCATGCTGGAGCAGTTCCGCAACCGGATTCTGAACCTGCACTTCAGTGACCTGACCATCCGCCGCGCGGATCACCGGCCAGCCTACGTGGGCATCCGCGCCGTACGGGACGCCATTGCCGATGGCCAGCACGAGACGAGCGCGACCGTGCACCTCGTCAACGATGAACCCGACGGCGGCGCACCGGTCGTCCGCTCGTGGGCGTACCCGGTGTCGCCGCTCGTGTCACGCGCGCGGCATTGGGACGCGACCGACATGCTGAAGGCGTATGCCTACGCCCACCAGGAATGGATGATTCGCGACGCCTCCGGTCCGCTCCTCGACGCGGCGCTGCGGCTGGTGGCAGACGGCCGAGTGGACCTCGATGAACTCGGCGCGTCGGACCCCGCGCGCATCATGCCCTGGCTTGTCGACGAGCAGGGGCGCATGACGCCGCCGGATGCGATGCGCATTCACGAACTGCTGCGCGGCTACAAGAGGGCAAGCGCATAGGGGACGTTAGACGTTAGACGTTAGAAGTGAGAATGCAGAAGTCAGAAGTCGGAAGTGCGGTTCTGACTTCCGAGTCCCGAGTCCCGAGTTGGGATATGAACGATGTTGACGATCCTCAGTGAACAGCGTGGCGCGGTGGGGGTGATTACCATCAACCGCCCCGAGCGTTTCAACGCGATGGACGTGCAGACCGCGCAGGACTTTCGGCGCGCAGCGCTTCGCCTGGCGCGGGACACGGACGTGAGGGTCGTGATCCTTCAGGGGCTGCCCGGCATGTTCTGCAGCGGCGCGGACCTGAAGTTCATCCGAAACGGCGGCAGCAGCGGCGACCTGGAGTACCTCACACGCGCGGAGTACCGTCGCCCGCCGGAGGGGACACCGATCCAGTACGGCGAGGTGTTCAAGCAGATCCTCGAGTACATCCACAGCGCGATCTCCGAGATCCGCCGTGCGCCGAAGCCATTTATTGCGGCGGTCGACGGCGTCGCGGCCGCGGGTGGTCTCGGCATCGCCATGGCGTGCGACATCGTGGTCGCGTCGCAGCGTGCCTCGTTCGAGTGGGCCTACTCGAAAACAGCGCTGACGGGCGCCGAAAGCACGACCTTCATGCTGCCGCGGCTCATTGGGCTGCGTCGGTCGCTCGAACTGCTCTTCCTCAACCCACGGCTGACTGCCGACGAGGCCAGGGACGTCGGGCTCGTCACGCGCGTGTTCGAGGTCGAGCCCTTCGCCGCCGAAGTCGCAGCCATGGCCGAGCGGCTCGCGCAGGGACCGCCACGTGCGTTCGCGATCGCCAAGGAATTGATGAACCAGTCCGCTGGGATGGACCGGCTCGACGATCATCTCGACCGCGAGCTCGAGGAGCTTGCGCGGGCGGCCAATGGTCCTGAATTCGCAGAGGGGCTGCTGGCGTTCTTCGAGAAGCGCCCGCCGCGCTTTCCTGCAGCGACCGGGCCACGGCCACAGGGGGCCGACCACCATGCATGAGTACTCCATCGTGCAGGCGATGTTCGATCAGATCGAGTCGCAGGCAGCCCGTCGTCAGGCGATTGCCGTGAAGCGGGTGTGCGTCCGCATCGGCCGGGCGGCCGGTGTGGACGTGCCGCTGCTGAAGACGGCGTACGACACGTTTCGCGTGAAGACCATCTGCGAGCAGGCGCCGCTCGAGGTCGAGGAGATCCCTGAGCGGTGGAGCTGCCCCGAGGGCCACGGCGACATCCCGCCGGGTCGCCGGTTGACCTGCGATCAGTGCGGCAAGCCCGCGACGATGGCCTCGGGCGATGAGATAGTGCTCGAACGACTGGAATTGGAGGTGCCGTGATGTGCGATTCCTGTGGATGCGGCGACAGCGACATCGTCCCTGTGGCGGTGCACGAGCGCATTCTTGCCAATAATGAACGCGCGGCTCGCCACAACCGCGAGCACTTTCACGATCACCAGGTCGCGGTGATCAACCTGATGGGGTCCCCGGGGGCGGGGAAGACCGCCGTCCTGGAGGCGACCGCGCGGGTGCTGGGGCCGTCGAAGAAGCTGGGCGTCCTCGTGGGGGACCTCGCGACGGACAACGACGCGCGACGGGTGCGTGCGGCCGGCATCGCCGCCGAAGCGATCACCACCGGATCGGCCTGTCACCTCGACGCGGACATGGTGCACAAGGGGCTGCATCGACTGCCCTGGCGCGAGCTCGACGTGCTCTTCATCGAGAACGTGGGCAACCTGGTCTGTCCGGCCGTGTACGACCTGGGACAGGACGTGAACGTGGTGGCGCTGTCGGTGACGGAAGGCGAGGACAAGCCGCTGAAGTATCCGACGATTTTCCGGAAGGCCGACCTGGTGCTGCTCACGAAGGTCGACCTGCTCTCCGTCCTGCCGGACATCAGCATCGACCGCATTCGCGAGAACCTGTCGATGGTGATGCCCAAACCGTTGATGATTCCGGTATCGGCCACGAGCGGCCAGGGCATCGACGAGTGGGTGCGGTGGCTCGAGGACCTGAAGCTCGTCTCCGCGCCCTCGCACCATCATGCGCACGGGGACGCGCACGACGGACACGCCGAGCACCACCATCATCATCATCACCACGCGCATCGCTAGACTAGCGCGTGGTGGGCGTGCGGTACGCTGTCGCGGAACACGCGGCGGCGCACCCCGCTCGCCCTCGCCCACCTGATACGAAGGGCGGTGCCGTGCGCCTGGGACCGTTCGGTCGGGCGTCCGACGCGGTCGTCAGTACGAGTACTGCACGTGGGTGACGCGACCGCGCCAGTACGGCTGCGGTCCCTCCGGCATCACCCATTCCGCTTCAGCGGGTGACATCAGCCGCACGCCTCCCAGCACCTCTTGGCCCATTGCGCGCACCCGCCACGGCGTCTTGACGTACGAACCGTTCACCTCACGGTAGCGCGCCGGTGAGTAGACCTCCGTCACGGCGCCGCTGTCGTCGAACGTGAAGCGAAGGGAGACCGTCGTGTCGCCGTCCACGAGCGTGGCCTCGGCGTGGGTGTCGTCGACTCCGGTCCATGTGAGCCCACGGCCGGGCACGAGGCGCGTGGGGAACCAGACCGCCTCGCCGAGGTACCGCATCAGGGCGCCGGAGGCGAGTTCAGGGCTCGGCCGCGCGTCGACGACCGTGCGGACGGCCATCACGCGCGCCCGCATCGACGCACTGCGCCGGATGTACGCGTCCCGCACGTAGACGGAGACGAGCGGAGCGATGCTGATGCGTGCATCCCACATGAAGGACGGTGGCGCCGACGTGAACACCTGGTGCGCCGTGAATGGCTTCCACTCGCCGTTGAGGAGGAACTCGCCCGCCTGTTCGAGCTGCGCCGCCCGGATCGGCAGCTGTCCTGGCGGGAATGTGTGCGCGAGGAACCGTGCGACCGGCGCCGGGAGATCAGCCGCTCCGGTTGGCATCTCCGGTGGCGCGGCCGTCGATCGCACCAGCTCCCGCTCGAGCGTGTTCGAGGCCCCGTTCCAGACCGCACTCCCCCCAAACGGCACCAGCACGAGCAACGCCAACACCGTCACGACACCACGACGCATCCACGTCAAAGCACCCTCACCAATTCACCAATTCACCAACTCACCAACTCACCAATTCACTAATTGCGAGACTCGCCTCAGAGTCCGAGCGCCGCGGTGACGCCGAGCATCCCGACCAGCCCCAGCGTCACGCTCCACGCCGTTTCGGTCCTCGAACACGTGGCGAGGCTCTCGGGCAGGAGTTCAGACATCACCAGGAAGATCATGGCGCCTCCCGCGAAGCCGAGCGACGGCGCCACGAGCGGCTGGAAGAACGAGGTGAGCAGGAACGCGGGCACCGCGAGGATCGGTTGTGGAACGCTCGTCAGCACGGCGTACCCGGCGCAGCGCCAGACTGAGGCGCCACGCTCCCGCAGCGGGAGCGAGACGGCCGTGCCTTCAGGGATATTGTGCACCGCAATGGCGGTCGCCAGCAGCAGTCCGAAGCGTAGTTCGCCAGTCGCATAGCCGACGCCGATGGCGATCCCTTCCGGCACGCTGTGGACGAACATCGTGGTGATCATGAGGATGGACTTGCGCGAGTCGCGCTCGCTCCAGTCTCCGAGGTGCCAGTGCCGCTGTTCGATGAGGCGTGCCGTCGCGGCAAAGAAGAGGGCTCCCGCGAGCATCCCGAGGATGACGGGTATTGCGCCGCCACGGTGAATGGCCTTGTCCGCCAGTGCGAACACCGAGGCCGACAGCATCATGCCGCTGGCGACCCCTCCGGCAATGCCGAACCAGCGCTGCTCGAAGCGGTCGAAGTAGAGAAACGGCAGCGCACCCAACCCCGTCGCCAGATCGCTGACGAGGGCGGCGACGAACACTTCGAGCAGCACGGCTCACCTCACGCGGTGGTGGGAGTGCTCGGTGGAGGAGGGGCGGCGGCGACGCTGCGGCGGCCCGAGACGCGGATGCGTGCGTCCACGATGCGGCAGCCCTGGCCCGGCGGCAGGGCGATCACCGGATTCAGGTCCAGCTCGGCGATCTCGTGCACCTCTTCGGCGAGGCGCGCGACGCGGAGGAGCAGTTCCCTCAACGCGTCGAGGTCGGCGGGCGCGTGCCCGCGGTACCCCTTGAGCAGCTTGTATCCCCGGATGCCGCTGAGCAGGGCGTCTGCGTCGCGATCCGTCAGCGGGGCGATCCGGAAGCGGACGTCCCCCAGCACTTCGACGTGCACGCCACCCAGCCCGAACGCCACCAGCGGGCCGAACAGCGGATCGTCCGTGATGCCGATCATCGTCTCGACGCCACCCGCGATCATCGGCTGGATGACCACCCCTTCGCCATCGACCGGATGGACCGGCCCGTGCTCGGCGCCAACGGCCGTGAGCTCCCGGAAGGCGGCCCGCACGGCCCGTTCAGACGAGAGCCCGACCTGCACGGCCCCGACGTCACTCTTGTGCAGCAGGGTGCGTGCCTGCAGCTTGGCGACGACCGGGTAGCCGAAGACCGCGGCGAGCGCGGCCGCTTCGTCCGCGCTCCGCGCGAGGACGGTCGGCAGCAGCGGCAGGCCGAACGCGTGCAGGACCCGGCGGGTCTCCTCGGGCGTGAGCCACGCGTTGCCGCGGGACTCCACGATGGCGCGGCACAGATCGCGGGCTTCATCCGGCCGGATGTCGTCGAAGCTCCAATAGAGGGCCGGTGGCTGGGCACGCCATGCCGCGTACGCGGCGATCCTGCCAAGGGCTCGGGCCGCGTTCTCCGGGAATCCGTACACGGGCACGTGCTCGAGTGGCTCCCCCGAGGGCTCGCCAGAGCCCTTCGCGACCGCCATTGGCATCAGGGTGCCCCGTTCCGCCATGAGGCACGCGAGCACCGGCTTGCCCGTGGCTCCGGCTGCACGGCCTGCAGCGACGCCCGCGGCAATCGCGGCGTGCGTGGCCGCCTGCGTCTCCGGATACACAGGCGTGTAGATCACGATGAGTGCATCCACTTCGCCGGCAGTCAGGACGACCTCGACGGTGCGACGGAACTCCGCGGGACCGGCGGACGCAATCATGTCCACGGGGTTGCTGATGTTGGCTTCAGCCGGGAGGAACGCACGGAGACGCGCCCGCGTGTCGGCGCCGAACTCCACGACCTGCAACCCGGCCGCGACGCAGGCATCCACCGCCAGGATCCCAGGGCCGCCGGCATTCGTCACGATCCCGACCCGGGCGCCTGCGGGCAACGGCTGCGCCTCGAGGCAGGCGGCAATGTCGAACATCTCGTCGATGGTGTCCGCCCGAATCACCCCTGACTGCTGGAAGAGCGCGTTCACGGCGACGTCACTCGCCGCCATCGCTGCCGTGTGGCTGCCAGCGGCACGTACTCCGGCGCTCGTGCGCCCGGCCTTCACCGCGACGATCGGCTTGCTGCGCGCGATGCGGCGGGCGAGCCGCGCGAAGCGCCGCGGATTGCCGAACGATTCGAGGTACAGCAGCATCACTGACGTGTCCGAATCGCGCTCCCAATACTGCAGGAGGTCGTTGCCGGACACGTCAGCCTTGTTGCCAACGCTGACGAACGTGGACAGGCCGACGCCACGCTCCGTCGCGAGTTCGATGATGGCAATGCCCAGCGCGCCGCTCTGGGAGAGCAGCGACACATGTCCGCTCGCGGGCATGGCGGGCGAGAAGGACGCATTCATCCGGACGTCCGTGGCCGCATTCAGGACCCCCATGCAATTGGGCCCCACCATGCGCATCCCGTGGTTTCGGACGCGCTCGACCAGCTCGTCCTGCCGCGCCCGTCCCTGGTCCCCGGCCTCTGCGAAGCCGGCCGAGATGACGGCCAGCGACTTGACGCCCGCTGCCGCGCAGTCGTCGACGGCGGCGAGGACGAGGGGCGCGGGCACGGCGATGACCGCGAGGTCAATGCCGCGTGGCAGTGCTCGCGCGGAGCCATGACACGGCACGCCGTCGATCGCGTCAGCGTGCGGGTTGACCGGGTGAATCGGGCCGGTGAACCCGCCCGCGCGCAGCGCATCGAAGACCCGACGGCCGATGCTGGTCCGATCGTCCCGCGAGACGCCAACCACGGCGACCGATGCGGGCTTCAGCAGCGGCGCGAGTGACGCGGCTGTCGCGGCCCGTTCACGCTCTTCGGATGAGCGCACCCCCTCGGCCGACATCGTGAGCGACAGCTGCAGGTCCACCACGCCGGCGGTCGTCTTCGACCGGATCTCGAAGCCCGAGTCCCTGAACACCTCGAGCATCGCGTGGTTGTCCGCGAACGTGCTGGCCTGGAACTTCCGGAACCCGTGGCGCGTCGCGTGGACCGCCAGGCGCTCGAGCAACACGGTGGCGACGCCTCGCCCCTGGAACGTGTCCGCAACCGCGAACGCCACCTCCGCGTTCGTGGCATTGACCGCCATGTACGACGCCACGGCCACCGGCCGCACATCGTCCGTGCGGAAGCGATGAACCAGCAGCGTGAGCGCCTGCCGGGGATCGCTGGAATCCGCCATGCGATCGACGAGCGACTCCGGCGGTTCGGACGAGGTGAAGAACCGGTTGCGGCGCGACTCCGGAGACAGCTCATGAAAGAACCGCCGGATCGCGTCACGGTCCGCGGACGAGGACGGACGCACGGAAGCCACCGTCCCGTCGCGCAGGACCAGCCGCGGGCTGTCGATCGTGTCGCCAGCCGGGACGGGCGGGGTGGCTTCGCGCATGGTCAGGCCTGTGCGATGGTCGTGAGCGCGTCCGGCGTGACGAAGTCGTGTTCACGCTCCCTCACGGTGAGCACCGGGCACGGCGCCGTCCGCACGATCCGCTCGGCCACGCTGCCCATCAGGAGGTGCGCCATGGTCCCGCGCCCGTGCGTGCCGACGATGATCAGGTCGATGTTCATGTCGCGCGCGTACTGCACGACCGCCACTGCCGTCGCCGCCGAGGTCACCACGGCCTTCTTGATCGTCAGCGGCTTGGCGTCGTTGTCGATGAGCAGTTCGTCGAGCTGACGATTCGCGGCGTTCTCGATGTCCTTCTGGAGCTCCGGCAGCACCGCCACGTAGGCATCGCCGCCCAGGCGCATGTAGACATCGTCTGCCACGTGCAGGACGTGCAGCGTGGCGCCGAACGTGCGCGCCAGTTCGCGACCGTAGCTCAGCGCTGCGGCGGACGCCTCGCCGAAGTCGGTGGCGACGAGGACGTTCTTGAGCGACATCATGATGAAACCTCGCTTCCTGCGACTTCCTGATAAGAACCGCGACCGTCCGCTACGTCGCGGACGCCTCTGTCGCATCGTTCACGATGAACTCGCGCTCCGACTGCTTGAGCGTGAGGACGGGGCACGGCGCCGTTCGCACCACCTTCTCGGCGACGCTGCCCATCAGCAGGTGAGCCACCCCGGGCCGACCGTGCGTGCCCATGACGATGAGGTCGATCTGCTCGGCCTGTGCGTACTTGACGATCTCTTCCGCAGGGGCGTCGGATTTCCTGATCACCGGCACGGCGTGCAGGACGGTGCGGTCCTCCTCGGTGAGGGTGTCCAGGAGACGACGGGTCGTGCCCGCTTCGATCGCTCGCGGGTCGTTCGCCATCGGGCGAAGGAAGAGGTTCTCCATCACGTGCAGCACATGCAGCCGTGCGCCGAAGTTCCTGGCGAGGCTGCGCGCGTACCGCAGGGCGACGTTGGACGTTTCGTCGAAGTTCACCGCCACCAGCACGTTCTTCAGGTTGATCATCCGCCCCTCCATACAGCAGTCGAGCACGGGATATGCCACGCTGAACGGGCTGATTTTGCACTGTTCGGGCTGGAGCGCCAACTGGATTGCCGGGATCCCGGCAATCGCGTTGCCCGTGACGAGTCGCGGAAGTGGACTCTGATCGACGGACGCGAGACGGACTCAGGCGGGGGAAGCGGAGGGACCGGGCAGGCTGGAACGCCTGCCCGATCGTGAACCGCCGCTCAGTCGTGGACGTGGGCCAGTTCGTGGTAGAGCGCGAACCGGTGCTTGATCTGGTGCTCCATCTGATGCACCAGTTCGGTGTACCGCGCGTGGTCGTGCTTGTCGGTCAGCTGGAACCGGGTCTCGGCGGCGAGCAGTGCCTCGACCGCCGCGCGGGGATCCGCCGAATCGAGCATGAGCGGGCTGTCGCCATTCGCGCCACGTCGCGGGTCGAACCGGAAGAGCGGCCAGTAGCCGGACTCGGCTGCGAGCTTCTGGTGTTCGAGCCCGTGCACCAGGTCGTACCCGTGCGCGATGCAGTGGCTGTAGGCGATGATGACCGACGGTCCGGGGTAGGACTCGGCCTCCTGGAACGCCTTCAGCGTCTGCGAGTCCTTTGCGCCGAAGGCGACCTGCGCGACGTAGACGTGGCCGTAGGCCATCGCCATGAGCCCCAGATCCTTCTTGCCTCCGGTCTTGCCGGCGACCGCAAACTTCGCGGCCGCCGCGGTCGGCGTGGCCTTCGACTGCTGGCCGCCAGTGTTCGAGTACACCTCGGTGTCG
>JAFDVO010000046.1 GCA_018268955.1 Acidobacteriota bacterium | reverse complement strand
CGCGAAGGCGACCCAGCCGTGCCGGACAAGCTCTGGCGAGACGCCGTGAAGAAGACCGGCGGCAAGTTCTTCGCCGCGAGTGACGAGCGGTCGCTGCTCGCGGCGATCAACGAGATCGATCAGGTCGCGGCCGGCACGATCCAGCTCACCGAGTACGGCACGCAGCGGCCACGGTTCCCGATGTTCGCGAGCGTCGCGCTGCTGTGTTTCGTCCTGGGCGCGATCTCGAAGCTCACCGTGCCCTGGTTACAGCGCTTCCCCTGAAGACGCCCACGGAGGCGACTTCGACGATCCGTCCCCATCGTCGAACGGCGACCGGTGCGCTGAACGGCGTCTGCGTCAGAATGGATGCATGACTCAGTGGTTGGCCGGACTCCGACGCGAGCATACGACGGGCACGTTTACTGAAGAGGACGCGAACCCTGATCCATTCGAACAGTTCCGCGTCTGGCTGGGCGACGCGCACGCCGCCGGACTGATGCAGCCGAACGCGATGACGCTCAGCACCGTCGATGCACATGGCCGTCCTGACGCACGCGTCGTGCTGCTCAAGGGGCTCGATGACCGGGGGCTCGTGTTCTACACGCATCGCACGAGCCGCAAGGGGCAGCAGCTCCAGGCCAACCCACACGCCGCGCTGACCTTTTTCTGGGATGTGCTCGAACGGCAGGTGCGCGTGCAGGGCAGCGTCGAGTGGACCAGTGACGCCGAGTCCGACGAGTACTTCCAGAGCCGTCCGCGTGGCAGCCAGCTCGGGGCCGTTGTGTCCAACCAGAGCGCCATCATCCCGGGCAGGGACCCGCTCGAGTCTGCACTGGCCGAGTTGAGCGGGCGGATCGGCGAGGACTCGCCGATCGAGCGCCCGCGGACCTGGGGCGGATACCGTGTGCTGCCGTTCGAGTTCGAGTTCTGGCAGGGACGTCCGAGCCGCCTCCACGACCGGATCCGCTATCGTCTGGAGCCGCACGGCACGTGGGTGCGCGAACGGCTCGCGCCATAAGGGCCTTGTCTCGAAGCTCCACCGTCCTGCGTCTCGCCAGCCCTCGCGCTGCTGCCGCCGCGGTGGTGGTGTGTGTCGGGTTGCTGAAGGCCGCGGTGATACCGCCGGTGTCCGCCTCTCCGAGCACGACCACCCTCTCGATTGTCGGGACCAGCGACCTGCACGGCTACTTCGAGCCGCGAGACGGCCGCGGTGGCCTGGCGGTGTTTGCCGGGTACGTCAACAACCTGCGGGCTGCACGGGCCGCTGACGGCGGGGCACTGCTGCTGCTCGATGCGGGAGATACCTTCCAGGGCGGTGTCGAGTCGGACCTCAGCGAAGGCGCGGTGGTCGTCGACGCCTACAACGCCCTCGGCTATACGGCACTCGCGGTCGGCAATCACGAATTCGATTTCGGCGCAGCCGACCGTCCCGGCGCACGGCAGGACCCCACCGCCGATCCGCGTGGTGCGCTGAAGGCACGCGCGGCGCAGGCGCACTTCCCGTTCCTGGCGGCGAACCTGATCGATGAAACGACCGGCGAACGTGTCGACTGGCCGAACGTGCACCCCTCGGTCCTCGTCGACGCGGCGGGAGTGAAGGTCGGCATCATCGGCATGATGACGTCCGGCGCGCTGCGAGCGACGCTGCCGCTCAACGTGCGCGGCCTCCGCCTTGCGCCACTCGTCGAGACGGTATCCTCGGAGTCCTCGCGGCTGCGTGCGTCCGGCGCGCAGGTGGTCATCCTCGTCGCGCACGCCGGTGGGGGCTGCGATCGCTTCGACGACCCGCACGACCTCAGCTCGTGCGATCCCAATGCCGAGATCTTCGAACTCGCAAGGGGCGTGGCGCCCGGTGCACTCGACGCCATCGTCGCCGGGCACACGCATGCCGGCTTGGCACACGAGGTGGCCGGTATCCCTATTGTCCAGTCCTACTGGGGCGGGCGCGCGTTCGGGCGGATCGACCTCACGTTGGACCGGCGTTCAGGGCGGGTGCTTGCCGCCCGTCCGTTCGCGCCGCAGGACATCTGCGCGAGCCGCACTGCTGGGAGCGGTGTGTGCGCTGCGCCAGCCGATCCCACGGCAACGCAGGCTGCCTATGAGGGGCGTGCCGTCGCCGAGGACCTGCGGATTGCCCGTGCGATGGAGCCGGCACTTGCGGAGGTCCGTCGCCTCCAGGCCACGCCCCTCGGCGTCGTCATCGATCGACCCTTGCCACGGACCGGCGATCCGGAGTCGCCCCTCGGCAACCTCTATGCGGATGCACTGCGCGAGCAATCGCAGGCCGATGTCGCGCTGAACAACAACAGCCTCGGTGGCCTGCGCGCCGACCTGCCGGACGGACCGATCACGTTCGGTCACCTCTACGACACGTTTCCGTTCGACAACCGGCTCGCACGGGCGAATGTCAGCGCCGGACTCCTCGAGCAGGCGCTCGCCAACGCGCTGCGGCGTGGGCGGCGCGGAACGTTCGGCATCTCCGGCGCACGTGTGCGCGTGACGTGTGACAACGACGGCCTGCACGTCCGCCTGTTCCGACCAGACGGTCGCCCGATGGATGCCCGTGAGCCGCTCGTGGTCGTCGGCATGGACTCCCTGCTCGGCGGCCAGATGTTCGCGCCGGTCATTCCCCCCGCCTCGCTCCACGTCGCCCCGGATGCCCCCATCGTCAGGGAGGTTGTCGAGGACTGGCTCCGCGGCCATCGACGCATCGGCGCCGCACAGTACCTGGCGGCCAACACCCATCGCCTGGAGTTCGACGGACCGACCGAGCCGTGCCTCACGCGGTGAAGACCTCCAACCAACCTCCAAACCTCCAACGAACCTCCAACCTCCAACCTCCAGTCTGAGATACTCTCCCCCGAATGGACGCGATCAACATCGCCGACCTGCGGCGTCTGGCCGAACGCCGCCTCCCGCGGGTTGTCTTCGACTACATCGACGGTGGGGCAGACGAGGAGCGGACGCTGCGCGAGAACTGCCGCGTGTTCGAGGATGTGACGTTCAGGCCTGCAGGAGCGATCGCGACCCCATCGGTTGATCTGCGCGTCCGGGTGCTGGACCAGACGCTCGCGTTGCCGTTCCTCCTCGCGCCGATCGGCAGCAGCCGCATGTTCTACCCGCGTGCGGAGGTGCATGCGGCCGCAGCCGCAGGGGCCGCAGGCACGGGCTACATCCTCTCGACGTTGTCCGGGTGCCGACTGGAGGACGTGAAGGCCGCAACGTCGGCCCCTGCCTGGTACCAGGTCTATCTCGTGGGCGGGCGCGCGGTGGCCGAGCGTGCAATTGCCCGCGCGAAAAGTGCGGGGTTCACGGCGCTCGTGGTCACGGTCGACACGCCGGTCGCCGGCAATCGAGAGCGCGATGCGCGCAACGGCACCTCCGCGCTGCTGACCGGCAATCCCGTCCTCATGCTGCCGCACGTTTGGCAACTGCTCGCCCGTCCGCGCTGGCTGGCGGGATTTCTCGCCGACGGCGGCCTCATGCGCTTTCCCAACGTGGTGCTCGACGACGGCCAGCCGATGCAGTACGAGAGCGTGGGGCCGGCACTCGCCCGTTCTGTCGTCACGTGGGCGGACCTTCGGTGGATCCGCGACGTGTGGGGCGGCCCGATCGTGGTGAAGGGCATCCTCACCGGCGACGACGCCAGGCGAGCCGCCGACGAAGGCGCCAGCGCCGTGATCGTCTCGAATCACGGTGGACGTCAGCTCGACGACGTCGCATCAGGACTGCGGGCGCTGCCGGAGGTGGTTGCCGCAGCCGGTGGTTCACTGGAGGTGCTCATGGACGGCGGCATCAGGCGCGGGACCGACATCGTCAAGGCGCTGTGCCTTGGTGCACGCGCGGTGCTGGTCGGACGCGCGTACGCCTACGGCCTCGGTGCAGCGGGCCGGGCGGGCGTCACGCGAGCGATCGACATCCTGCGAGCCGACCTCGTGCGCACGCTGACGCTCCTCGGGATCCCATCCGTTGCAGCGCTCGACCGTGCCGCCATCGACTCACACGCGCCGTGGTTTGTTCACGGCGCGGCGCGCCTCCCCGCTTCTCCAGCCCGCACGGCCGAAGCTGCGCGGTATTCAGACCGATAACTCCGACGATGCGTGTGCTCATCGGGTTGCTGCTTGCCATCTCGGCCGTTGCGTGCGGGTCGGGGGCGACCAGCGCTACGGATCGGCTCCACCCCTGCCGGATCGATGAAGGTCCGCCCGATGCGTTCTGCGGGGCTTACCGTGTCTTCGAAGATCGGGGCGCCCGCACCGGTCGGACCATCGATCTGAAGATCGTGGTCGCGCCGGCACTGCGCCGCGACCCGAGGCCTGATCCAATCTTCGTCTTCGAGGGCGGGCCCGGAGGAGGCGCCGCGACGCTTGCCACGCAACGCATCCCGATGTTCCGTCGGTTCCAGACCGATCGCGACATCGTGCTGATCGACCAGCGCGGCACAGGCGGCTCGAACCCGCTCGATTGCGACCAGGACGACAAGCCGGACGACGACCCCGGCCTCATCGACGAGCATACGGTCGACCGCTTCCGCACGTGCCTGCAGACGCTGCAGGCCGATGCGACCCGCTACACGACCTCGATCGCGATGGACGACATCGACGATGTGCGGCGGTTCCTTGGGTACGACGCGATCAACCTGTGGGGCGGCTCGTACGGCACGCGCGCGGCCCTGGTGTACCTCCAGCGTCACGAAGCGAGCGTGCGCGCCGTCGTGCTCGACGGCGTCGTGCCCACCGACATGCGCATTCCGCTCTACATGGCGCGTGATGGGCAGCGGGCGCTCGACCGGATGCTGGACGACTGCGAGAAGGACACTGTCGGCTGCGCCTCGGCCTATCCGGGGCTCCGGGCATCGACCGACGCCCTGTGGGCGCAACTCGCCTCGAAGCCCCGCGTGACGCTGCCACACCCGCGCACCGGAGCGCCGCTGACCATCACCGTCTCCCAGCAGTTCGCGGCGACCGTCGTGCTGCAGGCGCTCTACACCCCGGAGGTCAGCGCGCTGCTGCCGCGCTTGCTGACCGACGCATCACGCGGCGACTACAAGGGGCTGGTCGCGCTCGCCTTCGCGAACGATCTGCCGCGCGGTGCCATCAGCCAGGGGCTCTTCCTCTCGGTGGTGTGCGCCGAGGACCTGCCGCGCATCGGTGCCGAGGATATCGCCCGCGAGACGGCTGGGCGCTTCATCGGCCGCACGCTGTTCGAGACGCAGGTGAAGCCCTGCGAGTTCTGGCCGCGAGGGCTTGTCGACGCCGAATTCTACGAACCGGTCCGGTCGCCGGCGCCGGTCCTGATATTCTCCGGCGAGAACGATCCGGTCACACCGCCGGTGTGGGGTGAGCACGTGCATGCCACCCTGCCCAACAGCCGCCACATCGTCGTTCCCGGGTCGGGCCACATCACGCTGATGCGCGGATGCGTGCGCCAGCTGGTCGGCCGGTTCTTCGATGCGGCGCGCGTGGATGCGATCGACCCGGCCTGTGTGAACGGCCTGTCGCGCCTGCCGTTCTTCACGACCTACACGGGCGCGGAGCGCCGCCCATGATCGCCGTGTCAGGGCTGCGGAAGTGCTTCGGTCACGTCGAGGCCGTGAGGGACGTCACGTTCTCGGCTTCGGACGGCACCGTCGTCGGGCTCCTTGGCCACAACGGGGCCGGCAAGACGACAACGCTGCGCATGCTCTCCGGCCTGATGGTGCCCGACGGGGGCCATGTGAGTGTTGACGGCATGGACGTCGTCGCCGATCCGATTGGGGCGCAGCGAGCCATGGGGCTCCTCCCGGATTCGCGGGGGCTGTACCCGAGGCTCACGCCACGTGAGCACATTCGCTACTTCGGTGAGCTGCACGGGATGGACGGGCGCGCCATCGAGTCGCGTAGCGCCGGGCTGCTGCGGCAGCTTGGGCTCGAGCCGCTCGCAGACCGGCGGGTCGCCGGGTTCTCGCAGGGCGAGCGCACCAAGGTGGCGCTGGCCCGTGCCCTGGTGCACCAGCCGCGGAACATCGTGCTCGACGAGCCAACGAACGGGCTCGACGTGATGAGCACGCGAGCCATGCGCGCCCTGATCCGATCGCTGAAGCAGGAGGGCTGCTGCGTGGTGTTCTCGAGCCACATCATGCAGGAGGTGTCGGCGCTGTGCGACCGGATCGTCGTCATCGCCCAGGGCCGCGTGGTGGCCCACGGCACGGCTGATGAACTGCGCGCGCAGACCGGCGAAGCGGATCTGGAGGACGCGTTCGTGGCGCTGTCCGGCGCGGGGCGGGAGGACCTGGAGTGATGCGCACCGTCCGCCAGATCTTTGCCGTCTTTCGAAAGGAACTCGTGGACGGAGCCCGCGACCGGCGCTCCATTTCGTCGCTGGCGTTCTCCGCCGTCATCGCGCCGTTGTTGTTCGGGCTCATGTTCACCGTGGCCGCAGAGCGGAGGAAGAGTGCAGACGAAATCCGGCTGCCCGTGCAGGGAGCCGAGCATGCGCCGGCGTTCGTGGACTGGCTGACGCAGCAGAGCGGCGTGACGATCGTGGCTGCGCCGACCGATGCGGAGCAGGCAGTTGCGACGCACGACGAGGATGTGGTCCTCATCATCGACGACCAGTTCGGTCGTGACATGGCTCGCGCGGTGCCAGCGACAGTGAAGCTCGTGAGCGACGTCACTCGTGAGAACGCGCGCATGAAAGTCGCGCGCGTGCGGAACCTCGTGGCGACCTACTCCGGGATGACCGGCGGGCTGCGCCTGCTGGCCAGGGGCGTGGCGCCCGGCGTGGCGACGGCCATACGCGTCGAGGACGTCGAAGTGTCCACGTCGCAGCAGCGCCTCGCCATGCAGTTGAGCATCCTGCCGCTGCTCCTGGTGATCGCCGCGCTCACGGGGGGGATGCAGCTGGCGATCGACTCGACGGCTGGTGAGCGTGAGCGCGGGTCGCTCGAGCCGCTCCTGCTGAATCCGGTATCGCGACAGGCGCTCGCGGCTGGCAAGTGGCTCGCCGCATCGGCATTCGGGTGTGGGGCGGTCGTCTTCTCGATGGTGTTGACGGTGACTGTGATGCGGCGCGTGCCGTGGCACGACCTCGGCATCCGTTTCCGCGTGAGCGACACCGAACTGATGACGCTCCTGCTGCTGATCCTGCCGCTGGCCCTGTTCCTGAGCGCGCTGGTGATGTTCGCCTCGACGTTCGCGCGGTCGTTCAAGGAGGCGCAGACGTACCTGGGCATGCTGATGCTCGTGCCGATGCTGCCCGGCATCGTCTCGACGATCTACCCGCTCGCGGGACGCCCGTGGCTGGCGCCGGTGCCGGTGCTGGGTCAATACGCGCTTGCGGCGGACGTGCTCGGGGGCAAGCCGCCGCACGTGGTGTTCTACATCCTTGCGGCCGCCTCCGTGCTGCTGTGCGCCGGTATCCTCGTCGGATTGACGGCACGCCTCCTCGGCCGCGAGGCGATCGTCTTCGGCCGATAGCCGGGTACGCGTACGGCACATGTGATGCTCTACCGTTGGCCGGGTCCGTTTCCGCCGGAAAGCCGGCACGATGTGGACGTTGCGGGTGGGCACGGGGATGTGTCAGGTGACGCCGAGGTACTGCCATGAGCGCCCCATCCGATCTGCTGCGCGCGATCTTCGACAGCATGAGCGAAGGCGTCGTGTACCAGGACGCCGACGGGCGCATCTGCCAGTGGAATGCGAGCGCGGAGCGGATCCTCGGCCTGACCGCTGACCAGCTCACCGGCCGCACCTCGTACGACCCGCGCTGGTGCGCGATTCGTGAGGATGGCTCGCCGTTCCCCGGCGAAGAGCACCCCTCCATGGTGACGATCCGCACCGGGCATGCGGTCGCCGGCGTGCTGATGGGGATCCGCAAGCCGGACGGCACTCTCACCTGGCTGTCGATCAGCTCGCGTCCTGTCTGGCTCGAGGGGCCTCGCGCCGGGGCGCTCACCACCTTCATCGACGTCACGGAACGCGAGCAGATCACTCGGCTCCTGCCCGAGCGCCGCGCGTTCGATGCGCTGTTGATCAGGATGCTGACCCGCTTCGTCGGCGCCGGACCGGACGAACTCGATCGCATCCTCACCGACGCGCTTGGCGATGTGGCGCGGTTCCTTGGTGCGGACCACGCGCACCTGGCCACCTTCGCTGTTGGATACAACCGGCTGGACCTCGTGTACGAGTGGTCCGATCCGGACGTGGCGCCGGAGGCGCACCGGCTCCGCGCCGCGAACCTGGAGACCCGACCGTGGCTGCGGGACGAGATGCTCGCGGGCCGGGTGGTCAGGCTGGACCCGTCGCATCCGTATCCGTCAGACAGCCCGGAAGCGCGGGCTGGGTTGCCGGCGGTTGGCACGAGGCTGATGGTGCCGCTCACCTTGCGGGGCCAGGTGATTGGCGGCGTCAGCATCCACGCGCATCGTCATCCGCGACCCTGGACGGACGATGACGTGACGCGCGTGACCCTGGTGGGGAATGCCATGGCGACGGTGCTCGATCGACGCGCCGTGCTGCAGGACCTCGAACGCCGACGCGCGTTCGACGAGCAGGTGAGCGCGTTGCTCGTCCACCTCACGGTGTGCAGTGACGCGGACGTGCAGCAGGAAGTGGAGCGGGCGCTCGCGGAACTGGCGGCGTTCATCTCGGCCGATCACGCCTTCGTGCTGTCGGTGCTCGAGGCGCACGTGACGATCCCCTACGAGTGGGCGAAAGAGGAGGTGCCCCGCCTCGCCGGGCTGATCGGACGCTTTCCGCTGACGTCGCGACCGTGGCAGGCGCGGCAGCTGCAGGCGCTCCAGCCCGTGGTGATCGACAGCCTCGATGACTTCCCGCCGGAGGCCGCGGAAGAACGCGCGCTCCTGGAGCGTGAGGGCGCACGGTCGCTGCTCATGACGCCGACCACCGGACAGGACGGCACCGTGACCGGCGCCGTCGGCTTCCACCGCCACGATACGCCCGGGCCGTGGAATGCCCAGGATGTGACCAGTATCCGGATGGCGGCCAACGCGATCGTGACAGTCCTCGAGCGCCGCCGCGTGGAAGCGGAGCGGCTGCGCAGTGAAGCGCGCTACCGGCTGCTTGCGGAAGGGGTCGCCGACGACATCTGGCAGTACGACCTCGAGGCCGAACGGTTCACGTACGTCAGCCCGGCGGTGCGGCGTCAGCGGGGGCTTACGCCGGAGGACGTGATGGCCGGCAATGGGCTCGACTCGATGCTCGCGCCGGAGGAAGCCCCAGTGGTGGCTGCATCCTTCCGGCAGCGCGCCGAGGCGGTGCGTGGCGGCGATCAGTCAGCCCGGACGGCGACCTACCTGACGGCCGTGCTGCACCAGAACGGCACCCGCATCCCGGTCGAGATCTCCACGCGCCTTGTCGACGGCCCCGGTGGACGGGTCAGGTTCGTCCACGGCGTGACGCGCGACATCTCCGAGCGCATCGCGCTGCAGGCCCAGCTGCAGCAGGCGCAGAAGATGGATGCCGTGGGACGCCTTGCCGGAGGCGTCGCGCACGACTTCAACAACTTGCTCACCGTGATCGTCGGCAACGCGGAGCTGGCGGCAGCGATGCTGCCGCGTGACAGCGAGCCGCGTCGTGACATCGAAGAGGTGATCGGGGCGGCCCGTCGCGCCGCGGGCCTCACCTCGCAGTTGCTCGCCTTCGCCCGACAGCAGCCGAGCCGCGCCTCGCTCGTCGATCTCAATTCGACCCTAGAGGGGATGGTGAAGCTGCTGCGCCGCCTGATCGGCGAGCACATCACGCTCGTGTGGCGACCGGACGCCGCAGCCTGGCCGGCGCTCGGCGACCCGGTGCAGGTCGATCAGATCGTGGCGAACCTTGCAGTCAACGCAAGGGATGCGATGGGGGGCGCTGGCGTGCTGACGATCTCCACGTCCAACTCCGTGGTGCGCGCAGACACGGCGGCCCTTCGTGACCTGACTCCGGGTGACTACGTCCGCCTCACGGTCTCGGATACAGGTGCGGGGATGTCGAACGAGGTACGACAGCGTGCATTCGAGCCGTTCTTCACGACGAAGGAGATCGGCAAGGGGACCGGCCTCGGCTTGTCGACCGTTTACGGCATCGCACGTCAGCACGGGGGCAGCGTCGAAATCGAGAGCACGCCTGGTGTGGGCACGACCGTACACGTGTACTTCCCGCGCGCGAGCGGGAGCAGCGTGGCACCGGCGGTCGGGGCGGCGGAGCGCATTGCCAGAGGCACGGAGACGATCCTGCTGGTCGAGGACAAGGACCAGCTCAGGCACCTGGCCGACCGCGCGCTCACCGCGCTCGGCTACACAGTGCTCACGGCCGAATCCGCAGCGATGGCGCTGGACCTCGTGGCACGACACACAGGTCCGCTGCACCTGCTGCTCACGGACGTGGTGATGCCCGGCATGAACGGGCCGCAACTGCGGGGGGCCATCGAAGCGCTCAGGCCGGGGATGCCGACGCTGTTCATGTCCGGCCACACCACGGAGGTGCTGCAGCAGAGCGGCATCTCCATGGACGCCACGATGCCGTTCCTGCAGAAGCCGTTCACGCTCGAAGGGCTCGCGTCGGCGGTGAGGCGCGTACTCGACGCGCCGACGGCCGCCGCTCCGGATGCGAAGGTGTGAGGCGCGGTGTCCGGCGGACTACCACCAGCGGCGCGACCAGACCGCCTGCACGCCGACGCGCCGCTCATTGTCGCTGGAGCCGTAACGGCGCACCAGCGCGAGGCTCGTCCTGAGCGTCAGCTCCGGCGTGAGCCGATAGCCCGCCGTCAACTCGCCGACGCGATAGGTCTGGCGTGACGCGGTGGCGGCCCGTGCCGCGGCCGGCGCGTCGATCTGCTCCAGCCGGGCCGCAGCGAACCAGCGCGGAGTCATCGTTTGGAGCCCCTGGACGAACCACGTCGATGCCGTGGTTGCTGCGTCGTCTCGCATGAAACGCTCCCGTGTCCATTCGCCGGCGAGCTTCGTGTAGCCGCGGGCGTATTCCACTTCGGCCGTCCACATACGGAGATTCCGGTCGCTGCTGTCGGCCGACGGCAGTTCGTCGGCTGAGGCGTACCGACCGTCAGCGAACGAGGCCCCCACGCGGAAGCCAGGCACGATCGTCAGGCCCCCACCGACGATGGCCACCGGTGATGTCCGGGCATTCCGGACGCCGTTGAAGGCATACCGGCGGGCGGGCGAGGTCGTCACGGCTGCGACCCGCGCATCCCAGTGCGTGCGCGAGATCGTCGCGCTGGCTCCAAGCGGGTATGTGGCCGAGATGGCGCGCACCGCCGGGGCGGCGGTATCGAAGAGCGGCAGCGGGGTGAAGTAGCTGGGGTGCCCCATGATCGTGGGGTTCACGTCGGCTCGCATGTCCAGCATGCCGAGGCCGATGGGTGACGGGATGAAGCCCGCGTCCACCCGCATCGACACCAGCCCGGAACGCTCGTAGCGGACGGCGGCCTGATACAGCTCGCGGCTCCACGACGCGTTGTCTGCCGAGGACCGGAAGAACCACGGGCGCAGGTGCAGAGACCAGCCCGGGCGCAGGCGCACCGTGCTGCTGATGTCCACGCTCGTCCCGGGATTACCGGTCGTACCATCACCCCTGAACAGATCGACCGCGGCGACGCTGTCGAGGCTCGCCCGTGAGAGCGATTGCGCGTCCACCCTCGAGGGCGACGCGACGATCGCCGCTGTGAGCGCCGCGAGGACGGGAAGCCACCTACGCACTCAGCGCCTCCGGCGCCGACGGCATGCGCCGCACGTCGGCTGGGCCTGCACTCGACGCTGGCGTCGTCACCGGCTCGAGCCGCGGGAGGGCCCGCGCCAGCGCCGCCACGATCTCGGCGTGATACTCGGTGCCAGCGCAGCGCCACAGCTCGCGCAGCGCGTCCGCACTGGACCGACCCTGCCGATACGCGCGCGCACTCGTGATCGCATCGTACGCGTCGGCCACGTGGACAACCCGGGCGAGGATCGGGATGTCGTCGCCGCGCAGGCCCTTCGGGTACCCGAGGCCGTCCGGCCGCTCGTGGTGCAGCTCGACGATGTCGATGTGCGGGTGCAGGAAGGGGATGCTGCGCAGGATGCGCGCCCCGACAACCGGGTGCTCCATGATCGCTTCGAACTCTGCGTCGGTCAGCGGCCCAGGCTTCCGCAGGACGTCGTCCGGAATCCCGATCTTGCCGATGTCGTGCAGCAGCGCGCCGAGGCGCAGGACCTCGAGGTCTTCATCGGGCAGGCGGAGGACGCGACCGATCGCCACGGCGAGAACGCTGACCCGTTCGGAGTGGCCGGCCGTGTATGGGTCGCGCGCGTCGAGTGCGGCGGCGAGGGCGCGGATGGCGCCGGCATACGCCGCTTCGGTCCGGGCTTCGGCGTCGCTGACCGACTTCATCAGGTGGTTGAACGTGGTCGTCAGCAGGTCGACCTCGCGGCTCGACCCGGTGATGGCGAGCGGCGTGCTGAGGTCCCGCGCGGCGGCCATCTCGTCCAGCGCCCGCGACAGCTGCTCGATGGGCTGGCTCAGGCGACGTGCGAGCCAGACGCTTCCGGCGAGCGCCAGGAGCACTGCGCCGACCGCGAGCATCGCCAGGACCGCGTTGATCCGGGCGATGGCGGCAGCGGCGGCGTCGTCGACCGAGCTGAGCGCGTAGATCCGAGCCGTGGCAACACCGCCGATCTCACGGAACGCATGGGAGGACCGGGCGAGATCGATCGGTTCCGATGTGAGGGGCGAACTGCGCAGGGCGACCTGGAAATCCGCAGCCTGCCGCGGCGTGAGCGTCGTCGCGATGAGCGTGCCGCCGTCGGCGATCGCTGTGCGCAGCCGTGACATTTGGTCGAGCATCAGCGCGTAGTGGTCGTCGAGCGCGGTGCCCAGGTCGAGCCATCCGATGACCGCACCGTCGTCGAGCATCAGCGGCACGCGGATCACCCGGAACAGCGTGCCTCCTGCGCGAATGAGCGAGTCTTCGGCTGGCGAGGCGTTCGTCTTCAGGAGCCGTGCATCCGCCGCATCCGCCACCCACGCGCCGGAGAGCCGCCCGGCGACGGCGAGCGTCTCGCCGTCGAGCGATGCCAGCGCCACGGCGTCGCTCTCGACCCTGGCGGCGAGCTTGTCCAGTTCGTGCTGCAAGGTGGCGAGGAGCGGTGAGCGCTCCCCGTCGGCCGTGGCGGCGTCACGCTCGGCTGCCCAGGTGTCGAGCGCAGCCTTCAGTGTCGGGTTCTCGGCCAGGGTCTCCGCCTGGAGCCGCAGCTCATGACGCCGTCGGTCTTCCAGCGCACCGAGCATGCGCTGGCTGATGTCCAGGTTCTGCGTCACGGTCCGGCGGACCTGGTCGCGAACGCTCATGCGGACCCCGAGAAACACGAGCACGAGCAGCACGGCCACGGTGCCGAAGCTGACGGCGAGCGCCTTGACGAGCAGGCGCGGCGGACCGTGCGGCCGGCGCAGCGTCATGGGGCGTCGTTCACCGGGAGCGAGATCGCCGCGGCCGTCGTGGAACCGGCACGCACCGTCACGGGCGAAAGCTGCTCGCCAACACGTTCGTGCCAGCCGACGAGCGTGTACTCACCGGGCGGCACACCTGCGAGGGTGAAGGAGCCGTCATCGCCCGGCGTCGTGAAGTAGGGGTGGTCCAGCACCAGGATGGTCGCGCTCATCTGCGAGTGGATGTGGCAGTAGACCTTGACCAGCCCGGGCCTGTCGAAGCGACGTGTCCGCGTCTGTCCCGAGGGATACCGCCCGAGATCGAAGGTGGCCGTCCGCGAGAGCGAGAACACGTTGTGGAAGTACGGATCGAAGTTGGGAAAGTCGACCGTGGACCCACGGGTGACGGCCACGACGCGCGGCGAGAACGATTCCTGTTCCTGCCTGATCGAGGCGGGTGTCGCCGACAGCGTGCCCTGGAACGTCACATCCTTGAGGTAGACGATCACGCTGCGCATTTCCGGGGCGCCGGGCGAGCCCTGGCGGGTGACGGTTCTCGGCGCGTACGCGCTGGTCGCGATCGGCACGCCGCGCATGCGGGTCGTGAGCGTGACACGGCCCGAGATGGTCCCGGTCGCCTGGGGCTGGTCGGGAACGGGCGTCGCACGGACGACGGCCGCGGCCATGAGCAGCGCCATCGCCGTCGACGCGTATGCCCGTGCGGGGCGTGTTGCTGCGCAACCGTGCACGTTCAGCTCTCCCTCCGTGTTGTCCGTTATCGGCAGCGCGGCGGAGAGTTGAAGGTGGACGGTCGCGGAAAGTGTGCGATGGCGCGACGATGTGGGATGAGCGGCACCTCGGGCCGTGGAACCAGGCCCGAGGTGCTTGGGACAGAAACTAGAAGCGGAGCGTCAGTCCGGCGGTGATCGGCAGTGCCCAGCGGCGGGTCTTGTCGTTGATGCCCTCGAGCCCGGTGCCGGCGAGCCCCTCGTTCTGCTTCAGGTTGCCGTGCCACCTGAAGTCCGCGCCCGCCTGCAGGGCGAGGCGGTCATTCAGGTGGTACTGTGCCCCGCCCTGGAGGCCGAACGACGGCACCGTCGAGGAGGCATTCATCGGGACGGCGGCCAGCGTCACGCCCGCAGCCGGAACCGTGAACGTGCTGTTGATCGTGTCGACCCTGGTGAAGCCGACGCTGGCCCCGGCAAAGGGCCGCAGCTTCGAGGCGCCGTAGTACTGGCGGTACCCGAGATCCATCCCGAACGCCTTGTAGTCGTCGAACTGCGCGAACAGCGCCAGGTTGGCCACGGTGCCGACCTGCACGCGATCGGCGGGGTTGGCGGTGTAGCTGCCCTGCACGCGGAGCTCACCGTTGGTCCTTACCTTGTAGCCCACGCCAGCGGCCCAGTAGAAGCCGGGACCGTAGATGTCGCCGTAGCTCTTCGCGTTCACGACAGTGGGGAGGTTGAGCACGCGACCAGTGCCGGCGCCGTGCACGTCGCCGGACAGGGCGGTCTGCGCACCGAGATCGAATGACACGGACCATGGACCGGACTGTGCGGATGCCGGCGTGGAGGCGAGCGCGGCCCCTGCGACGAGGCCGACGACGAGTGAGCGGGTGACGATGTTCATGATGAGGTCTGCTCCGGGAATGAGTGGCTGTCTAGTGCATGTCCTAGGCATCAACTGGACATAATGACGCGCGGGACCGGCGGCGAGATCCCGGAGAGCCGTCACGGGTGGGGTAGAGTAGCGGTCGACATGAGCAGCGACGAACGGTACCTGGAGTTGAAGAAGCGCCTGGCCACCATTCACGATCTCTCGAAGGTGAGTGCGCTCTTGAGCTGGGATCAGTCTGTGATGATGCCGCCTGGCGGAGCGGCGGCACGTGCGGAGCAGATGGCCACGATGGGGCGCATGGCACACGAGCTCTTCACCGCTCCCGAGGTCGGTCGCCTGCTGGACGAACTGCGGCCGTTCGAAGCGTCGCTCCCGTACGACTCGGACGAGGCGAGCCTGATTCGTGTCACCCGCGCGGACTACGAGAAGGCGGTGAACGTCCCCGCGTCCTTGCGAGGCGAGATGACGCGTGTCGCGTCGCTCGCGCGCAACGCGTGGGCCGACGCCAGGGCGAACAAGGACTTCGCGAGGTTCCTGCCCTACCTGCAGCAGACGCTCGACCTGAAGAAGCGATATATCGACTGCTTCCCACCGGCCGCGGAGCCGTACGACATCCTGCTCGACGACTTCGAGCGGGGCATGCCGACGGCGGACGTGCGCGGCCTCTTCTCGTCGCTGAAAGCGGCGATCGTGCCGTTGACCGCGCGCGTCGCCAACCGAGCCGACGCCGTGGACGATCGCGTCCTCTACGGGGACTTCCCTGTCGACCGGCAGCGGGCGTTCTGCCTGTCCGTGCTGCGGCGATTCGGATTCAGCGACGCGCAGTGGCGCCTCGACCCGACGGCGCACCCGTTCGCCAGCAACACGTGCATCACCGACATCCGGCTGACGACGCGCTACTATCCGGACTTCATCGCGCCCTCCGTGTTCGGCAGCATGCATGAGTGCGGGCACGGGCTCTACGAGCAGGGTGTCAGCCTGTCGCTCGAGCGCACGCCGCTCGCACGCGGCGCCTCACTCGGGCTCCACGAATCACAGAGCCGTCTCTGGGAGAACATCGTCGGGCGCAGCCGCGAGGCCTGGCGGTGCTTCCTGCCGGAACTCCAGGCCGCCTTTCCGCAGATGGCCGACGTGGACCTCGAGACGTTCTACCGGGCCATCAACAAGGTGCAGCCGGGTTTCATCCGGGTCGAGGCGGACGAACTGACGTACAGCCTCCACGTCATCCTCCGATTCGAGCTCGAGCAGGAGATGCTCGCCGGCACCGTGCGCCTGGAGGATCTGCCGGAGATCTGGAACGCGCGCATGAAGGCCTACCTCGGGGTCGACGTGCCGGACGATGCGCAGGGCGTCCTGCAGGACGTGCACTGGTCGCTCGGCTACGTCGGGTATTTCCCGACCTACGTGATCGGCAGCGTCGTGTCGGCGCAGATCTGGGAGAAGGCACGCGCCGCGATGCCGGACCTGCCCGCGCAGTTCGCGCACGGTGAGTTCACGGCGCTGCGGGAGTGGCTGCGTGAGCACCTGCACCAGCATGGACGCAAGTTCACGCCGAGGGAGACGTTGAAGAAGGTGGTCGGGACCGACCGAATCGACGTCGGCCCCTACGTGCAGTATCTGACGACGAAGTTCTCGGAGATCTACGCGCTCGCGCCTGCGCGCACGGCCAGCTAGGCTGTGCGTCGGCGACGCAGGCGTTCCCGCCTTCCGCGGGCCCTGACCCCGGACCTCCGATCCCGGTTCTCTGCGGTCAGACGTTGAACTTGAAGAGCATGACGTCGCCGTCCTGCACGACGTACTCCTTGCCCTCCATGCGGTAGAGCCCCTTCTCGCGCGCGTGCGCGATGGAGCCGCATGCCACCAGATCGTCGTAGGCCACGGTCTCGGCCTTGATGAACCCGCGTTCGAAATCCGAGTGGATGACCCCTGCCGCCTTCGGCGCCGTATCACCGTTGTGAATCGTCCAGGCGCGGACCTCCTTCTCACCGGCGGTGAAGTAGGTGCGCAGGCCGAGCAGGTGATAGGTGGCTCGGATCAGCGCACCGGTCCCGCTCTCGGCCACGCCGAGGTCCTTCAGGAACTCGCGCGCTTCCTCGTCCGACAGGTCGATCAGCTCGCTTTCGATCTGCGCGCTGATCACCACCGCCTCGCACGCGAGGTGTGTGCTGACGTACTCGCGCACCTGCTTCACGTAGGGGTTGTCATCCGCGGTGGCCAGCTCCGAGTCCTTCACGTTGCACGCGAAGATCGTCGGCTTCATCGTCAGCAGGAAGAGCGGCGTGACGATGGCCTTCTCCTCTGG
Organism: Acidobacteriota bacterium; assembly: GCA_018268955.1. Taxonomy (GTDB): domain Bacteria; phylum Acidobacteriota; class Vicinamibacteria; order Vicinamibacterales; family CAVVIG01; genus CAVVIG01. The sequence goes on along the minus strand of JAFDVO010000046.1, from coordinate 35,164 downwards.
CGTGAGTGGCAGCAGGAGCGCGGGCTTGCCCGAGTCGAGCAGCTCCTCGAGCCGGGCGAGCACCGGTTCTTCGGCGTGCGCCGCCTTGTCGCCGCGCTTGGCGTCCTTCGAGACGCGTTCGCGCCGCTTCCGGACCGAATCGAGGTCGGCGAGGATCAGCTCCGTGTTGATGACCTCGATGTCACGAACCGGGTCGACCTTGCCCGCCACGTGGTGGATGTCCGCGTCCTCGAAGCAGCGCACCACCTGGACGATGGCGTCGACCTCGCGGATGTGGGTGAGGAACTTGTTCCCGAGCCCCTCACCCTGGCTCGCGCCCTTGACGAGGCCGGCGATGTCCACGAATTCGATGACCGCCGGAATGACGACGTTCGTCTTCGCGATCTTCTGCAGGACGGCCAGGCGCGCGTCGGGGACGGTCACCATGCCCGCGTTCGGGTCGATGGTGCAGAACGGGTAGTTGGCCGCTTCGGCCTTGCGGGTCCGCGTGACGGCATTGAACAGCGTGGACTTGCCGACGTTGGGCAGCCCGACGATTCCGGCTCTCAGCATGTGACGTTATGACGATGAGGACGAGGTCAAACAGGAACGAGCGCGAGCTCGTGAACTCTCAATCCTCTCACTTCTCACGCCTCACGTCTAACGCCCGGCTCCAGGAACTTCTGACTTCTACCTTGTCCCCGCCAGATATCCCTCACGTGCCCGCACGTGGAGCCGACGGCCCCCTGGCGACTGGACCTTCACGTCGAGACGATGCAGCGCACCATCGTGGGTGGAGCCGGTGGGGACGAAGCCGAGCGCGTAAGCGCTCCGGATCTCGCGCCCGATCGCCTCCAGCGCCTCGATCGCGGCCGCGTTGGTCGTCGGGAAGTGCGCCTCGCCGCCCGTGGCGCGTGCAAGGCGCCTGAGGTGACCCGGATCGCGGGAGAGCGAGATGGGGTCGACAAGTCCGACGGCGTGGACCGCCGCGTTTGACGCCTGCGTGTGCATCATCACCTGCTCGAAGGTGATGCCGCTCGCGTTGTCGAGACCGTCGCTGAGCACGACGAGCGCACGGCGCGCATGACTGCCGCGTTCCAGGTATTCGAGCCCTGCCGCAATGGCGTCGTAGAGGGCGGTCAGGCCTCCCGGGTGCTGCGCGCGCGCGATGGCGGTGCGCAGCGTATGGGGATCGCTGGTGAACGGCGCATCCGGCGGCAGCACGGCGTGCGGACGGTCGCCCACGACGATCGCAAACAGCTCATCGTCCGGCCGGCCGGTGTCGGCGAACTTCGCGGCCGCGTAGGACAGCCGCGCGCGAAGGGCTTCCATGCTGCCGCTGACGTCGATGATGAGCCCGATGGTGATGGGGTCGTCCTGGTGGGCGAAGACGCTGACGGTCTGCGGCCGACTGTTGTCGAACAGTCGGAACGCCTCGCGCGGGAGGTCGTCGACCGGAGCCGCTCCGTCGCGGACCGTCACATGCACGACGACCAGCTCGGATTCGGATCGGAACGTGGGGACCGCGGCCATTCGGTCGTGAGCATCTGCGCGGGCCAGCGGCGCGTCGATGCGCTGGGCGCCCATCAGCAGCGGGGCGCTGAGCAGGATGGCGGCGAACGCAATGTGGCGGGTGCGCAGTGAAGGCATGGTGGACTCACCCAGGTTCGTGTGGCGTGCTGTGCGCGTGGCGCGGGCCGGCCCGGGACGCGGGGGCCCCTGCACATGTCGTGCAGCGGGCCCCACGCGTGTCCGTCAGCGCGGGTCAGTCGCTGACGGGAGACGTATGCCAGGCGTGCTCCCAGCTCGCCTCGCCGGAGGCGTAGACGAACTCACGGCCGGCGGTCGAACCCGGATACCACCAGGCGGCAATGGACCGCGGCATCCCCTCGGGCGCTTCACCCAGCGACACCTCCGGCTGCTCCGCGATGGTGGCGCGCTGGGCGTGCTGCGTGAAGAACATCCCGTGCACCTCGCCGGTGCCCCGGTTCAGCACCTGCACGATGTTGCGGCCGCTGTCGGGGTTCGCAAGGCGGAAGATGTACTCGCCGGCGGGCAGGACCGCACCAGGCACGGCGACCGGCTGGCTGAACGTGAAGTAGGTCCGGTTGTCGTGCGTGGTCGAGGCCTGCAGCGACGCCGTCGCGCCAACGAACAACGTGAGTGCTGCGAGGGTGCCGAGAACGGTGCGCATCATGGTGACTCCTCCTCAGGAATCGGTGCGGCCGTCTCTCTGCGGCCGCGTCTCTGTGTCCGCCTGTCGCCCGCGTCGCCGGTCATTCGGCGTCGCGGTGTCGATGGGATGACGATACGGGCCGCTCGCTAGATAGACAAACAGATAGTTTGGAATACGTTGATTGAGTTAAGCGATATGTGTCGGCGCTGTCGTGCGGGGGCACGATGCGCCGCGGCGCGGTGTTACCATGAGCGCTCGCACGGGCCGCCTACGGCCGTGCTGGAGGAGGGTTCCGATGCGCGTCCTGCGCCACAGCCTGCTGATCGTCCTGCTCACCGGCGCCGCGATCCCGGTGTCGGCCCAGACCCTCGTCAGAGACGTGCGTGCGGCGATCGCGCGCAACGACCTGGCCGGCGCCGACGCCCTCGTGTCCGCCTATCGCAAGCAGGCCGGACCCACGCCGGAGGCGCTGGCGGCCCTGTCGTGGGTCGGTCGCGGCGCGCTGACGGCGAAGGAGTACGACAAGGCCGATCGCTACGCGCGCGACACCGAGAAGCTGGTGCTCGAGGCACTGAAGACACGACCGCTCGGGTCCGATCAGAACCTGGTCATCGCACTCGGCGCCGCGCTGGAAGTGCAGGCGAAGGTGATGGCCGAGACCGGCCAGCGGGCGAGCGCCGTGAAGTACCTCCAGGACATGATCGGGCGGTACCGCAACTCTCCGATTCACATGCGGCTCACCAAGAACCTGAACCTGATCAGCCTCGAAGGGCAGCCAGCCCCGAAGCTGACAGCGACGGAGTTCCTCGGCCCCCGCATGCCGGACACGAAGGGACGGCCCGTGCTCATGTTCTTCTGGGCGCACTGGTGCCCGGACTGCAAGGCGCAGGCGCCGGTTGTGGCGGAACTGGAGCGGGACTACCGCAATCAGGGGCTCCTCGTCGTCGGTCCGACGAAGCACTACGGGTACGTGGCCGGTGGTGCGCCTGCAACGCCGGCGCAGGAACTCGCTCACATCGACAGCGTGCGCAAGCAGTACTACGGCATGCTGCCGAACATGCCCGTGCCGGTGAGCGACGAGGACGCACTCGACTACGGGATGGATGCGACGCCGACGATCGTCCTCGTCGATCGTGGGGGCATCGTGCGCCTGTTCCACCCGGGCAACATGACCCGCGCCGAACTCGAGCCGCGTATCAAGGCGATCGTCGCGGAGCGGGCGGCTAGATAGTCGATCCCGGCGCGCCCGCAGCGAACCTGAACGGCACGTGCGGGGAGTCCGCGGGAATGCGCCAGTGGTCCGGGTCCGCATACTCGTAGGCCCGGTCGACCATGTTCAGGATCCGCGCAGGGCTCGGGCCGATGTTCTGGACGCCGTGCCAGACACGCGGCGGTATCACGACGACGGCCGGCCGTTCGTCTCCGAGACGGAATTCGTTCACGACCCCACAGGACGGTGACTCTGGGCGCGCATCATAAAGCACCACACGCGCTCGCCCCTGCGTGATGAACAGTCGGTCGGTTGTTGCTCCGTGGGCATGCCACGCACTCAGACAGCCCGCGTCGAGCACCACCTCGAACACCTGATCGATCTCCGCGTCGCCGAGCCGCCAGTCGCGACGATACACCTCCGTAAGGCGACCGTTCATCTTGGCCACGTGCCGGACCTCATGGACGCGTACGCCGTGAATCAGTGCTGGACCCACGGGGGCCCAGTCTGCCGTGATGCTTTGCGTGTCCTTCGTCGCACCAGGCAGCAGCCAGTCGCCGTTCATCATCGTCTCCCGAACGAGGGCGGCAGGCCGCGAGTCTTCCGTAGCCGTCGAATGAACCCGCCCCTTCGCCTGTAGCGTACCGCATTCACCACGACGGTCGGCGTCAGGCCTGCGGCCACGCACAGCCGCACGAAGCCCGCGCGGGCCGCTCGGCCGAGCAGGCGCAGCGGCTGGAGGTCGGTCGCGGTACGTGACGAACCGATCGCGATCGCGGTAAGGATGTGCTCCCGATACGCGACCTCATCCTGCAAGGCTGCCAATGCGGCCGCGTGCTCGGTGTCATGGCGCGTGCGGTATGAACCGACCCTGCCGCCTGACGTGATTTGCACGGCAGTAAGGCGCGACACTGGCGCGATCGTCACGCCCGCGCGCGCCGCGCGGCGGAGCCACTCCTGGGAAGGCGAATCCCACAGGTCGGCCGCGGAGGTCCACGGCCCGACCCGCTCGGCAACGGCACGCCGCATCAGCCAGACCGACGCTGGCACGGGCTGCCACGGCTCGTACCGGCGCGCTGGCGCCTCCCCCCACAGGTGCGCTATCCCTTCAGGATCGATGCGCGCGCTCAGGCCGTAGACCAGCTCCGCACCCGTCCGTTCGATGGCAGCCTGCAGTGTCGCGAGGTGGTCGCTGAACCAGAGGTCGTCGTGGTTCAGGAACGCCAGGTACTCCCCGCGGGCGAGCGCCACGCCGGCATTGTTGGGCACCGATTGCTCGCCGTGGTTCACCGGCAGGTTGGTAAAGCGGATGCGCGGGTCTGCGAATGCCGCGAGCACGTCGGCCGTGTCGTCAGTGCACCCGTCGCCGATCACAAGCAGCTCCCAGTCCGTGACCGTCTGACGGAGCACGGAAGCCACCGCGTGCCGGAGCACCTCGCTGCGGTTGTACGTGGCCGTGACGATGGAGACCAGGGGCATGGGGGGCGGCCCGCCCACAGGCCCGCACGCGGAGCGGGCAGGTGTCGATGGCAGCGGGCAGCTGCCATGTCCGGAGTGGACAGGCGCTCCAGATACTAGCAGTGCCTGTCCCGTCGGGCGCCTAGAAGCTGCCGAAGGTCCCCGTGTTCTCGAGGGGGAATGGATCGGCGTCTGCAGCGCTGGGTGCGGGTGTGGCGATGCGCGCGCGCATGGGAACCACCGTCCCCACCTTGCGTGCGGCCTGCACCGCCGACGGTGGTGCACTCGCGCGTGCGTCCTGCCGTTCCGTCTCCGCTCCGACCAGCTGGCGCAGCCGCGTCACGGCCTCCATCGTCGTGTTCGCCAGCGCGCTCAGCTCCTCGGCGGAGGCCGCACTCTCCTCGGCGGTCGCTGCCGTGCCCTGCGTCACCTTCTCCATCTGCGAGAGGGCCGCTGCCACCTGGTCGATACCGGTGGTCTGCTGCGTGCTGGCCTCGGTGACCTCGTCGATGAGCCCCTTCACCCGGTTCACCGAGTCGGTGATCGCGTGAATCGCGGTGACGACCTGTTCGACCTTGCCGCTGCCGGCCTGTGCCCGGCCGATCGACTCCTCGATGAGATCCGCCGTGTCGCGCGCCGCCTGTGCAGACCGCTGTGCGAGATTGCGAACTTCGTCGGCGACGACGGCGAATCCCATGCCGGCCTCGCCGGCTCGCGCCGCTTCGACTGCCGCATTCAACGCGAGGATGTTCGTCTGGAACGCGATCTCATCAATGGTCTTGATGATGCGCGCCACCTTCTGGCTCGACTCCTGGATTGCGGACATGGAGTGGACCATGTCGCCAAGTGCCGCCTCGGAGCTGTGCACGCGTGCGTGGACCTCCGAGACGAGCTGTGCCGCTTCGCGGGTGTTGTCCGAGTTGCGACGCGTCATCGAGGCCATCTCCTCCATGGAGGCCGACGTCTCCTCCAGCGAGGCCGCCTGCTCGGTGGCTCCCTGTGAGAGCGCCTGGGCGGCGGAGGATACCTGCTCGGAGGTGGCCATCACCTGTCGTGCGCCTTCGCTCAGATCTGCCGTGGTTCGTGCGAGCGGCACGCTGATGCTGCGGCTGATGAAGAAGACCAGCGTGAGGGCCGCGGCGAGGACCGCTGCGCTGAACCCGAGCGCCTCGGTCCGCTCCAGCGACAGCCGCGAGAGCCGCGCGGACACGAGATCGTCCACCGCCGCGAGCGAGGCCGGCGCCACGGCTGCGGCCGCGGTGCGTGCCTGTCGCGCCGAGCGATCGAGCAGGGTCGGGTCGCCGTCCGGGTGCGTCATCAGGGCCGACACTGCGGCGATGACCGCCTCGTTCGCACGGATGTATGCCTCGGCGGCGGGCGCATAGGTTCCCTGAAGAAGTGTGCTTGTGCCGTTGAAGCGGGCATCCTCGCTGATGGCCGTCTGGAGGTTCGCCTTGATGCGATCGCCGTCGTTCTCCTTGAGTGTGGCGGCGAGCACCGCGAGTTCGGACGCCGCATCCCTCGGGGTGCGCGTCCGTGCCACGAACGCACTCGCCAACTGTGAGACGCGCGTCAGCCTGGCCAGTGCGGCCGGCTGCGCGACCACCGCGACATCGACCGTGTAGAAACTGTCCATGTCGGGATCCAGCATGAGATTGGACGTGTCGCCAGCATGCGCCATCATCTCGCGCACATCGTCCACCAGGTGCTGATACCGATCGGCACGAGCCGAGGAGGACAAGGAGCGGTCCGACTCGAGCGCCTTCCACTCGCTGCGGACCGTGTCGGGAGTGAAGTGCTCGCGCCGCCGCCGCGCCAGACCGTCTGGGGTGAACTGGAGCGTCGTGCCGAGCCTGGCGTGCACGTCATCGACGGCGGCCAGAGCGCTTTCGACCGCTCCGCGATCGGTGGGGGTCCCGGAGGCCGCCGCGAACTGCTGCGCGCCGAGCGCGTCCAGAAGGTGGCCGAGCGGCTGCAGGTACTGGATTCCGTCGCGTTCGAGCCGTGCAAAGGCAATGTCGGCATTCATCCCGCTGACGATCAGCCAGGCCATGACAGCGACGGGGACAGTGAAGGACAACGAGATCAGCAGGAGACGACGACTGACAGGAATGCGCTCGAGAAACGTCATCATGTTTTGAGGTCCACAAAGCCGACGCAAACGGTCCAGTATGAACATCGGTCCCGAACAGCTCAGCTTTAGCCTCGAACGCGTGTTCTCGTCTGCTCCCTGCGCGAGGCTGCGCGGGATGGCGCCCGCACGTGTCAGACGGGTTGGGAGGCCGGAACCAGAAATTGGTGAGTTGGTGAGTTGGTGGAATTGGCGGGTTGGTGACGCGGTGGGTGCGTGAGGTGGGAGTCGGCGGATCGGGGGACGGAGCTTGTCGCCATCCCCGACACGCCGCCGCGAAGCGCGCGGAGGTCGTGGAGCGGACCTCGGTGCGCTTCGAGGAGGCGAGCGGGAGCGTGCGGCTAGCTGCGGTCGATCGTGACCGACTCGATTGTGATCGGCTTCACCGGGCGGTCCTGGGCGCCGGTTTGCGTGGAGCCGATCTTCTTCACGACGTCCATGCCCTCGACGACCTCGCCGAACACGCTGTGCCGGTTGTCGAGCCACGGCGTCGCCTCGAGCGTGATGAAGAACTGGCTTCCGTTCGTGTTCGGGCCGGCATTCGCCATCGACAGGATGCCAGGCTTGTCGTGCCGAAGGGTCGGGTGGAACTCGTCAGCGAAGCGGTAGCCGGGTCCGCCCGTGCCGTTGCCCAGCGGATCGCCGCCCTGGATCATGAAGCCGGCAATCACCCGGTGGAAGATGAGCCCGTCATAGAACTTCCGCGTCGTCTTCTCGCGGGTCTTCGGGTCGACGAACTCCCTCGTGCCCTCAGCGAGGCCGACGAAATTCGCGACGGTATTCGGTACCTCCTGATCGAACAGGCGGATCGTGAAGCTGCCCTCGGAGGTCGTGAAACGCGCATGCATCATTGATATGCTCCCCAGTCTCTGTGGTGGTGCCGCGATCATACCGGGATTCCATGCAGGGGCAGGTCGGGCGGGCAAGGCGGGCGAGGCTGCTCGTGCCGGTGCGTCAGTGTTGGCCGCTGTGCCGCCCGCCGGGAACGCGGCTAGGATAAGGAAGCAAGGAGGCTTATGAATCTCAAGCGAGTGCTCTACGGCGCCGCGGGGCTGGTGCTTGCCTCGGCGGTGGCGTTTGCCGGCCAGGCGGATCAGGCGAAGCTCCAGAAGCTGCGGAACCCCGCCGCGCTGACCGAGAAGGCGCCGGCCACGTACAAGGCGAAGTTCGACACGAGCAAGGGCCCGTTCGTCATCACGGTGCACCGTGACTGGGCGCCGAACGGCGCGGATCGGCTCTACAACCTCGTCAAGGCCGGCTTCTACGACGACGTGCGGTTCTTCCGGGTGATTCCGAACTTCATGGCGCAGTTCGGCATCCATGGCAACCCGTCGGTCATGGCGGCGTGGCGTCCCGCGCCGATCAAGGACGACCCGGTCAAGCAGAGCAACCTGCGCGGGTACGTGACGTTCGCGACGGCAGGTCCCAATACCCGCACGACGCAGCTCTTCATCAACTTCAAGGACAACACCGGGCTGGACAAGCAGGGCTTTGCGCCCGTGGGCGAAGTGACCAGCGGCATGGACGTCGTCGACAAGATCTACGACGGCTATGGCGAGGGTGCGCCGCGCGGCAAGGGCCCCGAACAGGGCCGCATCCAGAACGAAGGGAACGCCTACCTGACGAAGGACTTCCCGAAGCTGGACTACATCAAGACCGCCACGATCGTCCCGTAGGCGGCGTCCGAATTGCAGATTGCGGGCTGCAGGTGCCGGAGCGGCGCGGCTGGAACAGCCGCTCCGGGATCTGCAGTCTGACATCTGTAACCTGCAGACCGGGACTCGCGATCAGCGACCGGACCCTGCAAATCAGCCATCTGCCCTCTGCGATCTGCAATTCAGCTGAGACGCTGCCCTGATGCCCCTCGACGCCGACCTCTCCGCTCTCGCCGCGGGCCAGCACCGCGACCCGTTTTCCGTTCTTGGTCCGCACCTGCGCGACGACGGCCGCGTGGTGATCCGCGCGATGCGGCCCGATGCGTCGCGCATCGACGTGTGGCTTGTCGGCGCCGACCGGGCGGAGCCGATGACCAGGCTCACCGATTCGGGGCTGTTCGAGGCGGTCGTCGCAGGACCGGAGATCCCGGACTACCGGCTGCGGATCACGTTCTGGAGCGGGCACGCACTCGACGTCGACGATCCGTATCGCTACGGGCGCGTGCTCACGGACTACGACCTCTACCTGCTCGGCGAAGGCACGCACTACCGGGCGTACGAAAAGCTGGGCGCGCACCGCGTGACGGTGGGCTCGGTGAGCGGCGTGCACTTCGCTGTGTGGGCCCCGTCCGCGCAGCGTGTGAGCGTCGTGGGGGACTTCAACGGCTGGGACGGACGCATCCACCCGATGCGGCTCTTCCCACTCGCTGGCGTGTGGGAGATCTTCATCCCCAACCTGCCTGATGGAGAGCGCTACAAGTTCGAGATTCGCACCACCGCCGGGCACCTGCTGAAGAAGAGCGACCCTTACGGGTTTGCCTTCGAGCACCCGCCACAGACCGCCTCGGTCGTGCGCGATATCTCCGGTTACGCGTGGCAGGACGCGGAGTGGATGCAGGCGCGCGAGACGATGGGTGGGTGGATGGATCGGCCCATGTCGATCTACGAGGTGCACCTCGGCTCCTGGGCGCGTGTCCCCGACGAGGGTGAGCGCGTGCTCACGTACCGGGAGCTGGCGGACCGCCTGATCCCGTACGTGAAGGACATGGGCTTCACGCACATCGAACTGATGCCGGTCATGGAGCATCCGTTCACCGGATCGTGGGGCTACCAGGTCATTGGTTTTTATGCGCCGACCAGCCGGTACGGATCGCCAGAGGAGTTCAAGTACTTCGTCGACGCCTGTCACCGCGCCGGCATTGGCGTGATCCTCGACTGGGTTCCGGGGCACTTCCCCAAGGACGAGCACGGCCTGGCGCGATTCGATGGCACCGCACTCTACGAGCACGCCGATCCGCGGCAAGGCGAGCAGCGGGACTGGGGCACGCTCGTCTTCAACTACGGCCGGAGCGAGGTGCGGACCTTCCTCCTGTCGAACGCACTCTTCTGGCTGCAGGAGTACCACATCGATGGCCTTCGCGTGGATGCGGTCGCCTCGATGCTGTATCTGGATTACTCACGCCGGGAAGGCGAGTGGATTCCCAACAAGTACGGCGGACGGGAGAACCTCGAGGCGATCGAGTTCCTGCGGGCGCTCAACTCGCTAACGCACGGGCAGTGTCCTGGCACCATCACCGCCGCGGAGGAGTCCACGTCATTCCCGGGGGTCACGCGCCCGGCGCACCTTGGCGGACTGGGCTTCACCTACAAGTGGAACATGGGGTGGATGCACGACCTGATCGAGTACACCCATGTCGATCCGGTCCACCGCCGGTGGCACCACACGCTCCTCACGTTCTCCATGCTCTACAACTACTCGGAGAACTTCATCCTGCCGTTCTCGCACGACGAAGTCGTGCACGGCAAGGGGCCGATGCTCGACAAGATGGCGGGCGACCGCTGGCAGCAGCACGCCACGCTCCGGACGCTCTACGGCTTCATGATGGGCCACCCAGGCAAGAAGCTGCTGTTCATGGGGAGCGAGTTCGGCCAGTCACGCGAGTGGAACCACGACCGCAGCCTTGACTGGCACCTGCTCGCGGAACCGGCGCACGCAGGCATGCAGCGCTACGTCCGGCAGGTGAACGCATTCCTCGCGACGGAGCCGGCGCTGCACGAGGCCGACTTCGATGGGCGCGGCTTCCGCTGGATCGACTGCAGCGACAACGAGAACAGCGTCGTGTCGCTGATGCGCACCGCGCGCGATCCGCACGATTTCGTGGTGATGGTGTTCAACTTCACGCCGGTCCCGCGCTACGAGTACCGCATTGGCGTTCCCGAGCCCGGCTACTACGCCGAGCTGATGAACAGCGACGCCGCCATCTACGGCGGCAGCGACGTCGGCAACAGCGGCGGTGTCAACGCAGAGGCAGTGGACACCCACGGGTTCGACTACTCCATCCCCCTGACGCTTCCGCCGCTCGGGTGCCTGCTGCTCAAGAAACGTTAGACGTTAGACGTTAGAACTTGGAATTCAGAAGTCAGAAGTCAGGGCCTGGTCAACGGGTCGCACCAACTCACCAATTCCCTTCCTGACACTCGATCCCGCCGTGGCCCGAATGGCGGATGTAGAATCGATTTCCGGAGGTTACATCCATGAATCGTACGCGCGTTGTCCTGGCGCTCGCGGCCGGCCTGGCGCTGGTGTCGAGCCAGGCGTTGAAGGCGGATGTCCGTTCCGACGAGCGAACGAAGTTCCAGCTCGCCGGGGCGCTTGGGAAGGTCGTCAACTTCTTCGGCGGGAAGGCCGCACGCGACGGTGTGACCTCGACGGTGGCCGTCAAGGGCAACCGGATGATCCGGACCAACGACACGACTGGCGAGATCGTCGACCTTTCGGAAGAGAAGGTCTACGCACTCGACATGAAGAAGAAGGAATACAAGGTCAAGACCTTCGCCGAACTCCGTCGTGAGATGGAGGAAGCCCAGAAGAAGGCGGCCGAGGACGCCAGGAAGGCGCAGAAGGACGCGAAGGACGAGCCGGCGCAGCAGGACCCGAACGCGAAGCAGATGGAAGTGGACTTCGAGGTGAAGAACACCGGCGAGAAGAAGGACATCAACGGCTTCAACACCTCGCAAGCGATCATGACGATCACCGTGCGCGAGAAGGGCAAGACGCTGCAGCAGAGCGGCGGCATGGTGCTCACCAGCGACATCTGGCTGACCCCCTCCATCCCGCAGATGAAGGAGGTCGCCGACTTCCAGATGAAGTACTTCGAGAAGCTGTACGGCCCGATGATGTCCGGTGCGTCGCCGCAGGAGATGGCCTCGGCCATCGCGCTCTACCCCATGATGAAGCCGGCGCTCGAGAAGATGGCGACGGAAGGGCGCAAGCTCCAGGGGACGCCAATCCTCACGACGACCACGATCGACGCGGTGAAGTCGGCCGAGCAGATGGCATCCGAGCAGAAGGGCAGCGCGGACAACGGCGGCGGCAAGACGACCGAGAGCGCACCCCCAACGAGCGTCGGTGGCCTTCTCGGGGGCTTCGGCCGTCGCATGGCCCAGCGCAAGGGCAACGACGACAACGCTGCTGCGGCAGGTCCGAAGGACCGTGCGACGATCCTCACGACGAGCTCCGAAGTGCTGAAGGTGGCGACGACGGTCTCTGCGGAAGAGGTCGCCATCCCCACCGGGTTCAAGGAAAAGAAGTAAGCGCACGGAGGGCAGGCAACCCGCTTGCATCACGGCTAGACCCGCAGTGTGTGCGGAGTCATGCCTGAGCCGTGAGTAACGCGTTGGTTGCCTGCATCTCGAACCCTCGCCCGTGGCGGACCGTCCACGTCCGCCGTTCGTCCACTGTCCCTCACCCGCCCTCTCTCCAGCAGCCGCCACGCGTGGGTGACGTCCGTTCCACCACCGAGGTGGCATCGTGACGCCTGCGTTCCAACTGGATATGCGCGACGAGTGGCGCCGCACCTTCGACGCCATTGCGGACGGGGTGGCGATTCTCGATGCGCACGGCCGCATCCTGCGCTGTAACCGCGCCATGGCCGACCTCGCCGGGACGCCCTGCGACGACCTGATAGGCCAGCCGGCGTCAGTGCTCGTGCCGTGGGAGGGTTCCACCGACGACGTGATTGCAGGCGCGCGGGCGGGACGGCAGCGTGTCACGTCCGAGAGAGCGGTGCGCGATCGCCTCTACCGGATTGCGGCCGATCCGATGGTCGACGAGGCCGGCCTCGTCGAACGCATCGTGCTCATCGTTGGCGACATCACGGCGCATCGGCAGCTCGAGGAGGATCACCGCCGCCGCGCGGAGCAGCTCGCCGAGCTCGACCGGCGCAAGGACGAGTTCCTCGGCATGCTGGCGCACGAACTGCGCAACCCGCTGAACGCGATCGCCGCTGCCAACAGCCTGATGGAGCGGATCGGTGCGCAGGATCCGAAGAACGTCCGGCTGCGAACGACCATCCAGCGGCAGACGCGGCACCTCGCGCGCCTCGTGGTGGTGGAAGACAACCGTGACGCACGGGAGATGCTGCACGCCTGGCTCGAAGAACTGGGCCATCGCGTCCACACGGCGGCGGACGGATTCGAGGGGCTCTCGCTCGCCCGTTCGGTGAAACCCGACGTCGCGCTCGTCGACATTGGATTGCCGGGGCTGGACGGATATCAGGTTGCCCAGAACCTGCGCGCCTCGGGCGACTGTCGGGAGACGATGCTCGTGGCCATCACCGGTTACGGCCGCCCGGAAGACTCAGCCCGGGCGCGTGAGGCGGGGTTCGACGCGCACCTCGTCAAGCCGGTCCAGCCGGATACCCTCGCGCGGCTCATCCACGCACCGAAGCAGGGCAGCTCGAGCGGTCCTGCGTTCCACCCGAACTGAACGCGGCTCGACGCTTGCTATCTGTCGGGGCATGGGACCATTTGGGATTTCCGTCATCATCCTCGTCGCGGTGCTGGTGATTGGCTTCCTCGTGTGGGAACTCTTCTTCACGCGGGGTGGGCAGCGCGCCATGGTGGAGCAGCATCGCGTCGAGGGCAACGACGAACCGCCGAAGAACTTCTGAGCGCCACGGCCGCGTAGAATGCGGCCGTGCCCTTACCCTGGTCATGGAGCTGCCAGCTCGGCGTGCGCCGCACGCTGTGGCTGTGCCTGGTCGCCGCGATGGCCGTGTGGGGCACGCCGGTGGCGGACGCCCAGCAGGGCGTCGCGTCACTCGTCGTCGACCTGACCAGCGGGGCCACACTGTCGAGCGAGCAGCGCGCCATCATCGACCGTGCGGTGTTGCCGGGATCGGTGATGAAGATCGTCGCGGTGGCTGCAGCGCTCGAGGCAGAGGTGATCACCCCACGCGCCTCCATCGTCTGCACGCGTACCGTTGTCGTGAACGGCCACCGGCTCACCTGCACGCACCCCGATCTTCATCGTCCGCTCACCGCTGAGGAAGCGCTCACGCACTCGTGCAATGTGTATGTGGCCACCGTTGCGGCACGGCTGCCGAGAGCCTCGCTCGATCGCGTGCTGGCCAGCCTCAACCTGCCAGTGTCTGGTACTGCGCCGGTGCAGGCCGTGGCGCTTGGCCTCGAGGGGCCGCACGTGGTGCCCGCCGCACTCGTGAACGTCGTCGCCCGGATTGCAGGCGGCGGACCTGCGGTGCCCTGGCGGCCAGCGACCATCGACGTGCTGCGGCGTGGCCTCCGTGGAGCGGCGACCGCAGGGACTGCCGCCGCCCTTGGTGCAGCGGGCATCGATGCGCTTGCGAAGACCGGCACGGTCGACGCGGGCGGCGTGTCGCAGGGGCTCGTGGTGGGCGTAAGCCCCTCGCAGCACCCGACCCGCGGGTTCGCGCTCCTCGTCTCGGGCGGAGCCGGCATGGACGCGGCTGCGCTGGTCGCCGAGCGCCTGCGAGCGCGCGTCACCACCGAGAATCCATCGTCCCCGGCTCACGCGCTGGGGCGGGACGTCCGAACGCCGGGCCGCGTTCGCGTTGGTGTCATGCAGCGTGACCAGCACTACGCCGTGCGCGAGATGAGCGTCGACGACTACGTGGCGCAGGTGATCGCGGGCGAGCAGGCCACCGCGAGCGGCGACGCGGCGCTGGACGCACTCGCGATTGCCGCGCGCACCTACGCCTTGGCCAACATCGGACGGCACGCGAGCGAAGGCTTCGACCTCTGTGACCTGACACATTGCCAGGTGATGCGGAAGGCCACGGCTGGATCTCGCGCCGCATCCTTGCGTACAGCGGGGCAGTACCTCGCCGCAGGCAATCACCCGGCCTCGGTCTTCTACACCGCATCCTGCGGAGGGCATACCGAGCGCCCTTCGGCCGTGTGGCGCGGGGCGGAGGACGTGCCCTATCTGCCCTCACACGCGGACCCGGCATGTGCAGGGGAGCCGACCTGGCAGTCCTACGTGCCCGCGGGCGAGCTTCTGCGCGCCCTGCACGCGGGCGGATTCAGGGGTGACGCCGTTCGCAGCCTCGCAATCGCCGCACGGACGGCGTCTGGACGCGTGCAGTGGGTCCGTGTCGACGGTGTGGCACCGGCCGAGATCACCGGCGAGAACCTGCGCACGCTTGTAGGCCGCGTGCTTGGATGGCAGGTGCTGCGGAGCACGCTGTTCGAGGTCACGCGCACGTCGACCGGCTTCCACTTCGAAGGTCGCGGTGCCGGACACGGGGTCGGCCTGTGTGTCGTGGGTGCAGCGAACCGCGCACGACGAGGTGAGAGCGTCGCGCAGATCCTCGCGGCGTACTATCCAGGGCTGGAACTGCGCACGACGTCCGGCGACCGAACAGCCATGTCCACAGGCGTCATGTCACACGGCCCAGCGCTGCGCGTGCAGTTGCCGCGGGAACACGAGCCGATGCGTGCACTGGTGCAGGAGCAGGCGGTCGCGGCGCTGGCCGCAGTGACGAGCAGGTTGCAGCCCGATGCGATCCCGCCTCTCACGCTCCGCTTCCACCCCACGGTGGAGAGCTACGAGCGTGCGAGCGGCTCCCCCTGGTTCACCACGGCGACTACGCATGGCCGGACGGTCGATCTGCTGCCGCTGGATGTGCTGCGGCGTCGAGGACTCCTCGGATCCACGTTGCGACACGAGCTCGCGCACGCCGCGACAGCCGATGCGCTCTCCCGCGCGCCGCGCTGGGTGCACGAAGGGGTCGCGGAGTGGGCGTCACGAGGTGACGCGGCCCGAGGTCGGCCACCAGCGCCGGATGCGTCATCGGCTCCGGCGTGCCCCGCGGACATCGAGTTCATGCGCGCGAGCTCGGCCCAGCAGTTGTCACGCCTCTACGATCGCGCTCTGGTCTGCTACCTTGGCGACCTCCGCGCGGGGCGAAGCTGGAAGACGTGGCAGCAGGCGATTGCTGCGCCGTCACCCGCGCGCTGACGGAATTCGGCGGGCGAATACGCCAAGTATGCCGACGACAAGCACCGTGCCGATGAGCACCAGAGCCCCAAGCTTCACCGAAACGAAGAGGAGCTCCGCCGTATCGTGCGGAAGCCCCCGAGGTCGCCAGTAGACTCCCAGCCACAGCAACCAGCCAACCAGCAGCCCACCAATCGTGGCGCCCAATGGCACGCTGGCGACCGCGATGCCCGGTGCGCCGGCCGTGATGGCGGCGACAAGTGCGAGCCCCAGCCCCCAGCGCAGCAGCCACATCAGCCACGACACGCCCGTGTGTGCCCATGCGGTCCGAGCAGTGCCCACGTATCGAAGGAAGATCGCGTCGACTTCACCCGCGTGCTGCGTCCACTGGGCCTCGAGAGCAGCCGTGATCCACCACAGCGCCGCGAAGATGACGATGGCGGCGACGAACGCCGGCAGGCGTCGCACCGACCACCGCATCGCGCTGAGCAGGCTGTTGCCACGTGCCTGCGCGAGTACGGTCCCGACCGAGATGCCGCCGATCGCGACGATCAGAACTCCCAACACCCCGGAGAGCAGGAGCGCCGGCACGTTCGACTCGGGCACATTGAGGAGGCCCCAGTACGCGGCGCCGGCGAGCAGCCCACCGATGATCACCGTCGGCACACTGATGAGGAGCTGGCGCATCACTGGATTCCCTCAGGCAGCACCGTCACCACCGCCGTGTCGCTCGACGCCATCACGTCAGGCACGTACATCGGACTGACGCGTGCGGGCATCGCGTTGAACGTCCCCGGGGTTGTTGCACGCAGGATGTAGCTGAATTCGTGCCGACCCCCAGAGAGGGCGTCGAGGAAGTAGACCGTGCGGTCGTCCCGCAGTTCGCGCTGGCTGCCGTACGACCACGGTCGCCGCTGCTCGAGTTCGTACGCGTCATCACGCTCGACCGCCTCCGCGCCCGCAGGCAGCGGATCCTCGATCATCAGATACCGCCAGTCGTTCGACCCGGCAACGGTCAACCTGACGAGCAGCAGGTCGCCAGCCTTGACCGGTCCTGCGAGCGGCGTCTCGCGGTAGACGATCCGCCCCTTCACCTGCACCGGCGTGAGCGTGAAGTACTGCCGCAGCATGGCAAGCCTGCGCGTGCCTGTGCGTTCGGCGGCCGCCGGCCTGTCGTAGTAGCGCACGCCCGCGTCGAAGTAGAGGGTGCCCTCACCCTGCCGGACGATGCGGATGGTGTTCTCGCCGTCCTTTGCGGGCGCCTCGACCAGCACCGGATTCGGCGCGGTTACTGACGCCGCATCGAACGTCACCGTGCCTGCATGCGCGCCATTGACCAGCACCTCCGCTGTCACCGGCGAGGCCTTCTCGCCGCGCGCCTTCATGAATGCGAGGAGGCCGTGCAGCGCCGCAGCGGTCTGCTTGGTGCTCATCCAGAACGATCCCGCGTTGCGGTTCGCCAGCAGCCACCGGGCCGCGCGCTCGAGCACCGGATCCGCACTGCCGCGCCTCGCGAGCGCCTCGAGCGCCACCGCGGTGGCTTCGGGCGTGGTGTCGACAATGTCATCAAGGAGGCCGTCGGTGGCGCCGGCCCACGAGCTCAGATCACCTTGTGTCTTCGCCGACGCAATGAGTTCACCGGCGAGCCGATCGCCGCGCGTGTCCTTCCGGTGGTCCATCGTCAGCAGGAGGTAGGCCTGCCCGGTCGCCGTCATGCGCGACCGCGCGCCCCAGAGCTCATCGAGCGCCGCTGCCGAGTCGAACCCCTCGGCCTCCGCACGGATCAGGACGTACGCCTCGTACGCCTTCAGGTCAGGCACCGCACGCGGGTATTTCGACCAGAGCTGTACCAGCGCACGCGCACCGTTCGGGATGCGCCACTCTTCGAGCCGGACGCCCGCATCACGCGCCTGCATCAGGCCGTCGACCGCGTAGGCCGTCATGAACGGGTGGTTCTGGTCCGTCTTCCACCACCCCCATCCGCCGTCGTCGTGCTGATAGTCGTACAGCCGCTTGAGGCCATCGGAGACCTGACGGTCGAGCGACTGCAGCCGTTCGGTCGGGGCGAGCTGCATCTCGCCAAGTGCGCGCAGCACCACGAGGTTGGGCACGAAGCTGGAGAGCGTCTGCTCGGTGCAGCCCCACGGATAGGACGTGAGGTAGTCGAGTGCGCCGAGCATGGAGCCTGCGAGCGACGGCGCCAGCGAGACGCGCACCTGTCGTGCCGATGCGTTGGCGGTCGGCGGAATCGTGAACCGCAGCTCGCGTGCCTCATTCCCTCGCACCGAGCCTGACGTCCCGCTGTTCCGCTGCAACCCCGCCGGATTCACCGGGATGGTGAGCGCCATCGCGTCGCCCGCCGCATCACTCGTCGCCTTCCCCGTGATCGTGACCGGGCGGACCTGCTGCGCCGTGAACGGCCAGTCCGTGCGCTGCTGGCCGTTCTGCGGAACCTGCAGCGTTCGCGCCGCGCCCGGCCCGCCTGCGGAGAGGCCCTCGGCGGCGACCGTGACGTTCACGTTCTTCTGCTCGGGAAGGTAGTTGTGGACGATCGACGGGATAGCGACCTGGTCACCTTCGGTCAGGAATCGAGGCGTGACCACGCGGAGGATGAGATCCTTCGTGGTCAGCGAGCGTGCGACGACGGAGCCGACGTTCGTGTCGGCGGTGACGCCGCGTGCCGTGAGCCGCCACGTCGTCAACGAGTCGGGGTAGTCGATGGCCACACGCGCGGTGCCTGCCGCGTCGGTCGTGACCGTTGCGGACCAGAACACGGTATCCGGGAAGTCCTTCCGCACGCGGGGCCGGTCCGGCCGGTCCGCCTTGAACTGCGCGAAGGTCATCGGCCTGCGGCGCTGCGTCAGGATCAACTGGTCCGTGCCCGAGTAGCCGACGAACGGATAGTCGCGCGAGAACGAGGTGCTGACCTCGTTGAACTCGCGGCGATAGAAGAAGCGGAGCGGGTCCGGTGTCGAATCCGGACGGACACCGTACAGCGCCTCGTCGACCAGGCCGACGCTGAGCTGCGCGCGCACCGGTGCCCCTGTCGCGTCGGTGACATGCAGGCTGAAGCTGGCCGGCTCGCCAGGCCGCGCGACCGGACGATCGGTGTCCGCCACGATGGTGAGCTGCCTCGAGGTGGCGGGCACGGACAGCCGTCGCTCGGCGCGGAAGAGCCGGTCATCCTTCAGGAACGCGATGCTCACGTAGGTGTCGCCCACATCTTCTGCGGACACGGGTATGTCGATGGCGTCGCCAGAGGTGACGTGGACGACCCGGTGCCACGCGATCTGCTGGTTCTCCTTGGTCACGAGCACCTGCGCATCGAACGCCTCGCCCTGCACCATCAGCCGAGCGGTCTCGCCCGGCTGGTACGTCCGTCGGTCGGCAATCAGCTCGAGGAAGCGGTCGCCTTCGTCGACGCCTTCGTCACGTCCCGGAACCCAGATCGAGACCGTGTCCGTCACGCTCCGTCCATCCGAGGGAGCACTGGTGGTGACCCGATAGCTGCCCCCTTCGCGCGGGACCGTGGTCGCCCATGACGCCCGCCCCTCCGCGTCCGTCGTCACATCCCCCTGCGCGATGGTGGTGACACGTGGGCGATCGTAGCCGTCGCGGTAGTCCACACGCTCGAGCGTCGCGTGGACGCGGGTGTTCGGTTGCGGCGCCCCGTCGTAGTCCAGTGCACGGACGCGGATCGTGGCGCTGGTGCCCGGGTTGTAGACGTAGCGATCGGCGGACGCGGCGAGGAGGAACCGCCCCCAGGTGGCGACCACCGACGTGGCACCGGACACCTCGCGCCCGCTGGCGTCCATCACCTGTGCCTCGACCCGCGCGGTGTAGTCGCGGGAGTCCTCGTCCTCGTCGAGTGGAATCCGGACCTGCGCGGTGCCCTGCGCGTCGAGCGTTGCCGACCCTTCGTACGCCGCATCGCCGCCATCGCCGAAGAAGCTGTCGCCGCCGACGTCCTCTTCACCACGGTCGAGGAACCGCAGCGGCGAGTAGTAGGGCTGGTGGTGCACCACGTACTTCACGCGACCGCCGGAGACCGGCTGGCCGAAGTAGTACCGCGCGCTGATCGTGACGCTGACCTCCGCCCCCTGCATCATCGTCTTTGTGGCGGGACGCACCGCGACATCGAATTCGGGCTTCCGGTACTCCTGCACTTCGAACGAGCCGGTTGCGGTGTGGTCGCCGCTGGCCACGCGCACGGTGTAGTACCCGAGCGAAGCGGTTGGCGGAATGGTGAACGAGCCGTTGACCGACCCGAATGCATCCACCGTCTTGCGCTCACGCGTGAGCACCTTGTCGCCGCTGTCGACGATGGAGATCTCGACGGCGCCGGCGCCGAACGGGGTGAGGGCACCACGGTCGCGCCAGCGCAGCACGCTGCGGTAGTGCACGGTGTGCCCGGGCCGGTAGACCGGACGGTCCGTGTAGGTGTAGCCGACAAGCTCGCGGGTCGCCTGATTGATGGTGAAGGCGCCAGGGTCGGTCGCTGCCGCCTGCCCGCCGCAATCGGCCACGGTCACAAGGCTGTCCGGCTCCTTCACGTCCAGCGTCGTCTGCAGCGTGCCGTCGACGTCTGTCGTGCCTGTGGCGACCGGCTGCTGATCGGCGAGGACGTGCACCTGACATCCCCGGAGCGGCGCACCCGTGAACCGATTCGCCGCGAACACGAGCAGTTGGCCCGGTGCGGTCTTGGTGACGAGCCCGACATCCGACACGATGACGACCGTATAGGCGCGCAGAGGCGGGTTCACGGCTTCGACAACGTAGATGCCTGCCGCGTGCAGGTCGAGTGGGATGCGGCGGTACTCGGCCTCGCGCACCGGCGGCAGCAGTTCGCGCCAGGACGTGACGAGCTGCGAGGCATTCAGCAGCGGCACCTGCGCGAAGGTGTTCACGTTCAGCGTCCGTCGCAGGACGACCTGCTGCCGATCCTGCTGCTGGTTTCGCACGTGCCTGTACTCCGGGCTGAACTGGCGGCGCATGAACCGGCGCAGGTCCGCGCGCCGCGCCGACTTCCATGCCGCGATGCGCTCGAGCCAGGTCTGCTCCTGCGGGACGACCGGCTCCTCGCTTCCGAGCTGGTGCGCGTCGCGCAGCTTCTCGAAGAAGGCGAGCGGGTCGTTGACCGTGTAGACCCTGAAGTCCAGGTGATCGACCTGCCGGTGGGTCAACGTGATCGCCGGCTGCTCCTTCGTGGTGAAGATGTGGCTCGTCGCGACGGAGAAGGCCGGGGTGGTCGGCTGCGGCGGTTGCGCACTGCCCGTGCGACCCGTCGCGATGACCAGTGCCACGGCCGTCAGCAGCGCCCGTGCGGCGCCTGTGTGAGAGGGCATCAGTGTTCCCTGTCGAGTATCGAAAGGCGGTAGACGCCGATGAATGCGGGGTTCGCCTGAACCGGTCGCCAGCGCGGCGAGGGGTGGCGCAGCAGGTCTGCGACGGCGACCTTCCGCACCTCACCAGCAGTGCCCTCGTCGGGACCGGTGTGATACACGAGCCAGTCCGCGCGGTGGCGATCGAACGATGACGGCCCGACGTAGACCATCAGGTGCGACGGGCTGTCCGCCTCCGGGTGATTGAAGTAGAGGAGATCCCCGGGCTGCGCGGCACGCACGTCTCGCGAGACGCGGCGCGCGTTGAGCGAGACGATCGACTCGGCATCGGCGAACTCGCCAAACCGCTCGGGCTGTCGTGCGGTGCGGAAGAGCAGCCAGGCACCATCGACCATCGGCGGCACCTGCCGCACATCCGGGTACGCGACGAGCCGCGGCAGCCCCGCGGCCTGGAACCAGGCAGGCGTGTGCGCACGCAGCGCCTCGCGATACGCGTGCCGCACCAGCGCGGCGCAGTCGGTGACGTCCGGGCTCCGGCGCTCGAATTCAGCGTCAGCGAGGAGCGTGAACCAGGCACGGAAGGCCGTGCGATCCGAGTCGTCCAGCGCGCGACGCATCGGCGCAGGCCGCCCTGGTCCGGCGACAAGTGGCGTTCGCGCGGCGGACAGTGTGGCGGCAATCGCGATCAACGCACCGACGAGGCTGCGTGCGGCGTGAGCAGGACGTGTGAGCGTGACGGGATTATAGACTGCGGCTGAGGCGCGAGCCCGAGAACCGCCGAGCTGCGTTCCGGCCCGGCGGTTCGCTCTGACCACAGCCGCACGGAACGATGCGCATAATATGCAGCGGAGCCCCCTTGCCCGATCAGCGCACCCGACCTTCGCAGACAGGCTCGTACGTCTACTGGGCCGTAGCCCTGGGCACCCTTGCGGTGTTCGGCGCGGACCTCGTCACCGCTCTGGGTGTCGCGGTCTGGGTGTTCTACGTCGCCCCGGTCGTGCTGACGATCCTTGGGATGGACCCACGGCTCCCGATCGGCATTGCCGCCGTCGAGTCTGCCCTCATCGTCGTGGGCTTCTATGCCAGTCCGCCAGGTGAGGTCACGCCGGCGATTGTCGCCCTGAACCGCACGTTCGGCGTGATCACGGTATGGACCGTCGCGGGGCTCGCGCGCTACCTCATTGCCGCGCGCGTGACTGCCGCGCGCGAAGTGTGGCTCCGGCGGATCCGGGCCGCCATCGTGCAGTCGATGCAGGGTGAACTGAAGAAGGAGGAGATCGGCCGCGCGGTGCTCGACGGGCTGAGCACCACCATCGGGATCGCGGCTGGCGTGTGCTACCGGGTGGGGGAGGACGGCCTGCACCGCGTCGCCGGATACGCGCTCGGCTCGGACGCCCAGGTTCCCGAGACGCTGGCCCTGGGTGAGGGGCTCCCGGGGCAGGCGGCCCGCGACCGGCGGCTGCTGGTCGTCGATGGGGTGCCGCACGATGGGCTCCGTCTCTCATCGGCGCTTGCTGCCGCCCGACCGGTCACGCTCGCGGTGCTGCCAGCCCACGTGGACGGCGAGACGACGGCCGTCCTGGAGGTCGCGCGCCAGTCGCCCTTCAGCGATGTCGAACGGCAGCTCCTCGAGTCCATCGCCGAGCCGGTGGGCGTGGCGATGCGTTCTGCCATGTACCGTCGTCGGCTGGCGCAGCTGCTCGAGGAAACGCAGCGGCAGGCCGAGGAACTGCAGGTGCAGAGCGAGGAGCTCCGCGTCGCGAACGAGGAGCTGGAGAACCAGAGCCAGGCCCTGCGCGAGTCGCAGTCCGAACTCGAGGCGCAACAGAGCGAGCTGGAACAGACGAACGCGCAGCTCGAGATCCATGCGCGCACGCTGACGCAGCAGCAGGAGGCGCTGCTCGTCTCCCAGCGTGAGCTGTCCGAGAAGGCCGCCGAGCTGACACGGGCCAATCAGTTGAAGAGCGAGTTCCTCGCCAACATGAGCCACGAACTGCGGACCCCGCTCAACAGCGCGCTGATCCTGGCGCGGCTGCTGGCGGACAAGCAGCGGGAAACCTCACGCCAGACCAGATTCGGTACGCACAGACGATCCACGGCGCCGGCGAGGACCTCCTGGCGCTCATCAACGACATCCTGGATCTTGCGAAGATCGAGGCTGGACGGGTCGACGTCCGGACCGATGCGGTCGACCTGCAGCAGGTCGCCGCTGGACTCGAGCGGACCTTCGAGCCGTCCGCATCGCAGAAGGGGCTCGCGTTCAGCGTGCGCCTCGAGCCTGGTCTGCCCAATGCGCTGACGACCGACGCGCAGCGGGTGCAGCAGATCCTGCGTAACCTCGTCGCGAACGCCATCAAGTTCACCGAACGTGGTGAGGTGTCGGTTGTCGTCCGGCTCGACGCGGCCGGCCGCGTCGCATTCGATGTCCGTGATACCGGGATCGGCATCCCTGCCGAGAAGCTGGACGCCGTCTTCGAACCGTTCACGCAGGCCGACGGCAGTACCAGCCGCCGGTTCGGTGGCACGGGCCTCGGCCTTTCGATTTCGCGCCAGCTCGCGCGACTGCTCGGAGGCGACGTATCGGTTACGAGCGTGCCCGGAACCGGCAGCACCTTCACGCTCGCGATTCCGTCGACGCCACCACAGACACCCGTTGCTGCGGCACCTCCGCCACCGAGTGCCACGGTTCCGGCCCCGGGCATTCCCTCCGCGCCGCCGCCACGCGAGCGTTCCCAGCCCGAGCCAACGCGCGTGCCGACGGCCGCGCCGGTTCGGCCCTCTGCGCAGTCGGCGTTCGTCGACGATCGGGCGGTGCGCACCCGTGGCGATCGCCTGCTTCTTGTCGTCGAGGACGACCCCGCCTTCGCGCGCATCCTGTTCGACCTCGCACACGAGGAGGACCTCGATTGCGTGGTCGCCGGCACCGCCTCGGAGGGGCTCGAACTGGCCCGCACGCTGAAGCCGCTCGGGATCCTGCTCGACGTCCGGCTGCCGGACGCGTCAGGCCTGATGGTGCTCGAGATGCTGAAGCGCGACGCGGCCACGCGCCACATTCCGGTCCACGTCGTGTCGGTGGAGGACTACATCGAGCCGGCCATGCACCTTGGCGCGATCGGGTACCTCATCAAGCCGGTCAAGCGCGAGGAACTGCAGGCGGCGCTGCGGCGCATCGAAGGGCGGCTCTCGCAGTCGGTCCGCCGCATCCTCGTGGTCGAGGACGACGCGCGGCTGCGCGACGGATTGTGCGAGCTGCTTCGCGACGAAGCGGTCACGGTCGACACCGTCGGGACGATGCGCGACGCGCTTGCGCGCCTCGAGGCTGGCACCTACGACTGCCTGGTGCTCGACCTGACGCTGCCGGATGCAAGCGGCTTCGAGCTGCTGGACCGCATGAGCGAGGGCACCCGCTACGCCTTCCCGCCGGTGATCGTCTACACCGGCCGCGAGCTGTCGCACGAGGATGAACTCCGGCTTCGGCGGTACTCGAGCTCGATCATCGTGAAGGGCGCGCGCTCGACCGAGCGGCTGCTCGACGAGGTGGCCCTCTTCCTCCATCAGGTCGAGAACCAGCAGCCGCCCGCGCGGCGCCGGGCGCTCGAGGCATCGCGTGCCAGGGACAGCAAGTTCGAAGGGCGCACCGTGCTGGTCGTGGATGACGACGTCCGGACCGTGTTTGCGCTGACCGGCATGTTCGAGCCTCGCGGCGCGCGCGTGCTCGTCGCACGGAACGGACGCGAAGCGCTGGAGCAGCTCGAGGCCGTGCCCGACGTCGACCTCGTCATCATGGACACGATGATGCCGGAGATGGACGGGCTCGCAGCAACGAGGGCGATCCGCCAGCAGCGGCGCTTCGCCCGCCTGCCGATCATCGCCGTCACCGCGAAGGCGATGCGCGACGACCAGCAGCAATGCCTCGCCGCCGGCGCGAACGACTACATGGCCAAGCCGCTCGACGTCGATCGGCTCCTGTCGCTCTGCCGCGTGTGGTTGCCATGACCAGGGCAGGGACGCCTTGGCACGACGGCGGTGAGCCGCCCTTCGATCAGCAGGTCCGCCACCTGCTCGACGTGGTCTACGAGCGCTATCAGTACGACTTCCGGGACTATGCGCCCGCCTCGATCCACCGGCGGGTCCGTCAGGCGCTCAGCGATCTCCGGTGCGAGAGCGTCGCCGACCTCGAGGACGCCGTGCGACACGACGCGGGCATGCTCTCCCGCCTGCTCCAGTACCTCACCATCCAGGTGAGCGACCTCTTTCGCGATCCGGAGTTCTGGCTCGCGCTGCGCCTGCAGGTTGTTCCACTGCTGCGCACCTGGCCCTCACTGAAGCTGTGGATCCCGGGCGTCGCGGGCGGCGAGGAGCTGTACGCGATGGCGATTCTCCTGAGCGAGGAAGGGCTCCTCGACCGCACCGTGATCTACGCGACGGACATGAATCGCGAGGCGCTGAAAGCGGCCGAGGCGGGCGTCTATCCGCTTGCGCGTCTCGCCGGGTTCAGCCGCAACTACCAGCGAGCCGGTGGCACGCGGTCCCTGTCCGAGTACTACACCGCCGCTTACGACTCGGCACGCTTCAGCCGCACATTGACCGGGCAGGTTGTCTTCGCGGATCACGACCTCGTGACCGACAGCGTCTTCTCCGAAGTCCAGCTCATCTCGTGCCGCAACGTGCTGATCTACTTCACGCCGGCGCTCCAGAACCGGGTCCTGCAGCTCTTCTCCGATTCGCTCGTCAATGGCGGCGTGCTCTGCCTCGGGACCAAGGAGACACTCCAGTTCTCGCCGCGGGCGGTCGACTACCAGCCGATCGATGCGCGCTACCGGATCTTCAGGCGGGTGCAGCGATGACCGCCCCGAAGGTCATCGTGATCGGCGGATCCGCCGGTGCGCTCGAGCCGCTGACGACGATCGCCGCCGCGCTGCCGGCGTCCTTCCCGATTCCGCTCGTCGCCGTGCTGCACATCCCGGACGACTTCGAGAACACGCTTCCGGAGACCATTGGACGGCGGTGCACCATTCCGGTGCAGGAGGGGATGCACGGCACGCGACTATCCTGTGGGCTGATCCTGGCGCCACCGAATTACCACCTGCTGCTCGAGGCGGACGGCACGGTCGCACTGTCGCTTGACGCCCCGGTCGGCTACTCACGGCCGTCCATCGACGTGCTCTTCGAGAGCGCCGCACTGGCCTACGGTGCGCGCGTCCTCGGCATCGTCCTGAGCGGTGCCAACGACGATGGGGCGCGAGGGCTGGCAGCCATCCGGCAGGCTGGCGGAACCGTCTGGGTGCAGGACCCGCAGACGGCGTCGGCGGCCTACATGCCGGACGCGGCGCTGCGTCTTGTTGGCGCGGATCGCGTGGCGCCGCCACGCGAGATCGGAACAGCATTGCTGGCCTTCGCGCCAGAGGCAGCGAGGAACGGATGACGGCGGTCAAGCTCCTGCTCGTCGACGATGTGCCGGACAACCTGGTGGCGCTCACCGCGCTGCTCGAGCCGCTGGCGGTGGAGTGCCTCACCGCATCGACAGGTGAGCAGGCGCTCGAACTGCTCCTCGTGCACGACGTCGCGCTCGCGCTGCTCGACGTGCAGATGCCCGGCATGGACGGGTTCACGCTGGCGGAGTACATGCGCGGCGCGGAGCGGACACGCCGCATCCCGATCATCTTCCTGACTGCGACGCTGGATGTGACGCGTGCCTTCGTCGGGTACGAGGCAGGCGCCGTCGACTTCCTCTACAAGCCGCTCGACCCGCAGGTCCTCCTGGCCAAGGTCCGCGTGTTCGTCGAGTTGCACGTCCAGCGGCAGCGGCTCGCGGAGCAGATCCGGCTGCTCGATGAACACCTGCACCTGACGGAGCTGTTCATGGCGGTGCTCGGTCACGACCTCCGCACGCCCCTCAACGTCGTCATTTCGCAGGCGCAGGTGCTGCAGCGCCAGGCGACCGACCCGATGATCCTCAAGGGTGTCGAGCGCATCAGCCGGTCTGGTGAGCGGATGCTGACGATGGTGAACGACCTGCTGGACCTCGCGCGCACGCGCAGTGGGCAGGGGCTGCCGGTGCAGTGCGCCGCGTGCGACTCCGCTGTCGTCGTCCGACGAGCGGTGGACGAGCAGGACCCGAAGCAGGCGCGGGTCCGGACCGAGTTCCGTGGCGACACGCAGGGCACGTGGGACGCGGACCGCCTGATGCAGGCTGTCACGAACCTGCTCGCCAACGCTTTCCAGCACGGCGAGGCAGATGCCCCCATCGGCGTCGTGATCGACGGCAGCGATCTTTCGCGCGTTCGTCTGCAGGTCACCAATGGCGGGTTCATTCCGGAGGCGGAGCGACGCACGCTGTTCGAGCCGTACCGCCGCGGGCGGCGGCCTGGCGGCGACACGCGCGGTCTCGGCCTCGGCCTCTACATCGTGCAGCAGATCTGCGAAGCGCATGGCGGCTCCATCTCCGTCTCCTCGTCTGCGGAGTCGCATTCGACGACGTTCACGATCGTGCTGCCGCGTGAGCCGGTCCAGCCGCAGGGCCTCGAGAGCCGCGCGAGAGCAGGCTCGCTGGAGGCGACCTGAGCCCTCGACTCGTGCGAAGCTGAAGAGGGCTGCCAACGCGGCGTGACCCGGGAACGTTCAGCAGGAGTGCGGGGCGAGAGCCATGGTGACCGGAGACCAGTCAGCCGTCATCGCCTTCCTCGCGGATGCCTGCACCCATGGGGGTGCCGAGGTCGAGCGGATCGACACGCACAGTGCGGTCGTGTTCCTCGCCGGTCCGGTCGCGTACAAGTTGAAGCGGGCGGTCCTCTTCGATTATCTCGATTTCTCCACGCCCGACCGCCGTCGCCTGATGTGCGAGGCCGAAGTGCGCCTGAATCGCCGGACGGCGCCGACGCTGTACCACGGCGTGCTGCCGGTCACGCGCGAGGCCGACGGATCGCTCGCGCTTGGTGGACGCGGCGAGCCGGTCGACTGGGTCGTCGTGATGCAGCGGTTTCCGCAGGACGCGCTGTTCGATCGCCTGGCGGCCGCCGGTCGCCTTGATGTGTCGCTCATGCCGGCGCTCGCGGCTGCCGTTGCGCGGTGTCACGCCTCGGCTGAGACACGACCGGATCACGGCGGCACCGCGGGCATGTTGTGGGTGATCGACGGCAATGCTGCGGGGTTTGCCGACCAGGGCGCGGATATCCTCGACGCGGGTGGGTGCGAGGAGCTGACCGCGTGTGCGCGTCGGGAACTTGCGCGGTGCGCGTCGCTGCTCGAGGGACGCCGTGCGGCAGGATTCGTGCGTCATGGCCACGGCGACCTCCACCTCCGCAACATCGTCCTTCACGAGGGCGCGCCCACGCTCTTCGACTGCATCGAGTTCGACGATCGGATCGCCTGCGCCGACGTCCTCTATGACCTGGCGTTCCTGCTGATGGACCTGTGGCGGCGCGGCCTCCCGCGGCACGCGAATGTCGTCTGGAACGCGTACCTCTCCACGGCGGGTGTGTTCGACGGACTGGCATTGTTGCCGCTGTTTCTGTCGTGCCGGGCAGCCGTGCGGGCGAAGACCAGTGCGACAGCGGCGCGCCTGCAGGCCGACACGGCCGCCCGCGGTGAACTCGAAGCACTGGCGCGCGAGTACCTCGTGATGGCGCGAGCGTTCCTCGGGCCGCCGGGAGCGTCGCTGGTTGCGATTGGCGGCCTGTCCGGGACGGGGAAGTCCACCGTGGCGTTCGGCGTCGCGCCGAACGTCGGTCCAGTGCCCGGTGCGGTGGTGATCCGCAGCGACGAGATCCGGAAGCAGATGTGCGGTGTGCCTGCGGCGCAGCGGCTCGGCCCCGAGGCATACACCGCTGAGATGTCGGTGCGCGTGTACGATGCCATTCTGGCGCGCGCCGCGGTGGTGGTCGGGCAGGGGCACAGCGCAGTGGTCGACGCGGTGTTCGCCCGTGCGGACGAACGCGCGGCGGTCGAGCGCTGCGCACGGGAGTGCGGCGTGCCGTTCGCCGGCCTGTGGCTCGAGGCGCCAGAGGCGGTGCTCGTGTCGCGGGTGGCACAGCGGCAGCACGACGCGTCTGACGCCGATGCCGCTGTCGTGCGCCTGCAGCAGCACCGAGTGACCGGGGCCGTGGCGTGGCCGCACGTTGACGCGAGCGGGTCAGCAGCGGACGTGCTGCTCGCCGTCCGGGATCGACTGCCGAGCCGTGCGAACTCCCAGTGACGCCTGAACGCTGAGTCAGGCGCTGAGCGGCAAACGTGGCGGTGCGCTCGCGGTGACCGGCACGATGGCGAGCGGTCTCACCAGTTCCAGCATGGTGGCGTTGAACTTCCCGGGTTCATCGACGAACGCCTCGTGCGCCGAGTCGTCGAACCAGACGAGCTTCTTGAACGGCGCTCTCAGCGCGTCGAAGTAGGCCACGCTCGTCTCCGGCGGCACCCAGTGGTCGCGGCGTCCGACCGGGATGAGCGACGCTGTTGCTGAGGACGCGGCCGTCCGCCCCTCGGAACGGGTTCGTGTGGCCGAACGTCAGCCATCCCTCGACGGCAGCGACCGCGGCGACCAGGAGCCACATCGCGGCGGCCATGAGCCACACGTTGGCGAGGAACAGGGTGCCTGTGGCGACCGGGGCGAACCAGAAGATCGTGGTCGCCGTCAGCATCCCGTGCATCACCGTCGTCACAAGCAGGCTCCTGGTGCGGTCGTACACCCACACCATCAGCACGCGGTACGCGGTGAGGTTTGCGACTGCGGCCGCGGTGGACAGCGTGACGAACGCAAGCAGTGGGATTCCGTCGGCATACGTCCCGCCTATGAAGATCTGCTGCAGGAAGTGCCACAGACCCCACAGCACGCCGACGATGAGGCCGGTTATCGGGACGGAGTGGCGACGCCGGAGCCTCGGCACGACGAAGCCGGTCCAGCCAATCTCTTCGAGGATGGTCGTCAGGGCGGCGCCGAGACCGCCCAGCGCAACCGCCGCCCTGTCCTCGTTTGAGAGGAGCGGTGCCGGCAGGGACAGCATCATCAGGATTCCAGCGGAGAGAATCGGGGCGGGAAGCAGCGCGACGGCATACCACCGAGCCTCGACGCGCCACGTGCGGAGACGCGCGACCAGGTCACGATAGCCCGCGCGCCCATCGAGCAGCCCGGTCAACAGCAAGCCGGCGACGCTCGGGCCGGCCAGCATTGCGAGGACCGCAGAGACGAACGTCCCCTGCGCCTGCCAGTTGGTGTTGACCAGCGCGCCGGGCCCGACGAACAGCAGGAAGCCGCTCCATGAGAGCGTGAATGTCAGGAGGTAGTACGCGACCAGCGGATGCTTCTTGAGGATCGACATGACAGCCCTCGCTCCTCAGTGACGGGTGACCGGCTGCTCCAGCGGCGCCCGGTTGGGCGGTTAACAGACGTGCGGCAGCCGCAACGCGGTGGAGACAGCATTTGCCGTACCCTCGGGAACGCAGGCACAGACGCGAGTGCGGCGCAGCAGCTGTCGGCTTTCCGGTGCCCGGGAGGAGACCTGACTGCGGGATTCCCGTGCGATCACCACGCCGCCCACGTGCGGATCCATGGCATCAACCTCCGTACACCAGGTAGTGGGCGTCGTGCTGAAGCCCCAGCCACGACGAGAAGACCAGTGGAACGAGGAACGCCACCACTGAAACGCCAGCAAACCACGTCAGGTGCTGAAGGCGGTCGGTCATGGGCGCACCGTCTGAATCGCCACAATGGTGAGAGGCGCCGCACGCCGTTCGCCCTCACGTTTCAACGGTCCCAGCGCCATCCAGCGGCTCACGATGATGCCGGGAGAGAGAAAGGACCAGTAACGCGGAAGGCCGTGCGGGCGTCTGCGTCGGTGGCAACTGCCCGCGTCTCGGTCCTGAAGAGCGAGTGACCGGCGTCCTGTCGTCCATCTCCAGACTCGCATGCCAAAAGCAGAGAGGGAGCAATTCGGGAATCACGAAAGCGCCCAGTATCAGGCTGCACTGTGGCCCCACGAGGCGCTGAGTGCCGGAAAGCCGCCGCCTCGCGCGACGTCTATCGGTTCATGCTCATCTCAGTCGTTTTCAAAAAGCCCAGCATTTCGACGTGGTCAGGTACGCTCGCCGCCCGGGTGTGACGCTGGTGCGCAGAGCACCGGTGAGTCCCTTGCTCCTGCCGGCCCGTGGAGGTGACGTCAGCTCACACAACAGTCCGCGGTTGAGTGGGCGTCCCTGGTCCGGTAAACTGTCAGTCCCCCACTCGTGCGGAGAGATGTCCGAGTGGTTGAAGGAGCACGCTTGGAAATCGAATCGGTTCGCGCGTGCTGACGCACACCAAACCCCACCAACGCCACTCCGACCAACGACTTACGCAACATTAATGTGCGTCGGAGTGTCCCCGTAAATGACAGTATTGGACGAGGGTTTCGGGG
This sequence comes from Acidobacteriota bacterium, assembly GCA_018268955.1. Classification (GTDB taxonomy): domain Bacteria; phylum Acidobacteriota; class Vicinamibacteria; order Vicinamibacterales; family CAVVIG01; genus CAVVIG01. Next base: position 3,567 of record JAFDVO010000046.1, on the reverse strand, counting down.
AGCATGTGACACGGTTCTGACACAAGAGGAACCTTCACTTACGCCGGCTGGAACCGACGGCCCGCACGTATTACGCTCTCCCGTTGCATCATGGGAAACGGGATCAATCGTCCGAATCAGATTGCAGAGCCAACGCGGCGCAACATTGCCGACGAACTCCGGCTCCGCAACTTCGATCCGAGCGGCAGACTGGACGAAGTTTCCTTCCTCTCTCGGATGTTCGACCTGAAGTCGCTTCCGACAACCGACTACCGGACGCGCGAGTTTCCGGATATGGCCGCTGACGTTTGGCAGCACCGGGTCAATAACCGCGACTGGGATGACGGCTGGTTCTGGACCGATCGCCGACTCAATCTTCTGCATGTTCCCGACGACGCATTTCTTCAGTTCCTTGGCGAGATGGTCCACCCGATTATCCGAGGAGATGCCGGCGAGCGCGAGGCGTTCCTCGAGGTATGCAATAGACACTTGGCGCCGGAGGGGTGGGAAATCGCGGTGGTCAACACAGTGGGAAGTCATCCCATCTATGGCGGCCGGCGAATAAACCTGATTCCCGCTGCTGCCGTCGCTGACGCGCGAGCCGTCGCCGAGACGCTCGGCAACTACGTGGCCAAGCAGGTCACTCGCATGGAGGCGGCGCTGTCCGGAGATCTCGAGCTCGCGATCGGGACGGCGAAGGAATTCATCGAGACTGTTTGCCGCACGATTCTGAAGGAACGTGGAACTGATTTGCCGAAGGACGACGACCTGCCCGCGCTCGTGAAACTGACCGTGAAGAGCTTGCCGATTGTTCCAGACGGGATCGAGGACAAGGGCAAGTGGGAGGGCACGGTTGTTCGCCTTGTCAATAACCTCTCGTCTGCCGGACAGAGCCTTGCCGAACTCAGAAACGCCTTCGGAACCGGACACGGCAAGGATGCGGCTCACAAAGGACTCGACATGCATCACGCGCGGCTCATCGTTCATTTGGCTACCACAGTCGGTGTGTTCTTGTACGAAGCGCACGACAGAAATCCCGGTCAGCTAGCGAGTCGGGAGGTCAATTCCGATATCCCTGCTTGATCTGCTCGATGAGCGCCACTTCAACCCTTTCGGCGTAAGCCATTCCATCGGGCGACTTCAGAAACCGAATCTGCTCTGACCAGTCATCGCCGCCGTTCATGCCCCACGTCGCAGTCGCAACCAAATTCATCAGCCGCTGAAACGGCTGGAGCGTCAGCCATTCGTGCAGCGTCTGCCGATTCTGGTAACACCACGTCTTTACGCTTTTCATCAGCAGATTCATCCGCAACGCCTGTGGCGGATGCTGAAAGGTGTATGCAGTTTCAGAATTAACCTCTTGGGGTTCGCATGTGAACAGATACGCGGCCACTGCGATGATGAAGCAGCACAGCAGCAGCTTCTCCTGAACATCGACGGTCTTGTCGCCCATCGCAAGCACGGACACAACGTGCGCGCGCTCTGGCCCGTTGATGATGTTCTCCAACATGTGATACGCCGCGTATCCATCAGCATCAGACTCTCGCGCTTGTTGCTCGATGTTGCCATCGTTGCGCGCCAGGACCTCGTTCGCGAATCCGGCATCGTCTGGTCGCACATGCCCGTGGACGACGTGAGTCCATTCATGGAGCACGATAAACAGCAATTCCAGGCGGAACACCCCAACAGCGATGCGTTGTTGAACGTTCATTGATGTTCGTTCGGCTTCCGACAGCTGCATGTTCAGCAGCGTCGCTACGTCCGCTGAGTCGGCCACTCTGCTGGCGGACTGCCACAGTCTGTCCAGCAACGGGATCGTCACTCCGATGAACGAGTGCCCGTCGCCACAAAGCGCCAGCGCATTTGGCTCATCAGAATCGACGTAGTCGAAGTGAAACGGATCGTGATCCGCGTGCTCTGGAACATCCTGCTCGCCTGCCAAGGCTGCGTTGAGCATGGTCTGCAGGTCTTCAAGTAGCTTCACCGGAAGTGGCTCACCGGGCAGACGATCGAGGTCTGCTTTTCCTCGGTACAGCTCGCGGTCTTCCTGGCGGCGCAGGCGTTGAAAGCGGCGGTGGAATAGAACTTCCGGTGGAGTTGTGGCCATTTGTTCACTGCCATCGAACGTCGCGCCATCCGTTGCTACATTGCGCAGGCTCAAGAGCGATTCTCTATTGATTCGAGCCGCCGGCGTCACTTCGCAGATGCCGCCGACTGTCCACGCTCGGCCAACCGGTCCAGGGCCTTTTTCTTCGCCGACAACCGAATATGCGAATAGTGCTCAAGCATCCGACGCGAGAGGTGGCCAGTTATCGACTCGACGACATGGTCTGGTTCGCCGGCTTCGAGCAACCTGGTGACGACCGTGTGCCGGAGATCATGGAAGCGCAGGCCAGACAGGCCAGCAGCGTCGCGTAGAGCATGCCAGGCGGTGTCCCATTTCGACGCCGGCTGCGTTGGGTCGAACTTGTGGTGCTGGTTGGCGCACCACAAGTAGTGGCTCTGGTCTGTGTGGCCAAGCTGGTCAGCTCGCGCGATCATCGTCTTGACGGCGTCGAGCGCCGTGTCGTTCAGCGGCAAAATGCGTTTACTTCCCTCGTTCTTGCTCTTCCGAATGTGCAGGGCCTTCGCGTCGAGGTCCACGTCCTTACGGCGAAGGTGCTTGATTTCCACGCCGCGCATCGAGGTATTCGCCGCGAGCACTGCAGCGCAGTACACGTGCTGCCATTCGGCATTGCTCGCTGCGACCTTGAAGAGACGCTCCCGATCTTCGTCGGTAAGCACTCGGCCGATTGGCGAGCCGCCCGATTCGGTCAACATCTTCACGTCGTCTTCGAGCCGGTGCCAGTGCTTGAATCGCTTCAGCACCCGGCGCAGTACCCCGACGTCCATGTTGACGGTCCGATTGCTCGCACCGTCGAGGCGTCGCTTCGCCTGGAATCCCTCGATCACTTCGCGGGAGATCGCCGAGAGCTTGACGTCGCCAAGGTACCGCTTGACCACCTCGAGACGCTCGCGATCAAATTCGACCGCGCGCTTTGTGTGAGCGGTCGCCTCTTTCGCAGTCAAGTACTTCTCGCACGCGTCGAACAGTCTGGTGGGAGCCGAGTGAGTTCCCAGCTTGCCTTCCAAGCCGACTCGGATGAGATCCTTTTCGAGTTGGATCGCTTCCTGCCACTTCGTTGTCGCACGACTTGATCCTGGCGGGCAGAGCGGCCGACGGATGCGAACGCCGTGAATCATCACTTGCGTCCAGTAGCGACGTCCGCGTTTCCAAAGTGCCATAGCGTTCTCCCATCGAGACAGTGCGCGGCCACCCGCGAATCGACTTCGCGTGCAGCGCGGAACCAATAAGCACCGTTACGTTGGGCAAGCGTGCCAGCGGCGTCTCACTGCAAGCAGCTGATCACATCGACGTGTGATCGGGTGCTGCTTGCGTCTCGACGAGGGCCTGCCGTTCATAATCGTCCACGTCCTGCGGTCGGTAGCGAACCGCGCGGCCCATCTTCAAGAACCGCGGGCCGACACCCTTCAGGCGCCAGGAGCGTACCGTGAACCGCGAGACGCCTAGGTGTAGTTGCTAAATAG
>JAFDVO010000045.1:6407-14129 GCA_018268955.1 Acidobacteriota bacterium | reverse complement strand
CAACTACATAACAGCCTCTAGCGTTCATTTAGCATTTAGCGTTCAGCGTTCAGCGTTTAGCGTTTAGCGTTTAGCGTTTAGCGTTCAGCATTTAGCCATTTCCCACATGCCCTTTTTCGGCGCCCACATGTCTGTCGCCGGTGGGTTGCCGCGAGCGGTCGAGCGTGCGGTCGTCCATCGGTGCGACGCGCTCCAGATCTTCGCGAAGAACGCCAGCCAGTGGCGCGGCCGGCCGATCCCGCCGGAAGAAGTCACCACATTCAGGAAGGCGGTTCGCGAAGCGAAGCTCCGCGCGGTCGTCTCGCATGCGAGCTACCTGATCAACCTCGCGACCGCCGATCGGGCGTTACGCGAGCGGTCCCGCGACGCGATGGCTGACGAACTGGATCGCGCCGAGGCGCTCGGGTTGCGCGGCGTGGTACTGCACCCGGGGTGCTATACCTCGGGCTCACCTGCGGAGGGACTGCGCCTCATTGCCGAGAACCTGCGCAGTCTCCTCGAGGAGCGTCCTCATGGCCGCACCATGGTGCTGCTCGAAGGCACTGCCGGGCAGGGCTCGTCGCTTGGTGCGCGCTTCGAGGAACTTGCCGAGATCATCCACCGGATCGACGGGCACGCACGCGTCGGGATTTGCCTCGACACCTGTCATCTCCTCGCGGCCGGGTACGACATCGTCTCGGCCGGCGGGTACGAGAAGACGTTTGCCGACTTCGGTCGCATCGTCGGATTCGATCGGCTGAAGGCGTTCCACGTGAACGACTCGAAAAAGCCGCTCGGCAGCCGCGTGGACCGGCACGAGCACATCGGAGACGGCCATGTGGGGCTGGAGGGCTTCAGGCGGCTCGTGAACGACCGCCGGTTCGCGACGCTGCCGATGCTGCTCGAGACACCCAAGGGTGAGGGAAAGGCCACGGGCCCGATCGTCTGCGATCCGCTCGACGAGCGGAACCTGGCCACGCTTCGAGGGATGATCGCCGCGCGCACGCGCCGACTTCCATCGTAGGCGTCGGGCTTCAGCCCGACGCGCCCCCCGCGGCAGTCAGGCGTAGACGTCGAGCTTCAGCTCGACCTGCCCTCCTCCGCTTCCCCGAACACCTCCGCCTGGAACTTCGTGAGCGTGGCGCCACGGGACGGCCAGGCATCGGCGGGCAGGCCCGCCTTCCGGCACGTGTGCATCACGAACGCCCGCACGTCCCAGCCCCATTCAGGGGCGACCTGCGGCAGCAGCAGCCCGCGTCGCCAGCCCTGCTCGACGATCAGCCCGTCACGGCCGATCTCGATGTCCTCCATCGTGTGAACCGGCTCGAAGGCGCTGAGCACCGAGATTTCGATGCGCAGCGCCGGGAGCTCGTTGGACGACAGCGGTGGGAACCGCGGGTCGGCACTTGCGGCAGAGACCGCGCAGTCACGAACGACGTCGACCAGCGGCTTGTCGGCCTCGACATGGCCGATGCACCCACGCAGATCGCCGTGGACGTGAAGCGTGACGAACGCACCGGCCGGCATGGAGAGCGCCGCCGCGGTCGGCACCGCGGGGGCAGGGGCCCCCTGGAGCCAGGCCTCGATGGACCGGCGCGCCAGGCCCAGAAGCGTTGCGCGATCGGCCGCGTCGATCACGCGCGCACTCCGAAGGCTGCGGCGAGATACCCAACGACGGACGTCTTGTCGCCCGACACGTCGCCGGAGTCCGCGTAGTTGAGCACCACGGCGTCACGTGCGCCGATCGCTCGCGCCGCACGCATGACTGCGACCATCGGGCCGCCGCCGCACGCGTGACGATCGTTCGCATCGAGCAGCGCCTGCAGTTGTTCGGGATCGAACTGCTCCACCGCCTCGACCACTTCCATGTCCAGCGCGTGCGCCCGCTCTGCCCGTTCGTAGTGCGAGAGGTCCGAACTCGCCACGAGCAGCATCCGGCTCCCGGACGACACCAGGGCCAGCGCGCGTCCCAGCTCGGCTGCCGTCTCCCGCGTCTGCCATCCCATCACCAGCGGCACAATCGAGGCGCGCGGCAGGAGCCGGCGCACGAAGGGCAACTGCATCTCGAGGGAATGCTCCCGCTCGTGAGCGGATGGGTGTTCACGAACGATCGCACTCGCCTCCATCAGCCGTGCGGCCAGCGCCTCATCGACCGGCGCCACGCCGAGCGGCGTGTCAAACCCGCCCTGCCGGTAGATGGCCACTCCCGCGAATCCGACGAAGTGGGAGGGACCGACGAGCACCACGGTTTCGATGTCGCGCCCTTCGAGTTGGTGGTAGGCGTGGGCGGCCACGGGCCCGGAATACATCAGGCCGGCGTGCGGAGCGATCAACGCGGTGATCTGTGCGAGGCGGGGTGCGCCGGCGGCGCGTACGAGGTGCGCATCGACGGCCGACGCCAGGGCTGCCGCTGATCCCGGGTACCAGGTCCCCGACACGGCGGGCGGACGTATGGGATGCATGGAGCGGGCCTCCTCACGGAAATGCTAGCATTTGGCATGCCCGCCACGTTTTCGAAGGCCCAGATCGAGGCCATCGCTGCGCTCGCGCACCTGCGCCTCGACGAGGGGGAAATCGAGCTGTACGCGAAGCAGCTCGGCGACATCCTCGAGTACGCCAATCAGGTCCAAAACATCGATACCACCGGCGTACCGCCCACGGCGAGCGTGGCCATCAAGCACGAAGCGGACCGTGCCGACGTCGTGCACCAGTCGCTCGACCGCGCATCCGCGCTCGCCAACGCACCGGACGCCAGCATGGACGCCGGTCTCTTCAAGGTTCCCCGGGTCATCGGATGAATCCGTTCGCCACACTCCGCGAGGTCCGCGACGCCGTGCAGCACGGCACGCGGTCGGCCGTCGAGGTCTGCACCGAGGCGCTGGCGCGCATCGAGGCACACAATCCGCAGCTCAATGCCTTCAACACGGTCACCCGCGACGAAGCGCTGGCACAGGCGCGCGCCGTCGATGCGCGTGCCGATCGCCGTTCGCTCCCGCTCGCGGGCGTGCCCGTGGCGGTGAAGGACAATCTCTGCACGCGCGGCATCCGGACGACCGCGTCGTCCCGGATCCTCGAGCGGTTCGTGCCCCCGTATGACGCGACTGTCGTCGCGAGGCTGCAGGCTGCGGGTGCGGTGGTCGTGGGCAAGGCGAACTGCGACGAGTTCGCGATGGGATCGTCGAACGAGAACTCCGCGTTCGGTCCGGCCCGCAATCCGTGGGCGACCGATCGGATTCCCGGTGGCTCGAGCGGAGGCTCGGCCGTGGCGGTTGCGGCGGGCATGTCGCCGCTGGCGCTCGGGTCCGACACGGGCGGCTCAATCCGGCAGCCGGCCGCGCTCTGCGGGCTGGTGGGGCTCAAGCCGACCTACGGCCGCGTGTCGCGCTACGGCCTGCTCGCCTTCGCCTCGTCGCTGGATCAGGTCGGCCCCTTCACGCGCACGGTCGAGGACGCCGCCATCGCCTTGAGCGTGCTCGCAGGTCACGATCCAGCAGACGCGACGAGTGCACCGGAGCCGGTCGCGGACTACGTCGCCGCGCTTGGGCGCAGCGCCACCGGGTTGCGCATCGGGGTGCCGCGGACGCTGGTGCACCAGGGGGTTGACGAGGAGGTTGCGCGCGCGTTCGACGAGGCGCTGGAGGTGTACGTCAGGGCAGGCGCGACGCTGGTGGACATCGAGCTGCCGTCCGCATCGGCGGCAATCCCGGTCTACTACCTCGTCGCAACGGCCGAGGCAAGTTCCAACCTCGCCCGCTACGACGGCGTCCGCTACGGCTTCCGCGCGAAGGCCGAGGGCGGCCCTGGCGCGCAGGACGATCTGCGCACCATGTACGGACGGACGCGCGACGAGGGGTTCGGAGCGGAGGTGAAGCGGCGCATCATGCTCGGCACCTACGTGCTGAGTGCGGGCTACTACGACGCGTACTACCTGAAGGCCCAGCAGGTGCGGACGTTGATCCGGCGCGATTACGAGCACGCCTTCGAGTCGGTGGATGTCGTGGCGATGCCGACGAGCCCCACGCCGGCGTTCAGGATCGGCGAGCGCGTGGCAGACCCGCTCCAGATGTACCTCGCGGACATCTTCACGGTCAGCGCCAACCTGGCGGGACTGCCCGCGATCAGCATCCCGTGTGGGTTCACGAGCGGGTCGTTGCCGATCGGCCTGCAGTTGACCGGCCGTGTGTTCGACGAGTCCACGCTGCTGGCCGCCGCGCACGCCTACGAGCGCGAGACCTCCTGGACGTCGCGGGTGCCGGTGCTGTCGAACTCGTAGCGCCTCACGTCACGCTAAAGCGTGACGTCTACGACAGACGTACTTGACGAGCCCGTCCGTTCGTGGCGGCGCTCGTTGCGAAGTTCGTGGCCGTTGGGCCCTTTGAGACGTTCGTAGCGTCGGGCTCTTCGCGAAATCGTAGCGTCGGGCTCTTCGCGAAATCGTAGACGTCGGGCTCTTCGCGAAATCGTGGCGGCGGGGCTTCAGCCCCGCCGAACGACGCGATCGACATACGCCCCGCGTCACTCTCAAGCGCGACGCCTACGACAGACGTACTCGGGCCCGTCCGTTCGTGGCGGCGGGCTCTTCGCGAAATCGTAGCGGCGGGGCTTCAGCCCCGCCGAGCGACGCGATCGACATACGCCCCGCGTCACTCTCAAGCGCGACGCCTACGACAAACGTACTCGGGCCCGTCCGTTCGTGGCGGCGGGCTCTTCGCAAAATCGTAGCGGCGGGGCTTCAGCCCGCCGAACGACGCGATCGACATACGCCCCGCGTCACTCTCAAGCGCGACGCCTACGACAAACGTACTCGGGCCCGTCCGTTCGTGGCGGCGGGCTCTTCGCGAAATCGTAGCGGCGGGGCTTCAGCCCCGCCGAGCGACGCGATCGACATACGCCCCGCGTCACTTCAAGCGTCACGTCTACGACAGACGTACTCGACGGGCCCGTCCGTTAGTGGCGGCGAGGTCTTAGCGACAATCGTAGCGGCGGGGCTTCAGCCCCGCCGTCGGCGGCACAACTCATGAACGACTTCGCACATGCCGCCGCGACATCCACGTCGTCTCCCCTCTTTCGACTACATCGGATTCCACAGATATTTCCTGACGCTCTGCACCGAATCAAGGCGCCGCTACTTCACCGAAGCCGTCATCGTTGAAGCGGTGCTGCGTCAGATGCGCACATGCGCCGCGGATCAGGGATTTGGAATCCTTGCGTACTGCTTCATGCCAGACCACCTGCATCTGCTGGTGGAGGGCCAGCGCGAGGACGCCGACGGGCGCCGCTTCATTACGTTGCTGCGGCAACGGAGCGGCTTCGCGTGTCGCCCGTACTGCGCGAACAAGCTGTGGCAGCGGTTTCTGTACGAGCGGGTACTCCGCGGCGAAGAGGCGACGATTCCGGTCGCGCGGTACATTCTCGAGAACCCGGTGCGGGGCAAGCTGGTCGCACGCGCGGAGGACTACGCGTGGTCGGGCTCGGACATGTACGGGATACGAGAGATTCTCGATGCCGCAGGAGCGTGGTCACCCCCAACGTCACGCTGAAGCGTGACGTCTACGACAGACGTACCCGACGGCGTCGTCCGTTCGCGGCGGCGAGACGCTCGAAAGTTCGTGGCCGTCTGGGTCTTCGCGAAATCGTCGCCGTCGGGATCTTCGCAAAATCGCAGCGGCGGGCTCTTCGCAAAATCGTAGCGGCGGTGCTTCGCGAAATCGTAGCGGCGGGCTCTTCGCAAAATCGTAGCGGCGGAGCTTCGCGAAATCGTAGCGGCGGGGCTTCGCGAAATCGTAGCGGCGGGGCTTCGCGAAATCGTAGCGGCGGGGCTTCAGCCCCGCCGACCTACACCGCCAGCGGCGCGGTCGCGGCACGGAACACGAGCCAGATGAGCGCGGCCAGGATCAGCAGCGGCAGGAGTGCGACCGCCATCGCCGCTCCGCCCGCGAGCAGGACCGCCACAGCGATCACTGCGGCAATCGGCAGGAGAACAAGCGCCGCCACCAGCCGCAGCGTGAACTTCACGAGCATCAGCGGGATCCAGAGCAGCAGGGCGATCGGGGCGAGGACGAGCGCGATCGGCAGCACGACGATGCCGATGAGGATTGCGAAGAGCAGGCGGAAGGGAAGGCTGAGCAGCCAGAACATCGCACGTCTCCTGCGGGCTGGGTGAAAGGCTCGGCCCGTACTCAGGAATTACGTGCTGGCGGTGGTGGGGGTTCCGGGTGACTGGCGTCGGTGCGGTGTAAGGGAGCCGCTGCCCCGGCTGGACGGCCGGGGCAGACGACCCGGCCTACTCGGAGGCGTCTTCGTCGGACTTCCCGACGCCTTTCCACACGGGAACACTGTAGTGCACGAGGCAGCGCCTCACTTCTTCCATAGCCTGGCGTTCCGGCTTCTTGGGCGCAGGGACACCGGGATCCATGTCATAGCGCAGGCGCGCGCCACGACGCAGCTGCTTGGCCCGCAGCGCCGCCACGTCAACGTACAGGAACCGGTTGAAGATGGGCGCGGCAGGTTCGGTCGGCTCCGGCGGGGCCTCGACGACGTCGTTGGGCTCGCTGGGCGCGGCTGGTGCGGTGTAATCGGATGCGTCTTCCATAGGAGAACCCTAAGCCTAACACGTCCACGCGTACAGTCGAAACGGCGGGAGACCGGCCATGCGCCGACTCTCCCGCCCGTGGGACGCCGCACATCCGGGCGGCTGCCCCTTTACGCTGAGACGTCCACCTTGATCTGCCGCGGCTTCGCTTCCTCGCGCATCGGCAGCTTCACGGTCAGCACGCCGTTCTTGTACTCAGCGCCCACCCGTGCGGGGTCGACCGTCGGGGGCAGCGAGAAGCTGCGGCTGAAGCTGCCGTAACGACGTTCGATGCGGTGGTACTGGTCCTCCTTCACCTCAGACGAGAGCTTCTTCTCGCCCTTGATGGTGAGTGTGCCGTTGTCCACCGTGACGTCGATGTCCTCGCGCGTCATGTCCGGCAGTTCGGCCTTGAGCACCAGTTCGTGGTCGCCGTTCTGGTAGATGTCCACCGGCGGCATCCACGAGCCCGACGACAGCAAGCCCTCGTCGTTGCGCCCGTACGCGTCCGAGAAGGCGCGATTCAGGCGCTCCTGCAGCTGTGCGAACTCACGGAACGGGTCATTCCAGCGAACGATTGCCATCGTTTATCCTCCTCACTCTTCAGGGCGGGCAGGGCGGGCAAGGCAGGTCGGGCTGTGCAGTCCTACCTGCCCCGCCTGCCTGGCCTGCCGCACTCCAGTTCACCTCGTCTCCGCGTACTCCGCGTCGACGACTTCACCGTCCTTGACGTTCGAGTCGGCCGTGCCCGTGGCGCCGGGGTTGCCGGCCGGCGTCGACTGGGCCTGCGCGTAGAGCAGCTCCGCGATCGCGTGCGAGGCGCGCTGGAGGTCCTCGGTTGCCTGTCGGATCGCGGTCACGTCGTCGCCCAGTGCCGCCTTCTTCGCAGCGTCGATCGCGGCCTCGACCTTCGAGAGCTCACCGACCGGCAGCTTCTCGCGGTTGTCGGTCACGGTCTTCTCCGCCTGATACGCGAGCTGGTCGCATTGGTTGCGCGCGTCGATCACGTCGCGCCGCTGCTTGTCTTCGGCTTCGTGAGCCGCCGCGTCCTTCACCATGCGGTCGACCTCGTCCTTCGAGAGGCCGCTGGATCCGCTGATGGTGATCTTCTGTTCCTTGCCGGTCGCCTTGTCGGTCGCGGTGACGTTCACGATGCCGTTCGCGTCGATGTC
>JAFDVO010000045.1:0-6382 GCA_018268955.1 Acidobacteriota bacterium | reverse complement strand
CTGCGGCACGCCGCGCGGCGCCGGTGGGAGCCCGACCAGGTGGAAGCGGCCGAGCGTGCGGTTGTCGCGCGCCATCGGACGCTCACCCTGCAGCACGTGCACCTCGACGCTCGTCTGGCTGTCGGTCGCCGTCGAGAAGACCTCGCTCTTCCGCGTCGGAATCGTCGTGTTCCGCGGAATCAGCGTCGTCATCACCCCGCCCAGCGTCTCGATGCCGAGCGAGAGCGGCGTGACGTCGAGGAGCAGGACGTCCTTCACGTCGCCAGCAAGAACACCGCCCTGGATGGCGGCGCCGACGGCAACCACTTCATCGGGGTTCACGCCCTTGTGCGGGTCCTTCCCGAAGAACTCGCGGACCAGCTGCTGCACCTTCGGGATGCGCGTCGAGCCGCCGACGAGCACCACCTCGTCGATCCTGCGCGGGTCGAGCCCGGCGTCCGCGAGCGCCTGCTTCACCGGCGCCATGGAGCGCTGCAGCAGGTCGTCGACCAGCTGTTCGAACTTCGCGCGCGTGAGCCTGGTCTGCAGGTGCTTCGGACCGGTGGCGTCGGCCGAGATGAACGGCAGGTTGATCTCGGTTTCGAGCGCCGTGGAGAGTTCGATCTTGGCCTTCTCCGCCGCTTCCTTCAGCCGCTGCAGGGCCATGCGGTCCTTCGACAGGTCGATGCCCTCGCTCTTCCGGAACTCGGCCACGAGCCACTCGATGATCCGATCGTCCAGGTCGTCGCCGCCCAGGTGCGTGTCGCCGTTGGTGGACTTCACCTCGACGACCCCCTCGCCGACCTCGAGCACCGAGATGTCGAAGGTGCCGCCACCGAAGTCGTACACCGCGATCGTCTCGTCCTTCTTCTTGTCGAGGCCGTAGGCGAGCGCCGCGGCAGTCGGCTCGTTGATGATGCGCAGGACGTTCAGGCCGGCGATCTGGCCGGCGTCCTTTGTCGCCTGCCGCTGCGCGTCGTTGAAATACGCGGGAACGGTGATCACCGCATCCGTCACCTTCTCGCCCAGGTAGTCCTCAGCCGCCTGCTTCAGCTTGCCGAGGACCATCGCTGAGATCTCCGGCGGCGACATCTTCTTGTCCCGCGCGTCGATCCACGCATCCCCGTTCTGCGAGCGCACGACCTTGTACGGCACGCGCGCGACCTCCGAGCTGACCTCATCGAACGTGCGGCCCATGAAACGCTTCACCGAGAAGATCGTGTTCTCGGGATTGGTCACCGCCTGCCGCTTCGCGACCTGCCCGACGAGCCGCTCCCCATCCTTGGCGATGCCCACCACGGACGGCGTAATCCGCGCGCCCTCCTGGTTGACGATGACCGTCGGCTGCCCACCTTCCATGACCGACACAACCGAGTTCGTGGTGCCGAGGTCGATACCGATGACTTTGCCTGCCATGTGTTGATCTCCCGCCCTCAAGATACCGACAGAATAGCACTATCTGCGCGTCAGTCAAGCATGTAATATGCGCTTAGCGCACTCATATCAATTCTACTGAGGTTCAAAGTATTCAGACCGGAGGACGGAGCAGGCCGAGGACAGGACGCTGCGGGCCGGAGCGTGACTACGTTCTGTCGCAATGCCTTCTTGCGGTGTTGCGTCGTTGGGTTATTCCGTGACGGGCGGCAAAGAGGAGCGCGTTTGTGTCGTACGCGCGAAGGCGGAGCCTGCCGCGCCGAGGCGCGTCGTGGTGCCGTCCGCGCGAAGGCGGAGCCTGCCGCGCCGAAGCGTGTCGTGGTGCCGTCCGCGCGAAGGCGGGTACAATCCCCGGGATGCAGTCTCGAATCCAGGCGGTCGTCGTCCCCGCCGAGCCGACCGAGTTCCGCGACGAGGTTCGGCGCATGTTCCAGGAGCTCGACCGGTCGACTGGCGATGAGGGGCTCACCGGCGAGTGCGTGCCGCCGGTCGACGTGTTCGAAACCGACGAGACGGTCGAGATCACGATGGACCTGCCGGGTGTCGGCGCCGAGGCGATCCGTATCGCCGCAAAGGGCCAGACGATCCTGATCGCAGGCCACAAGGTGCCGCGTCGCATCCGGCCGGAATCGAGCTTCCACCTCGTGGAGCGCGGCTACGGGCGCTTCGCCCGCGCCGTCAGGCTCGCCGGCGCCTGCGACACCAGCCGCGCCAGCGCGATGATGTCGAACGGCGAGCTGCGCATCTCCATCCCGCGCATTGCGGACCGACGGGGACGCGCCATCCGCATCCCGATCTCCAGCGGGTCGGCCTCAGCGTGATTCGCCTCCTCTTCATCGGCGACATCGTGGGTCGCCCCGGTCGGGACCTTGTGCGTCGCGGCGTGCCCGCCCTTCGTGCCTATCACCAGATCGATCTCGTCATTGCCAATGCGGAGAACGCCGCCGCCGGCTTTGGCATCACGCGCGAAATCGGGGAGCAGATCCTCGACGCCCGCGTGGACGTGATGACGTCCGGCAATCACATCTGGGACAAGAAGGAAGCGATCAGCTACATCGGCATCGAGTCCCGCCTGATTCGCCCCCTGAACTTCCCCGCTGGCGTGCCGGGCAACGGCAGCTACATCGCACGGACGGAGAGCGGCACGACGGTCGGCGTCGTGAACGCCATGGGCCGTGTGTTCATGCTGAACATCGACGATCCCTTCAGCGGTGTGCTGCGCGAAATCGAGAAGGTGAAGGAGCGGGCGCGGATCGTCTTCGTCGACTTCCATGCGGAAGCGACGTCCGAGAAGGTGGCCATGGGCTGGCACCTCGACGGCAAGGTGACCGCGGTCGTTGGCACGCACACGCACGTGCAGACGGCCGACGAGCGCATCCTGCCCAAGGGGACCGCGTACCTGACGGACGTTGGCATGACCGGCCCACACGACTCAATCATCGGGGTCGAGGTCGAGCCGGCACTCGGACGGTTCCTCAACGGCATGCCTGCGCGGTTCGAGACGGCCACCGCGAACCCGCGCCTGAACGGCGTCATCATCGAGGCGGACGAGACAACCGGCCTCGCCACCGACATCGAGCGCATCAGCTACAGCCTGGACGAACTCGAGGACCTCGCGCGCGACGCGGACGCCTGACGTCCGCCCAGGTATCAGCAGCCATGCCTGCTCACGGCGGTCTCCCCTTCGACGAACCCGACCAGCCACCAGCGTCATCTGGTGACGCGGCACGTCCGCGCGCGGGGTCCCCTGCGCCGGGCGCACCGCCGGCGCGGCCGGATCTGCAGGCCCGGATGCGCGACATCGCCCGCCGCGCTCAGGCGCCGCCCCCCGAGCCCGCGAGCCCGGTCGACCTCGAGGCACCCCCGCCACCAGCGCGCAGGCGCGTGCTGTCAGTCGGCGACCTGACCGCGGCCATTCGCGACCAGCTCGAGTCCGAGTTCGTCAACGTGTGGGTCGAGGGTGAGCTGTCGAACGCGAAGGTCTGGAACAACGGGCACCTGTACTTCACACTGAAGGACGAGCGCGCCGCCCTGAAGGGGATCATGTTCCGCACTCAGTTGCGGTACCTGCGGTTCAAGCCGACCGACGGCCTGCGGGTGATTGCGCGCGGGCGCATCACCATCTACGACCCGAAGGGCGAGTACCAGATCACCTGCGAGCACATGGAGCCGCAGGGGCTCGGCGAGCTGCAGCTGGCGTACGAACAGCTGAAGAAGACGCTCCAGGCCGAAGGGCTCTTCGACGAGAGCCGCAAGCGCGCCCTGCCCGCATTCCCCAGGAAGATCGGCATCGTCACCTCGCTCGACGGCGCAGCGATTCGCGACATGCTGAAGGTCCTCGGTCGCCGCTATCGCAACGCGCACATCGTCATCCGCTCGACGCGCGTCCAGGGCGACGGGTCGGCAGCAGACATCGCGCAGGCCATCCGCGCAATCCAACGCGTGCCCGGCGTCGACGTGCTGATCGTCGGGCGCGGCGGTGGCTCCATCGAGGACCTCTGGGCCTTCAACGAAGAGCCGGTTGCGCGCGCCATCGCCACCTGCACGGTGCCGGTCATCTCCGCGGTCGGACACGAGACCGACGTGACCATCGCGGACTTCGTGGCAGACCGCCGCGCGCCGACACCATCGGCCGCCGCGGAAATCGTCGTCTCCTCGCGTGACGAGTTCTGCCAACGGATCGACCGGCTCCACGACCGGCTCGATGCGGCGATGTGGGACATCGTCCAGACGCTCAGCCGCCGCGTGCACATGCTCGGCAGCCGTCCCGCATTCGCGGGGTTCCCCACACGGCTGGCGCTGCGCGACCGCGACGTCACCGAACTGACCCACCGCCTGACGATGCAGATGCGTGCGCGGCTCGGCGCACGCGAGCGCCAGACGCTCGCGCTCCGCCGTCAACTCGACCAGTTCGACCTCGGGCGACGACTGGCCACCATTCACACGCGGCTCGCGACGGCCGACGCACGACTGGCCACCGCCGTGCATCGCGGGCGCGATCGCGCCGAGGCGCGGCTGCGTGAGCGGGCGGCCCGACTCGAGTCACTCAGCCCACTCGCCGTGCTCGGGCGCGGCTATGCTGTGGCCTGGAACGCCGATCGGACACGCGCGCTGCGCGCCGCCTCCGACGTCAACCCCGGCGATCGCATTCGCGTCACGCTTGCTGACGGCGAACTCGACTGCGACGTCCGGAAGAACAGGTAAGCCTACGATGTCCGAACCGTCGATCAAGGATTTCGAGACCGCGCTCGCCGAGCTCGATGCGCTGGTGAAGAAGCTCGAGGAGGGTGAGCTGTCGCTCGAGCAGTCGCTCGCGCTCTACGAGCGCGGGGTGCAGCTCTCGCGCTTCTGCCATGCCCGGCTCGAAGAGGCGGAGCGTCGCATCGAGGTGCTCACCGAGCGCGGCGACCTGAAGGCCGCCCCTTCGTCGCTGGCTGGCGACGATCAGGACCGCTGATGAGCATCGTCCGGTCCTCCACCCTCGCGACGTTCCTCGTCGACACGCGCTCCCACGTCGAGGCGGCCCTCGACCGGTTCCTGCCGAAGCCACCGGCGTGCCCTCCGCTCATTTCCGAGGCGATGCGCTACAGCCTGCTCGGCGGGGGCAAGCGCCTGCGCCCGGTCCTTGTGGTAGCCGCAGCCGACGCCGTGGGCCGCCGCAACGGAGCCGAAACGTTGGCGCTCGCTCTGCCGGCGGCGTGTGCCGTCGAGTTCATCCACACGTACTCGCTGATCCACGACGACCTGCCGGCGATGGACAACGACTGCCTGCGGCGCGGCCGTCCGACGCTCCACACGGTCTACGGCGACGGCATCGCCATCCTCGCGGGCGATGCGCTCCAGGGTGAGGCCTTTGCCCTGATGGCGCGCGAGCCACAGACGGACGCCCCGGCGGTCGTGGCGCGAAAAATCGCCGCGATCGGCGTCGTCGCGAGCGCCGCGGCCGCGTGCGGCATGGTCGGCGGCCAGGCCGTGGACCTCCAGGCGGCAGGGCAGGTGCCCGGTCACGCGTTGACGCTCGACGCCGAGCAGTTGCGCGCGATGCACCTGCAGAAGACCGGCGCCCTCATCCGCGCGTCGGCCGTGGCTGGCGCAATCATGGCCGGCGCGACGCCCGCGCAACTCCGCGCGATCGAGCAGTGGGGTTCGGAGGTCGGGCTCGCCTTCCAGATCGTCGACGACATACTCGACGTCGAGGGGGACGCGGCAGCGCTCGGCAAGACAGCCGGAAAGGATGCGGCCAGCGACAAGCCGACGTACACCTCCCTGTTCGGCCTCGAACGCGCGAAGGCCATGGCCAGTGACTGCGCCGAGCGGGCGCACCAGGTGCTCGTCGCCGCCGACCTGACGGACAGCTGGCTCGATGCGATTGCCGACTGGGTGATCGCGCGCCGCAACTGACGCTCCGTCATGGCGGTCCCGAAGACACGGCTCGATCTGCTGCTGGTCGAGCGCGGCCTGGTGACGTCGCGCGAGCGCGCCCGCGCCGTCATCCTCGCGGGCCAGGTGCGGGTCGAGGGTCAGGTCGTCTCGAAGGCCGGCACGGCGATCCCCGACACGGCGCTCGTCGAACTGACGACACCCGATCATCCGTACGTGGGTCGTGGCGGACTCAAGCTGGCCCACGCGCTCGACACGTTCGGCATCTCGGTCGACGGACGCCGCGGGCTCGACATCGGCGCCTCGACCGGGGGGTTCACGGACGTCCTGCTGCAGCGTGGCGCTCGTGACGTGATCGCGCTCGACGTCGGGCACAACCAGCTCGATTGGAAGCTTCGCAGCGACCCGCGCGTCGTCGTGCGGGAAGGTGTCAACGCACGCACGCTGACGCCCTCCGACGTGCCGCACGCCGTCGATATCGTGACGATCGATGTCGCCTTCATTTCGCTGGGCCACATCCTGCCCGAGGTCCCGAAGGTCCTCGCGCCGGGGGCCGATGTCGTCGCGCTGGTGAAGCCGCAGTTCGAGG
>JAFDVO010000044.1 GCA_018268955.1 Acidobacteriota bacterium | reverse complement strand
GTTGATGCTGGTCTTGGAGCGGGTCTGCGCGTCGACGGTCTTCACGATCACGGCGCAGTAGAGCGACGGCCCCGGCGAGCCATCCGGCAGCGGCTTGCCCGGCAGCGAGCCCGGCACCACCACGGAGTACGCCGGCACGCGGCCCACGAAGATCTCGCCCGTGTTGCGGTCGATGATCTTGGTCGTCGCGCTGATGAAGACGCCCATCGACAGCACGCAGCCGCGCTCGACGATCACGCCCTCCACCACCTCGGACCGCGCGCCGATGAAGCAGTCATCCTCGATGATGACCGGGTTGGCCTGCAGCGGTTCCAGCACGCCGCCGATGCCCACGCCGCCCGACAGGTGCACGTTCTTGCCGATCTGTGCGCACGAGCCGACCGTCGCCCAGGTGTCGACCATCGTCCCCTCGTCGACGAAGGCGCCGATGTTCACGTAGGACGGCATCAGCACGACGTTGCGCGCGATGAAGCTCCCGGCGCGAGCGACAGCCGGGGGGACGACGCGGGCGCCACCCTCGCGGAACTGCGCCTCCGAGTAGCCATCGAACCGCAGCGGCACCTTGTCGAACCAGTTCACCCCGCCCGCCCCGGCGATCAGCCGGTTGTCGTGGGTGCGGAAGTACAGCAGCACGGCCTTCTTGACCCACTGGTGCGTCACCCACGCGCCGTCGATCTTCTCGGCGACGCGGAGCGCGCCGGAGCCAAGGGCGGCGATGACGGCGTCCAGGGCGGTCGACAGCTCCGCCGGAACGGCAGCCAGCGAAATCTCGGCCCGGCGTTCGAACCAGGCATCGATGACGGGAGCACGCGAGAGAATGTCCATGGTCGTCTGTGTCATTGGCAGAAGGCGGCGATGCGGGACGCCGCGTCCACGCAGTCGGCGAGCTCGGGCACGAGCGCGATGCGCACGTAGCCACGGCCCGGGTTGAAGCCATGCGCTGCCCTGGCCAGATACTGCCCCGGCAGCACCGTCACATGGGTGGCGGCAAACAGGTCGCGCGCGAAGCGCTCGTCGTCTCCGCCCGGCACACGCGCCCACAGGTAGAACCCGGCTTCGGGCCGTGGCGCGTCGAGCACGCCCTCCACGATGCGCGTCACCTGGTCGAACTTCACACGGTACTTCTCGCGGTTCTCCGCGACGTGGGCGTCATCCGTCCAGGCGGCGACGCTCGCATGCTGCACCGGCAGGCTCATCGCGCAGCCGTGGTACGTGCGGTACAGCAGGAACGCCTTGAGCAGCGATGCGTCGCCCGCGACCGCACCCGAGCGCAGCCCCGGCGCATTCGATCGTTTGGACAGGCTCACGAAGGCCACGAGGTTCTGGAAGCGGTCACGCCCGAGGGCCTGCGCCGCCTCGAGGGCGCCGAGCGGGGCCTGCGTGTCGTAGATGTCCGAGTAGCACTCGTCCGACGCGATGACGAAGCCGTGCCGGTCCGAGAGTTCGAACAGGCGGCGCCACTCGTCGAGCGTGATGACGCGTCCGGTCGGGTTTCCGGGCGAGCAGACGTACACGAGCGCGGCGCGTGCCCACTCCCCTGCGCTCAGCGCATCGAGGTCCAGCGCGTAGCCGTTCTCGCGTGTCTGGTCGATGAACGCCACGTCAGCGCCGGCCAGCAGCGCCGCGCCTTCGTAGATCTGGTAGAAGGGGTTCGGGCAGACGACAAGCGGCGACGGCCGCGACGCATCGACCACCGCGTGCGCGAATGCGAACAGCGCCTCACGCGTGCCGTTGACCGGCAGCACTTCCGTCCCCGGGTCCAGCCGTGCCAGGTGATAGCGGCGCCGAAACCAGTCGGCAATCGCGGTGCGCAGGCTGTCCGTGCCAGCCGTCGTCGGGTAGACCGACAGGCCGTTCAGATGAGCCGTCAACGCCTCCGTCACCAGCGCGGGCGTGGGGTGCTGCGGCTCGCCAATCGACAGGCGGATCGCTGGTACCGCGGGCGGCGTCACGCCAGCGAGCAGCGCGCGCAGGCGCTCGAACGGATAGGGTTGCAGCAGGGGCAGGCGCGCGTTCACGGAGCGCTTATCGTAGCCGATCCGCGTCGGCGACTTCAGCCCCGCGGCTAGGTACTGTCGTAGTGGCGGGGCTTCAGCCCCGCCATGCGAGTCGAGCTCTGGGTCGTCAGGTCCGCCGCGGGCCGGGTGCGAGGAGCGCCATCACGAGGAGCCGCGCATCGCTGTTGTTCTCGACCCCGTGCGGGACGCCGTCCGGGGCGACCAGCACGTCGCCGGCGCACATGGGCAACCGTTCGTGCTCGAGCAGGAACAGTCCGCTGCCTTCGACGACGACGTAGACCTTGTCCATCCCGGCATGGGCGTGCAGGCGATGGGACTGTCCCGGCTCGAAGGCATTCAGGCCGACGAGGACGTGAGCGGACTCGTAGAGGGTGCTCTTGCCCATGGCGTCGACGCGCCACTGCGCGTGATCGGCCGGGCGGATGATCGAGGGATGTGTCATGCGGGTCTGTCGCTGGCCACTTTCGGCATCGTGTGCGGCTGGTCGAGCACCTCGCGCACCTTGCGCAGCAGTGCGTCTCCGGTAAACGGCTTGCGCAGGAGCTGCCGCTCGGATCCGAGCGCAGCGTTGTCGTCGAGAATGTCGTCAGTGTATCCGGACATGTAGAGCACGCGCATCTCGGGGCGCGTCCCGGTCAGGCGGTCAGCCAGTTCCCGCCCGCTCATCTGCGGCATGATCACGTCCGTCAGGACGAGCTGGATCGGTGCGTCGTACTTCTCCGCCACGACCAGCGCCTCTCCCGCATGCCGCGCCGTCAGCACGGTGTACCCGGATGCGGTGAGGATCCGTTGCACGAATCGCCCAACCGGCGCTTCATCGTCCACCACCAGCACCGTCTCGCTTCCGCCGGCCGCGCCGGGCCCCGAGGCGGCTGCCCGATGTTCGGCGGCGCCCACTCCGGTCAGCGGGAGGAAGACGTCGAACCGCGCGCCCTGGCCGGGCTCGCTCCAGACCTCGATGGTGCCTCCCAACTGCGAGACGATGCCGTAGACGGTGGAGAGGCCGAGGCCACTGCCCTTGCCGATGCTCTTCGTCGTGAAGAACGGCTCGAAGATCTTCGACCGGACATCGGCCGTCATGCCGTGGCCGCTGTCGGCGACGCTCAGCCGCGCGTAGCGTCCGGGCGTCACTGCCATGTGCGACGCGGCGTCCGCATCGACCGTGACCACCGCGGTGCTGATCGAGAGCCGGCCACCGGTCGGCATCGCGTCTCGCGCGTTGACCACCAGGTTCATGAGCACCTGCTCGATCTGCCCCGGCTCCGCCAGGATCGCACCCTCCGCATCCGCCGACGCGCGCAGCAGCACCGTGACGTCTTCGCCGACAAGCCGCCGCACCATGGCTTCGGCGTCCTGCACGACCTTGCCGAGCACGAACGGCAACGGCTCGAGCGCCTGCTTGCGGCTGAAGGCGAGCAGCTGCCGCGTCAGTGCCGCACCCCGATCGCTGGCCATGACGACCTGTTCGAGATCGGCGCGCAGGGGGTCGGTCGGCCCGACCGTGTTCATCGCCATCTCGGTGAATCCGGCAATGACGGTGAGCAGGTTGTTGAAATCGTGGGCTACGCCTCCGGCGAGGCGACCGACCGCCTCCATCTTCTGGGCCTGCCTGAACTGCTGTTCGAGCGCATGGCGGGCTGTGACATCCTCGCCCAGCTTCAGGTAATGCGTGATGCGTCCCCGCGCATCGCGCATCGGACGAATGACCGCATCCTCTTCATAGAGAGTGCCGTCCTTGCGCTTCTGCTGGAACGTGCCGCGCCACTCCTGCCCGCCGCTGATGGCGGTCCAGAGCGCGCGGTACTGCTCCGGAGGCGTGTAGCCCGACTTGAGGACGCGCGGGTTCTTGCCCTGCACCTCCTCGCGCGTGTAACCGGTCAGCTCGGTGAACCGCGGGTTCACGTACTCGATGCGCCCGTCGAGGTCCGTGATGACGACGACCGACGGAATCTGCTGGACGACCATGGCCATCTTCCGCAGTTCCAGCTCGGCGCGCGCATGCGCCCGTCGCGTCTCGGCCTCGCGCAGTTCCCGCTGTACGGCCGGCGCCAGCCGGAACAGGCGATCCTTGGCCACGTAGTCGTGCGCGCCCGCGCGCATGATCTCGACCGCCAGGTCGGGGCCGACCGCGCCCGAGACGAGGATGAACGGCACGTCCAGGCCGCTGTCGTGCACGAGCGCGAGCGCCTCGAGTCCGCCGAACCGCGGCATGCGGAAATCCGAGATCACCAGGTCCCAGCCTTGACGACCGAGCGCCGCCGACATCGCTGGCGCGCAGTCGACACGGTCCCACTCGACCTCGAATCCGCCGCGCCGCAGTTCCCTGATGCTCAGCTCCGCATCGGCAGCGGAATCGTCGACCACCAGCACCCGGAGGACAGGCGCGCTCACCGCTGCTCCATTGGTTGGTTGAGGTGCAGCCAGTACGTGCCGACCTGTCGCACGGCCTCGGCGAACTCGTCGTACCCCACCGGCTTCACCACGTAGCTGTTGGCGCCCACGTCGAACGAGGTCGTGATGTCCGCGTCGACGCTTGACGAGGTCATGACGACCACCGGGATGTGGCGAGTGCGCGGGTCGGCCTTCACGCGCCGGAGCACTTCGTGGCCGTCCACCCGAGGCATCTTGATGTCGAGCAGGACGAGCCGCGGATCCGTGGCGCTCGCGTCGCGTTCGGTCGCGCCGAAGAGGTAGTCGAGCGCTTCCGCCCCGTCGCGCAGCCAGACCACCCGGGTCGCGGGCGCGTGACGCCGGAGCACGCGCAGGGTCAGCTCCGCATCCTGCTCGCTGTCTTCGACGAGCAGCACGTCAGGCGGTCTCATCGTGTCCGTCTGCGGATCCATGGGGAGCCCTACGTCCTACCGTAACGCACAACGCCGCGATGCGCCGCAGCCTGCCGCAGAGAAAGTGCAGCGAGGCGGTCAGCCGTTCCAGACGACGTACGACCGTGTCGCATAACGAACCATCCTGTCGTTTGCGCTAGATCTCATCCGCAGTGCCTCCGGACGGGAGCGAGAACCAGAACGTCGCACCGCGGCCAACCTCCGCCTCGGCCCACACCTCCCCTCCGTGGCGGGCGACGATCCGCTGCACGAGCGCGAGACCCACGCCGGTACCTTCGAACTCAGCGCTGGTGTGCAGCCGCTGAAAGACACCGAACAGCTTGTCCGCATACCGCATGTCGAAGCCGACCCCGTTGTCCCGCACGTAGTACCTGACGGTGCTCGCCCCCGACCGCCCGCCGATCTCGATGGTTGCGTCCGGTCGAGGCGCCGTGAACTTGAACGCGTTGCCGATCAGGTTCGCCCACACCTGGCGCAGGACCCCGGGATCCCCCATGGCCGGCGGCACGTCGTCCAGCGTGGCGCGTACCGTTCGCCCGGGATGCTGGCGCTGCACCTCGTCCAGCGTCTCGCGCGCCAGCGCCGTCATGTCGACGACCCGCTGTTGCAGCGGCTGACGACCAGCCCTGGAGAAGCGCAGCAGATCGTCGATCAGCGTCCCCATGCGAGCGGCCTCGCGCTGCACGACCTCGAGGCGGCGACGACCCTCAGGGTCGAGCGCCGTGCCGTAGTCTTCGTCGAGCATGCGGGCGTACCCCGCAATCGCGCGGAGCGGCGCACGGAGGTCGTGAGACACGGAGTAGCTGAAGGCCTCCAACTCACGGTTGGCCGCCTCGAGCTGCTGCGTGCGTCGCGCGACACGGGTCTCGAGCTGCGCTTCGCTCTCCCTGAGCGCCTCCTCGGTCCGCCGCTGGTCGTCGATGATGTTCAACAGCGCGCGCCGCGCGTCCTCGGCCTCACGGAGCAGCCGCGCAGCCTCCGCCTGCGCGACCGAGATCTCCTGCTGCGCCCGGACGCGCGCCGTAATGTCCCTGATCACGACGCTGAACAGCAGCTCCGCCTGCACGCGGACCGGCACGAACGTCACTTCGGCCTGGAAGATCCGCCCGTCGCGTCCGCGCGCGACCACCGTGCCCACCGTGTTCAGCCGCTCGTCCAGCTCACCGCGTCGAGCGGCAGCAATCGCCGCTTCGTACTGCGCATCGTGAGGTGGCGCGAGCGTGAGGGCCGTAAACCGCTGGCCGAGGGCATCAGCCCTTGGCCAGCCGAATGTGAGCTCTGCCCGTTGGTTCCACTCGAGCACGAGCCCAGCGTCGTCGAGGACGACGAATGGATCCGGCGAGGCGCTCAACGCGGACCGCAGTCGTTCCGCACTATCCTGCCGCTCGCGTTCGATGGCCAGCCTCGCGTGCAGCGCACGCAGCGACTGCCGCCTGGCAGCGTTCATCACGCCAAACGCCGCCGTGACGATGATGAGCACCGCGAATGCGGACGTAATCCGGACCGTGATCCAGAACGGCTCGTCGACCTCGTCGAGGTGCTGCTTGACCATCAGGAACCATGGCGTGCCCTGCACGGGACCGCCGGCCGCCAGCACACGCGCCCCGGCATAGTCCAGCCCGCTGAACGGTCCATTGGCGCCCTGGAGACCGCCCGCCAGCGCGAGGCTCGAACCCTGCAGCGGCACCTGATACAACCCGCGCTGGTCGCCCGAGAGCGCCGGGTCGGTCAAGTACACGATGCGATCGTTGTCACGACGCGCGAGGATGGTCTCGACCGACTGCACGCGAAAGGGCCAGGTCCGCAGCATCGGATAGAGATCACGGCGTGCGTCGACGACGAGCGCCACGACGACGACGGTGGCCGCCTGACCCGGCGCCTCACGGACAAACACCGGCGCGAGGAACGTCACCTGCCGCCGACCGGACGCATCCGCCGCGCTGAAATCCTCGAGCACGACGTCGTGCTCTCGCACAGCGCGCCTGAGGCTCTCGGGGCGCACGGGTGTCACGTGCTCGCCGCTCGACAACATCACCGTCCCGTCCTCGCGATAGAGCACCACGGCCGCGTATCCGTAGGTCGACTGAACCACGGCGAGCCAGGACCGGACCGTCGCACGCGTCGAGGGGTCGGGATGCGAGAGCGCGGCCGCAATCTCGTTCTCGCCGATGCCGGCAGCGCTGAAGGCACGGGCATCCCCCCACCGTTCGTGAAACCAGGCGGCCACGTCGGCGCGCTTCATCTCGGCCACGGCGGCGAGGTCGTCGCCTGCCGCGCGTCGCAGGACCCCTCGCGCGGATGCGAGGTAGAAGCCGCCAGCCAGCGCGACGACGGCAGCGACGAAGAGCGTCAGGACGAGCGGTCGACCGGCCAGGGACCGCGGCACACCCTGTTCACTCGGTGACGTCATAGCGGGGCGGCTCACCCAGCCGGGCCAGCAAGTGGTTCACCTCCTGCTTGAGTTCGATCATGCGGAGTTCACGATCGATGGCCGCACGGTTGAACTGCAGCAGTTCACGGTTCCGTTCGCTCACTTCATGCGCCTGGCGGCGCAGTGTCTCGGCAGCGGCATGCTCCGCGGTCACGTTCTCGAGTGTCCAGAGGACGAGCCCGTGCTCGGGCAGCGGAATGCGCTGCGTCGTCACCCAGCGACGCTCGCCGTTCGCCATCGTGAACGGCATGTCCGCCCACCGATGCGGCGCGAGCGGGTTCGCCTCGATGTCGCTGCGGATCCGCCGCTCGGCTGCCTCCCGCTCGGCCGGATCGGCATGCACGACGGCGAAGGACTGCGCGAGGCTGGTGATGGACCCGCGCGGGATACCACAGATCTCGTCGAACCGCCCGTTGACGTAAATCGCCTCATCGCCGTCGAGCGGGGTGACGCCGATTCCCAACGGCGCGTGCTCGAGGACGGTGAACAGCAGCTTGCGCTCGCGCTCGACCACATCCCGGGCCTCGCGTATGGCAGAGATGTCCGTGTGGCTCCCAATCATGCGAAGCGGTCGGCCCTCCGCGTCGCGCGTCGTCACCACGCCGCGGTCGAGGATCCACTTCCAGCGCCCGTCTGCACACTTGAGGCGGTGTTCGTTGACGTAGGTTGGCGTGCCGCCGTCGAGGTGCGCCTGCACGGCAGCCATCGCCACCGGCAGGTCGTCAGGATGCACGCGGTCGGACCAGTCGCGCAGGGAGTCCCAGGGCTCCCCCGCCTCGTATCCGAGCATGCGCATCAAGCCGTCGGAAAAGACGACCCGATCCGTGCGGATATCCCAGTCCCAGACCCCGTCGCCGCTGGCCTGGAACGCCAGACGCCAGCGCGCCTCTGCGTCAGTCACCTCAGACCATAGCGACGACCGGCGATCAGAACGGTCCGACTGCTGTGCCATGGCGTTCCTCGACCGAAAACCGCTTGCACGTCGCGGACCGGGTCCGCAACCTCCCCCCGCGCGGGCTCCTATAATGGGTGTGGCTGAAACGTCGCGACTCCGCGCGACGCAGAGCTTGGGCAGGCGCGCCTTCCCGCAGGAGCATCCAACGTGAGTGAGTTCGAGGACGATTTCGCAGCGCTGTTCGCTGCATCCGAGCAGGCCCGCCGTGTCGAGCGGGGACAGACCATCGAGGGCCGTATCGTCGGGATCGGCCATGAGGTCGCGTTCGTCGACATCGGTGGCAAGGGCGAAGCGACCCTCGATCTCGCTGAGCTGCGCCATGAGGATGGCTCCCTCGAGGCACAGGTGGGCGACACGGTCCAGGCCGTCGTCGTGTCGACTGAGGGCGGGATCACGCTCTCACGCCGCCTTGCGCGCAACGCCGCGACCGACCGCCAGCTGGAGAGCGCATACGCCGCCGGACTGCCTGTGGAGGGCAAGGTCGAACGCGAGGTGAAGGGCGGTTTCGAGGTGCGCATCGGACGCTCGCGCGCGTTCTGCCCCTTCTCCCAGATCGACATCGTGCGCGGGACCGACGCGGCGCAGCACATCGGCCGCGTCTACACCTTCCGGATCAGCGACTACCGCGAGGGCGGCCGCAACATCGTCGTCTCGCGCCGCAGCCTGCTCGAGGAGGAGCAGCGGGCGCAGGCGGACGAGGTGCGCAAGACGATCGTGCCGGGCGCCGTGGTGAGCGGCCGCGTCGTGTCGGTGCGGGACTTTGGCGCCTTCGTCGATCTCGGCGGCGGCATCCAGGGGCTCCTGCATGTGTCGGAGATGGGCTGGTCGCGGGTGACCGACGTGAACAGCGTGGTGAAACCGGGCGACGTCGTCACCGTGAAGGTCCTGCGGGTCGACGAGGCCACCGGCAAGATCGCGCTCGGACTCAGGCAGCTCATGGCCGACCCGTGGGAGACGATCGGCGACCGGTATCAGGTCGGCCAGGTGGCGACCGGGCGTGTCACTCGTCACACGGACTTCGGCGCGTTCGTGGAGTTCGAGCCTGGCGTCGAGGCGCTCGCTCACGTCTCCACGTTCCCCCCGACCGGGCACTCGCGCGGGTGGACGAAAGCCGTGCCGGTCGGCACGACGGCGTCGTTCGAAATCCTCAGCCTCGATCCCGAGAAGAAGCGCATCGGCGCGGCCCTGGTGCCCGAAGGTGCGGCGGCGCGGACGGCCAGTGACAGCCGCTCCACCGTGACCCCGGGCGCCCGCATCGCAGGCACTGTCGAGAAGCACGAGAGCTACGGCGTGTTCGTTTACCTCGCGCCGGGCAAGACCGGCCTCATGCCCTGGTCGGAGAGCGGGATGGCGCGCGAAGCCGATGGCGCCAAGGCGTTCCCGGTCGGCAGTACTGTCGACGTGGTCGTACTCGACGTGGACGCCGAGGGCCGTCGCATCCGCGTGAGCCACAAGGCGGTCATCGACGCGCAGGAAGCGGCGGTGGTGCGTGAGTACGAATCGAGGGCCGATGCTGCGCCGGCGGGCGGGATCGGCTCACTCGCCGACAAGCTGCGGGGCGCGCTGGGCAACCGGAACGCCTGACCGGTCCGCCCGCGTCAGGTACGAAGCGCTTCGATCGTCTCGGCGGCGTCTTCGAGGGTCTTGCGCTCGCATTCCGGGCAGATGCCGTGCGTGAGCCGCGTCGTGGTGTGCTTGCTCATGTAGTGCTCGAGGCCGACCCACCCGTCCTCATCGTCCCTGATTCGGCGGCACCAGGCACAGACCGAGAGCATCGATCGCAGCAGGGCGAGTTCCTCTTCCGCCTTGCGCAGCGCAACGTGGTGGATGATCAGCAGCCCGCTGACGCTCAGGGTGAACAGCGTCGAGTTGATCAGCGCGTTGAGATCGGTGGCCAGGCTGTGCTCCGGTTCGGGCAGCCCGAACGTCCATCCAAGCCTGTGGCACACGAGGGTGACGACGCCGAGCGCGATGGCCAGGATCGTTGCGCCGAGCAGCATCCCGATCGGCCGACGGAACGAACCTCCCTCCGGTTCGGCGTCCTCGAGCAACAGCGCGACAAGCGGCAGGAGCGTGAGCCACTTCAGCCCCGCCCAGTCCACGTTCTGCGGCAGCAGCAGCACCCCCATGAAGAACGCCCCGAGCAGGACGATGCAGGCCGCTGACAGGATGCGCATTGGGACGCCCGCACGCACGCCAGCAAGGAGCAGCAACAGCCCGCAGCCGAACGCGCCGATCACCAGCGCCGTCGGCACGAGTCCGGCCATGACAGCGGAGCCCGCGGCAACCGACGACACGGCAAGGCCGAGCAGCGTTCCGCCCACCAGCACCCGCATCTGCAGCTGCTGGCCAGCCGGCCGTCGATGGGACGGCTTGAACCGGTCGATGAGCCGTGTGGCGCTGTCAAAAGCCGCTGCCTGAGTCATGGGTGAAGTCAGAGTAGCGCGATCCGTGTGGAACCGGAATGCCACGTTGGTCATAGCACCTCCGCTCATCCCGTGTGCGCGGTCGCGCGTCGATCAGTGCACCGGCTGCCGGTCCTGTGCCGCCCGCGCGAGCGCCAGGTTCTCCAGGATCGCCCGGGAGCGTGGGTCGAGCGCCTGCGCCTGTTCCAGGACCGCGCGCGCAAGATCCGCACGGCCCAGGCCCAGGTAAGCACGCCCGAGGTCGTTCAGCAGCGGCGCGGACGGGCCTCCGGCCGCGAGCGCCTCGCGCAGGTACGTCACGGTGAGGTCCAGGCGACCGAACTGGGCTTCCATCATCGCGAGGTTGGCGAGGGCACGTGGCTCCCCCGGCATCAGCGCCAGCCCGTTCCGGTAGGCGGTCCTCGCCTGCTCGGCATCTCCCAACATGGCGTGCGAGACCCCGAGGTTGAACCACGCTTCGGCCGCCCCGCGGTTCAACGCCAGTGCGGCACCGAACTCATGCACGGCATCAGCCGGTCGGTTGAGGCCGTTCAGCGTCACACCGAGGTTGTTATGGGCCTCGGCAGTCGGGCGGATGCCCAGGCTCCGGCGCAGCAACGGCTCGGCGTCCGCAAAGCGCGCCTCGTCGTTGAACGCGGCGCCGAGATCGGACAGCAGCACCGGGTCCTCCGGCTGCAGGGCGCGCGCCCGCTCGAGCGTAGCCACTGCCGCCGACGGTGTGCCGCGTGCGGAGTAGATGGCGGCGAGCCGCAGCCATGGCTCCAGCAGCCGCGGTTCGAGCATCGTCGCGCGCTCCGCTGCGCGTGCGGCCTCGTCGAGCCGTCCAGCCTGGCGCAGGAGCAGTGCGAGGGCCAGCCAGTCACGCACGTCCCGGGAACCCTTCGACGTCCGGGTGGTGAACTCGGCCAGCCACACGCCCCGGGTGCGCTCGACGTCCGCGACAAGCGGCGGGACGGAAGGATCATCGGGATTGATCCGCGCTGCGGCGCGATACAACCGCAAGGCGCCGTCGTAGTCGAAGCTGCCCATCTGGTAGCGGGCATGCCCCTCGACGAGCGCCGGCGTCGCGGCCACGTATCGCGTGAGCGATGGCGCCCTCACGCCGAGGTCGGCCCACGGCGCGGTGCCTCGCTCGGGATGACGAGCGGCCATCACCGCGCGCAGGTTGGTCGCGAGCGCGTCGCGATACGCGAGCCGTGGCGCCTCGAACTCCAGGTAAGGATGTCGATCCGTGTTCAGCGGGCCGTCTCCAGCGAGCGCGGCCGATTCGCCTGCATCGAGCAGCAGCGAGGAGGCGATCTTGAGCGGATCGTCGAGCCTGATCTCCGCGAGGTCGGTTCTGACCTGCGCGTCCGCCATCGCTGCCGACACGCGTTCGAGGCTTGGCCGGATCGGCTGGTCCGACCCGACGAGGAGCAGGTAGTGCGTGGGCTGGTTCGTCATGTACCAGACCGTCATCTGCGGGAACACGGCGCGGAACGTCCGCAGCGCCATCCGGAACGTGTCACCCCCGAGTCCGCCGAGCGGCATCCAGACGGTCACCAGCCCGCCGGGATTCAGCCGGTCGCGCGCGAGCGTGAAGTAGTCGACCGTGTAGAGGTTCGCATTCGACTTGTAGCGAAGGTCGGTGCAGTCGGTCGAGATGATGTCGTAGCGCGCGGTCGTCGAGGCAAGGTAGTTCCGGGCGTCCTCGAGGATCAGGTGGAAGCGCGGATCCTCCCACACGCGATGGTTGCTGTCCTGCAGGTGCGGCGCCGCCCTGAAGACCGTCGGGTCGATCTCCACCGCGTCCACGCGCTGCAGCCCACGGTATCGCGTGAACGACCACGACGCGCCGCCAGAGCCGAAGCCGACCGTCAGCACGCGCGTCGCCGACGGGTGCAGCAGCATGGGGACATGCGCGAGCGACTTCTGGTCGGTCAGCATGATCGTATCGGTGCCCGCGACCGGGACCCGATCGATGTAGATCGTCCGCGTGCCCGTCACCTCCTGCAGCACGCTCACGGTGGCAGACGTGCCCTCCTCGTAGAACACGAGCTGCTCGGAGCCTCCGGTCGCATGCAGGGCGGTTCCGCGCACGAGCCACGCGCACACCATCAACGCCGGGACCAGCCACGCAAGATGAACGACGTGACGCCGCTCCGCATGTCCCACGACCAGGGCGGCGCACAGGCTTGCCGCGCAGGCGGCGAGGAGCGTGCCGCGAATCCCGAGCAGCGGGAGCAACAGCAGTCCCGCGCAGGTCGCACCGAGGATGCTCCCGGCTGTGTTCACCGCGTACAGGCGCCCGAGGTCGGCACCTCGTGAGCTCGGCTCACCGGCGTCAGGCACGCGGCACTGCAACATCATCCTGACGGCGACCGGAAAAAGAGCGCCCATCAAGACGGTGGGCAGCCCCATCGTGACGACCGCCTTGAGGAAGCCGCTCGTGACGAGCGACGCCCAGGACAGCTCGGGGTTCCAGCGGGTATCGATCGCGCGGCTTGCCGACTGGAGCAGGCGCAGGGAGGCCGCTGCCGACACGGCAAGGGCCACCTGCAGCAGCAGGAACATGCGGTCGGGCTGCCGCACGCGGTCGACGATCGGCGTCGCCCCGGCGGTCCCCAGGGCGACGCCTCCAAGGAAGACGACGAGCATGCTGGAGAAGGCGTAGGTGGTCGACCCGGCGAAGAAGACGAGCGCACGCGTCCACGCCAGCTGGCAGGTCAGCGACGCGAAGCCGGAGATTGCATACCCGACGAGCACCGGCAGGTCCGTCGCAGGTCCACGCGCATCGCGGCCGTCTCGCGCAACCGGTGGCGGAATGAGGGCGCTCCGCTGCGGCTGCACTCGTGCGGCTCGTCCTCGCGACGCGAGCACGACGGCAACCGCCAGGCACAGGTTCCCGGCTGCGGCGAGCCAGGTCGCCTCGAAGGTGCCGAATCGCTCAATGAGGATGAACCCGGCAAGCGCGGCGCCAGCCATCGCCCCCGCGGTGTTGACGGCGTAGAGCCACCCGGCTGCGCGCGTAGCGGACCCTGCCCCGCGAGGTACGGCATCGAGCATCGCCGGCAGGGTGCCACCCATGAGCGTGGTGGCGGGGACCACCGCGAGCGCCGCAAGCGCGAAGCGGACGACCGCCAGCGCGACCGAGCCACGCGCGAGCCACTCTCCGCTCAGTGCGGAGAGGCGCGTCACGACCGCAAGCTGCACGGGAAAGAGCGCCGCGAGGGCTGCGATGCCGACCTCGAGCCCGGCGTACATGAGCACCGCGTCCGCACCGCGGCGCAGGTGCCTGGAGGCTCCCGCGCTGCCAAGGGCGAGGCCACCCATGTAGGCGGCGACGACGGCCGTCAATGCGACCGTGGTGTGGCCGACGGCCAGGCCGAGGAGCCGGCTCCAGACGACCTCGTAGACGAGGCCGCAGGCGCCGGACACGAAGAAGAGGACGAGAAACGGCGCGAGGGCCGGCACTGCCCGCTAGTTGGTGGCGGCCGCCCCCGGGCGGAAGCCGTCCTGCTGGTACACCACCTTACCGCCAACGACCGTCATCAGCACCTGCATCTGCTCAATCTTCTTGGCATCGGCCGTCATGAGGTCCTCAGGCAGCAACACCAGGTCCGCCAGCTTGCCGACCTCGATGGACCCCTTCGTCTTCTCGTCGAACGTGAGCCACGCGTTGTTGATCGTCAGGAGCTTCAACGCCTCTTCGCGCGAGATCTTCTGGTCCTCCCCGAGCACGCCGCCCGTAATCGTGTCGCGCGTGACGAAGTGATAGAAGACCCAGAGTGGCGGGTACGGAACGACCGACGCGTCCGTGCCTCCAGAGACAGGCAGCCCAGCCTCGAGGTAGGCGCGCACCGGAGTGACCCACGATGCCCGCTTCAGGCCCCACATCTTCACGAGGCTCGGGCCGGCCAGGTACAGGTGGTTCTGCGCGGAGATGGCGAGGTCCAACTTCTTCATCCGCGGGAACTGGTCAGCGCGCGGGATGAACCCGTGCTCGATCGTCCAGCGACGGCCGGCAATGGACTTCTCCGCATCCGCGGCCTCGTAGCCGGCGAGCACTTCATCGATCGCCGCGTCACCGACCGCATGCGTCGACACGCGCCAGCCCTGGCGGTTCAGTTCCTTGACGATCTCCGTGTACGGCTCCTGCTTCAGCGTGTTGATGCCACGATAGGTGCCGTTCTCGTCGTACGGCTTCTCGTAGAGGTCGGTCATCCAGCCGCCCTCGAAGCCGCCGTCGACCCCCATCTTCACGCCGCCGACGCGGAGCCACTCGTCCCCCTCGTCCTGCTTGACGTTCCAGCTGGCGATCGCCTCCTTCATCTGGTCCAGCGTGACCGCCTGCTGCGCGCGCATCAACTGGTTCACGCGCATCGTCAGCTTCCCTTCCTTCTGGAGCTGCTGGAGGATGCGGTACTGGGCGGCAGGGGCGCCCGGGTAGCGGATGCTCGTGAGGCCCGAGGCGTTCAGCTTCTTGTGCTCCGCGAGGAAGTACTCCGCGTTCATCCGGTCGCCGTCCGGCGGCAGCGTGACGAGCGCCTTGGCGCGGTCCACGAGCTCGCCATTCAGCTCGCCCTTCTCGTCGCGCGAGATGCGGCCGCCCGCCGGCTGCGCCGTCGCCTTCGTGATGTTCCACTTCTTCAACGCGGCGGAGTTCAGGATGTATTCGTGGCCGCCGCGCACGACCACCACTGCCGTGTTCGGCGCCACCGTGTCGAGGTCCTTCCGGTATGGCAGCCGCTGCTCCTTGAGCTGCGCCTCGTGCCAGTCGGCGTTGGTGACGACGACCTCACCAGGATCGGTCGTCTTCACCCGTTCGCCAATCGCCTTCAGCACGTCGTCCAGGCTGCGCGCACGGGAGAGGTCCACGCCGGGTCCGCCGCCCGCGTTGTGCAGGTGGTTGTCCATGAGTCCCGGAATCACCGTGCGGCCACCTGCATCGATCACCTGGGTCGACGGCCCAGCCAGCTTCCTGATGTCCTCGGTCTTGCCGACAGCCGAGAACTTCCCTGCCGTGATCGCCACAGCCTCCGCCGTTGAGAACGAGGGGTCCACCGTGTAGACCTTCGCGTTCACGATCACCATGTCCGGCGCAGGCCCAGCAGGTGCGGCCGACGACGAGCAGGCGCTGGTGAACCAGGCGCATCCGATCAGGCTGAGGGCAACAACAATTCGGCGCATCGATCCCGATCTCCCGAAGTCCACTTCTGACTTCCGACTTTCAAGTCCTAACGTCTAACGTCTAACGTCTGACGCCCGCGTCGCGTCAGTGCCTGAACTCGACACCGACCTGGATCTGCCGCGGGATGTCGACGTTCGTCGGATTCCCCGCGGTCGCCCGCAGCGTCGACACGGCGATGACGTTCACGCGGTTCGTCGCGTTGATGATCTGGCCGAAGAGCCGCACGCGGCCACCGCCGAACCCGAACTCGCGGCCGACCGTCATGTCCATCGTCCAGTTGCTCGGCAGGCGCTCCTGATTGCGGCCGACGATGTTCCCGGCCCTGTCGACGTAGGCGGCGAGGATGCTCGCGTCACCGTTGACGATCGAGTAGGGGCGTCCGCTCGCGTGGCGGACGAGCGTCGTGAACCGCACGTCCTTCGGGAAGGTGATCGTGCCGGTGCCGGTGAAGGTCCGCCGCTGGTCGTAGTCCGCGGAGCCGAACGAGAACTGCCGCTGGATCGGGCTCAGCACGCCGGACGCATCATCCTGCGCACGGCCGACGGTATAGGACACCAGCCCTTCCCAGTGGTGGCGCGGCGCCTTCTGCAGCGTCATCTCGACACCGTTGTACCGCAGGCGTCCGCTCGTCCGCTGGACCTGCAGCACTTCGACGGGGCTGATCGTCACCGCATCGCCACTGGGCTGGTTGAAGCCGCGGCGGACGATGCCGGTGATGCCGACCTTGAGGTCCGGCACGACGAGCGTTTCGTACCCGACCGAGTAGTGATTCAGGTACGGGTTCTTGAGGTTGTCGATGGCGAACCGCTGAATCGAGCGGACCACGTCGTCGCCGACGAGGCTCGCGTTCGGATTGCGGACCGTGTAGGTGATGTCCACGGCCGGGCGGGAGTCCGCGAAGCCGAAGACGCCGTCGAAGACGTTCGAGTAGTAGCGGCCGATGCTGGCAAACACCTTGTTGCGGCCGCCGCCGGTCGGGTCCCATGTGACGCCGCCGCGGGGCGAGAACGCGGCTGTTGTGGTCGACCGCCGCTGCGAGTCCACGCGAATGCCTGCATCCACCGACAGCCGTGCGCTGATGGCCCAGTTGTCCTGCACGAACGCGCCGACGAGCCGGTCGCGAAGCGACCCTTCCACGGAATACGGGTCCTGGCGCGTCAGCGGACCGCCACCCGGCTGCGCGCGCAGGTCGTTGAAGTTCGGCACCTCACGCAGGCGCGGCTGCGTGCCGTAGGTTTCGCTGTACTCGAGCCCGGTCTTGATGGTGTGCTGGCCCGCCGTGCGCGTCAGCTTCGTCGAGAGGCGCGCCCGCGTCTCGTCGGTGACGCCGAAACGGTCAGGCGACGGTCCGCGCGTGTAGAACTGCTTGAGCGCCGGGTCGTAGTAGCGCACGTAGTACGCGCCAGCCGGGATGGCGATGTCGTCGTTTACCCGGTTGTTGTGGAAGGTCATGTAGAAGACCTGCAGACCCGACTCGAGCACCGTGTTCGCGTTGAACAGGTGCGTCTGCCGCAGCGTCTGGTTCCACGTCTGAATCGCCTGGCGCCGGTTCGACTCGGCGGCGATCTCCGTGCTGAGCGTGGTGTGGTCCGCCGTGAACGGCCCGATGTCGCCCGTGTACTCCCACCGGTTGTTGGCGTTCGCCTGGTAGGTCAGCTTCAGGTGCCCGGGGTAGAACCGGTTGCGGATCGGGAGCGGGTCGGCCGAGAGGACCGAGCCCTGATTTTCCGCGTTGTACTGGAAGCCGGCGAAGTACCACAGCCGGTCCTTCACGATGGGGCCGCCAATCGCGGTCTCGAAGAACCGCGCGTAGCCGGGCGGCTTGTCGCGCACCTGCGACGGCAGGCCGGTCTCGATTGAGCTCAGGAGCGCGTTCGGCTTGGTGATGGCCGAGAAGAACAGGTCCGGCTTGTTCGCGCCGCTCTTCGAGATCAGGTTGATGACCGACGACTGGTAGCCGCCGTACTCCGCCGAGAACCCTCCGGGGATGAACTCGACCCGCTCGATGACGCTCGGGGCGATCAGGATGCCGGCGCGGCCCACGCCGCGATTGAGGCTCCCGCCGTCGAGCAGGTAGTTATTGCCGGTCTGGTCGCCGCCGCGCACGTTGAACTGGTTGTACGACGTGCGCGCGCCACGGTTGTAGCTGACGCCCGGCATCACCGTCGGCATCTCGGTGTAGTTGCGGGTGATGAGCGGCAGCGTCGCCAGGTACTTGTCGTCCAGCGTCGTCGACTGCGTGGCCTCGCGTGTGTCGAGCAGCGGGGCGGCAGCGGTGACGACAAGGTTCTCTTCGACCCCGCCGACCTTCATCTGCACCGGGAATCGCTGGTTGCTGCCTGGGTCCACGCGGATGTTGGCGACGGTCACCGTGGAGAAGCCGGAGAGCTCCGCGCGCATCTCGTACGAGCCGACCTGCACCGCGAGGAACCGGAACTCCCCGGATGCGGACGTGGTCTGCGTGACCACCGTGTTGCGATCGACATTCCTGAGCGTCACCGTCACGCCCGGCATCACGCCGCCGCTGTCATCGACCGCGCGTCCTTCGACGACACCGGTGGTGACCGCCTGCCCCGTGACCCATGGTGCAGCGACACAAAGACCCAACAGCACGAGCAGCGCCGCAAGGCGCCCTCGAACAACCTGACGCATGCCGAACCCTCCGACCGGCCGGAACAACGAAATGGAGACCCGTGATTGTACGTCGAAGCGCCCTCTTTACGGTCTTCATGCGTTCAGCCGGTGTTCGGGTGCCCTAGCATGGGGGGACACCTTCAGGATCCACACCGTGACACATCGCGCTTGCGTGGCTCGCCCCCGTCTGTACGTCGGTCTCCTCGCGCAGGTTGCCTGCCTGATGCTCGCCACGCTGCCGGCGTGGGCACAACCGGCGTCGGGTCCGCTGCCTGGCATGCCGCCGCTGGTCGTACCGACTGATGTCTACGCCGGCGCCAGACCTAGTGCCGTGAGCGATGCGGTGAAAGGGTTCCCTGAGCGCATCTACGTTCCCAACGCCGTCCGGAACACGGTGGACATCATCGACCCGCGCACGTTCAGGGTGATCGACGGCTTCCCTGTTGGCCGGCAGCCGCAGCACGTGGTGCCGTCCTACGACCTGAAGACGCTGTGGGTGCTGAACGACCTCGGCGACAGCCTCACGAAGATCGACCCCGCCACAGGGAAGAAGGGCGAAACCGTGCGGGTCCTCGATCCGTACAACATGTACTACACACCCGATGGCCGGTTCGCGATCGTCGTGGCGGAGCGCCTGAAGCGCCTCGACTTCCGGGATCCGCAGACGATGAAGCTGGTCGACTCGACGCGGGTGCCCTGCCGCGGCGTGAACCACATGGACTTCTCGCCAGACGGCCGCTACCTGATCGCCGCATGCGAATTCGACGGCACGGTGCTCAAGGTGGACGTTGCGTCGAGGCAGCTCGTGGCGAGCTTCACCCTTGGCCATCACGCGATGCCGCAGGACGTGCGCCTCTCACCGGATGGTCGCTGCTTCTTCATCGCCGACATGATGTCCAATGGCGTGCACATCGTCGACGGGGACGCGTTCAAGGCCATCGGCTTCATCCCGACCGGCAGGGGCGCCCACGGGATCTACTTCAGCCGGGACTCGCAGTCGATGTACGTGTCGAACCGGGGCGAGGGCTCGATCTCGGTCGTCGACGTTGCCACACGGGCCGTGCGCACGCGGTGGGAGATCCCGGGCGGAGGCAGTCCCGACATGGGCGGCGTGTCGGCCGACGGCATGGTGCTGTGGATGTCGGGTCGGTACCACTCGGAGGTGTACGCGTTCGACACGTCCGACGGCCACCTGCTGGCGCGCATCAAGGTCCGCCGCGGCCCGCACGGCTTGTGCGTCTATCCACAGCCCGGCCGCTACTCACTCGGCCACACGGGGAACATGCGGTAGCCCAGAAGACAGCAGTTCCTGCACCCGCGCGACCAGCTCGGTCGGCTTGAAGGGCTTCTGGATGAAGGCGGCGCCGAGGTCGTCCACCTGGTGCTGCACCCGCACGTCCGCCGGGTAGCCGGACATGTAGAGGACCTTCATCTGCGGCTGCTGCGCGCGGAGCGCCTCCCGCAATTCGGTCCCGCTCATGCCGGGCATCACCACGTCGGCGAGCAGCAGATCGATGGCTCCCGCGTGTTCGGCGGCAACCGTGATCGCCTCGGCCCCGCTTCTCGCCTCGAACACCACGTAGCCGTTCAACTGCAGCAGGGCACGCACGAATGCACGGACGGCATCCTCGTCTTCGGCGATCAGCACCACGCCCGAGCCATGCGGCAGGTCCACCACGTCGACGACGTCCTGCGTGGGGAGTTCCCCTTCGACCTGGGGAAACCAGACGGTGAAGTGGGAACCGCGGCCGACCTCGCTCTGGACGGTGACCTCGCCGCCGCTCTGCGTCACGATGCCGTAGACCGTCGAGAGCCCGAGACCGGTGCCGCGGCCGTCGGACTTGGTCGTGAAGAACGGTTCGAACATGCGGCTGCGGGTTTCGGGATCGATCCCCTCGCCCGTGTCGCTGACGCACACCCGGACATACCGCCCGGGCGGCACGCCCTCGACGCTCTCTTCCAGCTGCTCGATCTGCACGGCGATCGTCAGCGTCCCGCCGCGCGGCATCGCGTCGCGACCGTTCACCGCCAGGTTCATCAGCACCTGTTCGAGCTGGCCGACATCGGCGCGTACGAGCGCCGGATTTGGGGCGACCTGCAGATCGAGCTGCACGTGCTCGCCGATCAGCCGACGGAGCAGCGTGCCGAGGCTCGCGACGACCTCGTTCAGGTCCACGACCACCGGCGCCACGATCTGCTTGCGGCTGAACGCCAGGAGCTGCCGTGTGAGGGCGGCCCCACGGTCGCACGCGTTCCTGACCTCTTCGATTTCGCGCGCGACCGGGCTTCGCGGATCGAGCGCCGACAGCGCCATCTCCGTGTAGCCGGTCATCACCGTCAGCAGGTTGTTGAAGTCGTGCGCCACGCCGCCGGCCAGGCGGCCGATCGCTTCCATCTTCTGCGCCTGCCGCAGCCGCTCCTCCGCTGCCGCACGCGCCTCGTCCGCCTGCTGGCGCTGTTCCAGCTCCTGCTGCAACCGGCGGTTCGCCGCCTCCAGCTCACGGGCGCGGGTCTGGAGATCGGCGGAGAGCTCGTCGTTCTGCACGCGCAGCGTCGCTTCGGCCCGCTGCCCTTCCGCCAGCGCGAGCGAATGAACGCGGCCGCGCTGCACGAGCACCTGCAGGTCCGCGTAGCGAACCGGGCCTGAGATGACCAGCACCGGGCGACGGTCCGCCCAAAGCGCGAGCGCTTCGAGCCACTGCTGGTCCGCCATCACGCCGCGCTCGTGCCACCATCCCGAACGGAGGCACTCACCCTCGACGCGGCGCAGCCAGACCGCCTCGGCGTCCACCAGGAAGTTGTGGAGGAACTGCAGGCGCGCCTGCGGCCGAAGCCCCGCCCGTCCGGCTTCCGCCTCCGGGAACAGCGTGCGCCACCAGTGTGGCCCCTGCATTCGGGGTGTGAAGGTCCGATCCGGATTGCGTTCGAGGACGACGAAGTCCAGCCCCTGAAGCACTGCGCCGAGCAGGCCGCTGAGGGTGTCCTCGGCGGGGACGCCTCTTGGAACCGACGCGGACATGGCCGGGGGCAGCGATGGAGGCACGGTGACGCCCGCCTGCAGCAGCAGCTCGTTCGCGACCTGCTGCGGCAGCCGCGTCCTGACCTCGAAGGGGGCCGCGTCGAGCAGCAGCACCCAGTCCCGTCCGTCGCGCCGGACGATGTGGATGTCCGCAGGGCGGCCGTACTCGAGCGACACGCAGGGCAGCGACACGCCGCGCTCGTCAGCGGGCAGCAGCCCTTCCAGTGTGACCACCTGCTGCGTAACGCGGAGGCCTGCGACCAGGTCGCCGAGACCGTAGGCCTCCACACGACCGCCCCACCCAAGCAGACGGCCGTCCGGCGCCACTTCGAGGAATGCGGGCGTGCGGTCCCGTGCGGACACCTGCAGGAGGTAATCCGCGACTGATGGAGGCCATTCAGTCATGGCCGATCATCTCCCGGGCGAGGGTGACGAACGTGTCCTCCACGCCCTCACCGGTCTTGGCGCTGGTGCGCACCCATGGACAGCCGAGTGCGCGCAACCCGGCCAGCGATGCTTCGTCGATTTCCCACTGGTCCGCCAGGTCGCACTTGCTGAGCGCCACGATGCAGGGGACCGGGCCGATCGCCAGGCGGGCTTCCTCGTACAGCTGCTCGGCGCGGGCCAGGGTTTCGCGGCGCGTCCCGTCCACCACGAAGATGATGCCGGCGGTCCCACGCAGGTACGAGGCCCGCACCTTCTGGAACTCGTCTTCCCCGTGCAGGTCCCAGATGATCAGGTTCAGGTCGGTGCGATCCAGCGTGAGCGTCTTGCGCTCGATCATCACGCCGACGGTGGTCAGGTACTTCTCCGAGAACACGCTTCGGACGAAGCGGGCCACGAGCGACGTCTTACCGGTCGCAAAGGCGCCGCGCAGGCACACCTTCTTCTGAATCATCACGGCAGGGGCGAGCCCAACTATAGCGCAGCGGTTGGCGCCTGAACCGGCGTGTAGGACCAATTCTGGCGTCGTCGTCAGTTGCCCGAATGGCCCCGGCCCAACGAGGGCTGGGCGCTCACGGCCACGGCCACGTTGTGATCGCCCTCGACGCGATACCTCACGGAGACCCGCGCGCCCACCTCGGGCACGCCGTTCATCGCCGTGTGCGCGTCGAGCGTGAACGTCACCGGCTGGGCGTGGCGGGTATTGCGGAGGACGGTCAACTGGTCGGGGGAGACCGCCGTCACGGTGCCCCGCAGCGCGTAACTGCGCCCCGCCCTGCCCTGGGCCGTCGCCGCCTCCTGCGCAAGCAGGGCCACAGGCGTCAGCACCCACGCCACAGCGGCATAGAGGCTGCGCGCAAGCACCTGCCGACGGTGAGGGTCTGGAGCGGTCACGCTCTGTATCAGACCCGACCTGCGTGACGCCACCATGAACGCCACATTAAGCCCCGTTCATGTGCCGCGGGGGGACGCTCCGACGCGACGCCGTTTGAAATGGGTGTCCGGTACTCGCTAATCTGAATCGGCAATCGGCAATCGGCAATCGGCAATTTGCGATTTGCGATTTGCGATTTGGAATTCCACGAAGTTCCTGAGGTGTCCGTGCGCGTGCTGGTGGTCGAGGACGACCGGAAGGTCGCTGGGTTCATTCAGTCGGGCCTGCAGCAGGAGGGGCACGCCGTCGACGTCCTGCACGACGGCGCCGACGCAGGAGCCCAGGCCCTCACCATCGACTACGACGCCATCGTGCTCGACCTGATGCTGCCGGGCCGTTCGGGCTTCCAGGTGCTCCGCGACATCCGCGCGCGAAAGCCAGCGCTGCCGGTGCTCGTGCTGACCGCGAAGGACTCGCTCGAGGAGCGGGTCGCCGGCCTCGATGCAGGGGCGGACGACTACATGACGAAGCCGTTCGCGCTCGCGGAGTTGTCCGCGCGGCTGCGCGCGTTGCTGCGGCGCGGGGCGCCCCGCGAGACGGTGTTGCGCGTCGGCGACCTCGAGATGGACACCATCCGACGGAAGGTCCGGCGCGGAGGGGTATCCATCGACCTGAAACCGAAAGAGTACGCGCTCCTCGAGTTCCTCATGCGCAGTGCCGACCGTCCCATCACGCGTGCGCTCATCATCGAGCACGTCTGGGACATCCACTTCGACAGCATCAGCAACGTCGTCGAGGTGCACATCAACTCGCTGCGCAACAAGATCGACAAGGGATTCGCCACGCCGCTGATCCACACGGTCCGCGGCGTCGGCTACATGCTGTCGGCCGATCCGTCGTGACGTTGACGCTGCGCCTGCGGCTGGCGCTCACTACGGTCGTGCTCTTCGGCCTCCTCGTCGCTGGCCTGAGCGTCGTGACCTACCGCATCCTCGCGGCGCAGGTCGATGCCGACACCGCGGAGCGGCTCGCCGCCTTCGCCGACGGCCTCGAGGGGTACCTGCGCTTCGATGGCGAGGGCGTCTCGCTGCAGTTCGACGAGCAGGATGATGACGAAGCGGCGTTCGTGCATGAAGCCGCGCGGTACCTGCAGGTCTACGACATGGCGACCGGGCGGATGCTGTATGAATCCAGCGCGCTCGGACCGATGGGGGTCGACTTCACGTCGACAGAACTGGCCGCGCTCCGAGGTGCGGGCGGACCGCACGACATCTCCACACCGTACGGACGCGTACGGTTCGTGACACGCGACATCACGCACGGCGGGCGCCCGTACGTGATCAATGCCGGCATCTCACTGTCCCAGGCGGACGCGACGCTCACCCGCTATCGTCGGCTGCTCCTGCTGCGCGTTCCTCCGGCGTTTCTCGCCACGGTGCTCGCCGCGTGGTGGCTGTCGGCCTTCGCCCTGCGACCGCTCTCCGACATGGCCGTGGCGAGTGCGGACATCGACGTCGGCACGCTCGACAGACGCCTGCCCCTGCGCGGAGCGGGCGACGAACTCGATCGCGTGGCGCTCGCCTTCAATGCCACGCTCGAGCGGCTGCAGCATGCCGTCGGCGAGATGCGCCAGTTCAGCGCGGCACTGGCCCATGAACTGCGCACGCCGCTCGCAGCGCTGCGCGGTGAGATCGAACTGCGGCTGCGTGACGCGGCGACCACAACCGAGCAGGAGGTCGCCTACGCCAGCCAGATCGAGGAGATCGACCGGCTGGCCGGCTTGATCGATCAGATCCTCACGCTCGCACGCGCCGAGTCCGGGCAGATCGCACTGACGCGCGTGCCAGTACGCCTGGCCGACCTGCTCCGCTCCGTCGTCGAGCTGTTCGAACCGGTCGCCGAGGCCCGCGGCATCGCGCTCACGGCCGAACTCGACGATGCGGTGGTCGTGGAGGGGGACGCGCCGTGGCTGCAACGGTTGGCTATCAACCTGGTCGACAACGCGCTGAAGTTCACTCCCGAAGGTGGACGCGTCACCGCCTCCGTGCGCCGAGCCGGCACGGAGGCGACGCTGGCCGTCAGCGACACCGGCATCGGCCTCTCAGCCGAGGACGCCGGTCGCGTGTTCGACCGCTTCTTCCGCGCCGACCCGTCGCGCACCAGCAGCATCGAGGGCGCGGGGCTCGGCCTGAGCCTGGTCCAGTGGATTGCCCGCCAGCACCACGGCCGCGTGTCGGTCGACAGCCGCCCCGGCGAAGGGGCCACCTTCACCGTCACGCTGCCGCTGCGAACACCCCGAGTCTGACGAGGACAGAGGACCGAGGTGGGAGGGCGGAGGCCTACATTCCTGCCAGCCCTGCCAGCCTTCCCGGCCCTCCTGGCCCTCCCGGCCCTCCCGGCCTTCCCGGCCTTCCCGGCCTAAGGATTAATGAACATTCATCTTCCGCTCACGAAGTCCTCATGCCTCGGCAGTGCAATAGGGCTGCACGGTCGAGGCGCGCTGGCGGTCAGCGTGCTGGCTGTGCCAGGAGGCCTCCCCGATGAAACCACGTGTCCTCATCGTCGGCAGCGACGTTGCCGAACTACATGAACTCCAGCGGGCGTTCGCGATGCGCCAGTACGACGCACGGGTAGCGGTCGGCGTCAGTGCTGCGATCGAGACCATCCGAGCCAGCAAGCCGGCGCTGATCCTGACGGAGCTGGACATGCCCGGCGGCGCAGACGGCATGGACCTCTGTGCCCGGGTGCGCGAGTCCATCAGCGTGCCGGTGCTGGTGATGTCGGCGGACACGTCTACGGCCACGCATGTCTCGGTGCTCGATGGCGGGGCCGAGGATTACCTGCCGAAGCCGCTGCAGACCGACGTGCTCTTCGCACGCGTGCGGCTGGCGCTCCGCCGCCACAACGCGACATCCGAAGCGTCGGTGGTCGGCATCGGGCCATTCAGCATCGACTACGGCGATCGCCGCGTGCGCGTGCGCGGGCAGGACGTCAGGCTGACGCCGAAGGAGTTCGACCTCTTCACCTTCATGGCCAAGCACCCGAACCGGGTGATTCCCCACAAGACGCTGCTCGGCGCCGTGTGGGGCGTCTCGGCCGAGGAACAGTCGGAGTACCTGCGTGTGTTCGTGAGCCAGCTCCGGCGCAAGCTCGAAGCGGACCCCGCGC
This sequence comes from Acidobacteriota bacterium, assembly GCA_018268955.1. Taxonomy (GTDB): domain Bacteria; phylum Acidobacteriota; class Vicinamibacteria; order Vicinamibacterales; family CAVVIG01; genus CAVVIG01. Next base: position 3,178 of record JAFDVO010000044.1, on the reverse strand, counting down.
ACCCGCGCCACCTGCTGACCGAACCGTGGGTCGGCTACCGGTTCAATCCGAACGGGAACGTGGGGAGCTGAGGGGACGGAGCACGGAGGGCGGGCGGGGCAGGTACGGCGGGTGGGACGAGGACAGAGGTTGGAGGCCAGAGGTTGGAGGGTTGGGGCTGTCGCTCCCCTCTCCGAGTCCTTCGTGTTGGAGCCTTGAGCACTGGCGTTCTGAATTCCGACTTCTGAGTTCTGCGTTCGGACTACGCTTCGGTGTGCCCTATCGCATCGACCTTCGTGATCCCGCACCCGACGCACTGGATCGGCTCGTCGCCCTTGGCGCCCTCGATGTGGACCCGACCGACGCCGGGTTGGCTGCCCTGCTCCCTGACCGCGTCTCGCCCGAGCAGGCGGCGACAGTACTCGGTGTCGTCTCGCTCGAGACCTCGCCAGCGATCGGACGTGACGACGAATCGGTCTGGGTGCTGCGGCCCCGGCCGGTTCGGGTCGGACGCCTGCTCATCGAGCCCGCTCCGGGGGACATCGGGCAGGTCGGGCAGGCAGGGCTGCGGGTAGTCCTGCGGGACAGTGGCGCGTTCGGCACGGGCCTTCATCCCACAACGGCGCTCTGCATCGAGGCACTCGACGATGCGATTGAGATCGTGCAGCCTGCGTCCGTGCTCGATGTCGGCACAGGGTCTGGCGTACTGGCCATCGCGGCACTGGTGCTTGGCGTCCCTCACGCGACAGCGGTCGACACGGATGCTGCCGCGATCGCTGCAGCACACGCCAACGCGACCTTGAACCATGTGACCGATCGACTCACCCTCGTGCACGGCGGAGCCGACGCGGTGCCGGGAACCTGGTCCCTGGTGGTTGCGAACATCCTTGCAGCACCACTGATCGAGATCGCTCCCATCCTCGTGCGACGTGTTGCGCATCGCGGTCGCCTGGTCCTCTCGGGAATCCCGGTGTCGACCGCATCGGAGGTGGACCGCACGTACGTGCGGCTCGGGATGCGGCATGTCAGCACGCAGGAGCGCGACGGGTGGGTCGCAGTCGTCCTCGATGCGTCCTGGTAAGGACGCTCTACATCCGTTCGGCGATGGTGGGTGTCGAGTGCGCTTCTCCGTCGAGCCTGTCGATCGCGCGCTTGCGTGCCGCCGCCGTCCGCCCGTCGTAGCGGATGAAGCCTGGCAGCCATGCGGCAGCAATGCCGGCCCCGGCGACGCACAGGGCACCGCCCATCACCACTGACGACCGAAGGCCAACCACCGCCGCGGCGAGTCCCGCTTCCGCGTTGCCGAGATACGGGCCCGTCAGGTAGCTCACCATCTCGATGCTGGCCATCCGTCCGCGCAGGCGGTCGGGAATCGTCTGGTTCCAGATCGTCATGCGGAACAGGCCGCTCACGGCGTCCGCGGCGCCGGCCGTCGCAAGACACGCGAGGGCGAGGGGCAGGCTGGTTGCCAATCCGAATCCGACGATGGCCGTGCCCCACGCGAGCACGGCGATGGTCACGGCGAGGCCATGGCGGTGCACCCGGGCGGTCCAGCCGGACGTGGCGCTCACCACCACGGGGCCCACAGCCATCATCGAGTAGAACCAGCCAACGGCGGCTCCGTCGAACTGCGCGGCGATGGCCGGGAACAGCGCGACAGGCATGCCGAAAAACATCGCGATGATGTCGAGGATGTAGGTGCCCATCAGCTCCTGCCGGCTGCGGGCGTACCGCCAGGCTTCACCGATGCCGCTGAGCACAGATGCCCCGTCCTGCCGCGGCACGGAGACCGGCCGCATCAGCGCGACGCACGCGACGGACACGACGAACGTGACCGCATCGATGAGGTACGCGACCGTGGAGCCGAACGCCGCCACGATCAGGCCAGCCACGCCGGGGCCGACGATGAAGCTGGCGTTGTAGCGGAGGGTCTGCAGCGCGGCGACCGCCGGCATCTGCTCGAGCGGCACGATGCGCGGGGTGAGCGCCTCGAGGGCGGGCCGATGTACGGCATTCAATCCGGCGACGATGGCCGAACTGGCGTACAGCATCCACACCTGCGGCGTCGGCAACGCGGCATTCAGCGCGAGGCCGACGCAGCACATCGTCATGCCGGTTTCGGCGACGATGATCAGGCGCCGGCGATCGATGCGGTCAGCGAGTGTGCCGCCGACGAACGCGAGGGCGAGCGTCGGGACGAACTCCGCGAGGCCGAGCAGCCCGACGGCAAGCGACGACCGCGTGAGCGCGAACATCTGCACCGGGAGCACGACGTAGCTGATCGCGGAGCCGAACAGCGAGACGAACTGGCCCGTGTAGAGGAGGCGGTAGTCGCGGGACGCGCGGAGCGGGGACAGGTCCAGGGAGATCGAGCGGAGCCATCGCACGCGACGATCATAGGTGAGCCGGGCCCCACGTGACGGTCTGGCTCAGGAAGCTGGGGCTTCACGCCGCGCTCGGAAGGGCGACACGCCGCGCGGATACCGTTGCCGTTACACTCCGCAGCATGATTGTCGAATCCGAGCGGCTGATTCTTCGCGAGTGGACATCGAGCGACTTCGATGCCTATGCGGCGATGATGGCCGACCCGCGCGTGATGGAGTTCCTGTCATTGACCGGCACTCCGATGAAGCGATTCGACGCCTGGCGGTCCCTCGCCGGCACCGTGGGCCACTGGGGCCTTCGCGGGTTCGGGCTCTTTGCCGTCGTCGAGCGCCAGACCGGCACATTCGTCGGACAGGTCGGTCCATGGCAACCCGAGGGGTGGCCTGGCCTGGAGGTTGGGTGGACGCTCAGGTCGGAGTTCTGGGGTCGCGGCTATGCGACCGAAGCGGCGCGCCGATCCATCAGCTACGCGTTCGACGAGTTGGGCGTCGCACGCGTGATCAGCCTGATTACGCCAGAGAACGCGCGGTCCATTGCTGTGGCGCAGCGGCTCGGCGAGCGCTTGGACGGCGAGGTGTCGCTGCCGCACCTACCTGCGGACCGCCGAGTGCTCCAGTACGCGATCGAGAGGTCTGCGTGGCGGCGCTGACGTCGTCGAGGCCGGCGGAGACGTGATCCGCAAACGGCTGATGCATGGCTTACCGCCTCGCTTGACTGGTTCGATCGTGATCACCTGCCGGTAGTCCATTTGGCACCAGAGCAGGAGCGTCGCGCCCGATCCTCAAGCGCGTTAGCTGTCGTTGTCAAACACGTT
>JAFDVO010000043.1 GCA_018268955.1 Acidobacteriota bacterium | reverse complement strand
CCGGTTGCACAGAGGTTGGAGGTTAGAGGTCGGAGCGGCGCCTCGGGATGCAGCGGCGCAACGTCACACGTACCAGTGCTCGTCTGGCGCGTCACTGCGTTCGACCTCCCCGGTGCGGATCCAGTAGGCCGCCTCGACCGGCATCACGAAGAGGCGGTTTTCACCCACGGCGTCCGTGCGCGCCACCTCGAGGATCTCGTTGACGGCGGCGTCGACCCAGTCGTCGCGAAGCACAATCTGCAGTTCGACACGCGGGACGAAGCGGACGTCGTACTCCGTCCCGCGATACGACAGCCGATGGCGCTGCTGCGCCGAACTCCCCTGCAGGTCCGTCATCGTCATGCCCGCGATGCCGATCCCGAGCAGTGCGTCGAGGATGGCCGAGGCTCGATCGGGTGACGTGACCACACGCAGCAGCGTCATCGTTATCCGCGTCAGTCCGCCAGCGCGGGCGAGGGCGACAGTGCGGGCGCCGCACCGAGAGACGGACGGTCCAGCACGTCCGCGGCATCCATGCCGCCACCATGGACGTAGGCCTCCTCACCATGCGCCGCGAGGTCGAGACCAAGCGCCTGCTCGTCGGCGCTCGCCGTCAGCGGCAGCACGAGCCCAACCAACTTGAGCAGCGCAAAGCTCATGACACCCGAGTACGCGGCGGCCGCCGCAATCGCCACCACCTGGATGCCCACCTGTCCTGGGTTACCGAACAGCAGGCCGTCAGCCACGCCGTTCAGCGCCTTCTGCGCGAACACCCCGGTCAGCACCGCGCCGACCGTGCCGCCGAGGCCGTGCGCTGCGACCACATCAAGGGAGTCGTCCAGACTCGTCTTCGCGCGCCAGAGAATGGCGAAGTAGCTCGGGAACGCCGCAAGGGCACCGAGGGCGATGGCGCTCATCGGGCCGACGAAGCCGGCGGCCGGCGTGACTGCGACCAGACCGACGACGATCGCGGTCCCGGCTCCCACTGCGGTGGTCTTCTGCAGGCGCACCATGTCGAGGAGCGCCCATACCACCAGCGTTCCTGCTGGCGCGAGCATCGTCGTCGTGAACGCGAGCGCGGCGATGTTGTTTGCGGCGAGTGCGCTGCCGGCGTTGAAGCCGAACCAGCCGAACCACAGCAGGCCTGTGCCGAGCAGCGTGAACGGGACGTTATGCGGCGCGAGGGCGACCTGCTTGAAATCCTTCCTCGGCCCGATCACCATCGCGGCCACCAGCGCCGCGGCCGCCGCGTTGACGTGGACGACGGTGCCGCCCGCGAAGTCGAGCGCCCCCATCTTCGCGAGGAAGCCACCGCCCCACACCCAGTGCGCGACCGGGCTGTAGACGACCACCGCCCAGAGCGAGATGAACGCGACGTAGGCGGGGAACCGCATGCGCTCGACGATGGCGCCGGAGATCAGCGCCGCCGTGATGATGCAGAACGTCCCCTGGTATGACATGAAGAGCAGGTGTGGAATGGTGCCCTGCGGCTCGAGGCCGACGCCGCGCAGGAGCACACGCGACGCGTCGCCAATGAGGCTGTTGCCGGGCGCGAACGAGAGCGAGTAGCCGATGACCGCCCACAGCACGCCGACGAAACCCAGCGAGTTGAAGCTCATCATCATCGTGTTCAGGGCGTTCTTCGGGCGCACGAGCCCTCCGTAGAAGAACGCGAGCGCCGGTGTCATGAGCAGCACGAGCGCCGTCGAGACCAGCATCCAGGCAGTGTCAGCGGAATTCATCGATGCACCTCTGAAGGAGGCCCGCGCATCGCGGGCCGGGTTCTCGCCCGTCTCGGGCGATGCCGACATGAAGGGCAACCGCAGTGCCAGTGACAAGGGCCACGGGTGAGGCCGGGAACACGCCGTTTTGTTCGTAGACTGGTGACGGGCCACCCGTACGCGGGCAGTCGCGCGCCAGACAACTTTGTCGGAGTCACGGCGCGAGGCGACGCGGATGTGGGGATACGGGCGTTTCCGAGCGCCCGGTAGACCGTTAGTTGTGGCCCGATGGATCAGGATCGGGCGCCACGTTGTGCGCGGCGGCCGAAACATACGACACAAGTGTCGGGTGCCCCCGACCAGGGCACCATTGTGTCGGAATCGGGGCTACGCTTCCGTCAACCAGCCGTTCATCACCGCGAATCGCACCACGTCAGCACGCCCATGGAAACCGAGCTTGCGCATGGCATTCGCCTTGTGCACTTCGACGGTCTTGACGCTGAGGTCCAGCTGGGCGGCGATCTCCTTGTTGCTGTAGCCACGCGCGATCAGCCGCAGGATTTCCTGCTCGCGGCCCGACACCGGGGGCGTTGTGGGGCGGCGTTTCGGCTCACCCGCCCGCGGCAGCCGGCTGTCGACGTAGCGTGCTCCGGCGGCGACGGCTCGGATACCGCGCAGCAGCTCGGCCGACGGGCTCTGCTTCAGCACGTACCCCTCGGCCCCTGCGTGCAGCAGTTCCAGCACCAGCGCGCTGTCATCGTGTCGCGTGAGCACGATGACACGCGCGCTGGCATTCGCGCGATGCAGGCGGCGGACGGCTTCCAGCCCGCCGGTGCCCGGCATCGACAGATCCATGATCACGACGTCGGGGCGGAGCGCCGCCACCGATTCGATTGCCTGCTCCCCATCGCACGCTTCGCCGACGACCCGCAGGTCTGGCTCGGCGTCGAGCAGGAGCTTCAGCGCATCCCTGAGTGTGCCGTGGTCGTCGACGAGCAGAAGGCGAATCATCGTGTGAGGTGCGGGATCGGCGTGAGCCGTCGTGTCACTCGCGCGGGGCGCCAATCATACCCAACCCGGGGCCCTCCGGACTAAGCCATATGCCGCCTATGCCCGCGTCGGACCGAGAGCAGACCACGTCGGCAGTGGCGCAGGGGCAACGAGCTACGAGCCGCGACACGGCGGGCCGCAAGCGCGGGCCCTGCTGAGGCCATCCCCGGCCCGACTCCGTCAGGCCGAGAGCGTCACGGCTCCGCCGCCTGGCCGAGCGGCCACTGCCGCGGCGGCCGGCAGCCGGATCGCGAACGTCGCCCCCTGGCCTTCACCTGCACTGTCCGCCGAGATCGTCCCGCCGTGCAGGTCCACCAGCTGCTTCGCAATTGCGAGGCCCAAACCGAGGCCGAAGAACTCACGCGTCGGGGTCTCGTCCTCCTGACGGAACCGCTCGAAGACGTGCGGCAGGAAGGCAGGGGTGATCCCCTTCCCGTTGTCCTCGATGACGAATTCGAGCGAGTCCTGCAGCCGCGACACGCGCAGTTCAACCCGGCCACCGCGGCTCGTGAACTTCACCGCGTTGTGCACGATGTTCCAGAGGACCTGCTGGAGCCGGCGCTGGTCCGCCATGATCATCCCGCAGTCGCCGCAGACCTCCGCGTTCAGCCGCACTTCCTTCTCGCGCGCGAGCGGCTGGAGCGTCTGCAGGGTCGTGTGCACGAGCGTGCCGACTTCGACCGGCCCGATCTCGATCGCGAAGTTGCCGGACATCAGGCGGTTCATGTCGAGGAGGTCATCGATGAGCCGCGCCTGGAGCTGTGCGTTGCGCCGAATCACCCCCAAGGCTCCCTGAAGGTCGCGAATCGGCTTTCCGCTTTCCAGGATGGAGAGCCACCCGAGCACCGCGTTCATTGGCGTGCGGAGTTCGTGGCTCAGGGTCGCCAGGAACTCGTCCTTCAGGCGACTTTGCCGTTCGGCCTCGGCGCGCGCCGCGGCTTCAAGGCGCAGCAGGCGCTCGCGCTCCTGGGCCGCCTGCCGATCGGCGGTGACGTCGCGTGCGATCCCGACCATCCGCTCCGGATCCTCCTCGGTGACACGGCCCCGTTCCGTAATCCACAACTCGCGACCGTCGCCATTGAGGACCCGGTACTCGGCCTCGTAGATCCCGGTTTCGATTGCGCGCGTGACGGAGGCCTCGAGGCGGCCCCGATCTTCGGGGTGGACGACACGCAGAAGGCGCATGTCGGCGCCCATCGCTCCTGGCGCGAGCCCGAACAACGCTTCGGGGTCGGTCGACCAGGTCATCTCCCCGGTCAGCAGGTTCCATTCCCAGGCGGCGAGCTGCGCCACTTCCATGGCCATCCGGAGCCGCTCTTCGTTCTCGCGTACGCCCCGGTGCGCGCGCACCAGCGCCGCCGTCCGCTCGTCGACCCGGCGTTCGAGGTTCCTGTTGGCCACCTCGAGATCGGCCTGCGCCTTCTGCCGCTCGGACACCTCGCGTTCGAGCTTGTCGTTCAGCTCCGCCAGCGCCAGGGTCTTGCGGAACGTGTCGACGAAGACCGCCACCTTCGACCTGAGGACGTCCGCGTTGATCGGCTTGCTCAAATAGTCGACGGCACCGACGTGGTACCCCTTCAGCACCTCCTCGTCATTGGTCAGGTGTGCAGTGAGGAACAGGATCGGCACGTGCTGCGTGCGCCGCCGCGCCTTGATCAGGGTGGCCAGCTCGATGCCGCTCATGCCGGGCATCCGGATGTCGAGGATGATCGCGGCGAACTCGCCCTTGAGGAGCTTCAGCAGCGCTTCGTCAGGCGACTCGGCGCGCACGACGGTACAGTCGATCGGCGCCAGCATCGCCTCGAGCGCATCGAGGTTCCGGGGCTGGTCGTCGACAATCAGGATCCGCGCGTCTGGTCTGGTCACGATCACGCCCCGATCAGCGGTAGAGCCACACGCGAAGGAGCGAGAGGAGCTGGTCCGTGTTGACCGGCTTGGCAATGTAGTCCGAGGCCCCTGCCTGCAGGCACTTCTCGCGGTCCCCCTTCATCGCCTTCGCGGTGAGCGCCAGGATCGGCAGCGTGCGGAACTCCGGATAGCGCCGGATCTCCCGCATCGTCTCGTAGCCGTCCATCTCCGGCATCATGATGTCCATCAGCACGACGCTGAGGTCCGGCGTCTCGCGAATGAGCTCGATCGCCTGGCGGCCATTGGTTGCGCTGAGCACCTCCATCTGCTGGTTCTCGAGCACGGTCGTCAGCGCAAAGATGTTCCGTGCGTCATCGTCGACGACGAGCACCTTCCGATCGTGCAGCACCTCGTTCGACCCATGGAGCCTCTCGAGCAGCTGCCGCTTCTCAGCCGGCAACTCGGCCACGATGCGGTGGAGGAACAGCGCCGTCTCGTCGAACAACCGCTCGGGCGACTGCACGTCCTTGAGGACGATGCTCTTCGCAACCGACTTGAGGCGCGCCTCCTCCTGCGTGGAGAGTTCCTTCCCTGTGAACACCACGACCGGCAGGTCACGCAGCGACCGATCCTGCTGCATCCGCTCGAGCAGCTCGAAGCCGCTCATGTCCGGCAGCCGCAGGTCGACCACGCAGCAGTCGAATGGCTCGCGACTGAGACGCTCCAGCGCGTCAGCCCCGGTGCCGACCGCCGCCACGTCGATGTCGTCATGCCGGAGCAGTTCGACGATGCTGTCGCGCTCGATGTCGTTGTCCTCGATGACGAGCAGCCGCTTCTGGTGCGGGGTGACGTAGCTCTTGATGCGGTCGAAGGCCTGCTCGAGATCCTCGGTTGTCGCGGGCTTCACCAGGTAGGAGAACGCGCCGTGCGACAGCCCGTGCTGGCGCTCCTCCTCGACCGACAGCATCTGCACCGGGATGTGGCGCGTCGCGGGATCGAGCTTCAGGCTGTTCAGGACGGTCCAGCCAAGCATGTCCGGCAGGAACACGTCGAGGGTGATCGCCGTCGGCCGGTACTGGCGGGCCAGGGAAATCGCCGCCTGCCCGCGGTTCGCGACGATCCCCTTGAACCCCTTGTCCCGCGCGAGCCCGAGCAGCACCCGCGCGTAATGGGCATCGTCGTCCACGATGAGGAGGACGGTGTCTCCCTCCTGAATCGCCTCGCGATCGTCCGCGACCACCTCTTCGGCCTTCGCCACCGCAAGCACTGGAAGCGTGGCCGTCGACGCAGCTGGCGCCGGGACTGGCGACGCCGTAGCCGGCGTGGTCACCGCCCGCGCAGGCCCAGTGTAGGCGAGCGGGAGGAAGAGCGTGAACGTGCTCCCCTGCCCGGGCGTGCTCACCAGCTTGATCTCACCGCCGAGCAGCGTCGCGAGCTCACGCGAGATGGCGAGTCCGAGGCCGGTGCCGCCGTACTTGCGGCTGGTGCCCGCGTCGGCCTGCTGGAACGCCTCGAAGATCAGCTTCTGCTTCTCGGGTGCGATGCCGATGCCGGTGTCGGTCACCTCGATGGCAACCGCGTTCTGTGCGAAGCGCAGGATGGGATGATCGAGCGACCACCCGGCCCTCGTCGGCAGGACCCGCATCGAGACCTCACCCTGCGAGGTGAACTTGAACGCGTTGGACAGCAGGTTCTTGAGGATCTGCTGCAGTCGCTTCGGGTCGCTCGTGAACGACCGCGGCAGCGAACTGTCGATGTGGACGTGGAACGACAGGCTCTTCGACTCGGCCACGTGGTGGAACGTGCGCTCCACGCTGTCGCGCAGCGCCGCGAACGTGATGTCCTCCGCCTCGACTGTCACGGTGCCGGACTCGATCTTCGAGAGGTCCAGGATGTCGTTGATGAGGGTCAGCAGGTCCGTGCCGGCGGAGTGGATGTTGCGCGCGAAGTCCACCTGCTTCATCGACAGGTTGCCGCCCGCGTTCTCCATCAGCTGCTGCCCGAGGATCAGGATGGAGTTGAGCGGCGTGCGGAGCTCGTGCGACATGTTCGCGAGGAACTCCGACTTGTACTTCGAGGTCAGCGCCAGCTCCGCCGCCTTCTCTTCGAGCGCGCGGCGTGCCTGCTCCACTTCCTTGTTCTTCCGCTCGACCTCCACGTTCTGCTCGGCGAGCTGCTTCGCCTTCGAGGCCAGCTCCTCGTTGGTCTGCTGCAGTTCCGTCTGGCGGGTCTGCAGCTCGATCGTGAGCTGCTGCGACTGCTGCAGCAGGTTCTCCGTCCGCATGGTCGCTTCGATCGTGTTGAGCACGACGCCGATGGACTGCGTGAGCTGCTCGAGGAAGGCCAGGTGTGTCGCCGTGAACGGCAGCAGTGAGGACAGCTCGATGACCGCCTTCGTCTCGCCTTCGAACAGGACCGGGAGGACCACGATGTTCTTGGGGCGGGCGGCGCCGAGGCTGGAGTTGATGGTCGTGTAGCCCTGCGGAATCTTCGTCAGCAGGATGCGCTGCTTCTCCCAGGCGCACTGGCCGACGAGCCCCTGCCCCACCTCTATCCGCTTCGCCTGGCGGTCGCCGATGGCGTAGCCCGCGAGGAGGGACAGGGCCGGCGCGGTGTCGCTGACGTCGGTGATCATCTGGTACACCGCGCCCTGCTGCGCGTTGACCAGCGGCGCGAGTTCCGAGAGCAGCAACTGGCCGACCGTCACGAGATCGCGCTGGCCCTGGAGCATGCGGGTGAACTTGGCCAGGTTCGTCTTGAGCCAGTCCTGCTCCTGGTTCCGGTCCGTCGTGCCCCGGAGGTTGTCGATCATCGTGTTGATGTTGTCCTTGAGCTCCGCCACCTCGCCGCGCGCTTCCACCTGAATCGAGCGCGTCAGGTCGCCCTTCGTGACCGCCGTGGCGACTTCAGCGATGGCGCGAACCTGGTTCGTCAGGTTCGCGGCGAGCAGGTTCACGTTGCCGGTGAGGTCCTTCCACGTACCGGCCGCACCAGGCACGTTGGCCTGGCCGCCAAGGCGCCCCTCCACGCCGACCTCGCGTGCGACGTTCGTCACCTGCTCGGCGAAGGTCGCGAGCGTGTCGGTCATGTTGTTGATGGTTTCGGCCAGTGCCGCGACCTCGCCCTTGGCTTCGACCGTGAGCTTCTGCCGCAGGTTGCCGTCGGCCACTGCCGTGACGACCTTCACGATGCCGCGGACCTGGTCTGTCAGGTTGGCGGCCATGACGTTCACGGAGTCGGTGAGGTCCTTCCATGTGCCGGCCACGCCCGGCACTTCGGCCTGCCCACCGAGCTTGCCTTCCGTGCCGACCTCGCGTGCCACGCGCGTCACTTCGGCGGCGAACGCGCGGAGCTGGTCCACCATGGTGTTGATGGTGTTCTTCAGCTCGAGGATTTCGCCCTTCACGTCGACCGTGATCTTGCGGGACAGGTCGCCGCGGGCGACGGCCGTCGTCACCTCGGCGATGTTCCGTACCTGCGCCGTGAGGTTGGCGCCCATGACGTTCACCGAGTCGGTGAGGTCCTTCCAGGTGCCGGCCACGCCGGGCACCACCGCCTGGACGCCAAGCCGGCCTTCCGTGCCGACCTCGCGCGCCACGCGCGTCACCTCCGAGGCGAACGAGCGCAGCTGCTCGACCATCGCGTTGATGGCTTCCTTCAGCTGCAGGATCTCGCCGCGGACGTCGACGGTGATTTTGCGCGAAAGGTCGCCGTTCGCCACGGCGATCGTCACCTCGGCGATGTTGCGGACCTGGCCCGTCAGGTTCGACGCCATGGAGTTGACGTTGTCGGTGAGGTCCTTCCAGGTGCCGGCGACGCCCGGCACCACGGCCTGACCACCCAGCTTGCCTTCCGTGCCGACCTCGCGCGCGACGCGCGACACCTCGGACGCGAACGCATTGAGCTGGTCGACCATCGTGTTGATCGTGTTCTTCAGCTCGAGGATCTCGCCCTTCACGTCGACCGTGATCTTGCGCGAGAGGTCGCCGCGGGCGATGGCCGTGGAGACGTCGGCGATGTTGCGGACCTGGTTCGTCAGGTTCGCCGCCATGGAGTTGACGTTGTCGGTGAGGTCCTTCCACGTGCCGGCGACGCCGGGCACTTCGGCCTGGCCGCCGAGCTTGCCTTCCGTGCCGACCTCGCGCGCCACACGCGTCACTTCGGCGGCGAACGACCGCAGCTGCTCCACCATCGTGTTCATGGTGTCCTTCAGCTGCAGGATTTCACCGCGGACGTCGACCGTGATCTTCTTCGACAGGTCGCCGTTGGCGACCGCGACCGTCACCTCCGCGATGTTGCGGACCTGTGCGGTGAGGTTGCCGGCCATCTGGTTCACGTTATCGGTCAGGTCCTTCCAGGTCCCTGCGACACCAGGCACCTGCGCCTGGCCACCGAGCTTGCCGTCGGTGCCGACTTCGCGCGCGACGCGCGACACCTCGGACGCGAACGCATTGAGCTGGTCGACCATCGTGTTG
>JAFDVO010000042.1 GCA_018268955.1 Acidobacteriota bacterium | reverse complement strand
CACCGACGGCCCTTTCATAGATGCATTCCTGCATTCCTGCATTTGTGCATTCTTGCGTTCCAGCGTTCCGCCGCTTCCCTGCCTGTACACAACAACGCCCGCGTCTCCATTTGGAAACGCGGGCGTCATCTCGGTTGGGCTACCTATTCCTTGCGGATCGTGACGAACACTTCGCCGTCGCCGCGCCACACGAGCACGCGTGCGATGCGGCCGTTGGCCACCTTCTGGAACTCGCGACCCGCGTCGGCCGCTGAGGAGACCGACTGGCCGTTCACCGACAGGATGACGTCACCGGGGCGCAGGATGCCCGCCGACGGCCCGTTCTCGTCCACGTCCGTGACGACCGCGCCGCTCTGGCCCGATGGCATCTGGAGGCGGCGCGCCATCTGCGGCGTGAGGTTCGTGAGCGTGAGGCCGAAGCTGTCCTGGCCTTGCTCCTCCGGCTGCTCCTTGTCGTTGTTGCGGCTCTGGCGACCACCGCGCTCCGCATCGAGATCCAGTTCCTCGACCGTGGCGTGCAGCGTCTGATCCTTGCCGTTGCGAACGATCTTCAGCGCAGCTGACGTCCCCGGCTTCGTGGCGGCCACCATCTTCTGCAGGTCGGTGGTGTTCTGGATCGATTTGCCGTTGTACTCGACGATGACGTCGCCGGGCTTCACGCCGGCCTTCTCGGCAGGACCACCGGGCGCGACCGAAGAGACGACGGCGCCGGCGCGCGACTTGAGACCGAACTCCTGGTAGCTGTCACGCGGCACTGCGGTCATCTGCAGGCCGATGCGGCCGCGGACCACCTTGCCCTGCATCAACTGCGGCAGCAGGTCGCGGACGGTGTTGATCGGGACGGCGAAGCCGATGCCGATGTTCCCTTCGGCCCGGCCGTTGGTGAAGATCATCGTGTTGATCCCGATCACCTCACCGCGCAGGTTCAGCAGCGGACCGCCCGAGTTGCCTGGGTTGATGGCCGCGTCGGTCTGGATCATCTCGTTCGTGCGGCCATCGGTCGTGAACGGCCGCGACTGCGCGGAGACAACGCCGACGGTGACGGTCCAGCCCTGGTTGAAGGGGTTGCCGATCGCCATCACCCAGTCGCCCGCCGCCATCTGCGCCGAGTCACCGAACTTCGCTTCGGGCAGCGGGTGGTTCGGCATCTGGGTGAGCTGGATGAGGGCACTGTCCGTGAGCGCATCCTTGCCGATCAGCTTTGCCGAGTAGGTCTGGTCGTCATCTTCACCGAACAGCGACACCTCGATCTTGGTCGCTCCGTCAATCACGTGGTTGTTCGTGAGGATCAGGCCGTCCTTGCTGATGATGAAGCCGGTGCCCGCTGCCACCGTCGTCTGCTCGCGGGGACGCCGGTTGCCGCGCCCGCGCGGGGCCGGCGTGTCCTGATCGTCCGGGTCGTTCGGCTGGCCGAAGAACCGGCGGAAGAGGTCGTCGCCACCGCCACCACCATTCCCGCCGAAGAACTCCGAGAGATCCTGACCCTTGGCCTTGGACTCGGTCCGGATGTTGACCACCATCGGCTGCTGCGCCTTGGCGACATTGCGGAAAGTCTGAGCGTCCAGTGCTCCGGTCACCGGCGCGCTGTTGAGCGGCGGCACCTGCAGGGTCTGGGCGGCCGACGCGGGTGCCATGTCGAACCGGGACGCCAGCACCATGCCGACGGCGATCGACGAGATGGCAAGCAGCAGCGCGTAGAACAGCGTGGTCTTGCGGCTGGACATCGTTCCTCCGTGCTTACACCAGGGCGAGAATGGCTGACTGGAGCGGGCCGCTCACCTCGGCCGACCGCTCGCGGACGATCATATTGATCTCGGACCGGATGCCGAAATCAGGAAAATATACGCCCGGTTCGACCGTGAAGCCGGTGCCGGGTAGCAGGCGACGATCGTCGTGCGTCTCGAAGTCGTCCATATTGACCCCGGTCCCGTGGACGCTCTCCCCGAGACTGTGCCCGGTCCGATGCAGGATCTGTGCACCATAGCCGGCGTCGCGAATCGTCCCTGACGCGGCACGGTCCACCTCGAAGCCCCGCACGGGAAGCCCGGCCGCCACGCGGTCGCGCACGAGGCTCACCGCCATGTCGCGCGCGGCAGCGACCACTGAAAACGCGGCGGCCATCGTCTTCGGGATCTTGGGTCCCGTGAAGCCGACCCATGTGATGTCCGCGTAGACGGACCCTTCCTGGTCGAGCTTGCCCCAGAGGTCGAGCAGCACGAGTTCGTTCCTGCCGATGGTGCGGTGCCGATCGGCGGTGGGCAGGTAATGCGGGTTCCCCGCATGCTCCTGTGCCGAGACCATCGGCGGCGAATCGCTGACGAGCTGCTCCTGACGGAACCACTCGACCATGAGCTGCTGGATGTCCCACTCAGTCGTCTGGACGCCGTACCGCAGGCGCTGCGTGATCTCCTCGAACGCGCGGTCCTTGATCCGGTAGAGCGCTGCCGATGCGGCCAGGTGCGAGGCGATTTCCGGGTCGGTCCACACGGCCGAGAACCGCTGCACCAGATCGCCCGATGAGACCACTTCCGCCCCGAGGCTCCGGATCAGTTCCACCGTCCCGGCATCCACCCGCGCGATGTACGGGATCGCGCACTGTGGCGAGTACTCCATCGCGACGCGGCGGATCCCGGTGAGCACGGCTTGAAGACCGGCGTGCATCTGGGTCCGGCCGGCGTAGCGCCGCGTCTCACCCGGAAGGTGCGCGAGCGTGTCGGGTTCTATGGCGTGCACGAGCGCGCGTGGGGCGCCGGTTGCTGGAATGAGGTAGTACCACCGGCGAGTGGCCATGTGCCCGCCCCTCTGGGCCACGCCGGTCAGGTCGGCGGCGATGGCATTGGTGCCGCGGAAGTCGTACAGCAACCAGCCGTCGAGGCCATCCGCGCGGAGCGCCGCCTGGATTGCCGCGACGTCGAGGGCCCGCGAACGCGAGTGCATGCCTATTCAGTATAGACGTGGTGTCCGGCGCCGCGGCCGGCCGGGGTGCCGCAGATCACGTCGAAATGAGGAGAATCCGGCAACGATATAATCCGCTTCGAGGTCTGTGATGGTCATCAAGTCACGCGTCAGGATCGCCGCCGCCATGGTGCTGCTTGCCGGAGCCGGCCTGATTGCCGGGCAGGGGCAGCCGCAGGAGCCACCCGCGCAGACGCCCACGTTCAAGGCGCAGGTCGAGTACGTGGAGGTGGATGCAGTCGTCACGGACCAGCAGGGGAACTTCGTCCGCAACCTGAAGAAGGAAGACTTCCAGGTGTCCGAGGACGGGAAGCCCCAGACGGTCTCCACCTTCACCGTCGTCGATCTCCCCATCGAACGCGCGGAGCGGCCATTGTTCGCCTCGCGTCCGATCGAGCCTGACGTGCAGTCCAACGAGCGACCGTTCGACGGCCGCGTGTACGTGATGATCCTCGACGACCTGCACGTGGACGCGATGCGCACGCAGCAGGTGCGCCGGTCGGCCCGCCAGTTCATCGAGCGGAACCTCGGCGCGAACGACCGCATGGCCGTCATCTACACGGGTGGGCGCTCCGCCGACGCGCAGGAGTTCACGAGCAACAAGCGGCTGCTGCTCAACGCGGTCGACAAGTTCATGGGGCGCAAGCTCCAGTCGGTCACCCTCTCCAAGAACGACCAGTACTTCCGGCAGCTCAACGGCCCTGACCCGACCGCGCCGGTCCGCGACCCGGACGACATGGAGCGTGGGCACAACGCGCAGTCGATGTTGAGCACCCTGCGCCAGGTCGCCGACTGGTTCGGCGGCGTCCGCGGTCGTCGCAAGACGATGCTGTTGTTCAGCGAGGGGATCGACTACGACCTCAGTGACATCATCCGCTCGTACGATGCGCCGCCGAGTTCTGCCAGCAACATCCTGAACGACATCCGCGAGACGCTCGGGGCCACGGCCCGTGCCAACGTGAGCATCTACGCCATCGACCCGCGTGGGTTGATCGCCTCCGGTGGTGACGAAGCGATCTCGGTCGGCAGCTTCGCGGATCAGACCGACGCCAGCACGGGGATCGGGCTCGGCTCGCTGAACAACGAGTTCCGCATGTCGCAGGACAGCCTCCGCCAGCTTGCGGAGGAGAGCGGCGGGTTTGCCGCTGTCAACCGGAACGACACGACGTCGGTGTTCGACCGGATTGTGCGGGACAACAGCTCGTACTACGTGCTCGCGTACTACCCGCCCGGGAACAAGACCGACGGCAAGTTCCACCGCATCGAGGTGAAGGTGAATCGGCCGGGCCTGACGGTGCGTGCGCGGCGCGGCTACGCATCACCGAAGGGGAAGGCGCAGACCAAGGCGCCGAAGACCGGCGGCATGCCGGTCGAGATGTACGAGGCGATCAACAGCCCGCTCCAGGTCAGCGGCCTGACGATGCGCATGTTCGCGGCGCCGTTCAAGGGGCAGCAGCCGAACGCCTCGGTGCTGGTCGGCATCGAGCTCAGCGGACGCGATCTCAGCCTGGGGCAGAACAGCAAGGTCGACATCTCCTTCATGGCGGTCGACAACAAGGCGAAGACTTACGGCGCGAGCAACAACTCACTCACGCTGAACCTGCGGCCGGACACCAGGGCGCGGGTGGAGCAGAGCGGCGTGCGCGTGCTCAATCGCGTAGACCTGCCCCCCGGGCGATACCAGTTGCGTGCGGCCGCCCGCGATCCCGAGAAGAGCCTCATGGGCTCGGTCATTTACGACCTCGAAGTTCCGGACTTCTACAAGCAGCCGTTCTCCATGAGCGGCATCGCCCTGACCTCGATGGCCGGGTCGTCGATGATGACCGCCAAGCTGGACGAGCAGCTGAAGGCCGTGCTGCCGGCGGCACCCGCGGGGCTCCGCGTGTTCCCCCAGAACGACGAAATCGCCATCTTCGCGGAGATCTACGACAACACGGGGAAGGCACCCCACAAGATCGACATCGTGACCTCTGTCCTGACCGACGAAGGCAAGGTCGTGTTCAAGGTCGAGGACCAGCGCGACTCGAGTGAACTCGGGGGCAGCAAGGGCGGCTATGGATACCAGACGCGGATACCGGTCGCCGACATCCCGCCGGGGCTCTACGTCCTGAATGTCGACGCGAAGTCGCGGCTCGGCAACGACAACGCGGCCACGCGACAGGTGCAGTTCAGGGTCGTGCCCGCCATGCGCGGCCAGCAGCGCTGAACACCCGATGTCCGGCTCCGGGCCCTGTCCGGAGCCGTGACTGACCCCGCCGTGCTGTGTTGTCGTGCGTCGTCGCTGCCCTTCGCTCGTGGTGTTCCCTCATTCGGCTCCCACCCGACTCAAGACCCTGAGTCACACGGACGATTACTGACGCGGGATCCCCTGCTGCGCACATCGGCCACGTGAGCCGTGTGTCGCAGTCTGTCAGCTAAAGGATGAGGTTGGCCGTCCGATAACACGGTCGACGCATTTCCTCATCGTCCCTCTTCGACTGCAAGGACACGACGCGACATGCCCGACCTGACGGAACTCGGATTGCGAAAACCCGAACCGAAAGACAGACCCGCAACCACGGCGCCGCAGGGGGCTGTCGCCGTGGCTCCGCCCGCCCCACCCGCAGCGGCGCCGGCGAGCAAGCCGACAGCCACAGTGGCCGCCGCCCCTGTGGCACAGAACATCGAGCCGTTCGTCGACAAGCGTGCCGACTCGTTCGCCATCTTCCTCGATCGGCTCATGGAGGTCCTCGAGCAGCTGGCGCCCGACGCCGACGACGAAGAGCGGGAGGATTTCAAGACGCGGATCCGCGAGTACCGTGCGGCAGTCAACGACCCGCGCCGACGCGCTGAACTCCCGCAGGTGACCGACGCGTGCATCCAGCTGTGTCGCACCTATCTCGAGGGGTCACGCACCTACCATGCGGAGCGCGAGAAGGAACTCACCGAGGTCATCGCCATCCTGCGTGATGCGGCGAAGCTCTCGGTCGGGCATTCCACGGAGTTCAACTCCGAGGTGATTGCGAGCACCGAGCGCTTCAGCCGCATCGCGCAGCTCGACGACATCCGGGAGTTGCGGCGCCGCATGACCGACGAGGTCGGCAGCCTCCGCCGGGCGGTCGCCGAGAAGCAGCGCCGCGACGAGGAGGCCTACGCCCAGCTGACGAACCGGGTCGAGTCGCTCCAGCAGAAGCTCTCGCAGATGGAGATGGAGGCGACGGTCGATGCGCTGACCAAGGTCGGGAACCGGCGCCGCTTCGATGCGTCACTTCGGCGCCTGATTGCCAAGGCGCATGAGACAGGCGGGCACCTGTCCCTCGCGATGATCGACGTGGATCACTTCAAGAAGATCAACGACACGCACGGCCACCCGATCGGCGACCGGGTGCTCCTGTGCGTCGCCCAGTGGCTGTCACGCGGCGTGCGCCAGACTGACGTCGTCTGCCGGTACGGCGGCGAGGAGTTCGCCATCCTGCTGCCCGGTGCATCCGCGGCGGAGGTAGAGGGGCGCATGAAGAAGCTCCTGTTGGACATCGCGGGGAGCAGCTACGAGTACGACGTGCTCGGCCGGAAGGAAAAGGTGCAGTTCACCGTGAGCTGCGGGCTCGCCGACCTGGAGACGAACGAGGCGGAGGATGCGTTCGTGAAGCGCGCGGACGAGGCGCTGTACGAAGCGAAGAAGCGCGGGCGTAACCGGGTGATCACGCGCAAGCGCGGCCTGCTCGGCCGGATGATCGCCTGGGGGTGACGACCGGGGTCGACCTGACGGGACACAAAAAAAGGGCCGGCGTGCGGTTGCGCACACCGGCCCTTGTTACGTACCGAGCTGGCGAGCTTACTTCTTCGCCCCCGCAGCGGCAGCCGCGGGCTCGTCCATGCTCTTCACCTTGTTCGGCTTGACCGTGCCGTTCGCGTGGGTGAAGTTCCAGTTGTTGGACTTCATCTTCGCGTTGTACGGCGTTTCGATCGTGATCGTCTGGACTTCACCGGGCTGGAGGAATCCGTTGATCACGCCACGGCCACCCGCGACGATGGCGCCGGCCCCGTCGTACCACGTTTCCGCGACCATCAGCCGGGCGATCGGGCCCGGGGCGGTGTTCTTCACCTTGATGGTCGTCTGCACCAGGTTCTTGCCGGGGATCGGCTTGGTGACCGGCTGCAGGATGTCAATCGTGGCTTCACCCTTGAAAGGCGGGGTGATCTTCTTTCCGGCCAGCACAGGCGTGAGCTGCTGCGTGGACTGAGCCGAGACCACGGCGCCGGCAAACATCGAGGTGCTGATGAGCGTCGCGGCGACGGCAACATGCACGCGATTCATATCGATCCTCCAGAAAAGACGTCGGTCAAGAAAGCGCAAGGCCGAGATTATACAGCAGTCCTTACATTTCCCCGTTCCAGTCCTCCGGTTCGGGAGAGACGGTCCGGACTATCTCCATGTGCCACTTCCCGCCGCCCCACGGCTCGATCACCTCCGCGGCGACGACGTCGACGAGCAGCTCGGAAAAGAGCCGCCCCTCTGGGTCGCCTTCGAGGTGGTAGGCCGGTTCGTCCCACCCGAAGTTCGGGTAGAGCATCAGCGTCAGGAACAGATCGTACCCATCGTCCACCACGATGAGCTGACCGCACGGGCGCTTCAGCGTGGAGTGGTAGATGAGGTACTTCTCGGCGCTGTGTGCACGGATGTACCGCTTGAGCGCGAACTCCCGGGCGACGATCTCCTCGACGGCGATCTTCTTGTCCCAGCAGTCGCGGCAGTACTTCTCCTCACCGCGGGGCTCGGACACGTCCTTCGCACCGCAGAGCGCACACCGCGCCTTGACGACCGACTTGCGTGGCATCACTTCAGTCTACCACCCGAGCCGTGGCCCGTTGGTGTGCGACACCGGTCGCGCGTCGGTCGCGCATGCATTAGGACGTGGCGCGCGCGTGCGTGGTCGGCGTCCGGCGCAGGCCCGCCCCAGCTCCGGATGCGGGAGCGTCGCTCAGCGGCTCACTTCCATGCGCTGCTCGAGCGCGGGCGCGTACATCCGCTCGACGTACTCCTTCACCATGCGGCGCGCGGAGAACCGCGGCGCGACGGTGCGGATCGACTCCTTGACGACCGAGAGCCAGCGCCGCGGGATGTTGTGCGCATCGCGATCGTAGTAGGTCGGCACGATCTGCTCTTCGAGCAGCGTGTAGAGGGCCGCGGCATCCGCAGCGTCCACCGCGTCGGGGTTGTCGTATCCGAGGCCGCCGTCGATGAGCCACCCGTTGTTGCTGTTGTATCCCTCGGCCCACCAGCCGTCGCCGATGCTCAGGTGCGGCGTCCCGTTGATGGCCGCCTTCATGCCGCTCGTACCGCTCGCCTCGAGCGGCTTGCGGGGGTTGTTCAGCCAGACGTCGCAGCCCTGCACGAGGAAGTGCGCCACGTGCAGGTCGTAGTCGTCGATGAAGGCGATGCGGCCGCCGAACATCGGATCGAGCGCGCGGCGGTAGACCCGCTGCAGGTGGTGCTTGCCCGTCTCGTCCGCCGGGTGCGACTTGCCGGCGAAGACGATCTGGACCGGTCGCTCGGGCGACGAGAGGATGCGTGCGAGCCGCTCGGCGTCGTGGAAGATCAGCTCCGGGCGCTTGTAGCCCGTGAACCGGCGGGCGAACCCGATGGTGAGCGCATTGGGATCGAGCAGCGTGCCCGCTGCGACGACACGCGGCGTGCCGACCCGCTCGACCGCCCAGCGTTGCCGCGCGCGTTCGCGGACGAACGCGAAGAGGTAGTGCCGCAGCGAGTTGCGCACATCCCAGAGCTCCTCGTCGGGGATGCTGAAGACGCCGTCCCACAGGGCCGGATCGTCCTGCCGCTCGAGCCAGTCGGGCCCGAGGTACTTCGCGAAGAGCGCCGCGAGATCGGCCGCGATCCAGGTCGGCACGTGGACGCCGTTCGTGACGTGCTTGACCGGCATCTCGTCTTCCGGGCGCCCAGGCCACATCGGCGCCCACATCGAGCGCGTGACGTGCCCGTGCAGTTCGCTGACGGCATTCACCGCGCCGGCTGACCGGAGCGCAAGCGCCGTCATGTTGAACTGCGGGCCGCTGCCGTTGTCATACGAGCCGAGCGCCAGGAAGCGGTCGCGGTGGTCGCCGAGTGAACCCCATGCCCCGGCCAGATGCTTCTCGACCATCCAGAACGGGAACGCATCATGACCGGCTGGCACCGGCGTGTGGGTCGTGAAGATCGTGGAGCGCCTGATCTGCTCGAGCGCATCCTCGAAGGACGCACCCTGCTCGGTCAGGTCGCGAATCCGCTGCAGGACGACAAAACCGGCATGGCCTTCGTTCAGGTGGAACACGCCCGGGTCGGAGCCGAGCGCCTTGAGGGCGCGCACCCCGCCGATGCCGAGGATGATTTCCTGCTGGATGCGCGTCTCGCGGTCACCGCCGTACAGCCGCGCCGACAGCTCGCGATCCCACGGCGCGTTCTCTTCCAGGTCCGTATCGAGCAGGAACAGCTTCACGCGGCCCGCCCGCACGCGCCACACCTGCACGAGCACCGTGCGGTCGCCGATCGGGACGGCGGTCACCAGCGGGCTGCCGTCGAGGTTCGTCGCCTTCTCGATCGCCGCATCGGCCCAGTTGAGACGCTCGTAGCTTTCTTCCTGCCACCCCTCAGCCGAGACGTGCTGGTGGAAGTACCCCTGCGGGTACATGAAGCCGACCGCAATCAGCGGAACGCCAAGGTCGCTCGCCTCCTTGCAGTGGTCGCCGGCCAGCACGCCGAGGCCACCGGCGTAGATCGGGAGCGACTGGTGCAGCGCGAACTCGGCGGAGAAGTACGCAATCGACCGACCGTGCAGGTTGGGGTACCGGTTCGCCCACCACGTGTTGTGCGCGCTCCTCGCGTCGTCCAGGCTGGCGAGCGCGCGATCGTACTTCGCCACGAAGACGGGATCCTTCGCCGCCGCCTCGAGCTTCTCACGCGGGATGATCCAGAGCATCCGCACCGGGTTGTGGGCGGTTTCGCGCCAGAGGCGGTAGTCCAGCTGGCGGAACACTTCTCGGCCTTCCGCGTTCCAGCTCCACCAGAGATCGACGGCGAGCTGATCGAGCTTGTTGATGCGTTCGGGCAGGGGCGGCAGCGTCTCGTAACGTTTCATGCTGAAAGGGATCGTAGTGAAGCGGATGAACAAGCGTCAAACCGACCTGCGTGGGACCCACATTCGTGTCGGTGTGCGTGCATGGGCACGCTGGTACAATATCGGCCGTTGCGCCACCTTCGATCAGGCCTGCTGCTTGCGGTGATGCTCGCCATCGGTGCGGGTTCGGCCGCCGCACAGGGGCCACCCCCGCGGATCGGCCCCTTCGTCGTCGACGTGCACGGGACGTTCCCGAAGTTCCCTGGCGACGACGCACAGCTGGCGGCGAGCCGTGGACTCGCCGTGCAGGAGCTGCCGGGCATGGGGCTGGGCCTCCATACGGGCGCCCACGTGTACCTGCTGCGGTGGAAAGCGGTGACGTTCGGGCTCGGCGGAGACCTCACCCTCGGCCGTTCTCGTCGAGCCGCGCGCGAGATCGCAGCTGGCGTCCAGGGCCGTGCCGTGACCGAGCGCTTCACCCACGCGGCCCCGCAGATTTCCTTCAACTTCGGCGATGGCGACGGCTGGAGCTACATCAGCGGTGGCATCGGCACCTCCACATGGTCGGTGGTGCCCGACGGCACTGCGGCGCAGGCGCCCGATGTCGAACGGCTGAAGACCATCAATTACGGCGGTGGCGCCCGCTGGTTCATCAAGCGCCATCTCGCCTTCAGCTTCGACGTCCGCTTCTACGCGATTGACCCGAGCACGCCGCTTCCGGGGCTCCCGTCCGGCCCGCGCACGACGCTGCTGTCCATGGGAGCGGGGGTTTCACTGAAGTAAGAACGAGAAATGCAGGAATGCAGGGACGCGCGAAATGCAAGAACGCCGCAATGCAAAGTGCAGGAGGCCTGAAGCCTGAACGCCTGCATTGTTGCATTTCAGCATTCCTGCATTTCAGCATTCCTGCGTTACCTGAACGCACCTAGTGCTTGAGCCCGACCTTCGCGAGGGCGTGCTTCAGTTCCTTCTCGGTCACGTCGTCCACGATTGACCATGAGCCGATGCCGGTCGGGAGCACGAAGTGCAGGCGGCCGTCGATCACCTTCTTGTCGTGCTTCATCGCCTCGAGGATGGATGGGATCGTGATGTCGCCGATCGGCGGCAACGGGCCGAGGCTGGCGATGACGGCGTAGAGCGCCTGCAGATCGCTCGGCGCCATGACCCCGCGGGCGACCGCCAGCTCACTGGCGACCAGCATCCCGTAGCCGACCGCCTCACCATGCCGGAAGCGGCGGTACTTGGTCACGGATTCCAGCGCATGGCCGGCTGTGTGGCCGAAATTCAGGATGCGGCGCAGCCCGGACTCCTTCTCGTCCTGGGTCACCACGTCGGCCTTGATGCGGCACGCCTCGGAGATGATCGCGGTGAGCACCTCGGGTTCCCGCTTGAAGATGGCCTTGTGCCCGTGGGCAACCCGCTCGAACAGGGACGGGCTCGAGGTGACGCCATACTTGATCACTTCGTAGAGGCCCGCGCGGAACTCCCGCCGCGGCAGCGTGCCGAGCACCGCAGGGTCCACCACCACGGCCAGGGGCTGGTAGAACGCGCCGATGAGGTTCTTGCCGAGCGGGTGGTTCACGCCGACCTTTCCACCGATCGCGCTGTCCACCTGCGCGAGCAGTGTCGTCGGCACGTGGACGAGCGAGATGCCGCGCAGGTACGTCGCTGCCGCATAGCCCGCCAGGTCGCCGATCACGCCGCCACCGAAGGTGACCAGCGTGGACGATCGCTCGGCGTTTGCCTTGATGAGGGCGTCGTACACCCGCATGACGGTCGGCGTCTGCTTGTACCGCTCGCCATCGGGCACGATGATCGGCTCGGCCTGGCACGCGGCAGCGAAGCGTTCGCCGTGAAAGCGCCACACCGTGGGGCTGGAGACCACGAAGCGCCGCTTCGGCGCCTTCACCTCATCGAGGAGGCGCGTGAGCCGGGTAAGGACGCCGTCGCCGATCGTGATGGCATAGCGGCGGGACGGGGTGGCAACATCGACGCGGACAGGTTCCATGCGCTCTGGGATGGGAAGTCCTTAGGATAACATTCAACGATTGGGCACTACGGCTCCCGACCTCACAACGGATTTCGTCATCGTCGGCGGCGGCATCGCCGGCCTCCGCGCCGCCAGTGCGCTCGCGCCTGCCGGACGCGTCGTCATCCTCACGAAAGCAGCCGCGTCCGAGAGCAACACGGGCTACGCGCAGGGCGGCATCGCGGTCGCGATGGGGCCGGGAGATTCGGCGGAGCTCCACGTGGCCGACACACTCGCCGCAGGCGCGGGACTGTGCGACGAGTCCGCGGTCCGCGTGCTCGTCAGCGAAGGTCCGCGGCTCGTTCGCGAGCTGATCGAGTGGGGGGCACGCTTCGACCGGGCGGCCGACGGCTCGCTGGTCTTCGGCCTCGAGGCGGCGCATTCAGTACACCGCATCCTTCATGCCGGTGATGCGACGGGCCGCGAGATCTCGCGTGCGATGTGGGAGCAGGTCGCCCGTCTCGAGACGATCACGACGATCAACCACGCGTTCGTCACCGAAATCCTTGTCGACGCTGGCGCGGTGCAGGGCATCCGCTACCTCGATGAGCAGGGGGCCCTGCGCACGATTCGCGCACCACGCGTGCTCCTGGCGACCGGCGGCGCGGGACAGGTCTTCCGTGAAACGACGAACCCGGAGGTTGCGACCGGCGACGGCATCGCCCTCGCGTACCTCGCGGGCGCGCGCGTCGCCGACCTCGAGTTCGTGCAGTTCCATCCGACAGCGCTGAGCCTGCCTGGCGCGCCGCGGTTCCTCATCTCCGAGGCGCTGCGCGGTGAGGGTGCGAAGCTCGTGAACAGCCGCGGCGAGACGTTCATGACCCGGTACGACGTCGCCGGCGACCTGGCGCCGCGCGACGTGGTCGCACGTGGCATCGTGCGCGAGATGGAGGCGACCGCCGGTCCGGTGTTCCTGACGTTGCAGCACCTCGACCCGGCGCGTGTGCGCGCGCGCTTCCCGACGATCGCCGAGATGTGTGCCCGCGTGGGGATCGACATCGCCACGGACCGCATCCCGGTCGGGCCGGCCGCGCACTACATGATGGGCGGCATCGACACCGATGAGTGGGGCCGGACGTCGGTTCCCGGCCTCTTTGCTGCAGGCGAGACCGCGTGTACAGGGGTCCACGGCGCAAATCGCCTGGCCAGCAACTCGCTGCTCGAAGGGCTGGTCTTCGGCGCCAGGGCCGGCGACGCGATGCAGCAGGCGGCGCAGGCCGCACCGCTCAAGGCGGATCGCACGATCGTCCAGGAAGCACCCGCCTCGGCACATGAGCCGGTGTCCATGGACCGCGAGGAGATCCGCGACCTGATGTGGCGCGCGGCCGGCCTGTTCCGCACGCACGAACGGCTGATCGAGGCGGTCGCGGCGCTCGGCTCCGGGCTGGCCGCCGCACACGACGCGGCCGCGCACGGCGCCAGCCACGACGCGGATGCGTGGCGGCTCCGGAACCTTGCCACTGTGGCGCTGCTCGTCGCCCGGGCGGCGCTGCGGCGGCAGGAGAGCCGCGGCGGCCACTATCGGGCCGATTTCCCGAGGCGCGACGATCTACACTTTAGGGTCCATATCGTGGAGCAGGCTGGATAGGCGCCGGCAGCATCAGGCCTGTTCACCTATTCACCAACTCACCAACTCACCAACTCCTGTTTTCCCCCGATGTCTCAGAAAGACGCGTTCGTCACCGAAATCACGCCCCGATCCCAGGACTTCTCGCGCTGGTACGTCGATGTCGTCCGCCGCGCGGAGCTCGCCGACTACTCGCCGGTCAAGGGGTGCATGGTCATCCGGCCGTACGGGTACGCCATCTGGGAACTGATTCAGGCGGCGCTCGACAAGGAGATCAAGCGCACCGGCCACGTGAACGCCTACTTCCCGCTGTTCATCCCGAACAGCCTGCTGACGCGGGAGGCGGAACACGTGGAGGGGTTCGCGCCTCAGGTCGCCTACGTCACGCACGGCGGCGGTGAGGAGCTCGAGGAGAAGCTGGTCGTTCGTCCGACCTCGGAGGCGATCATCGGCACCATGTACGCCAAGTGGGTGCAGTCCTGGCGTGACCTGCCGATTCTGCTCAACCAGTGGGCGAACGTGGTGAGATGGGAGAAGGTGACCCGCCCGTTCCTGCGCACGACCGAGTTCCTCTGGCAGGAAGGGCACACGGCACACGAGACGCCCGAGGAAGGCGAGACCGAAACGCGCAAGATGCTGGACGTGTACGCGGACCTCTGCGCCAGCCTGCTCGCCATGCCTGTCGTGAAGGGGATCAAGAGCGAGAGCGAGAAGTTCGCGGGTGCCCTCCGCACGTACTCGATCGAGGCGCTCATGGGTGACGGCCGCGCGCTGCAGGCGGGCACGTCACACAACCTCGGGCAGAACTTCGCGAAGGCGTTCGACATCACGTTCCAGGCACGCGACAAGTCGCTGCAGCACGTCTGGGGCACGTCCTGGGGCGTCACGACGCGCCTCATCGGCGCCGTGATCATGACCCACGGCGATGACAGCGGCCTCGTGCTGCCGCCGAACGTCGCCCCCTATCAGGTCGTCATCGTGCCGATTGGCCGCGACAACTGGCGGGAGACCGTGCTGCCGACCGCCCAGCGGCTGGAGCAGGACCTGGTGAACGCCGGCATCCGCGTGATGCTCGACGCGCGTGATGAGCGGCCCGGCTGGAAGTTCTCCGAGTGGGAGATGCGGGGCGTGCCGCTCCGCCTCGAGGTCGGACCGAAGGACATCGAGAAGGCACAGGTGATGCTCGCGCGCCGGGACACGCGCGAGAAGCTCAGTGCGCCCATGGACGGCCTCGCGCCTCGCGTCAGGGCGCTGCTCGAGGACATCCAGCAGTCGCTCCTCGCGCGCGCACTGAAGTTCCGTGAGGACCACACGCACCGCGCCGACGACTACGAGACGTTCAAGACGACGATGGAGGGTCGCCCTGGCTTCGTCGTGGCGCCCTGGTGCGGTTCGGCGGAGTGCGAGGCGCACATCAAGACCGACACCCAGGCCACCATCCGGAACATGCCGCTCGACGGTACGGCGCCGGAAGGAAAGGGCTGCGTGCGCTGTGGGAATCCAGCAGTCGCCGAAGCCTGGTTCGCCAAGGCCTACTGACGGCATCACAATCCACAACGGCCGATTGCCGATGGCCGACTGCCGATTGCCGATGGCCGATCAACGATTACCGATTGCTGTTTGATCGGTGTGCTCAGCGGGCGCTATGTGCTGATCGGCGGGTTGATCGGTCGCGATGGTCTGGCGGGGATGCGAGGCGACAGGCGCGCGGGCCGTCGCCTGAGCCTGAGCCCGTCGATCATCGTGTCGATCAGCGACTCGATGACCCCTTTCTGGTCGCCCCAGTCGAAGTCCGGAATCTGGATGAGCAGCGCAGTGACGCCGTGGAGCGCTGCCCAGGTCGAACGCGCGGCGACCTCCGGGGTCGCGCTCCTGAACGCCCCGCTCTCGATGCACGCCTGTATGGCGGCGCTGAACGCGTGAAGCATCTCGCGCGTCTGCGCGCCGTCGCTCACGTCCAGGGTTGCCGCGCCGGCCGCGTCGGGCGAGATCGCGACGAAGGTGGCGAGGTAATGCTGCGGATGGCGAATGCCGAACGCCACGTACCGCCGCATCAGGTCTCCGAAGCGGAGCACTGGATCCTTCGGGTCGGCCTCTTCCGCTGACAGGTCTCCCAGAAGTTTCTCGAACGTCTCCGCGTGCACCGCGCTGACGAGCGCGCGTGTGTCCTCGAAATGGCGATAGATCGCGGTGGGGGAGTACGCCACCGCCTCCGCGACCTTGCGCATCGACAAGCCGGAGTAGCCGTCACGCGCGAGGATGTCGCGTGCCGCGGCGACGATCTCCTGCCGGAGCTGGGCTCGCTGGCGTCGACGGGTCGTCATGGCTCTCCGTCTGGTCCTGTGCGGGCCCGCCTCAGTGGCCGGTGCTCCACAAGGCGGCCGCCGTGTCCTTCCACCGGGAGCTGATCCGCTTGCCCAGTGCGGTACGCCGGGAGATCTGCTCTCGCGAGGCCACGGTGCGGAAGACCTCCACGAGCGTGTGGGGCCACCAGTCGTCGGGCGGGTGACCGGCCTCGATGGCCCGGTGGTACGCCGCAGCGATCGGCTCGAGACACGTCGCATCGCCGATGGCCGCAGCGGCGCCGAGGAAGTCGACCGGCACCGGTTCTCTGGCGGACTCGAGCGTTTCCTTGAGGTCGTACAGGGCGAGCCGGCTCCCCCGTTGTGCGAGCGCCGCATGGGCCGCCCCACGGAGGACCGTCCACTCGGTGCGCACGGCGCCCGTTTCGGCGCCCTCCCGGAACCGCACGCGTTCGATCAACTGGTGGAGCACCTGCAGCGGAACTGTCGCACCCGCTTCCGTCAGCGCCACGCGCAGGGATCCTGGGGTGTCCGACAAGGTCCCCTCCGCGGCTTCCTTCAAGAGGAACACCGGGTCGCTGCCGCCTTCAGGGCCAAGTCCGGCGGCCACCGCAATGGTGCGATCCGGATCCGATCCAAGGGCCTCGAGCAGCGGGGCGATTGTCGCTGGCCCAAGGTCACGCACCGCCCGGATCGCTGCGAGGCGCACCGCTCGTGGGCGTCTCCGATCGGTCGCAAGTGCCGTGATGCGATCCAGCGCCTCCACCCCGCGCGTCGATTGCAGGAACGCCTGCAGCACCCCGACAGCCGCCACGCTCACCCGCTCCTCGCCATCGTCGAGCAGGTTGACGGACGGGTCGAACGCACGCGGATCGGCGATCCCCTCGAGTGCCTGCAGTGCCGCAACGCGTGTGTCGGACGACGCGTCGAGGTCGGTCGCCAGTGCCACCAGTCGCGGGACAGCCCGTTCGCCGAGGATCGTGAGGCGCGCGACAGCCCCGTCGCGCGTCAGCGCGCTGGCGGACGCAAGGTCCGCCAGAAGCGCCTCGGTCTGTTTTCCTGAAGAGGCCCGGATCACCACTCGCGTTGGATCTTAAACAAAAAGAGGGAGTCGACCCATCAGGGGCGACTCCCTCCATGCGTTTCAGAGTGCAGATTGCAGCTGCAGATGGCGGATTCGGGTTTCAGGTGCGTCTGGCCCGCCGAGTGTTTTTCCCGGCTCCGTCCTCACGCCCCAATCCCCAACCTCCAACCTCGATCCTCTGACCTCCGCCCTCTCACTGCACCTTGACCACGAGCGCGGCGCGTCGGTTCAGGCGGCGCGTCTCCTCGCGGGCGTTGTCGTACTTCGGGCGCTCCTCACCGTAGCTCCGGATTTCCAGCCGGTTCGCCGCGACACCGCGCGAGCTGAGGTAGTCGACCACGCTTCGTGCGCGACGTTCACCGAGAGCCAGGTTGTACTCGGCCGTCCCGATGTTGCAGGTGTGCCCCTCGATGATCAGGTTCTTGCCGGGGTTCGCCTGCAGCTTCGTCACGGCATCGTCAAGCAGGCGCAGCGCGTCGGGGCGCAGCGTCGACCGGTCGAAGTCGAAGTAGACGTCCTCGAAGTTCAACTCGACGACCGGCGCCGGCTTGACCACCTGAATCGTCGTGTTCGCGGAGGCCGTACCGCCCTTGCCGTCGCTCACGGTCACGGTCGCCTGCACGGGCCCTTCCTGCTGCGGTGCCGTCCAGATCGTCTGGCGGTCCGTCTGGCTCTGGAAGGTTCCCGCGGGAGCCGTCCAGCGGTAGTTCAGCGAGTCGCCGTCCGGATCCTGTGCGACCGCCGTCACCGTGGCGGTCTTGCCGACCTCCACCGTGCAGGGTTCGCACCGGGCCTGCACCGTCGGCGGCCGGTTCTGCGGCGGTGCCGGTGGTGGCGGCGGCGGTGGCGGGGGCGGCGGCGGAACGTACCGGCGCACGCCCGGGTGGTACCCGATGCGGAACTGGTAGTCGAGCCAGTCACCCGACTGCTGCTCGTCGACGCGGTACTTCGACCGGTCGGCCGTCGGCCCGCTCCACGTTGCCGCAGCGCCGGCGAAGAATCCGGAGTGGTGCTGCCACGTCAGGCCGAAGGTCAGCGCGTTGAACGTGTCCAGCGGGGTCGACGTCGGCGCGATGCTGCCGTCGAACGCCACGAGCGGCGTGCTGATCGTCGTCTTGTCGAACGGCTTCTCGCCGAAGTACTCGGCGGTGACACGCAGCGAGCGGCCGGTCGGGAACCCGGCGCCGACGCCGTAGCGCAGCGCATTCGACTGCGAGGCGCCGTCCGGCTGTCCGCGCACGATCGCCCCGGCGTACCCGGTCAGCTCGACCTTCTTGCCAGCATCCTTGCTGACGATGACGTCGACGATGCCGTCGGCCTTGCCGGTGCTGACGCCGTATTCCTTCGATCCCGTCGGCAGCTTCACCATGCCGCGCACGGCCAGGGCTGCCGGCTTGTTGTCCGCTTCGGACAGCAGGTTGATCTTGGCGCCAACCAGGAAGTCGCCAACCTGGCTGCCACTCCATCCCTGCTTCACGAACGGATACGGGCCGACGACGCCGCCGATCAGCGGGTCGGACTGGAAGAGGGGACGGGTGTCGCGGTCGATCCGGGTGACGGCGCGGAACGATCCGAAGATCTCCGCGCGCTTCGATACCCCGATTCCGAACGTGAGCGGCACGTTCGTGACCTGCGAGAACCCTTCACGGTAGTTGAACCCCGT
The DNA here is from genome assembly GCA_018268955.1 of Acidobacteriota bacterium. Taxonomy (GTDB): domain Bacteria; phylum Acidobacteriota; class Vicinamibacteria; order Vicinamibacterales; family CAVVIG01; genus CAVVIG01. Next base: position 18,857 of record JAFDVO010000042.1, on the reverse strand, counting down.
GCGGTAGCCGGCGGCGGACCATTTGCCGCGCGCGAGAATCTCGGCAGTGGGGACATACCAGAGGCCGGTGTCACCGTCTGCCGTGTTGGTGGCGAGGCGAAGCGTGGAGTCAGACGCGGCCGACGATGAAGAGGTGGCCGGGGTCTGGGCGCCCGCCGCGCTGGCCCACAGTGCGCCGAGCACCGTCAGGCCCAAGGCGAATCGCGATGTGATCATCAGGCTGAACCTCCCACGGATCAGCAGCTCAAGCTTTAATACTATGGCCGAGGTGAGAGCCCGGTCAACGACCGTGCAGGACTCGGAGGGGCGCGGGCGCGTCAGGCTTCAGCGGCTTTCAGCCGCTTGGGCCCGAACACCCAGGCAATCACGATGCTGAGGAGATAGAGGCCGAGCATCGGGGCGGCGAAGATCGTCTGCGTCATCATGTCGCCGCTCGGCGTGATCACGGCCGCGACGACGAAGATGATGAGGATGGCGTACTTGAAGTTGCTCGCCAGGAACCGGGCGGTCACGAGCCGCATCTTCGCGAGGAAGAAGACGACCGCCGGCATCTGGAACACCAGGCCCATGCCCAGCAGCATCTTCGAGTAGAGGCCGAACACGTCCTCCAGCTTCGGCATGAACGCCAGATCCGGCGTGTTGAAGCTGCCGAAGAAGATCATCAGGTACTTGAACGCGATGTAGTGATTGAACGCCGCGCCCCCCAGGAACCCGACGGTGGTCAGGAGCACGAAGGGAATGGCGAGCTTCTTCTCGTTCGAGTAGAGGCCCGGTGCGATGAACAGCCAGACCTGCAGCATGATGAACGGCGAGGCGACCACGGCGCCCGCGATGAGCGCGATGGTGATGTAGAGCGAAAACGCCTCTCCCGGCTGCGTGTAGATCAGCTTCACCCCGGGAGGGAGCGCGGCTCGCGTCGGCGCGAGGATGAAGTTGAAGATCCAGTCGATCCAGTAGAACGTCGCAGCGACCCCGACGGCGATGGCGATGCAGGAATTGACAATGCGGCGGCGCAGCTCGTCGAGGTGATCGAGGAAGGACATCCGGGCTCCGCCGGATTCCTCCTCGTCCTCGTGCGCGAGCTGGGCTGCGCTGCCCTGCGGCCCTGGAAACGGAACGAGCGCCATCGGGGACTGCGCTAGGCGGTGTGATCGCGGGGCACGGCGACCGGTTCGGCAGGTGCTGCCGTGGTCGTGGCGACCGGCGCAGACGGAGCGGGGGCGCTGACGGCGGGCCGGCTGGCCTCCGTCTTCTGCTGCTGCTCCTCCATCCGGATCTCTTCCTCGAGCGTGCTCTTGAGCTCGTTGGAGGCGCGCTTGAATTCCGCCAGGCTCTTGCCGAGCGAACGGCCGAGCTCGGGCAGCTTCCGCGGGCCGAAGATGATCAGGGCGATCACGAAGATGATGATCAGCTCCGGCATCCCAATCGAACCAAACATAAGGCTCCTACTTTCCGAATCCAGGCAGGGACGCCAGCTGCGCCGTTACGGGCAGGGTTCCGCCTCGGCACGTCGCGTGATGGTCGGCGTGCCTTCGATTATGGAACCCCACGCGGTGAGGGTCAAGGAAATCCCCTCGCGTTGTACCCGGAAGTCGTTGCTCGATAAGGAATTTGTCTGTTACGCTGTGCCGCATGCGAGGTCTGCGTCCACTTTCGATCGTCACGTTCGTGATCGTCGTGTCGGCTTTGGTCGGGGGGCTGTTCGGACGCAGCGCGCTGGCGGTCGACGACAAGATGGCCGAGCGATACGCCACCTTCTCGGCGGCGCTGAGCGCCATCGAGTCGCAGTACGTCGACAAGGTCGAATCGGACCGTGTCGTCTACAGCGCGATCCGCGGCATGCTCTCGACGCTCGACCCGCACTCCAGCTTCTTCGACCCGCGTGAGTACGCGCAGATGCGCGAGCGCCAGGAAGGCCGGTACTACGGCCTCGGCATCACCATCCAGTCGGTCAACGGGGACATCACCGCCGCGAGCGTGTTCGAAGGCTCGCCCGCGTACAAGATGGGCATCCGCCGCGGCGACGTCATGGCCCGCATCGATGGTGAGGATGCGAAGGGCTGGACCACCGAGCAGGCGATGAAGAAGCTCCGCGGCGCGAAGAACACCGTCGTCAAGGTGGAGGTCCGACGCACCGGCTACGACCAGCTGATTCCGCTCGACGTGACACGCGACGAAGTACAGATCCTGACGGTGCCCGCGCACTTCATGATCGATGCGACGACCGGCTACATCCGCCACCAGGATTGGGGCGAGAACACCGACCGCGAGATGCAGCGCGCGCTGAACGACCTCAAGTCGCAGGGCATGAAGCGGCTGCTCTACGACATCCGGGGCAACCCCGGCGGCCCGCTCGACCAGGCGATCAAGGTCTCCAACGAGTTCCTGCCGAAGGGCAAGATGATCGTCTACACGCGCGGCCGCGTGCGCAACTCGGATCAGGACTACCGAGCCACCGAAGAGAGCTCGTTCCTCGACATCCCGATGGTGGTGGTGGCGAACCGCAACAGCGCGAGCGCCTCCGAGATCTTCACCGGCGCGATGCAGGATCACGATCGGGCGTATGTCGTCGGCGAGACGACGTTCGGGAAGGCGCTCGTGCAGTCGGTTTATCCGATCAGCAACGGCGCCGGTCTCGCGTTGACCACGGCGCACTACTACACACCGAGTGACCGCCTCATCCAGCGGCCGTGGGACGAGACGTTCGACGAGTACCTGAGCTACACGCAGAAGGACCAGGACGGCATTCGCCCGCACAAGCCGAGCGACCTGCGACGGACCGATTCGGGCCGCCCTGTCTACAGCGGTGGGGGCATCGAACCGGACAAGTACGTGCCCGGGCAGATTGAAGGGTTCAACCCGACGCCGTTCGGCCGCGCGCTCTACGCCCGGCAGGAGTTCGAAACGTTCGCGCAGAAGTTCATCGGGGACGGCGACACCCGCGTCAACCTGCCGCTCGGCAAGGGCTGGGTGGTGGTGAAGAAGGGCTTCACGGTCGACGACCGCATGCTGAAGGATTTCCGCGACCAGATCGTCGCCAACCGGATCAAGATGGACGAGAGCGCCTGGCAGAAGGACCTCACGTTCATCAAGGCCATGATCCGGTTCCGGATCGATGAAGCGGCCTTCGGCATCGCCGAGGCCCGCCGCCGCATGGTGGAAGTCGACCCGCAGGCCCAGGCCGCCCTTGCCTCCTTCGGGGAAGCCGAGAAACTCGCGGGCGTGCAGAAGAAAGCGGCCCAGTAGGGACGTCAGACGTTAGACGTTAGAAGTTAGAACTCAGAATTCAGAATTCAGAATTCGGAACCGACACCGGGCATTCGCGAATCCGAGGTGTCTCACTTCTGACCTCTGAATTCTGACTTCTAAGTTCTAAGTTCTGGTCGGCGAAGCTGACCGATTGGGCGTACGACCACAATGAATTGTGGTCGTAGTTTGCTCTTGCCCCTCTATCTAGCCCTTGTTACACTGACCACCGTTTTGGCCCCGGGGCCCCCAGCAGCCTGGAGTGGGTTGGGGAAAGGGCCATTGCATCCGGTCTGCGCCGTTCTGTAACCAGCCAGAATCCGTGGCCTTTGTGGTCCGGGTCCTCCGGGCTTCTGCGCCCTTTGTCGTGGTCGAGGCGTGCCTCGAACGGTCGAAGGGCTGTCGGTCGTGTCCGACCGCTGTCGGACGATCCTCTGACTCGACGTGTGCGCCCCTGTGGCGCCGCGGTGGTGTGTGGCATGCGTCTCGAAAAGCTCGAAATTCACGGTTTCAAGTCGTTCTCCGACCGGTCGGAGCTTGCCTTCGACAAGGGCGTGACGGCCATCGTCGGCCCCAACGGCTGCGGAAAGAGCAACGTGGCCGATGCCATCACGTGGGTGATGGGCGAACAGAGCGCCAAGAGCCTGCGCGGCGAGAAGATGGAAGACGTCATCTTCAACGGGAGTGATGCCCGCAAGCCGAACGCGACCGCCGAAGTGAAGCTGCGGTTCAGCGGCGTGGTGAAGTCGGTGTCCGGCCCCGCGTTCAACCCGGCTCCGCGTCCGCACGGCGGCGGACACGCGCATCTGGAGCACGGCGGCGGTGTCGCCACGCTCGAGGCTGAGGGCGGCGTTGCGGTGCTCGACGCTCCGCCAGAGGAATCGACGACAGCAGAGCAGCGGATCGTCTTCGCCCCGGAGGAAGCCGAAGAGCTGATTCAGACGGTTGCGCGCGAGGTCGAGGTCACCCGGCGGCTGTATCGCTCGGGAGAGAGCGAGTACCTCATCGACGGCCACTCGTGCCGGCTCCGCGACATCCACGACCTGCTGATGGACACGGGGCTCGGCGCGAAGGCCTACGCCATCATCGAGCAGGGCAAGATCGGGATGATCCTGAGCACCCGCCCGACCGATCGGCGCCAGCTGATCGAGGAGGCCGCGGGCGTCACCAAGTACAAGGCGCGACGCCGCGCCGCCGAGCTGAAGCTCGATGCCGCGCAGCAGAACCTCACCCGCATCGACGACATCGTCTTCGAGGTGGAGAAGCAGCGCGGCACGCTCAAGCGGCAGGCGGGGAAGGCCCGTCGTTACAAGAAGCTGCGCGACGAGCTCCGGCGCTGGGAGAAGGTGCTTTTCGCGCGGAAGTACCGGCAACTCGCCGAGCAGATCGAATCGGCACGGGCTCGCCTGGCCGATGCGCGGGAGCGCGAGGCCGCTGCGGGCGCCCGGGTGTCCGAGATCGAGTCTGACTTCGGCCGGTCGCGCATCGAGCTTGCCGAAGCCGAGTCGCGCGCCACTGCCGCTCGAGAGACCGCGCACGCCGCGGAACTCGACATCAATCGCCTCCAGCAGCAGATCACGTTCGACGGAGGCCAGGCCGACTCACTGGCCGCCAGGGCGCGCGCGATCGCACAGGAGATCGACGTGCTCGCCGCCCGTCGGGAGCCCGCGCGCCTGGAACTCGAGGAGCGCAAGACCGCCGCACTCATGGCGGTCGAGGACCGTGACCGAGCCGCCCAGGCACTGACCTCCGAGTCGCAGGCGTACGACGTCGGCCACCGCGAGATCGAAGGGCTCGAGGCCGCCGTCGAGTCGGCACGCAAGGAGGTGTTCTCGGCGGTGAACAGCGCGACGGCGCTGCGCCATTCGCTCGACAGCGCGGCCGCCCAGCACGATCGTGTCCTCGAAACGCTGGCCAAGCTGCAGGTCGAGACCGAGGACGTGCGGCTGGAATTCGATCGACTCGACTCGGACCGGACCTCCGCCGCCGATGGCCTGCGTCGAGCCCACGAATCGCTCGATGCGACGAAGGCGGCACGCGCGGCACGCGAATCGGAACTCGCGAGCGCGCGGATCGAGCACGAGTGGCGCGCCCGTTCGGTGCGGACCCGCGAACACGAACTGGCCGGCCTGAACGCCCGCCTCAAGTCGCTCGAAGAACTCGAAGCCCGACGCGCGGAGTACGGCGACGCCGCACGGACGCTGCTGGCGCAGGCCAACGGCAAGGTCAACCAGAAGGGCGCCGTCGCGGACTACCTGGAAGTCGAGGTCGGGCGTGAGCGTGCCGTCGAGGCCTTCCTCGGCGACATCCTCCAGCACATCGTCGTCGAGCAGCAGGACCACGCGTTTGCCGGCTTCGAACTGATTCGTGAGGCCTCGGCGGGCCGCTGCGGCTTCGTGGTGATCGAAGGCGATGACAGTGTGTCGTCCGACGTGCAGCCTGTCACGCCGCCTCCGGGATTCGTCGCCCTCTCGTCCGTGCTCAAGGTGAACGGCCCGTACGAGACCGTGCTGCGCCGCACGATCGGTGACGCATGGCTGACCGACTCATACGAGCGCGCTGAAAACCTGGCTGCGACTGCGCCGGTCCCGATCGTCACGGCGGAAGGGGAAGTGTTCCGCGGCCCGCACCTCGTTGCGGGTGGCCATCCGAAGGAGGCCCGGGGCATTCTCGAGACCAAGCGCGACATCAAGGATCTGCGTGCCCGCATCGAGGGCGAACGCGACGCTCTCGCGCGCCTGGCCGAGGAGACCGCCGACCTCGAACGCGTGATGACCGAGGCCACGCAGGCGATCGCCGCGCTCAATGCCGAGCAGCATCGGCAGGAGAAGCAGATCGTCGCGCTCGAGGCGCAGCTGCAGCGCGCCTCCGAGGACGCGACGAAGGTCACGCTGCGTGGGGATCAGCTCGCGCGCGAACGGCGCCAGGCCGAGGACGAGCGTGCGGCGCTCGAGCGTCGGCAGGAGGAGGCGCGGGCGTCGATCGTGGCGCTCGAAGCCGAGCAGCGCATGGGCGAGGAGCTGCTGAACGAGTCTCAGCGTCGGCTGTTCGAGGCGCGTGAACGTGTCCAGGAGCTGAGCCGCCGGGCTGCGGAAGCGCGCGCGAACCACGCCGGCCTGGTTGAACGGGCGTCGGGCCTTGCGGCCGAAGTTCGTCGGCTCGAAGAGGCGAGCCGCGAACTCGAATCGCGGGCGGGTGCGCTCGCAGCGGAACTCGAGTCGACCAATGAGCGCGTCGCCGACCTTCGCGAGTCGGTGGCGCGTGGCGAAGACCAGCTGACCGGGGACATCCGTCGCCTCGAGGAACTGCGCGCCGCAGTTGCCGCGGCCGACGACACCGTCTCCACGCTTCGCATCAGCGCCGACCAGTTCGAGGCCGCCATCCGCGCGGCCCGCAGCGAGTACGAGTCGATCCGGTCGACCGTCTCCGAGCACGACCTCGCTCGTGCATCGGCGGAAAGCGACCTCTCGCACCTCGCGACCACGTGCATCGAGGCGGTGCAGGCGACGCTCGACGAGGTCATGGCCGAAGTCGAGGAACTGGAACGCGCCGGGAACGCCGTTCCGGATGCCCGCGCCATCCTTGCGGACGAATCCGACGAGGCGACCGACGAAGAAGGGATGCCCGTCGCTCCCCTCGAGTCACAGCCGGGCACGCAGGCCGCCGTCGAGGCCGCTGAAGCCGCGGTCGCCGCAGCAAGCCAGCGCACGCTCAGCGCGGAAGATGCGATCTCGACCCTCCGCAACAAGATCGAGCGCCTCGGGCCGGTGAACATGATGGCAATCGAGCAGTACGACGAGCTCGAGAGCCGCTATGCCTTCCTCTCGACGCAGCGGACGGACCTTGTGGAGTCGATCGCGCAGACCAGCGAAGCGATCAAGCGGATCGACGATACCACCCGCACGCGGTTCGTGGAGGCGTTCGGCCAGATCAACAGGAACTTCCAGGAGGTCTTCACGACGCTGTTCGGCGGTGGTCGCGCGGGCCTCACGCTGCTCGACGAGAACGATCCACTGGAGAGCGGCATCGAGATCGTGGCGCAGCCGCCGGGCAAGCGTCTCCAGAGCGTGCAACTGCTCTCGGGCGGCGAGAAGGCCCTGACCGCCATCTCGCTGATGTTCGGCCTCTTCAAGTACAAGCCGAGCCCGTTCTGCCTGCTGGACGAAATCGACGCGCCGCTGGACGATGCCAACATCGGGCGGTTCGTCGAGATGCTGCGCAGCATGCAGCACCACACGCAGTTCATCCTCATCACGCACCATCGCAAGACGATGGAGATCGCCGACCGCCTCTACGGGGTGACGATGGAGGAGCCGGGCGTGTCGAAGCTGATTTCCGTGCAGATGAACTGAACGACCTTCCCCGGGCGGAGGGGTGCGTGGCTGGCCTATGATGGCTGCCATGGCGCTCCTCCGCTCCTCGCTCCGTCCCCTTCAGACCTTCTGCATCATCATCGCGGCGAGCGCGATCGCGACCGGCGGCTGCGTGGCCCGGGGCCGGCTCGAGGGCCGTGCGTCCGATCAGTGGACGCGCCGCTACACCGTCGCCCCTGGAGGCGAGTTCCAGATCGTCGGCGGGAACGGCACCATCGAGGTGGAGGCGAGCAGCGGCCCGGAAATCGACGTCGACGCCGAGCGCGTCGGCCACGCCTCGACAGATGCAGCGGCCGCCGAGATTGCGTCGCGCATCCGCATCAACGAGGACGTGAGCCCGGATCGCGTGGTGCTCCGCGAAGACGGACTTGGCGGGGTCATCGTCGGCGTCGAGACTGAGGTGAACTTTCACGTGCGTGTGCCTGCTGGCCTGAAGGTGCGTCTCCACACGTCGAACGGCCGGATCACCGTGAGCGGAGTCGAGGGGAACATCGTCGCGTCGACCACGAACGGTGCGTTCAGCGGCAAGCGCCTGACGGGCGGCGTCGAGGTGCGTGGCACCAACGGGAACGTCAACGTGGACCTCGCGCGCGTGACGACGGCTCCCGTCGAGTTGCGCACCACGAACGGCGTGATCGTCCTGGCCCTTCCCCAGGATGCGAACGCCAACGTCGACGCCAGCGTGACGAACGGCTCGATCGACATCCAGAACCTGCCGCTCGAGCGCAGCGGCGAACAGACCAACCGCCGCGTACGTGGCCGCCTCAACCAGGGCGGCACCCCCATCCAGCTCACGACGGTCAACGGCAGCGTCAGGCTCTCGGCGTCAACCGCTCCCGGCACAGCGCAATAGCGGGATAGCGCAGTAACGCAAGAACGCAACAATGCAAGAACGCAAGAACGCAAGAACGCAAGAACGCAAGAACGCGAAAACGCAGTAACGCGATAACGCGATAACGCCACAACGCAGGCACCTCAGAACGCGTGCGTGAGCCGACGGGCGCGCTTGGCTGCTCGGGAGCGTCTGCCAGGTTTCGGTTCCGAACCCCAGCGCCGACCGTCGAGCGCCGAGCGCCCAGCGCCGAGCGCCGAGAGCCGAGCCTCGAGTTCCGAGCCCCGAGCCTGCGAGTCCCCAGTCCCGAGTCCCGAGTTCCGAATTCCGAGCCCCGAGTCCCCAGTTCCGGTCCCGCTGGAACACTGCCATCCGAATTCGCGTAAAACTAGCTAGATGGGCTGGCAACGGCCGTCGGCGGGTTCCGGAACCCGCGCGGCGCGACTGGCGGGCGCCGGACTGATCACGGTGATCTCGAGTGTCGGCGCGCTCTACCTGCTGCTGCCGCTCGCGACGCGTGCGTTCGTCCGCGTGCTGACGCTGACGGTGAACGCGTGCGTGTGGGTCGCGGCCGCACTGAGCTCGGGGGCCGACCCGTGGAGCATCCTGCTGACCATCGGTCGTGTCACGGGCGAGGCGCTCGCGACGCGCGAAGCGTCCGGCATCCTGCTCGGCCTGTCCGTGATCGGGGCGCTGGCGTTCTACTGGTTCCAGCGGTTGCTCGGTTCTGATGAGGAGTCTTCGCGATGATCCGTATGGCCAGGATGGGCGTGCTCGTGGCGCTCGCGCTACTCTGCGGAGCACCGGCGGTGTGGGCGCAGGGCGATCGTGACCAGGCGCTGAAGCGGCAGGTGGAGCAACGATTCGAGGTCCTACCGCTGCGCGATGGACTGGCGCTTCGTCCGAAGGCTGCCGCATCAGGCGTGCGTTCCGTCGAGATCGCCGGCGGTACGATCGCGCTCGACGGGCAGCCCGCGACCGGTGCCGAACTTCGGCAGAAGCTCGGCGCCGATGCCGATCTGGTCCTGCAGTTGTCCTACCTGGCCGATGCCGCACGCCGCGACCTGTTCCTCCCCTCGGGAACGTCGACAACGCCTGCCACGCCTGGCACTCCGCCACCTCCGTCATCGCCTCCGGCTCCCGCTGCTCCCTCGATCGCGCCAGAACCGCCACCGCTTCCACCGTCGCCCCCGCGTCCACGCGAACGTCGCGACCGGCGGAACGGCGATCGCGTGCGCATCGGCGGCTCGGTGACCGTGAGTGAGGGCGAACTGGTCGAAGGAGATGTCGTCGCGGTCGGCGGACCGGTGAGTGTCTACGGGCGAGTGAGCGGCGATGTCGTCTCGGTGGGTGGACCGGTGACGCTCGGCGCGGCGGCCGTCGTGGACGGTGATGTGACGGCGGTTGGGGGGCCGCTCACCCGCGATCCGGGCGCCGTCGTGCACGGGAAGGCGCAGGAGGTGAACATCGGCAACCTCGATCTGTCCCGGTGGACCTGGAGCCGGAATCCGGTCGGCTCATGGTGGCGATCGATGCTCGGGTCGGCCTTCGCGTTCGTCGGCACACTCGTGCGCATCGCGGTCCTCTGCCTGTTCGTGTCGCTGGTCGTGCTGTTCGGCCGCGAGTACATGGAGCGGGTCGGGAACGTGGCTGCCTCCGTGCCGCTGAAGGCCGGCGGCGTCGGGGTCCTCGCCCAGGTCCTCTTCCTCCCGCTCCTCGTCATCACCATCGTCGTGCTGGTGATGACGATCATCGGCATCCCGCTGCTCCTGCTCCTGCCGTTCGCGGTGCTCGGCATCGCGCTGGTGTCGCTCGTCGGCTTCACGGCCGTCGCGCACTATGTGGGCACGCTCGCCGCGTCGCGCTTCGGATGGGCGGACCGCAATCCGTACCTGCTCGCGAACGTCGGCGTGCTGATGATCATGGCGCCGGTGCTGCTGTCGCGGCTCGCCAGCCTCGGCGGTGCCTTTCTCTTCCCGTTGGCGCTGACACTCGGGATCGCCGGGTTCGTGCTCGAGTACCTCGCGTGGACCGTCGGCTTCGGTGCGGTCGCGCTGACGCGGTTCGGGCGGCGGAACGACGTACAGGTGCCGCCGATCCCGGAGGGAAGTTAGACGTGAGACGTTAGAAGTTAGACGTTAGAAGGCAGAAGCACCAGCCAGACGTCAGACGTCAGATGTGAGACGTGGGACTTGAGACGTCAGTCTCGACAGCTGCAAAATGGGCGTCGGCAGCCGAGGCACACCCACGCCCGTCGTCGCTCTCCGACCCGCCGTAGACGCGACCCGGTATCCCTGCCCGCCCATCCCGCTTCGGTCCACGATAAACTTGCCCTCACACAGCACCTTGATTGCCAGGTCACCACGACTGGCCTCTAGTTCGAATGGCCGATCATACGTACTTCTCGAACCTCATCTGGAGCATCGCCGACCTGCTGCGAGGTCCATATCGCCCGCCGCAGTACGAGCGCGTGATGCTGCCCATGACGGTGCTGCGCCGCTTCGACTGCGTGCTGGCTTCCACGAAGGCCAAGGTCGTTGCGGACCATGAACGCGCCAAGGGCGGCAAGGTGTCGGGGGACGCGCTCGACATCCGGTTGAACAAGGTGGCGGGGCAGCGCTTCCACAATCACTCCCCGCTCGACTTCGCGCGGCTCAAGGGCGACCCGGACAACATCAACAAGCACCTGGTCAGCTACATCAACGGTTTCTCGACGAACGTCCGGCGCATCTTCGAGTACTTCGAGTTCGGCGCCGAGATCGAGAAGATGCACGAGGCGAACATCCTGTACCTCGTGGTCAGCAAGTTTGCTGACGTCGACCTGCACCCGTCGAACGTCCCCAACGAGCAGATGGGGCTGATTTTCGAGAACCTCATTCGCCGTTTCAACGAGCTTGCGAACGAGACGGCCGGCGATCACTTCACGCCTCGCGAAGTAATCCAGTTGATGGTGAACCTGCTCTTCATTCACGACGACGCGCTGCTCTCCGTGCCAGGAACTGTTCGCAAGCTCCTCGACCCGGCCTGCGGCACCGGCGGCATGCTTGCCGTGGCGCAGGGCTACATGCGCGACCACCAGAAGGAAGCGACGCTCTACGTCTACGGGCAGGACTACAACAGGCGCGCCTTCGCCACCGCAGCCTCCGACATGCTCATGAAGGAGGTCAGCCACAACGGTGGCGGCGACAACGTCCGCTTCGGGGACGCCTTCACCGACGACCAGTTCCACGGCGAGACGTTCGATTACTTTCTCAGCAACCCGCCATTTGGTGTCGACTGGAAGAAGCAGCAGAAGGAAATCCAGAAGGAGCACGAGGCGCGCGGCTTCGACGGCCGCTTCGGTGCCGGCCTTCCAAGGGTGAACGACGGCGCGCTGCTGTTCCTGCAGCACATGTGGAGCAAGCGCCAGGACGTGAAGCCCAGGGAGCACAAGGAGGGCTCGCGCCTCGCCATTGTGTTCTCGGGCTCGCCCATGTTCACGGGCGGCGCCGCCTCGGGCGAGAGCGAGATCCGCCGGTGGCTGCTCGAGAACGACTGGCTCGAGGCCATCGTCGCGCTGCCCGAGTCGATGTTCTACAACACAGGGATCGGCACGTATGTCTGGGTCGTCACGAACCGCAAGGAGCCGCGGCGCAAGGGCAAGGTGCAACTCCTCGACGCGCGCGACGTGTGGACGGCAGGGGGGAGCGAGGACAGCAAGCGGAGCCTCGGCGACAAGCGACGTCACATGACGGCCGCGCAGATCGATGAGATCGTCCGTCTGTACGGAAGCTTCGAGGAAGGCCTACGCTCGAAGATTTTCGACAACACCGATTTCGGCTACACGCGAGTCACCATCGAGCGCCCGCTGCGTTTGCGTTACCAGATGACCACGGAGGACAAGGCGCGCTTCCTCGACGCGGTGCCCCACCTCCTGGAGGACGTCCAGACCATTGACAAGGCGCTCGGCCGAGAGCCGCGCCTGGACTGGTCGGCGACATGGGCCGAGATTGAGGCCCTCCTGAAGAAGCGCGGCAGCCGCTGGAGGGCCGCCGAGCAGAAGCTGTTCCGCTCGGTGTTTACGCATCGTGATTCGAAAGCCGAGCCGGTGAGCCAGGAGGCAGACGCCGATATGCGCGACTTCGAGAACGTCCCGCTGAAGGAGGACGTGGACGCGTATTTCGTCCGCGAGGTGAAGCCGCACGTACCTGACGCCTGGATGGATCGGAGCAAGGACAAGATCGGCTACGAGATCAACTTCAATCGGTACTTCTACGTGTTCACGCCGCCGAGGCCGCTCGCAGAGATCGATCTCGAACTTAAGGCGGCCGAGGTCGAGATTGTGCGCCTGCTTCGCCAGGTCACTGCATGACGAGCATCGACTGGCTGCCTCCACAACTGCCCGAAGGATGGCGTGTCGCCAGGGTTATCGACCACGTGCGACTGGTAAACGGATACCCGTTCGATTCCTCGTTGTTCACGGCCGATCAGGGGGTTCCTCTCGTTCGTATTCGAGATCTGGGAGCCTCCCGGACCGAGGTATGCTTCGCTGGAGATCCCGTACCCGGGGCAGAGATCGACCACGGTGATGTACTGGTCGGCATGGACGGTGACTTCAATGTCGCTCGTTGGGCTGGGGGAAGGGCGCTTCTCAATCAGCGCGTGTGCTGCTTAACTCCGCACCCGTCCCTCGACCCCGCATTTCTTGCCTTCTTTCTCCCGACTCCACTGAAGGTCATTAACGACCTTACCGGTTCGACCACCGTCAAGCACCTGTCGTCGTTCGACATTCTGAAGGTCCGTTTCCCGCTACCACCCCGAGATGTCCAGGGCAGGATCAGCAGATTCTTGGAGTCGGTTACCGGCGACATCGATCATCTGCTCGCCATCAAGCAAGGCGTCCTCGACCTTCTCGAGGAAAAGCGCAGGGCCGTGATCGCCACCGCCGTCACGCGCGGGCTCGACCCGAAAGCGACGCTGCGCGATTCCGGTGTGCCATGGCTGGGCAAGATTCCGGCCCATTGGCAGACTGAGCGCGCACGTTGGCTCTTCCGCGAGCGTGATGTCCGCTCGGAGACAGGGGAAGAGGAGTTGCTGACCGTCTCACACCTCACGGGCGTGACGCCTCGGTCCCAAAAGGACGTCAACATGTTCGAGGCAGAGACGAACGAGGGGTACAAGCTCTGCGAGCCAGGGGATCTCGTGATCAACACGCTGTGGGCGTGGATGGGCGCGATGGGCACGGCGCCGGTGAGGGGGATCGTCAGTCCTGCCTACAATGTCTACAAACCCAGCGCGCGTCTGGTGCCAGCCTACGTCGATCTACTGGCGCGGGTGCCGGTGTTCGCAGCGGAGGTCAAGCGCTACTCGAAGGGCGTGTGGTCTTCGCGACTCCGCCTGTACCCGGAGGGGCTCTTCGAGGTGCACTTGCCCGTCCCATCGTCAGACGAGCAACAGGCCATCGTTGATCACATCACTCGCGAGACCGAGAAGCTCGATGCCGTGCGCGACGCGACCGAGCGAACCATTGAGCTGCTCAAGGAGCGCCGCTCCGCGCTGGTCGCGGCGGCAGTGACCGGCCAAATTGACGTGCGGACGGCAGCATGATTGTCACTCGTCTGAAAGTGGCCAACGTCCGGGCCATCGAGGCCGCCGAATTCGCGTTCAAGCCTGGCTTTAACCTGATAGTCGGCGTCAACGGTGTCGGAAAGACCACCGCCCTTGAGGCGCTAGCCGTAAGCCTCGCGGCGGTGTCGCGGCACGTCAACAGACTCACTGGTCCGGTGCACGGCTTTGCCGGTTCCGACATCCGTGTTGGCAGCGAGGCGCTCACCGTCGAGTCGGAAGTTAGGCTAGCCGACAGGCCATACGCCTATGTCATCCACCAGCCCCGCGAAACGGCCGTCGCTCAGGCTGGCAAGGAGGGCATGCCACGTGAGCAGACCGTTGAGACGCCGGCCAAGTCGACCTTCGTCGGGGATAAGCCTCCGGTCGCAGATGGGGAGGCGCTGCTGCGTCCGCTGGTCGTGCTCTTCTCCACCAGACGCGCCCTGCCCTCCGAGCGCGCGGCTACCAAGTCGGCAGCTAGAGGCGGGCACACCGCTGCCTTTGCAGAAGCCTTCTCGCCACGCGAACTGCGCCTTGGTGAGTTTGCGGCGTGGATGCGTGCTCAAACCACCCTCGCCAAGGAGAGGGCTGGCTCGGGTCTTGTGCTCGAAGCCTTCGAGAAGGCTGTGCGCCGTTTCATCCCTGGGTACACGAATCTTCGTGTTAGCGACGACGAAACACCCCGGCTGCTCATTGACCGTCGCGGCGTCGAGTTGCCGGTGCGCCAGCTCTCGGATGGCGAGCGCGGCTCACTCGCGCTGGTGCTCGATCTCACGCGCCGGCTCGCGCAGGCCAATCCGGGTCTCGAAGACCCGGCAGCCAATGGTCCCGGTGTCGTGCTCATCGACGAGATCGATCTACACCTGCACCCTAAGTGGCAGCGCGAGATCGTGCGCAACCTGCCCGAGGCCTTCCCGGGCCTGCAGTTCATCGCCACGACTCACTCGCCGCAGGTGATCGGTGAAACCGAGCACGATCGCATCCATATCATGGGGCACGGCGCGGTTTTTTCGCCAACGCATTCTTTCGGCGTCGACTCAAGCCGCGTTCTAGAAGAGATTATGGACGCTGCGCCTCGCTCGTCGGAAGTGCAGGCGATTCTCGACCATCTTTCGAAGCTCGTCGCCGACAAGAGATTGGCGGAGGCAGCATCCTTGGTCGCCGAGTTGTCGGCCAAGCTGGGTGAGAGCGATGCGGAGGTGATTCGCGCTCAGACCTTGCTCGACTTCCTTGGAGGCGAGGAGTGAGGGCCATCACCAAGGGGCAGGAGCCGCGCAGCCTCGTCGAGCACCGTGCGAATACCCCCTCCTACTACAGCAACTACGAAGACAAGGACGACTTGCGCGCCGCGCTCGTGCGCGATCAGCGCGGCCTGTGCTGCTACTGTATGACGCGAGTTGAGGCTACGGCGACTGCCATGAAGATTGAGCACTGGCGGTGTCAGTCCCGCAACGCCGATCTAGCGTTGGCGTACTCCAATCTCCTAGCGGCTTGCCTGGGCGGACATGGCCAGCCCGAGGACAAGCAGCACTGCGACACCCACAAGGGCGAGATGGACCTCAAGTTCAATCCCGGAGAGCCAGCTCACCGTATCGAACAACGCATCCACTTCGACATTGACGGCACGATTGCGTCGAGGGACGAGGAGTTCGACGCGCAGCTCAACGACGTTCTCAACCTGAATTTGCCGCTCTTGAAGAACCGCCGTGCGAACGTGCTCACGGGGATGCTGCAGTGGTGGAAAAGCGAAAAGGCGCGCCTCAGAGGGCCGGTGCCGGACGAGCGACTCGCCCGCGAGCGTGCTCGCCGCGTGGGGGCGGGCACTGAGCATCTCACGCCCTTCGACCCGGTGGCTGTCTGGTGGCTCGACCAGCGTCTGGCGAGGAACGCTTGAGGTCCGACCAGCCTCTGAAGGAAGGCGAGCTGATCCTCTATCAGACCGAGGATGGCCGCACGCGTATCGAGTGCCGCTTCGATGGTGAGACCCTCTGGCTCACGCAGGCCCAGATGGCCGAGCTGTTCCAGACGACGCTGCAGAACATCAACCTGCACCTGCAAAACGTCTACGAGGACGGTGAGCTCGCACAAGAGGCAACTATCAAGTCTTACTTGATGGTTCGATCCGAGGGAACGCGGCAGGTTCGGCGACAGGTGCAGCACTACAGCCTCGACACGATCCTCGCGGTCGGCTTCCGCGTTCGCAGCCACCGCGGCACGCAGTTCCGGCAGTGGGCCACCGCGCGCCTGTCCGAGTACCTCGTCAAGGGCTTCACGATGGACGACGAGCGGCTCAAGAACCCGCCCGGTCCAGGACAGCGCGACTACTTCGATGAGCTGCTCGAGCGGATCCGCGACATCCGCGCGTCCGAACGGCGCTTCTACCAGAAGGTGCTCGACATCTACGCGACGAGCGTCGACTATCGGCCCGACCACGACCTGTCGCAGCAGTTCTTCGCCACCGTGCAGAACAAGATGCACTGGGCCGCACATGGCCACACAGCCGCCGAGATCGTCCACGCGCGAGCGGACGCGGACAAGCCGTTCATGGGCATGCAGACCACCCGCCCCGGAGGAGTCATCCGCAAGAGCGACGCGGCGGTCGCCAAGAACTACCTGAATGAGTCCGAGCTTCAGGTCCTCCACCGCATCGTCAGCCTTTATATCGAGTACGCCGAGCTTCAGGCCCTGGAGCGCAGGCCCATGACGATGCGCGACTGGATCACCAAGCTCGACGAGTTCCTTCGAATCTCTGGGCGCGATCTGCTCAATCATGCCGGCTCGATATCGGCCGAGACGGCGAAGGCCAAGGCCGAACTGGAGTACGCCAGGTATCACGCATTGCAGGACGTTCAGCCGCGGCCGGTCGATGCCGCGTTCGAGCGCGCAGTGAAGCAACTGCAGAAGTCTTCGGCAGTGCGCCGCTTGCCAAAACGCAGGAAGGCGGAGTCGTGACGGGCACGCCCCGGCACTCCGAGGCCGCGTTCGAGACGGTGATCGAGCACCACCTCCTCGCGCATGGCTACGTGGCCATCCCGCGCGATGCCTTCGATCGCGAGCGCGCCATCTTCCCGTCGGTGGTTCTCGACTTCATCAGGGACACCCAGCCCAGGGAATGGGCGAAGCTCGAAGCGCTGCACGGGGCGAAAACGGGCGAGCAGGTCCTCACCGACCTCTGCAAATGGATGGACGCGAACGGCTCGCTGGCGACCCTGCGCCACGGCTTCAAGTGCTACGGGCGTACGCTCTTCGTTGCCTTCTTCAAAGCGGCGCACGAGCTGAACCCGGAGCTGGAGGAGCGCTACGCAAAGAACCGCCTTGGCCTGACCCGCCAGCTCCGCTTTTCGCCGCGTTCCGAGAAGTCGCTCGACGTCACGCTCAACGTGAACGGTATCCCCGTCGTGACGCTCGAGCTGAAGAATGCGATGACCGGGCAGGCCGTCGAGGACGCCCGGCGGCAATACAAGCAGGACCGCGATCCGCGCGAGACCATCTTCGAGTTCAAGAAGCGGACGCTCGTGCACTTCGCCGTGGACACCGAGACGGTGCTGATGACGACGCGGCTCGCGGGCAGCGCCACCCATTTCCTGCCCTTCAACAAGGGCGACGCCGGTGGCGCGGGCAACCCGCCCGACCCGGCAGGTCGGAGCTACCGGACTGCGTATCTCTGGGAGGAGGTGCTCGCCAGGGACAGCCTGCTCGACCTGCTCGCGCGATTCCTGCACCTCCAGGTTGACGAGAAGCGGGACGAACAGGGCCGAAAGGTGAGGGTCGAGCAGCTGGTGTTTCCTCGATACCACCAGTTGGATGCGGTGCGCCTCCTCGTGGAGGCCGCGCGGGTCGAGGGGCCTGGGCACAACTACCTCGTCGAGCACTCGGCGGGCAGCGGGAAGAGCAACACGATCGCGTGGCTCACTCATCGGCTCGCCTCGCTCCACGACGCCGGCAACGCGCGCGTGTTCGACAGCGTCATCGTGGTCACCGACCGCGTGGTGCTCGACCAGCAGCTCCAGGACAACATCTACCAGTTCGAGCACAAGCGCGGGGTGGTGCAGAAGATCGACGAGAGCTCGCGCCAGCTTGCTGAGGCACTCGAAAGCGGCGTCCCCATCATCATCACGACCCTGCAGAAGTTCCCGTTCGTGTCGCGGCAGTTGCTGAAGATGGCCGACGAGCGGGGCGAGACAGGGTCAGGCACGCTGCGAACGCGCCGGTGTGCGATCGTGATCGACGAGGCGCACAGCTCGCAGGGAGGGGAGACCGCCACCGACCTGAAGGAAGTACTCGGCGGCGAGGCCCTCCAGGAGGAGGCCCGGAAGCGGGCCGCGGAAGAAGGGCGGGAGGATCTCGAGGAACTGTTCCGTAGCATGGCCAAGCGCGGCCGACAGGCGAATCTGAGCTTCTTCGCCTTCACGGCCACACCGAAGCACAAGACCCTCGCCGTGTTCGGCCGGGACGGCAAGCCTGCCCACCGCTACACGATGCGCCAGGCCATCGAAGAGGGCTTCATCCTCGACGTCCTGAAGAACTACACGACGTACGCGACCTACTATCGGCTGATCAAGGCGTGTGACGAGGACCCGAACATCGAGCGCAAGAAGGCCGTTCGTGCGCTCGCCCGCTTCCTCAAGCTCCACCCCCACAACATCGCCCAGAAGACCGAGGTGATCGTCGAGCACTTCCACGCCGTTACGCGTCACAAGATTGGTGGACGGGCCAAGGCGATGGTGGTCACCGGGTCGCGTCTGGAGGCAGTTCGCTATAAACAGAGTTTCGACCGGTACATCAAGGACAAGGGCTATCAGCCCGTGGCTAAACAGGTC
>JAFDVO010000041.1 GCA_018268955.1 Acidobacteriota bacterium | reverse complement strand
GCATTCCTGCATTCCTGCATTCCTGCATTTCAGCATTCCTGCATTTCAGCATTTATGCATTTATGCATTTCTGCATTACCCATCTCTTCCGCCCTTCCCCGGCCACGTGAAGTCCTCGACGGTCGCCGCAGCGACAGCGCCGGCGACCATCTCGTCAATGGGCAGCGCCTTCTCGGCCTCGAGCACGTCGACCAGGCGGGCGCGGGTGGCGGGGTTGCGTGGGGTGAAGAGGGTGCAGCAGTCCTGATCGGGGATGTTCGAGATCGGCAGCGTACCGATGGCCTGCGCCTCGTCGGAGATCTCGTCCTTGTCCATGCCCACCAGGGGACGCAGGATCTGCAGCCGGCTGACCTCCGCGATGGTGGTCATGTTCTCGAGCGTCTGCGAGGCGACCTGCCCCACGACTTCGCCGGTGACCAGCGCCTTCGCACGCCATCGGCGGGCGATCTGCTCAGCAATCCTGAGCATCAGCCGCCGGTAGATCACCACGCGGAACTCCGGGGGCACCGCGAGCACGACCTGCTGCTGCAGTTCGCCGAACGCGACGAGCGCCAGCCGCGAGTGCTGCTGGTACTGGGTGAGCAGCGTGACGAGCTCGTGCACCTTCTCGATCGATGCCCGCGACAGAATCGGGTAACTGTGGAAGTGGACGAAGTACACGCTGCAGCCACGCCGCATCATGCGATACGCGGCCACGGGAGAGTCGATGCCGCCGGACAACAGGCAGGCCAGGCGTCCACCAGTTCCGGTGGGTAGCCCGCCGGCGCCCGGATCCTTCCCGAAGAAGTAGAACGCCTGGTCGGGGAGGAACTCGAGGTGGATCGTCAGCTCGGGCTCTTCGAGGTCCACGCGCCAGCCCTTCGCGACCTTGATGAGTCCGCCGACCTCGCGTTCGAGCTGCGGCGATGTGAGCGGGATCCGCTTGTCTGCGCGGCGCGCGGAGACGCGGAAGCTCGACACCTGGCGGTTTCCGAGATCGGCGAGGATCTGGCCAGCCAGCGCGCTGAAATCGTGCGGTCCATGGCCGGCATGCGAGAAGTTCGCGATGCCAAAGACGCGCCGCACCCGTTCGCGCGCCTCGTCGTAGCTTGCGGTCGGGCCGAGGTCGACCTCGATGCGGCCCATGACGGACCGCACGTGTGCGACGTCGATCCCTTTCAGGGCCGACCGCAGATTGCGCACGAGCAGCTGCACGAACCAGGGCCGGTTGCGCCCCTTGAGGGCAAGTTCCTTGTAGTGAACGACTATCGAACGCATGTGGAGAGGGCCGCCTCCGCGGCACGATGGCCGCTTCGTACGGCGCCTTCGATCGTAGCGGGCAGGCCGGTGTCGATCCAGTCGCCTGCGAGGAGCAGGCCTGGCACCGCGGTGTGCGTGCCCGGCCGTGTCGGGTGGCCCGGCGCCAGTGAGAACGTCGCGCGCGGCTCGCGGATGACGGTCGCACGGACCACCTGTGCGTCGCGGACTCGCGGCAGCGCGCCTCGCAACTCCTCCAGCGCGGCCTCGATCAGCTCCGGATTGGTCCAGCGAAGCACGTCGGCCGCGCCGCTCGACACGAGCGACAGATGCGACGCCGCTTCGCCGAACACCGCCCGCTTGTCGAACACCCACTGCATCAGGCGTCCGGGCAGGCCGACGAACGGCTCGTCCATCACCACCCGATCGAACCAGAGGTTCACGGTAACGATGGGCGACGGATCGGTCGCGCGTGCCGCCGCCAGCGTCTCTGCGACAGGCGTCGTGTCCCCGACAAGGACCTCATTCAAGGCAAACCAGGGCACCGCGCAGATGACGCCGCGCGGACGCCACCGGCGGTCCCCACAGTGCACCTCCAAGCCGCTCTGGCGATCCAGCACGACGGACGCGCGTGCGCGGGTCATCACGGCGCCGCCGCGCTCCTCGACGAACTGCCGCGCGGGTTCGGCGTACATCAGATGAAGCGGTCGGGTCGGCAGCACGATGGCTGCAGCGGCCGGGTCGGGCCCAAACATCTCGGCGAGCACACGGGCGAAGTAGGGCGCAGCTGCAATCTCCGCCGGTTGGTTGAGCGCCGCCAGCGCGAGCGGGTCCCACAGCAATTCGCGCAGCCGTGGCGTCTGTCCGTGCCGATCGAGCCATGCCGCCACTGTCTCTGGCGGGCTCGAGCCCGCCCCCGCCGACACGTGGTCACCGCGAGGTGCGGCGTCGCGAAGCGCGCGCTGCGCCGCCCGCAGCGGACCCGCCATCCGCAAGACGGCCAGCCGGTCGCGCCAGCCGAGCGCCGACCACCCGAACACGCCCGCCAAGAGGTGCAGCGGCGACGGCAGCGACGGGCAGCGGAGCCTCGAGACACGTCCGTGCCGCTCGATGGTCGTCACGGCGAGTTCGGGCTGACGCCGCACGTGCTCAGCCGCGCCGATCTCGCCCAGGAACGCCAGCGTCTCCGTGTAACAGCCCATCAGGACGTGTTGCCCGTTGTCGACCAGCTCGCCCGTTTCACGATCCGCAAACGCTGTCGCTCGTCCTCCGAGCCGCGAGCGCGCTTCGAGCACCAGCACGCGCAGGCCCGCGGCAGACAGCCTCGCCGCCGCGCTCAGGCCCGCAAACCCGGCGCCGACGACGATGACGTCGGGGTCGGTCATGACGGGAACAGCCACTGCCGCAGGGCAATGAGCGCCTGAAGCGGCTTCGGGGTGCGGACGCGCTCACCGAAGACGTCGTATCCGCGCCGCTCGATCCGCGCCAGCGTCTCCGCGTAGACGGCTCGCATGATCTCCGCGGCGACCAACCGCCCCCGATCTTCGGGTGGCCTCACCGCGATGGCCTTCTCGTAGTACTCGTGTGCACGCGCGCACTCGAAAGCCAGCAGGCGGCGCACCGGTTCGGTGACCTCCCCCTTCCGGAGGTCGTCCACCGTGCAGCCGTGCGCCCGCAGATCTTCCATCGGCAGGTACACGCGACCGCGCTCGAGATCCCCACGGATGTCGCGCAGGATGTTGGTCAACTGGAGCGCCACCCCGAGGTACTCCGCGTACTCGGCGGCCTTCGGGTTCGTGCAGCGGAAGATCCGGATGCAGATCATGCCGACGGCCGACGCGACGCGGTGGCAGTACTCGACCAAGTCGTCGAAGGTCTCGTAGCGGTCGTGGTCGATGTCCATCGCCACGCCGTCGATGACGTCCTCGAACGCCTGCCGCGGCAGGTCGAACTCGCGGATGAACGGCTGCAGCGTCCGTCCCTGCGGAGTCACCGGCGTCTGTCCGGCGAAACACCGCGCCAGTTCATCGCGCCAGAGCTGGACCGCTTCGCGCGGCGGGAGGGCGTCCTCCGCATCACACTCGTCCACCGCATCGTCCACCGCTCGGCAGAACTCCCAGACGGCGATGATGGCGCGCCGCTGGTCTGGCGGCAGCACGAGGAACGAATAGTAGAAGCTGGTCTTGGGCGCGGCCATCAGGCTGCCATCCGTTCCCAGCGCGCGGCTCTCCAGAGGAGCGTTGGCAGGTCGCCGACGCCGAGCGCCGGTCGATCGAGCAGCAGCCTGGTCCGCAGCTGGTCGACCCGGTCCAGGATGTGCGAGCCTCCCAGCCAGGTGAATCGCAGCTCGAT
Source organism: Acidobacteriota bacterium (assembly GCA_018268955.1). GTDB lineage: Bacteria > Acidobacteriota > Vicinamibacteria > Vicinamibacterales > CAVVIG01 > CAVVIG01. The sequence goes on along the minus strand of JAFDVO010000041.1, from coordinate 75,401 downwards.
CTTCAGGCGGCCCTGGACGCCGTCGCAGACGAGGCGCCCGCGCGCGAAGCACTCGCGCGTGCGCGCGACGCACTCCGCAAGAGCAGCGGCCCAGGCCGGCGTGAATCGGCCGGCGTCGAGATCCGCGAGGGACGCACCTGCGTGGTCGTATACCTCGTGAGGCACGTAAAGACGCCCCGCACGCCAGTCGCGTCCGAAGTCCTGCCAGAAGTTCGTCAACTGCAGCGCGGTGCAGAGCGCATCGGAGGAGCGGTGCAGTGCCTCGTCGCGATAGCCGCCGATGAGCAGCACCAGTCGGCCTACCGGGTTCGCCGAGCGACGGCAGTACTCGAACACGTCGTCCCACGAGTCGTAGCGGGTCGTCGTGGTATCCTGCGCGAACGCGCTGAGCAGATCGTCGAAGAGCTGAACCGGAAGGTCCAGCGTTCGGATGGTGTGGCCCAGGGCGACGAAGATCAGGTCGTCCCGCGCCGACGACTCTCGCGCGACCTCACCCTTCGCTGCCGCATGAAGACGCTCCTGCCACGCCCGCAGCCCGGCCTGTCGAGCCTCCGTCGCATCGACCCCTTCATCAGCGATGTCGTCCGCAATGCGGGCGAACGCATACACCGCCGCGATGTGCGGGCGCATCCGCGCCGGAAGCAGGCGCGAGGCGACCGGGAAGTTCTCGTAGTGGCTGGCGGCAAGAGAGGCGCAGGCCGCGTAGGCTGCGGCGAGCGACGGTGTCACCACTCGGTTTCCGGCTGGCCGGCCCGATGATTGGCGGCGCGCGCGAGCACAAAGAGCAGATCCGACAGGCGGTTGACGTAGCGGATCAACAGCGCGTCAGGCTCCGGCACGAGCGCGACGATGCGCCGCTCGGCACGGCGGCAGACGGTTCTGGCCACGTGCAGCGACGCACCGGCCTGCGAGCCGCCAGCCAGGATGAACCGCGTGAGGGGCGGCAGCTCCTGCTCGAGCCGATCGATCAGCTGTTCGAGCCGGACCACATCGTCGTCCGAGACGAACGCCTTGGTGACGCGCGTCGCCAGCTTGTGAGACGGGTCCGCGAGCTGCGCGCCCACGGCGAACAGGTCACGCTGGATGTGCACGAGCGCATCGTCGAGGTCGCTGCCGACACCGGCTGCGCGGACGAGCCCGAGCCAGGCGTTCAGCTCATCGACCTCGCCGTAGGCATCGACGCGTGCGTCGGCCTTGCTCACGCGTGTGTTGTCGAAGAGGGCCGTTTCGCCTGCGTCGCCGGTGCGCGTATAGATTTTCACGGGAAGTGGACCGTTCGCGATTATACGAAATGAAGAAGACCGCCCGCTCACGACCGGCGCCACGCCCTGCGATACCTGAGCTTCCCGCCCCGGACGCTCGTCGTCGATTCCGCCAGCGTTTGCTCGCCTGGTACGGACGACACGGACGGGACCTGCCGTGGCGACGGACCGACGACCCGTACCACATCCTTGTCTCGGAAATCATGCTGCAGCAGACGCAGGTCGATCGCGTGCTGCCGAAGTATCACGAGTGGCTGGAGAAGTTCCCGTCGCTCCACGCGCTCGCCGGTGCGGACGAAACGCACGTGACCGACACGTGGCGGCCGCTCGGCTACAACATTCGTCCGCGGCGGCTGCAGGCGATTGCGCGTGAAGCGGTGGAGCGGTACGACGGGCGCCTGCCGGACGACGAGGCGACGCTGCTGTCGTTCAAGGGGATCGGCCAGTACACGGCGGGTGCCATCCGGAGCTTCGCGTTCCGGCAGCGCGCCGCCATCCTCGACACGAACGTTGCGCGCGTGCTCTTCCGCGTCTTCGTTGGTGCCGGCGATCCGAAGAGCCACGCGATGAAGAAACAGCTCTGGGCGATCTCGGAGGCGCTCGTCCCGCAGAAGCAGGTCTTCGATTTCAATCAGGCGCTCATGGACTTCGGCGCGATGGTCTGCGTGGCCCGGAAACCCCGCTGCCTCGTCTGCCCGATGGCGAAAGACTGCAAGAGCCGGGAATCACACACCACGGCAGCTCCGAATCTGCAAGTCAGGCGTGCCCGCGCGTGAGCGCTGCGATGAGCTCGGCGTCCGCGGGCGGGAACTCGAGCTGGCGCAACTCGTGGCGCGGGGCCCATCGCATCGCCTGGCCAAGCCTGGCGGTCGGTTCGCCGTGTAGCGTGCAGGCGAAGAAGTGCAGCTCGATCCGCCGGTCCGGGTAGTCGTGGGCGATGGTGAAGATCTCCTCGCCGATTGTGCAGCCGACGCCAAGCTCCTCGTCGATCTCGCGAGCAAGGCAGGCGATCAGCGGCTCGCCAGGCTCGCACTTGCCGCCCGGAAACTCCCACGTGCCCGCGAGGTGCGTGCCCTCGAGCCGCCGCGTGACGAAGAAGTGGTCGTCGCGCTCGATCACCGCCGCGGTGACGACGACGGACTTCACGAGCGGGGCGTGAAGGGAAGAGCCACGACCTGGGCCGTGCGTCCGTCGGGCGAGGTGACGCTGGTGCCGGGCTCGGCGACGTCGCGCTTCACGTAGCCAAGTGCAATCGCACGACCCAGTGCAGGCGACCAGGCGCTGCTGGTCACCGCGCCCACTTCTTTGTCTGGCACATGCAACGTCGTTCCAGGCTGCGGCACGTCGTCTCCATCGAAGACGAGTCCGACGAGCTTGCGAGCAACGCGTCCGTGGCCGCGGTGGAGGACGCGGATGATGATCTCCTGGCCCACGTAGCAGCCCTTCGTCTGGCTGATCGCGCGCGACTCGAGTCCTGCTTCGAGCGGAATCGTCTCCTCGTCCATGTCCGCCCCGAAGAGCGGGATGCCGGCTTCCACGCGCAGCACATGGGCGGTCGCATCGTCCATGTCCACGGCGCCGGCGGAACGCAGCGCGTCACTGAGACCGGTGAGCGCCTCGCGTGGCATCACGATCTCGAACGCAGGCACGCCGAGGTCGTCCACGCGCAGCAGGATCAGCGTGTGCCCGAGCGCCTCGACCCGGCGATTGCCGTGCAGGGGCAAGCCTTCCAGGTCGCCTGCCGGGTGCCCCAGCGCCGCAGCCACGACCGATGCCGCCGCGGGCCCCGCGACCGCGAGCGAGGCGAACGCGTCGGTCGCATCCGCGAGCTGCACATCCTCCGAGAAGATGAACTGATCCAGCTTCGCGAGCACCGTGTCCTTGGTGGCAGGCGGCAGCGTCAGCAGGATCGCGTCGCCAAGCTCGTACACGTGCAGGTCCGAGATCATGCGTCCTTGCGCCGTGAGGTAGGCGGCGTAGCAGCCGAGCCCGGGCGTCAGGGCCGCGATGTCGTTCGTCAGCAGGCCCTGCAGGTACGAGGCGCGGTCGCGCCCGTGCATGACGATGAGCCCGTGTTGCCTGACGATGAGGCCGGCGCCGCTGTGGGCGGCGGCGTATGCGGAAGCCGATGCAGCCGAAGACATGGTGTTATGGTGAAATATGCGCGTGTTTCATTCTATCCGTGCTCTTGCAGCCGGGCTGCTTGCCGTCTCGGGACTGATCGGGTCCGCAGCGTCGGGCGCCGCGCAGACGCCTGAGTCGTCGTTCACGATCTTCGTTCGCGGCACGGCCGTTGGAACGGAGCAGACCACTGTCGAAACCACGGCCGAGGGGATGATGGTCAGCGCGACCGGCCGGCTGAATGCGCCGATGGATCTGGTGCTGCGGCAGTTTCGCGCACGCTACGACCGCGAGTGGCACCCGTTGGAACTGACGGTCGACGCGACGGCTCGCGGCGTCCCCTCGTTCCTCTCGGTCACCGTGTCCGGTACGTCGGCGGCGATCGAGATCGCGGGGCCTCCCGGGACCGAGCGTGTGCGTCGCACCGAGCAGGTCGACCCGCAGGCGATCTTCCTGCCGAACCCGCTGATTGCGCCGTACGAAGTGATCGCTGCTCGCGTGCGCACGGCCGCGCCAGGCACGGCGCTGACGATCTATCAGCCGGCGCAGGGGTCGTTCACCGCGACGGTCGGCGCATCCACAACCGAGCGCATCCAGACTGTCGATCGCGTCATCGAGGCGCGTCGCACGACGGTGGCGTTCCAGCCGCCCGGGCAGCCGCCGGTGGACGTGGAGATCTGGGGCGACGAGTCCGGTCGCCTGCTCCGCATGCGCATCCCCATCCAGGGGCTCGAGGTGGCGCGCTCCGACATGTCCGCCGTGTCCACGCGACGCCTCACGATGGCGCGGCCGAATGACGAGTCGGTCCGCATTCCGGCGAACGGCTTCTCTCTCGCAGGCACGTTGTCCAGGCCCGAGAACGCGAAGGGTCCGCTCCCAGCCGTTGTGCTCGTGTCCGGCTCGGGACCGAACGATCGTGACGAGACGGTCGCGGGCATTCCCATCTTCGGGCAGGTGGCGCAGGCGCTCGCCGAGGCCGGCTTCGCGGTGCTGCGCTACGACAAGCGGGGTGTCGGGCAGAGTGGTGGTCGCGTCGAGTCGGCGACCATGCTCGACTACGCAGACGACGCGCGCGCGGCCGTGCAGTTCCTGGCCGACCGGAAGGACATCGACAAGCGCCGCATCGCGCTGGTCGGCCACAGCGAGGGCGGGTCGCTCGCGATGATGGTGGCGGCGAAGGAGAAGCGGGTTGCCGGGATCGCGCTGCTCGCCACCATCGGGACCAGCGGCGCCGAGCTGAACATGTATCAGGTGACGCACGCGCTCGAGCAGGCCAGGAGGCCCGACGCCGAGCGGCAGAAGACGCTCGAGCTGCAGCGCCAGATCCAGCAGGCGGTGATCACGGGCAAGGGCTGGGAGAGCATCCAGGTGCCACCCGGCGTGCGGCAGCAGGCCGAGACACCTTGGTTCCAGAGCTTCCTCACGTTCGATCCCGCGAAGGTGATGAAGGACGTGGACCAGCCGGTCCTCGTCGTCCAGGGCGTGCTCGACACGCAGGTGCCCGTGGAGAACGCGGACAAGCTTGAAGCGCTCGCCAAGGCGCGGAAGAAGAACGCCGGCGTCGAGGTCGTGAAGGTCCAGGGCATCAATCACCTGCTGGTGCCCGCACAGACCGGCGAGGCGGACGAGTACACGCGGCTCGGCGATGTGTCAGTGAGCCCGGAAGTGACCAACGCCCTCGTCGCCTGGTTGAGGAAGACCCTCGTGGCGCGGTGATTACACCCTTACACCATGGACGCGCTACCATGGTGTATGCCCCTGAATATCAAGAACGCGGAGGTCGAGCGGCTCGCGACCGAGGTGGCCCGCCTGACGGGCGAGTCGAAGACCGAAGCCATTCGGCGCGCACTCCAGGAACGGAGCCGCAGGCTGCGAGGGTCGGCTGTCTCTGAGCGACGCGCGCGCGTGCTTCGGTTGCTCGAGAAGTCCGTGTGGAGCCGGTTGCGGGCGCGTCAACGCGGTCGGCGCATCACCAACGCCGACGAAGATCGGATCCTCGGCTACGGCCCGGACGGCGTATGACGGTCGATAGCTCTGCGCTCGTGGCGATCGTTCTCGGAGAAGCCAACCACCTCGACCTGATCGATCGCATTCTCGAAGCCGACCATGTTCGCATCGGCGCACCGACGCTCGTCGAAGCGTCCATCGTTCTCTCCGCTCGCGTGGGAAGGCCGATGCAGGATGTCCTCGCGGAGATCCTCGCCGAACTCGGCGTGGCTATCGTGCCGTTTGGCGAAGCCGAGTGGCGGCTTGCGCACCAGGCGTACCTGCAGTTCGGGCGCGGCCGGCACCCTGCCTCGCTGAACTTCGGCGACTGTCTGTCCTATGCAACCGCTCGCGCGGCTCGGGACACGCTCCTGTTCGTTGGGCGTGATTTCGAGAAGACCGACATCCCTCCCGCCTGAGCCGGATTCGCGCCGCGCCGAGGCGGCGGAGTAAGCTGAGGGCATGTCCGAGCGGCACTGGGACTTCCGGCACCGGCTTACCGTCCGCTTCAGCGACTGCGACCTGCTCGGACACGTCAACAACGCGGTCTACCTGACGTACTTCGAGGAATGCCGCGTCGCGTGGTGGCGCCATCTTGGCAGCCCCTTCGGGATGCCGGGAGTCGGCGCGATCCTCGTGCACGCGTCCTGCAACTACCGCGCGCCCGCGCACTTCTCGGATGAGCTCGAGGTACGGCTTGCTGTTGCCGGACTCGGGAACAGCAGCGTCACCACGGACCACGAGATCGTGCACGCGGCGTCGGGCCGGCTCGTTGCAGACGGCCGCACCGTAATCGTGGCGTACGACTACGACGCCGAGAAGACGGTGCCGCTGCCGGACGAGACCCGTCGCCTGCTCGCACCGAGGCCCGAATCGGCCTGACCTTGCCCCGCGTCCCAAGAAGGGCGCCCCGCACTCCCCCATGATCGACATCGACCACGTCTCCCGGCAATACGAAGGCAAGCGACAGGTCACTGCGCTCGACGATGTGAGCCTGCACATCGGGAAGGGCGAGATGGTGTCGATCATCGGACCGTCGGGCTCCGGCAAGTCGACGTTGCTGAACCTCATGGGTGGTCTCGATCGCCCATCGTCCGGTGAGGTGCGCATCGACGGCGAAGCGCTCTCCGGCCTCTCCGACGACGGCCTGACCCGGGTGCGGCGCGACAAGATCGGGTTCATCTTCCAGTTCTTCAACCTGCTGCCGACGCTCTCGTGCCTCGAGAATGTCGGGCTGCCGCTGCACCTGCGCGGCTGGGGCAGGGGCAAGGTGCACGAACGGGCGAGCGAACTGCTGAACCTCGTGCAACTCGGTCATCGCACGACGCACCTGCCCGAAGAGCTGTCTGGCGGTGAGCGTCAGCGGGTCGCGATCGCGCGCGCTCTCTCGATCTACCCGCCAATCCTGCTGGCCGATGAGCCGACAGGGAATCTCGACAGCCGCACGGGCCACGAGATCCTTCGCCTCATTCGCGACCTGCACACGCGGCTCGGGTCGACGGTGGTGATCGTCACGCACGACATGAAGGTCGCCGAGAGCTGCGAGCGCACCATCGCCATCCGCGACGGCCACATCGTCCAGGACCTCCGCCGGTGATCCTGCTGAAGCTCATCTCCTGGCCGTACTTCCGCAAGCATGTGCTGCGCACCTTGCTGACGACGGCCGGGATCGTGATCGGCGTGGCGGTGTTCGTCGGGATGCACACGGCGAACCAGAGCGTGCTGTTCGGGTTCAATCACACCGTCGATCGAATCGCCGGCAAGACGCAGCTGCAGGTCACGGCAGGCGAGACCGGCTTCAACGAGGAAGTGCTGGAGACGGTGCAGTCGGCGCCATCAGTGGCCGTGGCGGTGCCGGTGATCGAGGCGGTCGTCGACACCGGCATCAAGGGGCGCGGCAGCCTGCTGGTGCTCGGCACTGACATGACCGGTGACCGTAGCCTGCGCGACTACGACCTCGAGGAGGGGGACGAGGCGGTCATCGACGACCCGCTCGTGTTCCTGGCGCAACCGGACTCGATCATCCTCACGCGCGAGTTCGCCGAGGCCAACGGCTTCGGCGTAAACAGCACGCTCGCGCTCGGCACCGTGCTCGGTCCTCGGCAGTTCACGGTGCGCGGGATCATGAAGTCCTCTGGTCTGTCGACCGCCTTCGGCGGCAACCTCGCCATCATGGACATCTACGCGGCACAGCGCATGTTCGGACGGGGGCGCACGTTCGACCGCATCGATCTGTCGGTGCGCGACGGACACAGTGTCGCTGAGGCACAACAGGAGCTGCAGCGCCTGCTCGGGCCCGGGTTCCAGGTCGATTCGCCAGCGGGACGGGGCCGGCAGTTCGAGGCGATGACGGCCGCCTACTCGATGATGATCAACATCTCCAGCGTGCTGGCGCTCGTGATCGGGATGTTCATCATCTACAACAGCTTCTCGATTGCCGTGACGCAGCGCCGGTCGGAGATTGGCATCCTCCGAGCGCTCGGCGCGAGCCGGAGCCAGATCCGCTGGCTGTTCCTTGGCGAGAGCGCGGTGACCGGCATCATCGGGTCCGCATTCGGGCTGCTGGCCGGGTTGGTCATCGCGCGGGCGATTGCGGCGAGCATCGGCACGCTGATGCGCGACGTGTACGGGGTGGCTCAACGCGCGGACGAGATCGCCACCGATCCGCGGACGCTCGGCCTTGCCATGCTCATCGGCGTGATCACCAGTGTGGTCGCCGCCTGGATCCCCGCGCGTCAGGCGGCCGCGGTCGACCCGGTGCAGGCGCTGCAGAAAGGCAAGTACCAGGTGCTGTCCGCGGGCGAGAGTCGCCTGCGAGCCGGGGTCGCCGCCGTCCTGGTGCTCGTCGCGCTGGTGTGCCTGGTCGGGAGCGGGTCCCGCATCGTGTTCTATGTCGGCTTCCTGCTGGTGATCGCGGCCGCGCTGCTGCTCGGGCCGCTCCTGGCGCTCGGGCTCGCCCGGCTGCTTCGTCCCCTGCTGCGGGCCATCCGGCCCGTGGAGGGCTCACTCGCTGCCGACAGCCTCATCCAGGCGCCCCGCCGCACGTCGGGCAGCGTGGCGGCCGTGATGCTGTCGCTCGGCCTCGTGGTCGCGTTCGCCGGCATGTCGGGCGCGAGCTACAACTCGATCATCGACTGGATGGATGGCGCGCTGAACCCGGACCTCTTCGTCTCTCCATCGCAGGACGTGGTGATCCGCACGCTGCGCTTCCCGCAGGAGATGGGGCAGGAGATCGCGGCAATTCCGGGCGTGTCGCGCGTGCAACCGGTTCGCAACGCACGCATCGTCTACCGCGGAACGCCAGTCATGATCGTGGCCACTGACATCCAGAGCCTCTCGCAGACGGTGCAGCGAAAGCCGGTGGTCGGCGACGCGGAGACGATGTGGCGGGAGACGGCTGCGGGCCGGGGGCTGACCGTCTCGGACAACCTCGCCGAACTGCAGAAGATCAGGCTCGGCGACACGATCGAGATTCCCGCGCCGCATGGGACCATCCGCCTGCCCGTCGTTGCCGTCGTCGTCGACTACTCCGACCAGCAGGGGACGATCCTCATGGATCGCACGCTGTTCCAGCAGTACTGGCACGACGACTCGGTGAACCTGTTCCGTGTGTATCTGCAGCCAGGCGCCACGGTCCCCGACGTGAAGGCGCGGATCCTCGAGCACTACGCCGGAGAACGACAGGTCTTTGTGCTCACCAACCGCGAGCTGAAGGAGTACATCCTGCGAGTGACCGACCAGTGGTTCAGCCTGTCCTCGGTGCAGATTGCGGTGGCCGTGCTCGTGGCCATTCTCGGCATCGTGAACACGCTGACGGTATCGATTACCGATCGCCGTCGTGAACTCGGCGTGCTGAAGGCGGTCGGCGGGTTGCATGCGCAGATCCGCGGCACGATCTGGCTCGAGGCGCTGACGATCGGTGCGCTCGGCCTCATCCTGGGGCTCGGGTTCGGTGCAGTGAACCTCTATTACATCCTGGAGATCGTGCACCGCGACATCGCGGGCATGCGGTTGGACTACGTGTTCCCGGTGCGGGTGGCGCTTGCGCTGGTGCCGACGATGCTCGGGGCGGCGTTCATTGCGGCGCTCTGGCCCGCCGAGTCGGCGGTCCGGGGATCGCTCGTGGAGGCGTTGGAGTATGAGTAGGCGGCGAATGGACCGGACACGGCGGACGAGATCGCAGGGCTTTCGGGGGTTGCTGGTAGCGGCGGTCCTGGCGCTGGTGTGCGGAGCGGCCGCCACTGTGCTGAAGGCGGCGGACAATGCCCGCCAGATCATGGAGGAGTCGCAGAAGCGGTCGACGGCGCAGTCCCAGCGGTACGAAGGGCTGCTGCAGGTGTTCGATGCGAAGGGGAAGGTGTCGGACAAGCGCTGGACGCTCGAGCGGCTCGGCTCGTTCGGTGACAGCAAGATGGTGCTGCGGTTCACCGCGCCGGCCGAGGTGAAAGCGGTCGCGCTGCTCGTCGTCAATCACCCGGACCGTGCCTCGGATCAGTGGATGTGGACGCCTGCGATTGAGCGCGATCGGCGGATCGCACTGCAGGACCGCTCGACCCGCTTCTTCGGCACCGACTTCAGCTTCGAGGACCTCGAGGAGCGGGACGTGAACCAGTACGAGTACACGCTCGTTGGCGACGACACGGTGGACGGTGCGGCAACCTGGAAGATCCAGTCCGTCCCGAAGCAGGCGAAGTCCTCCCAGTACAGCCGGTCGCTCATCTGGGTCCGCAAGGATAATTACGCGCTCGCCCGCATCGAGAACTACGCGAAGGACCAGCTCGTTCGGCGCCTGGCCTACTCGGACATCCAGAATGTCCAGGGGATCTGGACCGCCAAGGTGCTGGAGATGACCGACGTGCGCCGCAACAGCCGCACGAAGCTGACGCTCGACAAACTGCAGTACAACCTGCCGCTCAAGGAGGACGCGTTCACGCTGCAGGCGCTCCGTCGCTGATTTCGGGCTTCTGCGATCGCGCGTCGCGCCACTAGAATTCGTGCCGTGAAGCTGATGCGCGTGAGCACCCCTCTCCTGTCGTTCGTTGTGGCTGGCGTTCTCGCGGGGAGCGCCTCACCCGCCGCGGGCCAGACCAACCGCATCGACATGGTCTCGCCGTTCGCCCCGGAACTCGCCCGCTTCGGGCAGTACGCGATCGGGGTTCGCACCTTCGAGGCGATCGACCCGAACCGGATCGACATCATCCACACTGCCAACGGGCAGCCGAACGCCCGCTACGACCGCAGGTTCGTCCTCGAGGCGTGGTACCCCGCTCGACTGGCGCCGGGGCAGCAGCCCGGAGGTGCGCAGCGCGTCATCACGCGCGACCCGACGGTGACGGCCGTGCTCTACGGGCGCGCCGTGCGCGGTGCGGATCCGCTGGCGGCCAGTGGGCCCTACCCGCTGATCATCGTGTCGCACGGCTACCCCGGGAACCGGTACCTCATGAGCCACCTGTGCGAGAACCTGGCGAGCAAGGGGTTCGTCGTGGTGGCGATCGATCACCCGGAGAGCACCTACGACGACCAGCAGGCCTTCGCGAGCACGCTCTACAACAGGCCGTTCGATCAGCTCTTCGTCCTGAACGAGGTAGCGAGGCTCGGGAGGAGTGGCTCCGGCAGCTTCCTTGCCGGGCTCGTGGATGACACGCGGACGGGCATTGTCGGCTACTCGATGGGCGGCTACGGGCTGGTGAACGTGATCGGCGGCGGGTACAGCGACAAGAACGTTTCCATCGAGAACGCGCCGCCGAACAGACTTCTTGCGGAGAGGGGCGCTGCGAACCCTGACGTCGCGCGCAAGGTCGACCCGCGGATCAAGGCGGCCATCGCGATCGCGCCGTGGGGAATGCAGAACGGGTATTGGGACGCACGCGGCCTCGCGGGCATTCGCACGCCGGTGCTGTTCGTCGCCGGGAGTGCCGACGCAGTGGCGCGGTACGAGACCGGGACGAAGGCTATCTTCGACGGGGCGGTCAACGCCGAACGCTGGCTGCTGACCTACGTGAACGCGAACCACAATGCCGGCGCGCCGATTCCGGCTCCTATCGAGACCTACCAGTACTCGGACACGCTGAAGGGCTATCCGTTCACGCACTATGCCGACGCGGTGTGGGACAGCGTGCGGATGAACAACATCCTGGACCACTTCGCGACCGCCTTCTTCGACCTGTTCGTGAGGGGGCAGCAGGATCGCCGCACGTACTTCGAGAAGGACGGCGCGGACTTCAAGGGCTTCCAGCCCCGCACGTCGGTCGGGTTGCTCCTGGACCACCGCACGGCCCAGACCGCACAGAAGTAGGGGACGTGTTCGAGCCGATCGTCCTGCACGCGCACAACCCTGGCCCGTGGACCGGCGAAGGGAACAACACGTTCCTGATCGTCGGTCGCGGCGGTCATGCGGCGCTGATCGACGCAGGACAAGGGCACCCGGAACATCTCTCGCTGATTGGCTCAGAACTGCGGACGCGCCGCGCGAGGCTGGAGCAGGTCCTCGTGACCCACGGACACACCGATCACGCCTCGGGTGCGCCACGCCTGCTCGACGCCTTCCCGCAGGCGTGTTTCCGAAAGCTGCCCTGGGAGGACTTCGATCGCCGATTCGGCCTTGCCTGGCAGGCGCTTCGGGACGAGGAAGCGGTTGACGTTGGCGGCCACACGCTGATCGCCATCCACACGCCAGGACACGCGCCCGATCACCTCGCGTTCTGGCACGAACCGAGCGGGACGCTGTTCGTCGGGGATCTGCTAATGGCTCGAGGGAGCGTGGTGATCCATGCAAGCCGGGGCGGAGACCTGCGCGAGTACCTCGCCTCACTCGAACGGGTGCGTGCGCTGCGGCCTCGCTTGCTGCTGCCGGCGCACGGCCCGGCCATCGAAGATCCACAACGCGTGCTCAGCCGGGTGATCGAGCACAGGCACGTGCGTGAGACACAGGTGCTGGCGGCGCTCGCCGCCGGATTCAGCACCGTGCAGGCCATCGCCGAATCCATCTATGATGGGTTGGATCCGGCGCTCATGCCGGCCGCGCACGAGACCGTGCGCGCGCATCTCGACAAGCTCAGACGAGAGGGCAGGGCCGAGGTCGACGCCGACCAGTGGTCGTCCCGCTGACCGCCCTCGCGAGGAGTGCTCCCACGCCATGAACAACGTCATCGACTTCATCAACGTCAATCGCGAACGCTACCTCGACGAACTGAAGGCGCTGCTCGCGATCCCGAGCATCAGCGCGCTGCCCGAGCATGCACCCGATGTGCGCCGGTGCGCCGAGTGGTGCGCGGACGAGATGCGGCGGGTGGGGCTCCAGGGGGTCGAGCTGATAGAGACGCCTGGCAACCCGGTCGTCTACGGCGAATGGAAGGGTGCAGAGGGCGCGCCGACGATCCTCTTCTACGGCCACTACGACGTGCAGCCGGTCGACCCGCTGGACCTCTGGACGACGCCGCCGTTCGAGGCGACGGTGCGCGACGGCGAGATCTACGCGCGCGGCGCCGCGGACGACAAGGGGCAGGTCTTCATGCACCTCAAGGCGATCGAGGCGCACATCAAGCAGAACGGCCGCCTGCCGGTGAACATCAAGATCATCCTCGAGGGCGAAGAGGAGGTCGGCAGCGTCAACCTCGACAACTTCGTGAAGGCCAACCGGGAGAAGCTCGCGGCGGATGTCGTGGTCATCTCGGACTCGGCCATGTTCGCGCGCGGCGTGCCCTCGATCTGCTACGGACTCCGCGGCCTGGTGTACTTCCAGATCGACCTGCGCGGCAGCAGCACCGATCTCCACTCAGGTGTCTTCGGCGGCGCCGTGGCCAATCCGGCCATGGTGCTCGCGCAGATGCTCGCGCAGTGCAAGGACCGCAGCGGCAACATCAAGATTGCCGGTTTCTATGACGATGTGGTGCCGTTGCAGGACGAGGAGCGGAAGGCGTGGGCCACGCTGCCGTTCAACGAGAAGCAGTACCGCAAGGACTTCGGCATCCCCAAGGTGCACGGGGAGCCGGGCTACACGACGCTGGAGCGGACGTGGGCCCGCCCGACCTTCGAGGTGAACGGGCTGCTCTCCGGGTTCACCGGTGAAGGCGCGAAGACGGTGCTGCCGGCCGTCGCCATGGCAAAGGTCAGCATGCGGCTGGTGCCCAACCAGGACCCGGACAAGATCGCGAAGCTGTTCGAGGACTACCTCGCGAAGATCGCGCCGAAGACGGTGGAAGTGAAGGTCACCCGCATGCACGGCGGCAAGCCGTGGATGGCCTCCTTCGACAACAAGTACATCCAGGCGGCGGGCCGCGCAATCGAGCAGGGCTTCGGCCGGGCGCCGGTCTTCACGCGCGAAGGGGGCTCGATCCCGGTCGTTGCCACGTTCCAGGAGGAACTCGGGCTCCCCTCGGTGCTGTTCGGTGTGGGCCTGCCCGACGAGAACGCGCACGCACCCAACGAGAAGCTCGACTGCGGCAACTTCCAGAGCGGCATCATCTCGTCGGCGATCCTGTATGAGGAGATCGGGAAGATCAGGTGAACGCTAATCGGTAAATGCTAAACGCTAATCGCTAAATGCTAATCGCTAATCGCGAGTGCTGATCGCTCATTGCGGAGTGCTGATCGCGAATCGCGCCGTGTGCGAAGGTCACGGAGCCGCCGTCGTCGGAGACAGTGTGGCTTCGTGTGCTCCGTGGCCGCTCAGTTGAGGGCGGCGACGCGGCGGCGCAGCGTCTTGACGTGCTCCCAGATGCGGGCGTGTTCGGCCCGCTCGTCCTCGTCGAGCTCCGCGCCCTTCGAGCGTTCGAGATAGGTCTGCAGGTCGCGAAGCGCCGACGGCAGGTCGTTCAGGTGGTAGGCGAGCAGGCCACGGTCCCGCAGTTCTGTCGCCGCTGACGGGTTCAGTGCCAGCAGCAGCTCGGTGACCTCCCGCGCCTGCGCAAACGAATAGAGCCGAACGTACGCACGCTTCAGGTTCAGGAGCATGCGCGTGAGGATCTGCACCTTCGTCGCGTGTGCGAGCAGGTCCGGCTCCCACAGCACGTCCTTGCCGGTGTGCCGGGCCAGCAGATCACGGCACATGGCCTCGCTCAGGATCGCGCCGGCGTGATGCGCGTCGATCAGCAGGTCTCGTGAATACGACGTGCCCTGCACGCCCCGATGGCGTACGAGGAAGTGCCCCGGGAAGTTGACCCCCTCCAGATCGAGGCCGGCGCGGCGTGCGACCTCCATGTACACGAGTGCGAGCGTGATTGGAATGCCTGTGCGCCGGTCGAGCACTTCGTTGAGGAAGCTGTTGCGAGGGTCGTCGTACTGCTTGTCGTTCCCGGTGAACCGCTCGTCCTCGAACAGGAACTCGTTCAAGGCGGCGACGCGTGCGAAGACGAGCGGGTCCACATGCGGTGGGATCTCGTGGGTCGTGGTGGTGGCGGCAGACACGCGGGTGAGGGCCTCGCGTCCGAGGGCGTCGAGCCGCGCCACGTAGGCTTCGGCATCCAGGTGCGGGTAGCCCAGTCGCGCCATCACCAGGGCGGGCCCGGCGAGATCCGGGTCCGGACTGTGGACCATCGACGTGAACTCCCGGACCAGCGCCTCGTCAATCACGTCGTTAGCATAGCGCAGAGGGGCAGGGCGGCGGGCTGGGCAGGAAGGCCAGGAAGGGAACGCCCGGAAGGCAGGAGAGCCAGGAGAGCCAGGAGGGCCAGGAACTGTTCCAGGCCGTTCCGACCCTCCTGTCTCTCACGGCCTCTTCCTAGAACCTGACCCCGACGTTCACCCTGAACGTGCGCGGCGTGGTGTAGGCGAAGCGGTTCAGCGCGGTCCCGAAGTTCGGGCCGTAGTTCCAGTTCACCCCCTGCACCGGTGTTGTCGTGAACGGATTGAACGGGGCGTAGAGCGCTGGATGTGAGACGGCGGTGCGGACGGTCTGGTCGATGCGCGTCTGGCTGACGCCGCCGCCGTGTGCGTTCGAGTTGCCGAACACCGTGCCGCCGCAGCCGCACAGCTGTGACTGATCGAACAGGTTGATCACATCTGCGTGGGCGAAGAACTCGAGCGACTTCGTGGCAGGCATGCGGAAGGTGTAGTTGATGCCGAGGTCCGTGCGCTTCTGGCCGACCGTGCGGAACGCATCACGGGAGCGTCCACTCGTACAGCCGAACCCCGCGGCCGTTACGGCTGCCGGTACGGTTGAGCAATCAACCGTGTAGAAGTAGGCGGTCGATGCGCCGTCGGGCGGGGTCAGGTAGCCAGGGTTGACGACGTACGGACGCGGGTCGATGCCGTTGAAGTTCGCCGCGTTGATGTTGTTCGGTCCGAACGGCACGCCACTCTCGAGCGTCTGCAGGAGGCTGAGGGTGAGGTTCCGCATGCGCGGCACGCCGATGTTCACCCACAAACGCGCCCGATGGCGCTGATCGACCTGGAGGTCACCTTCGGGATAGCCCCACGACGGCTGGGCGTACTCAGGATAGCTGAGCAGCCCGGACGGCACCGGGCCGGAGACGACGTTCTCGCCGTTGTCGTTGCCCCACGTCCGCGAGAGGGTGTAGGTGCCGCCGACGTCGGTCCGCGCGCCAAACCGATAGGTGCCCTGCGCCGTAATCCCCTTGTAGCGACGCTTCAGCGCATTCGTGTTCTCCACGAGCGTCAGGTCGAAGCTCTGTCCGAGTGCGTTGGTCACCCGCCCCGTGCCCGTGTCCGTGCGCTGCGCGTAGAAGTCGCGATAGCGCCGATACACGAAGTCGGCGCGCAGGGCCGCGCGGGCACCGAACTGCCTGTTCACGCCGGCCGCATACTCGAGCACGTTCGGCGATTTGAGGTTTCCGCGGATCTGCGGCGTCACCCCGGGAATGGTGGGCTGTGACAGGTACGGCAGGCGGTCTGCGCCGTTCGCAAAGTACCAGTCGAAGATCTGCCGGATCGCTTGCGGCGTCGGTGTAAGCGCCCCATTCTGGTCGGCGTTGATGTCTGGTCCACGGTACGCGAACCGGAACGTCTGGGGGTTGCCGGCACCCGATGCCGAGTCTCCAATCGCGTTGTTGAGCGCTGCCACGTATTGCGCGAAGCTCGCGGTCACGGACCACTTCTGATCGCCGCGCGGATCGACGACGACACCGAGCCGCGGGCTGAAGGCGCTGTCGTTGGCGACCAGCGAGCCCTGCTGGTCGCGGCCGCGGTTCTTGTCCCATCGAACGCCAAGGTTGGCCGTGACCCGGCTGCTCACACGCCAGCTGTCGTTCACGAACGTCGAGTAGGTACGGAAGTTGGAACCCTTGCTGTTCAACGGAATCGGGTTCCACTGGATGAAGGTGGATCCGTCGCCGAGCGACACCGGATATATGACGGCGCTCTCACCCGTGCCGCGGATGATCGTCCCCGTGTTGTAGATGCGGTAGTCACTGCCTGACTGGTGGTTGTTTGCGAAGATCTTGTCGTTGAACGCGTCCATGCCGAACGTCAGGGTGTGAGAGCCGCCCCGCTCCGGTGCGAGGAAGTACGTCGCCTTGCCGTAGAGGTCGATGTTGTCGCGCTTCGTCGGGTCGCAGACGCCGCAGAATGTGGCGGACCAGAACCGGTACCCCTGTGAGTTGTCGATCATCAGCGTGCCGTTGACGAGATCGGTCGAGTTCGCGCCGTCCCCCTCGAACGTGAAGTGGCGCTGCGAGAACAGCGCCTCCACGAAGAACCGGCTCCCGAGCACGCCGTTGTAGTTGACGACCGCGAGGTCCTGCGGCGTCTTCCTGGTATTCAGGCTCGCCAGGTCCGACGACACGGACGTGTTGAACGTGTTGTTCTGCTGCTCGTCGAGGATCTTCGAGAAGGTCCCCTGGAACCGGTGGCTCGACGTCAGCGAGAACGTGCCCTTGCCCTCGTAGCGCTGCGTGGGGCGCTTGTAGGTGTAAGGCAGGTTCGTGCCGACCAGCGTGCGACCCTCCGACTGCGTCTGGATGCGCCCCGCCGTGAAGAACCAGAGCCGGTCCTTCATGATGGGGCCGCCGAAGGTGTACTCGTGTGTCGGCACCACCTTGTCGACCCGCAGCTCGCGGTGCGCGGGGTCCCGTGCAATGGCGCGCTCCTCGAACGGCGTCAGCGTCCGCCAGCCGTCGTTGAACAATGACTCACGAAACGACCCCGAGAAGGTGTTCCCGCCCGATTTCGTGACGACGTTCACGACCCCGCCGCTGAACCGCCCGTACTCCGCCGAGATGCCGGCGGTCGCGACGGTCGTCTCCTGGATGGCGTCCTCGATGTAGAGGTCGTTGGCCTGCCCCCGCAGGTTCTCGTTCACGGTCACACCATTCACGAGAAACAGGCTTTCGTACGACGCGGACCCCGCGATTGAGTACCCGCCGTTCGGGCCCGTCGGATGGACGGCCGGTGCCAGGAGCAGGTAGGCGTTGATGTCGCGATTGGTGGGGAGTGATTCGATGAGGTCCTGCTTGAAGTTCGTGGCGACCTGCGCCGTCTGCGTGAGGACATCCGCCCGACGTCCGACGATCGTGAGCTCCTCTGACACCGCCGCTGGACCGAGGCTCACGTCGAGCGGGAGATCCTGCGTGGGTGCCAGGCTGACCGTGCGGGAGACCGTTTCGAACCCGCCGATGTCGAATCGCACGGTGTACGTGCCGGAGGGCAGGAGCGTCAGGACGTAATCACCATTGTCCGCGCTGACGGCAGTTCGGGTGCCTTGCAGGTTCGGTGAGCTGACGCTGACGGTCACTCCCGGCAGTGCGAGCCCCTGTGCATCGCTGACGTGGCCTCGGATCGTTCCGGTCGTGCTCTGCGCGTGGGCGAGGCCGCCGATGCACAGCGTGACGAGCAGCGCGAGAGCCGCCTTCATGAGTCGCATGTCTGACATCCTCCGTCGGGGAAAGTCGTGCATGCGCCGAGTATCGAAGGTGCAACCCGCTACTCGTCACTGGGACGAACGCTCGTCCCTGTCGTTCGTCACGGCTCCAAGAAACCGTCTGTGACGGATGGCTGAATACGGGGACGAGGGCGGAGGTTGGCGACTCGGGACTGGGGACTCGGGGCTCGGGACTCGGACGGAAGACGGACGACGGAGGACAGGGGCCGGCTTGCCCGCCGGAGCACAGCGCCGAAGGCGCGTTCACAACGCGTGCGGAGGGGGGAGGTTTGAACCGGTAGCCCCGCCAGCTCTCCTGGCCTTCCCGGCCTTCCCGCCGTTCCCAGCCCTCTAGGCCTCCCCTACAGCGAGCGCAGCAGTTCCGGCGTGAACTGATCGAGATGCTCGATGACCAGATCCGCGGCGTCCGCGAGCTCGGCGGCTGGGTAGGTGTGCGTGATGGCGACGGTGCGCAGGCCCGCGCCTCGCGCGGACATGAGGCCCCACTTCGAATCCTCGATGGCCACGCACTCGGCAGCGCGCAGGCCAGGGTGTCGCCGCGCCAGCAGGTCCACCGCAAGGGCATAGGGCGCCGGGTCCGGCTTGCTCGCTGGCGTGTCCTCGGCGGCGACGACGATCGGGAAGTGCGGACGCAGCCGTTCGTTGTCGAGCACGCGCAGGATCTCACCCTTCAACGCACCGGACGCGATCGCCACGGGCCCAGCGGCCGACATGCGCTCGATCGCTTCGCGCGCGCCAGGGAAGAGGACCGAGGCGGTCTTCTCGAGCTCCTCCAGGCGGATCGCCTTCTGCGCGACGAGCTCCGCGACGTCAGCCTCGCTGAACGGGGCACCCATGTCGAAGCCGATCGCCTTGAACGCGCCGATGTCGTCGTAGCCAAGGTAGTTGGCGTAGTAGGCGCGCTCGGTCAGCGTGATGCCGCGAGGCGCGAGCACGTCGCGATAGCCGCGGTAGTGGAGCGGCTCGCTGTTGGCGAGCACACCATCGAAGTCGAATACGACGGCTCGGATCATTTCGTCTGCGCTTCGGCCGGCTTCTTCATCCGCTCGCCAGCGTGAATCGGTACCTTCAGCCGGTTCTCTGGCGGCGGGTAAGGGCACTCGTAGGTCGGGTTGTAATAGCAGTACGGGTGGTACGCAAGGTTGAAGTCGAGCGCGTAGATGCCGCTCGCCGTCATCGCCAGGTCGATGTAGCGGCCCGCCGCGTACGTCTCTGTCCCGCTGGTCATGTCGCTGAACATCAGCGTCACGTGGTTGTTGTCCGGCGCGCCGACCTCGTTGAACGCCAGCAGCGACATCTGCTGCCCCTTCAACGTGAACTCCATCGTCCCCACCTCGCGCATCTTGCGGCGGACCCCAGTGGAGGTCGGCATGTCGACGACGATGTCCTGGGTGGCAGGCTTGAGGCCGGCGAGCACGTTGTACGCCGGGTCGACGGGGAAGTACGCGAGCGGCAGGAACTCGTCCTTCTTCGCGTCGGGGATGACATCGTGTCCCGCGCGGAAGTCCGCGTCCTTCGCGGCGCGCCCTGCCGTGATCTTGCGGACGTAGTCCTCCGTGCTCTCCTCGTGCGGCCTGTTGCTGCAGGCCGCGAGCATGGCCACGGCGACCAGGGCCGGGAACATGACCGGTACGCGAAAACGAATGCCTCGCATCGACGCCTATTCTATCCGGCCGGGCAGAACTACCGGAGCCGGACGGCAATGCCCGCCGCGGCTCGCCAGTACGGAACGTTGTAACGGTAGCCCGGCGCCTGCACCGAGCGGGTCTCGTGGATCCGGAGGTAGCGAGCGCCCGTGCCGTAGAGCGCGAGATGTCGGGTCACCCACAGGGACGTGTTCACGCCCGCCTCGAGACCCTTCGACGAGACCTCGCTGCTGCTGAGCACGGTAACCCCGGCAGTCAGCCGCACGTCCACCGGACGACCGCTGCGCAGGAGGCCATACGAGCCGAAGATCGAACCGAGGAGCACCGCGCCCACGCCACCGACGGCGCCAGCTCCTGCGCGACCGCGGACGACTTCGACGCCCACTTCGCCCTGCGTGGCTCCGGCTCCGAGTGCGCCATGAGCAGTGGTCTGGCCACACGCAACGCCAGGCCACCACACCGGCAGTGCCGCGCACAGGAGTGCCGCAGCCAGGCGCGAGCGACAGCGCCCGAGAGGCATGATCCACATCATCCTGGTTATGGCTCACCCGCCAGGCCGGTCACATCCGCGGGCCCTGGCGGTCGTCGTCTGCCAGGTCGATGTCGTCGAGGTGGAACTTGTGCAGCATGCGGTGCAGGATGGGGCCGAGCACGAGACCCGTCGCGCCGACGAGGACCAGGCCAGAGAAGAGCGCGTACACGCCGGCGAAGAGCTTGGCGAGGGTGCCGTCCAGGACGTTCACGGGGCCCATGCCGCCGAGGATCATCGAGGCGTTCAGGAACGCGTCGACCCAGCCCAGACCGGCAAGCCAGTGGTAGCCGGTCATCCCGATGCCGAGGCTGACCACGATCACGCCGAAGGCCAGCAGCACCGATCCGATCAGCCGGCGGATAAAGACCTCGCGTGGTGCGAGGGGGGCCTGCGAGGTCAGTCCGAACATGCCTGTATCCCGCTTGTCGACAAGTGTTCGTTTCTCCCGCTTCTTTCGCTGCGGCACCTATCCTCGAGTTCCAGACGCGCGTTCGAAGAGCGAGCGCGCCAGCGCGGAAGCGTGACGTCTTGAAGATCGGTCCGGAACAGTGTAGCTCCGTGTTTCGCTGTGTGGACCGTGGTGAAGGTTGTGCAGCAGGTTCTAACTTCCGAAGGGGTAGGCTTCCCGGGCCACCGCTGCATCAGCCAGTTCACGCCTGAGGACGGCGGTGTTGATCGGCATCTGCCGAAAGAGCCGACGGAGCGCGGCGACCATGGTCCGGAGCGTATCACCCTCGAGCATGGCCGCCAGCGCCTGCTTCGCCGAAACCTCGATCCGCAGCGCCGCATCGTTGACGAACACGCGCGCGGCATTCGAGTGGAGCTGCGCGTTCGTCGCGTCCGCGGCAAGAGCGGCTCGCGCCCGCAGCAGGGCGCTTTCGGCTGCGTAGGTGTCCATCACGATGTCGGCGGCGTGCAGGAGGACCTCCTGCTGGTCCCCGAGCTTCTCGCGGTAGGTCTGCATCGCGAGGCCGAGCACCATGAGGCTGGCCTTCTTGCACTGATCGACGACCCGCGTTTCATCAGCGAGCGGCGAGTCGTCCGGCTCCGGCATCGTCGGCGGTCCGAGCAACTCGTCCTGCAGCGCCTTCGCCGCCGCGATGAGCCCGAGGTCACCCTTCACCGCGCGCCGTGCGAGCATCCCGGGAATGAGGAGGCGGTTGATCTCGTTCGTTCCCTCGAAGATCCGGTTTACGCGGGCATCGCGGTAGTGACGCTCGGCGGGATAGTCACGCACGTACCCGTTGCCACCGTGGATCTGGATGTTCTCGTCGAGCACGAAGTCCATCATCTCGCTGCCGATGACCTTCGCGATCGACGCCTCGACCGCGTACTCCTCGACCGCCGCGAGGACGATCGCCTGGTCGGCCGGTTCATGCGGCGTGGCCGCAATGCGCGCGTCGATCATGCCTGCGGTGCGATAAATCAGGCTCTCGACCGCATAGGCGCGGCAGACCATCTCGCCGAGCTTGTGCCTGATCGCGCCGAACGAGGCGATCGGCACGCCAAACTGCTTTCGTGTGCCGGCGTACCGCGCGGCTTCGCCAATCGCGCCCTGCGCCCCGCCGCCACACATGGCTCCCAGCTTGTAGCGCGCGAAGTTCAGCACGTTGAAGGCGATTCGGTGCCCCTTGCCGATCTCGCCGAGGAGGTTCTCGGCAGGCACCCTCACATCCTGCAGGATGATCGGCGTCGTTGACGACCCGTGGAGCCCCATCTTGTGCTCCTCTTTGCCGCTCGTCAGCCCGCCGAACGCACGCTCGACGATGAACGCGGAGAAGCCCCCCTCATCGGAGGGCGACGACTCGACGCGGGCGAAGATGATGAAGACGTCGGCGAAGCCGCCGTTGGTGATCCACATCTTCTCGCCGCCCAGCACGAAGCTGCCGTCGGGCTGCCGGACGGCGCGCGCCTTCGCGCCGAGGGCGTCGGACCCCGAGCCCGGCTCACTCAGGCAGTACGCTCCGATCATTTCGCCCGAGAGGAGCCTCGGGAGGTACTTCTGCTTCTGCTGCTCCGTGCCGAACAGTGACAATGGGAGGACGACCAGGTTGGCGTGGGCCCCGAAGGTGGCTGCGAACGATGCGGAGAGCGAGATCTCCTCGCTGATGACGACCGACGACACCTTGTCGAGTCCGAGTCCGCCGTACTGCTCGGCGACGTCGGCTCCCATCAACCCGAGCTCCGCGCCACGTGCGACCAGGCGCCGAGCGAGCTCCCAGTCCTTCTCCTCGAGCCTGTCGAGGACCGGCAGCACCTCGCCGTTGACGAAATCGCGGACCGTCGCGGCGATCATGCGGTGCTCGTCGGTCAGACGCTCGGGCGTGAAGACCGATGCGGGCACCGAGGGCTGGAGGAGGAACTCACCGCCCTTGAGCGCTGAGGTCCCGTTGGTTGTTGACATGGCTCACATCCGCTCGAAGATACCGGCTGCACCCATCCCCCCACCGACGCACATCGTCACCAGGCCGTAGCGGCCGTTGCGCCGTTTGAGTTCGTGCAGGATCGTGGTCGTCAGCTTTGCGCCAGTGCAGCCGAGCGGGTGCCCCAGCGCGATCGCGCCGCCGTTGACGTTGAGACGCTCGGGATCGATCGGCAGTTCGCGAAGGCATGCGAGCGCCTGCGCCGCGAACGCCTCGTTGAGCTCGATGAGATCCATCTGCTCGAGCGAGAGCCCGGCAATTGTCAGGGCCTTGCGTATCGCCTGCACCGGCCCGATACCGAACTTCTCCGGCTCGACCCCGGCCGTCGCGAACGCGACGAAGCGGGCGAGGGGCTGCAGTCCGCGCTCCCTGGCGAGCGCCGCGCTGGTGACGATGACGGCGGCGGCACCGTCGCTGGTCTGCGAGGAGTTCCCGGCCGTGACGGTGCCGGACACATGGAAGGCGGGACGCAGTTTCGCGAGCGCCGCGGCGGAGGTGTCGCGACGCGGCCCCTCGTCCACGGCGAACGTCGTCTCGACGGTCTTGCCGGCGGCGCCGTCGAACACGCGTGCCGTCACAGGCACGATCTCCTCGGCGAAGCGTCCGTCATCGATTGCCGCGAGCGCGCGCTGGTGGCTGCGCAGCGCGAAGGCGTCCTGCTCGTCTCGGGTGATGCCGTAGTCGCGCACGTGGTTTTCGGCGACGAGCCCCGTGCTGAGATAGACGTCCGGATAGCTGTCCATCAGGGTGGGGTTCGGCGAGATCTTGAAGCCGCCCATCGGGATCATGCTCATCGACTCGGTCCCCCCCGCGACGATCGCGGAGGCCGCGCCAACCATGATGCGCTCGGCGGCGTACGCGATCGCCTGGAGCCCGGAGGAGCAGAAGCGGTTCACGGTGACCGCCGACGCGGAGACCGGGATGCCGGCGCGCAGGCTCGCGATGCGCGCGACGTTCATGCCCTGTTCGCCTTCAGGCATGGCGCATCCAAGAATGACGTCTTCGATGTCCGTCGGCTGGATACCGGGCGCGCGCGTGAGCGCCTCGGCGATGACGGCGGCGCCGAGGTCGTCCGGCCGCGAGCCGCGCAGCGCGCCGTTCGGCGCCTTGCCCACGGCGGTGCGGACGGCGGACACGATGACTGCGTCGTTCATGGCGTTCACTCCTCGTGGTGGGCCTGATGGCCGGGTGCGCCCGGGGCCTGCCAATCCCCGAGCAGTTCCTCGACCGCATCAGCGACTTCGTTGACCACCCCGTTGAAGAGGTGATCGGAGCTGTCGATGATGACCAGTTCCTTCGGATCGGCACAGCGCGCGTAGAACGCGTTGATGTCACGGAAGCCGCAGATCTCGTCGAGTTCGCCGTGGACGAAGAACTTCGGCTTCGGGCTCCGCTCGACGGCCGAGAAGTCCCACTTGTTCACCGGAGCCGCAACCCCGAGCAGCAGGGACACGCGCGGGTCCTCGACGCCGACGTTGAGGCCAACCCAGGATCCGAATGACATGCCGCCAGCCCAGAGCGGCAGCCCCGGGAGGCGTCCGCTCATGAAGTCGAGCGCTGCACGGAAGTCGTCACGCTCGCCGCGCCCCTCGTCGTACGTCCCATCACTGCGCCCGACGCCGCGGAAGTTGAAGCGCAGCACGGCACACCCGATGCGCGACAGCCCCTTCGCCGTGTGATAGATGCCTTTCGTATGCATCGTCCCGCCGAACTGCGGGTGAGGGTGGCCGAGCACGACGGCAGCCCGGATGCCCCCTTCCGCTCCGGTTGCGAGCAGGCCGTCGGCGGTCACGCCACGGTGGGACGGCATGTCGAGGAGCACCTCGAGGCGCCCCGCAGGTCCTGGAATCTCACGCAGCACTGTGTTGTTGATCCTTTGTCGCGTCAGCGATGAAGCGGTGAACGAGTTCGGCGCAGTCGTCGGGCCTGGTCACCGATCCCAGGTGCCCGGTGCGTTCCATGCGCGCGTGACGGGCGCCTGCGATGAGCCGCGCGTAATCCAGCGTTCCGCCTGAGCCCGTCACATGGTCCAGGGCGTCGTCGCCCTGGAGGATCAGCGTCGGCACCCGCACGCGCTGGCAGTCGGCAAGCCGATCGTATCGACCGATGAGCCGTGCACGCGCGGCCATTCGCGCGAGCGACACGGGCGCCCGCAGGATCGTTCGTGCCTGCTCGAGCAGGTAGTGGCGCCGCGCCCGTCTGTCGGGGAGCGCCGCCGCAATCTCCTTGCGAAGGCGGAACGGCGTCTCCGCCAGGAACAGCGGGCCGAATAGCCACGGCAGGCGGGCGTACATGTCGTGTCGCGGCCGCAGGTGCCACTGCGGGCCAGGCGCCGAGATCATCACCAAGGCCCGCGTGCG
Source organism: Acidobacteriota bacterium (assembly GCA_018268955.1). GTDB lineage: Bacteria > Acidobacteriota > Vicinamibacteria > Vicinamibacterales > CAVVIG01 > CAVVIG01. The sequence continues at coordinate 50,236 of JAFDVO010000041.1, read as the reverse complement.
CTCGGGACGTGTCGCCGCAAATCGCAGCGCCACCAGTCCGCCAAACGACACCCCGACCACTGGGGCGCCCTGAACGTGGGCGTTATCGAGGGCCCGCTCGACCTGATGGGCAAACACGTCGACCGGCGACTCGGCATCGTCGCGTCCGTGGCGCTCGTCGCACAGCGAGAACGTGATGACGCGATAGTGCGTCGCCAGCGCGTCGACGAGCGCACGCGAGTACTCCCAGCGCCCCTGCACGCCAGGCACGAGCACCAGCGGCGGCCCCGAGCCGCGCTCCACGAACTCGATCGTGTTCCTCACCAACTCACCACGTCACCAACTCACCAATTCACTGGCTCACCAAGTCTCTAATTCCTCAACGGCTTTCCGGTCTTGAGCGTGTGCTGAATCCGTTCGAGGGTACGGCGTTCGCCACACAGCTTCAGGAACGCCTCGCGTTCGAGGTCCAGTAGATACTGCTCGCTGACCATCGTCGCATGCGGCAGCGATCCGCCCGCAGCCACGTGGGCCAGGGCACGGCCGATCACCACGTCGTAGTCCGTGGCCCGGCCCGAGCGCCAGGCGAGATGCACGCCCAGCTTGAGCGCAGACTCCACGTTCGCGCCGCCAACGGGGATCGGTTCCGGCTGCGGCGGGCGGTAGCCCTCGCGCACGCGGTCGAGCGCGAGCCCCTTCGCGTCCGCGATCAGCCGCTCGCGATTCATGGAGATGCAGTCGTATCCGCGCAGGTATCCGAGCTGCTGTGCGTGCGGTTCGCTGGTGGACACCTTGGCGAGCGCCATGGTCTCGAATGCCGCCTGCACGAATGGCAGCAGGTCCGCCTTCGCGGCGGCGGCCGTGCGACCTGCGCGCTGCACCATCTCCTTCGTCCCACCACCGGCGGGGATCAGGCCGACACCGACTTCCACCAGGCCCATGTAGGTTTCAGCCGCCGCCTGCACACGATCCGCGTGCAGGATGAACTCGCAGCCGCCCCCAAGCGCGAGCCCCGCTGGTGCGACGACGACCGGCACGGGTGCATAGCGCAATGAGAGCGTTGTTCGCTGGAACGTTCGAACCATGAGGTCGATCTCGTCCCAGTTGCCATCCTGCGCTTCCACCAGCACGAGCATGAGATTCGCACCGGCGGAGAAGTTCACTGCGTCGGTGCCGATCACGAGCGCCTGGAAGTTCGCCGCCGCCTCGTTCAGCCCTGCCTGGATGATCTGCATCGTGTCGGCACCGATGATGTTCATCTTCGAGTGCAGCTCGACGCAGAGCACGCCGTCGCCGAGGTCCACGAGCGAGCCGCCCGGGTTCTTCCGCAGCACGGACGTCCGAGCCTTCGCCGCTCGCAGCAGCTGCAGGCCGGGACCGGCGGGCGGAACGCGTCCATCCCTGAAGCGGTTGCGTCCGGCCGACAGCTGCTCGGCCACCAGGGCAGGCACGTGCGCGGGCTTCGCCACCGCCAGCACTTCCTTGATGCCGATCGCGTCCCACAATTCGAACGGCCCGAGTTCCCAGCCGAAACCCCACTGCATCGCACGGTCGACGTCGTCGATCGAGTGCGCAATGGAAGGAGCGACCTCGGCCGTGTAGACGAGCAGCGGTGCGAGTGAGTCGCGCAGGAGCGTGCCCGCCTTGTCCTTCGCGTTGAACAGCGTCCGGACCCGCTCCGCGACATCGTCCATGCCCTTGACCGCGTCGAGCGACGCGATGCGCGGCGACTGCTTCGCGCGATACGTCATCGTGGCTGGATCGAGCGTGAGGATGTCCGAGCCCTCGCGCTTGTAGAAGCCCTGTCCGACCTTCTGGCCCGTTCGACCCTGCTGGACGAGGTCGGCCACGAGGGGCGGAAGCGTGAACCCGGAGCGCGCCGTCTCTTCCGGCATGCGCCCCTGGAGGTTCCGCATCACGTGCTCGAAGACGTCGAGCCCCGCAATGTCCATCGTGCGGAAGGTCGCGCTCTTCGGGCGTCCGAGCGCCGGGCCGGTGATGGCGTCCACCTCTTCGATCGTGTAGTCGCCGGCGGCCATCGCGCGCATCACCTGCACGACACCGTACAGGCCGATGTGGTTGGCGATGAAGTTCGGGGTGTCCTTCGTTGATACCACGCCCTTGCCGAGGGACACCTCAATGAACCGGCTGAGGCGCTCCACGACCGCCGGAGCCGTGTCGGCGGTCGGGATGATTTCGACGAGCCGCAGGTACCTGGGCGGGTTGAAGAAGTGCGTGCCCAGGAAGTGCTGCCTGAACTCCGTGCTGCGGCCATCAGCCAGTGCGCCAATGGGGATGCCGCTCGTGTTCGACGAGACGATCGCGTGTGCGGCCCGCAGTGGCTCGAGCCGGGCGAAGAGCCCCTGCTTGATGTCGAGCCGCTCGACCACCGCCTCGATGATCCAGTCCACGCTCGACACCTGCGCCAGGCTGTCGTCGAAGCCGCCGGTCCTGATCAGTGTCGCCGCTGCGGCGGTGAAGAACGGGTCCGGCTTCAGGGCGGACGCACGCTTCAGCCCTTCACGTGCGGCGTCCGGCGTGACGTCCAGCAGCAGCACACTGATGCCGGCGTTGGCGAGATGCGCGGCAATCTGCGCGCCCATGGTGCCCGCGCCGAGGACGGCTGCCGAGCGGATCGAGGTTGTCGTGCTCATCGTGCGGATGCCCTGTGGGAGGAGGTCTTCAGGAACGATTGTGACGCCAACTCACCAACTCACCAACTCACCAATTCACCTCGTACTCGTGAAGGCCCGGCGTGACCAGCAGATGTCCGCCCGGTCCGAAGAACATGGTGCCGGGGGAGACAGCGCCAGCACCGCGAAAGCGGACCATGCGGATCTTGTCGCCATCACCGTCGAATACGTACGTGAAGCCGGCCTCGAAGGCAATCCACAGCCGGCCCTTCTGATCCACGGCCGCCGCCCGGATGTTCGGCTTGACCAGCGGCAACTCGCCGTCCACGGGGTTGCGAGGCCAGGACGAAGGCAGCGTCGGCAGCAGGTCGTCGATTTCCCGCCCCTGGATGGGCCGCTCGAACAGGAGGCGGCCGCTCGCATCGTACTTGCGGAACGCCGGGACGCCAGCCTGGAACACGTAGTACAGCTCGCCAGACGGTGTGAGCAGCGGAATCCCACTGTTCAGCGCGACGTGTACCTCCGGGTCGCCCTCGTGCGCGGTGGGCCGCAATTGGCCGACGCTGCGCTTCGGCTGCCCGGTCAGCAGGTACTCCGACACCAGCGATCCGTTCTCCGGCTGCGACAGCAGCACTGATGTCCCGGTGAACTGCATTGAGCCGATCCCGCTGACCACCACGCCGTCCAGCGTGATGCGGGGGCGCGTGCCTCCGCTGATGAAGAACCCGGCCGTCCTGAATCCGGCAGGCGTGAAGGCCTGGATGCGCGCCGTCCCACGCGGCGCGTCGGCGACGACGAAGCTGCCATCAGGCGCGACGGCGAAGGAAGTCGGATCGATGATCCGCCCGGGCTCGGCGCCTATCTCGACGATGCGGAACGGTCCGTCCATCCGCGGATCGATGCCCCACATCTCGTGCGCGCGGCGGTCGAAGACGTAGTACTGCCCGGAGGCCGACTGCTGAAATCCGCGCGGCTCACGGAAGCGGCCGGCGATCTCTGGCGGGACGGATCGGACCGGCATCAGGGTGTCGGCGCCGATCGCGAGTACAAGGGCGGAGATGGAGAGCAGGCCGGCGACTGCTGCGGCCAGCGACCTCAATAGCGTGCGACGGCGCGAATCGCTTCGAGGACGTCGGCAGGCTGCGGCAGGATCGCTTCTTCGAGATCCGGCGAGTAGGCCACCGGCGTGTCGAGCGCGGCCACGCGCCTGACCGGCGCGTCCAGGTAGGGGAACAGTTCGTCGGCAATGCGGGCGGCGAGCTCGGCGCCGAACCCACAGGTCAGCGTGTCCTCATGTGCGATGACCACGCGATTGGTCTGCTTCACGAGCCTCGTGATTCCATCCCAGTCGAACGGCATGATCGTGCGGAGATCGAGCACGGCGGACTGGATGCCATCGCGTTCGGCGGCCTGCTGCGCCGCGAGCATCGAGCGCTGGACGAGTGCGCCCCACGTGATCACGAGGACGTCCGACCCCTCACGGCGGAGGCTCCCCTTCCCGAACGGGATCATGAACTCCGCGCCCGGATACTCGCCCTTGTTGTACGTCTGTCGATAGAGGTGCTTGTGCTCGAGGAACAGCACCGGGTCGTCGCACCGGATCGAGGTACGCAGCAAGCCAGCCGCGTCGACGGCGTTGCAGGGATACACGATGCGTATGCCCGGGCAGTGGGCGAAGATGCTCTCGCCCGACTGGCTGTGGTACGGGCCGCCACCGCGCAGGTAGCCGCCAATCGGCACGCGGATGACGAGCGGGCAGGACCAGTGATTCCCGGACCGGTACCGCAGCATCGACATCTCATCGCGAATCTGCATCATCGCCGGCCAGATGTAGTCGAAGAACTGGATCTCGACGACGGGCTTGAGGCCCCGCATGGCCATGCCGACGGCCCGCCCGATGATGCTCGCCTCGGCGATCGGCGCGTTGAACACGCGGTGCTCGCCGAAGTGACGCTGGAGCCCGTGGGTGACCTTGAACACGCCGCCCTTGCCCTTCACTTCCTTCAGGGCGTCCTTCCGGCTCGCATCCGCCACGTCCTCGCCGAAGACGACGATGCGCGGGTTGTGCGCCATCTCGTCCTTCAGCGTGCGATTGATCGCATCGACCATCGTCTCCGGCTTGCCGTGCGGCGTGGCCGGCGTTTCGAATGCGGACGAGGTCGGGTCGACGTTGGGCGAGTAGACGTACAGGCCTGCGGTGCTCTTCGCCGGCTTCGGTGCGGCAACCGCCTGTTCCGCTGCGAGCGCGATCTCGCGCTCGATGTCGGATTCCATCGCGGCGAGTTCCGCCGTTGTCGCAATGCCGTTCGCGAGGATGAATTGGGCGAGCCGCCCGATCGGATCCCGGCGGGCTTCGGCTTCGCGCTCCGCCGCCGTCTTGTACAGCTTCTCGTCGTCCGAGAGCGAGTGCGAATAGGGGCGGATGACGTGCGCGTGGACGAGTGCCGGACCGCGGGTCGTGCGGATGTAGTCGGCCGCAGCGCGGACGGCGCGGAGGCTGTCGAACAGGTCGGTGCCGTCCGCTGTTTCGATGTGCAGCCCGGGGAACCCGCGCAGCAGCTTCGAGATGTCGCCGCCGGGCGTTTCGACCTCCACCGGCGTCGAGATCGCGTAGCCGTTGTCTTCCACGAGGAACAGCACGGGCAGGTGACGCGTGCACGCCGCGCTGATCGATTCCCAGAACTCACCCTCGCTCGTGGACCCTTCCCCGAGCGACGTGTAGACGATTTCGTCCGCGTGGAACATCGACGCGCGGTTCGCAATCTCGTCGATGCGGCTGTAGAGCATGCCCGCTTCGGCCATGCCGACCGCGTGCAGCACCTGGGTCGCGGTTGCGCTGGAGCCGGCGACGATGTTGAGAGACCTGTTGCCCCAATGCGAGGGCATCTGCCGCCCCGCGTTGCTGGGGTCTGCATCCGCGCCAACCGCGGCGAGCAGCATGTCGAGCGACGTGACGCCGAGCTGGAGGCAGAGCGCGCGATCGCGATAGTAGGCGTGGAACCAGTCGTATCCCGCCCGCAGCGTCATGCCGACGGCGACGAGAATCGCCTCGTGGCCGGCGCCGCTGATCTGGAAGAACGCCTGACTCTGGTTCTTGAGCTGGATTTCCTTGTCGTCGATGCGGCGGGACCGCACGATCGTGCGGTACGCGTCGAGGATCTGCTCGCGTGAGAGTCCGTCGTACGCGGGCTGCGACGCCTGCATGGCCTGTCGATCACCGTTGACGACGGCGCTCTTCATCAACCCCGAAGTATAGCACCCGGTTCCGGTTGATATATCCTCAGCCTGCATGGGTCAAACAGGGGTGCGACTGCACCGGTGGGACGAGATCGCCCTTGAAAAAGTGACGGAGATGCTCTCGCGGAAGATCGTCACGGGCGAGCGTGAGATGCTGGTGCAGGTCTACATCAAGCGGGGGTGCCTCATCCCGCTGCACGCGCACCAGAGCGAGCAGATGACCTACGTGCTGCAGGGCGGACTCAAATTCCTCGTCGCCGGCGAAGAGATCACCGTGCGCGAAGGCGAGGTCATTCACATTCCCTCAGGCGTCGAGCATCAGGCCGAGGCGCTCGAGGACACGTTCGAACTCGACGTCTTCAGCCCGATCCGCGCGGAGTGGCTCACCGAGGGCGAGGACGACCTTCTCCGATGATGCGCAGGCGCGGGCTGCCTGCCACACGCCTCCAGAGGACAGGATCAGGAATGGCAATCGACCGGCAAGGAACAGGGCTCACGATCATCCGCATCTGCCTTGGGGTGTTCTTCCTGTGTGAAGGCATCGGCAAGATCGCGTGGCTGACGAACGCGTCGATTCTCGCGGGCCGGTTCAACGCGTGGCTCGGTGACGCCGCGGCCGGATCCACGAGCCGGTGGTACCTGGAGCACGTGGCGATCCCGGGGACGCAGGTGTTCGCGCGGCTCGTGCCGCTCGGAGAACTGGCGGCGGGTCTGGCGCTGATCGTGGGGTTCTGGACTCCGCTGGCCGCGTTCCTCGCCTTCGTCATGGTGATGAACATCCATGTGGCGAGCGGCGCACTATTCAAGTACGCCTTCCTGACCAACGGTTACGGGCTGCCAGTGGTGGGGCCGACGCTCGGCCTGGCAATCGGCGGCATCCGCCTGCCGTTCAGCTTGCGTCGCTGAGCGACCCTCTCGGGTTCGGGCTCTCCACTTCTGAACGTCTAACCTCTAACCTCTAACCTCTAACCTCTAACCTCCAACCGCTGGCCTCCCTCAGTGCACCCGGCGGTTCCAGTCGTTCGCCCGGCCGCCGTTGTAGACGTCGAACTTGGACCGCGCGCGGTTGATCTTCCACTTGAGGTAGCGGTAATTCACCTCCGACCACGGGTGAATCCGTCCGCTCTTGAGGAACAGGTAGCCAACGATGAGCCCACCCAGGTGGGTTGCGTTGGCCACGCCGCTGGGACCGCTCAGGGCAGCGAAGAGTTCGATCGCCCCGAAGATCATCACGGCATAGCGGGTTTCAACCGGGAACAGGAAGTACAGGTACATCGGCCGGCGCGGGAAGTACATCGCGTACGCCAGCAGCAGTCCGAAGATCGCGCCGGATGCGCCGATGATGATGCTGTGCTGGACCTGTTGGGCGAACGAGAACGGGAGCAGCCCGAACAGGACCGTCAGGACGCCTGCCCCGATGCCGGTCACGAAGTAGAACTTCAGGAAGTACGGCGTGCCCCACATGCGCTCGAGTTCCGTGCCGAACATCCAGAGTGCGAGCATGTTGAACAGCAGGTGGAAGACACCCGCATGCAGGAACATGTAGGTGCCCACCTGCCACACCGTGAAATCGGTGAGCACGCGGTGGGGGAGCAGCCCGAGCGTCCCTTCCAGCCGCACCCCTGCCACCGGCGGCAGGAGGAGCTGCGCCAGGAACACGAGGACATTGGCGGCGATCAGCCACATCAGCGCCGGCGACAACGGGCCGGGGCCGAAGGACATCTGCGATCCGTATGGAGAGTAGGGGCTGCGTCGCATCTCGCGGGTTCGATCGTAGCACCGGCCACAATCGGATTGTCAGCGGTCGAGCAACTTCTGTACCCGCCTGCGCGCTTCTGCAGTGAGGAACCCGAACTCCTCGATTTGCAGTGCGCGTGCAGCCAGGCCGAGTGCGACGACACCCGCCGCAATCGTCGCGGACAGTGCAGCCGCCCGTGACAGCGTGCTGGCTCCTGACGTGAATCGGTACAGTGCACGGTCGGCAGTGACGACGGCGGCGGTCATCGCGATCGATGCGATTCCAACCTTCGTGAGCACGCCCATCAGGCGGGCATCGTCCAGGCTGCCGCCCAGCTCACGACGCAACAGCCACACGCACAACGCCGCGTTGAGCAGCGCCGCGAGCGACGTGGCCAGCGCCAGCCCTCCGAATCCCATGACGCGCACGAAGACGAGACTGAGGGCGAGGTTGGTCAGGACCGAGACCGTGCTGAGGAGCACCGGCACGCGGCTGCGTCCCAGCGCGTAGAACACTGGCGAGACGATGCGCGCCGTCGAGTACCCGACCAGCCCGACGGCGTACAGCCGCAGCGCCCACGCGGTCGATGCGGTGTCGGCGCTCGTGAAGTGCCCGCGTTCGAGAAGGAGCCTGATGATCGGCGTCGAGAGCGCGACAAGCCCGCAGGTCGCTGGCAGGTTGACGACCAGCATGAGCGCGAGGCCTCTTGCGACCGTGGCTCGGATCGCGGCGCGGTCCTCGAGCGCGGCATTGCGTGCCGCCGTCGGCAGCACAGCCGTGGCGATCGAGACGCCGAACAGGCCGAGCGGCAGGTACATGACCCTGAAGGCGTACTGCAGCCACGACACGGCGCCCGTACCCTGACTCGTGGCCAGCAGCGTCGTCACGAACAGGTTGAGCTGTGTCGCAGCCAGCCCCACGGTGCCTGGCCCCATCAGCACCAGCACCTGATGCAGCCCCGGATCGCGCAGGTCGAGCACCGGGCGGTAGCGGAAGCCTTCCCCGCGAAGCGACGGCCACTGCACGAGCACCTGCATCAGGCCACCCACCAGCGCGGCGATCGCAATGGACATGATGCGAGGCAGGCCGAGCGCCGGCATCAGGGGCGTCAGCCCGATGGCGAACACGATTGCGACGACGTTGAAGGTGGCCGGAGATACGGCCGGCACGAAGTAGTGCCGGAGCGAGTTCAACATCCCCATCATCGCGGCCGCGATGGCGACGAGCGTGAGGAACGGGAACATCACGCGCGCGAGCGTGATGGTCAGCTCCAGCTTCCCAGGGACCGAGGCGAACTGCTCCGCGTACAGCGTGACGAGCGGCCCGGCGAATACGCCGCCGAGGACGACGATCAGGCCCGTGATCAGCAGCAGGGCGTTGATCACGTTGTTGCCGAGCCGCCACGCATCGTCCTTCCCGTGCAGCGTGAGATGTCGCGTGAAGGTGGGCACGAACGCGGCGCTCATTGCCCCTTCGGCGAAGAGGTCGCGCACGAGGTTCGGGATGCGGAAGGCGACCAGGTACGCGTCCATCTGATCGCCTGCGCCGAAGAGCGCAGCAAGGACCTGCTCGCGAATGAGCCCGAGGATGCGGCTGGTCAGGGTGGCGGCGCCGGCGAGGCCGGCGGCGTGAGCAAGACGATCGGAGGGGGAGGAGGTTGCTGCGGAATCCGCGACGGTGTCGTGCGCCATGCGCTAGGCGCCGGACAGCTTTGCGCGGACGAGTTCGTTCACGACCTTCCCGTCGATCGTCTGGCCGGCAAGCTTCGTCATGGCAGCTTTCATCACCTTGCCCATGTCCTTCGGCGAGGTGGCTCCCGTCTCGGCGATGGCTTCCGTCACGGCGCGCTCGATCAGGGCGGGGTCGGCGGCCGGGGGAAGGTAGGACTCGAGAACGGTCAGGTCGGCCGTCTCCTTGTCGACGAGATCCTGCCGCCCTGCCGCGAGGAACTGCTCGATTGAGTCCTTGCGCTGCTTGACGAGTGCGCTCACCACCTGTCGCGCCTCCGCATCGTCCAGTTCGTGCCCCTTCTCGACAGCCTTGTTCATGAACGCGGCCTTCAGCATGCGCAGCGCGGACAGGCGCGGCGCATCCTTCTGGCGCATGGCCTCGGCGATCGCGGTGGTGACCTCGGTGACGAGCGACATGGTTCGACGAACTCCTTAGTTAGCGACGGTCCGCCGCCGTGACCGGTGAGCCTGGCGAGGTGGACGGTCCATTCTGTTGGGGCGCGGGGACCACCATGCCCGGAGTCGTGACGCCGACCGGTGCGCCGGGCGAACTCGGGGCACCGAACGTGGACGGCGGTGTCACACCGGGAGCGGTCGGGGGCGGATCCTGTTGCCCTGAAGGTCCGGCCGGAACGGGGAATGCCTGGACGCCGGGCTGCCGAAACCCGTTCGGGGCTGGAATGGGGGGCGCCGGCATCGGTGCCTCCACCGCCTGATCGTCCGGATCGCTCGTCCCCGGCTGCGTAAAGACTGGCGGCGCGCTGAACGGGCGTGACGATGGCGGCGCTGTCGGAACCGGGCGACCGGAAGCCGCACTGCTGGTGGCGAGCAGGAAAATCCGGTCGTAGATCGACGTGGTCGGCTCCGGCTTCGTGCGTGGTGCCGCGAGGTATCCGCTGACGGCTCGCAGGACGATGTCCAGGGCCTGCGCTTCAGGAACGTTCGTCAGCTCGAGCGTGATCGGACCTCCCGACACTCGCTCGGCGTTGACGATGCGCGTCTGGCCGACGCGTGCCCACTCCGCCAGAATCTGTCTGACGGTGGCGTCCTTCGCCGACAGCGTGACATGGCCATCGACGATGGTCATGTGAACGTCAGCGCGCGCGGGGGACGCAACCGCCATCAACCCGGCGACGACGACGACGCACCCGCGCAGTCCCATGGCGCCAGTATACGGCTACTGGTTGCGGATGAACTCGACGACGTCCGCAAGGATCGAGTCGAGCGCGTGGGTCGGCTCGTATCCGATCATCCGTCTGATCTTCGTCAGGTCGGGAAGCCGGCGTGGCATGTCCTCGAAGCCGGATTCATAGGCCTGATCGTACGGAATGAGACGGATCGGCGAGTTGGATCCCGTCAAGGCCTTCACCCGTTCGGCGAGGCCGAGAATCGAGACCTCCTCGACGTTTCCGACGTTGATGACTTCACCGATCGCCTTCGGCTCCGCCATGAGCGCCGTCAGTGCGCGGACGACATCGTACACGTGCGTGAACGAGCGGCACTGCGTACCATCGCCGAACACCGTGATTGGTTCACCCGCGAGCGCCTGGCGCACGAAGTTGGGGATGACCATGCCGTACTGGCCGGTCTGCCTCGGCCCGACGGTGTTGAAGAAGCGCACGATGATCACCGGCAGCTTGCGCTCCTTCCAGTACGCGAGCGCGAGGAACTCATCGATCGCCTTGCTGCAGGCATACGCCCACCGGTGCTTGGGTGTCGGTCCCATCACGAGGTCGGCATCTTCGCGGAAGGGCACGTCGGTGCTCTTGCCGTAGACCTCAGACGTGGACGCAACGACCACGAGCTTCTTCTTCTTGTTCGCGTGCTTGAGGACCACCTCCGTCCCGTGCACGTTGGTCTCGATCGTGTGGACCGGCTGCTCGACGATCAGCTTCACGCCGACGGCGGCTGCGAAGTGGAACACCACGTCTGCCCGGTCGATCAGCTCTGCGAGCAGCGACTCGTTCTCGACGGCATCGATGTCGTACGTGAACCCGGGCCTCGTCTTCAGGTGCGCGATGTTGTCGATGGACCCGGTCGACAGGTTGTCGAGCACGTGCACCTGATGGTTGGCGGCGAGAAGAGCCTCTGACAGGTGCGAGCCGATGAATCCGGCGCCTCCCGTGATGAGTACGCGCATGTTCAGTCCTCGTGAAAGCGGCAGATCGCCGAGGCGACGGTCGTGACGTCGGCGGTCGCAAGCCCAGGATGGAGGGGAAGCGATACCACTTCGTCGCAGGCCCGGTTGGCCTCAGGGCAGTCGGCAGGATGCAGGCTGGCCAGCGCGGGCTGGCGTGGAATGGGCACTGGGTAGTGCACGAGTGTTTCGATCCCCTCCTGCGTCAGATGTGCCTGCAGGCGCTGACGTGCCCGCGTGCGCACGACGAAGAGGTGATAGACGTGTCCCGCGTCGAACTCCCTCAGGAGCGTCACCGGCGCGGCGGCGAGTTCGACGCGGTACTGGCGCGCAAGTTCACGGCGCCTGCCGGTCCAGGCGCGCAGGAAGGGCAGCCTCGCGCGGAGGATCGCCGCCTGCATCTCGTCGAGCCGCGAGTTGATGCCGGGCTCCTGGTGATGGTACCGGCTGGTCTGTCCGCCGTTCCTGAGTCGGCGCAGCTTCGTGGCGAGAGATTCGTCGTTCGTGACAATCGCGCCACCATCACCAAGGGCACCAAGGTTCTTGGTCGGGTAGAAACTGAAAGCCCCGGCGACGCCGACCGTGCCGACGGGCCGCCCGTCCGTAGTCGCGAGGTGTGCCTGGCAGGCATCCTCCACGATCGCGACACCGTGCCGAGCCGCAACCTCTTCCAGGGCTCGCATGTCGGCCGCCTGGCCGTACAGGTGCACCGGCAGGATGGCCTTCGTGCGGGCAGTGATCGCCGCAGCAACCGATGCAGGAGACAGGGTGAGCCGCTCGGGATCGATGTCGGCGAACACCGGGGTCGCACCGGCCATCATCACCGCAAGCGCGGTGTACGCCGCTGACAGCGGCGTGGTAATCACCTCATCGCCAGGGCCGATGCCCAGGCCTCGCAGGATGAGTGCGATCGCGTCAGTGCCCGTCCCAACCCCGACGGCGTGCCGCGCACCGCACGCCGTCGCGAATTCGGCTTCGAACGCGGTGACCTCCGGCCCGAGCACGTACCAGCCACTCGCCACCACCCGTTCGATGGCGGCGCGCACCGCCGCTGCGTCTTCACGCGGTGCCGGTGAGCCGAAGGGAACCCGGGGTGAACTCATGCGCGCTCCTGCGCGGCGACGTTGACATACCGGTCGAAGTGCGCGCGATAGAACGCGAGGGTGGATGCGAGACCCTCGCGCAGTCCAATGCTCGGAGTCCAGCCGGTTGCCTGCCGGAACCTGCTGGAGTCGGCGTAGAAGCTGCCGATGTCGATGGCCTTCTTCTCGGTGGGCCATTCGATGTACGCGACCTGACCCGACCCCGCCGCCTCGATCAGCATCGTCGTCAGGTCGCGATGGCTGATCGGCTCGGGCCCACCGACGTTGAAGACCTGCCCGTTGCACGCGTCGCTGGTGCCCGCCCGCAGGAAGGCGTCGGCCACGTCGTCGACGTGCACGAAGTCCCGGAGCTGGGAGCCATCACCGTAGATCTGGATGGTCTTGTTCTCGAGGGCAAGCCGGATGAACCAGCCGATGAAGCCTTGTCGGTTGTGACGGATCAGTTGCCGCGGTCCGTAGATGTTCGTCAGGCGGAGCGAGCAGGCACGAATGCCGAACACGTTGTTGTAGACGAGGTGGTACTGCTCGCCTGCCGCCTTGTTGATGCCGTTCACGTCAGTCGGCCGCACCAGGTGCGACTCGTCGACCGGCAGGGAATCGGGCCGGCCGTAGATCTGGCGTGTGCCCGCGTACACGACCTTCGCGTGCGGATTCACGTGCCGACAGGCCTCCAGCAGCGTGAGGTGACTCAGGCAGTTCACTTCGAGATCGGCATACGGGTCCCGCATGCTGTCGATGTGGCTGACCTGGCCGGCCAGGTTGAAGATGACGTCGCAGTCGCGCACGAGCGCGTGCATCGCGGCGCGATCGCGAAGATCGGCGTGCGATACGCGGATACGACCTTCGACCCCGTCGATGTTGAAGGGGTTGCCGCCGCACTCGGGGAGCAGCGCGTCGACGATGTGGACGTCGGCGTCCAGCGCGACGAGCTGCCGCGCCACCGTGCTGCCGATGAAGCCGAGGCCGCCGGTGACCAGCACGCGGCGACCGGCGTAGAAACGTGTGTAGTCGACGATCACGAGGTCTTGGCCGGTGCAGCCGACTCGCCTGTGCGCGCCGGCCTGGAGATCAGGCGCCACGGTGTGACGGCGGACTCCACGAGCACCGCACGCGACACCTTTGACTCTCCTTCGCGGCGCTCGACGAATGTAATCGGCACCTCGGCGATCCGGCAGCCGCGACGATGCGCTTCGAACAGCATCTCCACCAGGAAGGAGTAGCCATCCGAGAAGAACTGATCGAGCGGAAGCGAGGCGAGCGCCTCCTTCCGCCAGCATCGGTAGCCGGACGTGCAGTCGTGGGCGCGTACTCGCGTGACGGTGCGGATGTACACGTTGGCGAAGCGGCTCAGGACGTGTCGCTTCAGCGGCCAGTTGACGATCCGTCCGCCAGGCACGTAGCGCGCGCCGATCACCATGTCGGCCCGTTCCGCGGCTGCAATCAGCGAGGGCAGCTGCTCGGGGTCGTGGCTCAGGTCCGCGTCCATCTGGCAGATGACATCGACCGGCTCCGCGAGCGCCTGCTTCATCCCGTCAATGTACGAACGGCCGAAGCCCCGGTTCGTGGTGCGGTGCAGCACCGACACTCGCCCAGGGAACTGGGCTGAAAGCGAGTCCGCGACATCGCCGGTCCCGTCGGGTGAGTTGTCATCGACGACGAGCACGCGGACGTTGGCGTGCTTCATCAGGCCAGTGACGAGCACCGGGATGTTCGTGCGTTCGTTGTACGTCGGGATGACAACCAGCGCGGAGAGGCTCATGGCCGGCGTCCTTCAGGGCGGAGCGACGCGATCTGTTCCGAGACGAGGCCGATCAGGAGGATCACGATGCTCGACAGAATCAACAGCACTGATGAATTGGTGACATGCGACTGCGTGGCGATGGTCCAGGCGGCGTACCCGAACCCCAGCGCGAAGCAGCCGCCGGCAACAGGGATGAACAGGCGCAGCGGGCTGAAGATCGTAATCACCTTCAGCAGGATCAGCACGAACCGCGCACCATCCGAGCCAAGACGGATCTTCGAGGAGCCCAGCCGCTGGGCCGCAACGACCGGTTCGAACCTGACGCTGTATCCCGCGCGGATAAAGGACATGGTAGACGTTGTGGGAGTGGAAAATCCATTCGGGAACAGGTGAATGAATTCCAGCATGCAGTCCCGCCGCGCCGCGCGGAAGCCTGACGTGAGGTCCGGGATGTCTCGTCCCGTGAGGTAGCTCGCAATTCGGTTCAGGGCCGCGTTGCCGATGCGCCGCGACCACGACGCCTGAGAATCGGCCGATCGCGCGCCGACGACCAGCTCGTACCGATCCAATTGATCCACCAGGCGGAGCGCATCGCCTGGCCTGTGCTGCCCGTCGGCGTCGACAATCAGGACGTACGCGCCTGTCGCGTTGCGGAGACCGGTCTTCACCGCCGCGCCGTTGCCCTTGTTGTAGGGATGACTCAGGACGCGCGCGCCCGCGCCGGCAGCCAGCGTGGCCGTCCCATCCGTCGACCCGTCGTCGATGACTAGGACTTCGTGCCAGCGGGCCACGGACTGAAGCGCGCGGACCAGATCGCCCACCGCGTGGGCCTCGTTGTAGGCCGGCACCAGCACGGATGTCGACTCAGCGAGTTCGTTCATGCGGAACCCCGGATCGTACAGCAGATCCCACCGCCCTGGTTTCCACTCCCGCACAGCTCGACGGAATGGAGGTGCGGACGGGTCTGGCCAGGGCTGATTGGGCGCGCACCCTACGAGCTCCGGTACTGGGCGTACACCCAAGCCATTCGCCGGCGATAAAATTGGACCTAACCTACTGAAACGCGACGTTTTGGCGTTGACACTCCTCCGGCCCTCTCCTACTATCGACGTGGAAATTTGTGGTCAGAAGTGGAGTAGTGTCGCGTGTTTAGAGGGAACGCGCCCGCGCGAATCGACGAGAAAGGGCGACTGAAGGTCCCGACCGCCTTCAAGTCCCTGCTCGACAACAAGTACGGGCGCGAGCTGTACCTCACCAGCCTGACGGGCGAGTACGTCCGGATCTATCCGATGCCGGTGTGGCTGGAACTCGAGGAGAAGCTGAGCCAGGTCCCCTCTACGAATCCGTCCAAGGCCCGCTTCCTCGACCGCGTCAACTACTTCGGATCCATCGCGGAACTCGACGGGCAAGGCCGGGTCCTCATTCCCGTGCGCCTGCGTGAATCCGCAACGATGTTCGGCGACGTCGACGTGCTCGGTCAGTTCAGCTATCTCGATGTGTGGAACCACGACCGGTTCCTCTCGAAGCTGCAGCGTGAGCCGTTCACCGACGACGACGCGCGTGTGCTGTCGGAGTTCGGGATTTGACGGGCCACGTCCCAGTGCTCACCGCTGACGTCCTGCGGCACCTGCGGCCGGAGCGCGGTGGTCTGTTCGTCGACTGCACGGTCGGCCTCGGGGGACATGCGCGGGCCCTGCTCGAGGCAGGCGCGTCGCGGTTGGTGGGGTTCGACCGCGACCCCGATGCGCTGACGGTCGCGAGCCAGACGCTCGCTCCGTGGGCCGACAGGGTGGAGCTGGTGCATTCCGACTACCGGCACGTCGAGCGCGAGCTGGACGCGCGTGGGATCGACCGGGTCGACGGCGCGCTCGCAGACCTCGGCGCCTCGTCGATGCAGCTCGATCGCGAAGGACGCGGCTTCAGCTTCATGCGCGATGAGCCGCTCGACATGCGAATGGACCGCACAGAGGAGAGGACCGCTGCGGACCTCGTGGCAACGGCGTCAGAGCCCGACCTCGCAGACGCGATCTTCCAGTACGGCGAAGAGCGGTTCTCGCGGCGCATTGCGCGCGCCATCGTGGCCGCGCGCGAGATCGAGCCAATCCTCACGACAGGACGGCTCGCGACGATCGTGCGCCGTGCTGTGCCGGTCCGCGGCTACAGCCGGATCGACCCCGCGACCCGTACGTTCCAGGCACTGCGGATCTGGGTCAATCGTGAGCTCGAGGGGCTTGATCAGTTCCTCATCGCGCTGGCGCAACGGCTGCGCGAGGGGGCACGGCTCGTCGTGATCAGCTTCCATTCACTCGAGGACCGGATCGTGAAGCACACGTTTCGCGCGCTGCAGCAGGCAGGGCGCGGAACCATCATCACCCGCAAGCCGGAGACGGCAGGCGACAAGGAACTGCATCAGAACCCCCGTGCGCGCAGCGCGAAGCTGCGCGCGCTCGAAGGAGTGGCGTGATGGCTGAAGCCTTCGAATATGCGGTTCGCAAGGACGTGCGGAACAACCCGATCGTCCGCGAAGTCGACGCGAAGCGTCAGGCCGAGATGTGGAAGATGCTCGGCATGGCGATGCTGGTGGTCCTCGCGGTGATGTTCTGGACGTGGCAGCACTTCGAACTGCTGCGGCACGGATATCGACTGGAGGAGATCCAGCGCGCGCAGACGGAAGAGGAGAGCACCACCCGTCACCTCAAGCTGCAGATCGAGGGCCTGCGATCGCCCAAGCGGATCGAGACGCTGGCGCGGGGGCGGTTGAGCCTCGTCACGCCCACGCGTGCCGACGCCATCGTCATCGAACGTGTCGTGCCGGCGGAGCCGCCGGCCAAGTCCGTGGTCGCACGCCGGTGATCGAGCGTCTTCGGCGCCTTGGCTGGCGCCCAGGTAACGTCCGCAACGCGGCGATTGGCGAGCCCGCGGCCGACTGGCGGCAGACGCTCACGCGCCGCGTCGGGCTTGCTGCGGTGTTCTTCGGCCTGTGGGCCCTTGGCATCGAGGCGCGTCTCGTCAATCTGCAGGTGATCCAGCACGCGGACATGGTCGAACTGGCGCAGCGCCAGCAGAGCCAGACGAACACGCTCGCGGCCAAGCGCGGCGACATCGTCGACCGCAAGGGCCGTGTGCTCGCGACCAGCGTGGACGCGGATACGATTTACGCCGTTCCGTCGGTCATCACAGACGATGACGGGACCGTCCGGAAGCTGTGTGAGGCGTTCGGCGACTGCACGGCGAAGGAACGGAAAGACCTTCTGGAGCGCCTGAAGCCGAAGCGGCACTTCATCTACGTGCGCCGGCAGGTCGCGCTGGATGTCGCGGAGCGCGTACGCAAGTTGAACCTCGAGGGTGTCGGCACGGTCAAGGAGAGTCATCGCGAGTACCCGAATCACGAACTCGCCGCGCATGTGCTCGGATTCGTCGGGATCGACAGCAAGGGGCTGAGCGGCATCGAGTCGGCGTACGAGAAGTCGATTCGCGGCAAGGACGGTCAGGTCCTCGTGCAGACCGATGCGAAAGGCCATGCGTTCAGCCGCTTCGAGCGCCCGCCGACGGCTGGCGCCACGGTCGAACTGACGATCGACAGCTTCCTGCAGCACATTGCCGAGCGCGAACTGCGCGCCGGCGTCATCGAGAACCACGCGCTGGGCGGGACGGCGCTCGTGATGGACCCCCATACCGGCGAGGTCCTCGCGATGGCGAACGAGCCGACCTTCGACCCGAACGACTACCGCGCGGCGGACGAGCGAGCGCGACGCAACCGCGCGGTCCAGGACCTGTACGAGCCCGGCTCCACGTTCAAGGTCGTCACCGCATCCGCGGCGATCGAGGAGCGGCTGATGCCGGTCGACACGATGATCGACGTCAGCGGCGGCCGCATGTCCATCGGGTCTCGTGTCGTTCGTGACACGCACGATTACGGGGTCCTCTCGTTCACGGACGTGATCGTCAAGTCGAGCAATGTCGGGGCGATCCGCATCGGCTTCAAGCTCGGCACGGACCGGCTGAGTGATTACGTGCAGAAGTTCGGGTTCGGTCGACCGGTCTCCCCGGACTTCCCCTCGGAGAGCCCTGGCATTGTCTGGGAGCGCACGAAGTGGACCGACAGCGCGCTCGCCTCGGTGTCGATGGGTTACCAGGTGGGCGTCACGCCCCTGCAGATGGTCACGGCCGTGAGCACCGTCGCCAACGGCGGCCACTACATCGAGCCGCGCGTGCTGCGTGCCGTCTACCGCAATGGACGTCGGCTCGCCGTGAAGCCCAAGGCCATCCGGCAGGCCATCAGCCGTGACACCGCGGCCTCCATGACGGCCATCATGGAGCAGGTCGTGGAGCGCGGTACGGCAACTGCCGCGAAGATCCCGGGCTACACGATTGCCGGCAAGACCGGCACCGCGAACAAGCTGGCGAACGGCCGCTACTCCAGCGATACCTACGCTTCGTTTGTCGGCTTCGTGCCGTCGGTCGACCCGGTCGCCACCGTGCTCGTCGTATTGGACTCACCGCGCGGCCCGAACGGTCACTTCGGCGGGCCAGTGTCGGCGCCGATCTTCAAGCGCATCGCCGAGGAGACGCTGCGGTACTTGCGCGTGCCGCCGACGATCAACCCCGACGCGCCGGTGCTGGTCGCCGATGCGAGCCGCGGGCTGACGCTGCCGGCGCACGCGGTCGTTCCCGAGCCGCAGCTGCCGATGGAGCCCGAGGAGCCCGGCACCATGCCGGACGTGCGCGGCCTCAGCGCTCGTGACGCCGTGCGGAAGCTCACCCAGTTCGGCGTGCGCGCCCGCATGCACGGTGACGGGTTCGTGACGGACCAGGACCCACAGCCTGGCACGCAACTGAACGACGACACAGTCTGTCGACTCACCCTCGCGCGTTCGCTCACGCGCACCGTCTCTAACACGAGAACGCAATGACCCTGGGTGAGATTCACGGCGTGCTGCAGGATCGCGGGCTGCTCGTCGCCGCCAGCGGCCCGCTCGCGCCGGGCGTCGTCGTCACGGGCGTGGCATACGACTCCCGACGCGTGGGGCCCGGCGACGTATTCGTCGCGCTCCGCGGCCAGCACGCGGACGGCACGACGTTCGTGAGCCAGGCGATTGCGCAGGGCGCGGTGGCCGTCGTCGCCCAGGAGCCCGCGCCCGCAGGCAGCGCGTCACCGTGGCTGCAGGTCACAGACGCACGCCTCGCCCTTGCGTTCGCAGCAGCCGCCGTGCACGGCCACCCAAGCCATCGCATGCAAGTGGTTGGCATCACCGGCACGAACGGCAAGACGACAACGGCGTACCTGGTGTGCTCGATCCTCGAAGCGGCGGGCCTTCGGTGCGGACTGCTCGGCACCGTCGTGTACCGCATTGGTGCCGAAGAGCGGGAAGCGACCCGGACGACGCCTGAAGCATCGGACGTTCAGGCACTGCTGTCCGAGATGGTGCGTCATGGCTGTGCTGCCTGCGTGATGGAGGTGTCATCCCACGCGCTCGCGCTCAATCGCGTGGACGGCATGCGGTTCGCGGCAGCGGTGTTCACGAACCTGACGCGCGACCACCTGGACTTCCACGCCGACATGGAGGACTACTTCCAGGCGAAGCGTCGTCTGTTCCAGTTGTTGCCTCGCGAGAACCCCGCCATCATCAACGCAGACGATCCGCGGGCGGCGTCTCTGCTGGCCACAGCCGGACGGGCCGTCACCTACGGCATCGCCTGCGCCGCCGACGTCATGCCGGCGGAGCTCTCGTATTCACTGCGTGGGCTCGACTTCGTGGCGACGACCCCACGCGGACCGGTCGCGGTCCGTTCCTCGCTGGTAGGACGGCCGAATGTCTACAACATCCTCGCGGCGGTTGCGACGGGCGTGGCTCTGGACCTGCCCACGGCGGCAATCGAGCGGGGCATCGCCGCGCTCGATGCGGTGCCCGGTCGTTTTCAGGTCGTCTCCTCCGGCGCCGACGACGTGACGGCGGTCGTCGACTACGCGCACACGGACGATGCCCTGCGGAACCTACTCGAAACCGCCCGTCCGCTGTCCACCGGTCGCGTGATCACCGTATTCGGCTGCGGCGGTGACCGCGACCGTACCAAGCGTCCACTGATGGGCGCGGTGGCGGGCCGGCTGAGCGACGCGATCTACATCACCTCAGATAACCCGCGCGGCGAGGATCCGACCCGCATCATCGAAGAAATTCAGCGGGGGATCACGCACGACACGCGGCGCTCAGGCGAGCAGCACATCGAGGCGATCGTCGATCGACAGGAGGCCATCGACACGGCGATCGCCGCAGCGCATCCGGGCGACCTCGTGCTGATTGCCGGCAAGGGCCACGAGAAGTTCCAGACGATTGGCGCCCGCACGCTGCCCTTCGACGACGTCGAAGTCGCACGCGCAGCCCTTGCGCGCCGTCGCGCACGGACGGAGGAGCAGTAGCCGTGTTGCTCCACCTTCTCTATCCGTTCCACACGCACTTCGGCGCGTTGAATGTGATCCGGTACATCACCTTTCGCACGGCGGCGGCGAGCTTGTCGGCACTGGCGATCAGCCTGCTGCTCGGCCCCTGGCTCGTGCGTCGCCTGCGCGAGTTCCAGATCGGGCAGGTGATTCGCCAGGAAGGGCCTCAGAGCCATCGCGCCAAGGCCGGAACGCCGACGATGGGAGGG
Source organism: Acidobacteriota bacterium (assembly GCA_018268955.1). Classification (GTDB taxonomy): domain Bacteria; phylum Acidobacteriota; class Vicinamibacteria; order Vicinamibacterales; family CAVVIG01; genus CAVVIG01. The sequence continues at coordinate 29,290 of JAFDVO010000041.1, read as the reverse complement.
CTGCTGATTCTCGCAGCGGCCCTCGTCCCGACGCTTCTCTGGGCGGACCTGACCAACGCGTACGTCTGGATTGCCGTGCTGACGACAGCCGCTTACGGTGCGATCGGATTCGCAGATGACTACCTCAAGATCGTCAGGCGCGATCATCACGGCCTGCTGCCGCGCTACAAGATGGGCTGGCAGATCGTCGTGGCCCTCGTCGTGGGCATCGTGCTGATGATGCTGCAGGAGCAGGGGGCGTACAACACGCGCTTGATCTTCCCGTTCTTCAAGCGGCTCATTCCGGATCTCGGCTGGTTCTACCTGCCGTTCGTGGTGTTCGTGCTCGTCGCGTGGTCGAACGCCGTCAACCTGACGGACGGCCTCGACGGCCTGGCCATCAGCACGTTTGCGATCGTGGCTGCGACGTTCACGGCCCTCGCGTACGTGACCGGCCACCGCGTGCTTGCTGATTACCTGCTGCTCGTGCGGTTCCCGGAGTCGGCTGAACTCACCGTGTTCTGCGGCGCCCTCGTCGGCGCATCGCTCGGGTTCCTCTGGTACAACGCGTACCCGGCAGAGATCTTCATGGGGGACGTGGGGTCGCTCGCGCTCGGCGCGGCGATCGGCACGGTGGCGACGCTGATCAAGCAGGAGCTGCTGCTGGTCGTGGTCGGCGGTGTCTTCGTCATGGAAGCGATGTCGGTTGTCATCCAGGTGGCGTCGTTCAAGCTGACCGGCAAGCGTGTCTTTCGCATGGCTCCGCTGCACCACCACTTCGAGTTGAGCGGGTGGAGCGAGCCGAAGGTCTATGCACGGTTCGTCATCGTCGGCATCGTCTTCGCGCTGTTCAGCCTGACGACGCTGAAGTTGCGGTGATGTCGGCGAGAGAGGAGTTCTCGGTCGAAGGGCAGCGGGTCACGGTGGTTGGAGCGGCTCGAAGCGGGATTGCCGCCGCAGAACTGCTGACGCGACGTGGAGCACGGGTCGTGCTGTCGGATTCCCGACCGACGCTGTCGGACGCAGAGCGGCAGCGGCTGGAAGACGCGGGCGTCAGCCTCGAGCTCGGTGGCCACGGTGCCGAGGCGTTCGAAAGGGCCGACCTGATTGTGCTGAGTCCGGGCGTCCCGCCGGAGATCCAGACGGTCGCCAGCGCGCGAGCGAAGGGGACGCCGGTCATCGGCGAGGTTGAACTCGCCTTCCGATGGCTGCAGGGCCGGGTCATTGCGGTGACCGGAACGAAGGGGAAGTCGACCACCACGTCGCTGATTGGACGAATGCTTCACGAGGCGGGGCGGTTGGTGACGGTGGGCGGGAACATCGGCGCGCCGCTGAGCGCGCAGGTGGAGGAGTCGACCCCGGACACGCTGCACGTGGTCGAGGTCAGCAGCTTTCAGCTCGAGACGATCGAGCGGTTCAGGCCATGGATTGCGGTGATGCTCAACTTTTCGCCCGATCACCTCGACCGCCACGGCACCGTCGAGGCGTACGCCGCAGCAAAGCGGCGGATTTTCGAGAACCAGCGTCCGGATGACGTCGCGGTGGTGAACGCTGACGACGAGCCGGCGATGAGGTTGTCGGCTGCGACGGAAGCGGTTCGCCTCCTCTTCTCGCGGAGAGGGCACCCTTCGGCGGACACCAGGGTCGAGGAGGGGTGGGTCGTGTTCCGGGGCAGCGAGGGTGCAATCGAGCGACTGCTGCCGCTGTCGAGCGTGCGCCTGCTCGGTCCACATCTTGTCGACGATGTCCTGGCCGCAGCGACGGTCGCCCGTGTGGCCGGTGTGCCGCCGTCGGCGATGGTTGCGGCGGTTGAACGGTTCGGAGGGCTCGAGCACGCGATGGAACTGGTGGCCGACATCGATGGCGTGCGGTTCGTGAACGACTCGAAGGCGACCAACGTGGAGGCCGCGGTCCGGTCAATCGAGAGCTTTCCTGGCGGCGTCGTGGCGATCATCGGCGGCAAGTACAAGGGGGGTGACCTTCGGCTGCTGCGGACGCCGCTGGGTGGACGCGGGAAGGCGGTTGTGGCGATTGGTGAATCCAAGGTGCTCGTACGAGAGGCGCTGGACGACGTGATTGCCGTACACGATGCGTCGTCGATGGAAGAAGCGGTGGCGGTCGCGTTCGAGCTTGCGAAGCCGGCTGGGGTCGTGGTGCTCGCGCCGGCCTGTGCCAGCTTCGACATGTTTCGCGATTATGCGGAGCGGGGGCACCGCTTCAAGGACGCGGTGCAGCGGCTGGTGGACAGCCGCGCGTAGAGGGAATCGAGCGTGAGCGGTGAGCTGTCGTCAGTCGGTCCGCGCGACGGAGGGTCGGCTGCTGGGAAACGCAGGCTGCCCCGGCCTGTGAAGCTGGTGCCTTCGTCCCGGGCCGACTGATGACTGCTGACCGCTCACGATTTCCCGGACTGTTGCTGCCAGGACTGTAGAGACACATGCCCAGAACACTGAAGTCAGATCCGGTGCTCTTCCTGGCGACGGTGGCGCTCGTCTGCGTCAGCATCGTCATGGTGTGGAGTGCGTCGGCGGTGCTGGCCATGCAGAAGTACCAGCAGCCGTACTACTTCCTGATGAAGCAGTTGATGTGGTCCGGCATGGGGCTGGCCGCCCTGTACGCCGGCATGAACCTGGACTACCACACGTTCAAGGAGGAGAAGGTCATCTGGGCCGGGCTCGGCGCCGTGACGCTCTGCCTCGTGGCCGTGCTCTTCAGCCCGCCGGTGAACAACGCACGTCGCTGGTTCAGCGTGGGCGGCCTCGGCATCCAGCCGTCGGAACTCGCCAAGCTCGTGGCGATCTTCTTCATCGCATCGATGCTCGAACGGCGGATGCACCGCATCAACGAGGTGGGCTACTCGTTGCTGCCGATCGGACTTGTGGTTGGCGTCCTCATCGGCCTGATCCTGCTCGAGCCGGACTTCGGCACGTCGATGTCGCTGGTCCTTATTGCGGCCGTGATGGTGTTCGCCGCCGGGTTGAGCTACGTCTACGTGCTCGGGGCGGCGGCACTGCTCGTGCCGCTCGCCTTCGCGGTGATGATGGGCGCGGACTACCGCAAGCGGCGCCTGCTGGCGTTCCTGGATCCGTGGAAGGACGCTCAGGGCAGCGGCTTCCAGCTGATTCAGTCGTTGATCGCCGTCGCGACCGGCGGCGTGGCCGGCAAGGGGCTGATGCAGGGGGTCCAGAAGCTGTTCTTCCTGCCGGAGCCGCACTCGGACTTCATCTACGCAGTGATCTCGGAAGAATTGGGGCTCATTGGAGCCACAGCCGTACTAATCTGCTTCTGCGTCATCGCCTGGAGGGGGCTGCGCGTTGCCACCAAGGCGCCGGACACGTTCGGCGCCTTCGTCGCGCTCGGCCTCACGACGATGATCTCGGTGCAGGCGCTGGTCAACATCAGTGTCGTCCTGGGCCTGTTGCCGACGAAGGGGATTCCGCTCCCGCTGGTGAGTGCGGGCGGGTCGTCGCTGATCATCAACCTGCTCGGGATGGGCGTGCTGCTCAACGTATCGCGGCACGCGTCCTCCCGCGCATGACACGGCATGACGGGGCCGCTACGTGTGGTGATTGCCGGAGGGGGTACGGGCGGACACCTCTACCCCGGCATTGCGGTCGCGCGTGAGCTGATCGCCCGCATGCCTGGCACCACCGTGACGTTCGCGGGGACGGCCCGCGGCATCGAGTCGAGGGTGGTTCCGCGCGAGGGGTTCGAACTCGACACGATTCGGAGTGGCGGGCTGAAGGGCAAGTCGATGACGGATCGTGCGCGTGGCGCGGCATTGATTCCGCTGGGGCTGCTCGATGCCTGGGGCATTCTGACGCGCCGCTCGCCGGACGTGGTGATCGGCGTCGGCGGGTACAGCTCGGGGCCGGTGGTGCTTGCGGCGTCGATGCGGGGGATCCCGACGATGCTGCTGGAGCAGAACGCGGTGCCGGGGCTGACCAATCGGCTGCTGGCGCGCGTGGTACGAGCGGCAGCTGTCACGTACGAGCCGACACGCGCCTACTTTGGCGCGAAGGCCTTCGTGAGCGGGAACCCGGTACGCGCGGAGTTCACGGCGCCCATGCAGGTCGGGCAAGGGACGGGGCGTGATGACCGACTGCACCTGCTGGTGTTCGGCGGGTCGCAGGGGGCGCACGCCATCAACGAGGCAATGGCAAGCGCGGCGCCACTGCTTCGCTCGGCCGGGCTGGCGATCCGAGTGGTTCACCAGACTGGCGAACGCGACCTGGAGATGGTGCAACGCGCGTATCGCGAGGCGGGGATCGAGGCGGACGTGGAGCCGTTCATCTACGACATGGGCAGGCAACTCGCTGACGCGGACCTCGTGATTTGTCGGGCCGGCGCGACGACGCTGGCGGAACTGACGTCTGCGGGAAAGGCCGCGGTGCTGATCCCGCTGCCGACAGCGACCGACGACCACCAGCGGAAGAACGCGGAGGCCCTTGCGGCCGCCGGGGCCGCGGAGGTGGTACTCCAAGCCGAGGCGACCGGTTCGTTGCTCGCGCAGCGGATTCAAGCTCTGGCCGGCGATGGGGATCGACGGGCGCGGATGAGCGCCGCAGCCCGGACGCTGGCGCGGCCGGACGCCGCACGCGTGATCGTGGACCGGGTCATGGCGCTTGCCGGCAGGGCGGCGTGAACGTGGGTGTGTGGGAGCACTGGTGCTAGGACGAACGCGTCGCATCCATTTCGTGGGTGTCGGTGGCAGCGGGATGAGCGGGATCGCCGAGGTGCTGGCCAACCAGGAGTACGTGGTCACCGGCTCGGACGAGAGACGTTCGTCCGTCACTGACCGCCTGGCGTCGCTCGGCGTGAAGGTCGACATCGGCCACGCGGCCCAGCATGTGGGCGGAGCCGACGTCGTGGTGATCTCGTCGGCGGTCCGTGCCACCAACCCGGAAGTGGTAGAGGCCCACCGCCGCGGGATTCCCGTGATCCCTCGAGCGGAGATGCTCGCCGAGTTGATGCGCATGCGCTACGCCGTCGCGGTTGCTGGTGCGCATGGAAAGACGACGACGACCTCGATGATCGCGTTGGCACTGGAGCGGGCAGGACTGGACCCCACGGCGGTGATCGGGGGACGGTTGAGCGCGTTTGGCAGCAATGCGCGGCTCGGGCGTGGCGAGCTGATGGTGGCGGAAGCGGACGAGAGCGATCGCTCGTTCCTGAAGCTGTTCCCGACGGTGGCGGTGATTACGAACATCGACTACGAGCACCTGGAGAACTACGGCAGCTTCGACGACCTGCGCCAGGCCTTCGTGGATTTCGCCAACAAGGTGCCGTTCTACGGTGCCGTTGTCTGCTGTGCGGACGACCCGCACCTGACCGCTGTGATCGGATGGATGACGCGGCGCGTGACCACATACGGGATGTCTGAACACGCTGACGTCACTGCGGACGACGTGGTGCTCGGACCCATGTCCGTGAGCGCCACGGTGAAGCGGCGTGCGCGACGGGCCGTGGATCCGGCTGAAACGCTCGTGACACTCGGCCGTCTCGAACTGAACGTGCCGGGGCATCACAACCTGCTGAACGCACTCGGCGCGGTCGCGGTCGGACTCGAACTCGGCGTGCCCTTCGACAGGATGGCTCCGGGCCTGCAGGAATTCCGGGGCGCAGAGCGGCGATTCGAGGTACGCGGCGACCTTCGTGGAATTCTCGTCGTCGACGATTACGGGCACCACCCGACCGAACTCGCGGCCGTCATTGCCGCGGCCCGTGCGATGCAGCGACGGATCGTCGTGGCGTTCCAGCCGCATCGCTACACCCGGACGCGTGCGCTGCTCGATGCATTCGGTCCGGCGTTGCGAGGTGCCGACCACGTCCTCCTGACCGACATCTATGCGGCAGGTGAGGATCCGATCGAGGGCATTACGGTCGACGCGCTAGCCGCCGTGATGCGGGGGCAGCTGGACGCACCTGTTGACGTCGTTCCGGAGTTGTCGGACGTTGCTCCGGCGCTGGCCGCCATAGCGCGCAGCGGCGATGTGGTGATTACGCTTGGTGCAGGGTCGATCGCCAGCGTGCCCGGGCAACTGATCGCGTTGCTCGAACGGCGAGCGGCGGCAAAGCCGGCAGGAGCACAGGCATGAGCCCTGTCGCAGTCGCGGCTGACCGCCGATTCCACCGGGCGCACGTGAAGCCCACGAGGCGCCGCAACGCGTGGCGCGCCGCGCTCGTGACGTCGGTGAAGTGGGTTGCCGTCCTGGCGTGCGTCGTGTGGGCAGCGCTCGAGGCGAGGACCTTTGCGTCGACCTCGCCACTGCTCCGCATCCAGAGCATCGAGCCCTCTGGCAACCAGCGTGTTCCGTCCGACGTGGTCCGGGCGAGGCTCGATGGGCTGAAGGGCGAGAACATCCTGTTCGTGGACCTCGAGGCCTGGCGCACTAGCCTCATGGCATCGCGGTGGATTCGTGACGTGTCGTTCCGGCGATCGCTGCCGTCGAGCATCGAGGTCGTGGTGCAGGAGCGCGTGCCGATCGCCGTGGCCCGCCGGTCTGGCCGGCTCGTGCTCGTGGACGAGCGCGGGACCGAGATCGACGAGTACGGTCCCGGCTACGCCGGTCTCGATTTGCCGATCGTCGATGGGTTCAGCGAGGACGCCGCTGAGGACGAGGCCCGCGGGGCACTTGCCGCACGCGTGATCATGGCGCTACGTGACAAGAAAGAGGTCGCCAGCCGGCTGTCGCAGGTGAACGTCAAGGACGTGCACAACGTGATCATCCTGCTGAACAACGACCCTGCGGAGCTGCGGGTGGGCGACGACCACTTCCTGCAGCGGGTCGAGTCGTACCTGTCGCTGTCGGACGCGCTCCACGAGCGCGTGCCGGAGATTGACTACGTGGATTTGCGGTTCGACGGCCGTGTGTATGTGCGGCCAGCCGGGAAACCGGGACGAGACAGTAATGGTGTCCAGGCGGTCAATCGCGTGAACGACGCGCACCGCCGCTAGGGCCGGAGGACGAGTGGCACGGAAAGCACGATATCTGGTCGGCCTGGACGTCGGCACCTCGAAGGTGACGGCTGTCGTCGGCGAGGTCGTCGACGGCGGCACCCTCGACATCGTCGGGCTCGGCGTTGCCGAGTCACGCGGGATCCGCCGCGGCCAGGTCAACAACGTGGACGATGTGGTCGAGTCCATCAAGAAGGCCATCGGCGAAGCGGAGCTGATGGCCGGCGTCGAGATCGACGACGTGTATCTCGGGGTGTCGGGGCCGCACATCAAGGGATTCAACAGCCGCGGGGTGATTGCCGTCGCCGGCAAGAATCGCGAGATCACGAAAGAGGACGTGCGCCGCGCCATTGAGGCCGCCAAGGCGGTGTCGCTGCCCGCTGGCCGCGAGATCCTGCACGTGCTCCCGCAGGACTTCGTCGTCGACGAGCAGGACGGGATTCCTGCGCCCGTGGGCATGATGGGGGCGCGCCTCGAGGTGAACGTCCACATCATCACGGGCAGCCAGGGGGTCACCGTCAACGCGGTGAGCTGCGTGAACCGGGCCGGTGTGAACGTGGTGGAGACCGTGGTGTCGCAACTGGCCGCAAGCGAGTCGGTGCTGACGCGCGACGAGAAGGAACTGGGCGTCGCGCTCGTGGACATCGGCGGCGGGACGACCGACCTGGCGATCTACGAGCGTGGCAGCCTCTGGCACACCGCGGTCATCAACGTCGGCGGCGACCACTTCACGAACGACATTGCGGTTGGGCTCCGAACGCCAATACCTGACGCGGAAAAAATCAAGCGCAAGTGCGGGTGCGCGCTCTCCGGCATGGTCGATGAGGACGAGACGATGGAAGTGACGAGCGTGGGCGGGAGAAAGCCCCGCGTCATGGCGCGCCGAATCCTCTCGGAGATCCTGCAGCCGAGGGCCGAGGAGATCTTCCACCTGGTGTGGGACGAGATCCGTCGCGCCGGCTACGAGAAGAGCCTGAACTCGGGGATCGTCCTGACCGGAGGGGGCGCCATCCTCGACGGCATGCCGGAAATCGCTGAGCAGATCTTCGACCTGCCGATTCGGCGAGGGTGCCCGACCGGTGTGGGCGGGCTTGCCGATCACGTGAACAGCCCCACATTCGCGACGGCCGTCGGCCTCGCGCTGTACGGGTTCAAGAATTCGGAAGACGAGAGCTCGAGAGCGATGGTCGGGCCCGGGGCGCTGTCCCGGGTCGCGGTGAAGCTCCGCGGCATCTTCAAGGAATTTTTCTAACACTGCGAGGGGAGTTGAACCAATGGCCGAGTTCATCAACATGCCGGGTGACCCGACCGACGGAACGCCCGAAGAGCGCCTGAGGCTCCGCCTCGAGGAAGAAGCGTTCACCGGTGCCCGCATCAAGGTCATCGGAGTCGGCGGTGGCGGCGGTAACGCGGTGAACCGCATGGCCCGCACTGGCCTCGACGGCGTCGAGTTCATCGTGGCCAACACGGACGTGCAGGCGCTGAAGAACAACGCCGCGCACGTCAAACTGCAGATCGGGTCGAAGCTGACCAAGGGGCTTGGGGCTGGCGCCGATCCCAACGTCGGACGCCAGGCAGCGCTGGAAGACACCGACAAGATCATCCAGGCGCTCGACGGCGCCGACATGATCTTCGTGACCACCGGTCTCGGCGGCGGGACCGGCACCGGTGCGGCGCCGGTGATCGCGAGCCTGGCGACGGAACTCGGTGCCCTGACTGTCGCGGTCGTGACGAAGCCCTTCAAGTTCGAGGGCAAGAAGCGGCAGGTGCAGGCCGATCGCGGCCTCGAAGCGCTCCGCGACTCGGTGGACACGATCATCACGATTCCGAACGAGCGCCTGTTGACGATCATCGATCGCGCGACACCGCTCACCGACGCGTTCTGCACCGCGGACGACGTGCTGCGGCAGGCGATCCAGGGCATCTCCGACCTGATCCTGGTGCCCGGCCTGATCAACCTCGACTTCGCCGACGTCAAGACGATCATGTCCGGCATGGGCATGGCGATGATGGGCACGGGCGTCGCCGAGGGTGAGGGACGCGCGATCGAGGCGGCAAAGCGAGCGATTTCGAGCCCGCTGCTCGAGGGCGCATCCGTGAACGGCGCGCGCGGCGTCATCATCAACGTGACGGGCGGCCCCGACCTCTCGCTGCTCGAAGTGAGCGACGCCTCGACCATCGTCCAGGAAGCCGCCGACGAAGACGCGAACATCATCTTCGGGGCGGTCGTCGATCCGGCGCTGACCGGGAAGGTGAAGATCACCGTCATCGCGACCGGGTTCGCGGCGGGCGGACACATGCGCATGCCGGCATCCACGATGTCGACTCCCATCGACCTCAACGCCTACTCAGACGTCGTCCGGCGAGCTGAGCCGGCGGTCCCGGCGGCTGAGCGGTACGCCCAGAGCAAGATGGCGGTCGGCGGTCGCCGAGGCTTCGTCGACCTCCCGGCGATCAACAGCCGGCCGATCGGGTCCTCGGATGGCCCAGCGTTCGAAGATGTCGACGGAGACCTCGAGGGGAATACCGCGCTCGACGTTCCAGCGTTCCTGCGTCGGCATGAGGGCTGATCTGTTCCGATGCGCGCCGGACGGCGCCGGTTCCCGGTGGTAAAGTAGATAGATCCACGGCACCCGGGAGCGCCGCCGTGCCAGCGTGAGCGCGCGCGTGAATCCACACCGCGACGGCTTGCCTGGCGAGCCGTCGTCCCGCAGGCGCCCATGCTGGACCGGCGCCCATGAAGTCCTGGCAACAACGCGAACGCGCACTGGACATCCTTTCGAAGGAAACCGGCTACATCCAGAAGCCGCATGGCGGACGCCTGCGCATCGCGCTGGCGTTCCCGAACACCTACTGGGTTGGCATGTCCAACCTCGGCTTCCAGACGGTGTACCGCCTCTTCAACGCGCAGCCCGACATCGTGTGCGAACGGGTGTTCCTGCCGCCAAAGCAGGAACTCGCGGCACAGCTGGCGGCTGGAGCACCACTCGTGACAATCGAGTCGCAGACGCCGGTCCGCGACTTCGACGTCTTCGCGTTCTCCGTGTCGTTCGAGTGGGACTACGTGAACGTCCTCACCCTGCTGCGTCTGGCGGGCATCAAGCCGTATGCGGCCGAGCGGACCACCCACGACCCGCTCGTGATGGTCGGTGGGGCCGTGACGTTCGTGAATCCCGAGCCGCTCGCGCCGTTCGCCGACGTGATTGCTGCCGGTGAAGCGGAGGTGCTGATCCCGTCGCTCGAGCGCGCTTTCCGTGAGGCACCAGACCGCGACGGACTGCTGCGGCAGCTGGCGCAGGAGCGGGGCTTCTACATCCCCTCGTTCTACGAACCCCACTATGCGGTCGACGGGACCATCGACCGTTACGAGCCGGTGCCTGGGACCCACGCACCGATGCCGGTGCGGAAGGCGGCGCTCCGCGGAACGGATGCTGTCGATCCCCCGTGCACCAGCATCTTCACGCCGGATACGGAGTTCGGCTCGCGGTTCCTCGTGGAGGTGGTCCGCGGGTGCGCCAACCTGTGCCGCTTCTGCTGGGCCGGATACAACTACCTGCCGGTCCGTGCCTTTCCCGCCGACCGCATCCTCGAACTCGCGCGTGGGGCGCGAGCGCACGCCTCGCGTGCCGGGCTCGTCTCGATCGCGCTGTGTGACCATCCTGAGATCGAGCGCATCCTGAGGGGATTGCTCTCGATGGGCTACCAGATCAGCCCTGCGTCCCTCCGGCTCGATGACCTGACCGATCCCATCGTCAAGATGCTCGTCGAGAGCGGTGAGCGGAGCATCACGATTGCGCCGGAAGCCGGCTCGGATCGCATGCGCCGCGTGATCAACAAGACCGTCACCGAGGACGAGATCCTCGATCGCGCCGACGTGATCTTCCGGAACGGCATCGAGAACCTGAAGCTCTACTTCATGATTGGCCTGCCCACCGAGGATGACGACGACCTCGTGGCCATTCGGGATCTCACGCTCAAGATGCGCGACGTCATGCTGAAGTACGCACGGCCGAGGGGGCAGATCGGGAAGATCGTCGGCAGCGTGAACCCGCTCATCCCGAAGCCGGCGACGGCGTATCAGTGGCTGCCGATGGAAGACCCCGCCGTGACCGATCGCAAAATCAAGCGCCTGCGTTCGCTCATGTCGGGCATCGACAACGTGTACTTCAACATCAAGTCCGAGCGGCATTCCTACTACCAGGCCCTGTTGTCGTTGGGCGACAGGCGCGTGGCGCCGGCGATTGTCGCTGCCGAGCGCAACGGCCAGAACTGGCGTGCGGCGGTGGAGGAGGCCGGCGTGGACGCCGACTTCTTCATCTTCCGCGATCGCAGCCGCGACGCCGTGCTCCCCTGGGACATCATCGACGGCGGGATGAAGTCCACCTTCTTCCGCAACGAGTTCGAGAAGTCCACTCGCGCCGAGTGGACCCTCCCACCGAAACGCGCGCACGAGAACGCCGGCCTGCTGCTGCCCATGCTCTGACCCGGTGACGGCGCGACGCGGAACGCCGCCTCGTCACCGCCCGGGTCATTCGGGCCGGCTCCCGGCGACATCACGACGCGATCGCGGCCCGTTCTTCGTACTCCTGATACGCCTCGAGCACCAGGTCGCGGATCTTCGTCTGTGCTGTCGAGTCGACGATGGGACGCAGTAGCGCGTAGCTGCGGCGTTCCCCGTTGACGGCGTACTGACGTGCGGGGAACGTGACGTTTCGGCCACCGCCGCCCCGGCGCTCCCAGATGCCGAAGCCAATCAGCTTCATGCCCTCGAGCGGGCCGTCGGTGAAGTGCAGTTCGGCGTCCGCAAGCTTCCCCGGCGGGTTGCCCTTGTCGTTCGGGGTAATTCGGATAATCACGTTGACGCTCCTTGGTGTTGGCGCTGTGCTGCGCCCGCTCATCGGTGTTCAGGCAGCTTCAAGCGGAGTACCTGCCGGGCCGCGCGCTGTTGCGTGGCCGCAAACTGCGAACACGGTGGGACTTGCTTCGGCGGAGCGAGCGACGTGAGTCAGGGATGTCCGCGGACGCCCCCGCGCCATGACAACTGGCGGTGCCACTTTCGCCGCCCGATCACGTCGGGGACAATGACTGCGAGCCGCGTGAGGGCCTGTCTCCCACGCGCAGCGTGGGAGAACTCCTGGCAATGCTGAAAGAGGACGGTCTGATGCCGAGCCCAGGGGCCGGCTTCGAATGGAAGGCAACTCGCGTTGCCCCGGTACTCACCTGCGGTGCGCTCGATATCGTGGCACCGCACCTCTTCACCACGCAGCGTTTCCTGCTTGGGTCCACGCGCACCGGGGATGAGCCGTGGCGTGAGATTGCCGACACCGTAGGTTGCCCCGATCTGATCCGCGTCAACCAGGTGCATGGCCGGGCGCTATTCGTGGCTGATGACGACGCGCCGCGGGAGCGTCCTGACGCCGACATCATCGTGAGCAGCCGTGCAGGGCGGGCAATCGCGGTGCAGGGGGCGGACTGCATTCCGTTGCTGGTGGCCGACCGGCGGCTGCGCGTGGTTGCTGCCGCGCACGCCGGCTGGCGCGGACTGGCGCAACGGGTGCCGATGGAGGCCGTGTGCGCCCTGTCAGCGGCGTACGGGAGCAGGCCGGCGGACCTGGTGGTCGCCATCGGGCCGTCCATCGGGGCCTGCTGCTATGAAATCGGACCGGACGTGATCACCGCGTTCGAGCAATCCGGGGCCACACGCATGGAGATGGCGCGATGGTTCGTGGCGTCGCGGGCGGATGTCCCGCGAAACACGCCGATGCCAGGAGTTGCGAGAACGCCGCGACCCGGGCATGCCTTCTTCGACGGGTGGCAGTGTGCGTTCGATCAGCTGGTGAACGCGGGCGTTCCGCACGGGCAGATCCACAGAGCCGAGCTCTGTACTGCCAGCCATCCTGAGGTGCTGTGTTCGTACCGCCGCGACGGGGCTTCCGCGGGGCGGATTGCCGGAGTGATCGTGGTGCCGAGGGACTGCTGACCGACTCAGGTCGTCGCCGCAGGCGCGGCTGCAGGCGGAACGAAGTACAGGATCCGGTGGCAACTGTCGCACTGGATGATGGCTTCGTTGCGGCGCACCGAGTTGAAGACCTGCGGCCGCAGGCGCACGTGGCAGACCGTGCAGATGCCGTCCCTCGCTTCCGCCATCGCCACGCCGTGGCGCCGGCTCGAGACCAGCTCGAAGACGGACAGCGCGCTGGGCGTGAGCTGCTCGACGACCGAGGTCCGTTCGGCCTTGAGCGCCGCCAGCTTCTCTCGCAGCACGTCGTGCTCGGCGGCAATCGCCCGCTTGCTGGCCTCGACCTCGTGTTGCGCGGTTACCAGCGACGATTCCGCGGCCTTCAGTGCGCCTGCCAGTTCGTCACTTTCCATCATCCGCTCGAGCATGCGCTCTTCGTGGGACTTCACCTCGTTCTGGGCGAACGCGATCTCATGCTGGATCGCGTGGTACTCCTGGTTGGTCTTCACGTTCATCGACTGCTCGCGGTACTTGGACAGCCGACCCTGATGAAGCGCGATGTCCTTGTCGATCTCGCGGCGGGCGGCGGTGTTGGCGGCGATGCGCTGCTTCACGGCATCGACCTCGCCACGCGCGGAGGTGAGCCGGGAATCGAGCGCCTGGAGGCGCCCCGGTTCTCCTGCCAGCGTCCGCTCGGCATCGTGAATCGCGGAGTCGATCCGCTGGAGGTCAATCAGCCGTGCCACATCTGCATGCATAGGTCAGGTCCTGGCGTGCGCCGCCACGCGGGCACAAAAAAAGCCCCGGCACTGTGCGTACCGGGGCTCACCGGCGACCGCAGGGTCACCGTCATCTTCCAGTCGACGTTCCAAGCTGCACTCTGAAATCAGCAATCGTGCAATTCCAGCAACGAGTTGGTGGGCCCACCAGGATTCGAACCTGGAACAGGCCGGTTATGAGCCGGCGGCTCTAACCGTTGAGCTATGGGCCCGTCTTCGCTCACGCTTGCGCGCCTATCGCGTGAGCTTCGACGGGCAAGCCCACGCGAAGACGTCCTCCGAAGCAGCCTTTCGTTCTTCCTGCTGCGGCGGAGGACCTTGACAGCAACCTCGTTTCCTACGACGTACGGCCTTCAAGGAATGCCCGCAGCTTGCGGCTGCGCGACGGATGACGCAGCTTGCGGAGCGCCTTCGCCTCGATCTGCCGGATGCGTTCACGCGTGACCGCGAAGCTCTGGCCGACTTCCTCCAGGGTGTGCTCGCTGCCGTCACCGACACCGAACCGCATCTTGATGACCTTCTCCTCGCGCGGGGTCAGGGTCTTCAGGACGGATTCCGTCTGTTCCTTGAGATTGAGGTTGATGACCGCCTCGGCTGGCGACACGACCTGGCGATCCTCGATGAAGTCGCCAAGGTGCGAATCTTCCTCTTCACCGATCGGCGTCTCGAGGGAGATCGGCTCCTGCGCGATCTTCAGGACCTTGCGGACCTTGCTGACCGGGATGTCCATCCGCTTCGCGATCTCTTCCGAGGTGGGTTCGCGGCCAAGCTCCTGCACCAACGCGCGCGAGGTGCGAATCAGCTTGTTGATGGTCTCGATCATGTGGACCGGGATGCGGATCGTGCGTGCCTGGTCGGCGATGGCGCGGGTGATGGCCTGCCGGATCCACCACGTGGCGTACGTGGAGAACTTGTACCCGCGGCGGTACTCGAACTTGTCGACCGCCTTCATGAGGCCGATGTTCCCTTCCTGAATCAGATCGAGGAACTGCAGGCCACGGTTCGTGTACTTCTTGGCGATCGAGACAACCAGGCGGAGGTTGGCTTCGACGAGTTCCTTCTTGGCCTGCTCGGCCTGGTACTCGCCGCGAAGGATCGTGTCGAGCGTGTTCTTGAGGGCGACCGGGTCCTGCTCGAGCGCGTCGGTGGTCGCCTTGAGCTTCGTCTTGAGCTCCTTCATCTGGCGACCGAGGTTCTTCTTGTCCTCTTCCTTGAGCTTGTGCTTCTTGTTCTTCGGGTTGAGGAGGCGGTCGATGCCCTCGATTTCGCGCTGGATCGACTTCACGCCCTCGACCGACTCCTTCATCTCGTCGATCAGGCGGCGCTTCACCGCTTCCGTGAACTCGATCTCGCGAATGCGCTGGCTCACCTCGATGCGGGCGCGCATGGCGGCCCAGAGGGCGCGGCGGTACTTCTTCTTGTCCTTCGTGGTGACGCCCTTCGGCGTCTCGGCGAGCTTCTCGAAGAGCTTCTCGGCGTTGGCGTTCGCCTTCCGGACGTTCTCGATCTGCTTCTGGACCTGGCGTGAACGCTCCGCAATGCGCTCGTCGGTGATCTCTTCGTCGTTGAAGATGACCAGTTCGCGGATGGTGCGATCGCCGTTGTGGAGGGCGTCGCCCAGCTGGATGACCTTCTTCGCCACGAGCGGGGTGCGGGAAATCGACTTGATGACCGACAGCTTGCCGCGCTCGATGCGACGGGCGATCTCGACCTCGCCCTCGCGGGTGAGGAGCGGGACCGTGCCCATCTCGCGCAGGTACATCCGGACCGGGTCGTTGGTCTTGTCGAGGGCGCCGGGGGTCAGGTCGAGTTCGAGTTCTTCCGCGCCTTCTGCCGTCCGGTCGATCGGCTTCTCGTCGCGCAGGTATTTCTGGTCGGAGTCGATGACCTCGATGCCGGCGCTGCCGAAGGTGTTGAACAGGTCGTCGAGCTCGTCGGACGAGGTGATCTCGGACGGCAGGAGTTCGTTGACCTCGTCGTACAGGAGGTATCCCTTCTCCTTGCCAATATTGATGAGCTGTCGTACCTCGTCGTACTTTTCTTCGATCGACATGAAATTCAGCCTCGTCCTACGTCAGTTGCTCGATTCGGAGCCCTAGATCATTCTTCTTCCGCAGCAGAACGTCAATTTCCGGGTTGTGGCTGCCGGTGCCGTCACGCTGCAGACGGTCGATTTCGCGCTGGATGTCCGCCCGCTCGCGCTGCCAGCGCAGGCGCTTGATGGTCCGGGCACACTCCATCGGTGACACGGCCGGCGCCGATTCGACGGCGGCCACCGCGGTGAGCACGCGGGCGCTCTCGGTACTTAGACGCTGAAATAGCGCAGATGGAAGTGCCTCGGCGGTCACCGTCGCCTCGAGTTCACGTGCCGCCTCGAATATGGGGCGCGCCGCCAGCTGGGCCATGTCGGCATCGTCCAGCTCATGGAGCGCACTCAGCCCCTGCCTACTATTATGTACGAGCGCCCAAAGCAGGCCTTTCTCGGCGGGCTTGAGCGGGCTCGTTGCCGGGAGCTCGCGTGGCGTCAGCTCGGTGCGCTTCTGGACGGCTGCCTTGCGGATTTCGGCCCGGACCACGTCCTCCGTCACCCTGGCGCGGAAGGCGATCCGGTCCGCGAACTGGTCCCTGGCGGCGGCATCCGGGATCTTGGCCGCGACCCCCAGCATCTTCGACAGGAACTGCCGACGGGCCTCATCCTGGCTGAAGTCGACGCCTGCCCCCGCCCTTTCGAGCAGGTACTCCAGGTACGGCCGCGACTGGCGAAGTCGATCGCGATAGGCTTCGGCCCCGTTCTTCCTGATGAACGCGTCCGGATCCTCGCCCTTGTTCAGAATCAGGACGTTGACATCGAATCCTTCGCTGACCAGCAATTCACTCGACCGGACCGCTGCTCCCTGCCCGGCGTTGTCAGGATCGAAGCTGAGGACGACACGGGTCGTGAACCGTCGCAGCAACTGCGCCTGGGTGGGCGTCAGCGCCGTGCCGCACGTGGCCACCACCGGTGCGGCCTGTGACTGATAGACCTGCGCGAAGTCGAAGTAGCCCTCCACCATCACCGCATACCCGAGCTTGCGGATCGCCTGCTTCGACAGGTTGAGGCCATACAGGGTGCGAGACTTCGAGTAGATCGGCGTCTCCGGAGAGTTCAGGTACTTGGGCACCTGGTCGGGGTCCATCGCGCGTCCCCCGAACGCGATGATCGATCCCGTGTCACGGCAGATCGGGATCATCAGCCGGTTGCGAAAACGGTCCACCAGCTCTCCCGTGTCACGCTGGAGCACCAGTCCGCTTTGGAGGAGCACCGGCGTGCTGAACCCCTGCTGGGCCAGCCGGCTCCGCAGCCCGTCGCGGCCCTGTGGCGCGTAGCCAAGCCCGAGCTGCTCGATCGTCTGCGGTGTCACGTCCCGGTCGCGGAGTTGTTGCCGCGCACGAGCGCCGCCCGGCGCCCCCAGTTGCTCACGGAAGTAGGCGGCCGCCACCTCGTGGATTTTCAGGAGCGCTTCGCGAAGCGCCGCATCCTGCCGAGCGGAGGGGTCCGCCTCGGTGGGTTCTGGCAGGGAGAGTCCGGCCTTCTGCGCCAGCAGCTTGATCGCCTCGCCGAACCCGACGTTCTCCTGCAGCTCGATGAACTTGAAGACGTCCCCACCCTTCTGGCACCCGAAGCAGTAGAAGAACCCCTTGTCCGGGTCGACCTGGAACGACGGTGTCTTCTCCGAATGGAAGGGACACAGACCCTTGTACACCCGCCCCGCGCGCTTCAGCGACACGTACTCCTGCACCACCTGAACGATGTTGGCGTGCAGTTTCAGCTCGTCGATGAACGCCTGGGGGTAGATGGCCACGTCAGTCCTTGAGCTCCGCGATCGTCACGCCGCCACCGCCCTGATTCGGGGGGGCCGGAGTGATGGTGGCCACGAGGGGGTGCTGCTGCAGGTACTTCGTGATCGCCTTCTTCAACTGGCCCGTGCCGTGGCCGTGGACGAAGCGAAGGACCCGTTGATCGTTCAGGAGGGACTCGTCCATGAACCGTTCCACCCGGGTCAGCGCCTCGTCCACCGTGCAGCCGATCACGTTCAGTTCCGACGGGCTGCTGTCGCGCGGCTGCAGTTCCACGTGCACGTTGACCTTGGCAACCCCAGGCGTCGCCGAACCGATGACGCGCAGGTCCTTGGCCGCCGCGCGCATCCGCTTGCCTCGTACGTCGACCTCGGCCGTGTCCGCGTGCATCGAGGTGACGACCCCTTCGAGGCCCAGCGCTCCGAGGACCACCTTGGCGCCGACTGTAACCGGCCGCGGGGGGGCAGAGTCGGTCCTCGCGTCGAGGGCAGCCGGCTCCACCAGCCGGGAGGCGATCGCCTCCACCGCCTCGCGCGCTTCCACCCGTGCTGCGCCGCTCGCGCCGGTGTTCACCGCACGGCGAGCCGCGTCGTGCGCCATCGCGTCGGTCTTCTGCTTCAGCTTCTCGATGACCCCGTCGATCTGCCGGCGTGCGTCCCGGACCTGCCGATCGAGTTCCTCGGCCAGCCGCTTCTTCGAGGCATCCTCCCGCGCGCGCAGCGCCTGTTCGCGCTCGCGCATCCGGGCCTCGGCGGCCGCCAGCGTCTCCCGCTCCCTGGCGGCGATCCGCCGGTCGTGCTCGAGCGCACGCATGTCGCGATCGATCTTGGCGAGGTGTTCGGCGAGTTGCGCCTCACGAGCGCTGAGGTTGCGGCGCGCCGCCGCGATGACCGCGGGGCTCAGCCCAAGGCGGCCGGCAATCTCGAGGGCCAGGCTCCGTCCTGGCGAGCCGTACACCAGCTGGTACGTTGGCGCGAAGGTCTGCGCGTCGAACCCGAACGCAGCCGACTGCACGCCCTCCGTCGTCGAGGCGTAGGACTTCAGTGCGTCGTAGTGGCTGGTCGCAACGATCGTGGCCCCACGGCGGCGAAAGTGATCGATGACCGCCACGCCGAGTGCGCCGCCCTCGGCGGGATCGGTGCCGGACCCGATTTCGTCCAGGAGCACCAGGCCGGGCACCGCAAGGTCGCGATCCATCGACGCGATGTTCGTGATGTGCGCCGAGAACGTGCTCAGGCTGGCCTCGATCGATTGCTCGTCCCCGATGTCGGCAAACACCGTTCGAAAGACCGGCAGCCGTGAGCCGTCCACGACCGGAATCCGAAGGCCCGACTGCGCCATCAGCGCGAGAAGACCCGCGGTCTTCAATGCGACCGTCTTGCCGCCCGTGTTCGGCCCGGTCACCAGCAGGACCGTCGCTGGCGGGATGATGCGGATGGTGACCGGAACCGCCGCCTTCAGCAGCGGGTGCCGGGCGGCGAGCAGCTCGAAGGCGCCGTCGGTGGACAGCGCGGGTTCGATGCCGTCGACCGAATCCGAGTAGCGCGCCCGCGCCTGCAACACGTCGAGTTCGGTCGCCGCCCTGACCGTTCGGGCGATGTCATCGGGCCGCCCCCTGAACTGGTCGGTCAACTCGAGAAGGATCCGCCGTACCTCCTCGAACTCCTGCTCCTCGAGCGCGACGATGTCGTTGTTGATGTCGACCGTGCTGAGCGGCTCGAGGAACAGGCTCGCACCGCTGGCGGAGGCGCCGTGGACGATTCCGGGGATGCCGCCGCGATGCTCCGCCTTGACGAGGAGCACGTAACGCCCGTTCCGCTCCGTGACGACCTGGTCCTGGAGGTACTTCGAGGTGTCCTTGCCACGGAGGTACGACTCGAGCGTCCCGCGCAGCCGCACCTTCTGCCGGCGAAGCCGATCGCGGATTCCCCTCAGTGCCGGGCTCGCATCGTCCACCACATCGCCCGCCGGGTCGATCGCAGCGCGCACGCGGGCGATCTCGCCCTTGAACGATGCTGCCGGTGCCCCTGCTCGCTCGAGCAGCGGGAACTCGGCCGCCATGCGGTGGACCGCGGCACGCGTGTCCTCGACCGAGTCGAGGAAACTCGAGAGTGCGAGGAGCCTTGGCGCCTCGAGCGCGCGTCCTTCGGTTGCGAGTGCGCTGATGATGTCCGGCAGTTCGTCAACGGCCCGGAGCGGGAAACCGCCCTGGCGTGCGATGTATCGCGACGCCTGCGTCGTGGACGCGAGCAGGTCCGCAACCTCGGCAGCGTCAGTGGACGGCCGGAGGCGGGCCAGCCGCTCGTCGCCCATCGGCGTGAGGGCGAACGTGCGCACGGCTTCGACGATCCGATCGAATTCGAGCGCTCGAAGAGCGGCGGTGTGCATACCTCAGAACAGCGTGCCAGGTCGGGCGATCGTGCGGCGGGGAACCCCGTATTCTACCGTACGGGCTGACGGTGAGAAGCGCACCGGCGGCGATGCGCTTCTCCCTTCTGTGGGTCAGTTGAAGCGAAGGCCCGCGAGCACCGCAAACGACCGCGTCTTGATGTCCGTGGCCGCGGCGCCACTGGCCTTCGCGACGTTCTTCAGGCCCCAGTTCAGCCGGGCTTCGATGAGCAGCCGTGAGATTTCGACACCGCCGCCTGCGATGAGGCCGAGGTCGAGGCTCTCGTAGTTGTTCTTGACGTCGAGGTTCTTCTGCGTGGCTTTCAACAGGATGTCCGCAACAGGCCCGCCGATCGCGTAGACGATGGCGCCGCTGTTCTTGTTCGCGGAGCCCAGGTTCATGCGGATGAGGACCGGAATTTCGAGGTAGTAGTTGTCGACCACGAGACCCGACTGGTCCTTTGCGCCCTTCTTGGCGTACAGGATTTCGCCCATCACGCCGACGTCACCCAGGCGATTGCCACCGAAGAAGATGCCGCCTTCCCATCCGTTGTTGTTCTTGTAGGACTCACCGGCCTCGCGGTACGAGGAGAACAGGAGGCCGCCCTTCACGCCGAACCCGATGCCGCCCCCGCCACCCCTGACAACAGGCGCAGGCTGGCCCTGCGGCGGCTGGGCCACGCCGGTCACGAGGAACGATGCACTGGACGGTGCGGAAGACGACGGTCCCGCCGTCAGAGCCTGCGCGCTGGCAAGCACGGGTGCAAGCACGGCGGCCGCCATGAACACGGCGGTGGCCGCTGCGAAACGGATATGCATTGAGAGCCTCCTTGGTATGGCTGCGTGCGTTGCAAGCAGCATACCCCAGCCGTATCGGCTGGCCGGAAGCGCGAGCCGTCGCTACAAGTGGTTGATGAGGCTGGCGATATTCGCCGCGCCGAAGCCGTTGTCGATGTTGACGACGGACACGCCTGACGCACAGCTGTTCAACATGCCGAGGAGTGCCGCAATTCCGCCGAAGCTGGCGCCGTAGCCGATCGAGGTTGGTACCGCAATCACCGGCACGGACACCAGGCCGGAGACCACGCTCGGCAGCGCCCCTTCCATGCCCGCCACGACGATGATGACGTGCGCCGACGCGAGCCGCTGCCGCTCGTGGAGGAGGCGATGGAGGCCGGCGACCCCGACGTCGTAGAGGCGAGCGACGTCGTTGCCCATGAGCTCGGCTGTGCACGCCGCTTCTTCCGCGACCGGCAGGTCTGACGTGCCGGCGGCCACGACGAGGAGTTGGCCCTTGCCCGGGGCAATGTCGCCCTGTCGGAGCGTAATCAGCCGCGGCACGGCAAGGTACGTGGCCTCTGGTACCTCGGCGGCGACCGCCTCATACGCCTCGAGGGTGGCGCGCGTCACGAGGAGCGTCGAGCCGCGGCTGGCGATCTCGCGCGAGATCGCGGCGATCTGGGCAGGTGTTTTGCCTAAGCCGAGGACGACCTCTGGGAATCCCTGCCGTACCGCACGGTGGTGATCGACGCGGGCGAACCCGAGGTCCTCGAACGGTCGCGCACGCAGCGCATCGAGCAGCTCACGCTCGGCGGCGCTGGTGTCCAGCCGGCCGGCGGCGACCTGCTCGAGGAGGGCTCTGAGTTGGGACGTGTTCATGCGTGGACTGGCGGGACGGCCGCTCGGTTTTGTTGCCCGGATCCGAGCTCAACGCTACTATAATCGATTCTTGCTAAATGACGCCCGCTGAAACTCTTACGCTCGCTTCGTACTTCTTCGTCCTCATCATTCTCGCTTTCTACGGATGGCACCGGTACTACCTCGTTTACATGTACATGAGGAACCGGGACAAGCAGCCGCGCGCGGGAGCGCAGCTGTCGCCTCTGCCGGTGGTCACGATTCAGCTGCCGCTCTACAACGAGATGTACGTGGCGGACCGGCTGGTCGAATCGGTGTGCGAGATTGACTATCCTCGCGAGCTCCTCGAAATCCAGGTGCTCGACGACTCGACCGACGAAACGCAGGGCATTGCCGAAGCTGCCGTCCGCCGCTTCGCCAGCCAGGGCTTCGACATCAAGTACTACCACCGCTCGGACCGCACCGGGTTCAAGGCGGGCGCGCTCGAGGCGGGCCTCAAGGTGGCGCGCGGCGAGTTCGTGGCGATCTTCGACGCGGACTTCCTGCCGGGCTCGGACTTCCTGGTCCGCCTGCTCCCGCACTTCGCCGACCCGAAGGTCGGGATGGTGCAGGCGCGGTGGGGGCACATCAACCAGGATTACTCACTCCTCACGAAGATTCAGTCGATCCTCCTCGACGGGCACTTCGTACTCGAGCACGGCGGGCGCAATCGCGGCGGCTGCTTCTTCAACTTCAACGGCACGGCCGGCATCTGGCGGCGGGCCGTCATCCAGGATGCGGGCGGCTGGCAGCATGACACCCTGACGGAAGACCTCGATCTCAGCTACCGCGCGCAGCTGCGAGGATGGAAGTTCGTGTTTGTCCCGGACGTGATCGCTCCAGCGGAAGTGCCGGTGGAGATGAACGCCTTCAAGTCGCAGCAGCACCGCTGGGCGAAGGGATCCATCCAGACCTGCCGCAAGCTGCTGCCGCAGATCCTCGCCGCCGACGTGCCGTTCGGCGTGAAGGCCGAGGCCTTCTTCCACCTGACCGCGAACTTCAACTACCCGTTGATGGTCATCCTGTCGGTCCTCATGTTCCCGTCCATGGTCATCCGCTACAACATGGGCTGGTACGAGATGATGCTGATCGACGTGCCGCTGTTCTTCGCGGCCACCTTCTCGGTCTGTAACTTCTACCTGGTCTGTCAGCGCGAGATACACCCGGATTGGCGCGCGCGGATCAAGTACTTGCCCTTCCTGATGTCGATCGGCATCGGGCTCTGCATCAACAACTCGAAGGCGGTGTTCGAGGCGCTGTTCAACAAGCAGAGCGAGTTCGCGCGGACGCCGAAGTACCGCATCGAGGACGGCCAGGACGAGTGGGTGGGGAAGAAGTACCGGCAGTCGGTCGCCGTGCAGCCTCTGATCGAACTGGCGCTCGGCCTGTACTTCACTGCCACGGTGTTCTACGCGCTCGCCAACGGCATCTACGGCACGGTGCCCTTCCTGGTCCTCTTCCAGATTGGGTTCCTCTACACCGGCCTGCTGTCGGTCGTGCAGCAGTACGCCGGCGACCCGGTCAGCGTGCCGAAGCTCGAAGCCAGGACGTAGGACGGAACCTCAGAAGCCGACCTTTCGCATGACGAATCGCGGGAGATGTCGAATCAGGAGCATGACGAGCCGCCAGATCCCAGGGGCGTAGACGAGCGGCGTGCCGCGATCGATTGCTGCGATCGCGACCGCCGCCACTTCGTCCGGGTCTGCTGCGAACGGGGGGTCCGGCAGCCCCTGCGTCATGCCGGTCCGCACGAACCCGGGTTTCACGCAAATGGTGGTGAGGCCAGCCGCACGGTAGCGGTGATCGAGCCCTTCCAGGTAGGCCGACAACCCCGCCTTGCTCGCGCCGTACAAGACGACCGGCTTCCGTCCCCGGTCCCCTGCCACTGAACTCAGCACGCACAGCGTCCCGCGGCCGCGTGCCAGCAGGTATCGGCGGACGTGCTCG
This sequence comes from Acidobacteriota bacterium, assembly GCA_018268955.1. Classification (GTDB taxonomy): domain Bacteria; phylum Acidobacteriota; class Vicinamibacteria; order Vicinamibacterales; family CAVVIG01; genus CAVVIG01. The sequence continues at coordinate 5,769 of JAFDVO010000041.1, read as the reverse complement.
CAGAACAACACGGTGTTCGCGAAGTTCACGGTAAGCATGCGCTGCGTGAACGCGAGGTCCTGCTCGAGATCGGGCTGCGTGGCGAAGAGGCCGGCCGTGATCACGACCGTGTCGAACCCGCCAAGCGCGTCCGATGCGTCCTGCACCACGTGGTCGAAGGTCCCGGGCTGTTCGAGATCTCCATGTGAGATCGTCACCCGTGCGCCTGCAGGCATCCTGGCGCGGAGGTCCTCGGCGCACTTCGCGAGGTCGTCCAGGTTGCGTCCCACGAGATGCAGGCGATCGCCGCGCGCGGCCAGCCGCCGTGCGACGGCACGGCCGATGCCCTTGGTGGCCCCCACCATCAACACATTCAAAGCCATCGTCTACCAGCCAAAGAGTCGGACGGACTGGGCGCTGCGGATTCGGCCATCGGGATCCCACGTGCGCCGTACCGCGAGAAACCGATCGAGACGCGACTCCATCGCCCGGAAGTGCTCCGGGCGGGTCAGCGCGTCCTTCGCGAGGTAGATGCGGCCGCCCTCGGCGATCACGCACTCGTTCATCTGGTCGACGAGCCGCTGCGTGTCGTCGCGCATCGCGAGGTCGAGCGCGATGGACGTGCCCTCCTTCGGGAACGACAGCATGCCGTCGCCTTCCGGGCCGCAGTCCTTGATGACGCACAGGAACGACGCGCCGCCGCCGCGTGTGACGAGTTCCAGGAACCGGCGGACCGCCGCGTGTCCGCCTGACGCGGGCAGCACGCACTGGTACTGCGTGAACCCGCGCGGTCCATAGACGCGATGCCAGTCGCGCGCGACATCCAGCGGGTAGAAGTACGGGGCCGGGTGGACGACGGCGCGATGGGGACGTGGCAGACGATAGTAGAGCGCGTTGAACGCCTTCACTGTTGGGATCCCAAGCACCCCGTTCGGGAACATGAACGGGACCGGGATCTGCGCTCCGAGCGTGGGAAACCCCTGCTTCGCTTCGTGCGGCTCCGCCCAGCGGCCTTTCAACAGGACCCCTCGGCCCATCGACGCGCCCTTCGACAGGCAGTCGATCCAGCCGACCGTCATCGGCCACGACTTCGCGGACGTCTTCAGCGCATCCATGTAGGCGTCGATGTCGGGGACCCGCTCGACCTCCTGATAGATCCACGGTGAGGACACCCGTGCGAGACGGAACGTGACGTCGAGGATGTGGCCGGTCAGGCCCATTCCGCCGAGCGTCGCGAGGAACAGGTCGGGGTGCTCCTCGCGCGAGCAGTGCACGATGCGGCCGTCTGCGACGCGGAGGCGGAGCGACACGACATGACGGCCGAAGCAGCCGTCCACGTGGTGGTTCTTGCCGTGCACGTCCGCCGCGACCATCCCGCCGACCGTCACGAACCTGGTGCCCGGCGTCACCGGCGTGAACCAGCCCTTCGGCAGCAGCGCGCGGTACAACTCGTCCAGGGACAGGCCGGCTTCGGCCGTGAGCAGGCCGCCTGCGCTGTCGAAGGCGAGGATCCGATCGGCGAGCACGCTGCCCGCGACACGCAGGTCGCCAGGCGCCGGCAGCGCTGCGTCACCGTACGCACGACCGAGCCCGCGGGTCAGGGGGACGTCCCGCGTGATCGCGTCCAGGTTCTCCGAGCGGACCTCGTACCCGGGTACGATCGGCACGCGTCCCCATCCGGACAACCGGTGTGTGGTGTTGGTATTCACAGCCACGGCCCCCAATTGTGGCATGGCGGGGCGACGCCAACCGCGACACAGCCGGTGAAGGCACTGAGGCGCGAATGCGCCTGTTATGATCGCCCCTCATGAGCACAGCCGACGCGAAGCCGAAAGCCGGTCTGGAAGATACCGTCGCAACCTCCTCAGCCATCTGCTTCATCGATGGCGATCGTGGGGTTCTTTCGTACTGCGGGTACGACATCCACGAACTCGCGCGTCACGCGACCTTCGAGGAGGTCTGCTTCCTGCTGTGGCATCGGCGGTTGCCCACCCGTGCGGAACTCGGCGATCTGCAATCGCAGCTCGTCTCGTCACGAGCGTTGCCGGAAGGCGTGATCCGCGCAATGCGCATGCTGCCGCCCGGCGACAGCATGGACACCCTGCGCACCCTCACGTCGATCCTCGCGCACTACGACCCGGACGCGTCGAACAGCACGCCGCAGGCGAACTACCGCAAGGCGGTCCGCCTGACGTCGCAGATCAGCTCGCTCGTGGCGACGATGGGCCGGGTCAACGCCGGCAGCGGGCCGATTGCGCCAGACCCGGTGCTCGGGCACGCCGCGAACTTCCTGTACATGCTCACCGGTGAGCGGCCGAGTGCGTTGGCGACCCGTGCGTTCGACGTGGCGCTGATCCTCCACGCCGATCACGAGCTCAACGCCTCCACCTTTGCCGCTCGCGTGATTGCGGCAACCCTCTCCGACATCTACTCCGCCGTCGTTGGAGGGATTGGCGCGCTGAAAGGGCCGCTGCATGGCGGCGCGAACGCGGAAGTGATGAAGATGCTGCTCGAGATCGGCAAGGATGTGCCGGTCGAGAAAGCGGAAGAAGTGGTTCGGGCGAAGCTCGCGCGGAAGGAGAAGATCCCGGGCTTCGGCCATCGCGTGTACCACACGGAGGATCCACGTGCGACGCACCTCCGCCAGATGTCGAAGGACCTCTGTGCGAGAGCGGGGATGCCGATCTGGTACGAGATGTCGCAGCGGATCGAGGCGCTCGTGAAGGGCGAGAAGAAGCTGAACCCGAACGTGGACTTCTATTCCGCCTCCACGTACCACGCACTCGGGATCGCCACCGACCTATTTACGCCGATTTTCGCGGTCAGCCGCATTTCCGGCTGGACCGCGCACGTGCTCGAGCAGTTCTCGAACAACCGGCTGATTCGTCCGCGCGCGGAATACGTCGGCCCTGAGTTTCCGCAGCGGTGGGTGCCGGTCGAGAGCCGGTGAGCCACACGGGGAACGTGTCAATCGCTAATCGTCAATCGCTAATTGCCGATCGCTAATTGCCAATCGCTCAAGGTCAATCGCCAATGCTGATTGACGGTTCCCCGGCCCTCCCGACTTTCCCGGCCTTCCAGGCCGTGGTGCTCTACTTCACCGCGACGAACATCATCTCCACGAGCGTGTCGCCGCCGACCGGCGGAAGGCCGACGGTCGCGCGTGCGGGGAAGCTCCGGCCGAATGTCGGGCGGTACACTTCGTTCATGTCGCCGAACTTCGTCATGTCGGCCATGAAGACGGTGGTGTCGACCACGTCGCTCCAGGAGTAGCCCGCCGCCTGCAGCGTTCGGCCAGTTCGCGCGAGGACCTCGGCGGTCTGCGCCTTCGCGTCGCCACGGTTCTGCGGTGTGTTGCCGGTGATGCCGGAGACGTACAGCGTGTTGCCCACGCGTACCGCGGAACTGAGATTCGGGTTCGCACGCCCCGGAGTGCCGTCTGCGTTCGGGGTCGTCGCGACCGAGCGCGCGTCGCCTTTCACCGCCACCATCTGCAGCTCGATCGCGTAATCCGCGCTTGGCAGGCCCGCCTTGACGGTCAGCCGCGCGGGCGGTGTGTCGGCGAAGTACGGGCGATATGCGGCATTCATGGCCTGGAACGTCGCGTCGTCTGCCAGGTAGACGCGCGACGACACGACGTCGCTATAGGCCATCCCGGCCTGCTTCAGGATTGCGCCGGCATTGTCGAGCACGAACTTCGTCTGGGCGGTGATGTCACCAGGCACGTTGGCGTTGGTGGTGACGTTCCGGCTGACCAGCCCTGAGAGGAACAGCGTGTTACCGCTCTTGATTCCGTAGCTGTATGGGCTGGGCACCTTCGCCCAGCCGTCGGGATGGATCACCGTGCGCTCGGCGCCGTCCGGGATCGCGATCATGGAAATCTCGACCAACCCGTCAGCGCTCGCGAGCGGCTGGGTGACGACGACGGTGGTGCGGGCCGGTGGGGCCGAGGGGAAGTACGTGGCGTAGACCTCGTTCATTGCCGCAGCGTCGCTGGCGTTGCGCAGGTAAATCGTCACGCTGGCCGCGCGCGACAGGCTTGACCCGGCTTCCTTCAGGACGCGCTGGATGCCGTCGAGCGTCTGCCGCGTCTGCGCCCGGACGTCACCCCTGGCAAGCGGCGTGGTTCCGTCGCCAATCGCACCAGCCACGTAGATGAAGCCGCCAGCCTTCACCGCCGTGCTGAACGGCAGGTTCGGGTTCCCCCCGGTCGTGACGAACTGCCGGGGCGACTGGGCGTCGAGCAGCGCGGTAGCGCAAAGGGTAATGACCAGGGCAAGACGTGCGCGCATGAGGGCTCCTCGGATGAACGTTCGGGAGCACTCTAGCAGAGACGAGGCAGGTGCCAGAGCCGCCCTGGCCAGGCAGCCCGGCTTTCACCGGCTATAATCAGGATTTCGCCTGAACATGGACCCTCGCTACATCCGCAACTTCTCCGTCATCGCGCACATCGACCACGGCAAGTCGACGCTGGCCGACCGCTTCCTCGAGATGACGGGCGCGCTGCAGGCGCGCGAGATGGAAGCGCAGGTCCTCGACGCGATGGACCTCGAGCGGGAGCGGGGCATCACCATCAAGGCGCATCCGGTCCGGCTCCACTACACCGCGGACTCGGGCGAGAAGTACGTCCTCAACCTGATCGATACGCCCGGGCACGTGGACTTCTCGTACGAGGTCACGCGCTCGCTGGCCGCCTGCGAGGGCGCGCTGCTGCTGGTCGATGCGTCGCAGGGCGTGGAGGCGCAGACGCTCGCCAACGCCTACCTCGCGGTCGACAACAACCTCGAGATCATCCCGGTCATCAACAAGATCGACCTGCCGAGCGCACAGCCCGATGAAGCGCGCCGGCAGTTGTCCGAGATCGTGGGGCTACCCGGCGAGTCGGCGATTCCGGCGAGCGCCAAGATGGGGACAGGCGTCCACGACATCCTCGAGGCGATCGTGCATCGGCTGCCGCCGCCGACCGGCACCCAGGACGCGCCACTGAAGGCGCTCATCTTCGACTCCTGGTACGACCCGTATCGCGGCGTGGTGATTGTCATCCGCGTGATCGACGGCGTGATCCGCAAGGGGATGAAGATTACCTTCATGGCCGAGGGGCAGGACTACGAGGCCGAGCAGCTCGGCATCTTCACTCCAAAGGCGGTGCCGGTCGAGGAGCTGGGCGTGGGCGAGGTGGGCTTCCTCGTTGCGAACGTCAAGAAGATCAGCGACGCGAAGATCGGCGACACGATCACGGAGACGAATCGCCGTACGGCGGAGCCGTTCCCAGGGTTCAAGGAACTGAAGCCGATGGTGTTCGCCGGGTTCTACCCGGTCGAAGGCAGCGAGTATCCGCTGCTCCGTGACGCCCTCGAGAAGCTGCGGCTGAACGACGCGTCGTTCTTCTATGAGCCCGAAACGTCACTGGCGCTGGGCTTCGGGTTCCGCTGCGGCTTCCTCGGCCTCCTGCATCTGGAAATCATCCAGGAGCGCCTGGAGCGCGAGTTCAATCTCGACCTGATCGCGACGGCACCCTCCGTCATCTACAAGATCAACATGACCGATGGCAGCCATATCGAGCTGCACAATCCNNTGCAGGAACGGCTCGAGCGCGAGTTCAACATCGACCTCGTCACCACCGCGCCGGGCGTCCTCTACCGCGTGACAACGACCGACGGCGTGGTCGAGGAGATCGACAGCCCGGCGAAGCTGCCGGACGCCGGACGCATCGCGAAGATCGAGGAGCCGGTCATCACGGCGATGATCCTCACGCCTGTGGAGCATGTCGGCGGCATCCTGCAGCTGTGC
>JAFDVO010000040.1 GCA_018268955.1 Acidobacteriota bacterium | reverse complement strand
AGCGACAGCGGCTCCACCAGCGGCGTGACCTCGCGGAAGATCCCGAACACTGTGTTCGAGACCGCCTTGTAGCGCTGGAAGTCCGGCCTGACGATCACGAGGTCGGGACAGAGGCGGACCGCCTTCGCCATGGACATCGCCGAGCGCACCCCATAGGCCCGTGCCTCGTAGCTCGCGGCAGCCACGACACCGCGCCGATCCGGCTGCCCGCCGACCGCCACAGGGCGGCCCTTCAGCGAGGGATTGTCGCGTTGCTCGACCGACGCGTAGAAGGCGTCCATGTCGACGTGGATGATGCGGCGCACAGAGGAGCTCAGCGAATGGCGGATGACAGATTACCGATTACCGATTGCCGATTGCCGATTGCCGATTGCCGATTGCCGATTGCAGATTAGAGATTACAGATTGCAGATTAGAGATTGGCAGATCGCTTGGTTGTGCGATTGCGCCGGCACAACGCCTGATTGTAGGCTGGTGAGTCCATGCCTCAGTTCATCTACACCATGAAGGGCCTCGGGAAGGTCCATCCGCCGGATACCCGCGTCCTCGACGACATCTGGCTCTCGTTCTACTACGGCGCGAAGATCGGCGTCCTGGGCCTCAACGGTGCGGGCAAGAGCTCGCTGCTGAAGATCATGGCCGGCGAGGACACCAGCTTCATCGGAGAGGCGTTCGCGGCTGACGGCATCTCCATCGGGTTCCTGCATCAGGAGCCCAGGCTCGACGGCTCGAAGACGGTGCTCGGCAACGTGGAGGAGGGGGTCGCGCCCCTGAAGGCGATCCTCACCCGGTACGACGAGGTGAACGAGATGCTCGGGCAGGAGCTGTCGCCCGAGCAGATGGACAAGGTGCTCGACGAGCAGGGCAAGTTGCAGGATCGCATCGATGCCCTGAACCTCTGGGACCTCGATTCCCGGCTCGAACTCGCCATGGACGCGCTGCGCCTGCCTCCGCCGGACGCTGACGTCACGAAGCTCTCGGGTGGTGAACGTCGGCGCGTGGCGCTGTGCCGGCTGCTGCTGCAGTCGCCCGACCTGCTGCTGCTCGATGAACCGACGAACCACCTCGATGCCGAGTCGGTCGCCTGGCTCGAGCGGTTCCTCAAGGACTACGCGGGTACGGTCGTCGCCGTCACGCACGACCGCTACTTCCTGGACAACGTCGCCGGCTGGATCCTCGAACTGGATCGCGGTCGCGGCATTCCGTGGGAAGGCAACTACTCGTCCTGGCTCGAACAGAAGCAGCAGCGGCTGGCGCAGGAGGAAAAGGCGGAAACGCGCCGGCAGCGCACGCTGGAGCGCGAGCTCGAGTGGATCCGCATGTCCCCGCGTGCGCGCCACGCGAAGGGCAAGGCGCGCATCAACGCGTATGAGGACCTGCTTCGCGAGGAGACGGCCCAGAAGATCGAGCAGGCGGAGATCTTCATCGCTCCCGGGCAACGCCTCGGCGACATCGTCGTCGAAGCGCGCGGCCTGAAGAAGGGGTACGGCGAGAACCTCCTGATCGACGGGCTGGACTTCACGCTGCCGCGCGGCGGGATCGTCGGCGTGATCGGACCGAACGGTGCCGGTAAGACGACGCTGTTCCGGATGATCACCGGTCAGGAGCAGCCGGACGCTGGCACGCTGCGCATCGGCGAGACCGTGCAGGTCGGCTACGTGGACCAGAGCCGCGATGCGCTGGACCCGAACAAGACGGTGTGGGATGAGATCTCGGGCGGCGAGGACGAACTCGAACTCGGGAAGGGACGCAAGGTGGCATCGCGCGCCTACGTGTCCTGGTTCAACTTCAAGGGAGCGGGGCAGCAGCGCAAGGTGGGCACGCTGTCAGGCGGTGAGCGGAACCGCGTGCACCTGGCCAAGCTGCTCAAGAAGGGGAGCAACCTGCTGCTGCTCGACGAGCCGACGAACGACCTCGACGTCGACACGCTGCGCGCGCTCGAGGAAGCACTCCTCAACTACGCCGGCTGCGCGGTCGTCATCAGCCACGACCGCTGGTTCCTCGACCGCATTGCCACGCACATGCTGGCGTTCGAAGGGGACAGCCAGGTCGTCTGGTTTGAAGGGAACTACCAGGACTACGAAGCCGATCGGAAACGCCGCCTCGGAGCCGCTGCCGACCAGCCGCACAGGATCAAGTACAGGAAGCTGACGCGGTAGGGCCGGGAAGTCGGGAGGGCCGGGAGGGCCGGAAAGGCCGGGCGGGGCTGGGCTGTCAGGCGCAGGGCAGGCAGGGCTGGTGGGGCAGGTAGGGCTGGTGGCGCGGACAGGGCAGGTTGCCCTGTCTGGCCCTTCCGTTGCTCGTCCCTAAGTCATGTCCCAGCGCCACGAAGACCTTGTTGCTTGGCAACGTGCCGACGACCTGTTCATTCGACTGCACCAACTCGCAGCTGGCTTTCCGCGAATCGAACGATTCGAACTGGGTTCGCAGCTTCGGAGAGCGGCGTACTCCGTGCCGGCGAACATCGTCGAGGGCTTTACCAGGCGCGGTCGGCGTGAGCGCCTTCACTTCCTGAACATCGCCGAGGCGTCGCTGGCGGAGGTCGGGTATTGCTTACACGTCGCGACGAGACTCGGGTATGTGCAACTCGCCCAGTACCATGAGTTGAAAACCGAACTTAACCGTACCGCAGCCCCCTTGGTCGGACTGATTCGGGCAGTTCGGGCGGAGACAGTCCCACCTGCCTGACCCGCCTGACCTGCCCGTGTCCTGCAGGCCACCCTGCCCGCCTAGCCTGCCCTCTGCGGCCGTCCCGGCCCTCTAGACCCTCCAGGCCCTTACTTCACCTTCCCCCTGAAGTACTCGATCGTCTTCACGAGCCCTTCCTCGAGCTGCACCTTGGGCTCCCAGTGCAGGAGCGTCCGGGCGCGGGTGATGTCTGGGCGGCGCTGTTTCGGGTCGTCGGTCGGCAGCGGGCGGTAGACCAGCTGGCTCTTCGAGCCGGTCATGCGGATGATCGTCTCGGCGATCTCCTTGATGGTCATCTCGCGCGGGTTGCCGATGTTGATCGGGTCGTTCTGGTCGGAGAGCGCCAGCTTGATGATGCCGTCGACGAGATCCGTGATGTAGGTGAAGCTGCGCGTCTGCGAGCCGTCGCCGAAAATCGTGACGTCCTCGTCGCGGAGCGCCTGGGACATGAACGCCGGCACCGCGCGCCCGTCGTTGACGCGCATGCGCGGACCGTAGGTGTTGAAGATGCGCACGATCTTGGTGTCCACCCCGTGGTACCGGTGGTACGCCATCGTCATCGCCTCCGCGAACCGCTTGGCTTCGTCGTAGACTCCGCGCGGGCCCACCGGGTTCACGTTGCCCCAGTAGGTTTCCTTCTGCGGGTGCTCGAGCGGATCCCCGTACACCTCCGACGTGGAGGCCAGGACGAACCGCGCCCCCTTGGCCTTCGCGAGGCCGAGCGCCTTGTGTGTGCCGAGCGCGCCGACCTTGAGCGTGGGAATCGGCAGCTCGAGATAGTCGATCGGGCTCGCCGGGCTTGCCCAGTGGAACACGATGTCGACCGGCCCCTCGACGTAGATGTAGTTCGTGACGTCGTGCTTGATGAACGTGAAGTCGCGGTTCACCAGGTGGGCGATGTTCGCCGTATCGCCCGTGAGCAGGTTGTCGATGCCGATCACCTCGTAGCCGAGGTCGAGCAGCGTCTCCGAGAGGTGCGAACCAATGAATCCGGCAGCGCCGGTGATGACGACACGTTTCTTCATAGCAGTTGGTGAGTTGGCGACTTGGTGATTTGGTGAAGATCGCGCGCAGTGAATTGATCACCCATTCTCCAGATCACCAATTCACCAATTCAAGTGTCAGTACGCGTGTTTGTGGAAGAACCCGCGGAGCAGCGTGAGCCACATGATCTTGAGGTCCAGCCGCACCGACCAGTTCTCGATGTAATACAGGTCGTACTCGATCCGCTTCTCCAGCGGGGTGTTGCCGCGCCAGCCGTTGACCTGGGCCCACCCGGTGAGGCCGGCCTTCACCTTGTGCCGCAGCATGTACTGCGGAATCTTGTGCTTGAACTGCTCGACGAAGTGCGGGCGTTCCGGCCTCGGCCCGACGATGGACATGTCGCCGCGGAGGACGTTCCAGAGCTGCGGCAGTTCGTCGACGTTCGACTTCCGCATGAAACGCCCGAGCGGGGTCACGCGCGGGTCGCCCTGGACCGCCCACACGGGGCCGGTGTGCTTCTCGGCCTCGTCGTACATCGATCGGAACTTCACGATCGTGAACGACTTGCCGTCGAGCCCCATGCGCTCCTGCCGGTAGAACACGGGACCCTTCGAGGTGAACTTCACCAGGAGCGCCACGATACCGAGCGGGATGGCGAGCACGAGCAGGGCAGAGAGCGAGATGCCGACGTCCAGCACGCGCTTCACGAACGCGTTGAAGCCCTGGAGCGGCACGTCGTTGATGTTGATCACCGGAACGCCGTCGAGGTCCTCGAGCCGCGCCCGCAGCGCAATGACCTGCAGGAGGTCCGGCACCACCTTGACGTCGACGACCTCCCGGCTCGTGTGCTCCAGCAGTTCGAGCATCCGCATGTGCTGCTCGGGAGGCAGCGCGACGTAGAGGTGGTCGATCCCTTCGCGGCCGAGGATTTCGGCGGCTTCGTCGATCGTGCCCAGGAGCGGCAGTCCGCGGTACCCGAGGTGGTCGCCCGCCGCGCGGTCGTCCACGAACCCGACGATCTGGTACCCAAGCTCGCGGTGTTCGAGGATCTTGTCGGCGACGAGGCGGCCAAGGTCGCCGGAGCCGGCGATGAGGATCCGCTTGAGGCCGATGCCCGCCCGCCACCGCCGCTCGAGCACCTCGCGCATCAACTCGCGCGAGGCGTACGTCAGTCCGACGTTCAGGACGAGGAAGATGGCCCAGACCAGCTGCGAGACCTGGTAGGCGCCGACATCGCGCGCGGCCTCGCTCGCGAAGTAGGTCTGCACGTACAGGGTGGCGACGACGCCGAACACCACCGCGAGGATGCTGCCGACGAACACCGCGAAGAAGTCGTCGACCCGCGATCGTCCGCGCCGCAGCCGATAGAGCCCCTGGAGATAGAAGCCGAGCGGCACGACCGCAGCGATGAAGGGGAGGACGTTGACGTACTGCCGGAGCGGTGGGAGGCCGCGCGTGATCGGGATCAGCCCGGTGTGGAAGCGGATGGCGTAGGCGAGGATGAACGCCGCCAGGCCAAGCATCGAATCCGAGATGACGTGGAACGCGACGAGGAGCCGGTTGTGCCGAATCATCGGGCGTCCCTTTCGAGCGGGCCCCGGACGACCGCCTCGATCTCGTCACCGAACCGCTCGCGGCCGAATCGCTCGGCATGCGCGCGGACGGCCGCGACATCGAAGGGCGTGCGCATGGCCGTGGCCACCCCGTCGGCGAATGCCTCCACGGAGAGGTCGTCCACGAGAACCCCGCTCACGCCGTCGATCACCGTTTCGAGCGAGCCTCCGCGTTTCAGGGCCACCACCGGCGTGCCGCAGGCCTGCGCCTCGAGCGGGACGATCCCGAAGTCCTCCTCCCCGGGGAGCAGGACGAGCGTGGCACGGCGGTACAGCGACCGGATGTCGTCGTTGGAGACACGTCCGAGGAACTCGGCGCGGCCGTTGGCCTGCCGCTCCAGGGCGGACCGTTCAGGTCCATCGCCGACGATCTTCAGGGGCAGGTGTGCCAGGTGGCAGGCCTCGATGGCTAGCTCGATCCGTTTGTAGGGCACGAGCGCCGACACTATCAGGGCGAAAGGCTCGGCCGCTGCCCGGTCCGGGGTGTAGAACCCCGTGTCCACGGGCGGATAAATGACCGAAGCCACGCGATTATAGTATCGCTGGATCCTGCCCGCAACGTAATGAGAGATAGCCACATAGCGGTCAGGCCGGTTCGAGGTCTCCTGGTCCCACCGCGCCATCCTGCGCATCACCGGGCGCATCACGGCACTGCCCACCCGGCCGATCCTCTCGGGGCCGAAGTACGCCTCGAACTGGTCCCACGCGTAGCGCATCGGGGTGAAGCAGTAGCAGACGTGCGGGACGCCGGCGGGCGTCACGACCGACTTCGCGACGCAGTGGCTGAGGCTCAGCACGCGGTCGAACCGATCGAAGTGAAACTGCTCGATGGCGGTCGGGAACAGCGGCAGGTAGTGCCGGTAGTACCGGCGCGCGGCCGGAAGCCGCTCGATGAAGGACGTGTGGATCGGCCGCCGCTCGATGACGGGCGCGACCGAGCCGGGTACGTGCATCAGGGTGAACAGCTCCGCGTCGGGAAACCGCTCGCAGACGACCTCGAGCGCCTTCTCGCCGCCGCGCATCCCGGTCAGCCAGTCATGGACGAGGGCGAGCTTCACGTCGGCGGCAGTCCGGCGTGCGGTCCGGCGGTCGCGTGCGCCGTGGCGCCAGCGGCGAACGGAAGGTCCGCGACCTCCCCGTAGATCTCGCGGACCCGACGGACCGAGGCCCCCCAGGAAAACTGGTGCGCGCGCGCCAGCCCCTTGCGCCGGAGGCTCCGACGCAGGTCCACGTCCGTGAGCACGCGGTAGATCCCGTCGGCAATCGATTCGGGAGTGTAGGGGTCGACCAGTTCGGCCGCGTCGCCAGCCACCTCCGGCAGCGAGGACACGTTCGAGGTGACGACCGGGGTCCCGCTCGCCATGGCTTCGAGCGGCGGCAGGCCGAACCCTTCGTAGAGCGACGGGAACACGAACACGCCTGCCAGCCGATAGAGCACTGCGAGCGTCTGTTCCGGCAGGTAGCCGAGGAACCGCACGTAGTTGTGGAGCTGGTACCGGTGGACGGCGCGGCGAAGCGACGCGTACTTCGAGATGTCGTCGCCGATCATGATCAGCTTCAGGTGGTCGAGCCCCCGACTGCGCACGATTTGGAAGGCGTCGATCAGCCGCTCGAGGTTCTTGTGCGGCTTCACGTTGCCCGCGTACAGGATGAACTCGTCGTGGAGCTGATACCGCTCCCGGACGCGCACGACGTCGTCCTCCACGGGCTCGATGCCGAAGCGTTCGTCGTACGCGTTGTAGATCACGTCGATCTTCGACGGCTCCGTCCCGAAGAACCGGATGATGTCCGCCTTCGACGACTCCGACACCGTCAGCACCCGCGTGGCACGATCCGCAGCCAGGGCCATCGACGTGCGGGCGTACGTGAACGCCAGCCGATTGGGCAGGTACTGCGGAAACATCAGGTGGATGCAGTCGTGGATTGTCACCACCGAGCGGCAGTGCACGAGCGGCGGCAGCACGTAGTGCGGTGCGTGGAAGAGGTCGACCTTCTCACGCCTGAGCGCGAGCGGGATCTTGACCTGCTCGGTGATGGAGTAGTTGCCTGCGGTCTCGACCACCGGCCGGAAGTTCTCGCCGAGCGCACGGATCGTGTCGACATGGTCCGCCCGGCAGAGCAGGACGAACTCCGTGTCGTGGTCCAGCCGGGCGAGTTCGCGCAGGAGGTTCCGGATGTACGTGCCGATGCCGTAATCCTGGAGTTTCCGCGCGTCGATGCCGATCCGCACGCCCCGATCATAGCGCGGCCGTCGAGCCGGACCATCGCCGCAGCCATGCCAGCACCGGCGCCCAGACCGGGTGGTGTTTATGGTAGAACGCGAGGTGGCTCCGCTCGTATGCGGCGCGGGTCGCGACCGAGGCGGTCGCGCCGGATCGGCCGCGCAGGTGGACGATTTCGACGCCGGGCCAGAACAGGATGGCTCGCCCCCGCGCCCGCATGGCGGCGCAGAAGTCCACGTCCTCCGTGTACATGAAATAGCGCTCGTCGAGGCCGCCGACCGCTTCCGCGTCGGCCCGGCGCACGAGCAGGCAGGCGCCGGTCACCCAATCCGGTCGTTGCTCGATCCGCGTCACGGCGTCCACGTGGGCGACAGTCTCTTTGTCGTTCGCCGCGAGGCGCCGCATGAGGCGCTGCCGCCGCCACTCCGACCATGGCGTCAGCATCTCCCCGAATGACAGTTCCGCGCGCCCAGTACCGTCAATCAGTCGCGGTCCGAGAACAGCTACCTCTGGCGACCGCTCGAGGCGCTCGATCATCCCGTTAATCGCACCGGGAGGGACGATGGTGTCGCTGTTCAGCAGAAGGATGAGCCGCCCGGTGCTGGCCCGGAGGCCGATGTTGTTCGCGGCCGAGAATCCGGCGTTCGTCGCGTTGCGGATCACGCGGACCCCCTGCACCCGCTCTGCGGCCGCCGCGCTGCCGTCGGTCGATGCGTTGTCGACGACGACGATCTCATGCGACGCGCGCGGCGGATGCTCGACGAGCGAGGCGAGGCAGCGTTCCAGGTCCGCCTGCGCGTTGAAGCTCACGATGACGATCGAGAGCTCCATCAGGCGACCTCCTCGAGGAGCGCGAGGGTGCCGCTCGCCGCACGCGCCCAGTCGTAGCGGGCGAGGACCGTCGGCGCGGCGCCGAGCAGCGCCTGGCGGGTCTGGTGGTCGTAGAGCAGACGTTCGAGCGCGGCGGCGATGCTGCCGACGTCACCGCGGTGCGTGTAGAGCGCGGCGCCGCCACAGCTCTCATGCGCGACGGCCGTGTCGAGCAGCAGGGACGGAATGCCGGCCGACAACGCCTCGAGCGGGGTCAGCCCGAGCCCTTCGTACTCGGACAGGAACGCAAACGCGTGCGCGGAGCCGTAGAGCGTGGCGAGGTCGGCATCGCTCACGTACCGGTGCCACCGAATCCGCTCCGAGACCGCGCTCTGTTGCACCAGGCGTTCGACATCCTCGAAGGGGTAGCTCCGGTTGTCCCCGACCAGGTGCAGGTGCGCATCCGGGTGCTGCGCCGCCATCGTCGAGAACGCCGCAATCAGGTCCGGTACGTGACGCCTGTTGAAGATGGAGCCGACGAACAGCACGTGCATGCCGGCATCGAACCCGCGTGGCTGATCGTCCGGAACGGGGCAGTCCACTCCTGGCGGAATGACGTGCACCTTCCCCGGCGCGACCTGCATGCGTGACACGATCTCGGATTTCGAAAACTGGGAGATTGTGACCACTGCCCGGGCTGCGGCGGCCGAGCGCCTGGCCAGGATGCGGCGTCGCAGACCCTCGCGCCACCCGAACCATTCCGGGTGAGCGACGAAGGAGATGTCATGCAGGGCCACGACCCTGGGAATACGGGTCAGAAGTGGGGTCGAGTACGCCGGGGAGAAGCACAGCGACGCCTCGTCCCGCGCCAACTGGCGGGGCAGGTCCATCTGCTCCCAGCGCGTCCCTCCGGCCCCCGGAACGATCCGCGTCTCCAATCCTGGCAGCGCGGTGATCCGTGCGTGGGCGTAGAGCAGGATCTGGTGGCCGTGCGTCGCTCCGGGGGCTGTCCACTCGCGGAGCAGCCCGGCAAGGTATCGGCCCACCCCCGTCGGCTTCCCGCTGAGCTCCCGGGCGTCGATCGCGATGCGCATCAGGCGGCGCCCCTCGCGGACCGACGCCGCGCGAGCGCGCGCTCGTACGCGCCGAGGGTGGCGAGCGCGGTGCGGTCCCAACTGTACGTGCGCGCACGGGCCAGGCCGCGCTGCACGCCGGCATCGGCGAGCGACGGGTCGTCGAGCAGCCGCTCGATGGCGGCAGCCAGGGCGTCAGGGTCGGTTGCTGGAAACCACTGCGCGGCGTCGCCCGCCACCTCCGGCAGCGCGCCCGCATCCGCGGCGACCACCGGCACGCCGATCGTCATGGCTTCCAGGACTGGCAGACCGAATCCTTCCTCGAACGACGGCTGGACCAGGAGCCGTGCACCGCTGTAAAGACCCTCGCGTGCTTCAGGCGCGACATAGCCGATATGACGAACAGCGCGGTCGAGCGGCGCGCGACGGATCCGCTCGAGCCACGGACCGGACTGGTCGGTCGCCTTGCCCGCGAGGACCAGCCGCGGCACCGAGGTGCGCCTGGAAAGGAGGCCCTCGTACGCATCGAGCAGCGTGCCCAGGTTCTTGCGCGGTTCGAGCGTGCCGAAGAAGAGGAGATAGCCATCCTGCGGCGCGGCCGCACGCGGCTGCCAGCCGGGACCGCCGGGCGGGCACACGGTGATCCGGTCAGCCGGCACGTCCAGCAGGCTGTGCACCTGATCCCGGGTGAATTCCGAGACGACGATGACCTGGTCGGCGCGGTGTGCGTGCGAGCGGGCCAGCGCCGGGTAGTCCCGCCGGATTTCGGCCCGGGTGCGCTCGGGATGGAGCAGGAAGTTCAGGTCGTGAATCGTGACGACCTGGGCGGCAGCGCGCGCCGGCATCAGCAGCGGGTGCAGTGAATGGGCAATGTCGAAGGCGCCAGCGGCCAGCAGCTCGGCCGGCGGCCAGCCGAGGCGGTGCCAGGCCAGGTTCAGCAGTCGCACCGGGATCCGCCGGTCGACCCGATGCACACCCGCCAGATCGGGATCGTCGACGAGGCGATCCCTGGAGGAGCTCGAGAAGATCGTCACGTCCACCGCACGTCCTGACGGTCGGTGGGCACACGCCAGCAGGGCACGGACGAGCTGATGTGTGTATTCCCCGACGCCGCTCCGCTCGCGGAGCGCGGCGCGGTAGTCAATCAGGACGCGCACTTGTTTAAGTCTTTCCGTCTCAGTATCTTATTGTGAAATGAAAATCGCCGTCATTGGTACCGGTTACGTCGGTCTCGTTGCGGGCGCCTGCCTCGCCGAGAACGGCAACGAAGTCATCTGTGTCGACAAGGACGCCGGCAAGATTGCCACGCTCGAGGCGGGCAAGATGCCGATCTATGAGCCCGGCCTCGAGGAGATGGTGCGTCGCAACACCACCGAGACGCGGCTGACCTTCACGACCGACCTCCCGACCGCCGTGAAGGCCTCGGAGATCGTGTTCATCGCCGTCGGCACGCCGCAGGGCGAGGACGGCTCAGCCGACCTCCAGCACGTCCTGGACGTCGCGCACGAGATCGGCCGGGCCATCGAGAAGTACACGGTCGTTGTGGACAAGAGCACCGTGCCGGTCGGCACCGCGAAGAAGGTGAAGGCCGCGGTCGAGGCCGAGACCAAGGTCCCCTTCAGCGTGGTGAGCAACCCCGAGTTCCTGAAGCAGGGTGCCGCGATCGAGGACTTCATGAAGCCCGACCGCGTCGTCATCGGCGCGGACGACGCCAGGGCCGCGGAGATCATGAAGACGATCTACGCCCCGTTCACCCGCACCGGCGCTCCCATCATGGTGATGGACACGCCGAGTGCCGAGCTCTGCAAGTACGCCGCGAACGCCATGCTGGCGACCCGGATCTCGTTCATGAACGAGATCGCCAACGTCTGCGAGCTGGTCGGCGCGGACGCCGAGGCGGTGCGGAAGGCGGTCGGCTCCGACCGGCGCATTGGCCCATCCTTCCTCTTCCCGGGCATCGGCTATGGCGGCAGCTGCTTCCCGAAGGACGTGAAGGCGCTGCTGAAGTCGTCGGCCGACGAAGGCTACGACTTCAAGATCCTCCATGCGGTCGAGGCGGTCAACCAGACGCAGAAGTCGGTGCTGGTCGAGAAAATGCAGAAGCACTTCGGCGACCTGAAGGGCAGAACCATCGCCCTCTGGGGGCTGGCGTTCAAGCCGCGCACGGATGACATGCGCGAGGCGCCAGCCATCACGATCGTCGAGAAGCTGCTCTCGATGGGCGCGAAGGTCCGCGCCTACGACCCGGAAGCGATGGAGACCGCGCGCCGCGTCTTCGGGGATCGGATCACCTACTGCGAGCACAGCTACGACGCGCTCGAAGGCGCTGACGCCCTGGCCGTCGTCACCGAATGGAACGAGTTCCGCGAGCCGGACTTCAGGAAGATCAAGCAGCTGCTGAAGTCGCCCGTCGTGTTCGACGGCCGGAACATTTATGCGCCCGAAACGATGCGCGGGCTCGGGTTCACCTACTTCTCCATTGGCCGCTGAACCCAAAACTGTCCTGGTCACCGGCGGCGCTGGCTACATTGGAAGCCACGCTGCCAAAGCCCTCAAGCAGGCCGGCTACGAGGTTGTCGTCTACGACAACCTCGTCGCCGGTCACCGCGATGCGGTCCGCTTCGGTCCGTTCGTGCAGGGAGACATCACCGACCTGACCGCGGTCCGCGCAGCGCTGCGCGACCACCGCGTGTGGGGCGTCATGCACTTCGCCGCGTTCCTGGACGTCGGTGAGTCCGTGCGCGAGCCCGCGAAGTACTACCGCAACAACGTCACCGGCGCGACGACCGTCCTCGAGGCCATGGGGCTCGAGGGGGTGAAGCTGTTCGTCTTCTCCTCGACCTGCGCCACGTACGGCGAGCCGCTCGAGACGCCGATCAGCGAGTCGCATCCGCAGAAGCCCATCAACAGCTACGGTGAGTCGAAGCTGGCGGTGGAGCGGGCGCTGCCGCACTTCGAGCGTGCCTACGGCATCCACTCGGTGGCGCTCCGCTACTTCAACGCCTCGGGGGCAGACCCGGATGGCGAGATCGGCGAAGATCACTCGCCGGAGATCCACATCATTCCGCGTGCGATCGAGGCGGCGACCGGCGGGCGAGGGTTGCAGGTCTTCGGGGACGACTATCCAACCCCCGACGGCACCTGCCTCCGCGACTACATCCACGTCTCAGACCTGGCGGATGCGCACGTGAAGGCGCTCGAAGCGGTCGCGGAGACGGGGACCTCCCGCGTCTACAATCTGGGCACCGGCCGACCACACTCGGTACGCGAAGTCATCGATACGGTCGAGCGGGTGACGGGACAGAAGGTCCCGTGGACGCTCGCCCCGAGGCGCGAAGGGGATCCCGCCGTGTTGTATGCTGCGGCGGGGAAGGCGCAGCGCGAGCTCAAGTGGACGCCGCGTTTCGCGGACCTCGAGAGCATCGTCCGCACTGCCTGGCAGTGGCACCGCACCCATCCGCACGGTTACAGGACGACATCGGGATCGTGAACACATCCGCCCCACTGGCCCGGCTCTTTGCCTACACGCGCCCCTACCGGGCGCGTCTAGGCTGGGCCGTGGTGGCAATGGCGTTCTACGCCATCGGCTCCGCCGGTCTCGCCGCCCTCATCAAGACCATCTTCGACAACGTCCTCCAGGATCGGTCGCAGCTTGGCCGCGTCGCCTGGTCCATCGTCGGGCTGAACCTGCTCAAGGGACTCGGCTCCTACGGCTCGGCCTACCTGATGGCGTGGGTCGGCCAGCGGGTCGTCACCGACATCCGCAACCAGCTCTATTCGCACATCCTGGGACAGTCCGCGAGCTTCTTCGCCGAGCGTTCCACCGGCGAGCTGATGTCGCGCATCACGAACGACGTCGGCCAGGTGCAGCAGGCCGTCTCGGAGACCGCTGGCGACCTCGCGCGTGAGACGCTGTCGCTCGTCGGCTTCGCGGTGCTGCTGTTCTACTACGACGCCTGGCTGTCGATCTTCTGCATCATCACCGCGCCGCTCATCGTCTATCCGCTCGTCCGCCTCGGACAGCGTGTGCGTCGGACCACGCGCCGCAGCCAGGAAGCGCTGCAGCAGCTGTCGCACATCAGCGCCGAAGGATTCACCGGCCAGCGGATCGTCAAGGCCTTCGGTGCGGAGAAGCGCGAAGGCGATCGGTTTGCCCGTGCTGGTCACCAGCTGTTCCGGACCAACATGAAGGTGACGGCCGCACTCTCCAGCCTGCCGCCGCTGATGGAACTCCTCGGCGGGTTCGCGATGGCCGGCGCGCTGTGGTACGGCAGCCGTGAGATTGCCGACGGCAGGCTCACGATCGGCGAGCTGACCTCGTTCATCGCCACCCTCTTCCTGATGTACGGCCCGGCGAAGAAACTGAGCCGCGTCAACGCGAACCTCCAGCAGGCCATCGCCGCGTCGGAGCGGATCTTCGACATGCTGGACACCCACACCGAGGTCGTCGAGCAGCCCGGCGCGCCGCCGCTGGCGCCGTTCACCTCGTCCATCGAGTTCCGGGACGTCACCTTCGGCTACGACGACTCACGCCGGATTCTGCGCGGCGTGAGCTTCCGCGTCGCGGCCGGGCAGATGATCGCGATCGTCGGCCGCAGCGGGGCGGGCAAGACCACACTGGTGAACCTGCTGCCGCGCTTCTACGACGTGAGCACCGGGTCCATCCTGATCGACGACGTCGACATCCGGCAGGTGAACCTGGCGTCGCTCAGGAGCCAGATCGGCATCGTGACGCAGGAGACCGTGCTGTTCGATGAGACGGTGGCGAGCAACATCGCGTACGGTCGCCCGACGGCGACGCAGGCGGAGATCGAAGCCGCGGCGCGCGCGGCGAACGCCCACGACTTCGTCGTGGCGCTCGAGAAGGGCTACGAGACGATCATCGGCGAGCGTGGGCAGCGCCTCTCGGGCGGGCAGCGCCAGCGCCTCGCGATCGCGCGCGCGCTGCTTCGCAATGCGCCGATCCTCGTGCTGGACGAGGCGACCTCCGCGCTCGACGCCGAGTCGGAGCTCCTCGTCCAGGAGGCGCTGACCAACCTGATGATGAACCGCACCTCGTTCGTCATCGCCCATCGCCTGTCGACCATCCGTCGTGCGGACGCGATCATCGTGCTCGAACGTGGCCGAATCGTGGAGGTCGGGCGGCACGACGAGCTGCTCACCCGTCCCTCGGGCACGTACGCGGCCCTTTACGAAATGCAGCTGCTCGAGGGGGTCAAGCCCGAGCGGCGCATGGTTCCCTCATGATCACATCGATGACCGGCTTCGCGGCCGCCACGCGCGAGGACGAGCAGGCCTCCGTGTCCGTGACCATCCGTGCCGTCAACCATCGGCACCTGGACGTCCAGTTCCGCATGCCGCAGAGCCTGACGGCACTCGAAGGGGAGCTTCGAGCGATCGTCGGCGGCGTGGCGGTGCGCGGCCGTCTGGACGTCAGCGTGTCGGTGCAGTCGCGACTGACGCCTGAGGTCGAGGTCGAGTTCAACGAGCCGTTCGCGAAGGCCCTTGGCGTGGCACTCGAGCAGGCACGGACGCAGAACCTCGTCAGCGGCGCGCTGACCCCTGGCGACCTGCTCCGTTTCCCGCAGGCGCTCTCCATCCGCGAGAAGGCGACCGACGACTCGATGGCCTCGGCCATCGGTGGTCTCGTGAAGGCCGC
Source organism: Acidobacteriota bacterium (assembly GCA_018268955.1). GTDB lineage: Bacteria > Acidobacteriota > Vicinamibacteria > Vicinamibacterales > CAVVIG01 > CAVVIG01. The sequence goes on along the minus strand of JAFDVO010000040.1, from coordinate 21,253 downwards.
CGTCGACGCTGCGGCGCAGGACCTTCGGACGATGCGATCGACGGAAGGGGAGCACCTGCGTCGCGATCTCGATGACCGACGCACGCTCGTTGCGGACCTCGTGGAACGGATTGCGGTGGCCGCCGACGAGGGGCGCGTCGCACTCGAGCAGCGGCTCACGGAGCGGGTCGCGCAGATCCGCGCCGACGTCAGCGCGGACGAGACTGCCGTGGCCCAGGAGATCGTGAAGTGGGCGGCTCGCTCCGACATCAGCGAAGAGGTCGCCCGGTTCCGCGCGCACGTCTCACACTGGCAGACGCTCGCCGACAGCCCTGAACCCTGCGGCCGAAAGCTCGACTTCCTCCTGCAGGAGATGAACCGCGAAGTGAACACCATGGGGTCCAAGGCCGACGGTCTCCGGGTGTCAGAACTCGTGATTGGGGCGAAGGCCGAGCTCGAGAAGATGCGCGAGCAGGTGCAGAATGTCGAGTGACGCGGCCGTGCGGCGAGGCCAGCTGTTCATCGTCTCGGCCCCGTCGGGCGCGGGGAAGACGACCCTCGTCGAACGGCTTGTGGAGCAGGTGCCGCACCTCCGGATGTCGCGGTCCTACACGTCGCGACCGGCGCGCGACGGCGAGACGAACGGCGTCGACTATAATTTCGTCACCCGCCAGCGCTTCGAGACGATGGTGGCCGCGGGCGACTTCCTCGAGTGGGCCGACGTCTTCGGGAATCTGTACGGTACGTGCGCGTCGGACACCGAGCGGCTGCTGGCTGACGGCAGTGACGTCGTCCTCGTGATCGACGTGCAGGGCGCACGGCAGGTGCGGCAGCTGCGGCCCGGCGCCACGACCGTGTTCGTGATGCCCCCGTCATTCCCGATCCTGGAACAGCGGCTGCGCGGGCGCAGCAAGGATTCGGAGGCCGCAATCGTGCGTCGGCTCGCCGTCGCGAGGGAAGAAGTCGCCTCGTTCACCGAGTACGACTACATCGTCGTCAACGACGAGCTGACCGCGGCGGTCGACCGCCTGCGGGGCATCATCCTCGCCGAACGGTGCCGCATCGACTGCATGCGCCGTGAAGCCGAGGGGATCGTGAAGACGTTCTGCTGACGCACCTGGCAATCAGCACTGACATTCAGCACTGAGCATTTGGCGTTTAGCCTTCTGGAGTTTCCATTGATTGACCGTTCCAAGCTGCCCAACACCTTCGAGTTCGTTGTCACCGCTGGCGCCCGCGCCCGGCAGTTGCTGAACGGCTCGGTCGCGCGCGTCGAGGTCGGTGCGCACAAGAAAACGACGATCGCGGCGCGTGAAGTGCTGACGGGCGCAGTCGAGATGCTCCCGCGCACCACGCCGGCACCGGTCGAGGAGCCTGTCGCCGAATAGGCAGCCGGCACCACAGGCGTGGGTGCGCTCCCAGTCCCCGATTCGCAGTCCCAGTTCCTGATTGGAGCCCGCACGATGCTGATCGCTCTTGGCGTGTCAGGCGGCATTGGCGCTTACAAGGCGGTGGAGGTCGCGCGCGGGCTCCAGAAGCGCGGTCACGACGTGGTCGCGATCATGACGCATTCGGCCACGAACTTCGTGGGTCCGATCACGTTCGAGGCGATCACACGCCGGCGGGTGATCACCGACCAATGGGAAGCGGGCGCGAACGCCGACATCGAGCACATTCAGCTCGCGTCGACGATCGACCTGCTCCTTATCGCGCCAGCGACGGCCAACATCATTGGGAAGCTGGCCAACGGCATCGCCGACGATTTCCTCACTACGCTCTACACCGCAACGCGCGCACCGGTGCTGGTCGCACCGGCGATGAACACGCAGATGTTCTCGCACGCCGCTGTGCGCCGGAACATGGACCGGCTCGCCGCCGACGGCGTGCGGTTCGTCGAGCCGGGCGAGGGGTACCTCGCGTGCGGATGGATCGGGAAAGGGCGCCTGGCCGAACCGGAAGAGATCTGCGATGCCGCGGAAGCCGCCGTGCGACCGAGCGCGTCGTTGTCGGGCAGGCGCGTCGTGGTCTCGGCGGGGCCGACCTACGAGGATCTCGATCCGGTGCGGTACGTCGGTAACCGCTCCAGCGGCCGCATGGGCTTTGCGCTGGCGACCGAGGCCGCTCGTCGGGGGGCTGCGGTCACGCTGGTGGCCGGACCAACATCAGTCGCGCCGCCCACCGTCGACACGCTCGTGCGCGTGCGCAGCGCGGAGGAGATGCACGCGGCCGTCACCGCGCATGCCCGCTCGGCTGACGCCGTCATCATGGCCGCTGCGGTCGCCGACTACACGCCCGACGTCCGTGCAGCCCAGAAAGTATCGAAGACCGAGGGCGACCTGACGATCGTCCTTCGACGCACGCCGGACATCCTCAAGGCGCTCGGAGCGGAACGTGCGTCGACAGGTCGCGGCACCGTTCTCGTCGGCTTCGCGGCGGAAACCGAGGATGTCGTCGCACGAGCCCAGGCCAAGCTACGGAGCAAGCAGGTCGACCTGATTGTCGCGAACGACGTCTCGAGACCCGATGCGGGATTCGACGCGGAGACGAACGAGGTCACGCTCGTCACCTCGGATGGCGTCGAAGCGGTGCCGCTCCAGAGCAAGGCGCGCGTCGCTGCTGTCATCCTTGACCACGTCGAACGCCTGCTCGCAGCACGTGCACCACGGCCGACGGCGCAGACGTGACGCGGGCTGCCTGCCGGTCAGTGCCGAGCGCCAAGAGCCTGAAGCCCAAACCCTGCAGCCCAAAGCCCAAAGCCTGAAGCCCAAAGCCTGTGAGCCTGAAGCCGACCCGCCCCGAAGCCTGTAGCCTGTAGCCTATAGCCTATAGCCAGTAGCCCGAAGCCTGTAGCCCGAAGCCTGTAGTCTGTAATCACCCCATGGACCGCGATCAACTCGTCGAACACCTGAAGTTTGCTGCCGAGCTCGGCGTCCCTGGCACCAGCCGCGACCAGGCGTGGCGCATTCGTACGGTGCAGACGACGCGGGAGCCGGTCGAACCGGCCTCGGTGGGTTTCGCGGCGACGGGCATCTCCGTGCTTGACGTGCGGGACGCGGCGTCGGGCGACTCCGGTCAGCCGGTGGTGCTCCTGCGAAGCGCAGCCGAGGTGCTGGAGACGATCCGTGTCGAGATCGGTCCAGCGTGCACGCGCTGCAAGCTGCACGCGCTCGGGCGTACGCAGGTCGTCTTCGGCGTCGGCAATCCCGAGGCAGCGTTGATGTTCGTCGGCGAGGCGCCGGGCGCCGACGAGGACGAGCAGGGCGTGCCATTCGTCGGTCGCGCGGGCCAGTTGCTGACCGACATCATCGAGAAGGGGCTGCAGATTCCGCGGAAGGACGTGTACATCGCCAACGTCATCAAGTGCCGCCCGCCGCAGAATCGGAACCCCGAACCGGACGAAGTCGAGCAGTGCGAGCCGTTCCTCTTCCGCCAGATCGATGCCATCAAGCCGCGGGTCATCGTCGCTCTGGGGAAGTTCGGCGCGCAGACGCTGCTACGCACGACGGAGCCGATCTCGAAGATCCGCGGTCGGGTGTTCGACTACCGCGGTGCGAAGCTGATCCCGACCTTCCACCCTGCGTACCTCCTGCGGAACCCGCCAGCGAAGCGCGAGGTGTGGGAAGACATGAAGCTGGTCAGTCGCCTCCTCGGCGAGTCCGCGTAACGTGGCCAACGTGCGGCAGTTCTGACCTCTGATTTCAGTTCTCACTCCAAGTTCCTCTCGTGTGTGTCCGCGTTGCCGTCCCCGTCCCCGGGCTCGACCTGCTGACGTATGCGGTGCCCGCCGGCACCCCGACGCCGCACGTCGGCGCACGGGTTGTCGTCCCCCTCGGCGCGCGGTCGGTGACCGGCATCGTCGTCGAGCACATCGCGGATGCGATGCTGCCGGACGGCAAGGACCTCAAGCCGCTGCGGACGGTGCTGGACCCGGAACCGTTCATTCCGTCTGACGTGGTGGAGCTGGCCAGGTGGACCGCCGAGTACTACGCGGCCGGACCGGGCGAGGCGATCACCGCCGTGCTTCCACCCAAGACGAGGGGCGAGCGGGCCGACGCGCACAAGACCGCGCGGGTCGTGTCGGCCACAGCCGCCGCCAGCGAGCCAGACCTGCGGGTGACGACCCGCCAGCGCGAGGCGCTGGACCTCCTGCGTGCCGCACCGCAGGGCCTTGCGTCGGCAGACCTTGCACGCCGCGGCGTCAGCAGCGACGTCGTCACGAGGCTCGTCAGGGCGGGGCTCGCCAGCGTACGGCAGGAGCGGGTCGACCGCGATCCGTTTGACACGTCGGTCCTGGAGGCGACGCCGGTCGAGAGCGGACGCACCCTGACGATCGAGCAGGATGCGGCGCTGACCCGGATGCTCGCGCTCTTCCGCACGGGCACCTTCAAGGCCGCCCTGCTGCACGGCGTGACCGGCAGCGGCAAGACCGAGGTGTACCTCCGGCTGTCGCGTGCCGTGCGCGACGCTGGTCGTCGCGTGCTCATGCTCGTGCCGGAGATCGCGCTCACACCGCAGGTGGCGGCGCTCTTCAGGCAGACGTTCCACGAGCGTGTGGCCATCCAGCACAGCGCGCTGTCGGACGGCGAACGCCACGATCAGTGGCAGCGCATCCGGCGGGGCGAGGTGGACGTGGTCGTCGGGACCCGGTCGGCCATCTTCACGCCGCTCCGCGACGTGGGCCTGATCATCGTCGACGAGGAACACGACAACTCGTACAAGCAGGAGGAGAGCCCGCGGTACAACGGGCGGGACGTGGCGCTCGTGCGTGCCAGACGGGCCGGAGCCCTCGCGGTCCTCGGGTCAGCCACGCCATCGATGGAGTCGTACTTCAACGCGATGAGCGGGAAGTACGACCGGATCGTGCTGGAGCGTCGCATCCTCGACCGGCCGCTGCCGAACGTCACGGTCGTCGACATGCGGGAGGAGTACGCGGCCGAGGGGCCGGACGTCATCCTGAGCCGCGCGCTGCGCGACGGCATCGCGGCACGGGTCGATCGGAAGGAGCAGGCGATCGTCCTGCTCAACCGTCGCGGGTATGCGACGGCCATCTTCTGTCGCCAGTGCTCGGGCACGATCGACTGTCCGAACTGCAGCGTCTCGCTCGTCGTGCACGGGCAGGGCGCGTCACGCCGTGCCCGCTGCCACTACTGCAACTACACGGCGCGCATTCCTGCCGCGTGCCCGACCTGCAAGGCTCCGTATCTCGAGCAGATGGGGTTCGGCACGGAGCGCGTCGAGGCGCAGGTGAAAGAGCAGTGCCCTGGCGCGCGGGTCGCGCGGCTGGATCGCGATTCGGTGCGGCGGAAGGGCGCACTCGCGGCACTGCTCGCCCGGTTCAGGGCTGGGGAGATCGACGTGCTGGTCGGCACGCAGATGATTGCGAAAGGGCACGATTTCCCGCGTGTCACCCTCGTCGGCGTGGTCTCGGCGGATGTCGGGCTCGGCATGGCCGACTTCCGAGCCTCCGAACGGACCTTCCAGTTGCTGACGCAGGTGGCCGGCCGGGCGGGCCGCGGAGAAACGGCGGGCGAGGCAATCGTCCAGACCATCTACCCGACGCACTACAGCATCCAGCTGGCGTGCCGCCAGGATTACTCGGCGTTCTTCGAGCGGGAACTGCACTTCCGTCGGGCGATGCGCTACCCGCCCGTGGTGTCGCTCATCAACGCCGTCGTGCGCGCGCGCACCTACACGACCGCGATGGACGATGCGGCGACGATCGTGGCCAGGCTGCGGGAGATGGATCCAGGGCTTACGGACTACCGCGTGCTGGGGCCCGCCCCGGCACCGCTCGGCAAGCTCCGCGGTGAGTACCGCGCCCAGTTCCTCATCAAGGGCACCAACCGCCGCCGCATGCGGGAAGCGCTGCAGTCGATCGTCAACGCCCGCCCCGAACTGGCACGCCGCACGATGATCGACGTGGACCCCCTCTCAGTGCTCTGACGCGACGCTGACGCTGGGATTGCTGATTGCGGATTGCTGATTGCTACTTGAGAACTCCAATTAGCAATTAGCGATTAGCAATTAGCAATTAGCAATTAGCAATTAGCGATTAGCGTTGATCGCGTGTCGTCACTCAATGAACCGGACCGGCTGGATTGGTGCGGGCGTGAAGCAGAGGATGAAGATCACGACCGCGACGAGGGCCAGGATCTTCCGTGAGCGGTCGATGGGGACCGCTTCGTCGAACGTGCGGGGGTGATGCCGGCCGAACCGCCACAGCATGATCACCATCAGGCCGGTCCAGACGAACAGCCCCGGCGAGAAGATGGTCAGGATGATCGCACCGGCAATGGCCACGAGCGTGATCTTCGACGATCGCGGCCCGAGCACCGCGTACGAGATGTGGCCGCCGTCGAGCTGTCCGAGCGGGAACAGATTCAGGAACGTGGCGATCATCCCGAACCACGAGGCGAACGCGACCGGATGCAGGTTGAGGCTCCAGCCCTGCTCGATCGGCCCGGCCATGACCCAGCTGGCGAACTTGAACAGCAGCGGTTCGCCGAGTTGCAGCCCGTCTGCCGGGCCGAAGAAGCCGACGACCTCGGTAGGCGGAGATGGAACGACCGTCGACAGGGCAAGACCGATGAAGAGCGCCGGGACCGCCACGACGAACCCGGCGATGGGTCCGGCAATGCCGATGTCGAACAGCATGCGCTTGCTCGGGATCGGCTCCCGGATCCGGATGAACGCCCCGAGCGTGCCGGTCAGGAACGGCGCGGGCAGGAAGAAGGGCAGCGACGCGTCGACGTCATAATAGCGGCAGGCTAGGTAGTGCCCGAGTTCGTGGCAGCCGAGGATCGCGAGGATGGTGCCGCTGTACCACAGCCCGCGGCCGAGCAGGCCCACCCAGCCGACCTGGTCGTACGACATGCGGGCCTGGGTGGCGAAGTCCATCCAGTGCATGGCACCGACGAACGTCGTCGACGCCACCGTCAGCAGGAGCAGCAGGCCATTGAGCCAGCGGCGATCCTGGAACTTGGGGCGGGGAATCCAGACGAATTCGGCCTGGGACGCCAGTGAATCTTCGCGGGCGGGATCCAACGGGGTGCGTTACCCGATATTCTGGAGGTCCTTGCCGGGCTTGAAGCGGATCGTCCGGCCAGGAGGGATGCGCACTTCCTTGCCGGTGCGCGGGTTGCGGCCAATGCCGCGCTTGCGCGGCTTCACCTGAAAGACGCCGAAGCCACGAAGCTCGATGCGCTCGCCTTTCTGCATCGAGGTGCGCATCGCATCGAAGACCGCGTCGACCGCCACCTCGGCCTTGACCTTGGTGATGTCGGCGACTCTCGATACTTCGTTGACGATGTCGACCTTGATCATGCTTAGCGGCTCCTCGATGCTTGTAACCATCATAGATTGTGACACTTACGCTGTCAAGGCTGAGGCTAAGTGATCGCGGCACACAGGCCCTGAATGCCTCGCACACTTCCGTCCGTCGTCCTCATCGGCCGCCCCAACGTGGGGAAGTCGACGCTGTTCAACAAGATGATCGGCTCGCGTCGCGCGATCGTCGCGCCCATCGCGGGCACCACGCGCGATTCGCTGGCGTACCCGGTCACCTGGCGTGGCGCCAGCTTCCAGCTCTCTGATACGGGCGGGCTCTACGGTGCCAGTGAGGACCCACTCCATCATCTGGTCGTGCAGCAGGGGCAGCGCGCGATCAAGGGGGCGGACCTGCTGGTGTTCCTCACGGACGGACAGGAAGGGCTCGCGAGCGGCGACGAGACGATCGCCCGCGAGATCCGAGAGACGGGCCTGCCGATCTTGTTTGTGGTCAACAAGACCGACGACAAGCGCGCGCAGAAAGCCGTACCCGAGTTCTATCAGCTCGGCTTCGAGCCGATCTACGAGATTTCCGCGGAGCACGGAAACGGCATCGGCGATCTGCTCGACGCCATCGTGGAGCGGCTGGGCAGGAAGGCCAGGACGGGCGATCCCGGTCGTGCCGAGAAAGGGGACGAGACCGCAGCGCCCGAGGTCAAGGCTCCGGCCGAGCCCGACGAAACCACCATCGCGATCATTGGCCGGCCGAACGTTGGCAAGTCCTCGCTCCTCAATCGGCTGCTGAAGGAGGAGCGCGTGATGGTCAGCGACCTGCCGGGCACGACGCGCGATGCGATCGACGCGACCCTGACCTGGCATCGACGGCAGTTCCGGATTGTCGACACGGCGGGCATGCGGCGCCCGGGACGTGTTCGTAGCGGCGGCAAGGTGGAACTCGTCAGCGTGGCCGGCTCGAAGAAGGCGATCATCGACGCCGACGTCGTCGCCCTGCTGATCGATTCCAAGGAGGGGGCGACGGACCAGGACGCGGCCATCGGCGGAGAGGCCGACCGGGCCGGCCGCGGCGTCGTCATCGTGGCGAACAAGTGGGATCTGGTGAAGAGCCAGGACCAGGACTTCGTCAAGCGCTTCGACGATGCGCTCCGTCGAAAGATGCGCTTCCTCGATTACGCGCCGATCCTCCACATCTCGGCCCTGACCGGCGAGCGAGCCCCCAAGGTGCTGGAGACGCTGGACCGCGTCGCCGCGAACCGACGCAAGCGCGTCCCCACACCCGCGTTGAACCGGTTCATCGAGACGATCGTGGCAGCCAACCCCCCTGTGAGCCCTGAACGCCGGAACGTCAAGATCATGTACGCCGCGCAGATCGGCGTGGCACCGCCGACGTTCGTCTTCTTCACCAACGTGGCGACGACCTTTCACTTCTCGTACGAGCGGTTCCTGGTCAACAAGATCCGCGAGCAGTTCGGGTTCGAAGGCACACCCATCCGCGTGCAGGTCCGTCGTCGCAAGAAGTCGGTGCCCGGCGGGCGTACGCGGCGGCCCTCAGCGTCCGAGGACGCTTCGAAGGAGTAAGGAGCGCCCCGAGTTGACAGCGCACTAGCGGGGCGTATACTCCAACTTCAGCCTAAGTTCCGCGCCACTCGCGGAACGCGGGGGACCCAACCGGCCGCTCGACGGAAGCAGTTCCGTCCGAGCGAGCGGCTACCGGGGCGCATCGGCCGCGTGCCGTAGGACACTTCCGAGTCCGAGCCCGTCAGCTAACCCCGTCGGCGTCACTCGGGAGTATTCCGTGGCTGCGAGCCCCTCGCCGGCGACGACCGACCGCGTACGCGTGGTTGTCGCCACGACCGTCCTTCTCTCGTTTATCTCCTTCTGGCGTGCGGCCGCGATCGTGCTGAGCGATCTCGGGTCCACGGCCTTCTACGTCGGCGGCATCGTCGAGCAGGCCATCGGCAAGTCGGCGCCCTGGTTCGTGCTCGGGGTGATGCTGTTCTCGTACGCCGTCCGGGCGCTCTACATCGAGAGCTCCGCGATGTTCGTGCGCGCCGGCGTCTACCGCGTCGTCAAGGAAGCGATGGGCGGCACGCTGGCAAAGCTGTCGGTGTCGGCGCTGCTCTTCGATTACGTGCTGACCGGGCCGATCAGCGGCGTGTCCGCCGGCCGGTACATCGGCGGTCTCACCAACGAGCTGCTCGCGCGAGGCGGTCTGGCGGTGCGCTTCGATGAGGGGCTGGTGGCCGTACTCGTGGCGGTGGCCGTGACCATCTACTTCTGGTGGCGCAACACGAAGGGGCTCCACGAGTCGAGCGATGACGCGCTGCGGATCATGCAGATCACGACCGTGATGGTCGTCATCCTGATCCTGTGGTGTGTCCTGACCGTCCTCGAGCGCGGCGGCGCCATGCCTCCGCCGCCCACGCCGGCGAACCTCCACTTCTCCGATGAGGCGCTCGGCTGGCTGAAGGGCACCGTCTGGCCGACCGTGACCGCGGTCGCCATCTTCGTCGGATTCGGCCATTCGATTCTCGCCATGAGCGGCGAGGAGTCGCTCGCCCAGGTGTACCGCGAGATCGAGCGGCCGAAGGTGCAGAACCTGCAGCGCGCCGGCATGGTGATCTTCATCTACAGCCTGGTGTTCACTGCACTCGTCAGCTTCTTCGCCACGGCGATCATCCCGGACGATGTGCGCCCGCATTTCTACGACAACCTGATTTCCGGGCTCGCGATGCACCTCGTGGGCCCACTCTCGTTACGGTTGCTGTTCCAGGCATTCGTGGTCGTTGTCGGCTTCCTCATCCTCGCCGGCGCAGCGAACACCGCCATCGTCGGGTCGAACGGCGTGTTGAACCGGGTGTCTGAGGACGGCGTGCTCTCGGAGTGGTTCCGGAAGCCGCACCCGCGATTCGGGACCACGTATCGGCTGATCAACCTGATCGTGGCGCTGCAGTTGGTGACGATCGTCGCCAGCCGCGGGGATGTGTTCGTCCTCGGCGAGGCGTACGCCTTCGGCGTGATCTGGAGCTTCGCCTTCAATGCCGTGTCGGTACTGATCCTGCGCTACCGGCGGCCGGATGCACCGCGGCCCTGGCGCGTGCCGCTCAACCTGCGCATCGGGAACACGGAGCTGCCGATTGGGCTGATGCTCATTGCGGTGGTGCTCTTCGCGTGCGCCGTCGTGAACCTGTTCACGAAACAGGTGGCGACGCTCGCGGGCACAGGCTTCACGCTCGGGTTCTTCCTGCTGTTCGTCTCGTCCGAGCGGGTCGCCCGGCGGCAGCGGGCTGCCGGCGCCTCGTTGCTCGATCACTTTCAGCTCGACGCGAGCAAGGCGTTCGACGCGGAATCGCTTGGCTGCCGGCCGGGCAGCGTGCTCGTTCCGGTGCGCGACTACAACACGCTGCACCAGCTCGATTGGGTGCTTGGACAGCGCGAGTCGCTCGAGCGTGACGTCGTGGTGCTCACCATCCGCGTGCTCGGCTCCGGCCAGCACGGCTCGCCTGGCCTTGGCGACGACCAGGTGTTCTCCGAATACGAGCGTGAGCTGTTCTCGCGAGTGGTGGCGGTCGCGGAGCGGCACGGGCGAACCGTGACGCTGCTGGTGTCGCCCGCAACGAACATCTTCGACGCGCTTGCGCAGTCGGCCGTGCAACTGCGCGCCGGCCTGATCGTCGTCGGCGAGTCCTCCGTCATGGCGCCTGAGCGTCAGGCGCTGCTCATCGGCGAGGCGTGGGATCGCACGCCGCACGACGCGGAACTGTCCACCAGGTTCGCGGTGCTGTGCCGGGACGGAAGCGTCAGGCGGTTCTCCCTCGGCGCGCATGCACCCGACCTGTCGAGTGCCGACGTGGATCGGATCCACAGGATGTGGGTGGAGACCGTGAAGCTCGTCGGACCCGGTGTGCGGCATCGCGACATCATCACGGCGGCGCTGTCGATTCTCGAGGAGGACCTGCACGGCGAACGGCGGCCGCACGCGCTCGAGCACCTGCGCCGACGCACTGGAGACGTGTCATGACTGGTCATCGTCGACTCGTGGAGCGGGTGTTCCTGGGCGTGCTGTGCAGCGGCCTCGTGCTCGTGGCGGCGTGCGGTCGCTCGCAGCCGGTCCTCCTGCAGATCCTGGAGGCCCGGCGTCTCGCGGCCGAACTGCATGCCGCCTTCGTCAAGGCGAACGAGGCCAGCGACCGTGCGGTCCTCGCGGACACGGACGACGTCTCGGCCGAAGCTGCCGGCGAGGCGCGCGCGGCAACACGCGTCGCGACCGAGACGCTGGACCGGCTCGAGCAGGTGGTGAAGGCGCTGGGGGCGTCGTCCGACGTGGAGGCCGTCGCCCGCTTCCGGACGCAGTTCGACCTGTTCAGGGCGCTGGACGAGGAGGTGCTCGGGCTCGCGGTCGAGAACACCAACCTCAAGGCACAGCGCCTCTCCTTCGGGACCGTGCGCGACCTGGGTGAAGCCATCGAGCGGGAACTCGCCGGACTGAGCGGCACGCCGCCATCGAGCGACGTCGACGCACAGGTCCAGGGCATCCGTGCGGATGTGTTCGCGCTGCTGTTCCTGGAGAGCCGTCACATTGCCGAGGCCGAGGACCAGCCGATGACGCAGCTCGAGGCCGAGGGGGGCACGATCGCCGCCGACGTCCGCACACGCCTCGAGCGGGTGCGACGTCTCGGGGCCCCCGTGCCAACGGTCGACGCCGCCACGTCGCTCTTCAACCGATTCATGGCCACCCACGCGGAAGTGATCGCGTTGTCCCGCCGCAATACCAACGTGCGCTCGCTCGCGCTGACCATCGGACACAAGCGGGTCGTGGCGTCGGCGTGCGAGGCCGAGCTGACGGCGCTGGCGCAGTCGCTGGCGACGCACGGGTCCGAGGCGACCCGCTGAGCAGAGGCCGGATGCTATACTTCGGCCCGAGAACCTGCACGGGATGGGGGAGACGCTTCAGGTCGAGATACCGAACCGACCGCTGTTCAAGGCATCCGAGGTCTGCGATCTCGCGAAGGTGCAGCCGTACGTCCTCCGATCGTGGGAAGCCGAGTTCAAGGATCTCGGCGTTGCGCGGAGTGGGTCGACGACGCGCGTGTATCGGCGGGAAGACGTCGAGCGCGTGCTGCGAATCAAGCACCTGCTCCTCAGCGAGGGGCTGACGCTCGCGGGTGTTCGCCGGAAGCTCGAAGAAGAAGCGGAGCTGCCGCTCGAAGCGGCGGAGCCGATCGCGGCACCCGCGGGCCCGCATGCGCGGATCGGTGCGGACGTCCGCGAGCGCATCGATCACGTGAAGCGGGAACTGCGCGCGTTGCTGGAGTTGCTCGGGTCGCCCGCGCCGCAGCGGGTCGCCGCAGTGGAAGCGCGCCCTGTCGAGGGCAGCCTGTTCGGCCCGCTCGCCGCTGACGCGAGTGGCGCCGGGGAGGGAAGTGCCGCGTCACCAGAGCCGACCGCTCGCACCGCAAGGGCGCGAAAGGACGACAGCGCAAAGTCGGCCTCGCCTCGGCGCAAGCGTTCAGCGTAGAATAGTCAGCACGGTTCGGGATGTAGCGCAGCCTGGCTAGCGCACCAGACTGGGGGTCTGGGGGTCGTGGGTTCGAATCCCGCCATCCCGACCATCTCTTCTTTCCCCCGCCATTCCTCGCAAACAGATTCACACGCTCCGCTCGACGGCTGCGGCATTACCGCTGCAGCAGGTGCAGCAGCGCGTCGGTGTCCACCGGCTTCACGAAGTGCTGATCGAAGCCGGACAGGGCGCTCAGTTGCCTGTCCGCGTCCTGCCCGCGTCCCGTCAGCGCGACGACGGTCATGGAAGCGCCCCATGGCGCCCGGCGGATCTGCTGGCAGGCCTCGTGGCCGTCCATGCCGGGCATGCCGATGTCGAGGATGACGAGATCCGGCCGGAAGCGCTCCGCTTCGAGCACCGCCGACTCGCCGTCGTGGACCTGGCGCACCTCGCACCCTGCGAGTTCGAAGAGCATCGCGATCATCTCGGCGGCGTCGGCGTTGTCGTCCGCCACGAGGACGCGCCTGGCCTGCGGAGGCGTGCGGTCGGCGGCCTGCTGCGACGGCTCGAGCGCGGTTGTGCGCTGGGCGTCCGTGGCGGCCGGAAGCCGCACGGTGAAGGTGCTCCCGCGCCCGGGGCCATCGCTGCACGCCGTGATCGAGCCGCCGTGCATGTCGACGAGGCGTTTCGCGAGCGCCAGCCCGATGCCGAGTCCGCCCTTGCTCAATTCGCGGGCGTTGTCTGTCTGGGCGAACAGGTCGAAGACGCGGGTCAGCTGGCTGGCGGGTATGCCGAGCCCCTGGTCGCGCACCGCGATGACGACCTCCCCATCCTCGATGGCGACAGTGAGGTGGATCTCCGTATCCGGCGGGCTGTACTTGGCTGCGTTATGCAGGAGGTTCCCGAGTACCTGCGTCAGCCGCGCGGCGTCAGCATCGATAATGAACCCGTCCGGAGGGCCCCCGACGACAAGGCGCTGGCGCTGCTGATGGATGAACGGCTCTGCAAGCTCAATCGCCTGCGTGACGATCGCGCCAAGGGACGCGGGCGCCCGTTGAAGCCGCAGTTCCCCGCGACTGAGGCGTGAGACGTCGAGCAGGTCGTCGATGAGACGCGCCATGTGCGTGACCTGCCGATCGATCACGTCGCGGCAGCGTTCGAGCGCAGGGTCCGTTGCTCCGAGCGTGCGCAGCACGGCCACCGACGTCCGAATAGGGGCAAGCGGGTTGCGCAGCTCGTGGGCGAGGACGGCGATGAATTCGTCCTTCTGGCGCATGGCCTCGCGCTCCATCTGCTGGCGTTCACGTTCGCTGGTGATGTCGCTCACGAGCGCCATCACCCGCACCGGCGCATCCTGATCGTCGTGCAGGACGGAGAGGAACTTGCGGACCCACACGCTGCTGCCGTCGCGCCGCACGTACCGGTTCTCTATCTCGAAGTGCGGGACGAGGCCGCGGCGGAGTTCCAGTGTGCGTCGCATGTTCTCGGCCCTGTCGTCCGGGTGAACGAGGTCGCCGAATCGCATGCCGTGCAGCTCCGCCTCGGTGTAGCCGACGAGCTTCTCGTACGCCGGATTGCACTGCATGAACTGGCCATCCATGTCGGCGATGGCAATGCCGGTCGCGGCATGCTCGAACACGCTGCGGAACTGCTGCTCGCTCTGGCGCAGCGCCTCCGCGGCACGCTTGCGATCGGTGATGTCCTCGACGACGGCGACGTAGTGCATGAACTCGCCGTTCGCACTGCGGACCGCGGAGCCCGACAGGTTGACGAACACCACCTCGCCGTCCTTCCGGATGTACCGCTTCTCCATGCTGTACTGCTGGAGTTCGCCCCTGGCCAGCCGCTCCGCCAGCTCGAGGTCCGCGGTCAGGTCGTCCGGATGGGTGATGTCCTGGAAGCTGCGCTGGAGGAGTTCGTGTCGCGAGTAGCCGGTGATTTCGCACAGCGTGCCGTTGACCATGACGAAGCGGCCATCGGCGCCGACCTCCGCAATGCCGACGGCGGCGTTCTCGAAGATCTGGCGGAATCGCTCCTCGGTGATCCGGAGCTGTGCCTCGGCCCGTTCCCGTGGGTCGGTAATGCGGTGCGGCATGGTGGAGCGGGCGATTGACTGCCGCCCGAATTCGGAAGGATGTTAGCAGAGCTGGCGGGCTTCTCAGCTCGACCGTACGGTCGAGGAGAAGCCCGCTCACGCGCGCGCCAGCGCCCTAGAACGCGCCGGTGCTGATGCCCATCGTGAAAGTCCGCCCGCGCGAGGGGGCAAACTGGAACTGCTCACGATAGAAGCGGTCGGTCAGGTTCTCGATCGCGAAGGTGAGCCCCAGCCGCTCCCGGTTGCGGGAGAGGTTGACACCCCAACCGACGCGCTGGACCGTGAACCCGTCCAGCGACAGGAAGTCCTGTGCCACGGTGAAGGGCGAGGTCAACAGGGTGGGCGTGATCCGATTGACCTTCGTCTGCGTGCGCGCGCCGTAATCCACCCACCAACGTCCGCCGGGTTCCGTGAAGCGCGCGGCGAGCACCACCTTCAGTGGGCTGATGTTGTCCGCTGGCGTGCCGTCGAGCGCGGTGCCATTGAGCGGGTTGATGCCGCTCGTAATCGTGCCGCGCGTGTACGCCGAGGATCCGCTGAGCGTGAGGATGCCGCCTGCGACGTTGAGCGGCGCGTCGGCATTGAGTTCGAGCCCGCCGATGCGGACGTCCGCGTAGTTGGTGGCCTGCGCCAGCGGCCCGGCACTCGTCTGCGCGATGGCCAGGTCCTGGACGATGAAGTTCTTGTACTGGTTCAGGAAGAAGTACGCGCCGCCGGTCACTCGTGGCAGCGTGAACTTGGCGCCCGCGTCGAAGTTGTTGCCGGTCTCCGGCTTTACCCGGACGTTCGGCGCGATGTTCCCAGCGGTCGCTGGACCCGCGTAGAGCATCTCCTCGAGGTTGGGGTGACGGTAGCTGCGGCCGTAGCGCACGAAGGGGCTGATCGTGCCGCCGCTGTTGACGTTGAGGCCGATGTCACCGGTGAGCGAACGGCGCGCGTAGGTCGCCCCGTTCGGGTCGGGCAACGTGCTCGGGTCGATCGCCGGGCGGGCACCGCCGACCACCGACTGGATGTCGTAGCCCGGCGTGGCCTTGGTCGTGACGTTGTAGAAGTCGCCGCGGAGGCCGGTGACCACCGACACGTTCGGCAGCAGCTTCCACTCATCCTGCGCGAACAGCGCGATGTTCTGGAGGCTGGCGTCCGGCACGCGAACCGGCCGGGCGAGCGACGGGGGACCCAGCACCACCGGCGTGGGGAAGACCACTGCCGCCGGCCCGCGCGCACCCAGCGCCACCTGACCCAGCATCGAGGTCGTCGTGCTCGTCGTCCGCACGTCGCTGCTCCGGTCCCTGTAGAAGGTGAGCCCGGTGGTCAGCACGTGGTGCGAGGCGGGCAACAGGACCGCCTGGAGGTCGACGCCTGGCGTCCAGACACGCTGCTCGGTCTGCGACAGGATGTCGAGGCGGAAGACCGAGATGGGGAAGAACGTCGCCGCAGGCGCGGGGAACTGCACCGGGAGGAGGTTCTGGAGCATCCGGTCGGTGCGCTGGTAGTGGGCCGTCAGCGAGAGGTTCGCCAGCCACGGCGTGACCGCCTGCGCCTCATACCGGGCCGACACGCGGTCGAGGTTGCTGAACGGGAGCGACGTGGCGTTGAAGAAGTAGGGCGGCTGGAAGTCCGGGAACCCGACGTCCTCCATCCGTCGGCGCTGGTACCGGATGCGAACGGTTCGACGGTCGCCCACGCGGATCAGGCTCGACAGGTTCAGGAAGTTGCCGTTGGCGCCGGAACTCGGGATCTCACGGCTGGTGCGCACGAACGGTTCGTTGAACGGGTCGGGGAACGCGTTGAAGGCGAAGCCGAAGTTCGTGTCGATGGTGTCAGTCCGCGTGAGTTGACCGGAGGTGAAGTACGGACGGGTGTTCTCGGAGGTGAACGTTCCGGCCTTGTAGTTGTCGAACGCCTCGAGGCCGGCCTGGACGCGGACGGCATAGCGCGGGGCCGTGACGCCGACGGTGGCGGTGCCGCGCCGCCCGTTCTCGTTGGTGCTGTAGAAGCCGTTCACCCCGTAGATCAGCCGCGTCTGGTCCGAGAATCCCGGTTCGTTGGTGATGATGTTGACCGTGCCGGCCAGTGCGTCCGAGCCGTAGAGCAACGTGCCTGCGCCGTTGACGATTTCGATACGGCTGATCGCATCGGGCGACACCAGGCCGGTTTCGGCGCCGGTGCGGTCGGTCGCCTGGCGCGCGGTGTTGAGGCGTTCGCCGTCCACGAGGACGAGCATGCGGGTCGAGTCCAGGCCGCGGAGGCGCGGCCGGACGCCAAACGGGCCGTTGCCGACCGGCGTGATGTTCGCCAGGTTGGCGAGCGCGTCGCCGGTTGACAGCGTGTTCGCCTGTTCGATCGCCGCACCGCTGACGCTCTCGACGTGCAGGGGGATGGTGCGCGTCTCACGCGCGGCGCGGTTCGCGGTCACGCTGACCTGCGCCGACACCACGCCGACCTCGAGCTGGACGGCCACATCGATCGTCTCGCTCTCGCTCGCGATGTCGATGGTGCGTGCGGCCTCGGAGAAGCCGGTGCGGCGCACGATCACCAGGTAGGTGCCCGCCGTCGGCGTGTCGATGGTGAACCGACCGCTCGCGTCGGTATCCACCGCCTTCTCCTGGCCGGTCGCCACCCCTCGGAGCACGACGGTCGCGCCACCCAGGACACCGCCTGTCGAGTCCGACACCACGCCGGTCACGGTGGCGGCCCCGGCGGAGGCAGCGGTCAGGAGCGTCGCCAGTACACACGTCGATACAGAAAGCCGTCGCATCGGTCCTCTCGGAGTCTGTTCAGGAAGCTGCCGGTGTGGCAGCCAAACCTACGAATTATACCTGCCACCCGCTGCGCCGTTCGGGCAGGCACGGCGGGTTTGGCAGGTGGGGCGGGCAAGGCGGGGAGGGCAGGTGGGGCGGGTGGGGCAGCCAGGCTGCGCAGGCGGGCACGCACGTGCGGCGCGGGCTGCGAAGGCAGCAAGACGCGCGCGCAGGCATGCAGACGGGCACCTGGTGCGCGTGCTGTCGCCCTGGCGCGAGGCACGAGCCTCGCGTGTGTCAGCGGCTGATATCGTCGGTCAGCGGGGCGCGCTCGCGGATCTCGAGCAGGCGGGCCTGCACGAACTTGGCTGCCAGCATCGGCAGCTGCACGTGGCGATCCGGCTTGCCTTCGAGCCGCCGCACGTATCCGCGGTGCAGCTCCGGCGGGTCCGGCACCGCCAGCAGTTCGTACAGTGCCTGACGACGAATGAGATCGGCGTCCATTCGCGCGTTACCTCCGCTGCACGGTGGAGCAAGGCCACTGCCACGGGCCGGCGTCGCTCGAGTCCCTTGAATACCGACCCTTTCCGGCGGCCGCGGAGGCCAACCGCGGGTATCGCGTTCGCGCTCACGACGGCGGCGTAGCAGAACCCAACAGCTCCCCAGCCGCGAGACCCGAACTCCGAGCCCCGAGCCTCAGAACACGCCCGGGTACGTGATCTGAACGAACAAGCGGAATACCGGCGCGAACACGACGTCCACGGCTCTCCACGCGGCCAGCATGCCGATCATGCCCAGCATCGGCGACGACCAGATCATCTCCTGGTAGCTGTTGGCCATCCGATCGTTCATGAAGAGGAGGATGGCACCGCTCCCATCGAGTGGCGGCAGCGGGATCAGGTTGAGGGTGGCCAGCAGCAGGTTCATCGAAAACACGGCGCTCGTGAACGCGGCGACGCCTGGCCACATCCCGCCGGCCGCGGTGTCGACGATGCGTCCGAACCCGGCGGAACCGGGTGGCAGGAAGACCCCGGTCATGACGCCGACCTTGATCACGATCACGGCGAGAACCACGAGCGCCATGTTTGCCGCTGGTCCCGCCAGCGCCATCCACCCCGCTCGCTTCGGATATCGCATCGCCCAGCGTGGGTCGTACGGCGCGCTCGCGAAGCCGAAGGGCCACCCCGATGTCAGAGTTGAGAGGAGCGGCAGAATCACCATCCCGAACGGCTCGCGGCGGATGTGTGGCGTCGGGTCGATCGAGACCTGCCCCCCGTGGTAGGCCGTGAGGTCTCCGCCCCGCATGGCCGCCCACGCGTGCGCGGCTTCATGGAAGGTCGTCGAGAAGAGGAAGACGATGTAGTAGAGCAGCCCCTGGGCGAGCTGATCCGGAGTCATGCCTGCGATGGTATCAGCGGCGGTTCTTGTCGGCGATCCCGATGAGGATGATGAGGAACGCGCAGAGGCGGACGGTGAACACCGGAATCCGCCATTCGGTGGCATATGAGAGCAGGCCGAGCATCACGTAGTCGGCGCCGAGGATGAAGAAGGCGAGCGCGAAGAACAGGAACAACCGGTCGTGCGCCTGTTTCCAGAACCGCAGGAAGAACACGCCGACGAGCGCGGCGCCCATGGCGACAGCCCCGTGAATGAAGGGAACGAGGGTCATGCCTGCTCCCAGACGAACGCGTAGAGCAGCAGCGCCACCGAGGCAAGCGCCACGAGGGCGCGCAGCAGCGTCAGATCGAGTTCCGGCACCAGCGTGTAATCCGCGAATACCAGCACGTTGTTGATCGCGAAGCCGACGAACGCCGTGCTGCTCCACAAGAGCAGGCGGGAGCGGGCACGGCGGTACTCGCGTGTGAGGAGCACCGCGCACGCCGCACTGGTGAGGGCACACAGCAGATAGACGAGCGTGGCCATGGCTACTCCGTGTCCCGTAGCTTGAACGCGTTCGCGAAGCTGCGCAGCGCCGGTGGTGGCAGCTCCGCGACGAAGCGCACGACGGCGGCGCGTGAGGACTCAATGACCGCTGCCAGCTCGTCGCAGTACTGGCCGAGCGTCTCCGAGGCCGGCCTGAAGGTGTAGGTCACCTCGTCCCGAACCGTCGCGTGCGCCAGGCCCCGCGCGGCGAGCGCGTCCAGCCAGGCCCGCGCGCGCGCATCGGGCAAGCCAAGCTCGTCCGCCACGCCGCGAGCCGACCACCCGGTACCGGAGGCGCGCAGCAGCAGCAGCACGTCCATCTGCTCGACGGAGTCGATGCAGCTGTACAGGAACGCGCGTACGTGCGCGCTCAGCTCGATGCGCCGCGAGTGTTCCACCCGGTCCGCATTGTATGGCGCGTAAGCCGGAATCCTAGCTCGGCTACACACACGTGAACACGTGGCATGAGTGGCCCGCGGCTTGCTCCTCCCGTCGCGCTTACACGTCTGTCCAGGTAGTTGCGACTGCAACCGATGCACGAGGGCGGCCGGAGTGTCGTCCAATCAGTCGCGCTCGAGGTGTCATGGATTCACTGGCTTCGTTCCCGTCCGATACGCTCGTGCCTCCACCCGCGCCGGACGCCTTCCAGCGGCAACTGCTTGCCGCGATGCTGGCGTACCGGGATGGCAACTTCACCGTGCGCATGCCGTCGGACCTGACGGGCGTCGACGGCAAGATCGCCGACGCCTTCAACGACATCGCGACGATGAGCGAGCGGCGGGCGCGGGAAACCGCGCGCGTCTCGACGGCAGTGGGCAAGGAAGGCAAGCTCAAGCAGCGCATGTCCGTCCCCGGCGTGGTCGGCGGCTGGGCCGACGAGGTAGCGGCGATCAACACCCTCATCGACGACCTGGTCTGGCCAACCACCGAGGTCACCCGCGCGGTCGGTGCGGTCGCGAAGGGGGACCTCGGCCAGTCGATGGCGCTCGAAGTGGACGGGCGACCGCTCGAAGGGGAGTTCCTGCGCTCCGCGCGGCTGGTCAACAAGATGATCGACCAGCTCTCCGTGTTCACCTCAGAGGTGACCCGCGTCGCGCGCGAGGTCGGCACGGAGGGCAAGCTTGGCGGTCAGGCACAAGTGAAGGGGGTGTCGGGCGTCTGGAAGGAACTGACCGAGTCGGTCAACCAGATGGCCGGCAACCTCACCGCGCAGGTGCGCAACATCGCGGACGTGACCATCGCCGTCGCGAACGGCGACCTGTCGAAGAAGATCACCGTGGACGTCCGCGGCGAGATCCTGCAGCTGAAGGAAGCCATCAACACGATGGTCGATCAGCTGCGCGGCTTCGCGGCCGAAGTGACGCGCGTGGCGCGTGAGGTCGGGACCGACGGCAAGCTTGGAGGACAGGCGGTCGTACCTGGCGTCGCCGGCACGTGGAAGGACCTGACGGACTCCGTCAACGCGATGGCCTCCAACCTGACCGCGCAGGTGCGCAACATCGCCGGCGTGACGACGGCCGTCGCCAGGGGCGACCTCTCCCGAAAGATTACCGTCGACGTGAAGGGCGAGATCCTCGAGCTGAAGGACACCATGAACACGATGGTGGACCAGCTCAATGCGTTCGCGTCAGAGGTCTCGCGCGTGGCGCGCGAGGTCGGCACCAAGGGCAAGCTTGGCGGCCAGGCGCAGGTGCGCGGCGTCGCCGGCACCTGGAAGGATCTGACCGACAA
>JAFDVO010000003.1:275254-275850 GCA_018268955.1 Acidobacteriota bacterium | reverse complement strand
GTGTACGGGACGCCATAGGCCCACTCGCGCAGCAGCGTCTGAATAACCCGCTCCGCCTTCCCGTTGGTCCGCGGGGTGTACGGGCGGGTCCGCTTGTGCCGGATGCGGAGCCGCTCGCACGTGGCGCGAAAGACGCGGGACACGTAGCCGCTGCCGTTGTCACTGAGGACGCGCTGGACCGTAATTCCCCGCGCCGCAAACCACGCCACCGCGCGCTCGAGAAACGCCGCACAGGTCGGCCCCTCCTGGTCGGCGAGCACCTCGACGAAGGCGATGCGGCTGTGGTCATCGACCGCCACGTGCACGTGCTCCCAGCCGATGCCGCGAGCCCGGCGGCGCCGATCGCCGTGGATGCGGTGGCCCACGCCAGCGATCTTGCCCAGTGCCTTGATATCCACATGCAGCAGGTCCCCGGCGGTCGGCCACTCGTAACGCTGGACCGGCACGGGGGGCGCGGCGACCGGCCGACTGAGGCCGAGCCGGCGCAGCCAGACGCTCACGGTCGAGCGCGGCATGCGGAGGGCGACGCCGATCGCCCACGCGGGGAGACCATGCTGCTCCCGAAGCCAGCGGATCAAATGCACCGCCAGCGCCGA
>JAFDVO010000003.1:267433-275238 GCA_018268955.1 Acidobacteriota bacterium | reverse complement strand
CTGGCGGAAGCGCCGCACCCACTTGGCGACGGTCCGCACGCTGACGCCCGCCGCCTCCGCGGTTTCGGCCTGTGACCAGTCGTCGAACACCACCCGTGTCACGATCAGCAACCGCGACGTCGGTGTGGTCTTCGCATTACGATGAAGCTTCATCCGGGGCTCTCCTCTGAATTGAACGAAGTGTGGTAACTCCATTCTTTTCAGAGCGCTCCGGATGAACAACCTATTTAGCAACTACAACTAGCTGGCGATGGCGTGTGTCGACCGGACGGAGAGCAGGTCGTCGTCGTTGACGGCGCGCAGATCGCTTGCGCTCAAGGTCACCAACGCCTGAGTGCGCCCGGAACCTGCGACGAATTCGACCGCGTACGCATCCGGGCCAAACTGATCGACGACCGCGCCGAGATCGCCCCGCTTGAGGCCATGGGCCGGCAAGTCACGCTCGAGAACGACGACGTCCAGATTCCGAGGTGTCATGCCTTGCCTCCAGGGTATGCCGTGACGAATCGTGGGGCCGCGTCACCGGTGCGCAAGAACCACACGCTTGTGACCAGCGCCGCACCGGCTGGCCCTTTGAGGATAGCCCGAATCGTGTAGGACTGGCCAAATGCCTCAGCGGTTCCACGGACCGCCGGTTCTGTCAGATGTTGCGTCCGAAGCGCCTCGTCGAACTCCCGCCAATTCCCCGCCGTGAAACCGAGCGCCGCAAAGACACGCGCCTTGAAGCGGCCGACCGGATGCACCTCTGAGAGGAGGTCATCCCGCAGTTTGGCTTCATCGATGATCGCGTCCTGCGCATTTGGCAGTAGCACGCAGCGATTCTAGCGATTTTGGAGAAGCGTCGCTCACGAACGCCTAACGCTGCCAAATGAGCCGCACGCACAGGCACGCGCGAGCGGGCTGAGCGTGTCGGCTCCATTTGGATGTTCGGCCGCGTCACCGATTGCGCCAATAGCCTGGCCGTCGTTTCTGGTGTGCGACGGCCACAATCGTGAGCACATTCGAGGTGTGCCGATAATAGATGGTGAATGGGAATCGAGCTATCAGGATCTTGCGGGTTCCCGCTTCAGCCACGGCATAGCGGTGTGGCGCTTGCCGAATCTGCTGAATTGCTCGGGACAACTCCTGAAGGAATGCCGACGCAGCGAGCACGCTACGCTCCAGGTACCAGGCCTGTGCCTCCTCGGCTTCTGTGAACGCGGCGGGGTGGAACTCAACGGTCATTCAGTCGATCGAGAAGCCGCTGTCGAACCTGCTCCCACGGGACCGTCTTCGTCCGGCCAGCGTCAAGGTCGGCCACGCGGCGTTCAATCTCGACCGCCCACGCAGCCGCGACGCCGTCATCCGGCTCACCCTCGAGCGACTCGATCAGCAGGCCGGCGAGATCGGCGCGCTCTTTCTCTGGCAAGTCGGCGAGTTCGTTCCAGACCTCGATCAATGTCCGGCTCATACGCTGATTCTACGCCCGGCGCCTCGGCTCCGCTACCATCATGCTCGGGCCGGACGTGCCGACACGTCTCGTCGTTGAAGTCCGACAGATCGAAGCGACTGCCGTACGACCAGTCCGGTGAGCCGTCGCGATCTCGATGCAGTCGGCCGAACGCGCCGCTTCAGCCGCGGCGGCTCATCATCGCGCCTGCCGCCGTCGGCTGCAAGCGGTTGTTAGGCCGCGCCTCGTTTACGTTCAGTGTGCAGCGCTTCGATCACGGCCTTCGGATTGCGCGCGGCGACACGAAGCAGCGCCAACGCTGGCCCGTCAGGCGTACGGCGGCCCTGCTCCCAGTTGCGAAGCGTCGAGACGCTAACGCCGATCATGAGGGCGAATTCGGCTTGAGACGTGCCGAGTTTGGCGCGAATGGCCTGCACGTCCGCCGGCTCGAAGGTGGCTACCCTGGCGGGACGTGCCACGCCGCGACGAATCCTGCCGGCCTGGCGCACGCTCGTCAGGAGTTCCTGGAAAGCGGCATCCTTCATGTGAATTCCTCTCGAACGAGTCGACCCAACTCGCGGGTCTGGGCTGCGGTCAGGTCGCCCTGCTCGGACTTGGTGTACGTGTAGACCATATAGAAAACACGCTCGGACGGCGCCCAGTAGTAGATCACACGCAACCCACCCCGCTTCCCCGAACCGGGTGTCGCCCACCGGACCTTCCGAAGCCCGCCCGATCCGGCAATGACCGGCCCCTGCTCCGGACGAAGCATCAACGCGATCTGGAGGTGCCGGTAGTGCTCGTCATCGAGGTGCCGGCGAATGGCTGACGTAAACACCGGCGTCTCGACGAATCGCATCGCTGATCACCACTATACGCCAATGGCGCACAGCCGAACAAATCGGCCGAACTGCGAGTCACGCCGGTCTAACGCGCCGCTTCAGCCGCGGCGGATCATGATCGCGCTGGCCGCCGTCGGCTGCAAGCGGATGTTAGCTGGCCATATTGCTGCTACATGAACTTCCTGCGCCGGAACGCCTTGACGTCGTCGACCGAAAGCTCGAACCACTCGCCATTGAGGCGCTTGTCTGCAAACCTACGGTGCCAGTACCCCTCAATGCCGTACGGGTCGTCGGTCTTGATCCGGTGGATGACCTCCGCGGCCTGAGGTAGCTGGATTCTTAGGTGACGGTGGCGCTCCTCGACAGAATTCGCCTTGCCGATCTTGAAGTGTCGACCTGACTTGACTAGGTACACGAATCCGTCGGAGCCGCCGGTCGAGTCATCGGCGGATGGCACCCGCGACTCCTGGTGTTCGTCAGGAAGAGCGGCGACCACATCTGAGAGTTCATGCTCTCGGGCATACTCGGCGAGTCTGCTCCGAAGGCCGCCTAAGCCACCGAAGCGTCGGAACGTGTTGTGACTTGGAAGCGACGAATCAGCGTTGCATTCGAAACGAATCTCGGCCGCAGTGGGGAATCGGCGGTACTTCTGAACGAGCCTCGCAGCCGCTTGAAGCACGACTGCATCGTCCAGCCGAGGATTCAGGGCCTGCGGCACAAGCCCCGCCTCGCGAACGGCTGCTCCCCAAGTTGTCCATCATCGCCCAAGCCAGTCCGATTCGCGTATGCCCGTTGCAGCCAGAAAGGCACTCTTGCCCAGGGCGGCGCCGCCGTTCTCGGCAGCCGTGCGGCGAATTTCGCGTAGGACTTCGTCCCTAGTCAACATGTCCAGCTAACTAGTATTGAGTAGACCGCTCACACCGGCCACGCAGCTATCCAGCACGCAGGGGCGGCTGGAGCAACCTCCCCAAGTCATGATCGGCGCAGATGTTAACACCGCTCGCAGGCGTCTCTCCTGCCCATGTTTACCAGCGACGCCTGAATACCTGCGGACTGTTCGCTGGTAAACACGGCGGCAACACGCCGTTCGTTCGACATTCACGCGAAGGAGTGGGTTTAGCTGCGGATCGTTCGCAAGTAAACGTGGCGCGCCAGGCGCCTGCCAATTGATGATGGGCAAGACCGCCCTTGCCTTCTCCGCGTCACCGATCCAGCGGGCTCTTCACGCCGAGCCCGCCGCGGTTGAGCACGTGCGTGTAGACCATCGTGGTGCTGACGTCCGCATGCCCCAGCAGTTCCTGCACCGTCCGGATGTCCGACCCGCCCTCGAGCAGGTGCGTCGCGAACGAGTGCCGGAACGTGTGACACCCGACCCGCTTCGTCAGCCCGGCTGCCCGCGCGGCCCGCACGACCGCCCGCTGGATCACGGTCTCGTGCAGGTGAAACCGCGTCGGCCGCCCGTAGCGCTCGTCACGGCAGATGCGACCGGCCGGGAAGACGAACTGCCACGCCCACTCCGCCGGCGCGTTCGGAAACTTCCGCTCGAGCGCCTGCGGCAGCACAACACGTCCATACCCCGCGGCCAGATCAGACTCATGCATCCGACGCACGTCGCCCAGGTGCATCTGCATCGGCTCTCGCACAGCGTCGGGAAGCATCACTCGCCGATCCTTCTGCCCCTTGCCCCGCCGGACCGTGATTTCCCGTCGCTCGAAATCGAGGTCCTTGACGCGGAGCGCCAGGCATTCCTGCAGGCGCAGCCCAGCCCCATAGAGCAGCATCGTCACCAGTCGCGGGACGCCGACGAGCGCGTCAATGACCGCCCGCACCTCCCGCGGCGTCAGCACCACCGGCACGCGCACCGGCGTGCGAGCCCTCAGCGGCAGCGCCACGTGGCCAATCGGCATCCGCAGCACGTCGCGATAGAGAAACAACACGCCGGACAGCGCCTGGTTCTGCGTGGAAGCCGCCACGTGCCGGTCCACCGCGAGCGCGGTGACGAATGCCGCCATCTGCGGAGCACCCATCTCACGCGGGTGCCGCTTGCCGTGAAAGACGATGAAGCGGCGGATCCACTGGACGTAGGCCTCCTCGCTGCGCCGGCTGTAGTGCCGCGCCCGTAAGGCCGCCCGGACCTGATCCAGCAACCGCGGAGGCTGTGGCTCCCCCATCGACGACGACGATGCCATCGTCCGGACGTGGCTGCAACGTCACGCGCGACAGAGCCGCCCGCCAGTCAGTTCGACAGAAGAAGGCGACCGGATTCGGAAAGGACTGCGAACGCTGACGGAGGGTTGCGGTGGTAAGGCAACTCACGGAAACGTGAGTTGGTGCGCCCTGCAGGACTCGAACCTGCGACCTCCTGGTTCGTAGCCAGACGCTCTATCCAACTGAGCTAAGGGCGCGCGGGGGTCGAAAGAACACCTGATCGTATCACAACGATGCGTTCAGTAAAGAGCTGATTGTCGTCGAGCACGATCTTCAGCCGTCGCTGAAGCTCGCGCGAGGAGCCGACGTCGTGTGGATCGAGGCGCGTCGCGGAGGCACCCCGGCCCGCGAGCCACGAGAACACGAGCGGCGCAAGGCCGTCGAACGCGCGGTTCTCCGCCCCATCGTCAGACTCGTGCGCGGCGCCGTGCGTGTCCGCTCCGGCCGCCGCAGCAAAGAAGCGGCGCAGCATCGTGGCACGCGCAGCGAGGCCCGTGCCGTCGCGGCGCACGCGCAGGAGCCGCACGCCGCCGGTCGCCTTCACCGCCAGCAATTCCGCCGCATCGTCCTGCGCTGACGGCAGCACGATGATGACGTCACGGAGCAGCGTGCGGGGAATCGCGCGCGTGTCGAGAACGGGTGCGCTGACCTGCACGTTGGCCGGTGGCGCCAGCTCACGAATCAGTGCGGCCTCGAGCAGGAGCGCCTCGATTTCCGATCCGACGATCTGCCATTCGCCGGATGCTGCACGCGCGAACTCGGGCTTCAACTGCCGCCAGCGCCGCGCCGCGAAATGCGTGCGCAGCCGGCGCCGGATGTTGTTCGCCTTGCCGACGTAGAGCGCACGTCCGTTCGCATCGCGCAGCACGTACACGCCTGGAGCCTGCGGGGCATCGGCGCAGATCCGCTCGCCGGTCCGCAACCACGCCTCCTTGCGATCCTCGACGACGAGCGCCTGCTCCACCAGGCGACGTGCCAGCGGCTGGGGCGCATTGCGAATCCCGAGCACCTCGGCCGCAAGCGCCACGTAGTCCGGCGACGCGCCCATCTCCCTCATCCGCGCCAGCAGCCGATCGCGCAGTAGCATCCCGCGATCGTACCTCGTCGGGTCACGCTGCGAGCGCATGACAAGAAGCTCTACCACGGCGGGCACGGAGGACGCCACGGAGGACACGTCACCAACACCAATTCACCAAGTCACCAAGTCACCAACTCACCAAGTCACCAATTCACCAGGTCACCAATTTCCAGATCCCTCCAACCTCCAACCTCCAACCTCTGCCCTCTGTCTTTGTCCTCCGCCCTCGGCCCTCCGCCCAACCTCAACCCCCAACCTCCAACCTCTGTTCTCGCCCTCCGACCTCCGCGCTCCGCCCCGTGTCCCCGTACAATCTCCCCATGCGTCCAGACATCGAACACCGCCAGATGGGTCCCTCCACGGTTCGTTGCTTCGTGCTCACGGTGAGCGACACGCGTACTGACGCCACCGACACGAGCGGACGCGCCATCGCCGATCTCCTGCAGTCCGCCGGCCATCAGGTCGCAGGCCACACCATCGCGCGGGACGACGCAAATGAGGTGAAGCTGATCGTGCACGAGCAGCTCGCACGCGAGGACGTGGACGTGATGATCACCACCGGGGGGACGGGCATCGCGTCGCGCGACACCACGTACGAAGCCATCGACGGCGTGCTCGACAAGCGGCTCGATGGATTCGGTGAGCTGTTCCGCATGCTGAGCTACGAGCAGATCGGGCCGGCCGCGATGCTGAGCCGGGCGCTCGCGGGGATTTCACGCGGCAAGATCGTCATCGCCCTGCCCGGTTCCGAGAACGCCGTGACGCTCGCCATGGAGAAGCTGGTGCTCCCTGAGCTGAGCCACCTCGTTCAGCAGGCGCGCAAATAGCGCACTCCATGGAATGCGGTGCTCTGTGCCTTCCGTGTTGCCGCGCCGTGCGCGCTTTCCACGTCAGCGATTTACGATTAGCGATTAGCAATTCCGACATGCGTCCCTTCAAGACGACGATTCCGATCGAAGAAGCACGCGGGCTGCTGCGGGCGGGGGTCGAACCGATCGCGCGCACGGAAACGGTGCCGCTTGCGGCTGCCGCCGGGCGGGTGGCGGCACGCGACGTGGCCGCCACGATCTTCGTGCCGCCATTCTCCCGCTCCGCAATGGACGGCTACGCGGTGGTCGCCGCCGACACACGCGGGGCCACACGCGACACGCCGGTGCGCCTCAGGATCGGTGAGCGGGTCTTCACGGGAAGCACGCCGACGAGGGCGATAGGTCCCGGCACCTGCGCGGAGATCGCCACTGGCGCTCCGCTGCCGGACGGCGCCGATGCGGTGGTGATGGTCGAGGAGAGCTCACGGGCGGACGACGAACACGTGCTGATTGGCGCCGAGGCGAAGCCGATGCAGAACATCGGTCGCAAGGGCGCGGACATCTCGCCAGGCGATCTCGTACTCCGCACCGGCGACCTTCTGAACCCGAGCCGCCTTGGCGCGGTCGCCGCCGTCGGGCACAGCGACGTCGAGGTGTTCGCGAAGCCGCGCGTCGCGATCCTGTCGACAGGCAACGAGGTGGTCGAGCCGGGCGCGCCGCTCGCCGCTGGCCAGATCTACGACGTCAATCGCTTCACGCTCGCCGCCGTGGTCGACGCACACGGCGGGATCCCGGTCCTCCACGCACCGGCCCGCGACACGCTCGAGTCGCTCAACACGGCGCTCGATGCGTGCGACGATGCCGACGTCATCATCTTCTCGGGCGGCAGCTCGGTGGGGGATCGCGATCTCCTCATCGACCTTGTGGCGCAGCGCGGCGAGGTGGTGTTTCACGGTATCGCGGTCCGCCCGGGCAAGCCGACGATGTTCGCGCGCATCGGTGGGCGGCCGTTCTTCGGGATGCCGGGCAACCCGACCTCGTGCCTCTCCAACGCCTACATCCTGCTCGTGCCCTTCCTGCGTGCCACCGCGCGACTGCCGCTCTACGCGCCGCGAACGATCGCCGCGTCGCTGGGGCGAACGATCGTCTCGCCCGCCAACCGCCATCAGTTCTACACGGTCCGCCTCGAGGGAACCGTGGCGCTCCCGGCGTTCAAGGGATCCGGGGACATCACGAGCCTGTCGAAGGCGGACGGCTACATCGAGATACCGTCAGATCAGCACACCGTCGAGGAAGGCACGACCGTGGTGGTCACCCTGTTCTGAACGGCGACGTCACGAAAGGCGCTACAACGGGGGCAGGGGGCGCACGCAGGACGGGACCGCCGGGCTGAAGCCCGGCGGCTACGATCATCCCCCCAACTCCCCAACTCCCCAACT
>JAFDVO010000003.1:211-267331 GCA_018268955.1 Acidobacteriota bacterium | reverse complement strand
CCCGACTCCCCGACTCCCCGACTCGCCAAGTCACCAACTCGCCAAGTCGCCAGATCACGAATTCGCCAAGTCACGAATCCTTTGATTGCAGGTAGCATCCACTGATGGTGGGTCGTCCGCTGCTGACCTTGGTGCTCGCCGGCGCGCTGCTGTGCGTGGCGGGCGCCGCTGGTGCGCAACCTGAACCGCGCTCACCGCGAAACGCGAACTACACGATTTCGGTGTCGCTCGATACGCGCACGCGGACGCTTGCGGCCACGGAGACGATCGCGTGGCGCAACATCACGAAGAACCCAACGAGCGAGCTGCAGTTCCACCTCTACTGGAACGCCTGGGTCGACCGGAACTCCACGTGGATGCGCGAGAACCTGCGCTTCCGCAGCATCGATACCCAGGCGGGCTTTCTCGCGCGCTTCACGCTGGGCGACATCACGCTGGACAGCGCCGCGCCAGCCGTCGACCTGAAGCCATCGGTTCGCTACATCGCACCTGACGACGGCAACACCGACGACCACACGGTCATGGCGGTGCGGCTGCCTCGTCCGGTGCAACCCGGCGAGGCCATCACGGTGTCGCTCGCGTGGACCGCGCGCGTCCCGCGCACGTTCGACCGCACCGGTGCGATCGGCAACTACTACTTCATCGCGCAGTGGTTCCCGAAGCTCGGCGTCCTCGAGGACAACGGCTGGAACTGCCATCAGTTCCATGCAACGACCGAGTTCTTCTCGGACTACGGCGTCTACGACGTCCGCATGACGGTGCCGACCGGCTGGGTCGTCGGCGCCACAGGGCGCGAGCAGTCACGCACCACGAACCCCAACGGCACGACGACGCATCGCTATGTGCAGGAGGATGTGCACGACTTCGCCTGGACGACGAGCCCGGACTTCGTTGAGCGGACTGCACGCTTCGAAGAGCGCGGCCTTCCTGCGGTCGACATGCGCCTGCTGATGCAGCCCGAGCATCTGCCTCAGGCCGAGCGCCACTTCGCCGCTACACGCAGTGCGCTTCGTCGATACGGCACCTGGTTCGGTCCGTACCCGTACGACCACATCACCATCGTCGATCCCGCCTTCCAGAGCGACACGGGCGGGATGGAGTACCCGACGCTGTTCACCGCCGGCACGCAGTGGCTGATCAGTCGCGAGACGACGATGTCGACGCCGGAGGAGGTGACCATCCACGAAGCCGGCCACCAGTTCTGGTACGGCATCGTCGGCACCAATGAGTTCGAGCACGCGTGGATGGACGAGGGGATCAACACGTTCGCGACCGCGCGCGCCATGCACGCGGACTATCCGGACGTGTACCTCGATCGGTACTACTTCGGGGGCTTCGTGCCCTGGACGTTCCGGGACATCCGGCTCCAGCTCGAGAACGACCGCGTGTCGGCCTATCGTCGCGGCGCCACCGAAGACGCCATGAGCACGCCGTCGTATCGACAGCGGCAGGACACGGTCCGCTACTTCGCCTATGACAAGCCGGCCGTGTGGCTGACCACGCTGGAGACCTGGCTCGGCTGGGACGCGCTGCAGCACGCGCTGAGCAACACGTTCCGCGCCGGGGCATTCAGGCACCCGGTGCCGGCTGAGGCGCTGGCGAACATTCAGGCAAGCACGGACAAGGACGTCAGCCGGTTCCTCGACCAGACCTACAGGCAGTCCGCGGTGTTCGACTACAGCGTTGGCGACATCGACGTGCAGCCACGCGACGGGCAACAGGAGTCGACCGTCGTGGTCCGCAGGCTCGGTGACGGTGTCTTCCCGGTGGACGTGCAGGTCACGTTCGAGAACGGCGACGAAGTGACAGAACACTGGAACGGCGAGGGGCGCTGGCGTGAGTTCACCTACGTGAAGCCGACAGCGGTCCGTTCCGCCGTTGTCGATCCGGAGCGGCAGCTGCTGCTCGACGTGAACTTCACGAACAACTCGCGCACGCGCGAACCGCGCGCGGCCGATGCAGCCACGAAGTGGAGCCTGAAGTGGCTCGTGTGGCTACAGGATGCGCTGCTCACCTGGGGCCTGTTCGCGTGAGCGCAGTGTCCGCGTGGGTCGATGGGCTCCGCCGTGTCAGGCGCGCGCCGGCACTGGTGATCCTCGTCTGGCTCTGCACGCTGGCCGCGTCGCTCCCGCCCATGCTCGCGATGCGGGACGCGATCATCAATCACCTGGACCAGAGCCTCGAGGCAGATGCCGCAGCGGACGGCGTGAACCAGATATGGATGGAGGAGTTCCGCGGCTCGTCTGGCGAACTCGGCAAGTCACTTCGACCGGATGTCATTGGGTTCGCAACGGTGCTCGACAACACCAGCGCCCTCGCGGATACGGGTTCGAGGCCCATCCCTGCCGTCGTGGCCGGGCTCGTGTTCCTGGGGGTGGTCTGGTTCGTCACGCCAGGCGTGATCGTCCGTCTCGCGGCCGATCGGCCCGTGCACGCGCGACAGTTCCTCGCCACGTGCGGCGCCTGTTCGGGCCGCATGGTCCGCCTCGCGATCGTCTCAGCTGTCGTGTACGGCGCTCTCTTCTTCGGGCTTCACGCCACGCTGCTGGACGACGTCTTTGGCGTCGTCACGCGTGACATGACGGTCGAGCGGACCGCGTTCGTCGTCCGCCTTGCGCTGTATATCGTGTTCTTCGGGGTCGTCGCGGCGGTGAACCTGCTGTTCGATTTCGCGAAGGTTCGCATGGTGATCGAAGATCGGCACAGCGTGCTGGGGTCGCTCTCGAGCGCCATCGTCTTCATCAGCATGCGGCCGCTGCTGGCGATCGGCGTCTATGCGCTGAACGTGCTGCTGCTCGGCTGCGTGTTCGCGGCCTACTTCCTCGTGGCGCCGGGCGCTGGCAGCGCCGACTGGACCATGTGGTTCGGCCTCGTCGTGAGCCAGGCCTACATCGCCGCACGGGTGTTCACGAAGCTGGCGTTCTGGAGCGGTGAGGTCGCCGCGGTGCAACGCCATTTCGGTCGTCGAGAGCCTGTCCGGGAAGCCGTCATCACGTAAGATCGAGGGCTTGGCTGCAGCACTCGGTCTCGACTTCGGCACAACGAACAGCGCAGTTGCCCTGGCTGATGGGCGGGGCGCCCCGCGGCTTGCACGCTTCCCCTCCGCACACGGCAGCACGGACACGTTCCGGTCGATCCTCTACTTCGATCCGAAGCCGGTGCGCGGTGCCGAATCGGCGTTCGCCGGTCCTGCAGCGGTCGAGCGGTACCGGCAGGCTCCGCACAAGGGCCGGTTCCTTCAATCGTTGAAGGCCTACCTCGGCGATGCGGGGTTTACGGGAACGATGATTGGCGGGCGGCAGCGGACGCTGCCGCAGCTCATCGCGATGATCCTGCAGCGCCTGCTCCACGCGGCGGCTCAGGACCTGGGAGAGTTGCCCCATCGCGCGGTCATCGGACGGCCGGTCCACTTCACCGTCGCGCGAAGCGAGGAGCACGATGCGCTCGCACTCGAGCGGATGCGTGAGGCACTCGCGCTGGCAGGCGTGACCGACTTCGAGTTCGAGTACGAGCCGGTAGCTGCAGCGTACGCCTATCAGCAGCGGCTCACCGAGCCAGCGACCGTGCTGATTGGCGACTTCGGCGGCGGCACCAGCGACTTCTCGATCCTGGCGCTGGAGCCGGCCACCACCCCGGGCAGAGGGGTCGCCATTCTCGGCAACGACGGCGTGGCGGTCGCCGGTGACGCGTTCGACCGGGCGATCGTGCGTCATGCGGTGGCGCCGCAACTCGGCAAGGGATCCGACTATCTCTCGCCCCCGGACAAGGTGCTGCCGATGCCGGAGTGGATCTACTCGCGGCTCGAACGCTGGCATCACCTCTCGTTCCTGAAGGCGGGCGAAACGCTGGAGATGCTTCGACGAATCGAGCGGACGTCAACGGCGAAGCAGGCCGTAGCCGCGCTCCTCCACCTCATCGAGGAGGATCTCGGTTATGAACTGCACGAGCAGGTGAATGCGACGAAGATCGCCCTGTCGTCGACCGTGGAGGCCGACCTGCGGTTCGACATCGACGGCTACGCGGTGCGCTCGCACGTGGCGCGCGAGGCGTTCGAGCACTGGCTCCGGCGCGACCTGCAGCTCATCGAGCGCTCGGTCGAACAGCTCTTCGCTCGGGCGCGTCTCTCTCACGAGGCGATCGACACCGTCTTCCTGACGGGCGGCTCGTCGTTCGTTCCCGCGGTGCGGGCGATCTTCACGCGCCTGTTCCCGACGGCGACGATTACGGGTGGGCACGAGCTCACGTCAGTAGCCACCGGACTCGCTCTCAGGGCGCGCACGGAGCAATGAATTCGTAAACGCGTTGCGGGACCGCAGCGCGCCACCGCGGAGCACGCGGAGGTCGCCGAGATTCCATTGGCAACCGTGTAGCTCCGCGTTCTCCGTGCCCTCCGTGGTGGAGCTTTGTCTGAGTTCCTACAATCCGTTGGCGTTGAGGAACTCGCGGATCTTCGCGTAGGCGCGTGACCGCTCGTCAGCCTTGAAGTTGCCGTGTCCCCCGCCGGGAATCGTGAACAGCTCGGTCTTAGCGCCCGCTTTCTTCAGCGCATCGGTCAACCGCACGTTCTGTGAGTAGGGAACGATGGGGTCCGCGTCGCCCTGGATGCTGAGGATGGGCGGCAGATCCGCGCGGACGTAGGTCAGTGGCGAGACGCTCTTCGCGATGGCGTCCCGGTTCGGGATCGAGCCAAGCCACTGCACCGCGTAGGCACGCGCATTCGGCCCGGCGAGCATGTCGTTCACGTCCGTGATGCCGTACCAGTTGATGATCGCGGCGACCTTCGGCACCGAGACGTCGTTGCCCGTGAAGCCGCCGGCCGCACAGAGGTTGGTGAACCCGGCGCTCGCCGGGATCATGCCAGTGGTCAGCGACAGGTGGCCGCCGGCCGATTCACCGCTCAGCACGATCTTCGACGTGTCGATGTTGTAGTCCTTCGCGCGGTTCACGACGAACTTCAGCGCACACTGCGCGTCCTCGACCGCGGCAGGCGCCGGGGAGACGCGCGCCATCCTGTACTCGACGTTGACGACGTTCCAGCCCATCTCGAGCCAGGGCATCACGGACATGAAGGACGATTCCTTCGTCCCGCCGATCCAGCCGCCGCCGTGGTAGAAGACGAGCGTCGGCTGCGGCGTCTGCACGTCGCGCCGACGATAGACGTCGAGCTTGGCCTCGAAGCCGTTCGCGGTCAGGTAGGTGACGTTGGGGATGACCTGGTACTGATTCTGCGCGTGGGTCGCCCACTCGGCCGTCGGCGAGAGCTGCGCGGACAACGTGGCGTAGCCGAGCGACGTGACGAGGGCGGCGGTGGCGAACAGCGAAACGTGCAGGCGTCTGGGCATCTGCGTCTCCTCGATGAGGCGCAGATTCTCTCACATCTGGAAATGCGAATTGCTAATCGCTGATCGCGAATCGACGAAGGAAGAAACTCTCCTCCCTCACACGGGACCTGCGGTCACGCCGAAGCGTGACCCCACGGCGGTCTGGTGGGCCCGAGCCCCGAGTTCCCAGCCCCTAACCTCGACCCGTCGCCTCCGCCCTCTGTCCTTCGTCCTCCAACGTGTGTTCCCTACCTTAGGCGGTCTTCTGCTGGTCGCTGAGGTTCGAGGCGATGATGGCCTTGATGCCGTCCGAGTCCAGCGATTCGACGGTGAGGAGTTCCTCGGCCATCGCGCGCACGGCGCCGCGGTGCTTGGCGATGATCTGGCGCGCGGTCTCGTACCCGCGCATCACGAGGTCGCGGACCTCTTCGTCGACGCGCTGCGCGGTCGCCTCGCTGATGCCGACGCCACGGTCGGTCTCCCACGGGTTGCCGGGCGTGCGGTACGCCAGCGGCCCCAGCGCGGGCGACATGCCGAACTCGCAGACCATCCGACGCGCGATGTCGGTCGCCCGCTCGATGTCGTTGCCCGCACCGCTCGTCATCTGGCGCAGGAACAGTTCCTCGGCAATGCGGCCGCCCATGAGAATCGCAATCTGCGCCTCGAGGAACTCGCGCGTGTGCGTATG
Source organism: Acidobacteriota bacterium (assembly GCA_018268955.1). Lineage (GTDB taxonomy): Bacteria > Acidobacteriota > Vicinamibacteria > Vicinamibacterales > CAVVIG01 > CAVVIG01. Next base: position 261,322 of record JAFDVO010000003.1, on the reverse strand, counting down.
CCGGTCCCCTTCCGGCAGCTGCATCGTCACGCCCAGCGCGCGGCCGCGCGGGACGATCGTCACCTTGTGCAGCGGGTCGGCATGCGGCAGCAGCGCCGCGACCACCGCATGGCCTGACTCGTGATACGCGCACGTGACGCGCTCGTGCTCGGTCATCTGGAGCGAGCGCCGCTCCACCCCCATGAGCACCTTGTCGCGAGCTTGGTCGAGGTCGTTGCCGGTGATGGTCGAGCGACCCGCCCGCACCGCGAGCAGCGCCGCTTCGTTCATGAGGTTGGCGAGATCGGCACCCGAGAAGCCGGGAGTGCCGCGGGCGATCTGCCGCAGGTCCACTTCCGCGTCCAGGGCGACCTTCTTCGCGTGAATCCGGAGGATCTGCTCGCGCCCCTTCACGTCGGGCGCGCCGACCGTCACCTGCCGGTCGAAACGGCCGGGCCGCAACAGCGCGGGGTCCAGGATATCCGGACGGTTCGTCGCGGCGATGACGACGATGCCCTGGTTGGGTGAGAAGCCGTCCATCTCGACGAGCAGCTGATTGAGCGTCTGCTCGCGTTCTTCGTGGCTGAGGGAATTGCCGCCGCGGCTGCGACCCACGGCATCGAGTTCGTCGATGAAGATGATGCAGGCTGGATGGCGGCGGGCGTCCTTGAAGAGCCGGCGGATGCGCGAAGCGCCAACGCCCGCATACATCTCGACGAAGTCCGAGCCGCTGGTGAAGAGGAACGGCACCTTCGCTTCACCCGCGATCGAGCGGGCGAGCAGGGTCTTGCCCGTTCCGGGCGGTCCGACGAGCAGCACGCCCTTCGGAATGCGTCCGCCGATGGCCGAGAAGCGCGACGGCTCGCGGAGGAAGTCGACGATCTCCTTCACTTCCTCCTTCGCCTCGTCCACCCCGGCCACGTCGTCGAACGTGATCGGCGACGATTCCGGATCGGCCTCGCGCGTCTTGCCGTCGAGCGCGGGGATCCGCCCGGACGTGACGCGGTAGAGCGCCAGCCCGACCATCACGATGAACGTGAGCCCAATCGCGAGGGCGCCGTAGCCGTAGGCTGCGTCAGCGGCTGACCCGCGCACGTCAATGCGAACGTTCTTCCGCGCGAGGTCCGCAAGGAAGGCGGGATTGGCCGACACGTAGTTGGCCGGCGCCGTCGTGCGGTAGGCGGTCCCGTCGCTGGTCTTCACGTCGAGCTGGTCCCCGCTGACCACGAGCTCCGCGACCGTTCCCTTCTCGATGTTCACCAGGAGGTCGGAGAACAGCAGCGGGCGCGGGTCGACGCGGCGGACGTGCCACGCGGCGGCACTGCCGATCGAGACCAGCAACACCACCGTGAGGGCAATCCACGGGGCGCGGGAACGGAACCACTTACGTGCGGACACGGGCTACTCCTGTGTTCGCCACCGGACGGGCCGACAGAACGGCCGACACCATGCGGGGCGGCTGGTCGCGCGGATGGGTTGTGAGTGGGAGCTTCGCGCGAAGACGCAAAGCCGCACACCCAGTGTATCGGCCGCTGTCCGGATTTGACAGCACAGCAATACGCGGAAATCGGAGCTCTACCACGTCGTAATATCGACGAGCGGCCGCGAGCGCCGCTCGAGGAGACACGTGATCGACGCCCGCTGGACTATTCGCCTGGCTGCGCTTGTGGCGCTGACGTTCGTACGTCCGCTTGCTGCGCAGCAGCCCGCAGCCACGCCGCCACCCCAACCTGAATATCGGGAGACAGTCGATGTGGTCGGCGCGACCGTGCTGCCCGGCATGGAAGTGCCGCAGGACCAGATCCCCGCGCCGGTGCAGAACGCAACGGCCGACGACATCGACCGCGCCAACGCACTCGATCTCTCGGACTTCCTGAAGCGACGCGCGACGGCAGTCCACATCAACGAGATCCAGGGGAACCCGTTCCAGGCGGACGTGAACTATCGCGGCTACACGGCGTCGCCGCTGCTCGGCACGCCGCAGGGGCTGAGCGTGTATCTCGACGGCATGCGCATGAACCAGCCCTTCGGGGAGGTCGTGAGCTGGGATCTCATTCCGCGTCTCGCGATCTCATCGTCCACCCTGATGCCCGGTTCCAATCCGCTCTTCGGGCTGAACACGCTCGGGGGCGCGCTCGTGCTCCACACCAAGGACGGCCTCACGCACAAAGGGACCTCGGTGCAGGGGCTGTTCGGCAGTCATCTCCGGCGGTCGGTCGAGTTCGAACATGGCGGTGCGCGGACGGATGGGACACTGAACTGGTACGCGGCGGGGACACTCTTCGGAGACGACGGCTGGCGTGAGTACTCGCCGTCGGCTGTGCGGCAGGTGTTCGCCAAGATCGGCTGGACGCATGGTCCCAGTGCGCTGACGGTGTCAGGCGGGCACGCGAACAACAACCTCCACGGCAACGGGCTGCAGGAAATGCGGCTGCTGTCGCGCGACTACGCCAGCGTTTACACCACGCCCGACATCACGCAGAACAGGTCGACCTGGATCACGGCCTCGGCGCGGCACGTCGTCTCGGAGCGCACCGCGTACGCGGCGAGCGCGTACCTCCGCTCGATCCACTCCGACACCCTGAACGGCGACATCAACGAAGCCTCCCTCGATCAATCCGTGTATCAACCGACCGCTGCCGAGCGCGCGGCGCTGATCGCCGCAGGCTACCGCGACGTGCCCGCAAGCGGAGCATCTGCCGCGAATACGCACTTCCCCTTCTGGCGCTGCCTCGCGAACGTGCTGCTCGTCGACGAGCCGGCCGAGAAGTGCAACGGACTGCTCAACACGACGGCGACGCGGCAACGGAGCGTCGGCGTATCCGCCCAGGGCACCTGGCGGTTCAGGCGCGGAGCGCTCGGCCACCTGCTGACCGCGGGGGCTGGTGTCGATGCGAGTGGACTCACGTTCGAGCAGTCCAGTGAGCTTGGGTATCTCGCACCGAATCGGTCGGTCGTCGGGACGGGCGCGTTCGCTGACGGCGTCTCGGGCGGGGTGGTGGACGGTGAACCATTCGACACGCGCGTGAACCTGGATGGAACCCAGCGGACCTGGAGCCTCTTCGCCGCGGACACTCTGGCCCTCGGCTCTCGATGGCATGCGACGCTCTCCGGCCGCTACAACCACACGTCCATCCGGAACACCGACAACATCAGGCCGGACGACGACGCGTCGCTGAGCGGCGAGCATGGGTTCGGCCGGCTCAACCCTGCCGTGGGGATGACGTTCGCCGCCACGCCTGCGCTGACCGCATACGCCGCGTACAGCGAGGGCAGCCGCACGCCGACCTCGGTCGAACTCGGGTGCGCCAACCCGGACCTCCCGTGCAAGCTGCCGAACGCAATGGCTGGCGATCCCCCGCTGTCGCAGGTCGTCACGCGAACGCTGGAGACCGGGGTTCGCGGCCGCGCCGGCCGCCGCCTGCGCTGGAACGCCGGCGTGTTTCGCGCGAGCAACACGGACGACATCCTGTTCGTCGCGTCGGAGACGACCGGCTTTGGCTATTTCCGGAACTTCGGCCGGACGGAACGGCGCGGGCTCGAAGGCGCCGTGAGCGGCCAGTTCGGACGCGCGTCACTCGGTACCGGGTATACCTGGCTCTCCGCCACGTTCCGGAGTGCAGAGACGGTCAATGGCACCGGCAACAGCTCGAACGAGGCGGCGTCGCAAGGCGTTCCCGGTGTGGAGGGCACGATTGCGATCGAACCCGGCACGCACATTCCTCTCATCCCGCGTCACACACTGAAGGTGTTTGGCGACGTGCGTCTCACACGCGCGTTGAGCGTCGATGTCGACCTGCTGGCCATCTCCGGTGCGCCCGCCCGCGGCAACGAGAACGGCGAACACGAGCCGGATGGCGTCTACTACCTCGGCCCTGGCCGCACAGACGCCTACGCCGTCGTCAACGCGCACGCGCGCTACGCGCTGGCACCGCGCCTCCAGCTCTTCGCGCAGGCCACAAACCTCTTCGATCGGACGTACGCGACCGCTGCACAGCTTGGCCCCACCGGGCTGGACGTCACCGGCGCATTCGTCGCGCGTCCGTTCCCACCTATCAACGGCGAGTACCCGCTGCAGCAGAGCACGTTCCTCGCGCCTGGCGCACCGCGCAGCGTCTACGCGGGGGTCAGGGTCAGGTTTTGAACCCGACGGTGGTAACGCAACAATGCACGAACGCAAGAGTGCAAGGACGCAACACGCGAACAGGCCAAGACCGCCGTTCGGGCGGCGCAACGCAGGCGGCCAACCATGAGATGAACTGATCCGCGGCGTTCTTGCGTTGCAGCGTTTCTGCCTCACGCGTGCTGCATTCCTGCTTTCGTGCATTTCTGCATTCCTGCATTTCTGCATTTCCGCGTGTCTGCGTCTGTCGACGTCAGGTGAGCGGCCCTGGCTTTGCTCAGGTCGGGCATGATGGCGACGGTGCGTGTCGGCTGTTCGGGGTGGCAGTATCGGCACTGGCGCGGGGATTTCTATCCGGCGGAACTGCCGGTCAGCCAGTGGTTCCCGTTCTACGCAGAACGATTCGACACGGTCGAGATCAACAACACCTTCTATCGCCTGCCTGACACGCCAGTGTTCCGTTCGTGGCGGGCGCGAGCGCCGCACGGGTTCGTCTTCGCCGTGAAGGCGAGCCGCTTCCTCACGCATATGAAGAAGCTCAAGGATCCCGAGGCACCGCTCGAGCTGTTCTTCTCACGCGCGCGGGAACTCGGGCGCACGCTGGGCCCCGTCCTGTATCAGCTCCCGCCGAAGTGGCCGCTCAATCTCGAACGCCTCGAACAGTTCCTCGACGCGCTTCCGCCGCGACGCCAGCACGTCATCGAGTTCCGCGATCCGAGCTGGTACGACGACCGGGCGCTCGCGCTGCTGGATCGCCATCGCGTCTCGCTCTGCCTGCACGACATGGCCGGTTCGGCGAGCGGCCAGATCCAGGTCGGCCCGATTGCCTACGTCCGCTTCCACGGCACGCAGCGCTACAGCGGCAGCTACGCGGACGACCAGCTCGCGCGCTGGGCCGAGTGGCTCGCCCCACGCGCCGCGTCAGGCACGCCGGTCTACGCGTACTTCAACAATGACGTCGGCGGGCACGCACCGAGCGACGCGGCACGCCTGCGCTCGATGCTGGGTCACCAGGCGCGCGACGCTCGCCCGTAACGCACAAACGCGGAATGCAGAAACGCACACAGTCGTCGGACTCTTGCGTCTCAGGCTGGCATTCGTGCATTGCAGCATTTCTGCATTGCTGGCTGTCGCCGCGTCACGCGTCAGCAAACTTGTATCCCACGCCCCACACCGTCTGGACGAACGTGGGGTTGGCGGGGTCGGTCTCGATGCGGCGCCGGAGGCGCTTCACGAGCGTGTCGACGCTGCGGACCGTCACGAACGTGTCGCCGCGCCAGATCTTCGAGAGCAGCGCTTCGCGGCTGAAGACGATGCCGGGGTGCGTGGCCAGCAGGTGGAGAAGCCGGAACTCCTGGTCCGTCAGCTCGACCTCGCGGCCGAACACGGTGACCTTGCGGCGGGGAAGATCGATCTCGATACCCTGGCTGCGGAGGACCTCGCTCCCGCCGCTCGCCTCCTGCTGTGCCGCGGACACACGCGGGCGCCGGAGCAGCGCGCGGGCACGTGCGACGAACTCGCGTACGCCGAACGGCTTGGTCAGGTAGTCGTCCGCACCGCTCTCGAGCCCAACGACCTTGTCGGCCTCTTCGCGCTTCGCCGTGAGCATCAGGATCGGCACGTCCGCGTTGAGGCGCCCATTGCGCACGGCGCGACAGAGCGACAGGCCGTCGAGCCCGGGAAGCATCAGGTCCAGCACGAGCAGGTCGTAGCGCTCGGCCTGCGCTTTCTTCAACCCTTCCTGCCCGTCGGCGGCCCCCTCGCACGTGTAGCCCTCGTGGCGCAGGTGCAGGCAGACGAGCTCACGGATGTTCGGCTCGTCTTCGACGACCAGCACTCGGACCTGTTCCTGAGTCATCGGTCGGCTCCGGGTGTCATTGTTTGTTCACACATCCACCATCACCTCGCCACGGCGCACCCGTCCAATAGGTTCAGACAGGCACACACACACCATAGACGGAGGCACCCATGACGAAGGTTTTCAGGCGCATGACACTCGGGTTCGGTGCGGCGGCGATCGCCGTGCTGGTTGCGGGCGCAGGGTATCAGCATCTTAGCGCGCAGGGGCCCGGACCAGGTGGACCGGGACCTCGGGCAGGCCGCGGCGACTTCGGCCCCGGCCCCGGCGGACCGATGGGGCGACGTGGTGGACCAGGAGGTCCCGGGGGACCGCTCGGGCTCGGCCCGATGATGCTCGGCAGGCTCGACCTCACGAACGATCAGCGCGATCGCGTGAAGCAGATTCTCGACTCACACCGTGATGATCAGAAGGCGATCGGTGACCGCGCGATGAAGGCGCACCAGGCGCTGCAGGAGGCGATCACCGGCACCTTCGACGAAGGCGGAATCCGCGCGCGCGCGGCAGACGTGGCGGCGGTCGACGCGGACATGGCGGTGCTGCAGGGTCGGATCTACAGCGAGGTCTACCAGATCCTCACGCCCGAACAGCAGACGAAGCTGAAGCAGCAACAGGCAGAGCTGAAGCAGCGCCAAGGGCAGCGTCCGAACGACGCCGGCCCACGCGGCCGCGGCGGTCGCGGCCAGCGCTAGTCGCAAGAGCGCTACCACGGAAGGCTCCCGGGCACGACGAGGGCACTGCGGCATTCATGTGAATCGCGCAGTGTCCTCCGTCTGAACGCGGAGTCCTCCGTGGCAGTGCCTGCTACTTCAGGCCCTTGACCGCGGAGACGATGTGGCTGGCGGAGATGCCGTAGCGGTCCAGCAGTTCGTCCGGCTTGCCGCTGCGGGGGATCTCGCGGACCGCGATGCGGTGGACCTTGATCCCGGCTTCGCTCACCGCCTCTGACACGGCGTCGCCGATGCCGCCGGCCGCGTAGTGATCCTCGACCGTGACGATCTGCCCCTTCGTTGCCCGGCCCGCCGCCACGAGCGCGTTCTTGTCGACCGGCTGCAGCGAGTAGAGGTCGATGACGCGGATGCTGAGGCCCTCGGCCTTCAGCGTGTCGTACGCCTTGAGGGCCTCGAACAGGGTGACGCCGGCGCCGACAACCGTCGCCACATCGTTCGCGCTCTCGCGCAGCACCTTCAGCCCACCGATCTCGAACGTCTCGTTCGGCCCGTAGATCACCGGTGTCTTCGGGCGGCTGGTGCGCATATAGGCCGGGCCCTTGTGCCACGCCATCGCCGCGACCAGCTTCTCCGTGCTCACGCCGTCCGACGGGTAGAGCACGACGAAGTTCGGCTGCGCGCGGAACATCCCGAGGTCCTCGAGCGCCATCTGCGACGGGCCGTCCTCGCCGATTGACACGCCCGCGTGCGAGCCGGCCAGCTTCACGTTGACGTTGCTGATGGCCGCCATGCGGACGAAGTCGGCCGCACGGGTCAGAAACGCCGCAAAGGTGGACGGGAACGGAATCGCACCGCGGGCGGCCAACCCCATCGCGGAGCCGACCATCACCTGCTCGGCGATGAAGTTCTGGTAGAAGCGCTGCGGGAAGACCTTCTCGAACTTGTCGCTGAACGTGGAGTTCTTCACGTCGGCGTCGAGCGCGACGACGCGGATGTCGGCCGCACCGAGCTTTGCGAGGGCCGCACCATACGCTTCGCGCGTCGCGACCTGCTCACCCAGCTTGTACTCGGGCGCTGCCAGCGCCTTCGGCGCCGGCGGATCCGCCGGGCGTGACGCCGGACGGGCGATCTGCTGTGCGAGATCGAGGCCGTCCTGCTGCGGAACGAACTGCGTGTTCAGCGTGGCGAGGATCGAGTCCATCTCCTCGCCCTTCTTGAACGCCTTGCCGTGCCAGTTGTCCTTGGCTTCGGCGAAGGCCATGCCCTTCCCCTTCAGCGTGCGCGCCACGATCATCGTCGGCTGCCCCTTGGTGGCGCGGGCTTCGGCGAACGCGTCGAGGATCTGGTTGAGGTCGTGGCCGTCGATCGCGATCGTGTGCCAGCCGAACGCGCGCCAGCGGCGCGCGAACTGCTCGAGGTCGTGCTGCCACATGGTCGCGCGGCTCTGGCCGAGCGCGTTCACGTCCGTGATGCAGCAGAGGTTGTCGAGCTGATCCTGCGCCGCCACTTCGGCGGCTTCCCACACCGAGCCTTCGGCCGACTCACCGTCGCCAATCAGGCAGTACGTGCGGTAGTCGGAGCCGATGCGGCGTGCGTTCAACGCGCTACCGATGGCAGCGCAGATGCCCTGACCGAGCGACCCCGTGGCCACATCCACGAACGAGAGCCGTGGCGTGGGATGCCCTTCGAGGTCCGAGCTGATGTCGCGGACCTTCAGGAGTTCTGATCGATCGAACAGCCCTGCCTCGGCCCAGGCGGCATAGAGAATCGGCGCCGCGTGCCCCTTGGAGAGAACGAAGCGATCCGCGCCCGGGTGCTGCGGGTCCTTCGGATCGAACCGGAGCTCGGCGAAGAACAGGGCCGCGATGATGTCAGCGGCCGAGGCACAGCTGGTCGGGTGACCGGTGCCGGTTGCCGAGGTCGCCACCACCGAGTCGATGCGGAGCCGCGTGGCGATGTTGGTGAGGGCCGGAACGAGAACGGAACGATCCATCTGGGACATCGAAGTTATGAGATTTCAGATTTCAGATTGCAGGTTCAGCGCAGGCAGGTACAGATGAGCCTTCGAATTCTAGTGCAGATCGGCCTCGAACGCGAACCACGCTGAGAGCGCGTGGCCTGCCTCTCCCGCATGGTCCGGAAACTGCTGCGCCGTGGCGGCGGTCGCCTCTGCATGCTGCCGCAGATCCGCCGCAAGAATCCGGCCGGGGGCGGTCACAGCCGCTGCGGCGTAGTCCGGGTCGGCGTGCAACACAGCCAGGCGTGTGGCGACGTCCAGTTCCGCGCAGTCCGAGAGGAACCCATCCGCTCCCCCCGACTGGAGCCGTTGCGCGTGTCCCCACACACGCGTGGTGTACCGCAGCAGTTCCTCCGCCAGCATCGCGTACGGCAGCCGACCAGACATGTCGAAGGCGGCAAGCAGGGCGCGCGCACAGCGCAGGTGTGCCAGCCGGTCGGCGCCGACCAGGCCGTCGCCCGGTTCGTAACTGCGGCGCACGTGGTGCTCGAGCCGATCGATGGCGTCCGGCAACGCGCGCCGGGCCACGGCCTCGAGGCGCTCGTCGTCGCACAGCGGCGCCGCGGTCGCCAGCAGGTGCAGCCACTCGATCCGGCGGCAGGGATCGGCGTCAGCCGGTCCTGCATCGAGGGCGTGGGTCAGGCCGCGTTCGATGGCGTGCCGCAACGCGGGATCGTCGTGACGCGTGCACTCCTGAAGCAGGAAGTGCAGCGTCCCCGGGGTGGACTCGGCGGGATTCCCGGCCAGGACGGTCCGCCGGGCCCAATCGATCGCGGCGCGAATCACCGGCAAATTATAATGAGGGCATCGCGATGACCCACACCATCACCCTCATTCCCGGTGACGGCATCGGCCCGGAAGTCACCGAAGCTGTCGTGCGTATCCTTGCGGCGTCCGGCGTGTCGATCGACTGGGATCGTCACGACGCGGGCGTCCTCGCCGTCGAGAAGGGGCGCGTGCCGCTCCCGATCGAACTGCTCGACTCGATCCGTCGCAACAAGGTGGCGCTGAAGGGGCCGGTGACGACCCCGATTGGCACCGGCTTCACGAGCGTGAACGTCGGCCTGCGCAAGGCGCTGGACCTGTTCGCGAACCTCCGTCCCGTGACCAACCTGCCGGGCATCACGAGCCGCTACACCGGCATCGACATGGTCATCGTGCGCGAGAACACCGAGGACCTCTACGCCGGTCTCGAGCACCAGGTGGTGCCCGGCGTCGTCGAGAGCCTGAAGATCATCACCGAGAAGGCGTCCACGCGCATCGCCCGCTTCGCGTTCGAGTTCGCGCAGGCGAATGGCCGCAAGAAGGTCACCTCGATTCACAAGGCCAACATCATGAAGCTGAGTGATGGCCTGTTCATCGAGAGCGCGCGCGCCGTCGCGCGGGACTTTCCGGACATCGCGTACGAGGAGAAGATCGTCGACGCCGCGTGCATGCACCTCGTGATGCGCCCGGAACAGTTCGACGTGCTCGTGATGCCGAACCTGTATGGCGACATCGTGTCGGATCTCTGCGCCGGTCTCGTCGGTGGTCTCGGCGTGGTCGGCGCCGCGAACCTCGGCGCGGATGTCGGTGTGTTCGAGGCGGTGCACGGCAGCGCGCCGGACATTGCCGGAAAGAACTTCGCGAACCCGACCGCGCTGCTGCTGTCCGCACTCCTGATGCTGCGCCACATCGGCGAGGGAGAGGCGGCCGATCGCATCACCGCGGCCCTGCATCAGGTGCTGGAGAAGGGGCAGTCGCGTACGCGCGACCTGGGCGGCACGACGTCCACCTTCGAGTTCGCCGACGCGGTCTGCCGGGCTATCGCCTGAGCCCGTGCTATAGTCCGAAGAATCCATGCTGGACGAGATCGGCCAGGCCGTCCTTGCGCGTGAGGAGGTCGTCAAGTACCTCCGGGGCGGCCTCGGTGAACGCGGTGATCAGGCCCGCGAGCGGATCTACGCCTACCTCGAAGAGCTGCGCACCACGCAGCGTCCGGCGATTTACCGGGCGCTGCAGCACCCGCTCTACCCGATTCTCCGCAAGATCGAACGGCGCCACGAGAACCTGCACCACGTCGAGAACGCGGTGCGCGGCCATCGCCTGGTCTACGCGTCGAATCACAAGAGCCACACGGACTACCTCGTCGAGCCGCTCGTGCTCGACGACAACGGCATCCGTCCGCCGCTCATTGCTGCCGGCATCAACCTCTTCGGCGGTCCACTGGGGCTGATCCACAAGCACGTCACCGGCGCGATTCCCATCCGTCGGAACACCAAGGATCCCGCGTACCTGATCACGCTCAAGGCGTACGTCGCCGAGATCCTGAAGAAGCACGACATCTTCTTCTACCCAGAGGGGGGCCGCAGCTACAGCGGTGAACTGAAGCCCTCGAAGACCGGGCTCATCCACGCCGCGCTGCAGGCGGAGTGCCCCAACCTGCTCATCGTGCCGGTCGCGATCGCCTACGACCTGGTCCTCGAGGACCACATCCTCGCGAAGCAGGGGACGAAGAAGCGCCAGCGGCCGTTCTCGCGTGAGGTCGCCGAGATGGTGCGCTATGCGGTCGGCTACCGATCGCGCGCGTTCGTCACCTTCGGCGCGCCGATCTCGGCCGCCGGGTGCGATCCCAACTCGCGCACCGAGGTGCTCGAACTGAGCCGGCTCGTGCGCACGCGCATCGGCTCCCAGGTGAAGGTCCTCCCCACGGCGCTGTTCGCCGCCGCGATGCGCCCGTCAATCACGCGGCGCGATCTCGAGCAGCGGATCGACCGGATCATCGAGGAACTTGCCGCGCGTCACGCGAACCTCGCCGTCACCACCGGCCGCCAGGCCATGGATGAGGCGGCCGAGCCGCTCGAGACCCGCGGCATTGTCGTGCTGGAAGGTGGCCGGTTCCGGGTGCGGGAACGCAACGTGCTCAAGTTCTACGCGCGGTCGATCGAGCACCTGCTCGTCACTCCCGGCCGCGCACACTGACGCGCCTGCAGCACGGCTGCAACCAGCCCGATACACCGGCTGTCCTAGAGAGTGACGTCAGCCCGGGCTGGTGATCCGCATGCTCGACAACGCGTCCAAGGCGCTCTTTCATCTCCTCGCGGCCAGCCGTCATCTGCGCACTGTCGCCTCCCGCTACGGCATGCGTCACGAGCGCGCGTTCGCGCGCCGCTTCATCGCCGGCGAAACGATCGAGGAAGCCATCGTCGCGGCGCGGGCGATCGAGGCCCGTGGGCTGCTCCACACGCTGGACCTGCTTGGCGAGAGCGTCACGTCGTTCGCGGAGGCCGACGCCGCCACGCGCAGCTACCTCGATGTCGCACGTGCCATCACCGACGCCGGCATCATCCGGAACATCTCACTGAAGCTGACCCAGCTCGGCCTTGACGTGGACCGCGCCACGGCCGTCGACAACCTGCGCAAGATCCTGGAACGCACGGAGGGGTTCTTCATTCGCATCGACATGGAGAGCTCCGCGTACACGCAGGTCACGCTCGACATCTTCGAAGTGCTCTGGGATCAGGGCTACCGCAACATCGGCGTCGTGCTGCAGGCGGATCTCTATCGCACCGAAGCTGACGAAGAGCGCATCAGCGCGCTCGGCGCACGGGTCCGCCTCGTCAAGGGGGCCTACCGGGAGAAGAAGGACGTGGCCTACCAGCGCAAGGCGGATGTCGATGCCCAGTACGCCAAGCTCACGCGGCGGCTGCTCGAGCGAGGGACCTACCCCGCTATCGCCACGCACGACATCAACATGATCACCGTCGCGCGCGAGCACGCCGCGAAGCTCGGCCTTGCGAAGGACGCGTTCGAGTTCCAGATGCTGTACGGGATCCGTCGCGATCTGCAGCAGGCGCTGGTCAACGACGGCTACCGCGTGCGCGTCTACGTCCCGTTCGGACGCCAGTGGTTCCCCTACTTCATGCGCCGCCTTGGCGAGCGCCCCGCCAACCTCATGTTCGTCCTGCGCGGCCTTGCTGCCGATCGTGGGTAGGTGCGTTCCGAACTCAGAACTTGGAATTCGGAATTCAGAAGTTCAACTCTGCTTCCAACCTCGAACCTCCCCAACCTCCCATCCCCAACCTCCAGCCTCCAGCCTCCGATCAGTGGGTAATGGCGTTCCGAACTTAGAACTCACAACTCAGAACTCAGAAGTTCACTTCTGACTTCTGACTTCTAACTTCTGACTTCCTGAGAAGTTTCCCGGCTGAGCCCGGCACGCCAATTGATCTCTGCGTTTCCGCCGGTCACCGGCGGCGCCACACGGACCGCGGCGCCACAGTGAAAGAGGAGCGCGAGGTATGGCGACGATGACGTTCGGCACGCGGGTGCGGCAGTTCGTCTGCGGCCTGCACGGCCATGACAGCCTGCTGGAGTTCGGGCGCGGTCGTCTCAGTCTGAAGTGCGTTTCGTGCGGGCACGAAACACCAGGATGGGACCTGAAGACGCGGCCGGCCCATGAGCAGCAGCCGCCCGACACCACCGGGCCGGCGCACGTCCTTCACCTGCCCACGCGGCGGCTTGCGTGACGCGTCCGCGCCATCTTGGAACGAGCATGCGGAAGATGGGCAGGCGCGCCACGCTCAACGTCGGTACAGGACTTCTACAGGTGTATCGACCGCAGCGCTCACCCCAGAAATGAGGGATCCAACAGCGCCCCAACCAGCCGACATGAAGAGAAACCACTGAGGTCTGTTCGTCTTCACGGTCACCAGACTCACGCCACCGCCTGCGGCTGCGCCCCAGAGAAAGCCGCGACGCATGGCACCGCGAACGTCTTTCGGCCGTGGCCGGGTGACACGGAGGACATCTGCGCGCTCCACAGTGACTTCCCCAGCGGGCCCATCAACGACCATCCTCTGCGGATCCACCCGCCGAATCGTCCCGACGACGGGCGTTCCCTGGCGCAACTCCACCGTCACACGGTTCGCAGAGGTCTGGCTCGCCAACGACATCCACGCATCGCCTTGCGCACCGACTGCCCTCCCCAGCAACAGCAGCAGGAGAAAGATACGGTGAGCGGCATGCTTTGCAGTCGCGCTAGTCGTGAGATGCACAGGCCGGTCTCCTTTCCAGGTCCACACGTAGTCTCGTCTACTCAGCCTGGACCGCCCCCTCGCGCACGACGCGCCGCCTCAGGTCGATCCAGTTGTGATTAGCTATAGCTCAGCATGAGCAGAGTCGTCGCCATCACTGGAGCCTCCGCCGGCATCGGGCGGGCCACCGCCCTGCACCTTGCGCGATCGGGATCCGCGGTCGTCATTTGCGCGAGACGCCCGGACAAGCTCGAAGAGGCCGCGAGGTCCATCACCGACGTTGGCGGTCGCGTGCTCGCCGTCCCCGGTGACGTGACGCGCGCGCACGACATGGAACGGCTCGTCGCGGCGGCCGTGACGCAGTTCGGACGGCTCGACGCGATGATCTGCAATGCCGGCTTCGGCATCTACGGCGAGATCGATCGGATCACGCCGGCGCAGATGCAGCAACTGATGGACGTCAACTTCAACGGGACGTTCCTCGCCGCCCGCGCGGCGCTGCCCCACTTCCGCGCGCAGGGGTCCGGCCATATCATCGTGGTCTCCTCGATCGTCGGCCGGCGCGGGATCCCGTTCATGGGCCCGTATGCCGCGACCAAGTTCGCGCAGGTCGGCCTCGCCGAGTGCCTCCGCGCCGAACTCCACGGCTCGAACATCCACGTCAGCGTCGTCTATCCGATCTCGACGGAGACCGAGTTCCACGGCGTGATGATGGACCACTCGGGCTTCGCCACCCGCGCGAGCGGACCGAGGCAGTCGCCGGAGGTGGTGGCTGGTGCGATCGCACGCGCGATCGACCGCCCAGTTCCAGAGGTGTACCCCTATCGGCTCTCGAAGGGGCTCGCCGTGCTCGCCGCCATCGCGCCCGGTTTCTGCGACCGGCTGACGAACCGCTGGCGGCGCGAACCGGTAAGGGAAGTTAGACGTTAGACGTAAGACTTTAGAAATTAGAACTTAGAAGTCAGAAGTGAAGAATGTGCCGTGTCCTCCGTGCAATCACCATGGTATCCGTGGTGGCGCTTTTCGTCGATCCGATCGCAGCGTGACTGAATGAACGAACGGGCTCTGGACATTGCGCGTGCCGTGCAGCGGGACGGTGGGCGTGCGTTGATTGTTGGCGGATGGGTGCGGGATCGCCTGCTCGGCCATGAGTCGAAGGACATCGACATCGAGGTGTTCGGCATACAGCCAGAACGCCTGCGCGCGATCCTCGAGTCCATCGGTCGGGTCGAAACGGTCGGCGAGAGCTTCCAGGTCTACAAGTGCGGGGACATCGATGTCTCACTGCCGAGGCGCGAGTCGAAATCCGGCCGCGGCCATCGCGCCTTCGTGGTCACTGGCGATCCGTCGATGTCGTTCGAGGATGCCGCGCGCCGGCGGGACTTCACGATCAATGCGATTTCGTTCGATCCGCTGACCGGCGAGTACATCGACCCGTTCGAGGGGCGCGACGATCTCGAGCGTCGACTGCTCCGCATAGTCGACGCAGGCACCTTCGCGGACGACAGCCTGCGCGTGCTGCGGGGCATCCAGTTCGCCGCGCGCTTCAACCTGACCCTCGACGATCAGACGCGCGAGATCTGCCGCAGCATCCCGCTGGACGACCTGCCAGCCGAACGCATCTGGGGCGAAGTCGAGAAGCTGCTGTTCGCACCGAAGCCGTCCACCGGCCTCGCACTCGCGCTGGAGCTTGGGGTCGTCGAGCGGCTGTGGCCAGAACTGTTCGCGCTCGTGGGGTGCGTGCAGGAGCCGGAGTGGCACCCGGAAGGGGACGTGTGGGTGCACACGCTACAGGTCGTGGACCAGGCGCGCACGCGCATTGACGATCTGCCGCGTCCGCAGCAACTGGCAGTCATGCTCGGAGCGGTCTGTCACGACTTCGGCAAGCCGGCGACAACGGCGTTCCTGGACGGGCGGATCCGCTCGATCGACCACGAGGCGCAGGGCGTCGCGCCCGCGTCCGCGTTCCTGGACCGGCTGAACGTGCACTCGTTCGACGGCTACGACGTGCGGGCGCAAGTGCTCGGCGTCACTGAGCAGCACCTGAAGCCGGGCATGTGGTTCAAGGCGCCAACGCCGGTTGGTGACGGTGCCTTCAGGCGGCTCGCGCAGAAGGTCGACCTCGAACTGCTTGCGCGCGTCGCCAAGTCGGACTGCCTCGGACGGGAGCCTGGCACCTTCAACTGCCAGGCCATGGACTGGTTTCTCGAGCGCGCCCGCGCACTCGGCGTCCAGCACGCGCCGCCGCAGCCGATCCTCCTGGGCCGCCACCTCATCGCACTCGGCGTCAAGCCCGGTCCTCGTATGGGCGAGATCCTCAAAGCAGTCTACGAGCAGCAGCTCGACGGCTCGGTCACGACGGTCGACGAAGGACTGGCAGCCGCCCGGGCCCTGCTCGGTACCTGACGGCTCACGCTGCGATCACGTCAACAAACGCACGACCACGGAGCACACCGAGTTCAGCACGGAGGGGCACAGCTTCACTCTGTAGGGGTGCACCAACTCACCAACTCACCAACTCGCCAACTCGCCAATTCACCGATCGCTGCCAGTCAGTTCGCAGCCCTCGTCGCGTCGACCGTCCAATGCTCCACCGTGCCGAGACCGAGCTTCTCGATATCGCTCTCGATCTTCGATCTGTCACCAACGACGATGTAGAGCATGCGGTCGGGCTGCAGGTACTTGCGGGCGGCATCCACAACCTGGGTGGGCGTGACCGCAGTAAAGCGCGACTGCGCGCCGACGTAGTAGTCCATCGGCAACCCGTAGAGAAACAGGTTCGCCGTCGTGGTGGTCACGATGCTGCTCGTCTCGAAGTCGGACGCCAGCGAGCGAACGATCGCGTCCCTCGCGAGCGCGAGCTCCTCAGGGGAGATGCCGTCGCGCAGCTTCGCGATCTCCTTGGACATCTCCGACAGGGCGGGTGCAGTGACGTCCGTCCGAACGCCAGAGGCTGCGACGAAGAAGCCGGGGGCGCGCCTGAAGACGAACTGTGAATTGGCGCCGTACGTGTACCCATGCTCTTCGCGCAGGTTGAGGTTCAGGCGGCTCGAGAACAGTCCGCCGAACAGATCGTTCAGGAGCCGCATCGCCTCGTAATCCGGCGTCGTGCGGGGCGCCGCCACCGACACCGCTCGCAGCTGCGTCTGCGGCGCACCAGGCTTGTCCACCAGCACGATCCGAGCGCGAGTTGTCGCGGGTGCGATGTCGCGAGCCGCGTCTGGCGTGCCGCGTTGCCAGTCCCCGAACGCCTTCTCGACGAGCGGGCGCAATTCCGCTTCGGTAATATGCCCGGAGACGACGAGCGCCGCGTTGTTCGGCACGTAGTTACGTTTCCAGAACGCGCGCATCTCCTCAGCAGTCATCGCCTTGTTCGAGGCTTCGGTACCGAGCTCCGTCTGCCCGTACGGGTGGGACGCCCCATAGAGTGCTGCAGCCGTGACGGCGCTGGCGATCTGGTTGATGTTCTCGCGCTGCTGCACCAGTTGGGCGAGGCGCGACGCGCGCTGCCGATCGACCTCCTCGGTCGGGAAGCTCGGGTTGCGCACGACGTCCGCCATCAACGCCAGCATCTGCGGGAAGGTGCGCGTCAGCGAAGTTACCGAGGCCTGCGTCGAGTCGGGTCCCGACCCGGTGTTCAACGTGCCGCCAAGCGTGGCGACCTCATTCGCAATCTGGAGCGAAGACCGCGTCGTCGTTCCCTCGTCGATCATCGCGGCGGTGAAGTTCGCCAGCCCGGGACGGTCGGCCGGGCTCGCACCGCTGCCGGTCTTCAGGGCCAGCGTGGCGGAGACGACCGGCACGCCCGCGCGCTCGTTGAGGAGCACGGTCAGGCCGTTGGGCAGCGTGAACGACTTCGGAACCGGAACCGTGAGGGCGCGCAGCGCGCCAGCCTTCGGGGGCGTGGCTCGCCACGGTGCGTCCGCATTCACCGCTTCACCCGCACTCGTCGATGACGTGGGCGTCGGCCGGGGGACATCCGGACCAAGGTTCTGCGCGCCGGGCAGGCCGTACACAACCACCCGCGCGCTCTTCTTCAGTGTCTGCGCGAACGCCTTGACGCGGGCGGGCGTGACGTTACGATAGCGGCCCAGATCCTTGCGGAGAAATCCGGGATCCCCAAGGTAGTGGTTGTAGTCGTTGAGCCGGTCAGCAACGCCGCCGAATCCGCCGAGGCGCTCGAGCGCACGCGTGATCTGGGTTTCGGCCGTGTTGCGCGCCAGTTCGATCTCGGCCGGTTCCGGGCCGGACTCCTGGAACTTCGCCAGCTCCTGATCGATCGCCGCCTCGAGTTCTTCCGCCGTGTGTCCGGGGCGAGCGGTCGCCTGGATGGTAAACGCCGAGACCAGCATCATCGACTGCTGGAAGGCGACGACATCCTGCGCGATCTGCCGGTCGTAGACGAGGGCCTTGTAGAGACGGCTGAACTTGCCGCCGCCGAGGGCACTGGCCGCCACATCCGCGTCCGCGTCCTCCTGCGTGTAGATCTTCGGCGACTGCCAGGAGATGTACACGCGCGGCAACTGGATGCGGTCGGTCACCGTCACCCGCCGCTCGGCCGTGATCGGTGGCGCCTGCACCGAGGGCTTCGCGACCGGCGGGCCGGACTTCAAGGGTCCGAAGTACTTTTCCACCATCGCCTTGGTCGCCTTCGGGTCGAAGTCCCCGACGATGGCGATCGTGGCGTTGTTCGGCGCGTAGTACTTCTTGAAGAAGCTCTTCACATCGTCAAGCTGCGCCGCCTGGATGTCCGCGTGCGAACCGATGATGTTGGCGTAGTAGGGGTGGCTCTTCGGAAACAGGTTGTGGAAGACCGCCTCGTTGACGATGCCGTAGGGGCGACTCTCGAAGGATTGCCGGCGCTCGTTGCGCACAACGTCCTGCTGGTTCGAGAGGACCTCCTGCGTCAGGTTGTCGAGCAGGTAGCCCATGCGGTCGGACTCGAGCCAGAGTCCGAGTTCGAGCTGGTTGGACGGGAGCGTCTCGAAGTAGTTGGTGCGGTCGAACCCGGTGGTCCCATTCACGTCGCTTGCGCCGGCCCCCTCGACGTACTTGAAGTGCGAGTCGCCCGGCACGTGCTTCGACCCGTTGAACATCATGTGCTCGAACAGGTGTGCGAACCCGGTGCGCCCAGGCTCCTCATTCGCCGGACCCACGTGGTACCAGACGTTCACCGCCACGAGCGGCAGCCGATGGTCCTCCGACAGGATCACCTCGAGGCCGTTCTTCAGGGTGTACTTCTCGAAGGTGATGTCCGGCACATCCGCCGCTGGAGGCGCGACGCGTCCTTGCGCACGCAGCAGCACACCAGCCGGAGACGCCACCAGCCCGATCGTCGCCACCACAGCCGCGATCACGCGGCGCATACGGAATCCAGTCATGCGAAGGCCCCTCATCGACACACTCCACCTTACCGGCATTTCCCTTGAGACGAAACACCGGGACCGCCGGTTGCCTGGGACGAGGGACGGGAGCCGGGACTGGGGACTCGGGACCGGGGACTCGACACTCGTGCAATTGGTGATCTGGTGAATTGGTGAGTTGGTGTGTCTGCCACTACCTCCGCGCCAGCGCGTGTGCGGTTAGCGAGTGCAGATCAGCGTTTAGCGTTCAGCGATTAGCGTTTAGCGATTAGCGTTTAGCGATTAGCGTTTAGCGATTAGCAATGTTCTAAGATCCCCTGATGGCTCGCTACACTCTCGTCTACGGCGTACGTCTGATCCCTGAAGGCAGCCTCGACAAGCTGGACCATGCGCAGCTCGCCTTGAAGGACGGCACGAGCGCGCATGTGACGCTGCACACCATCGACGGAACCATCCCTCAACTGCGCCGTGCACTCGACCGCAGCCTCGACGCGTTCTTCGATCTCCTTCCCGGGGCAGATGAGGAAGACCTCGAGCAGTTCGCGGACTGACGTGCACGGTGCCCGCGCCGCCTTGAAGGCGCTCCTCGACAACCGGCTGAACGTACTGATCGTCTTTGCGCCGATCTCCTGGGTGCTGGACGTGCTCGCGCCAGGCTCACCGTGGGTCTTCATCACCGCGTCCGCGTCCCTGATCCCGCTGGCGGGTGTGATCGGCCTCGGCACCGAGGCGCTGGCTGAGCGGTCGGGCCCGGCGCTCGGCGGGTTCCTGAACGCGACCTTCGGCAACGCGGCCGAGCTCATCATCGCGATGGTGGCGCTGAACCAGGGACACGTCGAGCTGGTGAAAGCGTCGATTTCCGGCAGCATCATCGGCAACCTGCTGCTGGTCCTCGGCTTCTCGTTCTTCCTCGGCGGCCTCGGCCGGCGTTCGCAGAAGTTCAACCGCACGGCCGCCACCAACACGGCCGCGATGCTCTTCCTCGCGGTCGTCGCCCTGGTCATGCCGGCGGTGTTCGACCTGTCGCTCTACGGATCGCTGCAAGCGCGACCGCCTGCCATCAACCGCCTGAGCCTCGGCACCGCGATCGTGCTGATGGTCGCCTATGCAGGCAGCCTCATCTACGCGCTGACCGCCGAGCGCGATCTCTTCAGGCCCACGCAGTCGACGACGTCGCACGGCCACGGTGGGTTGAGTACGGGCACGGCGATCGGCCTCCTCGCGAGCGGCACCCTGCTCACGACGGTGCAGGCGGAGCTGCTCGTCGGTGCGCTCGAGCCGGCATTGAAGCAGTTCGGGTTCACAGAGCTGTTCGTCGGCGTGGTGCTCGTAGCCATCATCGGCAATGCGGCGGAACACTATTCGGCAATCGCGGCCGCCCGGCGCGACCAGATGACACTGGCCGTCGAGATTTCGGTCGGCAGCAGCGCGCAGATCGCCCTGCTCGTCGCACCGGCGGTGATCCTCTACTCGTTCGCCATCGGCCACCCGATGTCGCTCATCTTCAACCCGTTCGAGATCACCGCCATCGCGCTCTCCGTGCTCGCCACGTCGATGGTGGTCGTCGACGGCGAGAGCAACTGGGTGGAAGGGCTCCAGCTCATCTCCGTGTACGCCATCATCGCGCTCGCGTTCTACTTCATTCCCTGACTTGGGGGCAGGCTGGGCGGGGCTGGGCAGGCAGGGCTGGCGGGGCTGTCATGATACTTGCCACGCATTCACCGCATGGGCGACCTGAACGAGCGGCTCGTAGCCGAGCTGGTCGACGCCGTGCGCGCGCAGTTGCGCCGCGAGCAGGGCGAACGGCTCCGCGACGTCTACCTGATCGGTGACATCGAGAAAGACAACGCGCGCAGCACGATCGAGCGCCTGCGCGAGCTGGCTGCCGACGGCAACCGGCCGATCAACCTGTACATCAACAGCGCCGGCGGCAACGTCACGGACGGCCTCGCCATCCACGACTCCATCCGCCACATCGTGTCGCGCGGCATCGAGGTGACGATCGTCGTCCAGGGGATGGCCTACTCGATGGGGTCAATCGTGCTGCAGGCCGCGAGCGAGCGCCGACGGCTCGCCTTCCCGCACTCGTGGATCATGATTCACGAGCCGGCGAAGTGGGCAGGGTGGCAGTCCACCAGCGCGGCGGCACAGCACCTCGAGCGGCTCAAGCAGATGCAGGATCAGATCTACCGGATCCTCTCCTCGCGCTCGGGCAAGCCGCTGCGGCAGATCATCAAGGACACGAAGCGGACCGACTTCTACCTGGACGCCTACAAGGCGATGGAGTACGGACTGATCGATGAGGTGGTTGCGGGAGAACTGCCGCTGCCGAAGAACGCGGGGGTCGAGGAAGTGCGGCCGCCGGAGGTGGAGCAGCGGCGGGAAGTGGCCGGGCCGACCACCATCCCGCCGGCGGAACCGCCGATCACTTCGTGAAGTCAGAATGCAGAAGTCAGAACGCAGAAGTGACGATGCGCAACTTCTGACTTCTGAATTCTCACGTCTAACTTCGGGACGCCCGCCATTCTTCCAGCAGCCGTGCGGCATTGCCGCCGACCGAGTGGAGGCTCGGGTTCCAGCCGAGGGCGCGTGAGCGGGTGCTGCGGACGATCTGGTCAAGGGCGAGGGCGTCCGCGTAGGGGCCCATCTTCGTGCGGGCTTCCTCGATCGGCACATACCGCACGTCCGGCTTGTGCGGCAGGTACGGGCTGATCGCCGACACGATGTCGTTGACCGTCTCGTCGCCTTCGTCGTTCGCATGGAAGACCCCGGATGCGGAGTCGTCTGCCGCGAGCCGCGCGTACAGATCGGCAAGGTCCCGGTCGTACACCGTGGGCCAGTGATTGTTGCCATCCCCAATCACGCGCACCAACCCATTCCACGCCATCTTGAACAGGTCGCTCATGATGCCGGTGCCGCCGCCGTACACGACGCCGGGGCGCACGACCGCCGTGCGCAGTTGCGCGTCGTTCGCCTCGAGGACGAGGCGCTCGTGTTCGACGCGCCACGCGACAAGCTGAATGGGGTTGAGCGGCGTGCTCTCGTCAGCCGGCTCAGAGGTGCGACCGATGACCCAGATGCCCGACGTGTAGATGAAGAAACGCGGGGCGCCGTTCAGCCCGTTCGACGTGCGCGGCCGACGGGCTGCCGCAAGCAACGCGTCGATCGTCTGGCGATCGTTCGCGACGCCGGTGCTGGACGTGTCGAACGCCGTGTGGATGTAGCCATCCTGCGCGTCGGCCATCGCCCGATACGACTCTGGGTCGCTCAGGCTGCCCACCACCGGGTGCGCGCCGCGTGCGGCGACGCGCGCCGCTTTCTCGTTGTCGCGGACCAGCGCCGTGACCTGGTGCCCGGCCCGCACGAGCGCGTCGAGTACAGCACTGCCGATGTAACCGGTCGCGCCGGTCAGAAAGATTCGCATGAACAGTTCAGGTTACGTTAGCGCGCCGACGGCACCGCAGCCGGACGCGAGGGGGCACTCCAGAATGCCTTGAACCCCCGGTACAGTTCCCAGAGGTCCACTTTCGCCGAGACATCCATCGGTGAGTGCATGCTCAGGATTCCGATGCCGACGTCGATCGTGTCGATGTTCGCGTTCGCGAACCACTGCGCAATAGTACCGCCTCCGTAGCCCGCGCGGTAGGCGTGCACCTGCCAGTGCACATCGGCATCCGTGAAGATCTTCCGGACCCGTGCAAAATACTCGGCGTCCGCTTCGCGGCCCGCGCCGTATTCCTTGAAGGCGAGCCCCCACCCGAGCCGCGCCGACCCGTTCGGCAGGTACGGTTGCGGGAACCCGGGATCCAGCGCGGTCGTGCAGTCTGACACCAGCGCCTGCGACGCCGCAAGGGCATGCCGCAGCATCAGGTCGTTGTACGAGGGTTCCTGAGCCGCGATGATCTCTGCGGCCAGTGTCCGAAACCACTCGGATTCGACCCCCGTCGTCCAGGAGCCGACCTCCTCGTTGTTCACGCCGTACGCCACCGCGGTCTTCTGCGGCCCCTTCACCTCGGTGATGGCACGAAATGCCGCGAAGCCGTTCGAGCGGTCGTCGTGGCCGTACGCGCCAATCAGCTGGTGATCGAGGCCGATGTCGACCGGCATCTGCGCCGGCACGATCTGCAGGTCCGCAGAGAGGAAGTCGTCGGGCACCAGATTGTACTTGTCCTTGAGCGCCTTCAGGGCCGCATCGCGCGTGAGCGCCAGCAGCGGATCGAGTTCCTCGGTCTGGATCACGTCGCGGTTGCGCCGCTCGCGGAAGTCGTTGTCCACATGCGGCGCGAGGTCCGTAATCATCAGCACCGGGTCGTCAGCCGCATGCCCGATGTTCACGTCGACCTCGGTGCCGTCCATCTTCGTCACCCGGCCGATCAGCGCCAGGGGGCGATTCACCCACTGGTAGTTCTTCAGCCCGCCATGCGTCGTCGTGTCGAGCATCGCGATGTCGAACGACTCGCGGAAGGGCTTGGGCTTCAGCTCGATCCGGACGGCGTCGTTGTGCGTGTTCACGATCCGCAGACCCGACACCGCGGGCTCCGTGCCCACGACGAAGGCGACAATGGAGCGGCCGCGGTTGACGGCGTACCACCTGGACCCCGGTGCCACATCGGCCTTCGTCGGTGACGCGGGCCACCGCCTGAAGCCGGCCGCTTCGACGAGACGCGCCGCTTCACGAACGAACTGCGTCTCCGACTTCGCGGCGCCGATGAAGCGCTTGAAGTCCTCCCCGAAGGTCATCACCTCGGTGCGCTGCGCGCCACTGAGCTTCGGCCACACGGGACCGACCCCTTCCTGCGCGGTGGCAACGGCTGCCGCGGAGGCGAACGCGAACGCGCAGGCGGCGAGTGTGAGGCGAGCTGTCATCCTGAACCTGCGTTCCATCATAATTCACACGTGCGCCGCACCACGCTCATCGACTTCTTCGAGGACCTCGCCGCCTCACACGGCGACTTCGTGGTGCACGACGATTCGTTCCGCACACGTACGTTCACCTACGAGGAGGTCGGCCGCGCCTCCCGCGCCTTCGCGGCGCAGCTCGCTGCGGCAGGGCTCACGAAGGGCGACAAGGTCGTCATCTTCAGCGAGAACCGGCCCGAATGGATCGTCGCGTTCTGGGGCTGCCTGCTCGTCGGCGTGATTGTCGTCCCGATCGACTACCGATCCTCACCGGATTTTCTGGTGCGCGTCGCCGACATCGTGGAGGCGAAGCTCGTCCTTGTCGGACAGGACGTTCCGCCAGTTCGGGGGCTCGCCCCTACGCCAACGCGGCAGTTGCATGAGCTGGACTGGGCAGCGACGGGCACCCCACCGACGGTCGAGATCGTGCGCGACGATGTGGCGGAGATCATCTTCACGTCGGGTGCGACCGCCGATCCGAAGGGCGTGGTCATCACCCACCGCAATGTCCTCGCGAACATCGTCCCGGTCGAGACCGAGGTCCTGAAGTACCGCAAGTACGCCACGCCGTTCAATCCCCTGCGGTTCCTGAACCTGCTCCCCCTGAGCCACATGTTCGGCCAGGCGATGGCGACGTTCATCCCGCCGATGCTCGCCGGCGTCGTCGTGTTCATGCGCGGCTACAACCCGGTGGAGATCACCGAGCAGATCAGGAAACGCCGTGTGTCCGTCCTGGTCTCAGTGCCGAAGATCCTCGACGTGCTGCGCGACTACGCCCTGCGGGCCGCGGCCACGTCGAAGGATGCGGGGCGTGTGCGCACACCAGGGCTGCAGGGGAGCGGCGCGCTCCGCGCGGTCACCCGCATCGCAGGGCGATGGTGGCACCACCGCGATGTGCATCGGTTGTTCGGCGCGAAGTTCTGGGCCTTCGTGGTCGGCGCGGCGCCGCTCGATGCGGAGCTCGAGAAGTGGTGGGGCGACCTCGGGTTCGCGGTCATCCAGGGATACGGCCTCACCGAGACGGCGCCCATCGTCACGCTCAACCATCCATTCGGGACGCAGCGCGGGTCGGTCGGGAAGGCGATTGCCGGCGTCGAGATGAAGGTGGCCGAGGACGGCGAGATCCTCGTCCGGGGCGAGAACGTCACGCAGGGGTACTTCAACGCAGCGGACGAAACGGCGAAGGCTTTCGAGGACGGCTGGTTCCACACGGGGGACATCGGCGAGATCGGCCCCGACGGCCAGGTGTTCATCCGCGGGCGCAAGAAGGAGATGATCGTCACGCCCGAGGGGCTGAACGTCTTCCCCGAGGATGTCGAGAAGGTGCTCAACGCCGTCCCAGGGGTGCGCGACTCGGCGGTTGTCGGCGTCAGCGCCGCCGGCGGCGGCAACGAGCGCGTGAATGCCGTGCTCGTGCTGGATGCTGGCGTTGATGTCGATGCCGTCGTGCGCGAGGCGAATGCGCGGCTGGACGATCACCAGAAGATCAGGCGCGGCTTCGCCTGGCCCGAGCCGGAGCTGCCGCGCACCGAGGGGACGCGGAAGCTGAAGCGGGCGGTCGTCCGGGAGTGGGTGAAGAGCGGCGGCGCGACCTCGCGCCATGTGCAGGGGACGAGCGATGCACTGGCTGCGCTCGTCGCGAAGTATGCCGGTCGGGACGCCGTATCGCCCACGGCCACTATCGATGAACTCGGTCTCAGCTCGCTCGAGCGGGTCGAGCTGATGGTCGCGCTCGAGGACGCCTTCGGCGCCCGGATCGACGAAGGGCGCTTCGCCGCTGCGCGCAGCGTGTCGGACCTGAAGGCGATCGTCGAACAGGGTGCCGAGGCGGCCCCGTCTGGCGCCGGCGAGCCGGTGGACTTCCCGCGCTGGAACCGCTCGGGGCCGGCAACGTTCCTCCGGCGGATCAGCCTGCCGACGTGGATCCTGCCGCTCGGCCGCCTCTTCGTGCGCCTGAAGGTCGAAGGGCTCGAACATCTCCGGTCACTCGAGCGGCCCGTCATCTTTGCGGTGAACCACCAGAGCCACTTCGACGTGCCGGTCGTGCTGATGGCTCTGCCGCCACGGCTGCGATACCGCGTGGCGCCGGCCATGGCGAAGGAGTTCTTCAAGGCGCACTTCTTCCCTGAGCAGTTCAGCCGCAGCGCATGGGCGACGAACAGCCTCAATTACTACCTGGCCGCGCTGTTCTTCAACGCGTTCCCGCTGCCGCAGCGGGAAGCGGGCACGCGCCAGACGCTCCGCTACATCGGGGATGTGCTGCAGGACGGCTATTCGGTGCTGATCTTCCCCGAGGGCCAGCGGACCGACGCGGGTGAGATACGGCCGTTCAAGGCCGGGATCGGCATGATTGCTTCCAGGCTGGACGTGCCGGTCGTGCCCGTGCGGGTCGAGGGCCTTGACCGGATCCTTCACCACACGTGGAAATGGCCGAAATCCGGCCCTGCGCGCGTCGCGTTCGGCGCGCCGCTCCACCTCGGCGGTGACGACTACGAGCAGCTCGCCCGGCAGGTCGAGCAGGCGGTCCGCGACCTGTAACCCTCTGGCAATCAGCATTCAGCGATTGGCAATTCGCATTGGGGGTGGTTAGCGCTTTAGGGATTGATCCGCCCCTTGTGGCACAATGCTTGGCGTAACGAAAGTCATTTCTGAAAGGATTGCTGGCGTTTGAGCAAGGACGATCTCATCGACATGCAGGGCACCGTGGTGGCGGTTCACTCGGGCGGTCTCTACCGCGTGCAGTGTGACGCCGGTCACGAGGTGCTCGCTCAGCTCAGCGGCCGCATGCGGCGTTTCCGCATCAAGGTGGTGCCGGGCGACCGCGTGACCGTCGGCGTTTCGCCGTACGACCCGGTCCGGGGCATCATCACGTTCCGCGCACGCTAGCCACGAACGATTTGCAACCCAAGACAACAGAGTCCCGTCATTCCTCACGGCGCCGCGGCGGCAAGCCGCGGTCGGGCCCACGGCGCCCGCGCACACGCACGTTCGCGCCGATGGCGAGCCCCACGCCGATTTCGCTCCAGCCGACCTCGGTCGATACGGCCCCCGTCGCGTTCGCGTCGCTCGGGCTCGACCACCGCCTCCTCGAAGGCACACGCGATCTCGGGTACAAGGAGACGCGCCCGATCCAGAGCGCCGTCATCCACCTGGCGCTCGCGGGCGAGGATCTGATCGGCTGCGCTGAGACCGGCACCGGCAAGACCTGCGCCTTCGTGGTCCCCACGCTGCAGCACCTGCTCACGAAGCCCGCGCGGCACGCCCACGCGGACGGTGCTCCCGGCGGTCCACGCAGCCGCGTGCTCGTGCTTGCGCCCACGCGTGAGCTGGCCGTGCAGATCGAGGACGAGATCCACGGCCTCGCGTATCACACGAACGTCACGAGCGCCGCGATCTACGGCGGCGTCGAGATGGGTGGCCAGGAGCGTGCCCTCAAGGCCGGTGTCGACATCATCGTGGCCACGCCCGGCCGACTGATGGATCACATGCGGCAGCAGAACGCGAACCTGAGCGGCATCGAGCTGCTGATTCTCGATGAGGCGGATCGCATGATGGACATGGGCTTCTGGCCCGACGTCCGCCGCATCATCGACGCACTGCCTGCGGAGCGACAGACGCTCCTGTTCTCGGCCACCGTGCCCGAGGAGATCGTCAAGCAGGCCAGGGAAATCCAGCGCGACCCGAAGTACATCCAGGTCGGCCAGCGGAGCCGCGCGGCGAAGTCGATCACGCACCGCGCCGAGTTCGTCGAGGAATCGGGCAAGCTCGAGTGGCTCATCCAACACCTGCGACGCCCTGAAGGCCCCGTCCTCGTTTTCTCGCGCACGAAGATCGGCGCCGACCGGCTCGCGCAGCGTCTGCAGGCCGCGGGCATCCGCTGTGCGGCGCTGCACGCCGATCGCACGCAGGATCAGCGGCGTGTGGCCGTCGAAGGATTCAAGGGCGGTCGCTACAAGGTCCTCGTCGCCACCGACATCGCCGCGCGCGGGCTGGACATCTCCGGCATCCACACCGTGATCAACTACGAACTGCCCGACTCACCGGAAACCTACGTGCATCGCGTGGGTCGCACGGGACGTGCGGACGAGGTTGGCAACGCGATCACGCTCGTCACTCCAGCAGAGCGTGATGTGTGGACCAGCATGGAAAAGTCCGTCGGCGTTGCCTTAGAATGAGAGGCGATGTCAGATACGTTTTCGCCTGCTCCTCCCGACGAAAAACCCGCTGAAACCCCGACGGTCTCGGCGGCTGTCATCAAGTTCAAGTCGTGCCGCTGGCGCCGCCCACCCGAAGACGGGCCCGAGTGCTGCGGGCACCGCGACGTGCTCCCGATTGCCGGCACCAGCTTCAACCCCGACGCCTGGTGCCCGGACTGCCAGTTCTTCAAGCTGCGCCGCACACCGAAAAAGCGCGAGTACGGCTACTAGGGAAGTTTCAGGTTCCTGATTGCAGATTGCAGATTGAAACTGCGATCGCAGATTGACGGCGGGTGCGAGCCCGCCGTTTTTCATGTGAGCCCATGGCGGGTCCTGTCCGTGAACAGCCCCCTTGGGTGCTCGCGACGAGGGCACTTGTCACGGGTGTGCGCTCCGCGCCCGAGCGGGCGCCCGTTCACAGCCACCCGCGTGTGCACCGAGCACGACCTGCAATCTGAATCCTGCCATCTGCAGTGTCACGATTCCGAGAACTCGCGCGCGAGCTCGACCCACTCGCCCTGCGGCGCCAGCTGCTGGTACGAGCGCCAGTGCGGCTTCGCCTCCTGTGACAGCCCCATCTTCTCGAGCGTCACCGCCATGTAGAAGTGCGTGTCCGCGTAGTACGGGTTCAGCAGCAGCGCCTGGTCGTAGCAGGCACGCGCCTCGTCGAACTCGCCGAGGTCGTGGTGGATGTTCCCGAGGTTGAAGTGCGCCTCGAAGAAGTCCGCCTCGAGTCCAATCGCGCGCTCGTAGAGCGCCTGCGCTTCGGCGATCTCCTGATGCGTGTAGTGGATGTTCGCGAGGTTGATGATCGCGGCGACCAGGTGCGGGTCGGCCTCGAGCGCCTTGCGGTACAGCTCGGCGGCCTGTTCCAGCGTTGCCTCGTTGCCATCGTCCAGCGCGGAGGCCTGCCGGAAGTACTCCTCAGCCGCATGGGTGTCGCGCGCGGGCTGTGCGTCCGGTCGTTGCCGCGGCGGCCTCGGCTGCAGCGTGACGATGCGAGCGGGGGCGGCTTCGAGGCTGAAGTCGAAGGCCAGCTGCCCCTGCCGTGACGCCAGCAGAGAACGGAGCACGCTCCTGAACGAGGCGCCCTGCCCCATCTCCTCGTTGGCCTGCCGGATGGGCGCGAGATCCTGGAAGGCGAAGAACGTGTCGGCGTTCGTCCTGAGGACCGGCTTGATGATCCCGTACTTCGCCAGGTACCGGAGATGGTCCTCGCGCAGCGAGCGATACCGCGCGAGCAGATCGCGCGTCGCGTAGTACTGCCCTGTCAGCTCGGCGGGGGTTGGCTGCCCCGTGCACTCGCAGAACTGCGCTTCGGTCAGCACCTTAATCGACAGGCCGTGCTGCGCGTTGAGCTCCTCGACGCGCTTGATCTTGTTGCTCGTGCTTGCGCCGCCCGCAAAGCCTTCGTCTCCGATCACCAGCATCGTCACGCGCGCGTTCACGTCGTCTGCCGTGGCACCACCGAGACGCTCCACCAAGTGCCGGGCGGCCTTCCGGCCGAGCGTGCTCAGCTTGCCGGTGAAGACGACCAGCTCACCCGCAAGCGAACGGGACGTGTGTGGCTCGGGCGACGGAGTAGCCATCTGTGTGCCTGTGTCGGTGGGGACTGCCGGTTCCAAGATGATGCGAGAATGGCAGCCATGTCAACCTGCGCGCTGCTGCCTCCCAGAGAGCCATTCGCATGATCCTCGCGGGTGATGTCGGCGGGACCAAGACGCTCCTGGGCCTATTCGACCCGCAGCCCGTCAGGCCGGAGCCGCTGCACGTTCGCTCGTTCAGCACGACCGAGTTCGAGAGCCTGAGCGAGATGATTGCGGCCTTCGCCGCCGATGAGCACGTCAGGCAGGCGCGCATCGGGGCGGCGGCGTTTGGCGTCGCCGGTCCCGTGCTCGGATCGCAGGCGGAGCTGACGAACGTGCCCTTCACGATCGACGCGCTCGACGTGAGCCAGCGGTTCGGCATCACGCACGTGAAGCTGCTCAACGATCTGGAGGCGATGGCGTACGCAGTGCCGGTGCTCGAGGGCGACGAGCTGCACGTGCTGCAGGCGGGCGTTGCCCTGCGCGGCGGCAACATGGGGTTGATTGCTGCGGGTACCGGACTCGGCCAGGCGATCCTGCACAACGTGGAGGGGCGGTTCATCCCGTCACCCACCGAAGCGGGGCACGCGGACTGGGCGCCTCGGACCGACCGCGACATTGCGGTGCTCAGGATGCTCCGCGAGGAGCGCGGACGTGCCGAGGTCGAAGATGTCGTATCTGGAAAGGGGCTGCCCAACCTGCACCGCGCGACGCACTCGAGCCCGTGCGCGGCCGGCATCGCCCCTGACGCGCCCGGTGCGCCCGCCGCGATCACGTCCGCCGCGCTCGACCGCCGGTGCCCGCAGTGCATCCAGGCGCTCGAAATCTTCGTCGATGCCTACGGCGCCGAGGCTGGCAACCTCGGGCTGCGTGCGATGGCGACGGCGGGGCTCTTCATTGGTGGCGGCATCGCCCCGAAGATCCTCCCCGCGCTCACTGACGGCCGCTTCCTCCGCGCGTTCCGCGACAAGGGTGCGATGCACCCGCTCGTCGAGCGCATGCCGGTGAAGGTGATCCTCAACGCCGAAGCGGGGTTGCTCGGCGCCGCCGTCTTCGCGGCCGGGTTGTAGCGACGCTTGACGGGCCAGGACGACCGGACTAGCATCGGACTATGCCGTTTGTCCAACATGCATCCGACAGACGTCCGACGGACTCTCCGGCGACCGCGAGGCTCGTCTTCGAAGCGGCGCGGCGGGCAGATGCCATGGGCATTCTGGACAGCGCGGACGTGGGACACTTCGATGCAGAGGGGGCACGGCACGTGGCCGCACGCGCACGTGCGGCAGGGATCGGTCGGACGTCAGCCGCTGCACTGGCGAATGTCGAGAGCCCGAGTGCAGCTGACGTGCAGGCCATGCTCCGCACCCTGATCACCGCACTCGAGCAGTCGCCCGTGCCGAAGTTCGAGTGGCAGAGCGTCTCGCGAGTATTCGAGGCAGAGCAGCTCGCCGACCTGCTCGACATCTCCGTATCGAGCCTCAGGCGCTACCAGTCCGGCGAACGAGAGACCCCGGATGACGTAGCGGCCCGGCTGCATTTCGTGGCACTGGTCATTGGCGACCTCGCCGGCGCCTACAACGAGATCGGCATCCGCCGCTGGTTCCAGCGCAAGCGCACCCAGCTCGATGGGCGCGCACCCGCGGCAGTGCTGGGCCGGAACTGGGACCCGGACGACCCGGGGCCCCAACGGGTCCGTGCGCTGGCCGCCTCGCTCGTGACGCTCGCAGGCGCATGATCGCGTTCCGCCACGCCGACCCGCGCTTCCCCTTTCTCTGGGAGGCCAGCACGCAGCCGGCCGGCCGGTGGCATGCGGAGGGCGAGGGGCCGGCCCACTACTTCGCCGACACGCCAGACGGGGCCTGGGCGGAGTTGCTCCGCCACGAGGAAATCGTCGACGCCGACGACCTGCCGACCATCCGTCGCGCCCTGTGGGCCGTCGATCTCGGTGACGAGAAGGCGGCGCGCGTTCGCCTCGAACATGCCGTCGCCACCGGCGACGACACGTATGACGCGTGCCAGGCCTACGCGACGCGCCAGCGCGCCAGAGGCGTGAGGCGGCTCCTTGCGCCCTCAGCGGCGTTGCAGCCTGGCGGTGCCACCGGCGTTCGCGTCGAGCATGGCGAACTCCCCGCCACTCCCCGCGATGGCCTCGCCATCGTCATCTTCGGCGATCCGGCCGCGCTGACAGGCTGGCAGGTGGTCGACCGCGGTTCACCACCAGCGCGCGTGCTCGAGCGAGTACGACACCTAGCGCAGACGATGCGGGAAGTTGCCCAGCGCCCATAGCCTGGTGCCCGACCTGAAGCCGACCGGGCCCGCGGACTGAAGCCGACAAGCCCGGAGCCCAGAGCCTGAAGCCCAGAGCCCCGGAGAGTGCACCTAGACGTGCGTCAGCTCGGTGCTCGCCATGAGATGGTCGAACCACTGGTTCGACAGCTTCTCCTGCACCGTGTTCTGGCGCAGCCGCGCGGCGAGGTTCGGGAAGTCCACGCGATCCAGTTCCTGGTCCTGGTTGAAGCACGAGAAGATGACGGTCTCCTTGCCGGTGACCGGATCGACGTGCTTCTGCAGGCACTGCGCGCAGACCTCCTTCATCATGCACTGCATCGGCGAGTTGATGCTGCCGATGCCGACGTGCTCCTTCTTCAGGTACGGGGCGAGCGTCGTGTGACGCGCCGCCTTCACGGCCGCCATCATGCGGTCCGAGCCGATCGCGATGATGCGGTCGACGCTCGGCAGCGGCACGAGCTGCTCCCCAAGCTGCCCCGCGTTGTACGCGAGCATCGCCTGGACGATGTTGCCGCGGAAGTGCGCGTCCTGCGGGCGCCCAGGAGGAATCTCGACGCCCATGTCCGTGCTCCAGATCACTTGGTCGGTGGCCGCCTCGATCTCCTCGCGCTTGAACATGTCCGCGCCGTTCTTGTAGCCGGCGAAGTAGAGCACGCGGTTGCCCTGGCTCCGCATCGCCTTCGCGATCGAGAAGAGCACCGCGTTGCCAAGGCCGCCGCCGAGCAGCAGGACGTTCTGGTTCTCCGGGATCTCGGTCGGCGCGCCGGTCGGCCCCATGACGACCACCGGCTCGCCCTTCTTCAGGTAGGCGACGAGACGGCTCGAGGCGCCCATCTCGAGCGCAATCATCGAGAGCAGCCCCTTCTCCTTGTCGACCCACGCGCCCGTCAGCGCGAGCCCTTCCATGAGCAGCGGAATCCGACGGCCCTCGTCGCGCGCACGCGCCGCGATCGCCTCGAAGTTCTGCAGCCGATAGAACTGGCCCGGCTCGAAGTGCCGTGCGGCCGCCGGCGCCTTCACGATCACCTCGACGATCGTCGGCGTGAGCCGGACGATGTCGACGACCTCGGCGTTGAACTCCTGATCCAGCCGATCGCCAAACGCCTTCCATGCGCGATCGCGTGCCGCCTGGTTTGCCGGGTTCAGCGCCTTCAGCTCGTCTTCGAAGAGAGCCACGACCTTCGAGTAGCCATGTTTCGCAGATGCCATCGCCTTCACGACGTTGCCGGCAAAGCGCGGGTGGTTGTCGCCGTAGTAGCTGACGAACCGGCCGCCGTTCTCGTACGAGGTGAAGAACCCCTTGCTGTCCTCGACCAACTGCAGCTTGCCGTTCTCACCCTTCTCCACGCGATGCGGCTGGAAGAACTTCTTCTTCGCATCGAGCTTGAAATGCCCCGGCGCTTCCTTCTCGTACGTCACGTTCGGCGAAGTGCCCGCAGCCACCATCAACGACCGCGCGGGCAGCGTGATCGTCAGCCCCACCTGCCCCTCCTGCCCTACCTGCCCTTCCCGGCCTTCCCGGCTGAAGATCACCTCCCTGAGCGCCCCGAACTCGTCGGGCACCGCCTCGATCGGGTTCACGTTCTCGGTGAACGAGATCCCCTCCTCGAGCGCCTTGATGATCTCCTCGTGGTTCAGGCGGTAGGCCGGCGAATCGACCATGCGCTTGCGGTAGGCCACGGTGACGCCCCCCCACGAGCGCAGCAGCGGCACGAAGTTCGGTGCCTCGCCGGCATCCGCCGCACGGGCCCGTTCCGCACGCACCGCACGCCCGTGCGCGCAGAACTCGTCGAGCGTGCCCAGTTCCTCGGCGTCGTACTGCGCGCGCACCGCGGCCTCGCCCTTCACGGCGACGAGCGCCTCGTACTGGTGGAGGATCTTCTCCACCTGCACCGGGTAGTAGGCCATCAGCTCGGTCGCCGTGTCGATCGCGGTCAAGCCGCCGCCGATGACGACCGCGGGCAGCCGGACCTGCAGGTTCGGCAGCGCCTCACGCTTGAACGCGCCCTGCAGCTGCAGCGCCATCAGGAAGTCGCTCGCCTTCCGGATGCCCCGAATCAGGTTGTTCTTCATGTCGATGATCGTCGGCCGGCCGGCGCCGGCGGCAATCGCGACGTGATCGAACCCGTACGTCCACGCGTCCTCGATCGGCAGGGTGCCGCCGAACCGGATGCCGCCGTAGATGCGCAGCCCGCGGCGACGCGCCAGCGTGAGGTGAAGCAGCGTGAGGAAGTTCTTGTCCCACCGCACGGTGATGCCGTACTCAGAGACGCCGCCGAAGCCCTCGAGCACGCGCTCATCGAGCTGGTTGTAGATCTCGCTCCAGTCCCGGATAGGCTGAGGGGCGGTCGTTTCGGTCCCAACCAGTGCCTCGGGCAGCGGCTCGATCTTGAGGCCGTCCACGCCCACGACGCCAAAGCCCTCGTTCACGAGGTAATGCGCCAGCGTATAGCCGGCCGGGCCGAGTCCGACCACGAGGATGTTGCGGCCGTTGTACGGCAGCGCGTGGGGACGCCGGACGTTGAGCGGGTTCCACCTGGTGAGGAAGCCGTAGATCTCCACGCCCCACGGCATCTTGAGGACGTCGGTGAGCACGCCGGTTTCGATCTGCGGGATGTTGACCGGTTCCTGCTTCTGGTAGATGCACCCCTTCATGCAGTCGTTGCAGATGCGGTGGCCGGTGCCGGGGCACATGGGGTTGTCGATGGTCACCAGCGCGAGCGCACCAATCGCATCGCCGCCCTTGCGCAGCGTGTGCATCTCGGAGATCTTCTCGTCGAGTGGACAGCCATTCAGCTCGATGCCGAGCGCATTCACCGCGATCTTCACCGGGACATCGACGTTCCCCTTCGCGGCCGGTTCCTTGTAGCCCTTCGAGCAGGAGTCCTTGTCGCGCTCGTGGCAGAGGACGCAGTAGTGGATCTCGCTCAGCACCTCGCGGTTCATCGCACGCGGGTCCGTGAGCTTGAACCCATCTCGGCGCCGCAGCTTCTCGTCCGGCCCGATCATCTGCTCGGGCACGGCCGCGTTCACGCGCTGCACCGGAACGAGGTTCCACGGCTCGAGGTTCTCCGGGAACCGGAACACGACCCACCCGCGATACGCCGGATGGTGAATGCGGGCCGCGCACCAGCGCTTCAACGCCTCGATGTCCTCGGCGACCGCCGCCTTCTCCGTCTTCTCGCGATCGAGCAGCAGGCATCCCGCGCGCGCGACCGCCAGTTCGACATCCGCACCACTCGCCCGCTCCGGTGCGTCAAGATCCACACCAGCCAACCGCGCCACCACGGCATCGTCCGCCGCGTTCGATTCGACGTGCGAGTGACCCTTGATCAGCGGGAGAGCCCGGCGCCGGACGAAGTCCACCTTGAAGCGGAAGAGGTCGTCCTGGTCGCGCGTGACCTGGCGAATGGCCGAGGTCGCCGAGCCCACGTCGAATAATCGCTCGACGAAACCGCTCACGTACGGGGCCATCCGCGTCAGCAGGCTGGAAATCGCCGTCGCAGGCCGGGGCGCGTCGGGCGCCTGGCGATACGCGTCCCATTCGGCCCAGAACGGCGCGTCGGCCGCCTGGACCTCCTCGCAGAATCGCTCGTAGAGCGAGGCAAGGCGGTCGGCATCGTAGAGGTCGGCGTATGTGAACCCGGCAATGCCAAGCGGCATCTGCGGTACAGGGGTATCCGTCGTATTCGTCATGGCTGGTATCACCATAGAATAGCGCCATGCGTGCTGTTTCACTCTGCGCAGGGGCCATGGCCCTCGTCGCGACGCTTCATCTGGTCGCTGCTGCGGCGCAGGGCGGGGCACGTCAGCCGTCACGCCGACCCGCGCCACCCACGAAGAAGGCGGCACCCGCACCGGCACCTGCACCCAGGCAGGAAGCCGCCGTGCCGTTCCGGGTCGGTGAGACCCTGACGTTCGACGTCGCGTGGTCCAACTACCTCGTGGCCGGCACGGCGACGAGCCGTGTTGTCGAGAAGCGGTCGTCGTACAACTCCACCGCGTATTACATCGTGGCGGAGGGCCGTCCCATTCCGCTGGTGGAGCGCTTCTACCAGGTCTACTACAAGATGGATTCGCTGCTCGACAGCTACTCCACGCTGTCGCAGCGCAGCTCGCTCTACTCCGAGGAGGGCAGCCGCCGGAGCTTCGCGTCGACGCTCTTCAATCGCAGCGCTGGCCGTGCCACGTACGAGGAGCAGAACCAGGCGGCCGTGCAGCTCACGGTGCCGGCCAACGTGCAGGACGGCCTGGCGACCCTGTACACGCTGCGGTCACGGACATTCACGGCGGGCGATTCGCTCACCGTGCCGGTTGCCGACGAGGGGTCGCTCTACTCCGTGCGCTTCGACGTCGGTGCGCCGGCGCCGCTCAAGGTGCCGATCGGGCAGGTGGAGGCGTGGCCGCTCCGGGTCACCATTCGGGATGCGTCCAACCAGCCGGTCGGGCAGAATGTCGCGGCGTGGATTTCGACCGACGCGCGGCGGCTGCCGCTGAAACTCCAGGCCGACCTGCCGGTCGGCAACTTCGCCCTCGCGCTCCGCAGCGCCCAATGACGCGACACCAGCCGTGACGATCATGCTGAACGGCGAGCCCTACGAGCTCGCCTCCCCGACCACCGTCTCCGAACTCCTGGCGCACCTGCAGATCGACCCTCGCCGGGTCGCTGTCGAACACAACCTCCTTGTCGTCCGTCGCGCCGCGTACGAGACGACCACCATCAACGCCGGCGACCAGGTGGAGATCGTGAACTTCGTGGGAGGCGGATCTCACGGACGTGAGACGTTAGACTTCAGAACTTAGAACTTGGAATTCTGAAGTCAGAAGTTGAAGACTTAAGAGCCTGTTTCAAAAGCTCCACCACGGAGATCACTGAGCACACGGAGCCACACTGTTTTCAAATCGGATCTCCGCGAGCTCCGCGCACTCCGCGGTGGCGCTGTTGTATTTGAAACGCACTCTTGACTGACGCCGCCGACGACAATTCCGAACGCATGCATCACGCATGAGGCGGATTGACTTCTGACTTCTGACTTCTCAGTTCTGCGTTCTGCACGAGCCGTGCGGCGAGGCCGTCTTCTTCAGCTCCTGGTCGATGTCGCCGCTGCCGTGGTGATTGCGGCGGCGCTGTCCATGGCGGTTGCCACGGTCGCCGGGCTCACGTGGCCGTACGACGGGGATCACTTCCGGGACATCGCGCAGGCACAGGCGACGCTCAACGGCCATCCGCTGAGCGACCCGTTCTACCGGGGAGAGTGGGTCTGGTACAACCCGCTCGTGCCGTGGCTCGTCGCACTGGTCTCGCTCGCGACCCGCGCGACCGCACCGCTCGTGCACGTGCAGGGCGGCCCGTGGCTGAACCTGCTCGGGCCGATCGCGTTCTACCTCCTCTGTGCACGGGTCGCCGGTCGTCCCGCCGCGCTCCTGTCGCTCTTCCTGCTCGTCTTCGTCAACTGCGACACCGACCCGGCGCTCACCTGCGCGACGTACTCCCCCTGGCTGTTCGTCGCGACCTTCAGCCAGGGGCTCTTCTTCCTCGGCGTGATTGCGCTCGATGCCGCAGCGGTGGCCGACACGGACACTGCCGCCATTGGCGCCGGCGCACTCGCCGGGCTCACCTTCCTGGCACACACCGCGCCCGCGATCGTGCTTGGCGGCATCGCCGTCGCCATGCTTCAACCTCGTCGTCTTGCGCTTGCAGGCGTGGCCGCTGCGCTCGTGGCCAGCCCGTTTCTCTGGTCGATCGTCGTGCACTACCACCTCCACGTGGTCAACGCTGCGCCGATGGCGTGGACCTGGGCGCCGACAACGCGCGCTGGCATGCCGGCCACGTTCGCCGCCAACGGTCTGGTGCTCGCAGCAGCCGCCGCAGGCATCGTGATCACAAGACGACGAGTGGCCTACGCGTGGCTGGCGACGGCAAGCGTGCTGACACTCTACGGACTGTTGCGGGAGGGGACGACTTTGCCGGCCTTCGTGCCGACGTTCCACTTCTGGCGCTACACGCTTGCGGCGTGCACGCTGTACGCTGGGGCTGCGCTCGCCTGGGTCGCTGAGCGGGTCGCGCGGCAGTGGTTGGCGGTCCTCGTACCTGCGATCGTGTTGGCGCTGGTCGCCTGGAGACTGCCGCACTACCGCAACCGCTTCGACTTCGTCTATGGCCGCGGGATCGCCGCGCAACGCAGCGCCGACCTGAATGCCACAGCCACGTTCCTCCGCAAGTCCCTTCCAGACGATGCCGTGGTGCTTGGGTCGAGAGGGTTGACGCTCGAGGTGATCGCGCCCTCTGGCCACCGCGTCGTGGGCGTCAACCCAACCTGGTCGAACCCGTATGTGCCGAATGAACCGCGGGTTGCCGCACGTGACAGGATGCTCGCGGCCATTCACGACGGGCACCTCGACACGTTCAACGCCACCGCTGATGCCTATCACGTGACCCACGGCGTGGGGCTCGGCGCGGATGAGTGCGCCCGCATGATCGCCGCAGGACTCCTGCCGCTCTACCAGTTCGGCGAGGCCTGCGTCGTCCAGAGACGGCCGTCGCCCATGCGCTAAGATCGACGGATGGACAACCTGGTCATTGCGGGACGCATCTTCTCCTCGAGGCTCATCGTCGGCACGGGCAAGTACCCGTCGCACGCGATCATGAAAGCCGCGCACGAGGCGTCTGGTGCCGACATGGCGACCGTGGCGGTCCGTCGCGTGAACATCTCCGATCGCTCCAAGGAATCACTGCTCGACTACGTCGACACGTCGAAGATTTTCCTGCTGCCGAACACTGCGGGCTGCTACACCGCCGACGAAGCGGTGCGCACGGCGTTCCTGGGTCGCGAGGCCGGGCTGTCGAACTGGGTGAAGCTCGAGGTCATCGGTGACGAGCGGACGCTCTTCCCGGACAACGAGGCGCTCATCGAGGCCACGAAGACGCTCGTCAAGGAAGGGTTCGTCGTCCTGCCTTACACCACGGACGACCTGATCGTGTGTCGGAAGCTCGTGGACGCCGGTGCCGCCGCAGTGATGCCACTCGGTGCGCCGATCGGCTCAGGGCTCGGCGTCCAGAACCCGAACAACATCCGGATCATCCGCGAGTTCATCAGCGTGCCGCTCATCGTGGATGCGGGTGTCGGCACGGCGTCTGATGCCGCGCTCGCGATGGAGCTGGGCGCAGACGGTGTGCTGATGAACACGGCAATTGCGGGCGCCCAGAACCCCGTCGCCATGGCGGAGGCGATGAAGCACGCCGTGCTCGCCGGCCGGCTGGCGTTTACGTCAGGGCGGATTCCGAAGAAGGCCTACGCCACCGCAAGCAGCCCGGTCGAGGGGTTGGTGGGACGGTAGAAGAAACGGCTACTGAGACAGGGAAGGCCTAGAGGGCCTGGAAGGCCGGGACTTGTCGCTGTTCCGCGGTTGACGAGTTTCCAATCTGCAATCTCAAATCTGCAATCTGCAATTTCAGGACGCCGCGACGAGCTGGTCCAGCCTGAAGTGCAGACGTTCGAGTGACACGCCGCGGTCTACGCAACGGGCGCGCAGGGCCTCGAGGCGTTCGACGTCGATCAGCTGCGTGATCACGACCAGGTCGACTCCGCCCTCGTCCACCATGCCGAGCAGCGCCTGGTAGTTACCGATGACCGGGTAACCCTGCATCTGGGCTCGCTCCATCGACGGGTCCTCGAGGATGAAGCCGAGCATCCGGTACGCCCCTTCGCGGCGGCTCAGGATGTCGCGAACGGCGCTGGCGGCGACGTCGCCGGCGCCGTAGATGACGACGCGCAACCCACGCTGGTTGCGTCGATGCGCGAACTCGCTCATCAGGCGGAAGGACGCGCGGGACCCAGCCAGCAGCAGCATCAGCAGCGCCGCGTAGATGACGAACACGCCGCGTGAGTAGGCTTCGAAGCGGTACACGTAGGTCAGCACCGCGATATTCAGCAGCGTCCCGAGCCCAACGCCCTTCGCGAACGTGACGCCGTCCATCAGCCCGAAGTACTGCCAGACGCCGCGGTAGCCGCCGACGGCGAAGAGGCTGACTAGCTGCACGCCCATCACGAGCGGGAGCGACTGCAGGAACTGCGGGAAGTAGCCGCCGAACTCGCCGGGATTCCCGAAGCGCAGCCGATACGCGCTGTAGTACGCGATCGCGGTGAGGCAGAGGTCGAGCAGCACCTCTGCGATACGGCGGCGGTAGACGAAGTGGACGACGAGCGGCGTCACGCGTCCGGCGCGCTGCAGGGTCGCCTCGTCTTCCGCGTACACCCTCACGTGCGCGAGGTAGACGCCGAAGATGATCGCGGCGATGACGAACACCGCGGAGACCAGGCTCGGCAGATCCCCGCGATAGTGCTTGAGCGAGACGCCGAGCAGTCCACCCAGAGCGCCAAGCGCCCAGAGGACCAGCACGGCACTGCGCTCCGAGAGGCCGATGGCGACGAGGCGGTGCGAGGAGTGGTCGCGGCCGCCCTGCGCCGCACTGCGGCCGGCGAGGATGCGCGACACCGTGACCAGCGTCGTGTCGAGGATCGGCACGAGCAGGATGAGCAGCGGCGCGGCGACGATCGAGATCAGGCTCGACGACACGTGCGCCGTCGACGGTGAGGACAGCGTCATCACCGACAGGTTCAGCCCGAGGAAGAGGCTGCCGCTGTCGCCCATGAAGATGGACGCCGGGTTGAAGTTGTAGACGAGAAACCCGGCTGCGGCGCCGGTCAGGAGGGCCAGGTGGATCGCAATCGGGCCCGCCACCCCGTTCAGCCAGAGCGCCGCCAGCACGCCCGTCCCGGCGACGACGGCAAGGCCGGCGCACAGGCCGTCCATGTTGTCGAGCAGGTTGAAGGCGTTCGTCAGGCCGACGATCCAGAAGACGGTGATCAGCGTGTCGAGTGTCTGCGACTGCACCCAGCCGAGGCGATACCCGAAGAACGCCAGGAACGAGGCGACGGCGATCTCGAAGACCAGCTTCGTCGCCGGCTTGAGCGAGACGATGTCGTCGATGAGGCCGATGGCAAACATCGCCAGGCCAGCGACGAGCAGGATTGGAAGCCCGGTGACGCCAATGAACGTCACATGCAGCGCCAGCACCGTCGTCGCAATGGCGACACCGCCGAGCAGGGCCGTGGGCCTGGCGTGCCAGCGGTCGGCCCTTGGGGTTGCAACGAACCCGTAGCCGCGTGCGAGGGTGCGGCAGAGCGGCACCAGCACGAGTGAGAGCGCGAACGCGGCGAGCGAGGCGGTGATCAGGTGGAACATGAGCGCGAGCGCGCCCACATACTACCAAGGATTACGCGAGTCCTCAGGGCGCGGTGGCGACTTCCCAGCGCGCCGACTCGACTGTGAACCTGGCGTCCCACCAGAAGTCGGTGTGCAGCAGGAAGGACTTTGGCGCAGCGTCGCAGTTGGGGGCGTCCAGCCGCATCCGCAGCGTGGACCGTCCCGGCCCGAGGTCGAATGCCAGGCGCCCTGCGCGAGGCAAGCTGTCGAGCGGCACGACCAGCAGTCGCGAGTGGAACGAGGCTGCGTTGTCGACGTCGATGGAGAGGCGGGACGCGCACGTCGAGGGCCCGGGGACCGTGAGCACGAAGCCGTTCATGAACGCACCATCACCGGAATCGCTCGACGACTGGCGGACCAGTGGGCCCAGCGTCGCGACGTTCAGGGGCGCCGTCGTGTCGGCATCGTAGGTGAACACCACCACCGCCGCGTTTCTGGAGATCTGCCCCAGCGCGCGTGGTGCGAGTGACATGACCTGGTCGATGGCCGTGCGGATGCGTCCGCCGCGCACATCACGCGCAAGCGCCGCGAGCGGCGCATCGAGCGGATCGGAGGGCAATCCGATCGCACCGGTATGGCTTCGCGCGACCACAGCCTCGCTCGCGAGGAGCTTCCGCGACGGCTCTGGACCGAGGATCCATTCGTTGGCGACAATCGTCGAGCGACCCACACTGCGGAGGACCGCCGCGAGCGCCTGGCCCGTGACGTCGGGTCGGAACAACGCAATCAGCGCCGTCTGCTCTTCGAGCGAGATCCGTGGCTCCCCGATCAGTGGCCACCCTGCGGCCCGGCCGAGGATGTCGGTGATCGGATCGGTGACGACCGGCCGATCGACCGGCAGCTGGGGTGCGACCGCCTGGAGCGCGTGCCGCATGATGAAGTACCCGGGCTTGTAGGCCGACGTCAGCACCGCGCTGGCGCACTCCGCGACGCTGGCCACGATCACCAGCGCGATCAGCACCGCCATCACGGGCGGGATGGTCCGCGGGAGCCAGGGAAGGCGGGTCGCTGCGAACGACAGGCAGATCGCGACGATCATCGGCACGACGACTTCGAAGGGCACGCCTCGGTGCACGAAGAGCCGCATGCGCCGCAACACGGCGTCCCGCGCGCCGTGGACGGGGGGCTGCCTGGATGGCGAGGGCTGTATCCCCGTCAGTGGCGGCGCCGCCGATAAGTCGGGAGGCTCTGGAGCGAGCACGATGTCGTACACGCGTTCGCGACCGCCGGCGCCGCTCCACTGCAGGAATCCGCCCGTTGCCAGCGATCCGGCGGTCGCCGCACACAGGAGCGCACCAGCCAGGACCGCCGCCATCGCAAACGGCCGACGGATGTGCGGACGCGCAAGCGCGAAACCGGAGGCCAACACCATCAGGGAGACGGCGCCGATGGCGTTGTTCGGATGCACCAGCGGGGCAATGAACACGCCGACCCACAGACTCTCGAGCACAGCCGCCTCCCCCGTCACCCACGCCGTGACGAAGGCGGTGCCTGCGAGCAGCAGGAACAGCTTCCCTATCTGAAAGGGATAGCCGCCGAAGTTGAGGAGGTTGTCGCTGAAGTACAACCCGGACGCGAGCACCCCCAGCAACCACAGCACGCCTGCCGCTGGTGACCAGGCTCGCGACGCGAGCGCCGTGATCTGTCCGGCCGTGAGTGCGAGCACGCCGAGTCCCACCAACAGGTAGGCGTCTCCCGGCACTACATGAGCCAGATGCGCGAGCACCGTGTACGAGAGCGCCCAGAACGGATAGCGGCTGAGAATCAGTGCACCGTCACCCAGCCCCGGGACCCTGAGTGCGCTGAGCTGCAGGAAGAACTGGTCTGGAAAGGGCAGATCCTCGCGTGTCAGCTCCGTCAGGTAA
Source organism: Acidobacteriota bacterium (assembly GCA_018268955.1). Lineage (GTDB taxonomy): Bacteria > Acidobacteriota > Vicinamibacteria > Vicinamibacterales > CAVVIG01 > CAVVIG01. The sequence goes on along the minus strand of JAFDVO010000003.1, from coordinate 218,194 downwards.
AGGAGGTGCGCCGTGTCGTCATAGTGAAAGTTGTGGAACCACCGCATCAGGCCGGCAAGCAGCACGATGCCGGTGACGCCGAGCGCAGGCCAGACGCGCAGGGACGGCGGATCCCAGGTGTCGTCCACCCGTCGCATCGCGCGCAAGAGGAACGCACATGGGAACGTCAGGGTCGGCAGCAGCCACGTCGCAGTCGCCACACTGCCGGCGACGAACGCGGTGAGCACCAGGGCGAGAACGTGGACGAACGCACCGAGCGTGAGCACGTGCAGCAGGCGCACCGGCCGAAGGGGACGACGTGCGGCAATGACACCTGGCAGCCACACCAGCACCGCGGCAATGGCGAGCAGGCGCAGTGCGGCCGCGAGCAGCGAGATCATCGGGCCTCCATACTACAGGCACGCTGCCAAGCGTTCGCTCACGAAACCGACTGGGGTCGCTATCGGGTACGGTTGAGGTTGCGTTCGTATCGCCAGAGAAACGCCCGACGCAGCACCGGCGCAGGCAGACACGCCATCGCCGCCCCGAGCAGGTGCTGCCGCAGGGCGCCTCCCGCGCGCCGCGCCAGCCACAGCTGGCGAATGCCCGCGCGCCGCTCGCCCGCCAGCAGGTGCCAGAGCGCGATCAGCTGCCGTTGCTTCACGTACGCCTCTGGCGCCAGCCGCCGCATGTCATCGCCGAACTGCTCGAGGTACCGCTCGTACATCGCCCGCGTGCGTGCGAGACGCACCGGATCGAGGTTCGCGCGCGAGACACTGTCCGCACCACCGCGCGAGTACCGCCGAACCACTTCGTGCACGTAAAACGCGCGGCTGTGCCGGTAGAGTTCGTGCCAGACGAGGGACTCGCTGCCGCCTGGCAACTCCGGGTCGAACCGGCGCGGCCCGAGCACGGCCTGACGCCAGAGGCCCCAGAATTCGCCAGAGACCCTCCCGGTCACCACGTCCGCGAACGTCACCTCGCACGACTCGTGAAGGCCGAGCCCCGTCCACGTTCCCGTCGACGGGTCGACGCAGTTGCCGAACACAAGCCCTACCCCACCTCCATACACGTCGAACACGTGCATTAGACGTTCGACCGCATTCGGCAGCAATTCATCATCGCTGTCGAGGATGCCGCCAAACGCACCGCGCATGGCGTCAATTCCCGTGTTCTTGGCCGCCATCGTTCCACGGTTCCGGGAATGCCGAATCACCGTGACGTGGTGACGTTCGACGTACGGGGCGAGCCTGTCGACGGTGTCGTCGGACGATCCGTCGTCGACAACGATGACCTGGATGTTGGGGTAGGTCTGCGTGAGCACGCTGTCGATCGCGCGCCTCACGAGCGAGGAGCGGTTGAACGTCGGGATTGCGATGCTGACGAGAGGCACCTCCTGCGCGCTCATGCCAGCGACTCCAGAAGCGTATTCCACTGGTGCATCACTGCCGCCAGCGAGTACCTGCGATTCACGTCCCGGGCAGCCGCCCCCAGCGCCGCCCGTCGCGCAGGATCATCGATCAGGGAGCGGATCGCCGCGGCGAGCGCGTCTTCATCGTTTGGCGGAACCAGCACGCCGTTGATGCCCTGCTGAACGAGATCGGCCGGTCCGCTCGGGCAGTCGAAGCTGACGACAGCACAGCCACAGCTCATGGCTTCGAGCAGCGCGTTCGGAAAACCCTCGCTGCTCGAGGAGAGCGCGAAGAGCCCCGCCCGCTCGAGCACACGCCCTGGGTACTCGATGAGCCCGGGGAGCATGACGCGAGTGCTGATGCCGAGCGAAGCTGCCTGAGCCTCCAGCGCGGTCCGCTCCTCACCCTCCCCGAGAATGACGAGAGACCAGCCCGGCCGATCCGACGTGGCTGTCGCGAATGCGCGCAGCAGGCGATCGAACCCCTTGCGCACGCCGAGGCTTCCCATTGCGGCGACGAAGTTCGCTGGCAGCTCAGGGAGGGGCATCAGCGATCGAGCGCCAATGGCCGCTGGGCGGATGGAAGCAACCGGATTCGGGATGACACGCACGCGCGCGGCCGGAACGATGGTCCTCGCCCAGTTCGCCACCGACTCGGTCTGCACCACGACGGCACGCGCCATCGGATACGCCCATCGCCTGGCGGCCTTCCACGCGCGTCCGATGTCGTGGCTCGTCGGATCGATCCGTTCGGAGACGACGACGGGCACCCGCAGTCCGCGCGTGGCAAGCAGCGTCAGCACGTTTGTCTGGTCCGTGAAGGCGATGACCGCATGCGGTGCAGAGGAACGGATCGCTTGCCGCAGCGCCCGCACGCGACGGATATTGCTCATCACGGCGTCGGCGACCCCCTGTGATGATCCGAGCACATCGAGCTGGAGGCGGGTGACGGCGGGCGAGAGCGCGAAGAAATCCTTGCGCGCGTGATGGAGGGTGATGAGCGTCACGTCACGGCCTTCCTGAGACCACGCGTTGGCCAGCGCCGCCATCACTCGCTCGGCCCCGCCGGCTTCCAGGGATGTGACCACGAGGGTGAGGCGCCTGGCGCTGTGTGGCACGCTTTCAGCCACGACGCCGTTCCGCTTCACGCTGCAGCACCGAGCGAGGCACCACACACATTCCAATCGCCATGAGCCACTGCTTCGGGGAATGCGTGTATCGGAGGGAGCCGGCCAGGGGCGCGAGCGCCCTGGAGCGTTCGCCGCCCAGGATGTGCCACAGGGCAATCGCCTGAAGATTCTTGGCGTACACGTGCGGTGCCAGGCGTTTCAGGTCTTCACCAAAACGTTCGAGGTACAACTCGTAAATCAGCCGGGTCCGTGCGGCCTGATCCGGGTCGAGCTGGCGGCGCGACACCCGATCCGCTGATCCGCGGTAGTACCGACGCAGCGCGGCGTGGAGGTACCACACGCGAGTCGATCGGTACATGTCGTGCCATACCAGCGACTCGCCGCCAGCGAGGCGCGTATCGAACCGTCGCGCGCCGAGCACCTCCGTGCGCCAGATGCCCCAGAACTCTCCCCTGAATCGTTCGCTCACGGCGTCGGCAAACGTCACGGGGCCGGACGCCTCCAGGCCAGTCCCGGTCCACTCGCCCGTGTCCGCATCCACGCAGTTCGCGAACACCATCCCGACCCCGGCGCCACCCTGCGCGAACGCATCCATGATCGTCTGTACCGCCTCGGGGACCAACTCATCATCACTGTCGAGAATGGAGGCGTAGTCACCACGCACTGCATCGAGGCCCGCGTTCTTCGCCGCCGTCGCGCCCAGATTGCTCGGATGCCTGACCACGCGTACCTGGCGGCGCGCCACGTACGGCGCCAGAGCGGCCGCCGTATCATCTGTCGAGCCGTCGTCAACGACGATGACGTCGAGGGGGCCGTAGGTCTGTGCGAGCAGGCTCTCGATCGCGCGGGTCACGAGGGAGGCCCGATTGAACGTCGGAATGACGATACTGACCAGCGGTGGGATCATCCGGCCGCACTGTCCTTCCGCGGTCGTACCGTGGCACGCCACCGATAGGCCGCGTCACGCAGGCCAGCGGGAAACACCGTCACTGCCACGGCGCCCATGAATCCCCTTGCAGGTCCGGCACGCATCACGCTAATCAGTGTTCTGACGGCGCGGCGACGCTCCCCGCACCAACTCTCCCACTTGGCAAGCTCCTGCGCGAGTTCCGAATAGCGGCGCGGACACGCCGCTCGAACGTCGTCTCCGAACCGCTCGAGGTACACGCGGTAGGCCATCATGCGGCCGCGTGCCAGGCGTGCGGTGACAGCAGCGGATGAAATCCGGTCGTCGCCACTCTGATGGTAGAGGCGGAGCGGAGCGCCAACGTGATACGCGGGCTTCTGGCGCAGCATCGCATGCCACACATATGTCTCCGACGTCAGCGCTTCCGCGTGGAACCGCAGGCTCCCAAGATCGGCACGGCGGAACAGATGCCAGTGTTCACCGCCAAAGCGGTCACACAGGCCATCCTCATAGGTGATGAAGCCGGGCGCCCGAGAGACGTACCCGGTAGCGGCGCCCGTCGAACTGCTGACGCAGTGCCCGAACACCTGTGAAACCGCATCCCCAAGTTGCTGAAACGCTTCGACGCACGAGCGAATGGCGCCCGGCAGCAGTTCGTCATCGCTGTCGAGCAGGCCGCCGAACTCGCCGGTGAGCGCGTCCAGCGCGGCGTTCTTTGCCACCGGGATTCCGCCATTGCGCCCCAGCGCAATCACTCGCACGCGCGGGTCCCCGTCGTATCGCTGAAGGACGCCGAGCGTCCCATCCGTTGAACCGTCGTCCACCACTACGACATCCAGCACGGGATAATCCTGTGCCAGTACGCTGTCTATCGCGCGAGTGACGAGGTGCGCGCGGTTGTAGGTCGTAATGCCTATGCTGACAGGCGACGTGTGCACGTGTGGACTCGGGTGGGCCAGCGCGCACCCGCGTCGTGGCCCCGGCTATAGTCTATGGGATGCCTTCCGTTCCTGACACCCTGGCAGCCGAGGCAGAGACCATCCGTTCGGCTCCGCGACTGGTTCGCTACTGGTGGGCCCTGCGGCACCACGAACAGCCGTTCTGGTTCCTGCTCGGTCGGATCCTGATGGCCACCGGCCTCTCTCCACTGGTCACCATTCAGCGCCATGGGTTCGCTCTCAGGTTCTACCCGTCGTCGATCTCGCTCGAGCTGTGGCTCCATGCCGGCGAGACGCGCAACGACGTTGAGCACCTGTTTCGCTCCTACCTGCGGCCCGGTGACACCGTCGTAGACGTCGGTGCCAACGTCGGCCTGTACACGCTCGCGTGTGCGGTGGCGGTAGGGCCGACGGGGAGGGTCTATGCGATCGAACCGTCCCCACGCGTTGCGGGCTATCTCTCGGGAAACGTGCGGCTGAATCGCGCGTCGCAGGTGGAGGTACTCAATGTGGCTCTCGGTGAGCACGAAGCCACGCTTCACTTCTCGGACGAGAGCCAGGACGATCGCAACCGCATAACAGACGCCGGGACTGGACACACGGTCCGCGTGGTGCGGCTCGATGACCTCCCGATCGCGGGGGCCGAGATCGCACTCCTGAAGATCGACGTCGAAGGCTATGAGAAGTTCGTCCTCGACGGAGCGACCGGACTGCTGCCTCGCGTCCAGTGCGTCTTCATCGAGACCTGGGAGGAGCACTTCGCGAAGTACGGCTACTCCTGCGCGGACGTGCATGCCCGCCTGCGCCAGGCGGGTTTTCGGCTCTTTCGCTTCGATCAGCAGCACCTGACCGAGGTTGGACCGGGCTATGTGTCCACTCGATGCGAGGATCTGCTCGCCGTACGCGACAGGGGCGTATTCGAGCGGCGCACGGGCCGCACACTGGACCTCCTCGCGCCTACGGCATAGCGAATCACGGGGAGCCAGCTGCCCCACGTCACCTCACCTGGTCCTGACGTATTGCGGGTGCGGCTATCGGCTGGGAAGGCCGAGGCCCCATCACGCACCGCAATGCGACGTCCCCTTCGCCGCGAGATCGGGAGGCTCGGATTCGTCAGCGTCGGGCGTCTGTGTCGGGCTCGACGCGAGCCTTCTCGTTCTGCCGCCGTAGGGTCATCGTCGAATCGGAAAAGCGAGGGTCACGGAGCCACAGCATGGCCATCACCCCGACATAGATCGCCGAGAAGGCCGTGATGGCGAGCCAGGGCGAGGCGAACAGTGTGGAGGCACCCGCTGCGACAAGGGTCGCGACAAGCGCCCGCACGATGGCACGCCAGGGAAGGGGTATGACAAGTGACTGGCCGGCGAGATACCGCGAGAACAACGCCAGGCCGACGAACGCACCACAGGTTCCAGCAGCAGCGCCAGTGACGCCGAACGTCGGGATGAGCGCGAGGTTCAGCAGGACATTCACCACGGCGGAGGCCGTGGCGAGCCCCGACAGCGTCGCGAAGCGCTTCGAGAGCTCGAGCGGACGATTCAGGTACGTTGCCGCGCCGCCCAGCCACGTTCCTGCCACAACCCACGGAACCACGGCAGCGGCCGCGCCGAACTCGGTTCCGGCGAGGAGCCGCAGGACGAACTCGCGCTGCAGCACGAGCAGCACGCACGGGCCGACGCTGAGCGAGACGTAGAGGGCCAGGTAGCTGGCGATCGTCTCTGCCGCGTCCTCGCCAGCCTCCGCCCATCGGCGGAGAATGGCCGGGCCCGCAGACATGTAGAGGCCGGATGCCAGGCCGTTCACCGCACGGTCGGCCACGCCGTACGCCGCGGAATAGATGCCGACCGCCCGCACGTCGAGGAAGTACGCGATCAGCACGCGATCGGAGAGCGAGATCAACCACCCGCCGAACGACCCCGGGATCGACGGAATCCCCAGCACGACGAGCTCCCGTGCCATCGAGCGGTCGAGCCCGCCGCGCCCCACTAGTAGGTCTCTCAGCCCGTGCGCCGCCACGGCGGACGCCAGCAGCATGCCAGCGGTCACACAGACGAAGAGCATCGTCGCCGTCCGGTAGCCGGCCGCGAGTCCGGCCCACGTGATCGCCAGCCGCCCGAGGGAATTCGTCCACTCGGCGACACCGAAGCTGACGGGCCGGTGCCCGGCGCGCAACGTGTTGAGGCCCAGCGAGTAGAAGTCGGTGACGATGACGCTGGCCCCCGCCGATGCGTACAACATCGGGGGAACAGCGGTGCCCGCCAGCCGGACGACCGGATAGGCCAGGAGCAGTACGGCGGCCATCGAGGCGGCCTGCAGCATTGCGGCGGTCCAGAAGAACGTGCGCGTCCGGCCGTCGGCAACGTGGTCGAAATACAGCCGCATGCCGACGTTACGGACCCACACCGAGCCGAAGGTCCCCAGTAGTCCGGTGACGGCCAGCACGAGCGAGTACTCGCCGAACGCCTCCGGACCGAGGTACCGCGTGAGAATTGGCAGCAGCAGGAGCGACGTCAGCTGCGACGCGATGATCGTGGAGAAGTAGAGGGCCGAAGAACCGGCGGTGGCTCGCGCGCGTGAGACGTGTTCGCCGAGAGACAACCTCACGCAGCGGCCCCGGCGGCGAGCCCGGCTGGAGCACACGTCGGCCTCGTGTCGATGAACATCTGGTGCCACAACTCGAACACGAGCAGGTTCCAGAGCTGGTAGTGCCAGTTGTGAACGCGCTGCTCGTGCTCGCGAAGCAGACGCTCGACTTCAGACGTCCGGAAGTATCCCCGCTGCCGCGCCTGGGTGCCGAGCAGTACGTCGTGCGCGAGGCCGTTGAGCTCGCCACGAAACCAGTGATCGAGTGGCACGCCAAAACCCATCTTCGGCCGGTCGATGACGTCTGCGGGCAGGTACCGTCGCGCGATCCGCTTCAGCAGGTACTTCTTGTCCCTCCCCCTCAGCTTCAGGGACGTGGGCAGGGTCGCCGCATGTTCCATCACCTTGTGATCGAGCAGCGGAGACCGCCCCTCCAGGCCATGCGCCATCGTCGCGATGTCCACCTTGACCAGAAGGTCGTCGGGCAGGTAACTCCGCACGTCGACAGACAACGTGGCGTCCAGGAACGCCTCACCGCGAGACTCGGCAAACCACTGCTCGAAGAGCGTGGATGAATCGGGGGCGGACACGCGCGCCAGAAACTCGGGGGTGCAGAGCTGCCGCTTGTGCACGTCGAAGAAGTGGAACATCCACCTGGCGTAGCGGCGCTCAGGGGTCTCCGCCGCAGCCTGCAGGAAGCGGCGGGCCCGCGAGATCAGCGTGTTGGGCACGGCCGCACCGCCCGCAAGCGTCGCGAGGACGCGCCGCAGGGACAGCGGAATGCGGTCCACGCGTGCCGCGAGCAGACTCGCCACGTAGCGGCTGTATCCGGCGAAGTTCTCGTCCCCGGCGTCACCGTTCAGGGCGACCGTCACGTGACGCCGCGTCATCTGCGCGAGGTACATGGTTGGCACTGCAGACGAGTCCGCGAACGGTTCGTTGTAGTGCCAGATCAGCGTGGGCAGCAGCGCAAGGGCGTCGGGCCGTACGATGTCTTCGTGATGATCCGTTCCGTAGCGCTGCGCAACGAGGCGGGCGTACGGCAGCTCGTTGTAGGCCTGCTCCTCGAACCCGATCGAGAAGGTCTTCACCTGTGCGCCGCCGGTCTCGGCCATTAGCGCGACGACGAGGCTCGAGTCCACGCCGCCGCTCAGGAACGCACCAAGCGGCACATCGCTGATGAGGCGCAGCTTCGTCGCCTCGCGCAGAAGGTCGAGCGTCTGTTCCTCCGCCTCGGCGTCTGACACCCGCTGCTTCGGCGAGTAGCGCAGGGTCCAGTAGCGCTCAACCGCAATACGCCCGTCCTGCACCAGGAGATAGTGGCCGGGCGGCAGGCGCTTCACGCCGGCGAACGCAGACTCCGACCCGGGGACGTATTGCAGGCTGAGGTAATGGAACAGCGCGTTCGGGTCAGCCTGCGGCACGAACGAGGGCTCAGCGAGGAACGCCTTTGGCTCTGACGCGAAGGCCAGGCCGTCCGCGTCCTCACGGTAGTAGAGCGGCTTCTTGCCCGCTCGGTCTCGAGCGGCGAACAGGCAGCGCTCACGAGCATCCCAGATCGCGAACGCGAACATCCCGCGGAGGTGGTCGACGCACTTCACCCCGTATGCGTCGTACGCGTGGAGAATCACCTCCGTATCGGAACGCGATCGGAATCGGTGCCCACGCGCTTCGAGGGTGCCTCGCAACTCCTCGAAATTGTAAATCTCCCCGTTGAACGTGATCGTCAGCCGGTCGTCGGAGGTCAACATCGGCTGGTGTCCGCCGGGTGACAGGTCGATGATGGCGAGGCGCCGATGCCCGAAGCCGACGGCGCCGTTGGCCCAAGTACCCTCACCGTCGGGTCCACGATGACGGATGAGATCGCACATCGCGGCGAGCGAGGCGCGATCGACTGGGCGACCCGTACGGAAGTTGACGCGGCCGGCGATTCCACACATATCTGCTTAGTGCCGTTCCCCGAGGAGCCTCAGGTAGAGATCCTCATAGCGTCGAATCATCGTGCCGAGCTGGAACTCCTGCATCACCCGCCTCCGGCCTGCCTCTCCCATCGACCTGCCAAGGTCCGGTCGACTGAAGACCTGCCCGATGGCATGCGCCAGCGCTGCGGCGTCTCGAGCGGGCACGAGATAACCGGTCTTGCCGTCGAGGACCGCCTCGGGGTTTCCGCCCACGTCGGTCGCGACCACCGGGAGCCCTGCCGCCATGCCCTCGAGCAGCGCGTTGCTGAACCCCTCCTCGAGCGACGGGTGCACCAACACGTCGGCCGATGCGAGCAGCCGCGGCACGTCGGTCCGGGTGCCCAGCACACGCACGGAGGAAGACAGCCCGCGTGCTCCCAACTCCGCTTCAAACGCGCTGCGCAATGGCCCGTCGCCCACGAGCCATGCGACGGCACGTGGATGCGAGCGCAGGACGGCAGACCAGGCTTCGAAGAAGTAGCGGTGCCCCTTGTAGTGAATCAGGTTTGCCAGCACCACCGCGACCGGACTGTCACCCTCGGCCCCGAGCTGCTCGCGGACTCCCGTGTCGCGCTCCCCGTGGTACCTGCCCGCCTCGATACCGTTGTGGATGACCAGCACGTCGTCCGGGCGAAGACCTTCCGACGCGAGCGTGTCCTGTCGAACAGCCTCAGAATTGGCAACGATGCAGTCGGTGAGTCTGTTGGTGATCAACTCGAGCGCCCTGTAGTGCAGGCGTCCCTTCTTGAAATGCGCCAGGCTCCGGCGGCTCGTCACCACCACCGGCACCTGAGCAAGGGTCGCTGCGATCGCTCCGAGGACGTAGGCGTGGAAGAGCATCGCGTGCAGGACGACTGGCCGCGCCCGTCTGAGCATCCCGAAAAAACGCCACAACGATGTTGGAACGGCCACGAGCGCACGCGCCACGCCAACGCGCGACACGCCCTCGAACCCGGCGGACACAACAGGGATGCCATGTCGCCCGAGTACAGTCGCAAGCGGACCGCCCGCGGCGAGGCTGCAGACCACCGGCGCAAATCGGCTTCGGTCGAGGCCGACCGCGATCTCGACCAGCTGCTTCTCGGCGCCGCCTATCTCGAGACTGCCGATGACGAACAGCACAGGGATCGGGCCGTTCGACGTGCGCTGGCTCACGTGAGGATCACTGGAATGAGGGAACGCCCGCACTGGCGGTGGGCGGCCGGGTTACGTTCGAATTCTATCAGAGCGCAGGCGGCACAGCCTCGCCGCCCTCCTCTGGGCGCCGGCACGCACACCTACGGTATAAATCATGAGCCCGTGAAGATCCTTCGCATCATCGCCCGACTCAACGTGGGCGGTCCGGCTCGCCATGTCTCGCTGCTCAACGCGGGCCTCCAGGAACGCGGCCACGATACACTCCTCGCATTCGGCAGTCTCGACGTGGGCGAGGCCTCGCTCGAATCAGCAGCGGTGGAGCGCGGCATTCCGGTCGTTCGCATTGCGGGTCTGGGCCGCCGCGTGGACGCGGCTGGCGACCTGCGCGCACTGGTCACCCTCACGCGCCTCATGTTCCGCGAACAGCCCGACGTCATTCACACGCACACCGCGAAGGCGGGCACGCTCGGTCGCATTGCAGCGCTCCTCTACAACGCGACACGGCGGCGGGCGCGTCAAGCGCTCGTCCTGCACACGTTCCATGGCCACGTGTTCGAGGGCTACTTCTCCGATCGCATCAGTCGACTCGTGCGGGCCACGGAGCGTGCCCTCGCGCGCATCGCAGACCTCATCATCACCATCTCACCGCGTCAGCGCGAGGACATTGTCACCAGGTTCAGGATCGCCGCGGCGGACCGGACCGTGGTCGTCCCGCTCGGGCTCGACCTCGACCCCCTCTTCGGTGTCGCACGTGAACTGGACGGACTGCGCCGGACGATCGGCGCTGAGGCGGGAGACCTGCTCGTCGGCTACGCCGGACGGCTCGTGCCTGTAAAGGACCTTGCCACCCTGGTCCGCTCCTTCGCGCGAGCGGTCTCGTCAGTCCCGGAGCTGCGCCTCGTGCTTGCGGGCGGTGGCCCTGAACGGGCGTCGCTCGAAGTACTCGCCGCGGACCTTGGTGTCGCGGAACGGGTGCACTTCCTCGGGTGGGTCGACGACCTCGCCCGCTTCTTCGGTGGGGTCGATCTCTTCGCCCTCACATCCCTGAACGAAGGGACGCCAGTGGCGGCGATCGAGGCCATGGCTGCCGGCAGGCCGGTGGTGGCCACCGCCGTCGGCGGAGTGCCTGACGTGGTGGAGCACGGTTCCACCGGACTGCTCACGCCTGCGGGCGACGTCGAGGCCTTCGCCTCAGCGCTCGTTCGTCTCGCGGAGGACCAGGCGCTGCGGGAGGCCATGGGAACCGCGGGCCGCGCTCGTGCGCGCGAGCGGTACTCGCACCATCGCCTGGTCTCGGACATCGAGACGCTCTATGAGCGTGAAGTGAGCCGGAAGCGGGGCGACGCGCGCTAGTCTCGCGTGTGGCTCGGCACTCGGGAAGCGGAGCCCGCAGGCCGCAGGGCTAGCGTGACGTCTGCCTGAATCGCCAGCGCACCATCACCCCCAGTTCGCGTCCGTCCGGAGGTGGTGCGACAACGACGCGAGACGTCTGTGTGTCGACGAGCATCCGCGTTTCCCGTTCGGGCAGCAGGACGGGCACCGTCACCGAATCCGCGCCGGCAGTCAATGCCGTGTCGATCACCTTGCGACCGTCGACCCACGCCTTGACCGTAACCGGATCCGCCGCGAGGTCGGCGTGGTTCACGCGCAAGGTGAGCTCGAGGGATCGCGTCTCGACGGGCACGACAGCCGTCGCCACCCGGCGCGCCCACCTGTACTCCCCACCCTCACCATCGGGCTCTGGCCAATAGAACCCATACAGGTAGTCACCGCCGGCCCGCTGGATGCGGGCAGGGAACCGGAGCGGCCCCGTCGCGCTCACGGTCGTCCCGGCAACGAACGCGATCACGAGCACTCCTGCAGCCGCATACGCCCACGCCGGAGGCGTCTTCATTGCGCCCGCCGGACGGGCAGACGCGAGGAGGAACCAGCCACAGAAGGTCCAAAACGTCAGGGAGACGGCAGGGTCCTGGCCCGGCATCCCCAGGAGACTGATCGTTGCAATGCCAAGAATGGACGCCCTCGGTCCCCAGGCAGAGGGCTGCTCGCCGGCGTGGCGGCGGATCACCCACCAGCCAAACGAGACGACGAATACGATCCACCCGACGCTGCCCACGAGCCCGAGCTCGACCAGTTGATGACGATACCAGTTCTGCGCGTTATCCGGCGGCAGCCATCCACCGAACTCGCTCGCCATCTCATGAAAGGCCCCTACCCCGATGCCGAACGCTGGATACGCCTCGATTGCCCGAGTGGCCGCAAGTCCGTACCCGTTCCGGTTCCACAGTTCCTCCAGCACGCCTCGAAGCCCGCCATCGGAGGGACTCGAGAGCTCTGCCGTCAGTCTGGCAAGTGGGCCAACGACACGTGGGTTGTGCCGGTTCGCAGCAACAAGCGCCACAGTGGCGACCAAAACCACAGCCGACGCCCCCACGACGACGCGACTGGACACTCTCGAGCGGAGGAAGATCACCGGCGTGAGCGCCGAGATGATCACGGCTGACCCGAATGCCGTCCGCGACCCGGTGGCCCACACGGCACACCAGAGCAGCAGCAGTGCGCCAATTGCCGCGGTCGGGCGATTGGCGCGAGCGGCGAGCGCTCCCCATCCGCCGATCCACAGTGCAGCAAGCACTCCGCTGACGTTCGCGTCCATCATCGTCCCCGACGCGCGGTGGATCCCCGCGTAGACGGTCGGATTCAGGAAGCCGACATCCACGAACATCTGGTACATGGCGACCGTGGCGAGCAGGATCGCCCCGATTCCCATGGGCATCGCCACCCATCGCAGGAAGAAGCCCTCGTCCTGGCCACAGATCCAGTCGAACCACAGCACACCGATGATGAGCACCAGCGCGACGTGCAGCGTCCAGCCGACCGTCAGGAGCGGGAACCCGCCGAGCGACTCGAAGGGCAGGCGCCCACGGAAGAGCAGCTCCGTCCGGAAGTCCACGGCGCGGAACGCAATAACTGGCGCCGACAGCGCCACGCCGGCAGCCCAGCACACCAAGGGCACACGCCAGCGGACAGGCATCCGCCAGCCGCCACGAACCGCGTCAGGGAATACTGCGGCCAGCACGGCTCCCAGCCACACGACCGAGTAGTGCACGTGATACGGCACTCGGCCGTTGCCCAGCCAGATCAGAACGGGAAACAGGTACGAGACGAGCGCGACCACCGCGACCGTCCGACGGTCCAGTGCGACCGCACCGGCAACAAGCAGGACGACGATCGGGCCAATCAGGGTAACCGCGTGCCACGCTCCCTTGACGTAGTAGAACTCCGCGAGCAGGGCAGCGACGGCCCAGCCGGTGAGGAGGAGCTTGGAAGCGCGGTCCACGTCGAACCCGGCCCGCTCCGGCGTCAGAGACGCCAGATGTGCGAGCCGGCCCTGCCCTTCAGCGCGTTACGGGTGTCGACCACGAGCGGCATGGCCGCAATGCGGGCGTAGTCAAAGGCGGCGTGGTCGGTCGTGATCACAGCGCAATCGTACGGCGTGGTGACGGCCGTGTCGAAGTCGAGCGCCGTCAGCTGATGATGACCTTCATCGACCGTCGGCACCCATGGATCCGAATACGTGACCTCTGCCCCACGCCGCTTCAGCAGTTCGAGGACGTCGAGCGCCGGCGACTCGCGCATGTCGTTGACGTCCTTCTTGTAGGCGATGCCGAACAGGTGGATGCGCGAGCCGTTGATCGGCTTCTTCACCGAGTTCAGCGCATCGGCTACCCGCTGCACCACGTACTCTGGCATCGAGCCGTTCACCTGGCCGGCGAGCTCGATGAAGCGGCACTCGAACCCGCTCTGCCGCGCCTTCCACGAGAGGTAGAACGGGTCGATCGGGATGCAGTGGCCACCCAGGCCGGGGCCGGGATAGAACGGCATGAAGCCGAAGGGCTTGGTCTTGGCCGCGTCGATCACTTCCCACACGTCGATGTCCATCTTGTGGCTCATCAACGCGATCTCGTTGACGAGCCCGATGTTCACCGCACGGAAGGTGTTCTCGAGCAGCTTCACCATCTCCGCGACGCGCGTGGAAGTGACCGGCACGACCGCCGCGACGACGCGCGAGTAGAGCGCGCAGGCGACTTCCGTGCTGGCTGCACCGTGGCCGCCGACGACCTTGGGAATCTGCCGCGTGGTGTACTGCGCGTTCCCCGGGTCCACGCGTTCCGGCGAGAACGCGAGCAGGAAGTCCTCGCCCGCCTTGAAGCCACGCGCCTCGAGCATCGGCTGCACGACTTCGTCTGTCGTCCCCGGGTACGTCGTCGACTCGAGGATGATGAGCTGCCCCGCCTTCAACGTCTTGGCGGTCGCTTCAACCGCCTTGACGACGTAGGAGAGGTCCGGGTCCTTGGTCTTGCGCAGCGGCGTCGGGACGCAGATGTCGACGACGTCCATGTCGCCGAGCTTCGACATGTCGCTTGTCGCCCGCAGCTTCCCGGCGCGCACGACCTCGCCGAGTTCACTCTCGGGAACGTCCGGGATGTAGCTCGTGCCGGCGTTGATGGCTGTGTTCTTCGACTCGTCGACGTCGAAGCCGGTCACGTCGAACCCGGCCTTCGCGAACTCCACGGCCAGCGGCAGCCCGACGTAGCCGAGGCCGATGATGCCGATCCGTGCCTGCGTGGCACGAATGCGATCGAGGAGCTGTTGCGCCGGTGTGCTCATCGCGGGCGACCCACCGGCAACGCCCTGCTCAGGCGCTCGACGTCCGCATCGACCATCATCTCGACGAGCCCCTTGAAGTCCACCTTCGGCTCCCAGCCGAGCACCTTCTTGGCCTTCGTGCAGTCCCCGAGCAGGTGGTCCACTTCGGCCGGGCGGAGCAGCGCGGGATCCTGGTACACGTGCTTCTGCCAGTCGAGATCGACACGGGCGAATGCGATCTCGATCAGCTCCTTCACCGAGTGGGCGATGCCGGTGGAGATGACGAAGTCGTCCGGCTGGTCCTGCTGCAGCATCAGCCACATCGCGTAGACGTAGTCGCCCGAGAAGCCCCAGTCGCGATGCGCGTCGAGGTTGCCGATCGAGAGCTTGTCCGTGAGCCCCAGCTTGATGCGGGCCACGCCGTCGGTCACCTTGCGGGTGACGAACTCGAGGCCGCGACGCGGCGACTCGTGGTTGAAGAGGATGCCGGACACCGCGAACAGGTTGTAGCTCTCGCGGTAGTTCACGGTGATGTAGTGGCCGAACACCTTCGACACGCCGTAGGGGCTGCGCGGGTAGAACGGCGTCATCTCGCTCTGCGGCACCTCGCGGACCTTGCCGTACATCTCGCTCGAGGAGGCCTGGTAGAAGCGGATTGTCGGGTCCACGCGGCGGATCGCGTCCAGCATGCGCGTGACCCCCTGCGAGTTGAACTCGCCGGTCAGCATCGGCTGGTCCCACGAGGCCGGCACGAAGGACATCGCCGCAAGGTTGTAGACCTCGTGCGGCCTCACCTCGTCGATGACCTTCAGCAGCGAGAGCTGATCGAGCAGGTCGCCCGGCAGCACCTTGATGCGGTCCATCAGGTGCTCGATGCGCCAGTTGTTCGGGGCGCTCAGCCGGCGGGCGATGCCGTACACCTCGTATCCCTTGTCGAGCAGCAGTTCGGCGAGGTACGACCCGTCCTGCCCGGTAATGCCCGTGATCAGTGCGCGCTTGGCCATTGCAACTCCGGTGTCCTTCGAGACAAAAACCCCCGGATTGTACCACGGTGTACGATGCCGACCGGAGGCGTTCAGGCGTGGAAACGATCGACGTGGCGATCATCGGTGCGGGCGTGACGGGCCTTGCCACCGCACGTGCAGTGGCGCGAACGGGCCGTTCGGTCTGCGTGCTCGAACGGCACCCGCGCGCCGGCATGGAGACGAGCACGCACAACAGCGGCGTCATCCACGCCGGCATCTACCACCCTGCCGGCTCCCTGAAGTCCACGCTTTGCGTCCGCGGGCGGCAGCTGCTCTACGAGTTCTGCGCCGCGCACGGTGTTCCGCACGCGCGCTGCGGCAAGCTGATCGTCGCTGCAGACGAGCGGGAGCGCGACGCGCTCGGTCCGCTGCTGCAGAAGGGGCTGGCCAACGGCGTCGAGGGGCTGCGCGAGGTCGACAGGGCGTTCATCGCCGCGCGTGAACCGCACGTACGCGCCGTCGCCGCCCTGTTCTCACCAGAGAGCGGCATCGTGGACGCTGACGCCTACGTCCGTGCGCTGCTGCGTGACGCCGAAGCGGAGGGGGCCGCGCTCCTCAACGGCACTGCGCTGCGCGGGGCCGAGATTCGGAGGGACGGCATCGAGCTGCGGACAGACCGCGAGACGATCCTGGCGCGCCAGGTGGTCAACGCGGCAGGCCTTTACGCGGACGAGGTGTCAGCCATGCTCGGCGGCGAGCCGTTCACGATTTACCCGTGCCGCGGCGAATACGCCGCGTTCGTTCCTGCGCGGCGTTCGCTGGTCAACGCGCTCGTCTACCCGCTGCCGCACGCCTCGGGGCACGGGCTCGGCACGCACCTGGTCCGCACGACGGGTGGGGAGGTCTGGCTCGGTCCGACCATCCGCTATCAGGACCGCAAGGACGACTACGAGCACGACCGGCTGCCGGTCGAGGCGTTCCTCGAACCTGCACGCCACCTGCTGGAAGGGGTCGAACTATCGGACCTCAGGCTCGGTAGCAGCGGCATCCGGGCGAAGCTGCACCCGCCGTCCGAGCCCTTTGCGGACTTCTTGATCCGGCGCGACACGCGCAATCCGCTCGTCGTGCAGGCCGCGGGCATCGACTCGCCGGGCCTTACCTCGAGCCTCGCGATCGGAGAGATGGTGGAGCGGATACTCGAGGATTGCTGAGTGCTGAATGCTAATTGCTAAATGAAATACCTCTCCGGTCCTAGCACGTGAGCACGACTCTGGCGTACGCAGGTCAGAGGATAGCCGCCCGCGCTGTCAGCGTCCGCACTTCGATTAGCAATCAGCAATTGGCGATCAGCAATTCAGCGCTTGATGTATCGCGCGAGCGCTTCCCGCCAGGTCGGTATCTCGTAGCCGATCGCGGCGGTCACCTTCGCGTTCGAGAGGGCGCATTACTTCGGCCGGGCGGCCTCCAGAGCCACCTCGTGACAGGTGGCGCGTCCGCTGTTCACGCAGTGGTAGAGCCCGGGTGCGGTAAGACGCGAACCTGACTATGGCTACCGCATCAATATGTTGCGGATGGGCATAACTTCCAACACAGTGTGGAGTGAGCGAGACGGCGTGCTCCAAGAAAGGGTCTACCCGTGACTACCTCAGTCCAAGTGGCGCGGCCTCGCGCGATTCTGGCACTTGCTCTGTCACTGGCAGCTATCGGTTTCTGCCTTCCAACTCAATTGATCGATGCTCAGGCGCCTGCCGAGACCCTTGAGTCATCCGCTCCGCGCCCCCTCGCCGATGTGGTGCTGCAGCTCGAAACTCGCTTCGGCGCAAGAATCACCTACGAAGATCCTCGTTGGGAGTTCGCTGGCGATCTCGTCGACGTAACCGAGTCAGTCCGCCGCGATGGGGTGCGCGACTCTCAACACAGAGTGGTGGCTCCCGTTGGGCGACCGTTTCGATTCGAAATACCAAACCGCCTCAAGTACGTGCCCACTCCTCGGCCGGTCCTCCTGACTGTGGTGCGTGAATACGGGAACAGCGGCAACAACGGGCGGTTCAGCATCACGGCTACGGGTGACGTCTTTCACGTGATCCCGGTGGCAAGGCGGAATCGTAGCGGCACGGTGACGCCGATGAAGTCTCGCCTCGCTTCTAGAGTCCGGCTCTCTCCCAGGTCACGAAGCGCGCAGGACCTGATCGCCGAGGTGCTCGCGTCGGTGTCTTCCAGACCGGTTCGATGATCTTCCTGGGAACGGCGCCGTACGGCCTCTTGGCCGCAACCGACGTGACCGATGTCACCGGTCCCGCCTCGGCACAAGAGCTGATTCTTCGAGCACTCAACCGTACGGGAGCTCCGCTTTCATGGCAGCTTCTCTGTGATCCCGTTCAATGCGCGCTGAACCTGCACGTCGTGCCTGAGCGGCAGTGACTCTGGCCACTGCGTTGACCGTCAGATCAACGATTCAGATATCGCCCGAGAGCGTTTTGCCAGGTCGGCATGTCGTAGCCGATCGCGGCATTCAGCTTCGCGTTCGAGAGCGCGCAGTACCGGGGGCGTGCGGCGGGTAGCTTCACTGCGTCCAGCGTCATCACCTCGATTGATGCGGTGACGCCGAGGAGGCGTGCGGCTTCAAGGGCGATCTCGTGCCAGCTCGCGCTGCCGCTGTTCACACAGTGGTAGAGGCCAGGCTCGGCATCCCGCTCGAGCAGCGCAAGCGTCGCGCCCACCGCGTCCTCGATGTGCGTCGGGCTTACGGTCCGGTCGCCGAACACCCTGACGACGCTGCCGGACCGCAGGCCGTTCACAATCGCGGTCAGGCTCCCCTTGTCGGGCCCGCCAGGCGCAACGCCGAACAGGCTCTCCACACGCAGGACGTAGTGACGCGGCACGTCCGCCGCGAACCACTCGCCGAGCAGCTTCGAGCTGGCGTAGACGCTCCGGGGATTCGGCGGCACGTCCTCCGTCATCGGCGACGTGGCGGTGCCTTCGAAGACGAAATCGGTGCTGTACTGCACAAGCGCGGCACCCGTTGCCCGGGCGACGCGAGCGAGGCTCCGGACCGCGAACGCGTTCACCTGCAGCGCCTGCACGGCGTTGCTTTCGCAGGCGTCAACGGCGTTGTAGCCCGCGCAGTTCACGATGACGTCAGGAACGGCCGCACCAAGGGCATCCGCCACCGCCGCTTCATTCGTCAGGTCGAGCGACGTTCGATCGAAAGCCACCACCTCGTGCCGTGCCCCAGCCACGTGCGCCACAGCCGCGCCGAGCTGGCCGCGTGCTCCCACCACCGCAATCCGCATAGCTACGTTGTCGCTCCTGTCGATCCGAACGTCCGCATCTTCTGGTCGTCGAACACGCCTTCCCAGCGCGCGACGACGACCGTGGCAATGCAGTTCCCCATGACGTTGACGCCCGTGCGCCCCATGTCCAGCACCTGATCGATGCCGAGCAGAATCGCCGCCCCTTCGAGCGGCAGCCCGAACTGCGTGAGCATGCCGGTCAGCACGACGAGCGCGCCGCGCGGCACCCCTGCCACGCCCTTGCTCGCGAGCATCAGCGTCAGCATCATCAGCACCTGCTGCCCGGTGGTCAGCGACACACCAGCCATCTGCGCCACGAAGAGGCTCGCCGCAGACAAGTAGAGTGTCGTTCCGTCCAGGTTGAAGCTGTAGCCGGTCGGCAGGACGAAGGCGACGATGCTCTTCGGCACGCCGAACCGCTCCATCACGCGCAGCGCATCAGGAAGCGCCGCCTCGGAACTCGCCGTGGAAAAGGCCAGCAGGAACGGCTCACGAATCGCGCGCGCGAACGCGAGGAACGGCACGCGCACGATCACCGATACGCCCACGAGCACGACGAGCACGAAGATCGCGAGCGCCAGGTACATGACAAGGACGAGCTTCCCAAGCGTGAGCAGCACGCCGATGCCCTTGCCGCCGACCGTCGCGCCAATCGCGGCGAAGACGCCGACCGGCGCGAACCACATCACATAGCGCGTCACGGCGAACATCGCCTGCGCCGCAGACTCCATGAACGCCAGCACCGGCCGGCCGTGCTCGCCGATGGACGCGACCGCGACCCCGAAGAAGGTCGCGAACACGACCACCTGCAGGATGTCGCCACGCGCCATGGCATCGACGATGGAGGTCGGCACCATGTGGAGGACCAGATCCCACGCGTGCGGCTGTGCCTGCTGCATGCCAGCCACGGCAGACGTGTCGCCTCCGAGCGGCACCGCCAGGCCAGCGCCCGGCTGGAAGACGTTGGTCAGGACCAGGCCGAGCACCAGCGCGATGGTGGTGGCCACCTCGAAGTAGAGGATCGCCTTCAGGCCGATGCGACCGAGCGACTTCAGGTCGCCGCTCCCTGCGATGCCGACGACAAGCGTCGAGAAGAGCAGCGGGGCGACGATCATCTTGATCAGACGCAGGAAGAGGTCGGCGAGCGGTCGGATGGAGGCGCCAAACGACGGCCAGAGCCAGCCGACGAGGATGCCGAGCAGCAACCCGATGAAGATCCGCGTTGGACCACCAACGCTGCGAGCCCCGCGCGGCGCCACCGACCGCGCGTCGGGGGTGATCATGCGGTCGTCCCGGAGGCGCCCGGCTGCCCGAGGCACTCCGCGATCGCCTGCACCACGGTCCGCTGCTGGTCGATCGACAGCTCCGAGTAGATCGGGATCGCGATGGTCTGGTCGGCCGCCTTCTCGGCATGCGGGAAGTCGCCGCGGCTGTGACCGAGCGACGCGAAGCAGGGCTGCAGGTGGAACGGCACCGGGTAGTAGATCTCGTTGCCGATGCCGCGCGCGTCCAGAAACCGCTTCAGCTCGTCGCGGTGCGGCACGCGGATCACGAACTGGTTGTAGATGTGGTACTGCCCGTCCGGCTGCACCGGGAGGACGATGCGCTCGCGCAGGCCCGCCTCGGCAAAGAGCTGCGCGTACCGCTTCGCGTTCAGCCGGCGCGCTTCGGTCCATGCCGCCAGGTGCGGCGCCTTCACGCGCAGCACAGCCGCCTGCAGCGCATCGCAGCGGAAGTTGCCGCCGACCAGGTGGTGATAGTACTTCGGCTCCATCCCGTGCATGCGGAGCAAGCGCACCCGCTTCGCCAGTTCCGGCTCGTTCATCGTCACGAGGCCGGCATCGCCGAACGCACCGAGGTTCTTGCTCGGGAAGAAGGAGAAACAGCCCATGGCGCCCATGCCGCCTGCCGGGCGTCCGCGGTACTGGGAGCCGATCGCCTGCGCCGCATCTTCGATCACGGGGATCCCACGTGCCTCGGCGATGCGCAGGATCGGGTCCATATCCGCGCAGAGCCCGTACAGATGCACAGGCATGATCGCCTTCGTGCGCGGCGTGATGGCAGCGGCGACCGCCTCGGGATCGATGTTGTAGGTGACCGGGTCGATGTCGACGAGCACGGGCCGTGCACCGACGCGCGTGATGGCGCCGGCCGTCGCGAAGAACGAGTAGGTCGTCGTGACCACCTCGTCCCCGGGGCCAATGCCGAGCGCCATCAGCGCGACGAGCAGCGCATCGGTGCCGGACGACACGGCAACGGCGTCCTGCACGCCGATCAGGGCCGCGAGTTCGTGCTCGAGGGCGTCGATCTCCGGCCCCATGATGAAGCGCTGGCTGTCGCACACGCGTGTCACCGCGTCGAGAATCTGCTGGCGAAGCGGCGCGTACTGGGCGTGCAGATCGAGCAGGGGAACTGGCGTGGTCGTGGCACTCACGACCGCGAATTGTACTATTGCCGCGCCTTGACGGCGGCCCGCGTCTCGCGCTCCACCTCGCGTCGCTTGATCGTCTCGCGCTTGTCGTAGTCCTTCTTGCCCTTCGCGAGCCCGAGTTCCACCTTCACGCGGCCGCTCTTGAAGTAGAGCCGCAGCGGCACGAGCGTCATGCCCTTCTCGGTGGTCTGTCCGATCAGCTTGCGGATCTCGTCACGGTGCAGCAGCAGCTTGCGCTGCCGGAGCGGCTCGTGGTCGGCGTAGCCGCGGTGCGAGTAGGAGCTGATGTTGACGCTGTGGAGCCAGATCTCGCCCTTCTCTACCCGGGCGAAGCTGTCCCGCAGGTTGACGCGCCCCTCGCGGATCGACTTCACCTCGGTGCCCAGCAGGACCATCCCGGCTTCCCACGTCTGGAGGATGTGGTAGTCGTGGAACGCCTTGCGGTTCTCGGCGATGTTCTGCTGCGCGAGTTCACGCGCGGTCTTCTCGGCCATGACGCTGCAGCGCCCGCGGCACCGGCCGTGAACGCGGAGACTATTCTAGTCCGCCCACGGGTCGGAACTCGGAACTCGGGACTCGGGACTCGGACGTCACGCCAAGCGTGACGCTAGGACGGAGATGAAGGAATTGTAGCGACTGGCTTCAGCCCGTCGACGCGCGTCGCGTCCGCGCGAGCCGGGCGGCCAGCAGGATCGCGGCCACCATGCTGCCGTGATCCGCAATCCCCTTGCCCGCGATGTCGAACGCCGTGCCGTGATCGACCGACGTGCGGATGATTGGCAACCCAATCGTCACGTTCACCGAGTGGCCAAATGCGAGGAGCTTCACCGGGATGAGCCCCTGGTCGTGGTAGGTCGCGATCACGACGTCGAAATCACCACGCGTCGCCCGCACGAAGATCGTGTCTCCCGGGAAGGGGCCCTCGACCGCGATGCCCTCCGCACGACACGCGTCGACCGCCGGCACCATCTGCTCCATCTCCTCGCGTCCGAAGAGCCCGTGTTCGCCCGCGTGCGGGTTGAGCCCAGCGACGCCGATGCGCGGGTGCGCGAGGCCGAACCGCGGCAGCTCACGGTGAACCAGCCGGATCGTGCGGACCATCAGGTCCTTCGTGATCGCGCGTGGCACCTCCGACAACGGGATGTGAATCGTCGCCAGGACGACCCGGAGCTCGTCGGAGTGGAACATCATCGCGACCTCCGGCGCGCCGGTGAGGTGCGCGAGCAGGTCAGTGTGCCCCGCCCACGGGAGCCCCGCGAGCTTGAACGCCTCCTTGTTCACCGGGGCCGTGGCAATCGCATCGACGGTGCCCGCCTGCGCATCGGCAACGGCACGCAGCAGCACCTCGTACGAGGCCAGCCCAGCCGCGCCCGACAACACACCCGGCTGGAACGACTGAGTCCCGGGGGGCATGTAGATGATCGGCTCGCACACCTCCAGCACGCGCGGGTCGACCGCTGCCTTCGCCACGATCTCCGGTCCGATGCCCGCCGGATCGCCAACCGTCAACGCCACCCTCGGCTTCATCGTCTGCATCCGCAGGTACCGCTCGCACAGGAGCCTGTGCCGCATCCACTCGGGTTGTCGCAGCCCCCTTCAGTGCCACAGCCGCCGTGCACCTGCCCTTTCGCGTTCGGCAGTTCGTAGCGCAGGCAGCACTTCAGCCGACCACACAGGCCGGACAGCTTCGAGGGGTTGAGGCTGAGGTCCTGCTGCTTCGCCATCTTGATCGAGACCGGCTCGAACGAGGTCAGGAAGGTCGTGCAGCACAGGGGGCGTCCGCAGGTGCCGTAGCCCCCGAGCACGCGCGCCTCGTCGCGGACACCGATCTGGCGCATCTCGATACGCGTCCGGAACTCCGCCGCGAGTTCGCGGACCAGCTCGCGAAAGTCGACCCGGGCGTCGGCGGTGAAGTAGAAGATCAGCCGCGAGCCATCGAAGACCTGCTCCACGCGCGAGAGCTTCATTGCGAGCCCACGTTCGCGGACCCTGAGCAGCGCGAACCGATAGGCGTCGGCTTCACGCTGACGGTGCCGCATGCGGGCGACGATATCCTCCGGTGAGGCAAGCCGGACGACGCGACGGGCCGGATCGGCCATCGAGGCGCGGCGCGCCGCGACGTCCGGAACCTGCCGCACCACCTGCCCGACGGCTGGCCCCTGCTCCGTCTGGACGACGATGGTGTCACCGGGCTGCGGGTCTCGACCGAAGTTGTCCCCCTCGAGCACGAACGGCTGCTGACGCCCCACAGGGCTCAGCTTCACCGAGACGAATCGCAGCGGCTGTGGCGAAGCCGGGTCAGCCATCGCTAGAGCTGGAGGACGAGCCAGTCCGCGACGATCTTCGCGTTGGCGTAGCGCTCGATAGCGGCGAGCGCACGGTCGATGGCGAGGAACGCCTGCCGGCCACGCGCGCCTGCGAACGCGGTGAGCCGCTCGATCGCGGGTTGCAGATCGGCATTGGCGAGGAGTGCCCGGTCGGCGCCAGTGGACAGCACCTCGACGTCGCGCAGGATCGAGGCCATCGCCCGGAGGTAGAGCCCGAGCTGATCGCGCTCGGAAGTCACGCCAGCACCGGTCTTCGCCACGAGTGCCTTCGCGCTCTCGATGCGCCGTCGTCCATCGTCCGACCCGGCCGCCTGTGCGAGCACCTGCAGCGCGAGCTCGCGCACATCCTGGTCGTCGTCTTCCGCGTCCCGCAACGCGACCGCCGCGCCGATGCTGCCGTCTGCCATCAGGGCGGCGCGCCTGGCCTGCCGTTCGTCGTGCCCGAGCTTCCCCAGTGCCGCGACGACATCCTGCGGCGGCAACCCACGGAACCGCAGTTGCGGACAGCGCGAACGCACGGTCTGCAGCAGCGTGTCGGGCAGCGCCGTGACGAGGATGAACACCGACGACGCAGGCGGCTCTTCGAGGACCTTGAGCAGCGAGTTCTGCGCGGCGATTTCGAGACCGTCCGCCGAGTCGACGACCGTGACCCGACGTCGGCCCTCGAACGGACGATACCCGGCGCGCTCGACCGCTTCCCTGACCGGATCGATCTTGATGTTGCCCTTCTCGTTCGGCTTGAGGATGAGCACGTCGGGGTGCATGCCGCGCGCAATCCGCGTGCAGGCCGCGCACCGACCGCACGCATCCACGCCGACAGCTTCGTGGCCTTCAGCGGAAGTGAAGGGCACCGGCGACAGACAGTTCAGCGCCTGCGCTGTCGAGATGGCCGCGAGGAACTTGCCGACCCCTGCGGGGCCCGAGAAGATGAGGCTGGGCGGCAGCGACTCACGCGCGATGGAGCGCGCGAGCAATCCGACGAGCTTGCGGTGTCCGATGATGTCGCGAAACGGCATGGCCGGCCAGCGTTCCGCATCGTATCACCGCTGCTTCGGTTTCTTCCCGCCCTCCTCCTCGTCGTCTCCGCGGCTGATCCCGAAGACGCGGGACCAGAACCCGCGCTTCTTCTTCTGGGGCTCCTCCGCTTTCGCCCTCTCGGGCACCGGCGGCGCGCTCGTCTCGCCGGTTGTTGCCGCAACCGCTGGCACGCCCGTGTCTTCGATGTGCGGGGTCGGCGGCTTCTCACCCCCGCCGGTGAACGCGGCGGCGAGCGTCCCGAAGAACCCGCGGGACGCGTGGATCTCGCAGGTGGTGGTCGGCTGCGTGCCACGGGCGAAGTACTCGGTGTAGACCATCGAGCGCTTGGCGAGCTGGCCGTGCTCGTCGATGACGTCCGCATGCGCGCACCCTTCCGCGGCGAGCTTGCCCGACATGCGGCACACGTCCGCGGTCACAATCCCGCCGGGCATCGACAGCCAGCGCGGCTTCTCGCCCTTGGTCGCCGCCTTCATGAAGGACGCCCAGAGCGGCACCGCCACGTCAGCGGCAAAGCCGTTCGGCAGGATCGTCTGCGGCTGATCGAAGCCGACCCACACGCCCGCGACGAGCGACGGGGTGAACCCGACGAACCACGCATCGTGGTAGTCGTTCGTCGTTCCCGTCTTCCCCGCGGCGGGGAGGGTGAACCCAAGTGTCCGCGCCTTCGCGGCCGTCCCCGCGTTGACGACATCCGCGAGCATGCTGGACATGAGGTAGGCGGTGACGTCACTGATGGCCCGCGTGCCGGATTCCTCCGATGAGTACAGGACGTTTCCCTCGCGGTCCTCGACACGCCGGATCAGGAGCGGCTTCGGCACGACCCCGTGATTCGCGAACGCGGCGTACGCGGCTGTGAGCGACTGCAGGGTCACCTCGCCAGAGCCCAGCGCCAGCGAGGGAACACTCGGCACGTCACCGACGCCCATCGCCTTGGCGTACTGCACGGTCTTTGGAATCCCAACGTCCTGAAGGAGGCGCACCGCCGCTCTGTTGCTGGACGTCCGGAGCGCCGCCCGGAGGGTCATCGAGTCCGAATTCGAATGCTCGTCTTCTGGTGTCCACGCACCCTGAAGCGTCGGCACGGGAGCGCTGAGGTTCTCGATGAGCGTCGCCGGTGTGTAGCCCGCTTCCAGCGCGGCGGCGTACACGAACGGCTTGAACGCAGAGCCGGGCTGGCGGCGTGCCTGCACGGCGCGATTGAAGTGCGAGTCATCGAAGCTGCGGCCGCCGATCATCGCGAGCACGTGCCCGCTCACGGGGTCGAGCGCCACCAGGGCGGCCTGGAGCGGCGCCTCATCTGATGGCGGCGCCTGCTTGCGCCTTTTCGCCACTGCCGCGCGACGCTCGTCGAGCCCCTTCAGCCCCTCCGCCACGGCGGTGTCGGCGGCGACCTGCATCGCCATGTCGATGGTCGCGTAGACGCGCAATCCACCCTGGTAGACGCGCTGCCAGCCGAAGCGGTCGACCAGTTCGCGGCGCACCTGTTCCTTGAAGTACTGCCCGTGCGGCTCGTCGGCGCGCAGCGTGTCTTTCAGGATCGGCTTCGTCTTCCGCGCCGCCTGCCTCGCGCTGTCGTCGATCGCCCCGAAGTCCTGCATCGCCTGCAGGACGACGTTGCGGCGGGCCACCGCACGTTCGAGGCTCACGGTCGGCGCGTAGGACGACGGCGATTTCACGAGTCCGGCCAGCAGGGCCGCCTCCGGCACGGTCAGTTCCGAGGCGTGCTTGCCGAAATAGCCGCGCGATGCCGCCTCGACGCCGTAGAGGCCGTCCCCGAAATACACCTTGTTCAGGTACATCTCGAGGATCTGATCCTTCGAGTACATGCGCTCGATGCGCCCGGCGAGGATGAGTTCCTGGAGCTTCCGGCGATAGGTCTTGTCGGGTGTGAGGAAGCTCTGTCGGGCGAGCTGCTGGGTGATGGTGCTGCCGCCCTGCGCGAGGCGGCCGCGGCGGATGTTCGCGAGCAGCGCCGACCCGATGCGCACGGTATCGAAGCCGTTGTGGTCGTAGAACCGCTTGTCTTCGATGGCGAGCACCGCCTGCTTCAGGTGCGGTGAAACCGAGGCCAGCGGCACCTCGATGCGCTGCTCCTTGAAGATCGTAAATGCGAGCTGGTCGTTCCGATCGAAAACGGCGGTCGCCTGGTCCATCTCCCCGATGCGACGCAGGGCATCGACGTCCGGCAGCCCGCGCATCAGCGACGCGACGAACCACCCTGTCACGACCATGCCGGCCAGCACCAGCACCAGCGCGCCGATCGCGGTGTTCCTCACCAGGCCGGGGTGAGACCGTCGCAGGTCGTGCAGACGCTGCGTCCACTGCCTCATGCGGGTTCGAAAGGGCTGCACGAGACCCAGCGCTGCAACCGCCGATCCACCACAGCGCGTGCGCAGTCGCGTGGCATTTCGGTTGCACAAGGCACGTGTCCAGGGGACGCCGTGCAGAGAGGGCTTGCGATCATCCTCACCGTTACACTGTCGCCGTTGGCCGGCTGGACAGCAGGCGCGTGGCACGCGCACAGCTCATCTGCATCCTCACGCCCAGCGCGGATGGCCACGCCGCTGCCCGCGGCGCCGACGCCGGCCAGCAGCATCACCATTCCGGATTACCTCTCCGCGCTGCCGGACGAGCCCGAGACGGATCCGCTCGCGAGTCCCGCGGGCGAGGAGCAGGACCTGTTCGGTAACGATGTCTCCCCGGCCGTCGCCGGCTACCTGCTCGACCGCACCGGCAACCTCTACGAAGAGCACTCGCCCGAGACCGAAGTGTCGAAGCTGAAGGCAGCGAGCACGTGAGTGGGAACGCGGTAACGCTGAACGCAGGAACGCAACAAGGCACATGCGCGATGACGGCGTTACTGCGTTGTTGCGTTACTGCGTTGTTGCGTTACTGCGTTGTTGCGTTATTGCATTGTTGCATTAGCCCGTTTTAACGAGTCGGGATCGCTTCCTGCACTTCTCTCCCGCGGGAGGTCACACATGGCTCGAACTATTCAGACCATCGCAGGGCTCGCGGTCTGTTCGCTCTGCCTCAGCACACCTTTCGTGAGCGGCGTCGCCGTCCTCGGCGCGGCGGAAGACTCGATTACGCTGAAGGGCTGTCTCGTCAAGGGCGACGGAGACGGCGCCGGATACCTGCTGACGAACACGAGCGCCGCGCCAGCGTGGCAGCGCGCTGAAGACACGCGCGTGCAGCCAGGGGCGGTCGGCACGAGCGGGGGCTACGAGTCGGTCTTCTACTGGCTCGATGGCGACAACGACCTGAAGAAGAACATCGGGCACCTCGTCGAGATCAAGGGCGACCTGAAGGGCGACCTGAAGGACGGCGAGATCAAGCTCGAACGGAAGGACCGCTGGACCGAACTCACGGTCAAGTCCGACGACCGCACGATGAAGGCGAACGTGCCGAACGCGTCGGTGTTCGCGGCACCGAACGAAGGCAAGGAACAGAAGAACCGCATCCTGGTCCGCAAGGTGGACGTCGATCACGTCTCCATGCTTGCCGCCACCTGCGACGACGCCCGCTGAGCGGTTCGCACGCGCAGCGTGCGCGTCCCGTGCGGTCGCACACCACATCGCCAGACACAAGGAAGGCGCGGGGTTCCGGGATGGAACCACCGCGCCTTGCATGACTCACCCGCGTCGACGACGTCGCTTCAGGCGCGCGCTCCCGAATCCCTGTAGTCCGACCCGAGCTGCTTCACGAGCTTGTTGTAGAGGCCGAGGATCAGGAACGTCGGCGCCCACTGCCCCACGAAGACGCTCGCATCCTTGTTCCCCATCAGGTGAAACGTCGCCGAGGTCGCCATCGAGGCGACCGCTGCCCAGAGGAATGTGTCGGACGGCAGCTTCGCCGTCTGCTCTTCGATGCTTCGTGCGACCGAACCCTCGCTGTGATCCGTGCGTGCCAATGACGACAATGCCATGTGGTCTCTCCTTTCGGGACCGTATGCCTTCAACATCGGAGCCGTCACCCCACAGCCCGTCCGCATGCGGGTTTCGCCGGGAGCACGTTCGCGTGCACCCTCTGTCCTCCCAGTCAACCGATTCACAGCACATCCGCAGGCGGCGGCCTGGTGGTGGCATCGCCACACGCACATGGAATCCATCTACGAGCGTCCAGAAGACTACGACCTCGAACACCAGGGCGACGACGAGGATGTGCGGTTCTACCAGTCGCTGGTCGCACGCCACCGGCCCAGACGCGTCCTCGAGTTCGCCTCCGGCAGCGGTCGAGTCACCCTGCCGCTCGCGCAGCTCGCACCACATCTCGACTTCGACATCGTCGGCCTCGAGATCGCGGCCACAATGCGGCGGGAAGCGGAGGACAAGCGGCTGGCACTCTCCCGCGACGAACGTGCGCGTGTGCGGTTCGTGCCTGGTGACATTCGCGACTGGACCGGGGATGCGCCCTTCGACCTGGTGATCACCCCCTGTTCGTCCCTGACCCATGTGCATGCGATAGAGGAGCAGCGGCGCGCCTGGCGCTGCGCCTGGGACAACCTCACGCCGGGTGGGCGGTTCGTGGCTGATCTCACGATGCCGGACCTCGCGGCCTACGCCGAGTCGATGCAGACCCCGCCGAGAACGCTCCTCGAGATCGACGAAACACCCGGATACCGGCGCTCGCCTGCTGAGGTACAAGACGACCCGGTACCTACCGCATGAGCAGCGTGCGGAGATCCGGTTTCTCTACGACAAGTTTCCGGGTGCCGCACGCGAGGAGGTTGACCGGTATGTCAGCGACTTCGAGTGCCACGTCTACTACCCACGGGAAGTGGAACTGCTGTTCCTCCTCACGGGGTTCGGAGCGCATCTCGTTCCCCGAAGCCCAGGACGTCAGCGAGCCGGCCTACGACTTCGAAGCGCTCAACTACACCGCCGTGAACAGGCCGCTCGACGCCTACCTGGCCACGTTCCGTTCACCGGCCGCCATGCGGCTGCACACGCACCAGGCGACGGAGTTCCTGCACGTCCTCTCCGGCACGCTGCTCGTCATCGTCGACGGCGACCGATTCGAGCTTGCAGCCGGAGACTCGCTGCACATCTGCAGCGGAGCTGCGCACGGGTACGCGAGCACGAGCGAGGAGCCCTGCCGCGCCGTGGTCGTGCTGACGGCAGAGCCGACGTCGCGAGCGCAGGACGCTCAGGAAGCGTGATGAGTTGTTCTGGGGGATGCCACCCAACCCGGTGAGGGTGAGTGGCGGGGTCGACGGGGCTCGAACCCGCGGCCTCCGGCGTGACAGGCCGGCGTTCTAACCAACTGAACTACGACCCCACAGAAGCGACCTGAATTGCTGGCTGCCAGAATTCAGATTTCAGATTGTGCCTCGACGGCCGCTGTTCAGGCCCGCCAAGACTCTTGAGTGTAGCAAACCGGTGAGCCGTACGCCAACCGCGAAATCACTGAATGTGCGTTCCCCGCCCAATCTGCGAACCGCAACCAGCAATTGGCGATTGGGAGAGTGGTGGGCGGTACAGGACTCGAACCTGTGACAGCCGGCGTGTAAAGCCGGTGCTCTACCAACTGAGCTAACCGCCCGGCCGGCGTCCTCGAGCATGCGGGCGAGGGCGTCAGGTGACGACGCGTCGGTGCTCGCGTGCGCGTGGGTTAAAACGCGCCATTATAGGCCGCCTTCAGAGCGAGCAGCAACACGGCGAGCACCACGCCGACAATCGCGCGGTACTCGTGATTCGCCATCGCCTGTGCGGTGCTGAAGCGCCTGGTGGCGGCCATCTGGTCGCGCGGGCCGCCCTCGCCGCGCCGATACCTGTCGTACGCGTCGCCGAACTTCGAGCGGAGGAAGGCCTCCTCGCTCCGAACGGCCGCCGTGATCGTGGACCCGAGATACACGGCGATCAGCAGTGCAACCAGGACGCTGCCCGATGCGATCGCGAGCCCAACGCCCATGACCGACGAGCCGACGTAGAGCGGGTGCGCGAACCACTGGTACGGGCCGGACGAGGTCACTTCACGTGACTTGTTCAGGTGACCGGCGGCCCAGATCCGCAGCGATTCGCCAGCAGCCGCGATGATGCCGCCGACCAGCAGGAGGCGGCCGGTTGGCTGTGCGAACCAGAGGACGAACAGGGCGAATGCGAAACCGAGCGGCACGCGCAGGCGCGCAAGGCGTTTCGTGAGATCAGCCACGGTGCCGCTCCGTGGCGGCGAGGCGACGTTCGACGGCAGCGAGCACCTCGGGAACTTCGATGTCGAGCAGACACATGCGTTGGAGCTTGCATTGTCGCAGATGGTGGCACTGGCACACAGCCGCTCTCGACACACTCTCATCGTCTCGCCCGAGCGGGCCGTTGCGTTCCGGGCGGGTCGGCCCGTAGATGCCCACGAGCGGCGTACCGACGGCGGACGCGATGTGTGTTGGTCCGGTGTCGCCTGACACCATCACGGCGGCGCCGAAAGCGAAGGCCGCGATATCCGCGATGGTGGTCTGCGGTGCAGCGGTCGCGGCACCACCGGCCTTCCCCACGACTTCGTCAGCCAACTCTCGCTCCGCCGGCCCCCACAGCACGAGCGAGGGCAGACCGTGCCGTTCGTGCAGCGCGCGCGCAAGCGCGGCAAAGCGGGAGGCGGGCCACCGCTTGTTCGGCCACGCGGCCCCGACGTTCAGCAGCGCGTAGCGCCGTCCAATGCCCGCGAGCGTGCGCTCAACCGCGGGCGACCGCACAATCCGCAAGCCGAACTCGGGCTCACCAGCGCTCATCCCGAGCCGCTCGACCATACCGAGGTTGGCGCGGACGACGTGCTGGATCGGTCCGGACTGGCGCAGGCCCGCACCGCCGGGCGCATATGTCTCAGTGTAGAAACGGCTCGCAAGTGGCTCGCGCGCGTACTGCGACGAGAATCCGATGACGCGCCGCGCGCCGGAGAGGCGCGCGAGGACCGCGGACTTCAGCAGACCCTGGAGGTCGAGCGCAACATCGTAGCGCCTCCCCCGCATTGCCCGCACGGCGCCCAACAGCGAAAGCCCGCCGC
This sequence comes from Acidobacteriota bacterium, assembly GCA_018268955.1. Taxonomy (GTDB): domain Bacteria; phylum Acidobacteriota; class Vicinamibacteria; order Vicinamibacterales; family CAVVIG01; genus CAVVIG01. The sequence continues at coordinate 186,448 of JAFDVO010000003.1, read as the reverse complement.
TGCCCTCGCGGCGGTCGTTGACGACGATGAGGTTCGTCACCGCCGGAACCAGATCGAGGATCTCGCGATGCTTCGCGCTGACCAGCCAGTCGATCTCCGCGTCTGGCCAGGCACGCCGCAGTGCAGACGCCACCGGGACGGCGTGCACGATGTCGCCGAGAGCGCCGAGGCGCACGATGAGGAAGCGCATCGTTTCCGAAGTGGGAACTCAGAAGTCAGAAGTCAGAAGTCCACAACAGCGGACGCTCACAACCCACGCTCCGGACACGGGCACTGGGGCTCAGGCTCACCGGCGCGGGGCACCGGCCGCGATGCGGGCGATCAGCTCACGGGTGTTGTGGTTTTTCGGGTCGCCGACGATGGCTGTACGGCCGCCGTATTCCTGCACCACCGCTCGCTCGGGCACGGTGTCGACGGTGTAGTCGGTCCCCTTGCAGTGGACGTCCGGCTTCAGCAGCCGCAGCAACCGCTCGACGTTCGGGTCATCGAAGATGACAACGTAGGTGACGGCGCGGAGGGCAGCGACAAGCTCGGCACGGTCCTGCTCCGGGAGGATCGGGCGGCCTTCGCCCTTGAGACCGCGCACGGAGGCGTCGCTGTTCACCGCGACCACCAGGCGATCGGCTTCGGCCGCGGCGCCCTGCAGGTAACGCACGTGGCCGACGTGCAGCAGATCGAAACAGCCGTTGGCGAACGCGATGGTGTGCCCCGCGGCCTTGTCCCTCGCTACCGCGTTGGCGAGCGCCTGTTCCGTCAGGACCGTCCCCATCAGCGCGTCGCTCCCGGAACGGGTTCCGCGGCGTGCTCGATCGCGCTGCGCAGTTCCTGCTGAGAGACGGTGGCGGTCCCGCGTTTCATGACGACGAGGCCGCCGGCGAAGTTCGCCAAACGAGCAGCCTCCTCGAACGAGGCACCGGAGGCGAGCGCGGTGGTCACGGTCGCGATGACCGTATCCCCGGCTCCAGTGACATCCGCCACTTCGTCAGACCCGAAGATCGGGATGTGCACGGTCGGCTGCTTCGGCTGGAACAGCGCCATGCCGCGGCTGCCACGCGTGATCAGGACGGCCTGCATCCCGGTCCGCCGCAACAGCGTCCGGCCCGCCCGCTCGAGCGCCTCGGGGTCATCATCGATCTCGATATCCAACGCGCGCTCGACCTCGGATTCGTTCGGCGTGCACGCGGTCAGCCCCTTGTAGTCGAGCAGCCGGTAGCGCGTGTCGACCACGATCGGCACGGGCCGGCGGGGCGTGCGCGATTCGAGCGCCCGGCGGAGGGCCAGCGCGAGGTCCGGCGTGATCAGCCCTGAGCCGTAGTCGGAGAGCAGCACGGCGTCGCACTCACCGATGGCGGGCGCGAGCCGCTCGGCGAAGACCTCGCTGACCTCCGCCGAGAGCGGCCACCCGGTCTCGCGGTCGATGCGCACCACCTGCTGTTTCGCCGAGTGCACCCCGCCCGCGAGGATCCGGGTCTTCACCGGTGTCCGGTAGTGCTTCGCGCGGACGACGTGCCGGACGTCCACCGGTTTCGGGAACGTGGCGAGCAGCCGCCGGCCTTCGGGGTCGGTGCCGACCATGCCGGCGAGCAGCGCACGGGCGCCGAGCGCGGCCACGTTGTTGGCCGCATTGCCCGCGCCGCCGGGCACGACCTCGGTCGCGTCGTATTTCAGGATGAGCACCGGCGCCTCGCGCGAGACGCGCGACACTTCGCCGTAGATGAACTCATCGGCGATGAGGTCGCCGACGACGAGGATGCGTTTCGAGCCGAAGCTGGCGAGGAGCGAGAGCAGTCGCTCGGTGCGCTCAGGAATGTCCATACAGGCGGTCTGGCATTGTAGTCCGCCGGGCGGTGCGGGACCTATCGCGCGGCAGCCAGGATCCAGCTCGCGGCGCCTGCGAGGTTGTCCACGACTGCATCGGCGGTCATGCCGGACGGCGCCACGTGCTCGACGACAGCACCGTAACCGGTCCGCACGAGCACGCCGCGACCGCCCATCGCGCGAGCGAGACCGATATCGACCCAGCGGTCGCCCACCGCGAACGAGCGCTGCGGGTCGACCCCGAACTCACGCACGGCCCGTTCGACGAGCGCGGTGCCCGGCTTGCGGCAGTCGCACCGCACGACGAACTCCGGCACGCAGCCGTCCGGATGGTGCGGGCAGTAGTAGTACGCGTCGATGTGTGCCCCGGCACGCGACAACTGCGCGGCGATGTGCGCGTGGCAGGCATCGACGACCGCGGGGGTGAAGAAGCCGCGTGCGATGCCCGACTGGTTGGTCACCATCACGACCCGGATGCCCGCGCGGTTCAGCGCGCGAATGGCATCCGCGGCAAACGGATAGAGCGCAATCCGCTCGGGCCGATCGAGGTATCCGACCTCCTCGATGAGCGTCCCGTCACGATCGAGAAACACGGCCGCACTCACAGGCTCTGCCTCAGGTCTTGAAGGACCGCGTCGCTGGTCACATGGGTCATGCACCGGTGGGTCAGCGGGCACTCGCGCAGCATGCACGGGCGGCACCAGACCTCGGTGTGCACGACACCACGGCGCCCCCTGCCGAGCGGCCGCGTCTCTGCTTCGTTCGTCGGTCCGAAAATCGCGGTCACGTTCATGCCGAGAGCGGCGGCAAAATGCATAGCGCCCGAGTCGTTCGTGACCAGCGCGCGGCAGTGGACCAGCACGCCTGCGAGCGCGGACAGGTCGGTGGCGCCGATCAGGTCGAGCGGGCGAAGTCCGGTGTGGACGCGGGCCATCACCTCCGCGCCGGCCCGCGCATCGGCTCCGGCGCCGATCAGGACCGACCGCACGCCGTCCTTCGCGAGGGCGTCGATGGTCGCCGCGAAACGGTCGGCCGGCCAGCGCTTGGCCCCTCCAAATGCGGCGCCAGGAGCGACGGCCACGAGCGGGGTTCCCGCGTCCCAGCCGGCCGCGGAGAGCCGCTCTTCTCCAATGGTCCGCAGGTCGCCTGGAACCTCGAGCCTCGGCTCGAGCGGGCCCGCGACGAACCCGAGCGCCTCGGTCAGCTGCTGGTAGTACGACGCCTGGTGCACGCGCGTCGGCGGCACGACCGCACGCGTCAGCAGCATCGCGCGGAACTCGTTGCGGTACCCCCAGCGCTCGGGCACACCCGCGCGATACACCATCCACGCGCTCGCAAACGAGTTCGGCAGGAGCAGGGCGATGTCGTAGCGCCCCGCCCTGATGATGTCGGCTCCCGCATCGCGGCTGGACAGCGGGACGGCGGCGTTCACGGTCGGGATCAGCGGAATCAGCGGCGCGATGGACGGCCGTGCGGCCACGTCGATCGTCGCTTCCGGCATCGCCCGGCGGACGTCGGCCACCGCCGGAAGCGCCATCACCGCGTCGCCCAGCCAGTTGGGTGCGAGGACGAGGATGCGCTGGCTCACGCGCGCCTCCGGCATGCGCGGCTCAGCCGACGCCGCCGCGTGCTCCGCGGCCGTTCGCCTGCGACGCCACGCACGCTCTTCGAGATTGGCTGGCAGGGATGCATCGGGTGTGTATCGAGCCTAACACGCGCACGACTTCGGGACTCGGGACTCGGAACTCGGGACTCGGGACTCGGGACTCGTCGGGACTCGGGACTCGTCGGGACTCGGGACTCGGAAGCAGAAGTGAACGTCTGAATTCAGAACTCCGAGTTCCGACTTCGGAACGCTAAGATTTGTGCAGTGAAGATCGCGCTGCTGCAGCTCAACCCGATCGTCGGCGACATTCCCGGAAACGCGAGGCTCATCGCCGAGGCTGCGCGTCAGGCGAAGGCCGCTGGTGCAGACCTGGCGGTCACGCCCGAGCTCGCGCTCGTCGGCTACCTGCCGCGCGACCTGCTGCTCAGCGAGGCGTTCGTCTCCCGCAGCTGGCAGGAACTGGAGCAGCTCGCCCGGGAGCTCGCCGACGGTCCTCCGACGCTCGTGGGCCTGCCCGAGCCGAACCCGTCCGACGAGGGGCGCCCGCTGTTCAACAGCGCTGCGCTCCTGCGCGGGGGCCGGGTGGAACAGCGGTTCCGGAAGGCGCTCCTGCCAACCTACGACGTGTTCGACGAGGACCGCTATTTCGAGCCGTACCAGGCCGTGCAGATCCTGGACGTCAGCGGTGTCCGGCTGGGCATCAGCATCTGCGAAGACGTCTGGAACGATCGCGACTTCTGGAAGCGGCGCCGGTACCACCGCGATCCGGTATCCGAGCTGGTGCAGGCCGGCGCGACGGTCATCCTCAACCTGTCCGCCTCGCCCTTCTCGGTCGGCAAGCATCGCCTGCGCGAGTCGATGCTCGCCAGCATGGCTCGGAAGTACGGTGTCCCGCTGCTCTACGTCAACCAGTGCGGCGGCAACGATGACCTCGTCTTCGACGGCCGCAGCTGCGCCTTCAATGCCGAGGGTGCACCCATTGCGCGTGGGGCGGCGTTCGCGACCGACGTGGTCATCGCGGATCTCGCACACACCGCGAACATCGGTCCGCCGTCGGATCTGGTGGCTGAATCCGAGGTCTGGCGTGCGCTCGTGCTCGGCACGCGTGACTACGCGCGCAAGTGCGGCTTCGGGAGCGTCGTGCTCGGGCTCTCAGGCGGCATCGACTCCGCCCTCACGGCCGCCATCGCTGCCGACGCGCTGGGGCCCGCGAACGTGCTCGGCGTGTTGATGCCGTCCCCCTACTCGAGCCGCGGCAGCATAGACGACTCGCTCGCGCTTGCGTCGAACCTCGGCATCCAGACGCTCACGCTGCCCATCGCATCGGCGATGCAGGCCATGGAAGGCACGCTGGCCGACGCCTTCGCGGGCACCGAACGGGACGTCACCGAGGAGAACATCCAGGCACGCATCCGCGGCAACCTGCTGATGGCGCTCTCGAACAAGCGCGGCGCGCTGCTCCTCACCACCGGCAACAAGTCGGAGCTGGCCGTCGGCTACTGCACGCTGTACGGCGACATGTCGGGCGGGCTCGCGGTCATCGCCGACGTCCCGAAGACGATGGTATACCGCGTCGCGCGGTGGCTGAACCATCGCGAGGAGCGCGAGGTCATCCCCGAGCCTGTCCTGACGAAGGCACCCTCGGCCGAGTTGCGTCCGAACCAGACGGATCAGGACTCACTTCCGCCATACGATGTCCTCGACGACATCCTCCAGCGCTACATCGAGCGGCACGAATCGGCCGCCACGATCATCGCGGCCGGCTTCGATGCCGCCACGGTCACGCGCGTCCTTCGCCTGGTGCGGATCGCCGAGTTCAAGCGCAAGCAGGCCGCTCCGGGCCTCAAGGTCACCGATCGCGCCTTCGGCACCGGGTGGCGCATGCCGATCGCCGCGCGGTACGAACTCTGAAGGACATTTGACGTCGGACTTGAGACGTGAGAAGTGAAGTTCGGACTTTGAGTTCATACGTCTGAAGTCCCACGTCTAGCGTCCGTCTCGCGCCATCTTCTATGCATCCACAGCCACAGGTCCGGATGCTTGCGGACGTACATCTCGAGGACGTCCGTGCACCGCTGCGTGATCTCGTGGATCGGGTCCTCCGTGCCTTCGGGCGGCGGCTCGATCGGGTGTTCGTACACCATGCGGTACCGGCCGTGCCCGATCGGCAACGCGAACAGCGGGATGATCCGCGCGCCGGTGCGCATCGCGAGCGCGGCCACGATCGGCGTCGTCGCCGCCGGCCGGTTGAAGAAGTCGACGTGGATGGCGTCGCGGCTGGCGATGTGCTGGTCGATGAGGATGCCAAGGCTGCCGCCGTCCTGCAGCACCCGCAGCGCGCGGCGCAGCGTTCCCTGCCGGTAGATGACGCCGTTGCCCGTGCGCGTGCGCATCTCCTCGAGCAGGCGGTGCAGGTACGGGTTGTCCAGTGCGCGCGCCATCACCGACATCGGCTGCAGCCGCAGGCCGTGTACGAGCGCCTGAAGCTCCCAGTAGCCGAAGTGCCCGGTGACGAAGATGATGCCTCTGCCCTGCGCGTACGCGGCCCGGACGCGCTCCTCGCCCTCGAACTCCACGCGCGCGAGCATCTGCTCGTTGCTGAGCGTGCTGAACTTCAGCAACTGGAACAGCAACCGACCGAAGTGCCTGAACGTGCCGCGTACGATGGCCGCGTGCTCTGCTGGTGTACGCGTCGGGAACGCGGCCGCGACGTTCCGCGCCGCGACCCGGCGATGCGAGCCGTCCAGCGCGTAGAACGTCAGCCCGAGCGCCGATCCACACGCCTCGACGACGGCGTCCGGCATGAAGCGCACGACCACGATGAGCGAGCGCACGGCGACATATTCGAGACGGTGCCTGAACATCGCGCGAGATCTCAGTGGACGGCGGCCCGTGACGCCGCGAGCCGGGTCCGCAGCCACTCATCGAAGACGGCCGTCGGCTCGATGGTCGTCTCGAGCGGAACAGCAAGGAACGGGAACGCCGACAGGTCCAGCGGCTCGAGCCTGACCGCGTCTTTCTCCGTCGTGACGATTGCCGAGGCTCCCGCACGCCTCGCGGCATCGGCCAGGCCCGCGAGCTCCGCCACGCTGAACCAGTGATGGTCGCGGAAGGCCTTCGTGCCGACCACGTTGAAGCCGTCGCTGCGGAGGTCCGCGAAGAAGCGTTCGGGCTTCGCCACCGCAGCCACGGCGAAGACCGGCGCCGCGGACGCGAGGGCAACCGCGCCCCGCCCCACGCCGTGTGGCGCGCCGAGTACGCGTGTGGTCCTGAAGGACTGGCGCACGCCGAGCCGCTCGCCCACCTTGTGTGCCGTGTCGGCACTGCCGCCCGGCACGATCACCGCGTGCGCCACAGCGGCATTCGCCAGCGGCTCACGGAGCCGGCCTGCGGGCAGCACGCGATCGTCGAGGTCCGACTCGTCGGCGAGCAACAGGTCGATGTCACGGGCCAGGCGCACGTGCTGGAAGCCGTCGTCCAGGAGGTGCACGGTGGGATCGAAGCGGGACTCGGCGAGCGTGCCGGCCGCGAACCGCTCGGCGCACACCAGCACGGGGACCCCCGGCAACGTCCGCGCAAGGAGGAGCGGCTCGTCGCCCGCGTGCTCGACGTCGACGAGCACACGCTCGCGATCGGACACGACGGTGACACCGGGCGTCACCTTGCGGCGTGCATAGCCGCGACTGAGCACGACCGGCCGCTCACCCTGGGCGATCAGCATGCGCGCGATGGCCGCAACGACCGGCGTCTTTCCGCTGCCACCCACGCGCAGGTTGCCGATGCTGATCACGGGACGCGCGAGACGGCGCGCACGCCCCGGAGCGGCGTACCAGCGTCGACGCCAGGTCGCGATGGCGCCGTATGCGACGCTCAGGGCATCGCCGATCACTGCACCAGCCGGAACGGACGCACGACGCCGCCGGGCCCCGGCAGCAGGTCCGACACCACCGCCATCGTCTTGTCCTTGGCGCCGCGGTTGGCGTCGATGAGGGCGCGAGCCGCCGCGCCGAGGCTCGCACGGCTCACCGGATCCGTGACGAGGTTGCGGAGCATCTCCTCGAGCTCGCGCTCGGTCTGCACCTGCAGCAGCGCACGGTTTGCGAGGAACGTCTCGGTGATCTCGCGGAAGTTGTGCATGTGCGGGCCGACGACGATCGGCTTTCCGTAGATGGCCGGCTCGAGGATGTTGTGGCCGCCGTAATCCGCGAGGCTGCCGCCGACGAAGACGAGCGTCGCGATCTGGTAGACCTGCGCCAGCTCGCCGAAGGTGTCGAGCACGACGACGTCCGTGCGGGGTTCGCTGTCGATCGGCAGCTCCGAACGCTTCGCCACGGTGAAGCCTTCGTCGAGGGCGAGCTTCTCCACCTCGGCAAAGCGCTCGCGCTGGCGCGGGGCGAGCACCAGCAGCGCACCGGGCGCGATCGACCGGATGCGCGCGAAGGCCCGCAGCACGACCGCGTCCTCGGGCTTCATCGTGCTCCCGGCCACGAGCACCACGCGTGAAGGAGACATGCGGAAGTGGCGCAGCACCAGCTCACGCGGACGTCCGTGCGCGACCGGAGCAGGAGCGGGGAGCGAATCGAACTTCAGGCTTCCCGTCACGGAAACCCTGGAGGGATCCGCGCCGAGATCGATGATCCGGCGGGCCGACTCGTCGCTCTGCATGCAGAAGCGGTCGATGTCGGCGAGCACGCGGCGGAAGAACGGCCGCACGAGCTTGTAGCGCGGATACGAGCGGGCGGAGATGCGTCCGTTGATGACGACCGTCCTGATGCCGCGCGCGCGGCACTCGCGGAGGAGGTTCGGCCAGATCTCCGTCTCCATCATCACGAACATGCGCGGGCGCACGACGTCGAGCACGCGGCGCACCGTGAACATCCAGTCGAACGGGAAGTAGAACACCGCGTCGACCTGCTGCAGGTTCTTCTTCGCCACCTGCTGGCCCGCAATGGTCGTGGTCGATAGGAAGAGGCGCAGGCGCGGATACCGCTCGCGCAGGTCCGCGATGAGCGCGCGCGCCGTCAGCGTCTCGCCCACCGACACGCAGTGGATCCAGATAGACGGGTCGCCGTCGACGTTCAACGTGATCGGCAGGTAGCCCAGCCGTTGTGAGAGGCTGCCGACGTACTTCTTGTAGCGCACCGCCTGGTACACGAAGTACGGCGAGACGAGCGCGAAGACGAGCAGCGAGAGGAAGCTGTACGCGAGATACATCCGTGACGACAGAAAGGAGATAAGCCCGTCTCTGCCAACGAGTTACGAGACGGGAAGTATAGCTGCCACGTTTGACCCCCTGCAAGCGCGTTCATTACACTTACTTGTTTTTGTCCGAGCCGGCATCGGGCTCGGTGCAAAGGAGCGCTCTCATGGCGGTACGAGTCGGCATCAATGGGTTCGGGCGCATCGGTCGCAACATCATGCGAGCCGCGCTCGGTGACAAGGACATCGATTTCGTCGCGGTCAACGACCTGACCAACGCCGCGACACTGGCCCACCTCCTCAAGTACGACTCCGTGCTCGGCAATCTCGACGCGAAGGTCACGGCCACGGCCGACGGCATCTCGGTCGACGGCGACGAGTTCAAGGTGCTGTCGAAGAAGGACCCGGCTGAGCTGCCGTGGAAGGACCTCGGCGTCGACGTGGTCTTCGAAGGCACCGGCAAGTTCACCGATCGCGACGGGGCCGCCAAGCACCTCGCCGCGGGCGCCAAGAAGGTGATCATCACGGCCCCGGCGAAGAAGCCGGACATCAGCATCGTGATGGGCGTCAACGACGAGAAGTACGACGCTGCGGCGCACCACATCATCTCGAACGCGTCCTGCACGACCAACTGCCTCGCCCCGGTCGTGAAGGTCGTGCACCAGACCTTCGGCATCACCAAGGGCTGGATGACGACCATCCACTCCTACACCAACGACCAGAACCTCCTCGACCTGCCGCACAAGGACCTGCGCCGTGCGCGTGCCGCGGCACTGTCGATGATCCCGACGACCACCGGCGCGGCTGCGGCCGTCGGCGAGGTGCTGCCCGAACTCAAGGGGAAGCTGGACGGCTTCGCGATGCGCGTGCCGACGCCGAACGTCTCGGTGGTGGACCTGGCGGCGATCCTCGGCCGCAAGACGACAGCGGAGGAGGTGAACGCGGCGCTGCGCGCGGCCGCGGACGGTCCGCTGAAGGGTATCCTTGCGATCTCGGACGACCCGCTGGTGTCGATCGACTTCCGCGGGAATGCGAACTCCTCGATTCTCGACTCCGCGTACACCAAGGTGATGGACGGCGACTTCGTGAAGCTGCTCGCCTGGTACGACAACGAGTGGGGCTACTCGAGCCGCTGCGTCGACCTGCTGAAGCTGATTGTCAAGAAAGGGCTGTAGCCCGATGGCCAAGCTCTCCATTCGCGACCTGCAGCTGCAGGGACGCCGCACGTTCGTGCGCGTGGACTTCAACGTCCCGATCAAGAACGGCGTCATCACCGACGACACCCGCATCCGCGCGACGCTGCCCACCCTGCAGTTCGCGCTCGATGCGGGCGCGCTGCCTATCGTCGCCAGCCACCTGGGCCGGCCGAAGGGCACCCGCAACATGGAGTACAGCCTCGGGCCTGTCGCCGCGCGGCTCTCCGAACTGCTCAACCGCAAGGTGATCTTCGCGACCGACTGCATCGGGCAGCCGGTCGCTGACGCGATCGAGCAGGCACGCAAGGAGAACGGCCTGGTGCTTCTCGAGAACCTGCGGTTCTATCCCCAGGAAGAGAAGAACGACCCGGAGTTCTCGAAGCAGCTCGCGCAGCACGCCGACGAGTACGTGGACGATGCGTTTGGCGCGGCGCACCGGGCGCATGCGTCGGTCGAGGGGATGACCCACTCGTTCGCGAAGCCGGCCGCGGGCCTCCTGATGGAGCAGGAGATCAAGTACCTCGGCCACGCGCTCGAGTCGCCGGAGCGGCCGTTCGTCGCCATCCTTGGCGGCGCGAAGGTCTCCGACAAGCTCGAGGTCATCGAGAACATGCTGGGCAAGGTGGACCGCCTGATCATCGGCGGCGCCATGGCCTACACGTTCATGAAGTCCCGCGGCATCCCCACCGGCAAATCGCTCGTCGAGGAGGACAAGATCGACGCGGCGAAGACGATCAGCGCCGATGCCGCAGCGCGCGGGGTGGAGCTGGCGCTGCCGATCGACCACGTGGTGACGACGGCCATTTCGGCGGAGGCGCCATACGAGGTGCTGGCGATGGACGACCCGTCGATCGGCGACCGGATGGGGGTCGACATCGGCCCGAAGACCATCGAGAAGTACGCCGCGCTGCTCAGCGACGCACGCACGGTGGTCTGGAACGGCCCGATGGGGGTGTTCGAGATCCCGGCGTTCGCCAACGGCACGAACGCGCTCGCGAAGGCGGTGGCCGCCGTGCAGGGCACGACGATCGTCGGCGGCGGCGACTCGATCTCCGCGCTGAAGAAGTCCGGGATGGCTGACCGGGTCACGCACATCTCGACCGGCGGCGGCGCGTCGCTGGAGTTCCTCGGTGGCCGCACGCTTCCGGGCGTCGCGGCGCTGAAGGACAAGTAAGACACTCGAGGGCTGGTAGGGCAGGTTGGGCTGGCGGGAGTGACCACGCAAGAACCGTCGACGAGAGTCCGACCTGCCCGGCCCGCCTTGCCTGCCCGTTCAGCGTGAGGCCCCATGCGCACCCCACTGATTGCCGGCAACTGGAAGATGTACAAGACCGTCAGCGAGGCGGTCGCGTTTGCGAAGGAGTTCCGGAGCGTCGTGAAGGACGTGTCCGGCGTCGACATCGTCCTTGCGCCGACCTTCACGGCCGTCCACGCGGTGGCGGAAGCCGTGCGGGCCACGAACGTGGCGGTCGCTGCGCAGGACGTTTACTGGGAGAAGGAAGGCGCCTTCACCGGTGAGGTCTCCGCCTCGATGGTGCGTGAGGCGGGCGCCGAGTACGTGATCATCGGACACTCCGAGCGGCGTCGGTTGTTCGGTGAAACCGACGTGATGGTGAACCGCAAGATCCGCGCGGCGCAGGGCGCGGACCTCACGCCGATCGTCTGCGTCGGCGAGACGCTCGAGGAGCGCGAGGCAGGCGCCACGCTCGCCGTGCTGGATCGGCAGATCAAGGACGGCCTCGACGGGCTCACCCCGGAGCAGGTGGCGGCGCTGGTCATCGCGTATGAGCCGGTGTGGGCGATCGGCACCGGTCGCACGGCGACGGCAGCGCAAGCGCAGGACGCGCACGCGCACATTCGCGGTCGGCTGCGTCAGTGGTTCGGAGCCGACACCGCGGAGCAGACGCGCATTCTCTACGGCGGCAGCGTGAAGCCGGATAACACCGCGGAGCTCGTGCGCGAGGCGGATGTGGACGGCGCGCTGGTCGGCGGTGCGAGCCTCGATGTAAAAAGCTTTGGCGAGATCGTGACAAAGAGCCGGCAGGCTGTCGTATAATCGGAGTTTCCGAAAGCGTTCAGATGCTCTACTACCTGCTCCTGACGATTTACGTGCTCGCGTGCCTCATCCTGCTGCTGGTCATCCTGCTGCAGCAGGGCAAGGGCGGCGACATGGCCAGCGCCTTCGGTGGCGGCGGCAGCCAGGCGGCGTTCGGCGCGCGCAGCGGTGCGACGCTGCTGTCGAAGCTGACGACGGCCTTTGCCGCATTGTTCATGTTGGCGGCGCTCGGACTCGCTATCATGGGTCAGCGCGGCACCGGGTCGGTGCTGAGCAGCAGCGCGCCGCCGGTCGCCCCGGCAGCAGCGCCTGTGGCTCCAGCCACGACGCCGGCACCAGGCGCAGCACCTGCAGCGGCTCCGGCGGCTGCACCGGCGGCTCCGGCTCCGGCAACACCAGCCGACGCGCCGAAGCAGTAAGCGCAACACCAGCGTCCGGTCTCCCCGACCGGACCCCACTTGCGGAAGTGGCGGAATTGGCAGACGCACCAGCTTGAGGGGCTCGACCTTGGCTCCTCGTTCTATTCCCCACAAATAGCTCAAAGATAAAGCTTTAGAGCCATTTCTAGGCCGCTCGCGCACGCCTGTTGTCAAGTTCGTTGTCAAGATTTCCGGCGTTCTCCCTTCCAAGCCCCCATAAATTTGCCGCTGTCAAAAAAATCTGAATCTCACGGGTGGCCTCGTTGACTAGCGTCGACGTGCGTGCAAGCTTCGACTTCTGCTGGATTTACGCAACACCACGTGGAGGTCGATCGTGAAAGTCCGCTTCAAGTTCCTCGCCCTTTTCTTGCTGGTCGCCTCAACGGCCTACGCAAATCCTCGAAATGATTTTGACGGAGACGGGAAGTCAGACCCCGCCGTGTTTCGGCCCGGCGACGCCAAGTGGTACATGTTCCCTTCCGCAGGCTCATGCCCTTCGACTTGGGCGCCAGCTTACGGCGGATGCGTGAAGCAGTGGGGTCTGTCAACGGACAAGCCGCTTGTGGGAGATGTTGACGGGGACACCAAGGCCGATCTCATCGTGTTCCGGGACGGGTCGGTGCCGACCTTCTACATCTCGGCCTCTACGAATCAGACATTCGTTGTGCCGGGATGTCGTCCCGCCAATTGCCCAGCACCTCCAAATCTCACGGTCCTCCCGATTCAGACGGATGCGCTCATCGATATCGGCGACACCAATGCAGACGGCCTTGACGATCTGATTAGCTTCAGTGCCTCCGACGGATTCAAGTGGAATGTCCGCCAGTATCATCCGTCGACTGGAACGATCACCATCACGTATGCGTCCGCTTATGCGCTGGCCGGGGCTCAGCTGCCGATTCGGCCGATTTCAGAACAGTACCAAGGCGTAAGCAAGAAGGATCCGCAGGTCTACGCCTGGTTCAACGGGAATGCCGCCGTGTGGGCCCGATGGGTCGACGAAGGGAGCGCCGTTCTCTTTCCGCAGCCATTCCAAGGCTACTCTCCCACCCAGGCCGAGATTCCCGTCGCGTCCGAGTTTCTCGGCGCGGCGCCTGGCCTCTGGGATCACATCCTGTTCGATTCGGGAACCTGGCGAATCAGGAAGAACCTCGACAACGGTGCTCCATCCATTCAGTCGTGGGGACTGCAATACGACAAACCGCTGGCGGGCGACTTTCTGAACGGAGACGGGAAGTCAGAGCTCGTTGTTTGGCGTCCCGGTGACGGAACCTGGTACGTGAAAGATCAGGACTGCTCCAGCAACTGTCCCTGCCCCAGCTACATGACGCCGCACTACGGCGGTTGCGCCAAGCAATGGGGATTGAACGGCGATATCCCGATCTCGGCCGCCGGGCAGAATTGGTAATTACAGCAGGACTATGGAGCTACAGAAATGATCACTTCGTCTCGTTTCACATCTGGTGTCCTATTGCTTGCAGGGTTCATAGCCGCGCCTTTGGCGTACGGCGAGTCGTCTGATTGCCGCGCGATCGAAGCAAACGTTCGCGGTGTCTTGTCTGACTCCGATCCTATCGTATCGCCCGCTCGCGAAGCGGACTCTCGTCCACCCGGAGACGTTGCTGTTCTTGAACTCTCTGACGAACACACGGTCGACGGGGCGATTAAACGACTTCGTTTCGTCAGGACGGGAAAGCGCGAGTGGACCGGCTATCTCGCTGCGGGCCTTAAGGGCGATTCCGAATTCGACTACGGAGGTGCACTCCTTACTATTCCATTTTCGGACGACGGATTACCCATCACTCCCGACATGCTTTCGGTCGATGTGGCTGGACGTGATGGTCGGTATACCGTCTACGACATCCGCTTCGACACACTCACGATCGGTTCAACTGGGACGCCCCTATCACTCGCGCCCATTTCGAGTAAGCCGCGGCGGTGCGAACCGCTCACAGGCGTTGCCGGCATCAAGACCGAGCCGGATGCGACTCGTGATGAGCTGAATCCCATTGACGACGCGAAAGAGCCGTGGCTAGTTGAGGCCTACCAGAAGGGACAATTAGACGCCAAGTAAGAGGAATATGAAACGACACCGCATTCTCATCGCAGCCGTTGCGATCGTCGCTATCCTCTCGTCAACCGTAGCGCTTGCGCAGGCCAACGAGCACACGTTCGTGGAGGGTCACGTTTTCGATTCGAAGACGCTGCGACCACTTCAGCGGGCCAATGTTTCCCTCGCTGGCTTCAAGGACGGCTTGTTGTATAGCTTTTCGGTCGACGATACCGACGTCGGCGGATTCTTCACAGTGGGCGACGCCACGCCGAACCTCGATTTTTATGACCAGGTTGATTTGCTCGTGCAATGCACGCTGAGTAAGTCGCGAAAGCGGGTCACATACACCACATCGTTCTATGCACCACTGGTAGGCGGGCGCGTCTACACGAGAGACCTCTACATCAAGATTCCCGATGCAGACACTGGATGCGTTCAGGCTCCGTTCACGCGGCCATCCAGTCCCAAGATGCCGCGCTGAAGGGACGCGGTATTTTCGCAGCCAATCGAACACACTGTGCGCGCCGTGATACCTAGCCGTCTTTCCGCTCATCCTTCGGCTTCTTTCGCGTCTTGCGCTTCTTGAGCACCGCAACAGCCGCCGGATCAATTCCCTCTTCTTCGGTCGCAACCTCGAACGCTTGCTCGATTGCTTCGTTAACGCTTTGCACCTGGTCGATCGCTTGCTGCTTCTCGACTTGCGCAGGCGACGGGGCGGTCGCGAACGAAGGAATGCTCGGGTCGTCGGGTAGCGATGATGCACTGATTGCGTCGTACCGGTCCTTCCCCATCGTGTAGGTACATTCGACGGGAATCGCGCGTCCTCCGAACTGCGTGAGACCGCTGCCGCGAGACACGTGCAAGACAAATCGTCTTGGATGGTCGCTGATCTCGCGGATGTCGCTCTCCGTGAGTCGGGCCTTCTCCGCAACCGAGGTAGTCACACTTTCGCTCCGCGCCACCTTGGACTTGATTCCCTCGGATCTGGTGATGCCAACGCTTGCGGTGTGTCGAGTGACCGCGTCAAGGCCGGACGTGTCCGAGATGTCTCGCACCTCTGCGGCGTCCTGGACCGAGAAGTACATCTTCACGCGAGTGTTCGTCCGCACTGTCGAGCGCAAGTCGACGTCCGCCGTCTTCAGGTCGGCCATGGACTGGTTCGAGAGAATCACGCCGATGCCAAGACTCCTCGCCTGCTGCAGGATTACCTTGAAGTTCTCACCCGCGATCCGCTGGAACTCGTCGATGAAGACGTATGTCGGAACGACGGGGAGGCCGGCAGCGCGCCGCGAAAGCGCCGCGGCGACGAGCGAGTAGAGAGCAAGTTTTCCAATTTCGCGCACGCTCACGGATTCGACGACGGAAGGGAGCCAGAAGTACACAACTTGGCGCTCCTCAAGGACCGTTGGCATATGGATCACATGCTCGGGTGAGACCGTCTGCTGTCCGCTCGTCACGAGCTGAGGGTAGGACGTCAACGCGCGGATCGTGGCGACCAGTTCGAAGGCGTCTCGGTAGCGTGTTGGGTCAGCGCTGATTGCTGTGTTCAGGAACACGTAGAGCTCTTCGAAGTTTGAGGCGTTCGATTGATCGATCGCGTGGAGGAGAAGATCCCGGCTCCGCTTTGAGTAGTAGCTTCGCCCGTATCCCTCGCCGTGGTTCAGAGCAAGCGCGTCCAGAAGCACAGACGCGATCTGCATTTTCGACTGACCGGTTGCAGTCCGGAGATCGTTGAAAGGATTGAACACGTGCGAACGTCTCGGTTCAGGCGTGAAGAACCTGAACTGCGTACCGCGCAGATCCGGTGGCGAGGCCGGCGATGCTGGGGGAGCCGTGAGCGGTTGCTTTGGATTCTTCTCGCGCTTGATTAGCGCATTCCAGAATGCGAGCGTCGCAGGACTTGCAGACTTCGGCGGGTCCGCCAACTGCGGAAGAATCGTCGAGTGGTAGAACTGGGTCAGGCTTTCGGCTTGCTGCGCGCTCCCTCGCGCAGTCTCGAAGAGGGCCATGTCGCCTTTCAGGTCCAGGATCAGAACGGCCGCTCGCTCGGGGATATGAAGCGGCGTGGAGATAGCGCTACTCAGCACCTCGCTCGATGACGCCTTCGCGTTGTTGTCGATAATCTGACGGAGGAGAGGGATCAGGCCCAGACTTGTCTTGCCGCTTCCCGAATCGCCGAGCACGTGACAGTGCTCCTGCAAAAGCGGCCGATGAAGCATCACCGGAAACTGGCGGTAGGGTTCGTAGCCAAGGTAGAAATGATCGGACTCGCGGATCGTTTCGTTGTCAGGTCCGCGAAGTGTTTTGCTCGAATGCTGGAGTCGCCCGGCGTAGGTTTCCCAGGCCGTTGCCGCTGTCTCGGAAGTGGCGGCGGCAAGGAGCGTCTCGACTCGCTTGAAGATGAGCATCACGAGCCCCGCCCAGCCGTACACCACGACACAACTTGTGAGAGCTGCGGCGGTGCCCATGATGAGGACGAGGATCAGGCTCGACGCGATCGTTTCGAATCCGGCGGGATATTGAAGTCGGGGCGTCACGCCAAGAACGGCGCCGAAGACCGTCGTGTTCGGAAACGTTCCGAGCTTTGCGAGCGGGAACAACTGAAGCCAGAAGGTCGAGACCGCGAGAACGAGGTGCGCTGCGGCGACCGCGGCGGTGAACCGGTTCTGGCGACTGGTCAACAAGGTTTGCATCGCGCGATGCGGAAGCCACACTCCTGGCGCTCGGAACTCGATGAACTGCCGAGTGAGGTACATGTAGGATCTGGCTGGCAACCCAGAGAATCCGGATGTCGCGAATATCACACCTAAAGCGAGCGCGAAGCCGAGAACAACTGTGCCGGCAGCATCCGACAGCAGGAATGCGGGCACCACGAATAGGACCGCGCCAGCGAATGCGAGACCCTCTCTCTTTAGCCACCACTCGATTGCCGGAGTGTGTGTGCATTTCGGGTCTGCGGCGAGAAAGTCGACGTACACCTCACAACAAGACCCTACGACGAACAGGAAGAACGCTAGCAGTGCATAGCCGTAGAGAGGGATCGAGAATCCGACGACGCTGCCGCTGATTCTCGGCAGGAGCGAGCCGCTGCCGTCGAGGGACACGATCACGAACGAATACAGCACAACTGCCCAACCGAGCGCCGCGTCTCGGATCGCCTCCGCCCGGTTTGCGCTGAGGCGGTACAGAGCGAAGAGCGCAAAAGCTGTGGGCGTGAATCCGAAGAGCGCTAGCGGCAGCATCGGGCCAAACACGACGTGCAACATTGGCGGGATGTAGACGAAGCACGCCGTGAAGAAGATCAGCAGTCGAAGGCTGCTCGTGAACTCTGCTTGTTCATCTGCGGATGGCGCATTGGGACGGAATCGAAGAGCGAGGTTCCAGAAGTTCGGATCTGCCGAGTTGAGTCGTTCGTCGTTTAGCGTAGTCGACGAGCGGGGAGTGTATTCGAGAGGTGCGCGATCGAGCACCGTCGACTGCTGTACGCGCGAGGCACGAAAGAGCGGCATCGAGTGGGCCTCCGGCTACGAGGAGATCTTCAGGGTCGATGGATCTGGAACGACAACGACATCAACGTGAACGTCTGAGGGAATGCGTTTGAGCTGTCGGTCGAGTGTCTCTTGTTCGCTGAAGAGCTTCCGTCTGGCCTCTGACTGAACGAGCACCACGAAGCGGAAGCGGCCTGCCTTTACATAGCCGCGCATTGAGGGGAGTTCGAGCAAAAGCTGCGACTCTTTGCTGATGAGCTTTAGCGCGTAGTCAGGCTTTGTTGCGGGACCGGGAACGATGACGCGTGCCCCGTAATGAACAGGCGCCGTCTGCAGCACGAAGACTGCCGCCTTCCACGGCGGCTCAAACCCGAAGACTCCTTTGATGGCCTTGGGACCGACCTTGGCGCGCGGCGTCTCCATCGCGTGACAAAAACAGAGCACGGCGATCGACGTGTTGATGGCCTTACCTGTGAGTCGACCGCGGATTCCCGGGACGCCAAGTTCCTCAGCGAGTCGAGGAGAGAGCGTGTAGAACTTCAGGCCGCTCGACGCCTTCCATCGGAACGCGTGGATGTCTTTCCTGGCGAGAAGCGGGTCGAACAGGTTCTTGGTTTTCGTCTCTTCGTTGTCGCAGAACAGCCGCGCCGCGATGGCGCGAGTCGTCAAGCCATGAACGGCGATGTGCGCAAAGAGGCGCTCAGATCTAGAGCGTTTCTTCTTACCAAAGCTCATAGGGCCACGCTCGCGTAGCGCAAAACTCGTGAAAGACCTGAAGCCGTTCCGTCGAGTAGGCGCCAGCGAACTCGACCACTCGTAGGGTTGAGCTTGCGCGAATCATAGCATCCGGGATCGGACCCTTGGCTGCGGGCCGCGTCTTTCGGACGATGCGCTCGCTCACCCAGTCCCTGGCGAGCTCCGGCTCCCGCCTCCGGTAGACGAGGTACACGGCTGCCAGGTGGAGGTCGTGAGTGATTTCGTCCGTCCTGAGCGCGGGGGAAGGGTAACCGCCGAACTCCGCAGCGGCCTGATTCGTGATGACCACGATGGTCTCGGGAACCGCAGTGCCCCGCCACCTTGAGCGCACCTTTCGTGACGTCTCGACAAAGTTCGGGGCGCGCTTAGACGGCAGCCAGGTTGCGACCGGAGATTCGAGCGGGAGTTCGGGATGGGCGAAAGCAGATTCGATCGTGATGAGCGAGTTCCGTTGAAGCTGGCGGAGGCGGGCCAGGGCTGCGCGGTTGGGCGCCTCGGCGTCCGGCCACCACGTGCGAGCGACCTGCGAGACGGACAGCACGCGCACCCGCCTCGCGAGCGTCTCCAGGAGCTCGCGATCACGACGAGTGAGTGCGACTTGTTCGGGCTTTCCCACAGAAAAAACCTGTTTCTGCGACAACCGTAACTCATTGACGCCGTGTGAGTTCAGAAAATCTGAGGGGAGGGGCGACTCCAGGGTGGCCGATGGAGGTCAACCCTCCGGGTATAGAATCCCGTTCTAGCGAGTGACGAGCTGACCTGCTCCCCAAAGTTGCTACGCGGGTAGTGTGAGTCCTCGGGGTGATTGAGCGGCCGCGAAGGCCCCTGGCGGGACGTTGCCCAGGGCGCTGTGCGGTCGCACCTCGTTGTAGTCGCGGCGCCAGCCCTCGATCAATTGCTGCGCCTCGGCGACCGACTGAAACCAGTGTTCGTTCAAGCACTCATCCCGAAACTTGCCATTGAAACTCTCGATGTACGCGTTCTCGATCGGCTTGCCCGGTCGAATGAAGCGTAGCGTGACGCCGTGCGCGTACGTCCACGCATCGAGAGCACGGCCCACGAATTCGGGCCCGTTGTCGACAACGATGATCGCGGGGACGCCGTGTCGTGCCTGAAGGCGTTCCAGGACACGGACCACGCGCAGGCCCGGCAGTGAGCGATCGACCTCGATGGCCAAGCATTCCCGCGTGAAGTCGTCGACGATGTTCAGTGTGCGAAACGGCCGACCATCGGCCAGCGTGTCACGCGTGAAGTCCATGGACCAGCGTTGCCCGCGCGCGGTCAGCGCTGGGAGCACCACGCGGTCGCCCGCGAGACGCGCCTTGCGTCGCCGACGCCGCACCTGCAGCGCGGCCGCTCGATACACCCGATACACACGCTTCCGATTGACGTGCAGGCCGTCGCGATGCAGCAAGGTGTGGAGCCGTCGGTAGCCCCACCGTGGACGAGCGGCGGCGTGGGCCCGCAGTCGGGCCTCCAAATCGGCCGTCTCGCCGAGCCGCCGGCCACGATAGCGCCAAGAGGCCGTGCTCAAGCCGACCACACGGCACGCGCGGCGGAGGCTGACGCCGTGATCGCGTCGGAGCAGGCCCACCGCGGCACGCTTCGCGGTGGGCCCTACCACTTTTTTCCCACCACCGCTTTCAGCGCCTGAATGTCCAGCGCCTGCTCAGCGACCATGTGTTTCAGCCGGCGGTTCTCATCCTCCAGCTGTTTCACCCGCTGCAATTCGCTCAGCTCCATGCCACCGAATTTCGCCTTCCAACGGTAATACGTCTGCTCCGTGATGCCGTACGTCCGCACCAGGTCGGCCACCTTTCGGCCAGATTCGCCTTCCTTCACGATGGCCAGAATCTTCTCGTCGCTGAATCGGCTCTTCCGCATGCTCTCCTCCGTCGATGACCACGGAGGACGCACATTCTACGCGTAGCGGTTTAGGGGGAGCAGGTCAGAGCGCCTCGCGCGAGTTTTCAAGTCCTTCGTTGAAGGCCGTGCTCTTTCGTCGTGCACGCAAATCAGTGACGAACACCCGCGCGAAGCGGACCGGCGTACAACACCTTTCAGTTCTTGGCTCTTCACTTAACGGGAGTGGCTGCAAGCCATTCTCTTTAAACGGAGGAGCTATGAGAGAGAGACACCAGAATCTTGGACCAGAATCCGGATTCCGGCGATTTCAAAGGAAGACCAAAGATCGGGTTTTCCTCGTGTTGTCGATCGCGATTGCTGTTCTGGCCCTGCCCCCAATCTTTACCGGATTGAACAGGATCATGCAGTGGATCGCGAAGGTTGTTTAGCCAGCAACCACTTCAGATGGATGGCCCCAAAAGGGCCTCCATCTGGAGTTTTTTCTCCCTCATCGCTCCTCCCTTTGAAGTTCATGGCGGTGAAGTTTCGGGCGATGGTCGCATTCCTTATCGGCGACTCGTTCCCTGATTCTGGGGATACGCTCGCCTTCCTGGCCAGTCAAGTGGGCCGCAGAATTTCCCGATTCCGATGGCCGCCAGTTCCGGGATTTGTGTTGTAGAATCCCGATCAGTGAGCGGCTGCGAATGCCCTCGCGCAGATTTTCTCTGTCCTTCGTTGAAGGCCGTGTTTCTGTGTCGAACACGCAAATCTGTGACACACATCCGTTTACGAACGGAACGGCTCAGTTCTCACTCTTCATCTCAGCACAGGCACAGACTTCACTCGATTGTCCGGAAGGGCAATGGAATGAGGTTGGACCAAGGTTGTTTCAGGTTGTTTGAGGTTGTTCTTTTATAAACCGCAAACCACTTGGGTTGTGCTTATGTCGAATGAAAATGCTGAGAAACTGATCAGGGCTCTCTGGGCTCTGAGGTCTGCTTTGGTGAGGTTAGCAACGGCAACGTTAGCGCTGGCAGCAGCGTTAATTGTGTCGGTGTTTATAGCTAATCTGCCTTAGGGCGGCCGACAAAAAACGGAATAGCACTTCTCGTTTCTAGGAACCCTCAGGGGTTCCTAGTTTTTTTTGCGGCTGCTGCCAGCGTCCTTCTTCTGTTACACGCCGCCGAATTCGAGGTCAAGCGTCGCTTCTTGTTCGGCCACCGCCCGTTCGAGAGCGAGGCCAGACTCGCATTGTCTTTCCAGAAATCGACTGACGTTTGCAATCGCACGGGAGACGGGCAGGCCGATCGCGCAGATCGTGCCCAGAACGTCGATCCACGGCGAGGTCTCGAACCAGCGCCTTTCACTGCTGAAGCATTCCTGAATTTGTTCCATAACCTTCTCCAAAAAGGGGGTACCTTCTTCAAGCCCTACGCTTCAGCCGTACGTCAGTCAAGAGGTGGTATGGCGGCGCCTTTCTGGGCGGTTGGAGGCCCCTCGGGGTTTTTTCCTGTGCTGCTCTTTCAGCTCAGTGCGGGTTCAACTTCCGAAAATAGAGTCGACGACATCCCTCGACGTCCTCGGCCCACTTCGCACATCGCCCTTCCAACCACACCGCGAGATCCGCTAGTCGTCCAGCGAGCCAGTGCCCTGCCCGGAACATCGGCCCCTGGAACCACAACGTCGGGCCGACGAGTCGCAGAAGAATTGAAAACATCGGCTCCCTGAGGAGGATGTTCGTTTCGATTTCATCGGGGTCGTACATAAATTCTCCAAAACCTGTTCTAACCTTTTCCAGGCCTACGCCCGTGTGGGGTGGCAGTCAAGGGGAGACGATGCCAGGAGGGCAAGCTCCGAATTGGGTTCGGGAAATTCTCGACCGCGTCGCAACGGTCGGATTTACCGTTTCTGAAGACGTTGCGAATCTCCTTCGCTGCTCGACGCGAGAAGCGGACGCCTGCCTTTCGGTACTTGTCCGAGAGAATTCCCTCCGGCCGTTTTCCATAGGCGGCGGTTGCGGACGGTACTACGTGCTGTCGGCCAGTGAAGCCACGAGGCGAGGTCTTTCCGTTCCCACAGGCCGCGTGCCCAACAAGTTGCTCCGAGCCACCCTGGCGTGGGTGGGTGCGCCCGGTGACTCGGAGCCGCCTTCGGCTCAGGCACGCAACCGGCGACTGACGAGAGTCCTCTCGCACGCACTGCGGCACGCTCCCGAGGACTACGGTCTTTGCCTCGATGCTGATGGATGGGGTGACGTCGAGACTCTGCTCGCAGCGGTCCGCACGAGGTCGACCGAGTGGACACGCCTCACAGCCTCTGACCTCGCGACGCTGATCGCCGGTTCGAGAGTCGATCGATTCGAGCTTCGAGATGATCGCATTCGCGCCAAGTACGGACACAGCGCAGAAGCAACACCAGGTGCGGCGGCCGAGCCTCCTGCGGTCCTGTATCACGCAACCGATCGCCGGGCCGCAGCGCACATCTACCGCGTCGGGCTGGAGCCGCGCGGGCGTCGATTCACTCACCTCGCGTCGGATGCGCGCTATGCGATTTCCGCCCGACGGGTGAAGAACTGGCCTGCGATCTTGTTTTCGATCGACGCGCTCGCCGCGCATCGTTCCGGCGTCACGTTCTTCCCGGCAAGCAGCGTGGTGTGGCTGGTGGAGCGGATTCCGGTGGAGTTCCTGGCCGGCTTCGAGGGCATCGCATCGGAGGAAGCAGCGGCGACGTACGCACCGTCCAGTGGTTGGAGCGACTACGGGATCCGTTGGCGGCGCCGCCAGCGAGACACGTAGCCGGGAACCGGAGCTCCCAGCTTCATGTGTCAGTACTCGGACGCGAGCATGATTGTCAGAACCCGGACGGTCTGACGAGGGTCGCTTGGGTCTTCGCTGCCGGCCGTGAGGGTGCGATCGTAGTAGTCGATCTTCCAGAAGATCGTTTCATCGCCGTGCCTGAACGATCCGAAGTCGTGCTCACCGTGTGGGTCATTGTCCGGGGTGAACTCGTCGAACAGCTCCACCTTTTCGCGGATGGCTGACTGCTCTTCTGGATTCATGGCGCAGATTCCAGGGGTCTGGAACACGCGACCGGCAACACCCATCGCTGTCCGGCACAGATCGTTCAGCACCGCGATCTTCTTTGCTTCTTCACTTCCCATTGTTTTTCTCCTGAGAGGGGTTTTCCGTTCCTTCGCGAGAAGGTGAGGAACGAAAACCCCGGAGGAGAAAACAGATCTGAGCGCGCCTCTAGGCGCGACCGCTGTGGTTCTTGGAGGACGGAGCGTTTGCACGGGCCGTGACAGGTTCCCTGGCACGCCCGCGAAGCGGGACCGACCGTGCAGCGGAGCCGACCTAACGCACGCTGTTGAGTTTGGTTGATGCCTGAACTAGATTCAGACTCGCGTCAGCTAGAGGTCCAGATGATCCTGAGCGATAACGAAACCAAAGTCGACCTACTGAATAACGAAGCGATCGCAAAGACGATCGTCGACCTCGTTCGGGACCGCCCGGAACTGCCTGTTACGATCGGCGTCCACGGCGACTGGGGCGCTGGAAAGTCGAGCATTCTCGAAATGATCGAGGTGCTTGCCGAAGAGGCACCGTCCACCCTGTGCCTCAAATTCAACGGTTGGCGGTTCCAAGGCTTCGAGGACGCAAAGATCGCCCTGATCGAGGGAATCGTGCTTGGGCTGACCGAAAAGCGCCCGGCATTGAAAAAGGCGACTGGCGCCCTGAAGAATATCTACAACCGCATCGACAAGTTGAAAGTTGCAAAGAAGCTCGGAGGGCTCGCCCTCAGCGTATACACCGGCATCCCGAGCCAGGACATGCTCGCGGGTGCTCTGCGAACAGCTGAGGCCCTCCTCGATGATCCTGCCGAACTGCTCTCAAAGGACAACGTGATGAAGGCGTTGGACGGCATTAAGGGAGTAATGAAATCCGCCGTCTCCAAGCACGTTCCCGAGGATGTTCGGGAGTTTCAGAAAGAGTTTGACGAGCTGCTGAAAGAGGCCTCGATCGATCGCTTGATCGTCCTCGTTGACGACCTCGACAGGTGCTTGCCAGACACAGCGATCGAGACACTCGAAGCGATTCGCCTCTTCGTGTTCACGAAGAAGACTGCATTCGTGGTTGCTGCCGACGAGGCGATGATCGAGTACTCCGTTCGCAAGCACTTTCCCGACTTGCCTGATAGCACTGGTCCTCGCGACTATGCTCGCAACTACCTAGAGAAATTGATTCAGGTGCCATTTCGCATTCCGGCGCTCGGTGAGGCCGAGACTCGCCTGTACGTGATGCTGCTCTTGGTCGGGGAGGCGGTGGGTGAATGCTCTGAATTCGACGCACTAATTGGTGCGGCGAGGGGCTATCTCCAACGGCCTTGGAAGAATGATCCGCTGAAGGAGGAGGTGGTCATCAAGACTCTTGGCGCTCAAGCGGAGAGGCTTCAGGGAGAGCTAACGCTGAGCGAGCAGATCGGCCCAATCCTTGCTTCGGGCACTCGCGGGAATCCGCGACAGATCAAGAGGTTTCTCAACACGCTCCTGTTGCGACACAGAACAGCAATCGCCCGTGGCTTCGGCGATGACATTCGCCTCCCGACTCTTGCGAAGCTGATGCTGGCCGAGCGGTTCTTACCCCGCACCTATGACCAGATCGCTACGGCGGCTGCGTCAAGTGCGGATGGACTCTGCGAAAACTTGAGACCCCTAGAGGAAAGCGCGGCTCCGAAGGTTGAAGACGCCGTGAAGCCTGGTCAGAAGGTTAAAGCCCAGACGAAGGAACAATCGACTTCAGCCGACAACGTAATCCTTGCTGAATGGAAGGCGTCGCCTGAAGTCCTGGAGTGGGCAAACATCCCGCCCTCTCTCGCGGCTGTAGACCTTCGGCCATACTTGTTCGTCGCGAAGGACCGGAAAGACTACTTCGGACCTGTGTCGGCGCTCGGAAAGCTCGTTGCGGTCGGTGAGAAGCTGCTGGCGCCGAAGATCGTTGTCCAGAGCAGCGAGAACGACTTACGTGCCCTGACACAGCATGAAGCTGGGAAAGTGTTCGATTGGGTGAAGGCGCGAATCGTTTCGTCCGACAGTTTCGAGAAGAAGCCAGCGGGTGTCGACGGTCTCGTAGTGCTGGTGAAAGCCCAGCCGACGTTGCAAAACGCCTTTGTAAGCTTCCTCGAATCATTGCCCGCTGACCGTGTGGGCGCATGGGCGGCCACGGGCTGGGAAGGAGCCATCGTCGAGGCCTCAGCTGTCTCTCGACTGGCTACGCTTGGTGAGCGTTGGAAGAGCTCTGGAAGTGATCTACTCAAAACAGCGTTAAGGGTATCGAAGTCCGGAGTGGTGCGCTAATGGGCACCTCTTCCTCCTACGGCGGCCCGAAGGGCAGCTCACCCCTGGTACCCTCATGGGTTGCTCCGATTAGTCCCGTCGGCTCCAGCCCCCTACCTTCAGCTCCGCCAAGCGATGCCACGCCACCGGTTGTTCCAGGGGCCGTGCCGAGCCTAGCAGCAGTCCAGCCGCCTCTTCAGGCACAACCCGATCGGAATCGCTTTCGCGGACCGCGGACGAGTTTCTCGCGGTTCGCGAAGTCCGGGGGTAGCAACGGCGGCAGCCTGGGTCGCGCTGTAGCGCGCTATGTCTCCCATTCATCGGGCGGCGCCAGACGCGCTGCTCAAAAGATGGGCGCTTCCCGCACGTCGGCGGCACGTCTCGTCGGGTTCCTCGCCGACGTTCAGTCCAGAGGGACACGTGAAGCGCTTCGCGCCTTAGACCTGGAGCGCCTCGCGGGACGACCAGTTGAAGAAATCTTCGTTGGGTTAATGGAGTTTGTCTGTCCAAGAGGTGGAAGCGTCGACGAGGGGATTGCACGAGACGCGTTCATCAAGACGGTTGAAGACCTATCCGACGTCGGGATCATCGACCTGGATACGTTGACGCCCGCTCAGATGCAGACCGTCCTTGAGTTGTACGCGACACATGCGATCGAAGATCGCCTTTGCAACGAGATTGGGACAAAAGCGATCGCTTTGCCGAAGGATGTAAAGGCGGTTGAAGCAACAATGGACCAATTACGTGATTTTGTCAGAGGCTCCGTTTCGAACAGTATCGAGCGTGCGCAGGCTGCGCTCACTGCGCTGACGGTCGACCGGGTTCAGGCTGTCATCGACTCCGTGTACGAGACTGCATTTGCGTTTCTTCAAGCGGCGGGCGAACTCGCGGCGGGGGAAGCATGAGTAGACATCTCCTCATCGGACGTCTCGGTGCAACCGACACAGCCGGCGTCCCGGCATTCGGCGAGGAAGTCATCACCGAGCTGCAGTTGCTGAATACGCAGAGCCAGCTCGCTCACGGTCTCTCGGACACCGTGAAGGATCTACTGAAGCAGGGGATCTACCCTTCCAACGTTGGAATCGACCTGCTGATCACTGCAGCGCTTGTCTACGCCGCCGATACACGCATCTCACGCGCAAGTGAATCGGAGGACACGTGGACAAGGGAGATCCGGCTCGTTGTTCCTGTCGTTGAACTTGACCTCTGGTCGCCCGTCCAGGACCTATTGTCGGAGACGCTGAATTTCCTGACGGGCGATCGCTGGACGATCGTGTTCCGGTCCGCGTCCACACTTCCAAGGATTGTTCCGGACCGGCCGTCCGGGGTTGCGTCCCCAGCGACCAACACTGTTTCTCTCTTCTCCGGTGGTCTTGACAGCCTGATTGGCGCGGTCGACCTGTTGCATGGCGGTGAGACGCCTGTCTTCGTTAGTCACGCCGGGGACGGGGCGACAAGCAATGCTCAAAGAGAGTGTTTCGACGCTCTCACAGAGAGGTACGGTCAGTCCGCCGTTAATCGTTTTCGCTTCTGGCTCGCTTTCCCAAACGGGTTGGTTCCTGGCGTCGACGGAGAGGATACGACGCGGGCTCGGTCGTTTCTCTTCTTCGCCTTGGCTGCCTTCGTGGGCTCTGGTCTCAATCGACAGGTGGTTATCCGTGCGCCAGAAAATGGGTTGATTGCACTCAACGTTCCACTCGATCCTCTTCGACTTGGAGCGCTCAGCACCAGAACGACGCATCCGTACTACATTGCACGTTGGAATGAGCTGCTCGGGCGGGTCGGTCTGTCATGCGCAATTGAGAACCCCTACCGCCATCTAACGAAGGGGGAGATGGCCCTGCATTGCGGCGACCGCGCGTTTCTGCGAGAGATTGTCGCGTCGTCTCTTTCGTGTTCATCACCGAGTAAGGCGCGTTGGCAGTCCCGCGCGACGGAGCATTGCGGCTATTGCACGCCCTGCCTCATTCGGCGAGCGGCTCTTGAGAAAGCGTTTGGTCGAGGCGGCGACCCGACGACGTATACCATCGCCAGCCTGTCTTCCCGGGCTTTGGACTCTGAGAAGGCCGAAGGCCAACAGGTTCGCTCATTCCAACTTGCGATCGAGAAACTCCAAAGGCGCCCGGCGTTGGCCAGCCTCTTGATTCACAAGCCTGGACCGTTGACCGATGTCGCTGAGGAGCTCGACCAACTGGCGGATGTTTATCGCAGAGGTATGTACGAAGTGAACGAGGCCTTGTCAGGTGTCATCGCCAGACCCCAATAGCTCACTAGATCAGACTCAGGGCTTGGTAGACTTTCACTGCCACCTTGACTTGTACCCGGATCTCGAATCCGCGATAGCCGAATGTGAGCAACGTGGCATCTACACTCTTGCGGTTACCACGACGCCACGGGCCTGGACCCGCAACAACGAACTCGCATCGAAGACAAAGTATGTTCGACCAGCGCTGGGCTTGCATCCCCAGCTTGTTGCGGAACGCTCGGAAGAGATCGGCCTTTGGGAGTCGCTACTCCCCGAGGCGAGGTATGTCGGCGAGATCGGACTCGACGCTGGACCACGCTTCTACAAGTCGTACCCGCTTCAAGTCGAAATATTCGGTCGGATTCTCAGCGCCTGCGCGGACGCCGGCGGAAGAATCTTAAGCGTACACAGCGTCAGATCGGCTGGCAGAGTCATCGACATGCTCACGTCGCACTTTCCGCCCAACCGAGGCCGCGCGGTGCTGCACTGGTTCACAGGAAACGCTTCGGAAGCCCGCCGCGCAGTTCAGGCCGGTTGCTATTTTTCGATTAATCGCGCGATGCTCGACCGCCCGGCATCTCGCCGAATGGTGGCCAGCATTCCACCCGAGCGATTGCTTACCGAAACTGACGGTCCATTCACCGTCTTCGATGATCGACCGTCGAAGCCGTCCGACGTGAGCACCACCGTCAGCGAACTGGCCGATGCCCTGGGGATACCTCCCTCAGAAGTTCGGGATCTCGTGGCGCACAACCTTCGACAGCTTCTTAAGGATGCGGGCGGGTAGCGTCCGCGAGACTCAAGTGGCTCGGTAGCGGCTAATGATCCGAGCGGCGATTTCACGATGGATCG
This sequence comes from Acidobacteriota bacterium, assembly GCA_018268955.1. Classification (GTDB taxonomy): domain Bacteria; phylum Acidobacteriota; class Vicinamibacteria; order Vicinamibacterales; family CAVVIG01; genus CAVVIG01. The sequence continues at coordinate 157,583 of JAFDVO010000003.1, read as the reverse complement.
GTTCGGAACGGTGAAAGTGAATCTCGGTCTGGAACTCCGGCCACTGGCCGGCGCTGCGAATCAGAAAGACCACTTCGGCCTCGACCGTTTCGATATCAAGACAATTTCTGTCGGTCGCGTCTTCGTGGCACCACACGTCCAGTACGGCCGCGCTATGGTGATGCCGCCAAGAGTAGCCGTGATAGCCCGTCGTCCCGTCCGCCGTTCGGCCCAATCGAAGCCTGGTGCTCATCGATTGCTTCGTGATGCCCACGTAAATGGGCCTACCTTCAGCGCTCACGACGTACAGCTTCGGCTTGTTCGAGTTTGCAGCACCAGAGAATCGAGATTTACCTTGGGCGCACTTCACGACGAATGAAGTTGGCGTGATCTTCAGGTCGTAACGGTCTGGTCCCGAGATTTGCATTTGGCAAGCTTCGGACCCTTGCCCGTGACAGCGCAAGGGTCTGCATGCTATGTATCATAAAGGACGTTATGATACACAATAGATCATGAGCAAGTCGCCCTCGAAAGCCCTCGTCACGCCATCGGTCTCCGGACCGACCGGAGTGCTCCTACCGTCGATCGTCGCGGACGCCGGCGAACGGGCCGGTCGGCGGTACGTTGAATTCTTCACCGCGAACATCAGGAACCCGAACACGCGTGCCGCGTATGCTCGGGCCATCGGAGATTTCTTCGCGTGGCTCGATGAGCGTGGAGTCACGCTTGAGCGAGTCGAACCGGTGATCGTAGCGGCGTACATCGAACAGCTTGGACGAACGAAGTCGGCGCCGACCGTGAAGCAATCGCTTGCGGCGATCCGGATGCTGTTTGACTGGATGGTCGTCGGCCAGGTGCTGCCAATGAACCCGGCATCATCGGTTCGAGGTCCGAGGCACGTCGTGAAGCGAGGCAAGACGCCGGTTCTGACGGCGGATCAGGCGCGGCAGCTTCTGGACTCGATCGAAACGTCGACGATCATCGGCCTCCGAGATCGGGCACTCATCGGCGTCATGGTGTACAGCTTCGCGCGCGTGAGCGCGGTCGTGGGCATGCGTGTCGAGGACTACTACCCGACCGGAAAACGGTGGTGGTTTCGGCTTCACGAAAAAGGCGGAAAGCGGCACGAGGTTCCCGCGCATCACAGCGCTGAAGAATATCTCGATGCATACATCGAGGCGGCTGGCATCGGCGACGACAAGAAGGAGTCGCTTTTTCGAAGCATCGGCCGCGGGCGAACGCTCACGCAGAACCGCATGCACCGGCTCGACGTCCTGCGGATGGTCTACCGGCGCGCGAAGGCGGCGGGGCTCGACGTACATTCGTGCTGCCACACGTTTAGGGCGACCGGAATCACCGCTTACCTAGAGAACGGAGGAACGATTGAGAAGGCACAACAGATCGCTGCACACGAGTCGCCGCGAACTACGAAACTCTACGATCGCACGAAGGACGAACTGACGCTCGACGAGATTGAGCGAATCGCCATCTGAGTCATCCGGCACTCACACCACGCTCCGCAGCATCGTCTCCACGTACGTGTCTTTGTCCTCTTCCTGAAACACGATGTTTTTTGCCGCCATGGCCGCCTTATCCATGTTCCAGAACATCCGCATCACGTGCGAGGGAGTGTTCGACACGATGAACGAATGCAGCTGGACAGCCGGATCGCCCAGGCGTTCCTCGATTTCCTTGATCGTGGCGTAAAACTGAATCTTCGCGTCGGTTGCGGGAAGATTCCTGATGCCCTTCGGATCAACAAAGATTATGTGTTGTTTGCCGCCGACCAAGAGCCACAGAATAAAGTCAGGATGAAAATTTCCAGCTTCGAAAAATCCGACGCCACGCCCTTTGCTGAGATTGCGTAGCAGATACAATTGCTTGCCTTGGAAGAATGTCTTGGCGGCGTCGTGATATGCCTTAAGGTCTTCGACAAAGTAGCGCTCGCCCTTGTTGAGCGGCACGGGGCTGATCTCGACGAGCTTGTGATCTAGGTAGAGCAGTGGTTCGTAAAGGTGTTGGCCGAACCACATGGCCTTAAGCCCGTGAAACTCCCACGGCTTCAGATCGCCTTTCAGAATGAGCTCTTTGAGCTCCTCAAGCTTGGAGACGATTTCCTCCTGCGATTGCTCGATCAGTAGACGGTAGTATCCATTCCCTGTGTCGTCTCGATCACCAAGAAAGTTCGGGTCGTCGTGAGACAGGTCTTGATATTCAAGGTGCGGAAGTTCCCACTCCCGCTTTCGAAACGTGTAGTAGCGTTCGGCGTACTTCTTTAGAAGTGAAAGCGCGATCTCCTCCCACAGCGCGACCTTTTCAAACGAATCCGCCGCCAGTTCCTCTGCGGGAATCAAGAGCTGATACCAACTCTGGTCGCCTAGGAGCGTCGGAATGGCTTCGCGGGCCACGTTGAGGTTGTACCAGCCACGCTCCGCCTTGAATCGTTCCAACTCAAAGTACAGCTTGTCGAGATTCAGAAAGGCGATGTGCCCCGCAGTCAAGTGCGTGCGGTTAGGTGCGACCTCTGCATCGCCGCCCGCCACACCGCGCGACTTCATCGCTTCGATCTTCGGATACCAGTTGAGCGACACCTGATTCTTCTGCAGGTAGTCGGTCCTTGGCTCTTTCGACGGATCGGGTTTCGCAAGCGTTGCGATCGGACCAAGCCTCCGGAATGCGTCACCGAACTCGGTGCTCACGCCGTTGATCGCCTTCTTGAGGCGTATAGTTCGAAGGCGCTGCGAGCCGAGGTTCTTGATGATGGGCAGCAAGAACTCGAATCGGTCGTCGTTGGTGGGCAGCCCCTCTTCCTCCAGGAAGTCCCTGAACTGCGCCATGTAGTCGGCACGAATACCGAAGATCGAAAGCGTCTCAAGAAGGCCGATCTGCTTCGGACGCGCCAAGTCCTCAGGCAACTGCGTCTTGCCACTGCGTTTAAGGCTTTGGTTGTAGCCCTTGAGACGTACGCCCCGGCCAAACAGCTGGATGATCTGCGAACCCTCGGTTTGTCCGACGTTCATCAAGCCCATTGTGCTCACCCGCCAGCTATTCCAGCCCTCGGTGAACTTCTTCGAACCAATAAGGACATTGATTGTTGAATCCGCTCTGTTCAGTTCGTGAAACAGGGACCCCTTGAAATCGCGGTCGCCAACGAGCAGCCCCTTTTCCTCGCACAGCTTGACGAGCTTCGCATCGTCGCCCACGTTAATCACGCCGAACGGATCATTGTCCCCGACACGCAGGGCAATCTCGCCGGACACTCCGGTCAGGTTCTCGACGTGCAGAGATCCGCCACCGCTGGCGTTGAAGAGCGTGGCTAAAGTCTCCTCGTACACTTGGGCAGACGTAAGACCGGCGGTATTCAGGTGCGGGAATCGGCCGGCAAACAGATTCGTGGCATCCGCCGTCACGAGCCCCTGGTTGAGGACGCGCTCGATTCGCTGGACACTGCCGGCCCGGTCGGAGACGTAACGCCCTAGGAAGCGCAGGATTTCAATAATGTCTGACGCGTCACGCGTCGCCAGCGTCTTTGTGACACTGCCGCCGACGAATACCCACAGCGGCTTCTCGATGTTGAATGGTCGAAACGCCGCCTCCTGCTCTCGGTAGACGCGTTGCTGCTGGAAAAATGCGAGCAGGCAAGCGACCAGATACAGGTCGAGATTGTTGGCTTGAGTTCCTTCATCAAGATTGAGGATCTGGTAGTCCTTGCCGAAGCCGTCTCCGTAGAAGTAGCGATACGAGTAGTCGAAGAGAATGTTCTTTGCGTACAGATCTGTTAGGGCCCGGCTTCCCTTTACTGCCTGGCCAAAGGTAGCGGAGTACTCAAACGAAAACCCCTTCTCGCAGAGCGCATTCCTGAAGCGCATCCACGCGCCCTCTTCGCCACCAGACGCACCTCGATGGCCCTCGTCAACGAGTACGAGGTTGTTGCCTTCGAACGCATCGATGGCGATTGTCTTGTCGCCCATCTCGTCTTTCAGCTTGTGAATATCGAGAATTTCGACGGCGTGACCGGCGAACAGTCCGCGCCCATCCTTGTTGAACAGCTCTGCGGAGATCCCGGCGGTCTCGAATTCACGCAGGTGCTGTTGGCTGAGGCCCTCATTGGGCGTGAGAAGGATGATGCGATTCAATTCTCGCCGCCTATGATGCTTGTCCAGGTAGTGCTGATACTGGAGGATATTCGCGTGCATCAGCAGCGTCTTTCCGCTACCCGTCGCACTCCAGTAGGCAAGCTTGTTCAGCTGGAGCCAGGCCTCGTCCTGCGCGTCGAAAGGGGTAATCTGGTCGGCTTCCGGCCGGTCGGCGTTAGTCGTAGCGATCTGCGCGTTCACCGCCCCTAGCAAAGCATTCGGATCGCGGAAATACTTGTCCAGGTATATCTCGGTGAAGAGAAGGGTCAGATACTGAAAATACTTCCACACGATCTGGCCTTCGCCGCGTGCGGTGCGCCTTTCGCTTAGGCGTTGAGTGTGCTTGACGATGTTCTGATCGTATTCGAGCAGGAGCTCCGTCGACAGCTGCGTCAGGTTAAACAACTGTGCCGTCAGGGCATGATGAAAATGATGGACGTTGTTCTCATCCAACCCCTCCAGCCCTTCGTTCCGGAGGTGCTCAGCAAGGTCGTCGAACCGCTTTACGTTGAACAGTGACAACAACCATTGATTGAGAACCAGCTTGTACACGAACGGCACCTGTGGCCTGTTCGCACTGCGGCGACGCGGTACGGCCCGAGCGGGTGTGTTGGCTGTTCGTCGACGTGGCATCAGAGACCGTCCGTGTCGAACATCAGGCGGTGGAAGTCTTCTTCGATCAGCCTCACCTTCCAGGTATCATCGGCCGCCTTCAGATTTTCCAGGTTGTTGCCGCCGTTGACATAAATCAAATCGAATTCGCTGTCCTTGCTAGAGTATCCCTGCTTCGTGAACCACTCATCGAGCACGAGGTTATCTTCTTCGGCCATGCCCGTAAGCTTTCGCCAAATTACGAGAGTCTTCCGACCATCTGGTGTCGTTCCCGTAACCGTACGAAACCAGAAAGGGCCCTCTGCCGGCTTGAGACGTCCCGTAAGCTGGAGCCGCTTTTCGGCGTCACGCTCAAACGAGGCGCTGAATGCCTGCGGCGCAGCAATGTGCTGAACCACCAGGCCGGTCAGCCAGTTGAACGTTTCCAGAAGATCGACGTTGATTTCGCGGCTTTCGTCAGACCCAGGTCTCCTCACTTTCAGCCTGTACGCGGTGGGGTCCTTGAACGCTGCCACGTTCAGGAGCGACTGACTGCCACGGCTCTCCACGTTGAGCATGTAACGAATGATGAACTGTTCTCTCAGGCTATCCCGTGCTGCCGGCGCGTCGAGAAGACTCTGCTGCGCCTTGGTTCGGTCCATAACGAGGTTGTTCAAGGTGTCCTCGTAGGACTCGAGGCGAAGCACTTTTATTATTCGAGGGCTTCGTTCGGCCTCCTCGGCAGTGGCGAATCGCCGGGGCGCGCCGTCCTTCCAGTCTGGCGCGTAGATGATCTTCTTCAACCGTGGCACTAATGCGGTGTCGAAGTAGTCTGCCTGTTCGATTAGGAGAAACTTGCGCGTGCCCCCGTCCTCCCGATTGAGCTCAATCGCGGCGTGCCCAGTCGTGCCTGACCCCGCGAAGTAGTCGAGAACGACCCCTTCCGTGTTCGTCTTGAGGTTCGCGACTCGTAGACAATCCTCGACGGCATGGAGCGACTTCGGGAAGGTGAACCTGTGCGTCTCGCCGAAAATGTTTGCAAGGAGGTTGGTGCCGTACTCAGCTGCCGAGTACTCTGACTTGTCCCAAATCGTCTGAGGCAGCAAACCGTCATCTTTCAGTCGCCACTTGCGATAGATGGCGGTCTTCCCGTGCGTGTCCTTGCGGACCTTGAGATGCGGAATCGCCTCACGGGCGGTGTCAACCACAAAATCCCAGATGCGCTCGCGACCGTCAGAGTCAATCGGCAGGAGCACCTCCTCTCCCTTTGCCGCTTCGTCTTGAACTTTCCAAACGCGCGCATTCCGATCCCATTCCATCGCGGGTATACGGATGTTGTCGCCCTCGACGTAGATTGGGTAAAACTGTCGCGGTCGGGCCGTGCGGTATGTATTGAGGCCGCCGTGCTTTCTGAAGTTTGTCCACTCGAAGGCGCCCACGTCGTCCTTCTCTTTGTACCGGGCCTTCTGAACTTCGCTGTGCTCAAGTCGGCCCACACGAGCCGCCCCCTCCCGACCGTAGAACAGAGCGTATTCGTGACAGATGGAGAATCCGACGGTGCCCGTGCGCCCGGCGGGATTGTTCTTGATAGCGACAGCTCCCAGAAGCTTGTGTGTCGGAAGCGTACTTTCCAACAGGCTTCGTAGGTGATGGACTTCGACGTCATCGATGGTTACGCACATGATCGCCTCCGCCGTCATCAGGCGTCGGCTTAGCTGGATACGTCCGTCGACGAGCGACAGCCACGAAGAGTGTCGATAGCCGTTCTTGTAGATAATCGGTCCGGCGTCAGTGTTATACGGAGGATCTATATAGATGCTGTCGATCGCCGAATCGTAAGCCGCCTGAAGAAGTGACAAGGCGTGAAAGTTCTCGCCTTGTAGCAACACTCCTCCGATCTCGGCCTCCAACGTGTCGAACGTCTGCAGGAGATCGAACACCACCTCTGGCGGGAAGTGTACTGTGTCGATAAGAAGCGTTGGGTTAGCCTTGAGGAATGCAGGCGTCAGAGGATTGGTGTAGGCCGGAGTTGTGAGGTCGCCCGCAATCTTGTCAATTGCGTAAAGGTCGATCCACTCCTGGCGCTGGGCATCGTTCGCTCCTATCACGGCGTAAAAGGCGTCCGGAATGCAGTCAAGGCGAATCAGCCAAGACGTGTCCGTGATGAACTTCTTCTTTCGCCACAGACGGTCTTGAAAGTCTTCGAGCTGCGCAAGAAAGTCGATGAGCTTAGAGGCGATCCGCCGGATCACGCGGATCTTGGACAAATACTGCTCGACGCGAGGAGCGCTTTCGTTCTCAACGTCATCGAGATGCATGACCTCGTTCTTGATGTAGAAATCCAGCTCGCGACGGAGAAAGCCGCCAAGGTCTTTGTGGACGAAGTAGTCGAAAGTGTTTCGTGCCGCGTAGCGCTGGAGATGGGCTTCCAGGCGTGTGTACCCGGCCCTCTCCCCGTCGCTCAACAGGTGAGGCTTGGCGAGCTCTTCGATCCAAGGAGTAAGCGTTACGTCCGTAGACGCGAGAACGCGCTTCGTTGCCAAGGAGAGCAGGTCCTTTTGCGTCGGCGGCTTCGTCTTGTCTTCATGCGCTTCCGGCTGCCAATCGGTCAACGTCGACGGGCGGTACTCGAACCTGATGACAAGGTCGCCATCGTCGATGCTGATCAACGGCGCCGCAGCGCCTTCCCGGACGGGCACGAAGAGGCGATCCTTCCCTTCTACCGCCTTGACGTTACCGTGCTCGCCCTCCGTGCCGTCAATGAGGCGGAAGTGAACTCGAAGCGGATTCGAGGCACTGTCGGGACGGAGGCGAAACGCGTAGTCGCGTAGATGCTCAGTGGTTTTGATGTAATACTGGTCTGCGTTCGCCCAATGCAACGTGACCTCTTCACCCTCATACGGAACCGCATACACGCCTGGCTTGTACACGCGCTTGGCGAGGAAATCGCCCTCTGAGTAGTAGCGTCGGAAGAAGTTGAAGAGCGAGTCGTACACCTCACTCTCCAGGCCATCCAGATCGACGGCCTCCGTGGCAATCCGATGTCGGAGATCCTTGACCTTGGGAAGCGTCTCCGGGTCGGCGCCGAGGGCGTGTGCTTGCTCCATCGCCTTCGCAAGGTCGGCCTCAAGCACTGCCTTATCGGCGGTCTTGTAGAGACCAAACTCCTGCTTCACCTGAGGAAGCAGATCCTTGTCCAGAAACTGAGTCACTTCGGCGCTCTTAGCGTGCATGATGCGATAGAGTCCGAAATCCAGATCCGGCTGATCGAGCTGAAATAGCTCCTTGAGCAGGGTCTTCAGCTTCTCGTATTTCTGGCTCATCGAGTCTCTCGTCCTGTGTGGTTCATGTCCGGGCCCGCGGTCAGTTACTCGACCGTCCACCGTATGGTGAACAGCGTCTCCGCCTCAGTTCGCTGGGACAGTCGTTTCTCAAGCGAATCGACGAGCACGTCCCGCTTCTGCATTACCTCGTCCTCTGCAGCGAAGATCTCATGCCGCTGACGGCGCTGCTGACGCTCCAGTCTCTGAAGCTTCTCTTGGATCTCGTGCTGCTCTTGAAGCGTCGCCGCTTGCCTCGCCTGACGTCGCAACGCTTTGATTTGATCTTTTGTGTCGCGCAGCGCCTTCTCCGCAGAGAGGACCATGTCGTCAGCCCACTTGTCGAGCTTCTCCCGCGCTTGATTGAAATGGACGCTGTTCTGCTCTAGCGACCGGTTCACAGTGGCCCTAGAGTAGCGATCGCTCTCCGCTGCTAGCCGCTGGGCGACGACTTCCGGAAGCGACGCGGTCCTCTCAACACGGGCAACACAGCTGAACAACTTTTCCAGGGTCTCATGATCGATGCTGACTCCGCTCTCGTCGAACCCAGAGAACAGTAGGTAATCCTCTCGCTCGTAGGATTCGATCGCCAACTTCGTCAGCAGAAGGAAGCCGCTTGTGCCGCGGAGGTTTTCGATAACGTGTAGCCGTGTGCGGTTGTTCGTTACATTGAACACCACGTGCGCATGGGGAGTGTCAAGACGCTTCGATGTCTCGACAACGTGTTCTCCGAGCGGATGGGATAGTCGATAAAGAAAGCGGCTGCGGTCGTCCCCATCATCTTGCTCTCGACTACGTGACTTCGAGATCAGATGGTACCGCCCAACGTCGATGCCTTCAGCAGGTGGGCGCTCCAGGTCGAAAGTGAGGGCGTCGTCGTCGAACGCGGCTAGTTCGTTGAGCATAATGCGGGTCAGGGCCCAGAATCGCTGGCCCACCCTGTCTAGGTTCTCCTTAGCGTCAGCCAACTGAACTCGCAGGCGCTGATGAACATCCTCATCGAAATGCTCGAACAACTTCTTACGCGTGTCATCCATTCGCGTGCGAATGTGCTCGTCCATCTCAGACTGCAACGCACGAAAAGCGCTCTCGATCTCGTCAGCGGTTCGGCACTCTTGGTAAATGGCGAGAATGCGCTTCTCGAAGTCCACGCCAGACTCAATACTCCCGAGTACTTCGTCCGACGCCCCGAAGACTCCGTTGAAGAGGTTGAACTTCTGTCCGAGCAGTTCGAGCACGCGCCGGTCTGCGTCGTTCCGTTCGTTCAGGAAGTTGATCACGACGACGTCGTGTCGTTGACCGTATCGATGGCAGCGACCGATGCGCTGCTCGATGCGCTGAGGATTCCACGGCAGGTCGTAGTTGATAACGAGGGAGCAAAATTGAAGGTTGATGCCTTCGGCGGCCGCTTCCGTCGCGATGAGGATAGTTGCGTCATCACGAAAGTGCTCGATCAACGCCGTGCGCACGTCAACTGCTTTGGAGCCAGACACACGGCCGGTCTCTCGATTCTTCGCAACCCATCGTTCGTAGATCGTCGTCGCTTCTGCACCACCATTGGTTCCGTTGAACAGGACCACCTGACCCGGATATCCGTTCGATTCGAGGAAAGACTTCAGATAATCCTGAGTGCGGCGGGACTCCGTGAAGATCAACGCTCGACGCGCTGCGCCGATGGTTGCCATCTGTTCAAATCCGATATCGAGCGCCTTTAGGAGTGTCCGTGTCTTCGTGTCGATGCCGATGCTTCGGCCCCACGTCGAGAGTCGTCGCAGGACTTCGATCTCCTCGCGCAGTTTCTGTGCGTCGATTGGCGGTGAGATTGCTGTGGGACTGTTTGGCTCGTCACTCTCTCCAAGAATCTCGTCTAAGAGATCGCCGTCGATTTCCTCCGTGTCAACAATGCGCTCCGCTAGGTCTGGATCGTCTTCGATACGCTCCTGCTGTAGGGATTCGAGACGAAGTCGAAGCGTGTCGAGGGTCGCTGCTATTGCCGGTGAGGACGATGCAAGCAGCTTTCGCAGAATGAGCGCAGTGAGATGGCGTTGACGCTTCGGCAGAGCGTAACTGTCAGGTCGCTGCAAGAAGGCGGACACCGCTTCGTAGAGGGCGTGCTCATCGTCGCTCGGCTTAAACGGACGCGTGATGGCTCGTCGTTCTGTGTAGCGAATGAATTCGGTGACTTGGTTCCGCAGCGTTCGTTTACAGAAGGCCGACAGACGCTGACGCAGGTCGGCGATGTTGCTATCGCCACTGGTGTACCGGGAGCGGAATGCATTCAGGTCACCAAACAGGTGCTCGTCGATCAGCGTCGAGAGACCGAACAGCTCCAATAGGGAATTTTGAAGAGGCGTCGCGGTAAGCAGAAGTTTTCGGCAGCCCTCGGTGGCCCAGCGGACGTTCAGTGCAACCTTGTTGCTCGGCCTGTACGCGTTTCGTAGCTTGTGAGCCTCATCGATCACTACCAGGTCCCACGGGACGGCTTTGAGCTCGTCGCGAAGAGCACTCGCATAGTTGAACGACATGATGAGTACGGATCGCTCGTTCAACGGCATCCGGCCTTGGCGCTGCTCATCGCGGAAGGTCTTGGCGTCGAGAACTCGGGTTGGGAGGTGAAATTTGTCTCCCAGTTCGAGCGCCCACTGTTTGCGCAGGGACGCAGGGCAAATCACGAGAATCCGTCGCCGCCGTTCAGCCCAGAATTGGCACAGTACAATGCCAGCCTCGATTGTCTTCCCAAGGCCCACCTCGTCGGCGAGGATGACGCCTTTGGACAATGGCGACTGAAGGGCGAAGAGCGCGGCCTCGATCTGATGCGGGTTTAGATCGACTGCCGCGTCAAACAGCGACATGGAGAGTCGATCGATGCCGGATGCAGCCTGCCTCGTCAGGTCATATGCGAAGTACTTGGCGTGGTAAACGGTCAACTCAAGGCCCCTGGTCGTCCTGCGGGTTCAAGGTTCCCCCGTCTCGTCCCATTGCTCTAGAACATTGAAAAGTGTTCGACTAATAGCACGGTCCGCCGAGGCTGTCAGGCCGCGGAAGCGCTTGCCTATCGTAAGGGATTCACAGCTTTTCGAGGCGGTTGGCAACGTCGCGGGCCCCGTGCAGGACGGCAAGGACCGTCAACGGCCGGCTAGCCGGGTCGTAGACGATCAGATACGAAAACACACTCCAGAATTTGACCGGTCGATCGGTCAGGTCTTCGCGCAAGTGTCCGATCTCGGGCATTTCAGCTAGTCGTCGGAAGGCGTCCTCTAGGGCATCCAAGACGCGAAGCGCCGCGTCGACGCTCTCTTCCGCGACGAAGTCACCGATCTCGTCGACCTGCGACCTGGCTTCCGACGTGAGCTGATAGCGGCTCACGCTCGCTTTTTCGCCTTTGCCTTGATTCGCTCCCTCGCGGCGACCATCGCCTTCTCACCGTCGACGACCTCACCGCGCTGCGCCTGTTGCCAACCGCGCTCGATTTGCGCTGCGTACTTCTTTCGTAGCTCGTCGTGTTCTTTGAGCAGTCGGAGGCCTTCGCGGACGACTTCGCTCGCGTTGTTGTAGAGGCCGCTCTCGACTTTGCCGTCGACGAACTTCTCAAGTTCCGGGGTCAGTGAAACGTTCATAGCACTCCTGCCTATTGCTCTGTCGTTCACCCTAGCACAGAATAACAGACTTTAGCAAAGCCTGTTGTTTTACTCGATCGGCTCGTTTGCAAACGAAACGCTCGGAACCGCTGCGCTGTTGTAGTGCGGAACGGCCATGCTGAGCCAAGCATGGGTCAGTCGGCCGCCGGCCGCAAGGGTCCATGCCCGGTCGAAGTCCCTGGTTGGGATTCCGACAACGACACGGCATTCTGGCCGCATCTGGACGACATGGCCGACGACGGCCGGTCGGACGGTTCCGAAGTTCTCGTCGAGCTCCTCGTGGACGCTGATGAAGACCTCGGTCTGGGCCTTCACGGGCTCATCGAATAGGCCCCGCACCTCGATCCAAGCGCGCCCGGAATGTCTCGGCGACAGGCTCTTTGCGTCTTCGACGCTCATGCTCATGTGGACGTGCACGGACCGTACTTCGATTGCCCGGATCAGGTGTTCAACTCGTGGCCGTCCCCTCTTGTTTTGGGCCATGCACTCCCCTCCTCCAAGCGTGAAGATTTCCCCTTCCCCTCCTACTTCAAGCGAGTTAAAGCAAGCGTAGTCGTCAGTGACGCAAAACGTCCTGATGGATCTTCGAGCGACGGCCGACCCGGTAAACCCGGTTGCCAACCGGGCTAAGGGGTGGACTCACCATCCACAGCGGCTGCGCGTAGAGCCGGATGCGTCGAGAGGCGCTTGTCCGTGCTCGACGGAGGCTCTCGCCTGCAAAATTCCGCTACTTAGAAAGGAGTTCATTTCACACGCGGAACAATCGGCGAGTTCTATCCGATGGGTCGCCCCGCTGAGGCGGGGCGACGGAGACAGACCGGGGCGCGGCGACGCGCAACGGCCGCAGATGTTGAAGCGGGTAGCCACGGCCAAGGCCGTGTGAATCCCGCTCAGGGGGATAGGGCCACAGTGCAATCGGGTGCAAGCCCCGTAAGGCTCGATCAACCTGACTCGCGTGGGGAGCTTCCAGTTCCGAGAGGAACGGAACCGTTGGGCCAGACTGCCCATCGGCGACCGTGCGAAGGCGCGGCGGTGAATAGCTCAACCATGAAAGGCGCGAGAGCGCTTGCGAGTGAAATCGATCAGAGACGGTGCCGAACCGCGACGGGTATGCATCGGTGGGTAAGCGGAGGCTTCTTGCTTCGTTCCGCCGAAATCACTGGCCTCTCGGCCAGCGTAAACCGGAGTCCGGCGGGAGCCGGGTTCTGCGATGTTCATGCCTCGGGGAGCGTTCTCGCTCCTCCAAGCGACGTGACTGATCGATTGACGACAGACTGCTAATCCGGGAAGGGCTTCAGAGGCCGCGTGGTCCCCGCAGGGGGTGGTGCCGCGGTGCCTGGTCGCCCACAGAGTGGGTGAAGTCGCCAGGTGATCAAAACGCTGAAGTCTGGGAGTGGCGCTCAAGTAGAAGCCGACAGGTGTCGGGCGGGCGAGCTGCAAGGCAGTGGCGAACCGTTCTCGTTCAGGGTGGCTCCTGAACATCACGAGACGACGAAAGGGCGGACGCGTACGACTCGAAGAACATGCCGAAGCGGTTCGGAGAATCGCTTCGGAGGAAACGGGCACGTGGTCGTCTGAGAGAAGCCTTGGCAGGCGTTTCTCAAATGGCAACGACAACGACGACGGCATGGGTCGGGGCTCGCACCTGAGAGCCTCGACGATGCTGAAGGAGGTTTGAGCGTGAAGTCGGTAGCGAGGCGCTACCGCTATACGTCTGAGCAACGGCAATTCAAGAAGCAGGAATTTTCCGGGCGCGCGAATCGGGACGGAGTCGAGGAGACGATGTCCCGGTCGCTCTGATGCTGGAGCTGAGAGGAGGCTTTTCGACGGTCTGGGTTCAGGGGGGATTGACCCGTTCAGGAGAACAATCCCCCACGTTTGAGGCGGACATGTATCGCTGCGAGGTTCCGACACTCGGAGGCTTTGTGCAGCAGGTGGCGGTGAGCTACCTGGCGCACGGGTACTTCTTCTACGTGGCGGGGATCATCCCCGAGGGGAAGGACCCGCGCCGAGTGGACGAGAAGCTCGTCCAGCGATACCGCCTCGACATCTCGAAGTGGGCGCGGGCCCGGCGAAAACGTGCTGGGCTCGCAAACGTCGCCTACGTCCGGCACTGCCGGTTCTTCGTGCTCTTGGCGACGCATGGAGAGCATCCGTTCTTTGAAGAGGAAGGCGCGGCGGTCCGGGACGTCCGTCGCGTCCCGATCAAGTTCGGGAGCTACTCGATTGGGTTTCGGGGCGGCCACCCGCACGTGAGGATTGCGGCGGCGACGATGCTCGACCTGAAGGAGCAGCTCCGGCGGCTTGCCCTTCGGCGGTCGAGCGCCGACTTGGCGGAGATTCTTCATCGCCTCCCCTTCGAGCCATACGCTCCGATTCGGAGCCAGTTTTGCGAGTTGCTCCGGCTGGTCAACCGGACGCGAGCTGTTGCCGGACTCGATCGGGTTCCGAATACCTGCCTGAGGTTTCGGCGGAAGCCGCTTCGGGTTTTCGGGGATGCCGTCCGCCTGGTCGCGGCGCCATCTGACTCCCCGAGTCAGACTCTATAGAGGCACAGTCGTCAGCCTTGGGAACGAAGCTATGCCGCTTCTGCGAGCTTCTGCCGAACGTACGTGTCGATGATGGCCTGGCGCACGGTCTTGAAGAGAATGCCCCTCTCCTTCTTGCCTTCGACATAGTTCTCGCGCAGGAAATGCGGCGCGCTCCGAACAAGCTCCTGCTCGATCCGGGCTTGCTCTTCGGTTGGGAGCGAGCCCCAGAATCGGTCGATCGCGTCACGATCGGACGGAACTTCGGGTGCGTCGTCTTCCGGTGTGTGACTCTCCAACGTCTGACTCTGTAGAGGCACTCTCTGTGGAGGCACACGAGTTGGTGGGGCCACGGCGGCCACGTAGTCCTTCGGGAGCTGGAAGTCTTCCGAGATTGCCCGGTAGAGAAATCCGGCCGGATTGCGCCGCACCCGAGCATCCCTTCGAGCAACGAGCCAATCGAACATCGCGATCTTCTCGCGGACCTTGCCAGGTTCAGCCCCCGAGACAAGCCGCCCGGCGGATGCCTGGTTGAGTCCCCGATCGACGAGCTCCTGCACGAGGCCGCCATCTGTGGTGATGGCCACTTCAGCGCGCTTCGATCCCCGGACGAATACCGCCGACCACTCTCCCCTCGCCTTCCGAACGAAACGCTCCTCTGGCGGAAGCCGCTTGAGAAACCCGTGCTCCTCAAGTTCAGCGATCGCCGGTGTAAGCACACGCTTCAGTTCGCCCGTGTGGTAGCTCTTCGAGAGGCCGATGTGCTCGCATGCAAACGTTCGGAGATCGCACTCAAGCCGAGACCCTCGGTAGAACCTCTTGTCGAGGAATCGGTACATGCGCTTAGCGATCGCGCTGTCGAGGCGCTTGTAGAAATCGAAATCGAGTTGCTTCAGGTACCCGGCCCTGAAGCTGTTGAACACGACTTCGTTCCAGACGAAGAAGCTCTTCCCCGCTTCCTGCCCGCCTTCTTTCGTTCGCCGACGACGCCGTTCGTTGTCGAGAATCGTGACCTGTTCGAGGACGTGGAACCCTTCGCTCACCCAGGACTGTTCCTCTTTCGACCACCAGGCATGGTCGTAGTACAGCGTGACTCCGAGCCAGCGATTGAGGCTCTGTTTGAGCCGGCTGTAGTTGCGCGAATCGTCGGTCCAGTTCAGAAGCTTCAGCAGCTCGTAGCGAGTGAACAGCACCTTCCGATCAACATTCTCGGCTTGCGCCGTGAGCTGAATCAGGCCGAGGATCACCTCGTCGTCCATCGCTGTCGGCAGGCCGTACTTGTCCGATGCCGTGATGGTGAGTCGACGCGTGACGTGATCGTTTCGCGACTTGTCGAAAATCTGATCCGAGAATTCGAGCGTCTTGACGCCTTTGGGAAGCGTGCTTGAAAGCGACGCGAGCGGGAACTCGGCGAAGTTCAGTTCATCTCGGTAGCCGTCTCGCGACGACGGTTCGTGGCGCTCAGCCGGCAGATTCAGTGAGGCCATTTCCCTTCCCCAAAGAACGTCATCTGTTGTTGATCTTTTTTAAGACTTAGTTTTGTACAGTTGGCCGCTCGACTCGGCCGTGGTTTCGGGCACTTGGCTCGCCGCGCCGTGTATGGAACGCCGGTAAAGGACCCAAGTACCGTGTATCGGTACACGGTAGCTACGTGCACGGTTTCACGGTGGTTTGGTGTGTGGAGCGCCGGTTGAACCGTGTATGGAACGCCGGTAGTCGGCGCCGAAGCGAATCTGCTCGGTCCCCTTTTGGCTCGGGATGTGGTCTCGGTGGATGGGCCGGTCGGAACGGAGTTGGCCATGAGGGTGCCTGCTTGAAACACTCCTGGTTGCTGCTTTAACACGAATGCACTTCTAGCAATCGCAGCGAGTACCCGTAAGAGGAAATCCAATCGGTGGGCCAAAGTTTATGACTCCATGGAGGCACACGATTCCTGGCCGCGCAATCGGTGGTGTTGCGGTGTGCCTCTACGGAGTCAGGAGTCAGACTCTATAGAGGCAGTTCGAAGCGAAATCGGATGGACAACGGAGAGTCGAGGGCCGTCGCCGCCTCATGGTTCGAGTCCGGAGTGTGCGCCAGACGCGCGTAACGGCCTCGCGGTGAACGTTTGATGGTCGTGTGCTGGCCGAGCCTCGTGCTGGAGATCGAAACGCGATTCTCGGGGCGATCGTCAGAGCCGGTTCGGCAGCTTCTGAAGGTCGACGATCCGCGCCAGCGAGGCGTGTGCCTCCACAGAGTCAGACTCCATAGAGCCGGAGCTTTTTCATCTTGCGCGTCTGCCTCTCTGGAGGCATACGACAGGGATGAGATTCCCAAAGACACAAATCATCGCCCTCGTGAACCAGAAGGGCGGCTGCGGCAAGACGACTTCCGCCGTTGCGATCGCGGCAGGCTTCGCCCAGCTCGGATACTCGGTGTGTCTCGCTGATACCGATCCACAATGCAACGCGACCGACAGCTTCGGCCTCCGAGCCGACAGCTTGGTTGATGAAGGTGCGTTCACGCTCGCGGATGCCTATCTGAAGAAGCGGGCTGCGGCGGATATCGAGTACGACTTCGGCAATCGCTTTCAAGGCAACCTGACGCTTCTGCCCGGCAACCGTGGCCTCGGCTCGGTACCGCTGAAACTGGAAAGCGAACTGCAGATCGCAATCGCTGACGGTGAACGAACGACGCTCGATGCCGATGAAATGCGGACCGAACAGCGTCAACGCCTGAAACGGTCACTCGACACGCTGCGGAGCAAACGCGATGTCGTGATCATCGACACCCCGCCGAGTCTCGATTTCTTGATGGTCTCGACGCTCATTGCAGCCGACTGGTTCATCATTCCGGTCTTTCCGTCTGGCTACGATCTTCGAGGCCTCGAACTGCTGATGAAGACGGTGGCAAAGGTCCGAGAGCGCTACAACCCAGGATTGCGGCTCGCCGGAGTGCTGCTCGGGAACTACGACCGGACGGCAATCCTCGACAAGGACATCCACGAGATGCTGAAGAAGCGCTTCGGTGGTGAAGTCGTTTTTCAGACAACGATCGGTCGAAGCGTGCGGATGCGCGATGCGACGGTGAGGGGACAGACGATCTTCGAACTGCCCGAAGCGCAAGCCCAGGCGCAGCAGTTCCTCGGACTGATCCAAGAGATGCTCAACCGCGGAACGAAGCGACCGGAGCAAACGACAAATCCGCTGCCAGACGAAAGCATCTTCGACAAGGTGTCCAATGGCTAGAAGTGCACGAGGACTGCCAGACGGGTTCGCACTCGACCTTCCGGAAGAGAAGCCGGTGATGATCGGGGATTTCCTTGATGAGGAACCGCAACCGCAGATCAGCAGGAAGGCCTCGGCGCCTCGATCAGAGCCCGTGCAGGAAGCGGATCTTCGTGCCTCGATCACGGCCGAAAGAACTGCGGCTGCGGAGCCAAGACCTGTTCCGCGTGCAACCACTCGACCGCAGCCGAGTGTCATCCGATATCAGCTAAACCTCACGCCGAAGTCGAAGGTGATGCTCGAAGATTTCGTGAAGCATATCCAGACGTACAGCCCACAGAACGACGCTCGAACGAGCGAGGTGTTCCAGGGCATCATGACGCTCCTTCACGGCGCGATGAATGAGCTTGAACTCTCTGATCTTCCGCGTCGAGGTGCTTGGGGCTCAGTGACGGCGAAGAACTTTCCGAGCGCTCTGGGTGCGGCCTTCGAACGAGCAATCATCACTGCCGCGAAAAGAAGGGGACGGTTCTAGCCCCTCTCGCATCGGCTGGCTGATACCGCGCTGGCGCTCACAGTGGATCACAGGAAGCGGCGGGCTGGCCCGCCGCAGAGCCGAAGAAATCGGATGGTGCCATCCGAAGAAAACACCGGAGCGGGACTTGGGGTCCCGCTGAACCTGGCTCATTCCGACTCGATCGATTTTGCCCGCGCCTTGCCGTTTCCGGGGGTCTGTTTCCGGAATCCAACGATCCGCTCAACGCTCGATTGCGGGTGGGTCTGATCGTAGAACGCTGCGATCATCGCCGGGCTCGTTCGGGCCCACTTGGCGATGTCTCGATAATCCGGATTGGGGCCGAGGTCGAGACGCAGCGAGATTCCCGTCTGACGGAGGCTCTTCGCATCGCGTGTTCGACCTTCGCTGTCTGCGCGTAGTCCCGCCTTCATCAGAAGTTCTTTGATGCCTTCGCGATGGTTCTCCAGGAAGAGGGGATCATCGGGTTGCGCTTCTGGCCTCGCGACTTTCATCGCCTTGAATGCGCTCACCGCGCCGAACATCCCGTAAGCTTCTTCGCGTTTTCCTCCGCGCGAGTGCTTGCCGAGAACCTGCATCAACACCGCCTCGGTGTGATCCTTGTCGTTCAGCGTGATCAACCGGCAGTCGCGCCAGCGAAGGCTGTATGCTTCGCCGACTCGAAGCGCTGCGCCGACCGAGATGAGCATGAACCAGTAGAGTTCCTGTCGCTGACGCGTCGTCCGAGGATTGAGATTCCGTTCGGAGATCCTGGCCTTCGCGAGCTTCCGAACTTTGACCCACTGCTCGTGGTTCAGAAACGGGCGAGGGGAGGGCACGACTTCCCACGCTTCGCCGCGAAACGATGGAAACTCGGGTAGGTCCGGCAAGCATTTCTCGATCTGCTTTGCGTGCCGCAGAACGAGTCGAACGAAGTCGAGATCCTTCTTGAGCGTCGCGGGTTTCACCGGCGCTCCGGTTCGCGTCGTCTGCTGCGAGCGCTTCTCGCGCAGCGTCAGCAGGAACCGGGTATCGATGTCCGTGATCTTGATTCCGTCGAAGTGGCTCTTCAGCAGATTCCACTTCTCCCGGTAGTTGCGGCGCTGTCCTTCGGACACCTCGCGCAGAAGATCCGCGTGTTCCATGAACGCCTCAGCCATTTCGCCAAATGTTCGCCCGTGGAGGTGTTCGCCTTTTCGAATTCTGTCGCGAAGTTCGAGGTACCAGTCGGTCGCGATCCGCGTTGCAGCAGGGACCGTGACCTCTCCCGTGCTCTTGATGAGGCTTTTCCCCTGGAGGTAGGTTCGAGCGAAGATTTTCGGCGCGTCGTTGCGACGTTCGAGGCGCAGCTTGCCCTCGTACAGTTTCAGCAGCGTTTCGGTTCGCTGTTGTCGACGGACGGCCTCCGCCATATACTTGGAAAGTCTCGGGCGGACAGCGATTTGTTGTCAAGTGTTGTCAAACCGAGCACCTCGAAAGACCACTTGCGGAAGTGGCGGAATTGGCAGACGCACCAGCTTGAGGGGCTGGCGGTAGCAATACCGTGGGGGTTCGAGTCCCCCCTTCCGCACCATCACTCACTTTCATTCGTTCGGCCCGTCAGCTCGTCCTCCAGCGCTCGGCCGTCGCCCGGCGGCCTTGGCCTTCGGGCACGAGTCCCGCTTCCGCACCATCAATCTCCTTCGTTGAGCACCAGTCCTGTGCTTCGTTGAATCACGCCGGCACTTGAGCGATGATGCAGCCCCACATTCCAGGAGGGCTTATGCCGAAGATTCGCGGGCGGTTCGTCGGGCTGTGCACCATCGGTCTTCTCTGTGCCTCGTTTGCGGCTGCGCAGACGGGCGACGTCATCGACCTGACGAAGGTCACCTATCGCGACGCCATCAAGAGCCCGTACTTCCAGGGCACGGTGCTGCCGGTCGTCGAGAACTCCACCGGGAACTTCGCGCACTACAAGTTCACGCCGAACGCGCGGACCCAGTGGCACATCCACGAAGGCGGCCAGATCCTGCTGTGCGAGGAAGGCATCTGCCGCCACCAGATCAAGGGCGGTCCGATCATCGAGTTCCGCGCCGGTGAAACCGCATACGTGCCCCCGGGCATGGCGCATTGGCAGGGATCCACGCCGACCACCGCGGGCACGCAGTTCAACATCCACCGCGGCAAAATCACCTGGCTGAACGACGTCACCGACGCCGAGTACAACGGGCCGGTGGCGCCACGTAAGTAGCGGCCCGATCACTGACGGTCGGAGCGCTGCTCCAAACGAGCGGCGCTCCCGTGCGTCAGCGGCTCCCAGCACATCAGCTGGGCGGGAACTGCAGCAGGAACGTCGTGCCGGTCGGCCCGGTGGCTTCCACGGTCGCCTCCCCGCCATGCTGCTGCATGATCGACCGGACGATGGCGAGGCCGAGACCGGTTCCACTGGGTTTGCCGTGACTGACCAGCGGTTCGAACACCGTGTCGAGAATCGACGGCGGAATGCCCGGACCGTTGTCGATCACGCGCACGTGCGCACCGTGCGGCGTCGCGCTGCAGCGGACGCGGAGCCTGCCGGTTGTCGGAGGCACCGCTTCGGCCGCGTTGAACAGCAGGTTCAGCATCACCCGCTCGAACTTGCCGGGGTCGAAGGCCGCCCCGCACGGCCCGCCACCTTCGACCGCGATATCGAGCGACTCGTACTCAGGCAGTGACTTCACGGTCCTGACGGCGCGATCGACCGCTTCATCGAGGCGCCCCACCGTGCACTGCAGCGCCGGCTGCTCACTCGCAAACGCGAGCAGGGCGTTGATCTCGTCGGTCATCCGGCTCACGGCAATCCGGATTTCATCCATGTAGTCCCGGCGCTGCGCTGGCGTCAGCTCCCGCTCGGCGAGGAACTCCGCGTACGCCTGAATGGAGGTCAGCGGGTGCCGGAGATCGTGTGAGAGGCTGCGCGCCACGCGTCCAATGGTCGCCAGGCGCTCGGTTTCGAGCAGCGTGCGCTGGCTCTCGCGAAGGCGGCTGCGCATCCGATCGAACGATGCGGTGAGACGGGCGGCTTCATCCGATCCGCGGGGTTCGAGCGGGTACTCGAAATCGCCGCGCTCGAGCGCTTCGACACCGGCGACGAGCTCCCCGAGCGGCCGCGTGAATCGGGCAGCCACGGTGAAGGCCAGCAGCGCGCCAGCCAGCACGGCAAGGGCGCCAATCGCGGCAATCCAGCGATTCAGGTCGGCGAGGAACGCCGCTGGCTCGTCCACCGACTTCAGGACTGCCAGGGTGACGTGCGCCCCGCCCGCTTGCGACAGGTCCACCGTGCGTGCGCGGAAGGAGGCCTGGCCCAGCCTCACGTCACGTGTCCCGGACGCATCGGCGGCTGGCGCCAGCAGCGCCCCAACCGCCTGCTGCAGGTGCGACGGCAGCGTCGTCACCATCAGCGTGCCGTCGTAGCCAAATGCCACTTCGCTGGACCCGATGCTGCCCAGGTCCGCGGCCACCCCGCGGTCGATCTCGTAGCCGACCGCCAGCAGACCGATCGGATAGCTGCTCTCTGGAGGCCCAATCGAGATCGGCTGCAGGAACACCTGGAACAGGTGCCCACCGCCGGACCACCAGTCCCGCGTCGATCCACCAGCGATGTAGCGATCGATGGCAGCCTGCGCTTCCGATCGCGAGAACGACGCCGCAGTCGCGTGGAAGCCTGACAGGTGGCCCGATCGGTCCGCGAGGGCGAGCACCTGGCTCCCCGCCAGCCTCCAGAACGGCTCGGACGCGTCCTGGATGGTCGCGGTGTCGCCCGAGGTCATCACCGCCTTCAGCGGCGGCAGCGCTGCGAGGAGCGCCGCTGACCGTTCGAGCATGAGCGCACGCTGCTGCTGCGCCCGCCCGAAGGCGAGCACCGATGCCTCGAGCGCCTGGCTCACCTCGTCGCGAACCCGCAACTGGACGCGGTAGCGCACGAGCAGCAGGACCGCTGCCGTCAGCAGCGACGAAATGAGGACGACCGAGAGCAGGAACTTGGTGCGCAGCCGCACGGGAGCCGATCAGGGGACGAACTTGTATCCGGCGCTGTGAACGGTGACGAAGTGCACCGGCGCCTTCGGATCGCGTTCGAGCTTCTGCCGAAGCGTCAGGATGTGCGAGTCCACCGTGCGCGTCGACGGGTACGAATCGTAGCCCCACACCTCGCTGAGCAGCTGGTCACGCGACACGACCCGTTCCGGGTTCTGGGCGAGGTACCGCAGCA
The DNA here is from genome assembly GCA_018268955.1 of Acidobacteriota bacterium. Taxonomy (GTDB): domain Bacteria; phylum Acidobacteriota; class Vicinamibacteria; order Vicinamibacterales; family CAVVIG01; genus CAVVIG01. The sequence goes on along the minus strand of JAFDVO010000003.1, from coordinate 135,443 downwards.
GCTTGAACTCCTGCGGCGTGAGCGCGACCGACCGGCCCTCGCGCAGCACCTGCATCTTCGCGAAGTCGACCGCCACATCGTCGAAGTGCAGCCGCTCGACCGGGGCGGCGCGGCGCGCGCGCCTCAGGATCGCGCGCACGCGTGCCAGCAGTTCGTTGGGGCTGAATGGCTTGGTGACGTAGTCGTCGGCGCCGAGTTCCAGCAGGAGGACGCGATTGATCTCGTCGAACGACCCAGTGAGAATGATGATCGGGACGTCCTCGGACTCCTTGCGGATCGCGCGACAGACGTCCTGCCCGCCCATCTGCGGCATCCGGAGATCGAGCACGACGAAGTCGGGCCGTGAGGACCGGAACGAGGCGAGCCCTTCCGCACCGTTCGTGGCAAGGTCGACGGTGTACCCTTCCTGCAGGAACAATTCCTGAAGCGCCTTGCGCGTTGCTCGGTCGTCCTCGATGACGAGGATCTTCTCCATGAATCTCTCGCGGTTCTTCCATTCTACCGGGTCGATGGCACGCAGCGCGGCGTGCAGCGTCGCTGCCGCCGCTGTGCTCGGCACGACCACGGCGGCCCACGCGCAACCGCAGCAGCCGGCCTCCGGCGCCTCGGCGACCACCCTCCCATCGCCATCCGCATCGATCGAGGCGCTGCTCACCGAGGTCCGGCACCTGCGTGAGTCGGTGAATCAGCTCCAGGGCGAGCTCGACGCATCGCGCGCGCGCACCGATGCGCTCGAAGCCGCGCTCCAGGCGATGCAGCAGCAGGGCGCGGAGCAAACGGAGCTCGTGAACGGGCAGACGTCCACGCTCGAGCAGACCAAGGTCGAAAGCAGTTCCAAGTATCGCGTCCGCCTCTCGGGCCTCGCGCTGTTTCAGATCGCGAGTACCCGCGGGACCGTGGACAACATGGACCTGCCGCTCCTCGCGATGGAGTCCGCCGCCGGTGATTCCGGCGGAAACCTCTCGGGCGCCGTGCGGCAGTCTTCGTTCGGCATGGACGTGTTCGGCCCCGTACTAGGCGACTTCGCCACCCGCGCGAACATGCGGCTCGACTTCTTCGGCGGGTTCCCTGCCGCCAACGACGGGTTGAGCGCACCAGGGCTTCGGCTGCGAACCATCGAACTGGCGCTCGACCGGCAGAACACATCGGTCCGTGTCGGGCAGGAAGCCCCGTTCTTCTCCCCCCTCTCGCCGAGCTCACTGGCCTCGTCCGCGTACCCGGCGCTCGCGTCCGCCGGTAACATCTGGTCATGGACACCGCAGGCGTACGTCGAGCAGCGGTTCGGCGCACGCTCCGGCACGACGATCTCGGTTCGCGGCGGCGTGCTCGACGCGCTGACCGGTGAACTCCCGGCCGGAGAGTACAGCCGGCTCCCGACCGCGGGCGAACGGAGCCGCACACCCGCAACCGCATTCAGGGTCGCGCTCGAGCGCGGACCGGACGACAGCCGTACCAGCGTCGGCGCTGGCGCCTTCTACTCGCGACAGGACTGGGCCTTCAATCGGCACGTGAACGCCTGGGCGGCGACCGGTGATGCCCAATGGGCAGCACGGCCGAACGTCCACGTCTCTGGTGAGGTGTACCGCGGACAGGCGATCGGCGGCCTCGGGGGCGGGGCCCATTCGAGCGTGCTGTTCGACGGTCCGCCAGACGACCCGACAGCGGGCGTGCACCCCCTGGTCAGCAGCGGCGGCTGGGGACAGCTCAGCGTGCGACACGGCGCCACCACCGAGTTCAATGTGGCCGCCGGCATCGACCGATCCCGTCCGCGCACACGGGCAACCTTGCTGCAACAGCCGAGCGACGAGGCGCCTTCGGCGCAACGCAATGCCGCGGCGCTGTTCAATGTCATCATGCGGCCGCGATCGAACCTGCTGTTCTCGGTCGAGTACCGCAGGCTGTGCACGACCCGGTTCGACGGACGCGCCTGGCTGGCGGATCACCTGAACGTCAGCACCGGCATCGTGTTCTGAGGCAACGTCTTCCACCATGCGTGTCATCAAGATCGCGCTCGTCGCCCTCGCCTGCGCCTGCAGCGGTGCGGGCCTCGCCGCTCAGGACCGCTCCACGGTCCGCGGCACCATCACCGTCAGCGGTCAGCGCGACCTGAGCGGGGTCGCCGTGTGGCTGCAGCCGCTCGACAGGCGGACACCGGCGCCCGCGCCGTCCTCGCGTTACACGATCACGCAGCAGAACAAGCGGTTTGCCCCGCACCTGCTGATCGTGCCGACAGGAAGCACGGTGGACTTCCCCAACCTGGACCCGTTCTTCCACAACGTCTTCTCGCTGTTCGATGGGCGGAGATTCGACCTCGGGCTGTACGAAGCCGGAGGGACACGCAGCGTCACGTTCCCACGCGCCGGGGTCAGCTACATCTTCTGCAACATCCATCCGGAGATGAGCGCGGTTGTCGTCGTGGTGGACAGCCCGTACTTCGCGTCCACCGATCGCCAGGGCACCTTCGCGTTCACGCAGGTCCCTCCAGGCCGCTACGCGCTGCGCCTCTGGCACGACCGATTGACCGCAGCCACCGGCGCCGTCCAGAAGGAGATTGTCGTCGGAGCCGGTGACGCGACACTCGAGGCCGTGGCCCTGGTGCCTGGCGATGACAAGCTGTCGCGCCACACGAACAAGTTCGGACTCCCCTACACGCCTCCTCCGGCCGGTCCCACCTACAAGTAGGCTTCGAGGCACATGTCCGGCGGCTCACACCGCCGAGTTGCCGCTTCTCGGGCGGCTCGCACTGCTGCCCGAGCATGTGTCAAGCGGATGTGAACGAGCCGTCAATCTGTCTTGACATGCGTGTTTTGACATCGCGTTGACATCACGCTGACAACTGGCTGGCCCACCTCCACGAATCTGGATGCGCCTCGGATGGTGCACGGCGTTCACACGCGCTCGACACCTCCACCACGACCAACATTGCAGAGGGAGCGGGCATGATGCAGGAACGGACCACACACGGCGGGAACTGGCGGAGGCTCGCGGCAGCCATCGTTGCGGGCGCTGCCGTGATCGCCGGCGCGACGAGCGCACAGGCGCAGTCAGCGGTGATCTACGGGTCGCTCGGCAACTTCGACATCGCCAACGACACGGGCAAGGTCTGCCACGGGTTCGAGATCGATCTCGACGGCCTGACCGTGGACCAGATGTCGGGCGCGTTCTCGAGCAATCGCTACGGGATGCCGACGATCACCTCGACGCCGACCGGGGTCGCGGTGCGATACCAGACGACGTACTCGCCGGGCGCAGGCTGGGCAACCCGCACCCTCCCGCACACCGTGCCGTGGTTCTCGGGGCAGTGCTACCAGTGGGTGGCCGGCACGTACGAGAACGGCGGCTGCGAACACTTCGGCACCTACACTGTTGCGAACCCAACGAAGGTCACGGCCAGGTGGATGTGCGAAAGTGATGCGGACCCGTCCGTGCTGGTTCCGGTGGATCCCCCGACGGCCGTGCCCATGCCCACGTACTACGTCCAGCCACCGGCGCAGCCCAACAACCCGCCGCAACTCGTCGCGGAAGTCGTCGCGCCCGAGCCGGCGGAGGTTCAGGGTCTGTTCGGCAACGCGCAATGGCTCCGCTCCTTCCGCGTCGAGTTGCTGCGTCCCATCGCGCTCGACGAACTGATGGCCGATGATCCGGCCGTCGTGCCGATGGACCCGGGCCAGCTCGAGTCTGACTTCTCCATCCTGCAGGATGAGCCACCGTCCAACAGCAACGGCAACCGCCGCCAGAAGCGGAACTCCGGCTCCATCGCGCCGACCACCCGCGCGGTCGTGCGGCGCATCGAGACGTGGGAGTTCACCGGGCAGTACGATCCGATCACCCATGAAGCCTTGTGCGCCGACGGCACCTGTTCAGCACCGGCGCCGGACGAGATCGGCCAGCTCATTGCGGTGCAGATGAGCGGCGCCAACGTGCAGCCGGATGCGCTGACGGTGTCGACCTCCGGCAACGGCTCGGTCGATTCGTCAGACAAGCTCATTGCCTGCGGCAAGAAGTGCGTGCAGCCGTACAACGCCGGCACTGTCGTCACGCTGACTGCCAGGGCCTCGAGCGGGAGCTACTTCGCCGGGTGGAGCGGCGCATGTGCGGGCACGCAGTCGACCTGCGTCGTCACCGTCAACGGCGGCGTCACCGCGGTTGCGACGTTCGCGCCGCAGCCGACCAAGAGCGGCGGGACCGGTGGCGGCAGTACCTTCACCCTGCAGGTCAGCCGCGGCAACTCGGGGACGGTCACGGCGACGCCGGCAGGAGACAAGACGATCAACTGCGGCGGCACCTGCACGGCCAGGTTCGCGCCGGGCACCCGGGTCACCCTCACCGCGACCCCGGCGGCCGGCAAGGCGTTCCTGAACTGGGGCGGCGCCTGCACGACCGCGGGCGCGAATCCAACCTGCACGCTGACCGTCAACAGCGACGTGACCGTTCAGCCGAATTTCAGCAAGTAACCCGGGCAGGGGCGCGTGGGATCGGATTGCGGGCAGGCATCGGATACAATCGATTGTTCCCCGCGGACAGTCTGGCTCGTCACCGACGACGGTCGAAGTCCGCCCACGCTAGTCACTTGCACTGATACGGAATGACGACCATGGACGATAACTTCGGACTGCTCTGGATTCACGTCGGTTTCGCGGCGATCGTCGGCTTCATCATGGCGATGTTCCTGTTCGTCTGAACAGGACGGCTGACGCCGAGGGCGTCAGCCGGGCACCACGCAAAAGGCACGAAGGCATCCTTGCCCTCGTGCCTTTTCTTTTTGCGCGTGGCGCGTTGCCGCGCGTTCATGCCGCAGCCACGCTGTGACTAGCGCGGAGAGCCGCTCCCGCTGCCCGAGCCGGACGTCGAGCCGCCGGTCGAACCACCCGATGTGCTCGACGATCCGTTGCCCGATCCGCTCGAACTCGACCCGCCATTCGATCGCGTCCGATCGTCGGACCCGACGCTCGAACCGGACGTAGAGCCGCCGGTCCCGCCGCTGCCGGTCGCGCTTCCTCCGCCGCTCCCGGTGCTGCCGGTACCCGACGCAGTTCCGCTCGAGCCTGACGTCCGACCGCTTCCGGTCGTACCGCTCGTGCCCGAGGTACGGCCACTGCCCGTTCCGCTCGCGCCGGACGTCCCGCTCGCGCCAGACGAGCCCTGCGTCCCACTCGTCCCACGGCGTCCGCGCCGGTTCCGCCGATTGCTGCGCGACGTGCCCGAGCCGCTCGACTGCCCGCCCGATATCGTCCCGCTATTCGTCGACCCCGTGTTGCCAGACGCCGCACCCGAGGAGCCCTGCGTTCCGGACGTGCCCGAGGTCGCCTGCGAGCCCGAACCGCTCTGCGAACCCGAGGTTCCCTGCGACCCCGAACTCCCCTGCGAACGTGAGCTGCCCTGGGAGCCCGATGTGCTCTGTGAGCCGGACGACCCCTGCGTTGTCCCCGAGGTTCCGACGGAGCCGCTCGAGCCCTGCCCTGCCGGATTCGTCGGCCGCGGAGTCTGCCCCGCACGGTCCGTCGTGCTCTGCGTGTCCGGATCGTTCGGCACGCCGCGGCCCGACCCCGCCTGAGTCGTGCCTGTGGACGATGACTGTGAACCGGTCTGTTGCGCCCAGCCCTCGGTCGTCCACGTTCCCAGCGCCAGTGCCACGCACCCCGCCGCCACGATGCTCTTCATCTTCATGCGCTCATTCCTCCGGCCTATGCGCCTGCACAGAACGATCACTGGAGCATTCGGGCAGTAAGAAATTCAGAAGTTATCGCCGATGGAAGCCGAGGGTGACGCCGACGCTGAGGCGCCAGAAGTCGGGCACCAGGTCACCACCGAACATGTAGCGGAAGTCGCCGCGCAGCGCGGTGTTGTTGCGCAGCGCGCGCTCGACGCCACCGCCGATGTTCGCGACGAACTCGGTGGACGAGGTGTCGAACGAGTTGAGGAACGGATCGCTGGTGTTGATGTCCGCGCTGGAGTGGCCGAAGCCGATGCCGGCCACGCCGTAGGGCACCCAGTCACGCCCTGAGAAGTGATAGAGCACGTTGCCCGTGAGGTTCCACACGCGCGTGCTCACCTCGACGAGGCCGCTGTTTTCACTCGAGGGCAGGAAGCTGAACTCTCCCTCGAAGGAGACGCGCGGACTCCACACATAGCCGCCTGCGATGCCAATGTCCGGGGTGGCGCTGTCGAGGTCGCCGCTGAACCCGAAGCCGACGAACGGCGTCACGGTCCAGTAGCCTGGGTCGATGGTCGTGGTGGTCTGCCCGGCGCCCTGTGCGAGCGCGGTGCCTGCGAAGAGTCCGCTGCTGATGATGAACGCGCCGATGACCCCGATGAATCGATGACGACGAGAAGTGATCACGCCTGCTACCTCCAATTCGCGCGACATGCGCATTGCAGGGCAGCAGTGCAAGTGATGCGCCCGTCGCGTGCAGACGGGTCGCATGCGTACGTGCTGAGTACGCGATCGAATCCGGGATGTTGGATGTCAGCCTGCGACAGGCCGCGCGGTCAGCCACTCCACGGCGGCGGCGCCATCCTCGAACGCCCGGGCGGGTTCGCCGCTGCTGACGGAACCGTATTGCAGGCAGTGCTGGACAAGCGACGTCGGCGTGTCACGGTCGAACAGGACGGCCATCGGCCCACGCGCGCCGTTAATCGCGTGCTGCTGCTGGCCTCGCGTGACCAGCCACATAAGATCCGGCTCGGACGGGACCCACGCGCTGCCGCGCAGGTCGAGCAACGTGCCGTAGCGCCAGGCCTGCTGGCTCACCTGCCGATCGGCCGCGACGGCGACCTCCTCGACGCTCCACGGATCAGAGATCTTGACGGTCACGCAGCGCAGGTCATCGTTCCGGGTGACGGCTATCGGCATCGGGGCACCTGTCCTGAAGGGATCATCGTCATTAGAACTCCGGAAGAGCCGGCTGCGCAACAGCCGCCGTGCTGGTTGCGGGAAGGGCTGTGAAGATGAGGTGAGCTCAGCGCCCGTGCTTCTGGACCGGGTCGCTCGTGAAGAGGCGGCGAATCGGCGCGAGGACGTGCCACAGCAACACCGCGGTCGCCGCGAACATCATGATGAGCGAGGCCACTGCCGCGTCCACGGAGACGCGCCACCGGCTGACGTTGCCGATCATCGGTCCCGCAAGGAACACGGCACACGCCAGCGCCGTGGTGAACCACGCCGTCAGGTACGTGCGTGCCTCACCGAAAGGCCTGATCGCCGAGCCGACCATCGCTTCGAGGTAGCCAAGCAGGTGACCCGGTCCGCTCACATGCAGGAGTAGCCATCCTGCGAGGATCACGAGCAGCACGTAGGCGTGCCGCAGCACGCGCGGCAGCCGTTCGATGTGCGCACCGAGGAAGGCGGTTTCGAGCGCGAGCCAGCTTCCGAAGTACACCGCCCACGGCAGCACGTGCCAGCCGGGGCGCTGCCACGCGCCGACCACGAGGAACCCGGCAACGGTCAGCAGGTACCCGCGCATGGTCGCGCGTTCGTGCCCCGCTATCGGCAGCGCGGCGTAGTCACGCAACCAGGTGATCAGCGTGACGTTCCAGCGCCGCCAGTATTCGCGCACGGAATCGGCGGTGAATGGGCGACGGAAGTTCTCCTGGTAGCGGAAGCCGATCATCTTGCCGACACCGATGCCGACGTCGGAGAACCCGGAGACGTAGTAGTACGCCTCGAGCGCCGCGCAGACTGCGCCGAGCCAGGCCGTGTCGATCGAGAGCCTCGTGACGCGGAGGGCGAAGATCTGCTCGGCGGTCGCGCCGAGCGGGACAGCGAACAGGTAGATCTTGATCGCGCCGGTGACCACCCGCCGGACGCCGTAGGAGAAGCCGCCGATGCTGACGTCGCCGTGATCCCACTGCGCGGCGAAATCGTGGAATCGGGACAGCGGTCCGACCGGGAATACCGGCAGTTGGACCATGTAGGCGAGCGCCGGGGTGAGCCGCGACGTCGAGGCCTTCCCGCGATGCACGTCGACGAGATACGCAACGGCATGGCACACGAAGACGCCGACGCCGATCGGCAGGAGCAGGCGGGCACGGTCGGGCCACAGCAGGGTCGCGCCGAGCAGCGCCACGAGCAACGCCACCGTCAGGGCGAGCGCCATCGCCGCAACGGGCGTGGTGCGTCTGGGTTCGATGAACACCGCGGCGACATAGGTCAGCGCACCGGCGGTGCACAGCAGCAGCACGCCTGGCCAGCCCAGCAGCCAACCGGCAATCGTCCAGGCGATGAGTCTGAGAACCCATGCGACCGCATGGGTGGCAATGACGCGCGACAACCCGGCCCGATCATACCGCGCCCGGCCGGGCTGGCTGGCGGGCGCCTGGCGCGACCGTCTAGGCGGTGCCGTCGATGGCGGCGCGCACCCGCTGCGACAGGTCCTTCAGCGTGAACGGCTTCAGGAGGAAGTCCGCCTCGGAGATGTCCGCGCGGTCCAGCGCATCCTGCACGTAGCCGCTCATGAAGAGGACCTTCAGGCCGGGACGCCGGGCGCGGAGCGCCTGCGCGAGATCGGGACCGCGCATCTCCGGCATGACGACATCCGTGACCAGCAGATCGATCGGAGCCTGATGCTCCTCGGCGACCACAAGGGCGGCGGCGCCGTTTTCGGCGACGAGCACCGTGTAACCGGCACGTTCAAGGGCCAGACGCGCCAGTTTCCGGACGCTGTCTTCGTCTTCCACCAGCAGCACGGTCTCGTGCCCGCGGCGCGTGGGCGTGTCCACCCGTTCCTCCGTTGCGGTCGGCGGTTCAGCTTCGACCCGAGGCAGATACACGTGGAAGGTCGACCCCTCCCCGAGCCGGCGCTGCACGTCGATGTGGCCGCCGCTCTGCTTCACGATCCCGAATGCCATCGACAGGCCAAGTCCGGTCCCGCGCCCCTGCTCCTTGGTGGTGAAGAACGGCTCGAAGATCCTGGCCAGCACATCCGTGGTCATGCCGACCCCCGTATCGGAGACCGCCACCTCCACGTACTCGCCGGCGCGAACGTCCGGGTGGCGCTCCGCAAAGGCCTCGTCGAGCACCACCGGCCTGGCGGCGATCGTCAGGCGGCCGCCTCGTGGCATGGCGTCCCGCGCGTTGACCGCCAGGTTCAGGAGCACCTGCTCGAACTGCGCCGTGTCGACCCGCACGTGCCCGGCGGCGCGATCCAGCTCGAAGCTGCACCGGATGTGCTCCCCGATGAGCCTGGGCACGATCGCCTGCATGCGGCCGATCAAGTCACTGATGGCCATGACCTGCGGGGCGAGCACCTGCGATCGGCTGAAGGCGAGCAGCTGTCGCGTGAGGGCGGTCGCACGCTCTCCCGCAGCACGAATCTCCGCCAGGAGGCGCTCGGCCTCGGCGCCGAACACGTGTGCCTTGAGCAGTTCCGAATTGCCACCGATGACTGTCAGCAGGTTGTTGAAGTCGTGCGCGATGCCGCCGGCCAGAAGCCCGATCGCCTCGAGCTTGTGCGCCTGGCGGAGCTGCTCCTCCAGTTCGACCCGGGCGGTGATGTCCGACCACGAGCCCACGATCTCGGTCGCCCGACCGGCGCTGTCGCGGAGCACGCGCTTCTCGTCCCGAATCCAGATGTAGTGACCGTCGGCATGGCGGAACCGGAACTCGTGCATCGTGTGCTCCTGCACGGGCGAATACACGTTGGCCGCGAGGACCGCCTCGCGGTCGTCCGGGTGGATGTTGTCGGTCCACCAGGTGGCCTCGCGTGCCTCGTCATCGCGCCACCCGGTCATCGCGTGCAGGTTGGCACTGAACCACCGCACGGGGAAACCGCCCTCCGGCACGATGCCGAGCGCGTAGATCACGACGGGGTTTGCGGAGATGAACCGCGTCACCGTCTCGTCGGCCCGCTTCCGTTCCGTGACGTCCTGCACGGTGCCGTGACTCACGAAGTCGTAGAACGACTCGCCGGTCCCTTCGGAGACGTGCATGTGCGACTGGAGCCACCGCTCGGTGCCGTCCCGATGGCGCACGCGGAACTCGAGCACGTGCCGCCCCGGCGCAAACGACGTCTGGAGCACGCTCCAGTCGTCGGGGTGGACGCGCGACTCGATCAGCTCGCGGATGTCCACATGCGGGCTGTCGCAGTCCCACAGGCGCTGCGCGCGCTCGTCGAGCGTCGCATCAGGTGCCCCGGCGGAATGATGCCAGGTGCCGAACTGCCCCGCCTCCAGCGCGAACGCCTTCTGCCGCTCGCTTTCGGCCAGCGCCGCCATCACCCGTCGGTGCTCGCTGATGTCGCGGCCGATGCCGAGCACGCCGATCAACTCGCCCCGGAAGTACATCGGCGTCTTGATCGTCTCGAGCAGCCCTTCACGGCCGTTGTGTGCGCGAAAGGCGTCTTCCTTCCTGGTCGTCTCGCCGGTCCGGCAGACGTGCTCGTCATCGGCGCGGAACGTGGCGCTCACCTCGGGCGGGAAGAAGTCGTCGTCTGTCCGGCCGAGGATCTGCTCCGCCGGCAACCCAAGGAACGCCTGCACCGCCGGGTTGCACACCACGTAGCGTCCCTCGAGGTCCTTGACGAAGACGATGTCGGGAATCGTGTTCAAGAGCGTCTGCAGGCGGGCCCGTTCCTCGGCGACCGCATCGTGCATCCGGCGCTGCTCGGTGATGTCCTGCGTCACGCCAAGGGCACGCACCGGCCTGCCCTGCTCGTCGAACGTGACCTCCGCCTGCACGCGCACCCAGAGAACGCCCGTGGGTGACAGCATCCGGTGCTCGATGTCGTACCTGCCGGTCCGCAGCGCTTCGTCCCAGGCCCGGCCCTGCATCTCACGGTCGTCCGGATGAATCAGCTCGGCCAGCGCCTCGAAGGGCCGCGGCTCCGGCGGCCAGCCCCCAAGCCGCGCGGTCTCCGGCGAGGAGATGAACATCCCCTGCTCGAAGTCAGCGACCCAGCTTCCGGCACGGGCGATCGCCTGCGCCCGCTGCAGTGCACGTTCCGTTTCACGGAGCGTCTCTTCGGCACGCTTGCGGTTCGTGATGTCCTCGCACGCCAGCACGGCCATGCGGCGGTCGTTCATACGCAGGGGCGAAATCCGCACGGCCATCCAGCACGACGCCGAGCCGCCGACGCGGCACCGCAACTCCGCGTCGAACAGCGTCGTGTCGCCCTCGAGGATCCGTCGAAGCCCCTCATGCAGGCTGCCGACCGCGGCGTCGTCCAGCACGGCAGACGTGGCGCAGAGCTCCGAGAGGTTCCGGCCAGGTTCCCCCGTGCCCGACGCGAGGCCCAGCGACTGGACGAAGGCGCGCCACGCCTGATTGACCATGACGATGCACCAGGCGTCATTCACGACGGCGACCCGTGCCGGTAAGGCATCGAGTGCCTGCTGCGCGAGGTGCCCGGCATCCGTCGCCCCCGTGGGCTCTGTGGGTGCCGGGGGGATCGGGTTCGGATCGGTTGGTGGCGTCATGGTCGCTCCGGCGGTCCGTCACGAAGGGCCGACATGCGCAGGCGATAATGCAGCATCACGACTCCTCTTCCCGAACCGGTGGACATCGTCATCGTCGGCGCCGGTGCTGCCGGACTCACCACCGCCATTCTGACCCGACGCGCGTCCGATTGCCGCACCGTCCTGGTGGACGGCGCTCGACGACCCTGCGCCAAGATTCTCGTAAGCGGCGGCGGACGATGCAACGTCAGCAATGCGCGGGTCACGGAACGCGACTTCCACGGCGGGTCGCGAGCGGCGATCCGGCAGGTGCTGAAGGCGTGGCCCGTTGCCGAGACGGTCCGTTTCTTCGCGGACATCGGTGTGTCGCTCCACGAAGAGGAGCGGGGCAAGCTGTTCCCCGACTCGAATCGTGCGCGAGACGTCCTCGACGCCCTGCTGCACGAAGGCGCACGCGTCGGCGTGGAGCGCCGCGATGGCTGGCGGGTCCACGCGCTGCGGCGGGAGGGTGCAGGGTTCATGCTCGACACGAGCCAGGGGTCGATCGCGGCGCGGATGGTCGTGCTGGCCGCGGGTGGGCAATCGTTGCCGAAGAGCGGCAGCGACGGCAGTGGCTGGACGCTGGCGCGGTCGGTGGGACACACGATCGTGCCGCCGGTCCCGGCGCTCGTGCCGCTGGTGCTGTCGAGCCGCCACCCACTCGCGCATGCCGCGCTCTCCGGAATCGCGCACGACGTCGAACTCCAGGTATGGCTCGACGGTCGCCTCGCGGAACGCGTCTGCGGGCCGTTGCTCTGGACGCACTTCGGCATCAGCGGACCGGCGGCGCTGGACGTCTCGCGCCACTGGACCCGTGCCACAGCAGCGCAGCGGCAGGTGGCCATCACCCTCAACTGCTGCCCGGGTGAGGGCTTCGAACAGGTCGACTCGTGGCTCACGCGCTCCGCCGGGGTTCGCCCGAAGGCGAGCATCAGCAGCGTGCTCGCGGCACGGGTGCCAGCGGCGATCGCCGACGCCCTGCTGAACGCGGTTGATGTCCCGCCCGATCGACCCGCGGGCCAGGTGTCCAGAGAGCAGCGGCGTGCCGTGGTACACGCGCTCAGCGCATGGCTGCTCCCGATTGAGGGGACACGGGGGTATAACTACGCGGAGGTCACCGCCGGGGGCGTGGACCTCGCCGAAATCAATCCCAGGACGATGGAGTCACGCCTCTGCCCGGGGCTGTTCTTCGCGGGCGAGGTCGTGGATGTCGACGGTCGACTGGGCGGCTTCAACTTCCAGTGGGCGTGGGCGAGCGCCGCGGTGGCCGCCCGCGCGCTGGCGCAGGCAACGAACCACTCATCGCCAGCAGCGAGGATGCAATGAAGGGCACCACACATCCGGTCGATCGGCGTCAGTTCCTCACCGGCCTTGGCGCCATCGCTGCCGCGACCGGCACGACGGGCACGCTGCAGGCCGCTCCGACACCCGCCGAACAGGCGAACATCCAGGTCGTGAAGGACTTCTGTGCGGCGTGGCCCAGCCACGATCTCGACCGGATCCTGTCCTTCTTTGCCGACAACGGCTCCTATCGGATGACCGAGACGATGGAGCCGACGAAGGGACGCGAGGCGCTGATTGCGCGGATCACGACGATCCTGAACAACGTGAACCAGTTCGAGATCCTCGACACCTGGGCGCGCGGACCGATGGTGATCAACGAGCGGATCGATCGCTTCTCGAACTTCCAGCTCAGGAGCTGGCACGGGGTCGGCGTGTTCCTGGTGAAGGACCGGAAGATCGTGGAGTGGTACGACTACACGATCAGTTCCGAGCGGGCGTAGCAGGCTGAATCGGGAGGGCAGGAAGGCAACAAGGCAGGAAGGCAACAAGGCACAAAGGCGGGAGGCGCTGTCGGGCCTTCGTGCCTTCGTGCCTTGCTGGTGCGAGGCTTTCTACTCGTCCTCGGCCGCGGCCTCTTCCTTCTTCTTCGTCTTGCGAGGCGCGCGCTTGCGGACGGTCTTTGCGGGCGCCGGCTCGGTGGTGGACTGGAGCTGGACGATGCGGGTCACGAACGTCTTCTTGCCGTGCTCGTCGAACTCGATGACCACGTGCTGCTCGTTGTATTCCAGGATGGTGCCCTTGCCGTAGTTGGCCTGCTCCACCCGGTCGCCTTTGGAGAGATTCTTGGGCGGCATTACCAGCGAGGCTCGCGACGTCCGCCGCCACCGGCGCGGTTCCCACCGAAGCCGCCGCCTCCGCCGAATCCACCTTCAGGCTTGGGCCGCGCCTCGTTGACCGTCAGGGCACGGCCGCCGAGCTGATACTGGTTGAACTCGGAAGCGGCGCGCTCTGCCTCTTCATCGGTCGCCATCTCGACGAACGCAAAGCCGCGGGCCCGGCCCGTGGCGGCGTCGCGCATCACGCGGACCGATTCGACGTTGCCCGCGCGGCCGAACAGTTCCTGGAGTTCCGCTTCTCCGGTGTTGTAGGGGATATTCCCGACGTACAACCTGCGACCCATACTCGCTCCTCACGCAAAGGTGGCGTGCTCGTCGGCTCGGCAATGGCGTGGAGGAGAGAACGAGACATCAGGAAGGAAGCTCGATCGGCTCTCGGCGCGGGCGAAGCAGGCGGGACTGGCCACCAGACGGGCGTAGTATACAACCCTTCCCTGAATCTGCAAGGGAATTGCCGGGTTCCGGAGCAGCCTGGCCGAGCTGGTCAGCGCCTGCCGACGTCGGCGGACACGCGGCCGCTGGCCATCCGGATAATCCGACTCGCGCCCCGTTCGGCGAACTCCTCGTCGTGCGTGGCCGCCACGATCGTGCGCCCCCGCGTCACCAGCTCCTGGACGAGACGCGCCAGTTCGTCACGGCGTGCGGGGTCGAGCGACGCGGTCGGCTCGTCCATCAGCAGGACCGGCGGATCGGTGGCGAGCGCCCGGGCGATCGCGACCCGCTGCGCCTCGCCGCCCGAGAGCTCGCGCGGCAGCGCCGTGGCGCGATGCGCGACGCCAAGCTGGCCAAGCAGTTCCATGCCACGCGCCTCGGCCTCCGCCCGCATCGCCCCGTGCACATGGACCGGTGCCAGCCAGACGTTCTCGATAGCCGTCAGGTGCTCGAACAGGCAGTGGAACTGGAACACCATGCCGACCTTGGTACGAAGCGCGCGCAGGGTGTCAGGCGCGTGCCGGCCTCCCCCGAGTGTCACGCCGCCGACCTCGATCGCGCCGCTCTCGAACGGCTCGAGCCCGGCCATGCTCCGCAGCATGGTCGTCTTGCCGGAACCGGACGCGCCCATGAGCGCGACCACCTCGCCGCGCCTGATCTCGACCGAGACCCCGTCGAGGATCGTCCGCGCGCCGCGCTTCAGCCGCAGGTCCCGCACCCGCAGCACCGACGTCGCGTCACCGCTCATGCCGCCGCCTTCCACTTCGCCTCGAGTCGACGCGCCAGGCCGGAGAGGGGCAGCGACATGGCGAGGTAGAGCGCTGCGCACAGCGCACCGGGGATGACCCAGCTTCCGAGGTTGGTCGCAAAGATCTGCGTCTGCTTGGTCAACTCGACGACCGTGAGCACGGAGACCAGAGACGAATCCTTCAGCAGGGCCACAAAGTCGTTGGTCATCGGCGCCAGCGCCAGGCGGAACGCTTGCGGCGCACGGATCAACCGCAGGATCTGCCACTCGCTGAAGCCGAGCGTCCGCGCCGCTTCGAGTTGCCCTCGCCCAACCGCTTCGAGCGACGCACGGTAGATCTCGCTCTCGTACGCCGCGTAGTTCAAGCCGAGCCCGAGGAACGCGGCGATGAACGCCGGCAGCCGGATGGCGGTGGCGATGCCGTAATAGAGGACGAACAGCTGGAGGAGCACGGGGGTCCCGCGCGCCAGCTCGACGTACCCGGTGAGCAGCCACCGCAGCACCGGATGACCGTAGACACGACCACTCGCGATCAGCACGCCCAGCCCAATGGCGAGCGCCATCGAGAGGCATGAGAGCACGATCGTGATCACAGCCGCCCGGAGCAGCGACGGCATGTAGCGGAGAGCTGCTTCCCAGGACGACAGGCCTGACACTGCATGGCTCGTGTCGAGCCCGACGACCGGCTCGATCGGTTGCCCCGCCAGCACGCGGGCGTACAGCCGTCCCTGGTCGTCGTTCCACACCTGCCACCGCCGCAGGATCTGCTCGAGCCGCCCGTCCTGCATGGCCGCGCGCAGGATCTCGTTGCACCGATCCCGCAGGGCGGCGTTCGGCTTCGAGAGCACGCCCACATAGTGACCGGTTGCCACACTGGCCGGCTGCACGGTGAACCCCTTCACGGTCCGGGAGCGACGGAAGGCGAGCACGTTATCGAGCAGGACCGCATCGACCCGTTCGTTGATCAGATCCTCGAACGGATGCACGTCATCGTCATACGAGACCGGCACGATGTCGTGGCTGCGCTGCGCCTGCAGGAGGATCTCGTAGGCGAGGGTGCCGCCGAGCGTGCCGATGCGACGCCCCTTCAGGTCGGCCAGCGTGCGCCAGCGCGATGCATCGGCGGTGCGGACCGACAGCACTTCCTGGAACTCGTAGTACGGCAGCGTGACGGACATCGAGGCGCGCAGCGCCGGGGTGTCCTCGATGCCGCTGAGACCGATGTCCGCGTCACCACGCGCGATGCCCTGCGGAAGGGAACTGAAGGTGATGAACCGGAACTGCGCCGAACGCCCGAGACCGTGCGCGAGGAGGTCAGCGACCTCGACGTCGAAGCCGACCAGATGGGTGGGGTCGTCCGGGTCCGCCTGGACGTACGGGGCGCCGCCTTCGGGATCCCCAGCCCAGACAAGAGGAGGCGCTGTCGGCTGCGCGTGCGCTGGACGGGTGACGCAGGCCGCGAAGATCACCATCAGCAGCATGCCCCACGCACGCAGACGAAGCCTGACCATCGGGAACGGCAGTATAGAGCATGGGGACTCGGGACTCGGTGCTCGGAACTCGGGACTCGGAGTTGGGGACTGGCGCTCGGGACTCGGGACTCGGAATTCGGAACTGAGGTCGTAGGCGGCAGGCTTCAGCCTGCCGCACTGAATCCTGAGTTCGGAACGGGTCAGTCGAACGTGAGCACGGCGAAGATCAGCGCCGTGACGCCGCAGATGGACGCAACCTTGCCAATCGTCGGCATGATGCGGGCGGCGCTCATGTCCCCGCGGCGGATCTGCCGCTGCAGGCGATCGGCGTACAGCACGGTTGCGGTCAGCAGCACGACCGCCGCGATCTTCACGTCGAACTGCCAGGGCATGCCGGCAAACCCGTTCCAGCGCGTGTAGACCATCGTCAGGCCGCTGGCCCACAGTAGCGACAGGCCGATGTGCCCCACCTTGCTCATCGCTGGTGGGAACCGTGCGAGCACCGGCTTCTCTCCGGGCGCCGCGCTCGCCATGAGTCCCATCATGACGAAGTTGCCGAACGACACCGACATCCCCATCGCCAGTCCGAGGAAGTGCACGATCAGCACGGTCTCGTTGAATTGCATCAGGTTCACGGGAAATCCTCCGTTGCCGAAGTAACGCGACAGACCGATCGATTTCCCGCACGCCACGCGCGGCCGAGGCCCCCGCTCGGAACTAGACCGACGAGCTGGCGACGCGCGCGAACCGAGGTCGACGGGCGCCCTCGACCTCCAACTCCTCCACGAACATCGTCCACGGCCGGACCCAGAAGCCGGTGTCGTTGTAGAGAGGTCGGTAGAGCACCAGCGGCTCGAGCGTCTCGCTGTGGCGAACGACGCCGACGACCTCGTATTCACCGCCTTTGTAGTGGCGATAGCGGCCAGGCTCGATGCTGGGAAGAGGGGGGAGGGTCATCTGCTCCTTCTTAATGCAGGAATGCAGGAATGCAGGAATGCTCCTGCGGGAACGGAGGGACGGAGGGACGCACGAACGCGAAACGCATGAACGCAAAAACGCGGGAACGCAGGGCGATACCGGAACCGTCAGGCTCCGTGTTCTCGGTGGCCTCCGTGGTGGAGCCTTGATCGGGCTCTTCTGTTATTGAGCGGTCATGTGCCACTCGACGATGTCGGGCGGCAGCACGCGATAGTCGCTGAAGCGCATCCAGGTCGGTGTGATGCGGACGTAGGTGATCTCCGGCCACGACATGCGGGTGGGTCCGTCCGGGAACGCCGCGAAGTAGGCGTGCTGGAGGCGCTGCAACTCGGTCCCGTCCGGCAGGTCGGCAACACCCTCGATCTGCAGCGTGCGGGGATCGCCGTCACCCCAGCCGCCGATCACCACCGCGACCCGGGGGTTCGCTGCCAGGTTGGTTGCCTTCCGTGTCGAGGACAGCGTGTCGAACACGAGCTCGAGCTGGTCGGTGACCGCGTAGCCCACCAGCGCCGCTTCCGGACTGCCGTCCGGCGATGCGGTCGCTTCCACAGCCCAACGGTGCGATCGCAGGAAGGTCAGGATGCGCGCGCGTTCGTCTGCGTTCATGGCGTTCGAGCCTCTTTTTGGACTGTAACACCAGTCGGGACACGGGACTGGGAACTCGGGACGCGGGACTCGGGACTCGGGACTCGGCTTCCGAATCCTTGCGTTTTGGCATTCGCGCGTCTTGGCGTTTTGGCGTTCTTGCGTTACAGCGACACTCATCGGAGGTTGGAGGTCGGAGGTTGGAGGTTGGAGGTTGGAGGGTGGGACATCTGAACACTTGAAGCGGCGATAATCGATCTCCATGCGCATCACTCTCGGCTCTGAACGCCTGCTGGCCTCTGGTGCCCTCTCGGGCAAGCGGGTTGGCGTCGTGTGCAACCCGGCCTCGGTCGACCACGCGTTCGTGCACATTGCGGACCGCCTGGCTGCCATGCCCGACGTGACGCTGGCGGCCATCTTCGGCCCGCAGCACGGGTTCCGGTCCGACGTGCAGGAGAACATGATTGAGAGCGGCCATGGCCGCGATGCGCGACGCCGCGTGCCGGTCTACTCGCTCTACAGCGAAACACGTGTCCCGACCCCCGCGATGATGGAGGGGCTCGACGTCCTCGTGATTGACCTGCAGGACGTTGGCACCCGCATCTACACCTACATCTACACGATGGCCTACTGCCTGCAGGCCGCGAAGCGGGACGGCGTCAAGGTGATCGTGTGCGATCGGCCGAACCCGATCGGAGGGACGCAGGTCGAGGGGCCGATGCTCATGAAGGGTTTCGAGTCGTTCGTCGGCCTCTTCCCGATACCCATGCGGCACGGGATGACGATCGGCGAGCTCGCCCGTCTCTTCAACGAGTACTTCGAGATCGGCGCGGACCTCGAGGTCATCCCGATGCACGGCTGGAGCCGCGAGATGTACCACGACGATGCGCGGGCGCCGTGGGTGATGCCGTCGCCAAACATGCCGACGCTCGACACGGCGATCGTCTATCCGGGAACGGTGCTCTTCGAGGGAACCAACGTCTCCGAAGGGCGCGGCACCACACGCCCCTTCGAACTGAACGGCGCACCGTGGGTCACCGACGAGCGGTTCGCCGAGGCGCTGAACGCGCGGCGTGTACCGGGCGCGCACTTCCGTCCCGCCATCTTCGAGCCGACCTTCCACAAGCACGCGAAGATCACGTGCGGCGGCATCCAGATCCACGTGACCGACCGGCGCACGTTTGCACCCGTGATGGTCGGCGTGCTGCTGGTCGAGGCGTTCCGCAATGCCGGCGAGGGCGCCTTCGAGTGGCGACAGCCGCCCTACGAGTACGAATACACGCTGCTGCCGTTCGACATCCTCTGCGGCACGGCGGAGACCCGTGAGCAGATCGAGGCGGGGGTCCCCGCCGAGGCGATTTCGCGCTCCTGGCAGGACGCCGTGACCGAGTTCAACAAGGTGCGGGAGCGGTTCCTGATCTACTGGGTGTAACGAAGGCCGGGAAGGCCGGGAAGGCCGGGACGCCGGCTCACTTGAGTCGGGCCTTGCGTGCGGCGTCGATGGCGGACCGGATCTGGTCCGCGTGCGCGTGCGCATGCGCCGCGTAGAGTTCCAGCCACTTCGTGACGGTGTAGCGCCCGTGCTCCGAGTGCGTCCCTTCCTTCAGCCAGTCCGCTTCGGACATCCGGTCCAGCAGTTCCGCTGTCGTGCGGCGCGCGGCGTTGAACGCGTCGAGCGACGCCTCGATCGGACGATCCTGATAGTAGAGCTTCTTCGCGAACGCTTCCTGGTCGTACCCCACGATGTGAGGGCTCGGTGACGCCAGCAGCAGGCGCAGCCGGATGGCCGAGGTCATCTCGCTGTCGGCGAGATGGTGGACGATCTCGCGGGCGGTCCACTTCCCTTCGCCTGGCGCCGTATCGAGATCTTCATCCTTGGCGCCGGAGAGCGCCTCGGCGACGATCCGATAGCCGTCCTTGTAGGCGTCGATGAGCTGCTGCCGCGTCTCGCGATCCATCCCGGTGTCCTCCGTCTGAAATTGCGCCCGCCCCGAGGAGCGGAGCGAGCCGAGCGGTCAGCCTCGCGTCTTCGCGATTGCGGGCGCCGCCGCTTCCTGCTCCGTTGGTGGTTGCAGATGGTGTTCCACCAGATGGTCGCGCAGGCAGTCGAAGGCTTCGACAGGCGTGTCGGCGTAGCTGAACAGCTCGAGGTCCTGCTCGTGGATGGCCCCCCACTCTGCCATCGGCCCGAGGTTCAGGATCTCGTCCCAGTACTGACGACCGTAGAGGACGACGCCGATCTTCTTGGAGAGCTTCTCGGTCTGCGCGAGGGTCAGGACCTCGAAGAGCTCGTCGAGCGTGCCGAAGCCGCCCGGGAAGATGACGAGCGCCTTGGCCAGGTACGCGAACCAGAACTTCCGCATGAAGAAGTAGTGGAACTCGAAGTGCAGCCCGTCGGTGATGTAGGGGTTCGCGCCCTGCTCGAACGGCAGGCGGATGTTGAGGCCGATCGTCTTGCCGCCGGCTTCTCTGGCCCCGCGGTTCGCCGCCTCCATGATCCCGGGCCCGCCACCTGAGGTCACGACGAACCGGTGGTTCTCCGCCTGGATGCCGCGACTCCAGTTCGTCAGCAGCCGCGCCAGCTCACGCGCTTCCTCGTAGTAGCGCGCCCACTCCAGCGCCTTGCGGCTCTTCTTGAGTTCGGCTTCGTAGTGACCGTCCGCGCCAGGCACGCCGCGCGCGCGCAGCGTTTTGAGTGCCCGCTCGGCCCGCTCACGGCTGTCGACCCGCGCCGATCCGAAGAACACGACGGTGTCCTGGATCTTCTGCTCACGGAAGCGCTTCAGCGGCTCGAGGTACTCGGCAAGAATCCGGATCGGCCGGCCGTCAGGGCTCTCGAGAAACTCAGGGTAGAGATAGGCAACCGGCTGCTGGGACATGCCGTGGCTCACTTTAGCAGATGTTAGAATTCGCCTTTCCGGGTTGCCCCGACGCTCCCCTGCCCACTGCAGACACGATGCCCGTCAAGGATCAGTCACTGAAGCTCGATGTCACGCTCGAGATCACCGCGCCGGTCGAGATGGTGTTCCAGGCCTTCTTCGACGCGCCGGCACTCGGCGCGTGGCAGAACGCGTCACGCTCCATCTGTATCCCGCGGCTCCTCGGGCCCTGGGTGCTGGAATGGCCCCCGTCGCAGGAACGTGATGAGATGCTCGGCCGCATGGGAGGCGTGTTCCGCGGCACGATCATGCACATCGAGCCGAACGATCACGTCTTCCTCGCCGATGCGTTCTGGCTGCCACCGGATGGAGGCCCCCTCGGTCCGCTTGCCGTCCAGATGACCTTCACCCCGAAGGCTGGACCCGACGGCGTCCGCTCCACGGTCGTTCGCATCGTCATGACCGGCTTCGACGAGGGTGTACGCTGGAAGCGGTATCTCGGCCTGGCGACGACGCAGTGGCAGAAGGCGCTGGGCGTGCTGAAGATGTTGCTGGAGAAATAAGTCCATGCTCCTCCTCGTCCTGGCGATGACCGCGGCACTCGGTGCCGCCCCGCAGCAACCGTCCACGGGCGAGCCGGCCATGCCCTCAATGCCGATCGACGCGCGGCCCGCAACCTTGATCCCCGGCATCCAGGGGGTCAACTTCCCGATCTCGACCCGGCGCCAGGAAGCGCAGCAGTTCTTCAACCAGGGGCTCGCGCTGGTCTACGCGTTCAACCACGACGAGGCGATCCGCTCCTTCAGGCGAGCCGCCGAGGTGGATCCGGGCTCCCCGATGCCCTGGTGGGGCATGGCCCTCGCGCTGGGCCCCAACATCAACCAGGAGATCTCGCCTGAACGCGAGAAGGCTGCGTTCGAGGCGATTCAGCGTGCACAGGCGCTGGCCGTCCGCGCGCCGGCGAAGGAACGCGCGTACGTCGCCGCACTCGCCAGGCGCTACAGCGATGCTCCGACGCCGGACCTGCAGGCGCTCGCCGTCGAGTACAAGGACGCGATGCGCCAGCTCACGCGGACGTACCCGAACGACAACCATGCCGCGACGCTCTATGCGGAAGCGTTGATGGACCTGCGGCCGTGGGCGCTGTACACGGCGGACGGGTCGCCGGTCGAGGGAACGAAGGAGATCGTCGAGGTCCTCGAGCGCGTGCTGGATCGCGAGCCGGATCACGTCGGCGCGAACCATCTCTACATCCACGCGACCGAGGCGTCGCTGACGCCCGAGCGCGCGATGAAGAGCGCGAAGAAGCTCGAGACGCTGGTGCCCGCGGCAGGGCATCTCGTCCACATGCCTTCGCACACGTACATGCGGACCGGCAACTACGCGGCAGCGGCAGCGGCGAACGCGAAGGCGGCCGAGGTCGATCGCAAGTACATCGCCGACACGGGGGCCACCGGCTTCTACCCGGCGATGTACTACAACCACAACCTGGACTTCCTCGCGTCCGCGGCGATGATGGCCGGGCGGTACGCCGAGGCGCTCACCGCCGCGAAGGAAGCGACCGCGAACATCACGCCGCTCGTGGGCGAGATGCCGATGCTGGAGCCGCTCGCCGCGAAGACGACCTTCGTCCTGATCCGGTTCGCGAAGTGGAACGACCTGCTCGCCCTGCCCGCGCCTCCGGCCCACGCGAAGATCCTCACGGCGCTTCACCACTGGGGCCGGGGCGTGGCGCACGGGGCACTCGGCCACACGGCGGATGCGGAACGCGAGCGCGACGCGTACGTGGCCGCCAGGCGAGCCGTCCCTGAGGGCACGCTGTACAACCTGAATCCGGCATCGAGGATCTTCGCTGTCGCCGATGCGGTGCTCGACGCGCGGATCGCACAGGGAAAGGGCGACAGCGCGGCAGCGATCGAGGCGTGGCGACGCGCGGTCACCGCGGAGGACGCGATCAGCTACAACGAGCCGCCCGACTGGTTCTACCCGACCCGCGAGTCGCTGGGTGCCGCGTTGTTGAAGGCGAAGAAGTACGAAGAAGCGGACCTGATCTTCCGGGAGGACCTCGAGCGCAACCCGGGCAACGGTCGCTCGCTCTGGGGCCGCTGGCAGGCACTCCGTGCCCAGGACGGCGACGTCCCCAACACGCTCGTCGTCCGTCGTCGATGGCAGGATGCGTGGAACGACGCCGACACGGTGCTCAGGCTGGAAGACCTTTGAGAAATGCGAATCGCTAATCGGTAATCGCTAATTGGAATTGCTAATTGAAATTGCTGATTGCTGGTCGAAAGGCGGTCGCACTCCGCCGATCAGCCTTCAGCCTTCAGCATTTAGCCTTCAGCATTTATCATTTAGCCTTCAGCATTTAGCATTTAGCCATTCTCCCTGCGTCGGTTCCGCCTCGTCCTGAGGATCAGGTACGCGAGGCCGCCGCCGATGACGGCGGCACCGGCCAGCAGGCCCACTGCCGCGTACGTGATCGGCCCCGGAGGCGGCGGAACAGCGCGGCGTGCATCTGGCGTTGCTGCACGGCGCCGCAGCAGTTCGAGTTTCAGGCTCTCCTCGCCCTGGCTCATCGCCCAGCGGTGATTCGCTTCGAGCACCGGGCGCATCACCGGCGCGAGGCGCTGGAGCAGCGGCTTCTCCGCTCGGATCCGCCAGTCGTAGGTCGCGTTCACGTACGCGCCGTCCTGCTCGAGCGTCCAGACACCACGTCCCACGAAATCGCCGCTCGCCTCGATCGCAAACCGCTCCGGATAGCGGCTCTCGACGACCGTCAGGTCCCAGCGCAGGGTGTACGGCAGCCAGCCCTTGGTGTGCAGGCGCACGCGCTGCGCGAGGCCGCGGTCGTTCGGCGGCTCGATCTCGTCAGCGGCGAGATACACGGCTGGCCACCAGCGCACAAGGTCCAGCGGATTCCGCAGCACGTCGGCAACTTCGCCGGTGGTGCCCTGCACGCGCCAGCGGGTCACGAAGTGGTAATCGTTCACGGACATTGGTAAATCGCTAATTGCTAATCGCTAAGCTAATCGCTAATTGCTGATTGCTGCAGCATTCACCATTTCCGCATTTCGCATTTCGCATTTGGCGTTTGGCGTTTGGCGATCGCAATTCGTCTACTGCGCGTACGGCCTGATGCCGCGGCCCGCCAGCGCGCCGAGCAGGCGTCGACGCAGTTCGTTGGCGACGCGCCCCTGATTGAGCGGGAGCGTCTTGAACTTCGTGCTGATGGTCACGTGACCATCGGCAATGGACACCACACCAGGGATCTCGATCGCATCGAGCAGCACGTCCGTCCATCGCGGGTCGGCCTGCATCGACGCCCCCACTTCGCGGATCGTGTTGAACACACGGTCGAGATTCTCGCTGTAGAGGATCTTCACCTCGACCACCGCGTACGCAAACTGCTTGCTCAAGTTCGCGAGTGCCGTGACCGTCCCGTTCGGGAACACCTGGACGGCCCCTTCGTTGTCGCGCAACACGATCGTGCGCAGGTTGATCTGCTCGACGACGCCGCTCACGCCGTTGATGCGCGCGATGTCGCCGACACGCACCTGGTCCTCGAGAATCAGGAAAAAGCCGGAGATGACGTCGCGCACGAGGTTCTGGGCGCCGAAACCGATCGCCAGGCCGGCGATCCCGGCGCCCGTGAGCAGCGGGACGACATCGAGCCCAAGCTCGCGCAGGAACATGAGCCCCGCGAGAAACCAGACCGTGACGGTTACGGCGCTCGACAGGATGCCACCGAGCGTGCTGGCCCGGCGCTGCCACTCGAGGTCCGCGCGCGTGTGCCTGTGTGCCAGCTGCTGCTGCAGGTGCTCGATGGCAAGGTTCGCAGCGCGGATGACGATGGAGGCACCGACGAAGATGATGATGAGGTCGAGGCCGTGACGGAGGAGCCATCGTCCGCCCTCATGCAGGTCCCAGCTCGGCTCCGTGATACCGATCCGCTGGAGCCCCAACGACACGCTCGCAAGCGCGGCGGCACCGAAGGCCAACAGCTTCAACGCACGCAGCAGCCGCTGCGCCCGTTCGTGCAGCGCCTTCCGGTTCTCCGGCGTGACCACGTCCATCGTGTCGAGCGTCCGGCGCACGAATGCGCTGCCGGCAGCCACGACCAGGGCGGCGACGATGAAGGCCGCGACGATGGCGAGAAGCGTGAGGACGTACTCCGGCATCAGAGCTGCTGGATCTTGATGTAGTTGGAGTTGTTGTTCGCGAGGTCCGGGTTGATGCTGACCAGCACGACACTGTCTCCTGCATGGACCAGCCGGCGCCGGACGATCTGCTGGCCGATCAGCAGGCCGGCGGCGCTGACGTTCTCCGCGATGTCCGTGCAGATGGGCATCACGCCCCAGTACGGGGAGAGCCGTCGCGCCGTGTCGTCACGATCCGTCGTCGCGATGATCGGCACCCGAGGACGCAGGGCTGACAGCCGACGAGCCGTGCTGCCTCCGCGGGTCACGGCGACGATTGCCCTGGCGTTGCTGCGCTCCGCCAGCGCGACCGCGGCTTCGCAGATCGCCTGCGTGTGGTCGTGGCCGTTGCTCCCCACGCGCGGCAGCGGCGAGCGCGTCGTCAACGTCGCCTCGGCCTCGCGGATGATGGCGTCCAGCGTCTGCACGACCCGAGCGGGGTGGGCGCCCGTGGCGGTCTCGCCGGAGAGCATGATGGCGTCGACGCCGTCTTCCACCGCGTTGGCCGCGTCGCTCACTTCGGCCCGGGTGGGGCGTCCTTCGACCGTCATCGACTCGAGCACCTGCGTCGCCAGGATCACTGGCACCTTGAGGCTCCGCGCCCGGCGCGTGATGGTCTTCTGCGCGAGGGGCACCTTCTGCAGTGGCAGCTCGAGCCCCAGGTCCCCGCGCGCAATCATCACCATGTCCGAGCAGGCGAGGATGTCGTCGAGCTGGTCGAGCGCCTGCGGCCGCTCGATCTTCGCAATGAGCGGCACGTCGCCATCGTTCTCATGGACGATTTGGCGTGCGCGACGCATGTCGTCAGCCGTCTGGACGAAGCTCAGCGCCACGAGATCCACGCCAAGCGACAGCCCGAACTGCAGGTCCTCCATGTCCTTGAGGGTGACGGCCGACGTCGGCAGCGGCACGCCAGGCGCGTTGATCCCTTTGTGCTCGCCGAGCATGCCGCCCTCGACCACGCGCGTGAGAATCTCCCTGCCGTCGGACTCGAGGACCTCGAGTTCGATCGTGCCGTCCGCCAGCAGCAGGTGGTCCCCCGCACCCACGCCCCGCGCGAGCCCTTCGAACGCGGTCGAGATCAGCCCCTCGCGCCCGAGTGCGTCGCCGGTGACGATGCGGAGTTCGCTGCCTGCCTCGAGCCGCAGCGGCCGCCCTCCTTCGAGCCGGCCGGTCCGGATCTTGGGCCCGCCGAGATCCTGGAGAATGGCGACCTCGCGATCGGCCCGTTTCGCTGCCGCACGAACGCGAGCGAAGGTGGCGGCGTGGGACTCGTGCGTGCCGTGCGAGAAGTTGAGGCGGACGATGTCGGTTCCCGCAGCGATGAGTGCGTCAAGCGTGTCGTCGGTGTCGGATGCAGGCCCCACCGTCGCGATGATCTTCGTCTGCCGCATGTAGAATGCCTTTCATTATGGGCTATATCGTTCCGGACCTCGTGGAGCGCTACCTGAGCGGGTTGAATCGCGCGCATGATGCGGTGCTCGACGACATCGCACGCGAGGGCGAGGCAAAGGACCTGCCGCTCGTCGATGCCGAGGTCGGCGCGCTGCTCCGCGTGCTGGCCTTCTCGGTCGGGGCCCGTCGCATCCTCGAGATCGGGACCTGCATCGGGTACTCGGGCATCTGGCTCGCCGGTGCGCTGCCGCGTGACGGCATGCTCATCACGATGGAGAAGGACCCGGACCGCGCAGCAATCGCGAAGGCGAACTTCGAACGCGCAGGCCTGAGCGATCGGGTCAGCATCATGCTCGGCGATGCGGCGCTCAAGATCGTGAAGGTATCCGGCCCGTTCGACCTGATCTTCCAGGATGGCCACAAGCCGCTCTACAACACGCTGCTCGAGCCGCTCGTCACGCTGCTCCGCCCAGGCGGCCTGCTGATCACCGACAACGTGCTCTGGGACGGCGAGGTGGTGCCGGGTTACGTGGAGCATCCGCGCAGGAACGTCGACGACACGAAGGCGATTGCCGAATACAACGAGCGGATCAACACGCACCCCGAGCTGCTCACCTCCATCGTTCCCCTGCGCGACGGCGTCGCCATTTCCGTCAAGAAGCGCTGAACGCCATGACGATTCAGGACTGGCTGAAGCAGTCCATCGCTGACGCAGAGCGGCGTGGACGTCCCGAGTTGAAGCCGCTGCTGGAGGGGCTTGCACAATCGACGCAGGCGCTGCGCGCCGCGGCACTCGGAGGTCGCGCCGATGGTCCCACGCACGATTGACGACGCCGGCCGGCTGCTCCGGGCGAAGAAGGTCAGCGCCGGCGAACTGCTCGAGGAGTGCCTGGCCCGCATCCGCCGCGATAATGCGCGGCTGAATGCGTTCATCCTCGTCCTGGAAGACGAGGCGCGCGCCGCCGCGAAGCGGGCTGACTGGGAGCGCGCGAACGGCATCGACCGCGGGCCGCTGCACGGCATCCCTCTTTCCATCAAGGATCTGTTCGATCTCAAGGGCACCGTCACAACCGCGGCGTCGCGGGTCCGCGAGGGCATTGTCGCGGACCAGGACTCACCGGCAGTGGCGCAGCTTCGTCGGTCTGGCGCTGTGCTGGTCGGGAAGACCAACCTCCACGAGTTCGCCCTCGGCACGACCAACGAGGACTCCGCGTTCGGACCAGCCCGCCATCCGCAGGACGACTCACGCTCGCCCGGCGGATCGAGCGGCGGCTCTGCCGTCAGCGTCGCCACAGGAATGGCGCTCGCATCGCTGGGGACCGACACTGGCGGCTCGATCCGCATTCCTGCCGCGGCATGCGGCCTCGTCGGCCTGAAGCCGGGGCATGGCGAACTCTCTGCGGAAGGCGTGGTCCCGCTCTCGCGCACGCTCGATCACATCGGGCCGATCACCTCGTGCGTCGACGATGCGTGGCACATCCTGCATGTACTGAGGGATCGGCGACCGGAATCACCGCTGACATCAGCCGCGACGGCAACGATGCGGCTCGGGCTTCCGCGGCGGTACTTCATGGACCTGCTGGAAGACGGCGTCCGCGCGAGCTTCGACGCGGCGGTGGATCGGCTGCGGGCCGTCGGCGTCACGATCTCCGACGTCGACATCCCTCACGCCGAACTCATCGCCCCCATCTACGTCCACATCGTCTTTGGCGATGCCGCGGCGTACCACGCCGAGGCACTCGAACGCGTGCCCGAGCAGTACACGCCGAACGTCCGCGCCCGGCTCGACATGGCGCGCTATGTCCTCGCCGAGGACTACGTGCGGGCGCTGGATGGCCGACGCGTGCTGCGGCGAGAGGTGGATGCGGCGTTGCGCCACGTGGACGCGCTGGTGCTGCCGACCCTGCCGATCGTCGCGCCGCCACTCGGTGCGCCGACCGTATCGCTTGGCGGCGGGGACGTGCCCGTACGCAACGTCATGCTGCGCCTGACGCAGTTGTTCAACATCACGGGGAACCCGGCCATCTCGCTCCCCTGTGGTGTTGCGTCTGGCGGGCTGCCCTGCGGGCTGCAGGTCGCGACGCGTCACGGCGAGACCGACCGCCTCCTCCAAATCGCGCGCACGATCGAGCGGACGATGCAGTGAGGGCACTCGGTTCAGGCCCCGCCGCGTGGCGGCGGCGGGATGTCAGGCGGACCTGACGGAGGCGGGATGTCGGGCGGCGGAACCGTCGTGATGTCGGGCGGGGGCGTGTCGACCACGTCCGGCGGACGCGGCACGGTGGGCTGAGGTGGCTGCTCCTGCATGCGTCGGCGGTTGCAACCACCGGGCCGCGAGCGACCTCGTCGGGCGCGCGAATGACAGCCGCCTCGAGATCAGTAGTTGGCGTTCAGCGTTCAGCGTTTAGCGTTCAGCGTTTAGCGTTTAGCGTTTAGCGTTTGGCGTTCAGCGTTTAGCGTTTAGCGTTTGTTAGACCCTCAGCCCAACCGCCCTCATCAACTCGAGCGCGTTGCTCCGCTCGACCACACCGTCCCGCATGTGGTAGTCGAAGACCATCCGGCCGTTCTCGATGCGGTCTTCGAAGTGCACGTTCCTGGCGAGGGCGGGGATGGCGTCGGCAAGCGCTGTCAGCGCGAGGTCATGTGTCGTGACCAGCCCGATGGCTCCGGCCTCGAGGAGCGTGCGCACGATTGCCTCCGCGCCGATGCGCCGGTCGTGCGAGTTGGTGCCGTGGAGGATCTCGTCGAGCAGGAACAGGACCGGGACTGGACCGTCCGTGAGGCGCACGATGTCGCGGATGCGCAGGATCTCCGCGTAGAACCGCGAGTGCCCTTCCTGCAGTGAATCCTCGACCCGGATCGTCGCACCGATCGCCAGGTGCGAGAGCCGCATGCGCCGGGCGCGGACCGGCGCACCCGCGAGCGCCAGCACGACGTTCGCGCCGAGTGCGCGCAGCAGCGTGCTCTTGCCCGACATGTTCGATCCGCTGACGATGAGCGCGTGCGGAGATCCGCCGCCAATCGCGATGTCGTTCCTGACCCCGCTGCCCTCGGGAATCAGAGGGTGGGCGAGGCCGCTGGCGTCGACGACCGGTCCACTCTCAGAGAGCTGTGGAAACGGATCGTCCGGATGCTCGAACGCGTACGTCGCGAGCGACGCGAGCGCCTCGAACTCTCCGATCGCCGCGATCCACGCCGCAAGGTCGTGGCGATGCGCCTGGTGCCAGCGATCGATCGCGACAGCGGCCTGGCTGCGCACGAGGAGCAGCAGGCCGAACGGGCGGACGAACTCGTTCCGCAGTGCGTCTCTGGCGGCAATCATCCGCCGCAGTCGTCCGACGAGCATTGACGGACGATGCTCGCCCGCGAAGGCGCCGTGCAGCGTCGCCAGCCTCGCCGACGAGAAGCGCTCTGCCTCGAGGCGCACCAGCACAGCCTCGAGTAGTGCGAGGTCGTGCGCGGCAGCATCAACCCCGCGAATGACGCGCCAGACGCGAGCCCTGTGCACGAGCGCGACCACGCCAGGCACCACCAGCCACGCAAGAACCGGCACGGTGTCGACCCAGCCCGCGAAGAGGGCGACAACAAGCGCCGTCGTCACCGCGGCGCACGCACCGAACACGATCGCGTGTGGCGCACCGAAGCCGACCCACGGCGACGTCGCCCACGTCGTCAGCGATCCAGTGCGGGACACGTGTGCTTCAGCGCCCAGCACGGCAAGCGCTTCGCGGAACTCCGTCCGATCGCGGAGTTCGCCCACCGCCTCCTGTCGGTCCGTCACGTCGCTGAGGGCAGCAGGCGTCTTCAGCCAGTCAGCCAGCGTCTCCTCTCCGGCCTCGGTCGTCGCCGTGTTGATCAACTGGAACAAGGAGCCGCTGCCGAACAGGTCGAGGTCGCGCGCGTACTGATGGTCGCCAACGAAGCGCGTGCCGTCCGCGCCGGTGCCTGGCCACGTGCCGTCGAGCCGTGTGAGACCGCGGAGGTAGTAGCGCCGCGCACGCTCCACCCGCTCGTTGGCGTTGAGTACACGAGCGTGGACGACCATGAGGATGGCGAAGGCGACGCCAGGGGCCAGCAGCCACGCCGGGCTGAGCCCGTTCCTGATGAAGGCGCCCCACGCGATGAGGCACGCGACGGCGAAGAGGACGAGCCGCAGGTTCGAGATCGTGAGGTGTCGGCGGTCGCCCTCGGCAAGGAGGCGAGCGAGCCCATCGAGCCGCTCGCTGTACGCCGTGCGCGGGGTCGTCGAGGTCTGCGAGTCGGGCATCGGCTTCTCACGGCCGCGCAGCGGCGTCAGCAGGTCGGGAGAGGTTCAGGGGCGCGCGAGCAGTTCGCGCGCGATCGCCACGTAATCGTCGACGGCCGCCTGCTGCTCCGCGATGTCGATGCTCTCCTCCGACGTGTGCGCCACGTGGATCGAGCCTGGTCCGATCAGCAGGGGCTGTCCCCACGCGTGGAGGAACGGCACGTCGGTGGTGAACGGAAAAACGGCCGTCTCGAAGCCAGGGACAACCGTCATCCGCACGGGCGGCACCTCGAATAGCGCCTCCACCGAGACACGCGGCTCGAGCCGCCGAAGGATGTCGACGATTCGTGCGCCCTCGCTCACGGTGCGGAACGTCAGCTCCGCCTGCGCCGCTGGGGGTATCACGTTGTGCGCCACCCCGCCCGTGATCAGCCCGACTGTGTAATGCGTCACGCCGAGCACCGGATCGGCTGGCCACTCGAGCCGACGGATCTCCATCAACACGTCGATCAGCTTGTCGATAGCCGACTCACCAAGTTCCGGGAAGGAGGAGTGCGCCGCGCGGCCAGCGGCGGTCAGCACCACGCGCAGCAACCCGCGCGTCGCCATGCCGAGTCGCCGGTCGGTCGGTTCGCCGTTCACGAGGAACCGGCAGGCGGCGGCCGCCGCATCTGTGTTGGCGCGATGCGCGCCTTCACTGCCCCGCTCTTCGCCGACGACGAAGAGCATGCCAGCGCGGGTCTCGCCCTCGGAGCGAAGCCGATCGACAGCAGCGACCTGCGCCGCCAGGATCCCCTTCGCGTCGCACGCCCCGCGGCCGTAGATGCGATTGTTCTCGACGCGGCTTGGGAAGAATGGGGGAACGCAGTCGAAGTGTGTCGAGAAGACAACGGCAGCCGGCTCGCCGCACGTGGCGAAGACGTTGAACCGCTGGTCGTCGACCTGCTGCTCCACGACCGCGAAGCCGAGTTCGCGGAGGTAGCGGGCAAGGAACGTCCCCGCGTTGGCTTCCCGCCCGGTCGTGGAGTCGATGTCCACGAGCGCTCGTGTGAGCCCCACGAGATCCACGCGCGCCTGTGCTACGGACGACATGCGACCGTCTCCAGCAGCAGCTGTCCGGCCGGCCGCCACATGATCAGTGCGCGTGCGCGGGAGCGTTCAGCTGCAGGTCCTGCAACACGCGGCGGATCTTCTCCTTTGACGCCGCGGTCGGCGGGCACATCGGCAGCCGGTATTGCTCCTCGAGCAGCCCCATCATCGCCATGGCCGACTTCACGGGCACCGGGTTCGCCTCGACGAAGTTCACCACCATCAGCGGCGCAATCCGGTGATGCACCGCGCGGGCTGCCGCGAAGTCGCCGCGCAGCGCCGCTTCCACCATCTGCACCATCTCGGCCGGGATCTCGTTCGACGCCACCGAGATGACGCCGCGGCCACCAATCGCCATCAGCGGCAGCGTGATGGCGTCGTCTCCGGAGAGGACGACGAAATCCTGCGGCACCAGCCGGCAGATCTCGATCATCTGCGAGATGTTGCCGGACGCTTCCTTCACCCCGACGATGTTCGGGATGGCGGCAAGCCGCACCAGCGTCGCCGGCTCGATGTTCACGCCGGTCCGGCCCGGCACGTTGTAGACGATGATCGGCAGGTCGGTGCTCTCGGCAATCGCCTTGTAGTGCTGGAACAGGCCTTCCTGCGTCGGCTTGTTGTAGTACGGCGTCACCGACAGCAGGCCCGCAGCACCGGCGTCCTTCATCAGGCTGGCGAGGTGGATGACCTCGCGCGTGTCGTACCCACCCGCACCCGCCAGTACCGGCACCTTCCCAGCGGCTTCCTCCACCAGGATCTCGACGATGCGGACCCGCTCGGGGTCGCTCAGGGTCGGGTTCTCGCCGGTCGTGCCGCACGGCACGAGGAAGTGGATGCCGGCATCGATCTGCCGCCGGCCGAGCCGACGCACCGCCTGCTCATCGAGTTCCCCTGACGCGGTGAACGGAGTGACGAGCGCGGTGCCGACGCCAGTGAAGGGAGTGGTCATAAGAACCCAACTGCACAATGCGAATTGCCAAATGCGAAATGCTGATTGACGTTGGCCCTGGGCAGCCGCCTAGCAACTGGCAATTAGCAATTAGCGATTAGCGATTAGCAATTCCAAGAACGTCCTGCATGGTGAACCAGCCGGTGCGGCCGTTCACCCAGCGGGCTGCCGTCAGCGCGCCTCTCGCGAAGCCGCCGCGGTCGCGCGCCGTATGTGTCAGCGTAATCGATTCCGACGGTCCGTCGAAACCGATCGTGTGGGTGCCAGGAATGTAGCCTGCCCGGGTCGCCGCCACATCGATCGGACGCCCGTACCCGGCCGTCTCCATCGTCTTCTTGAGCTTGAGCGCCGTCCCTGAGGGCGCGTCCTTCTTGGCTGAGTGATGCGCCTCGTGGATCCACGCCGCGAACTCAGGCTGTGAGGCGAACAGCTCGGCTGCCCGCGCCAGCACGGCGTCGAAGAGGACCACGCCGGTCGAGAAGTTCGGCGCGGCGACGATGCCGACGCCCGCGCGCGCAATCACCTGCTTCAGCTCGGCGTCGTGCGCGCCCCAGCCGGTCGTCCCCAGGACGATGTTGATGCCCTGCGCGGCAAGCGCCGTGACATTCGGCACCACAGCCTCGGGGGTCGTGAAGTCGATCGCCACGTCGACGTTCCCCTTCCATCGGGGATCGTCGAGCGGGGCGGTGTGTGCCTTCGACATCGGGTCGGCCACGCCGGCGACCTCGCACCCGTAGCCGGGCGCCAGCTCACCGACGAGCCGTCCCATCTTCCCGTAGCCGACCAGCAGGATCCGCATCACGCGCCTGCCTTCACGCCGAAGAACTGGTCGTGCAGCTTGTTCATCGCGTCCACCACATCAGCATCCTTCAGCACGAAGGTGATGTTGCGGCGCGACGCGGCCTGGGACACGAGCCGGAGCGGGATACCGTTCAGCGAGGTGACCGCGCGGGCGAACAGCGCCGGGTCAGACCGGAGGTTCTCACCGACGATGCAGACGATGGCCATGTCGGCTTCGGTGGAGACCTCCGCGAAGTTGCGCAGGTTGCTGATGATGTCGTCCAGGCGGCGCGTGTTGTCGACGGTGACCGAGACGCTCACCTCGGAGGTGGTGACCACGTCGACCGGTGTCTTGAACCGCTCGAACACCTCGAACAGCCGACGCAGGAACCCGAAGGCCATGAGCATGCGGCTGGAGGTGATGTCGATGACCGTGACCCCGCGCTTGCAGGCGAGTGCGGTCAGCGTGTGCCCGTCGCCGCGGCCGCGCGCGGTGATCATCGTGCCCTTCACCTCGGGCCGCCTCGAGTTGAGGATGCGGACAGGGATGTTCTTGGCAACGGCGGGGAGGATCGTGCTCGGGTGGAGCACCTTCGCGCCGAAGTACGCGAGCTCCGATGCCTCGTCGAACGAGAGCTCGGGCACGAGCACCGGGCTCGGCACGACGCGTGGGTCGGCGGTCAGCATCCCGTCGACATCGGTCCAGATCTGGATTTCGTCCACGTCGAGGCAGGCGCCGAAAATCGCGGCGGAGTAATCGCTGCCGCCGCGCCCGAGCGTCGTCGTCACGCCGTCGGCCGTTGCGCCAATGAAGCCGCCCATGACAGGCACCTGCCCGGCAGCGGTCTTCGGCGCCACGATCGCCTGGCAGCGCTCCGTGGTCGCCTCGATGTCCGGCACGGCAGCCGAGTGCTCGGCGTCGGTGACCAGCACCTGACGCGAATCGACCCACGCCGCGTCCACGCCCTGCTGGCGAAAGGCTGCGGCAACCATGCGGCTGCTCGCCAGTTCGCCCATGGCCTGGAGCGCATCCGCTGCCGCCGGCGTGACCTCGCCGGCGTCGGCCCACTTCCGCACGTCGCCCTGAAGCGCCGTGAAGTCGGCTCGCAGCTGCGCCTGCAGTTCATCGAGCGCCGGCCCCTGGACGAGCGACGCGGCCACGCCGAGGTGGCGCGTCAGCAGGTCCCCGATGATCTGCGTAGCGTCGTTCCCCTTGCGCTCAGCCGCGAGGCGGCCGGTCTCGACGAGCCGGTCGGTCACCTTCGACATCGCGGAGACGACCACGACCGGCGGTCGGCTGGTCGGGTTGTCCGCCCACTGCTTGCGGACGATGTTGATGACGCGGGTCATCGCCTCGGCATCCTGCACCGAGGTCCCGCCAAACTTCATGATGACGTTCACAGCAGCCCCTCGGCGTGCATCAGCTCCGCATTCAGGATCGCCGCGCCCGCCGCGCCGCGAATCGTGTTGTGGCCGAGGGCCATGAACTTGTAGTCGAAGAGCGGGCAGCGACGCAGGCGTCCGACGCTGACCCCCATGCCGCCCTCGCGACCGGCATCGAGCACCGGCTGCGGACGGTTGGCTTCCTCGAGGTAGGCGATCGGCTGCTTCGGCGCCGACGGCAGATCCAGTTCCTGCGGGCGGCCGCGGAACGAGCGCCATGCGTCGATGAGCGCCTCTGGCGTCGGCTTCTGCTGGAGCGCGACCGACATCGAGCAGCTGTGCCCATCGCGCACGAGCACGCGCGTGGTCGTCGCGCTGAGGCGGACCGGGTGGTCCTCGATGCGGCCCTGGCCGAGCGAGCCGAGGATCTTCCGCGCCTCGGTTTCGATCTTCTCTTCCTCACCGCTGATGAACGGGATGATGTTGCCGAGGATGTCCCACGACGGGACGCCCGGATATCCCGCGCCGGAGATGGCCTGCAGCGTCGTCACCATCGTCTTCTCGATGCCGAACTGGCGGAGCGGGGCGAGTGCCATCGCAATCACCACCGTCGAGCAGTTCGGGTTCGTGATGATGCGCCCCTTCCAACCCTGGCTGTGACCCTGCGCGTCGAGCAGCTTCAGGTGATCCGCGTTCACTTCCGGGATCATCAGCGGGACGGTGTCGAACATCCGGTAGTTACGCGAGTTGCTGACCACGATGTGGCCGGCCTTGGCGAACTCGGCCTCGATCTCGCCGGCGACCGACGAGTCGAGCCCCGAGAACACAAGCTTCGGCGCGGTGCCCGGCGCGGCGTTCTCCACCACGCGGTTGGCGACATCGTCTGGCAGGCGGTTCGGCAGGCGCCATGCGGCGGCGTCCTTGAACGCTTTCCCGGCGGAACGCTCGCTGGCCCCGAGGTACGCGACCTTGAACCACGGGTGATCCGCAAGCAACGCGATGAACTGCTGACCGACCATGCCGGTCGCGCCAAGGATCCCGACAGGAATCGACGCCATAAAGACCTTCGTTTCTCCAAAAAAAAAGCCGACGCGGGTTAACCGTGTCGGCAGGGTTCAGCTCGTAGATGGGTCTGGAACGTAAAGCTAGGCGAGCACAACTCCCCCGACGCGGGTGGACCGCTTTCGACCGGTGCACTTTCGAGTCGTGGAGAAGAGAACCATCTGAAGCTTTGCTCGCACGCCCGGCACGCGGTCCGGACGTGAACCGGGAGAGTATAGCATGGAGATTCGATGCTTCAAGCGATCTTCCACGCCTGGGAGCGGAGGCTCGCCTCCGCCACGAAGGACCGCGTCGTCCGTCCGTTCGAATGGGGGCTCGACTGGCTGTCGCACGCTGCGGCGGACGCAGACGAGGCGCCACACGATCTGATTGGTGAGTGGGTCGCCGACGTGATGAAGGACACGGACGCGTTCTACACGCCGGGGCCGACGGCGGAGTACGCGCTGACGCAGGGGGTGGAAGAGGGCGAAGAGCTGCTCACGTTTCCAAGCGCGCTGGAAACGCCGCACCCGGAGAACAACACCGTGCACGGCCGCATCTTCCACCCGAAGCCGGATTCGACGCGTGCCCACCGCGCCGCCGTCGTCGTGCTGCCGCAGTGGAACTCGGATGCGGGCGGCCACATCGGGCTCGCAAAGCTGCTCGCGATGCACGGGCTCACGGCCGTGCGGATGTCGCTGCCCTATCACGATCGCCGCATGCCGCCGGAGCTTCGACGCGCGGACTACATCGTCTCGTCCAACATCGTGCGGACGCTGCAAGTGTGCCGGCAGGCGGTGCTGGACGCGAGGCGCACGATCGCGTGGTTGCACGCGCAGGGCTACGACCGGATCGGCATGCTTGGCTCGAGCCTGGGGTCGTGCCTCTCTTTGCTGACGACGGCGCATGAGCCGCTCGTCCATGCGCAGGCGCTGAACCACGTCTCGCCGTACTTCGCCGACGTCGTGTGGCGAGGCATCTCCACGGCGCACGTGCGCGAAGGGCTCGACGGCAACATCGAGCTCGAACTGCTGCGGCAGCTCTGGAATCCGCTCAGCCCCGCGAACTTCCTCGAGCGGCTGCGGAACCGGAAGACGTTGCTGGTCTACGCGCGGTACGACCTCACGTTCCCGGTCGACCTCTCACGCGAGCTGGTGCGGCAGTTCGAGGCGCAGCACATTCCGCACGAAGTGGCGGTACTGCGCTGCGGGCACTACACGACCGGCGTCACGCCGTTCAAGTTCATCGACGGGCTGATCCTGAGCCGGTTCCTCAGGCGCGCGCTGCTCTCGGACTGATGCTCCGTGGCCCGGAGCCGACTGACCCTGAAGCCTGAAGCCCGGAGCCTGAAGCCTGTGTTCCTCAGTCCTTCGGCAGCTTGAAGAGGCTCGTGAAGAGTTCGCGGCGGCCGAGCACGCGCTTGGGTTCCGGCTCCGGCTCGGGGTGCGTGGTATTGATGATGCGCTCGAGCTTTGCCGCGGCGCTGTTCAAATCGAAGAACGCGGTGAGCTGGTCGCGCGTCGTCACGGAGATGTCGTTGAGCAGCGGACGCATCGACTCGTGCGGCAGCGGTCGGTTGATGCACTTGTCGCGGAAGATCAGGCACCGGCGCTGCTCGGTGCGGCAGTTCGCGGCAACCTGGCGCAGCACGTCGATATGCGCGCGGGTCACACGCACGACGATCTCGCCGGAGATCCGATCGAGTTCGGCCACGACCTCCTCGAACGCCGGAATGAAGAAGTCGAGGTACTCGAGCACCGCCTGCGGGCTCTCGAACTTCCCTGACTCCTCCACCACCTTCGCACGCTGCGCTCGCAGCATGTCGAGCGTGTTGAGGGCGTCCGCCTTGCGGGCGGACAGCTGCTCGATCACGTCCTGCGGCGTCGGTTCTTCGTAGGTCACAGGTACTTCAGCAGCCCCTGCAGGGCCTGCAGCAACACGTCCGCAAGGTCCCGCACGAATGGCGTGATGTCGCCGTCACTCACGGCGGTCGCCACCGTCACGGGGTTGGTCAGGAACAGCCAGGTCGTCGCCACGGCGACGATGACGACGAGGAGCGCGATGGCACCGAACAGGCTGAGCCCGATCCGTTCGATACGCATACGGACCTCGGCTCCTTGGAAGGATAGCTTACCGATCCTTGGACGGAGCGCACGGCGAAATGGTTCTGTTCACCGCCCGCTACCTGAGCCATGAGGCGCATGGCACGTTCGCGTCCGGCGTTTGGCGATCCGCATTCAGCGATTCGCGTCTCGCGTTTAGCGATTTCGCCTTTCGCGTTCAGCGATTAGCCTCTCGCGTTGCAATTAGCAATTAGCGATTCGCGATTCGCAATTCAGAACGTGTCTGCCGCGAGGACCGCGGGCGCGCCCAGGTTGAGCGCGTTCAGGTCCCGGGACACGGCCGCGTAGTCGCCGACGATCAACGTCGTCAGCCGATCCGGGTGGAGGTACTCGTAGGCGACCCGCATCACGTCGGTGACGCTCACCGCTTCGACCCGGTCGACGAACTCGTCGAAGTACCGCTCGGGCAGATCGTAGAGGGCGAGCTGCGTGACGGCGCGGGCGATCTGCTCCGCCGTCTCGAAATTGCGCGCGTATCCGCGCGTGAGGGCCGCCACCCCGGTCGAGAGTTCTTCGGCGCTGACCGGGCGCACACCGCGAAGCCCTGCGATCTCGTCGATTGACTCCCGGATCGCTTCTGCCGTGGCGCCCGTCTGAACGCTCACCTGCAGGGCGAACGGACCGGGCAGCCGTCGGAAGTCGAACGAGGTCCGCGCGCCGTACGTGAAGCCCTTGTGCTCGCGAAGGTTCAGGTTGATGCGGCTGACGAACTGGCCGCCGAGGACCATATTCGCCGCGACGAGCGCGTGGTAGTCAGGCGTGTTGCGCGCAACCGAGACGTGGCCGATCCGCAGCTCCGATTGCGGCGCGCCCTGCCTGGGGATGATGTTCAGCCGCGGGGGCGACGGCAGGTCCGCAACCGGCGCGACAGGTCCGGGTGCGGCGCCGTTCCAGTCCGCGAAGGCACGCGCTGCCAGTGCCTCGACGTCCGCGTGGCTGCAGTCCCCCGCCACGATCAGCGTGGCGTCCTCGGGCGTGATGTTCGACGCGTGATACGTCCGCACA
Source organism: Acidobacteriota bacterium (assembly GCA_018268955.1). Lineage (GTDB taxonomy): Bacteria > Acidobacteriota > Vicinamibacteria > Vicinamibacterales > CAVVIG01 > CAVVIG01. The sequence continues at coordinate 96,532 of JAFDVO010000003.1, read as the reverse complement.
TCATCCACGGTGAGCGAGGCCAGTGAGGTTTCGCTGCCGAGCGGCGTGTGTCCGTAGGGGTGTGTCCCATAGAGCAGCCGCATGAACGCGCGGTCCGCGACCGCGCCGGGCACGTCGCGCAATTGCATCAGCCGATGCAGCCGCAGCTGGCGCACACGCGCGAAGTCCTCTTCACGCAGCGACGGGCGGACGACGATGTCGCTGAGGAGGGAGACGGCTGGATCGAGGAAGCGGCTGAGGACCGTGACCGTCAGCAGCGTCGCGTCGGGGCCGATGTCCGAATCGAGCTGCGCGCCGACGCGCGCGAGCGCCTCATGGATCTGGATCGCCGACAGCGCGCCAGTGCCCTCGTCGAGCATGTCGGCGGTCAGCGCCGCGAGCCCTTCCTTGCCGACCGGATCGTTCGCCGCGCCCCGACGCACGAGCAGCATCACGGTCGCGACAGGAATGGACACGTGCCGCACGCTCCACACACGAAGGCCGTTCGGCAGCGTGGAGCGCTCGATGGCCGGGAAGTGGAACGGTGGCGTCTTGCCGGGAACCGGAAGGCGGCTGCGGTCGACGGTCATGCGCGAGGTCTCATGAGACGAGTGAGGGCACGGAGCCCGGCATGCCGTAGATCGTCTTCCCTTTCGGCACGACGCTGAGCGTGACGCGGTTCCCGTGCGCGACATACCGCTGCACGGCCGCGCGCAGGGACTCGGCCGTCACATGGTGATAGCGATCGAGGTCCCGGTCGAAGTAGCCCGGATCGTCGAGGAACACGTTGTAGGCGTTGAGCTGATCCGACTTGCCGCCAAAGCCACCGACCGTCTGGAGCCGGTAGATGAACTGCGCTTCGGCCTGGACGCGACCGCGCTCGATCTCGTCCTCGGTCGGGCCGTCGCTTGCGAGCCGGTTGACCTCTTCGACGATCACGCGCTCGAGCTCTGCAAGCGTGCGGCCGGGTGCGGCGGTTGCGGCAATCTGGACGAAGCCGCCAAGCTCCCGGGAGTTCTGCGCCGCCGACACGTCGGTCGCCGCGCGCATGTCGTAGACGAGCCGCTTGTACAGCCGCGAGGTCTTGCCGTTGGCCAGGATATCCGCAGCCAGGTCCAGTTCGGCATCGTCTTCGCCGAACATGGCCGGTGAAATCCACCCGAGGTAGAGACGAGGCAGCTCGACACGATCCTCGATGATCAGCCGCGTGTCGCCGTTCAGCACCGGCATGGGCGGGCGAACAGGCGCGACGGACGGCCCGGGCGCAAGCCCCTCGAAGTAGCGACGCACAAGCGCGAGCGCCTCCTCGGTATCGACGTCGCCCGCAATCGCGAGCGACGCATTCGCCGGGTGGTAGTAGGTCGCAAAGAACTCCCGCACCTCCTCCACCTGCGCGGCGTGCAGGTCCGCAATCTGGCCGATCGTCGGCCAGTGATACGGATGATCGGGCGGATACAGGGCCGCCAGCATCGCCATTCCCGCGAGGCCGTACGGGCGGTTCTCGTAGTTCTGCCGACGTTCGTTCAGGACGACGTCCCGCTGGTTCTGGAACTTCGCCGCCGTCAGCGCCGGCAGCAGGTAGCCCATGCGGTCGGACTCCATCCAGAGCGCCAGTTCGAGGGCGTTGGTGGGCACAACCTCCCAGTAGTTGGTGCGGTCCGCGTTGGTCGACCCGTTCAGCAGTGCGCCCGCACCCTGAAGCGGCTGGAAGTAGCCCTTGTCGTAGTGCTCCGATCCTTCGAACATCAGGTGCTCGAAGAAGTGCGCGAACCCGGTGCGCCCCGGCACCTCGTTCTTGGACCCGACGTGATACCAGATGTTCACCGACACGATCGGGCACGCGCGATCCTCGTGGATCAGCACGTCGAGCCCGTTCGCCAGCGTGTGCTTGCTGTAGGTGATGTTCATCGGACCACGGTGAGCGGAATGGTCTGCCTGTTGTAGCTCTTGATCGAGACCTGCGCCGCGAGCCGTTCGGCGGCGGCGGTGATGGCCAGCGCCGCTGGCGCGTCTGGCTCGGAGATCATCAGCGGCACGCCACTGTCGCCACCTTCGCGAATCGGCTGATACAGCGGAATGCGCCCGAGGAACGACACCCCGAGGTCGTTCGCCATCTTCTCACCGCCACCGGTCCCGAAGATGTCGCTCTCCTTGCCGCACCCCGGGCACACGAAGTAGCTCATGTTCTCGATGATGCCGAGCGGCGGGATGTTGAGCTTGCGGTACATCGCGACCGCACGCTTCGTGTCGGCCAGCGACACCTGCTGCGGCGTCGTGACGACGACCGCACCCGCGACCGGCACGCTCTGGCCAAGGCTGAGCGCCACGTCGCCGGTGCCAGGCGGCATGTCGATCACGAGGTAATCCAGGTCCAGCCACCGCACCTCGCGGAAGAACTGCTGCAGCGCGCTGTGCAGCATCGGCCCGCGCCAGATGATCGGCGACTCGTCATCCGTGAGGAACCCCATCGAGATCACCTGCAGGCCGTACTTCTCGGCCGGGATGATCTTCTGGCCATCGGTCGTCAGCTGCGTCTTGATCCCGAGCATGATCGGCACGTTCGGCCCGTAGATATCGCCGTCGATCATGCCAACGCGGCTACCGGACTTCGCGAGCGCAATCGCCAGGTTCACCGACAGCGTCGTCTTGCCGACGCCGCCCTTGCCCGCGCCGACGGCGATGATGTTCTTCACGCCCTCGAGCGGCTGCCGTCCGCCTTCGCCGCCGACCGCTTCGCGCACGCGTGCACTGAGCCGCACGTCGACCGACGTGACACCCGGCACCTGCAGCACCGCTGCGCGCGACTGATCGCGCATCTGATCCTTCACCGGACACGCCGGCGTGGTCAGCTCGATCGTGAACGCGACGCGACCGTCGTCAATCGTCAAGTCCTTGATGAAGCCGAGGCTCACGATGTCGCGATTCAGGTCCGGATCGCGAACGACCTTGAGCGCATCGAGGACGGCTGCGTGTTCGACTGCCATGGGATCAAATGGTATCGGCTTTGGCTCGCCCGGAACAAGGAGTGGTACACTCGCGTGAATGGCCGACGGCGCGCCGAACCGCGCGGCAATGCTCGTGCTGGCCTATCTGTGGCCGCTCGCAGTCATCCCGCTGTTCCTCGCGAAGGATGATGCCGAGGTGCAGTGGCACGCGAAGCACGGCATCGTGCTGATGGCCGCCGAACTCGTCCTGCTGCTCGGCCTCTCCGCCGTCGTCAGCCTCTTAACGCTCGTCACGTTCGGGATCGGGTGCGTGGCGCTCGTCGGCTTCGTCTTCCTCTGGGCCGGCATCCTCGGCCTGCACGTCTTCGCCATCGTGCGCGCGCTGCACGGGTATCGGCTGTTCATCCCTGGCGTGAGCGACTACGCGTCGCGCTTCTGAGAGGACGCGCATGCTGCGCATCAGCGTCGTGCCGATCGTGCTGCTCGCGATGCTGCTCGCGACGCCGCTCGGTACGCGCCTCGCGCTTGCCGGCATTCACGGCTACCAGCACACGTTATCCCCGCTCGTAGGACGCGTCGGCATCCGCTGCCGGTTCACGCCGACGTGCAGCCGCTATGCAGAGGTCGTCATCGCGCGAGACGGACTGGTCCGTGGGGGATGGAAGACGGCGCAGCGCATCGCGCGCTGCGGACCGTGGACACCGCGGGGCACAGTGGATGAACCATAGGCAATTGCTAATCGCTAATTGCGAATCGCTAATTGCGAATCGATGAAGTGCGGATGGCTCGTCGCAGGTGGTGCTTGCCTGAGCCCCGCTAGGCGACTGGCGGTTCAAACTGCCGCTTGGCTTCCTCGTGCAGCAGCACCCATAGGCCGTACACCCCGAGCGCGGTGCCGTATGGCAGCAGCAACAGATCGACCGAGGCGAGGCTGATGGCGCCAAAGCGCGACCAGTGGCGCCGCTGGCGCACTTTCACGCCGACGACGAGGTGCGCGGCGCCCCATACGATCGCGATGAGCGCAAACATGGTGAACGTGGCGGCCGTGAGGCTGGCGGCAAACTGCCCGCGGCCCGCATCCGCGGCGGCCGTGATCAGCGAGGCCGCAGCCATGCCGAGCGCAAGGGTGGACGCGCCGATCAGGATGGTGAGGCCGCCCCAGACGAGGAACAGCACCCCGACGAGGTCGACCTGGCCTTCGGGATTGCGGAGCGCGGGAGCGTGTGGACCCTTCACGAGGCGTGCGGCCGTCAGTCCGGCCGCGCGTTGATCGCCACGCGCAGTTCGACCCGCAGCGGCGCGGCGTGCGGAGACGAGACCTTGAAGCGGAAGCGGGCGCCGTCAGGCACGCCTGCGGGCACCGACACGCGAATCGGATGGTGGTGCAGCAGGTCGCCGCTGCCGCAGCACTCGAGGCACGGCTCGGTCCAGACCTCCCCGCGTCCCCCGCAGCACCGGCAGGTGCCCCGCAGCGGCAGCTCGACCGGCACGATGGTGCCGCGGCGCGCCTCACGGCCGGACAGGCGGACCTCGCGCGTCACCGTTCCCTCATCCTCGCGTCCATCGTCCCCGAGAAAGGCGTCACGCACGCGGTCGACCAGGCGCGTGACCGACGGGAAGTCGATCGCGATCTCATCCTTGAAGCAGTCGTGTGTTGCCGTGTCGATGCGGGTCATGTCACGCATCGCGAAGATCGGCTCGTCACGGAAAGGATCGCGTCTCACGTTCAAGTCCGTCCACGATAGGAGCGGGTCCGATGCTTGTCAAGACAACGAGCGGGTGCTACCGTCGAGCACGGTGAACCCCTCGCATGGCTGATACGCGCGAGTGCCCGCTGTGCGGCGGCACGATGCAGCTGAAGCAGACGGTCACTGTGTCCCACGTCCCGGGATACAGCGATCCAGCGCCCAAGACGACCCTCGAATGGGTCTGCCCGGACTGCGACTACTTCGAGGAAGCCGACGGAGAGAAGGGCGAGTGAGGCCGGCGCGCTAGCGCGCGCCGATCGTGAGCAGGACTTCCTTGCGGAGAGTGTCCTCGAGTTCCTCGAAGTTCAGCGCCGATTCGCACTCGTCGCAGAGCACTTCGAGCACGGTCGGGCGATCCTCGTCCGACACTTCCACCCGATTGTCTTCCAGATGCAGCACGTGCATCTGCAGCGTCTTGACCTGAAAGTTCCGGTCATTGCCGCAGTTTGGACAGGTCAACGTCACGAACGGTTCCCCTTTCGCCCGACTTTCTGGGCTGCGGTAAAGCTTGATTCTATGTGCTGACCGCACGGGCCGCAACGAAAAAGACCCGTGAGGTGCACGGAGCTGCAGGGGCGCATCTCGCACGGACCGTTGCAATTGCGAATGGCTGACGGCTACGCGCCGATCGGCGCGGACGGCTCCGGACCCGCTGCTGCGCACGTGGCCTCTGGCACTACCAGCTCATGAACGCCGGCGCCGTCAGGCGCCCACGACAACGGCCCCACCGCGCCTGCCGCCGCGACGAACAGGACCTTCAAAGAGTCGGGCAGCACCTCGGCGAGGGCCCCTCGTGTTGGCCGGAACTGACCGTTGCTGACCGAACCCGAGAGGTAGAGGCGATCGCGTGCCCGCGTCAGCGCGACGTACAGCAGCCGCTTGGTCTCCTCGCGCTCGCGCGCGACGGTGTCCTCGTCCGCTTCCGACTGGTAGTCCGCAATCGCCACCGACGGCTCACCTTTCACCTCGGCGACACGGATGGGCGCACGCATGTTCCCGGTCCCCCGCCCCATGTTCACCACGAACACGATCGGGAACTCCAACCCCTTCGACGCGTGCACGGTCATCAGGCTGACGGCATCCTCCGCGTCGATGGCCGCATTCGATTCGTCGCCGACGGCGAGCTGGTCAATGTGATCGGCGAGCCGTGCGAGCGTCGCGTACCCGCGGTTCTGGTAGCGACGCACCATGGCCCGGAGCTTCTTCAGGTTCTCGCGCGCCTGTCGGTATCGCGCGCCACGCAGCTCGAACGCGTGCGCGGTTTCCGCCAGCACGACGCTCAGGAGTTCCGACGGCGCCAGCCGATCGACCAGCGAGAGCCAGCGAGGCAGCGCCTCGCGCACGCTCGTGAGCATGCGCCGGTCGTCCTCGTCGAGCGCCGCACACGCAGTCGGAGGCGCAGCGGAGGTGAGGGCGTCGGCCAGTGCGGGCGCCAACGCAGCCATGCCGCCGTCCGAGATCCGGACGATTCGCGAACGCAACAGCGCCGCGGCCCGGAGGTTGGATTGCGGGTCCGCCAGGAACCGCAGCAGGGCCACGGCGTCCTGCACCTCGTCGGACTCGAAGAATCCGAGTCCCTTGTACACGTAGGTCGGCACGCCCTGTGCGGCCAGGGCCTTCTCGAACTCCCGATGCGTGTCCCGGGATCGGAACAGCACGGCGATATCCCCTGCACGGGCCACACGGCGGACGCCGGCAGCGCGGTCGCGGACCGTGGCCCGCCCGATCACGCGCGCCACTTCCCCGGCCACACGTTGCGCGGCCTCGGAGATCGTGGCGCCGACGATCAGCCCCAGTGGCGGCTCCGGGCGCACAGGACGGTCCACGCCCGAGGCCCGCTCCCGCTCGCCGTCAGATCCCGCGACCTGGGCTGCTCCGGACTGAAGTTCACCGGCGCGGACGACGTCGGCAAGCGGGAAGCGGTCGGCTTCGTCGTACCGGAACCGGTCGGGCCGGTCGACTACCTTGTCCACCGCGCCGAATACGTCGTTGATGAACCCGAGAATCGCCGGATCCGATCGGAAGCTCACCGATATGGCGCGCCGCGGATCGTCCTCGCCACGCAGGTCGGCGACGAACACGGCAGCGTCGTCCAGCACCGAGACGTCCGCATCGCGGAACCCGTAGATCGACTGCTTGCGGTCACCGACGATGAAGATGGAGGGCTGGATCGCGTCGCTCGACGCGCCGAACCCCTCGCCCCAGTTGCGGACAAGCTGGGCGACGAGCTGCCACTGCGCACGGCTCGTGTCCTGGAACTCGTCGACGAGCACGTGCCGGTACCGCGCCTCGAGCCTGAAGCGGCTCTGCGCGAACTCGTCCATGTCCTTCAGCAGCTTCACGGCCCGCTCGAGCACGCCAGAGAAGTCGAGCAGCGCCCGCCCCTCGAGCGTCTGCTGGTACTGATCGAGCGCCACGGCGAAGATCCGCCAGACGCCGCGGGAGAGAACGACGTTCAGGTCGCGCCGAAAGGCCTTCAGCGTCTCGGCCACCGCTGGCGCGATGGTGCCCGCTGCCGCCCGGTGCCGCTTCCATGCTGCGGGAGACACGCACTCGTCCGCGGAATAGCCGGTGCCCATGAACGACGCGCCACGCGGTTCACCGTCCGCCTTGAGGAAGTAGCCGCGCAGCCGATCGGCAAGCACGCGGAAGTGCGCCTGGGCGTCCCGTGCCTCGAACGCGTGAGATCCGGGTCCGTCCCCGCAGCACAGCGCCCGCATGTCCGAAGCCAGCATCGAGAAGCTGCGGGCCTCGACCGGACCATCCTGCAGGAACGGCTCGAGTCCGCCGCTCACGCCGGAGAGCGTGTCACGAAGCCGTTCGGCCGCACGCCGGCAGACCGCCGCGGCGGTCAGCTCCTTCGGCCCCCTGGCGAGGTACCGACGCAGCGCCTGCGGCGCGACGAGCCGTCGATCGAGCAGCGCTGCCAGCCCCGTGCGCAGGCGGCGCTCACCAAGCTGTGCAAACACCAGCGCCACATCGTCATCGTCACGCGCGATCCCGCGGCAGATCCGGAGCGCCTGATCGAGGGACTCGCCAATGAGCCGCGGCACCTCGGTGTCATCAGCCAGGTCGAACCCGGGATCCACATCGGCTTCGAGCGGGAACTCACGCAGGAGCGACAGGCAGAATGCGTCGATGGTCGAGATCGCGATCTCGCCGAGCCGTTCCTTCAGCTCACGCCAGCGTCCTGCGTCGAATTCGGAGAGGCGCGCCGCCTCCCGAAGGCGGTCGATGATCCGCTCGCGCATCTCCGCCGCCGCCTTGCGCGTGAAGGTGATCGCGAGGATGTGGTCCGGCTCCACGCCCGCCCGAAGCAGGTTGACGTAGCGCTCGACCAGCACGCGCGTCTTTCCCGTGCCGGCCGAGGCTTCGAGAACCACGTTGCGAGCGGGGTCGACGGCGTGGGCACGTGCGGGCGCGTCAGAGATCGCCGACATAGTCCTTCCTGCAGACCGCCCCGAACCCACACGTCTCGCAGCGGAACACATCGTCCGGGCTCGGCGGAAACTCGCCACGCTCGATTGCATCCAGCGTGTCCGCCAGCCGCTGCTGCGCCTTCGCGAGCGTCTCGGTGCGGCTCGATTCCGAGGCGAACAGGGGCACGACCCGCTTCGGTCCCTTGAACGCGAGATACACCGCCTCGCCAAGCGAGTAGCGACGGCCCTGTTCTGCCAGCCGCTGCTCGGCGCACAGCGCGTAGATCGGGAGCTGCAGCGCCCGCGAACGGTCCGGCGGCCACCCGAGCTTGTAGTCGATCACGCGGAACGTGCCATCTGCCAGCAGGTCGATGCGGTCGGCCTTGCCTCGAATGCTGATCGTGCGAGGACCGCCGCTCGTCTGGATCGTGACCGGGCCATCAAGCGTCTGCTCGAGCAGCCGTTCGACCACGCGGACAGGCCGCTCGGCTTCCATGCGAAACACCGCCTCGCCGAGCCCTGCGGCCGCCGGCGAACCGAGCAGGCGTGTCCGCTCCAGCGATGCCTCGCCTTCCGAAATCCGGGCGTCGGCGAGCGCACGATCGACGACCGCCCCAAAGCGTTCGCGGGCGAGCGGCAGCAGGTCCGGCGTGATCTCCCGGTGCCCGGCCGCGTGCCACTCCTTGAAGAAGATCTCGAAGACGGTGTGAATGAACTGCCCCTGCCGGCGCGGGTCCATCACCTCCTCGTCTTCGGGCTCTTCCTCCAGTCGGAGCACGTGCTGCGCGAAGAACTTGAACGGGCAGGCGAGCCACGTCTCGAGAGCGCTCACTGACCACGTGCGCGCCGCGACCGGACCGGTCGTGCCGTGGAAGCGCGGGTCCTCGGCGGGCGGCCGCTGCCGGCGCAACCCGAGCCAGCGCACCGCGGATGGCTCGACCAGATCGGACGGCTCGTCGAGCGCGACACACTCGTCGCGCAACAGCGGCGCCGTAAGGGTCGGCCGCGGAACGGTCGACAGGCGCGCGCGGGGCACTTCGTCGAGCTGAATCGAACGGGACACGATCGCCTCGTCGTCCAGCAGGAAGACCGAGAGCTCCACCCGCTTGATGGCCGAGCAGATCAGATCGAGCAGGCGGGCATCGGCGGCGCCGCGCCTGTCCTTCTCCGACGGCCACCCGAGCGTCTTCAGCAGGTTCGGCGGGTAGAAGATGTTGCGCCTCGGCTTGTCGGGCCACTCGTTCTCGATCAACCCGACGATCGCGAGTTCGTCGAAGTCGCCGTAGCGCGCCGCCTGATCGTCGAGCAGCCGGATGCCCGATGGTGCGCTGTCTGTGACGAAGGTCTCGTCCCCAATCCATCGGCGAACGCTCGTCGTGAGGTCCGCAACGCTCCACTCGGGATCGTGGTGGGCGGCATGCGCCTCGGCCATGGCCTGCAGCAACTGCAGCACGGTCGTCCGGGCGCGACGCTCACGACCGGCTGCGGGATGCGTGGCGTCCAGCGGAGCGGCGTGCGCATCGAGAAACGCGAGTAGGCGGCGTAGATGCGTCGACGCGGGCTGCGGTGCCTTCAGCGGCACGAGTTCGTCGACGATCGCACGCACCGCCTCCAGTGCGGGCCGTGCGCGTTCGCGAAGGTCGGCGCCTCGGCGGGCGTGATGCCCCTGACGGTCGGCCCACGCGCTCGCGAGTTCGCGCAGCCGCTCGGGATCGCCGAGATAGCGGGCTTCACTGAGGGCACGGTCCAGCGCGCTGACCGAGGCGGGAGCAAGGCGTGCGCTCCATTCCAGGTGCGGCGAGCGCAGCAGCGCGATCAACGTGTCGCGCGCGACGTTCGCTTCGAGCGCCTCGAGCACAAGGTCCACGGGCGTGACCGACGGCTCGGCGGCCAGCGGCAGCGCATCGGCGGTCACGAACGGCAGACCGGCGGCACCCAGCGTGTCCGCGGCCAGGTAGAGGTACGGCAGTGGCTTCTTGTACACAACCGCAATCCGGTCGAGTGCCACGTCCGGCTGGTCCGGCACGCGCCGCGCGATCGTGATCAGCTCCTCTTCACGATCCCGATGCGTGAACCAGAGCGGAGCGGCATCCGCGGTCGGCTCTGGCACGACGAGCATCGGCCGCACGAGCGGGCCAGCAGCGCCGATGTCCGGGGCGGTCAGTTCCTCGAGGCCGGGCCACCACTGGTGCAATCGCTCGTGAAAGCCGGACGCGAGCACCCCTTCGGTCGAGAGGATGTCGATGGCGGCGAGGTTGGGGAGGCGGTTCAGCAGATCGAAGTCAGCCAGGAACAGCCCTGCGGGATCGGCGATCCAGTCGGGCACGGTGACGATCACGTGCGCCACAGGAACGGCCGCCGTGTCATCGAGCAGGCGTTCCCGAAGGCGATGCTCGTCCATCGCCTCGCTGCCGGCGGCGCGCGACTCGTATCCCGAGAACGTGCGCGCGAGGAACCGTGTCTGCCGCAGCAGGCGTTCGGCGCCGCGGTCGTCGAGGTCCCCACCTCCCAGGGCCTCGGTGATCAGCTCCTCGAAGCGCTTCACCTGCTGCGACTGGCGCCGGAGCTGATCGTAGAACCGCAGCATCTCGGCAACGAGCCCGGGGCGGACCTTGAACGGGAGGTCGCCCGCAGCGTCCGAGGCCTCACGTGCAGCGGCCTGCGCCATGGCGTCACGCTCGAATCCGGTCAGTCGGCGCGGCGGCTCAGGAAGCCGGGCATACAGCGCGTCGTACAGCTGGTCGCGCGTGACGATGGCAGGGAGGTCTTCCTCCGACAGCCCATGCCCGGTCAACGTTCGCGCGAGGGTCGTGGCCGCGCCGCGGGTCGGCACGATGACGAACCGTGACGGGTATCCGCTGCCGTCACTCGGAGCGGGCACGGCGCACAGGGCGGCAATCGCCCGTCGGAAGTCGTGCAGGTCTGGCACCCGGACCAACCGGGTTCGGCGCGGGGTAATCACCTGGCGAGCTGTGGCGGCTGAAGGGCTTTCTGAAGGTCGACACGCGCACGCTGGGCGAGCATGAGCGCGCCGGCCGCGGCCGACGAGGCGTCCCACGCCTTCGGCATGCTCGCGTTGATCGCGGCCTCGCGACGGATCTTCGCCGCGTTCTCGGCAAGCTGCACGGCACTGAGCAGCATCGTGTGCAGGTCCTGAAGCTCCTGTGGAGGGGCGACCGTGGCCATCACGTCACGTGCGACGCCGGCGGACCTGAGGATCGCGCCGATCGCGTCCGGGCCCGATCCGGCGAGCGCCTTGATGTCCTCGAGCAGCGGGGTCATGCGCTGCAGACGAAAGAGCGGGATCGCCATCGCATTGCGGTACGCTCGCAGTTCAGGCGCGCGCAGCGCCCAGCGGTCCCGTTCGAGCCGCAGCTGCTGCGCGGCTTCGAGCTGTTCCTCGACGGCAGCGCTCATCGCGGCCACGCTGTCAGGCCGCAGCGATCCCAGCACTTCGTCGTTGGCGTGGATGCTGGCCAGCACGCGCTGCACCCCGCGCACGTCGGCCTGCCGGGCACGCGCGGTCGCCAGCCGAAGCATGCGGGCGCTGAGCGCCTGGTACTCGCGGTCGATCTCGAGTTCATGCTGAATGCGCGCCTGCACGGCAGACATCGTGCTCGCGGCCCACTCCGCCGGCAGCGCGCCGAACTCCGCGTCGAGCGTGTTCGCCGCGACGGTCAGCAGCGCCATCCGTTCTGCCGGCGAGGGCGTGAGGTCCGCGGCCTTCAGGGTCTGCTCGATCGTCTCGCGTGCACCGGGTGCCGGCAGGATCGGCTCCGTTGACGACGGCGCGTCACTGGCCGCCACGAAGGTCAGGTCGAACGTGCTCGCACCACTCGACGCCTTGAGGCTCGCGATCGCCTCGTCCAGCGTGCCGAGCATCTGCTGGATCTCGTCGCGCTTGTAGTTGTGGTGACTCCCGGGCCACTCCGCCAACGTTTTCCGCGCGCGCTCGACGATCGCCAGGCGCTCGCGTGCGTCGCTGGCCTGCCCCACGTCGTTCAGGGCCTGCGCGATCGCTCCGCTCAGTTGTTCGTAGTCCGCCTGCGCGCGTGTGGCCAGGTAGCGTGACGCGCGAACCGACTCCGCGTAGTTCAGCGTCCGCGGCCAGTCGACCCGGTCCGACGGGATGTTGATCAGCTGCAGCTGGGGGACATCAACCGAGGTCGTCGTCGGCATCGAAAAGACGACGCTGTCGTCGAGGCGGGCGAACTCGCCGTAGCTGACGAGCGAGCTGCCGTCTTTCATGAACACACGGAACAGCGGCACCGCCTGGTCGCCTGCGGCGCTGCGAGCCGGGTCCTGCGCGGCTTGCGCCAGGGCAGACGGCGACGTGGTCAACAGGCAGAGTGCCAGTGCGCCCGCCAACCGATGCATGGTCATGGACGATTCAGCGTACGGTGCAGGTCGGGGACCGTCAAGCTGTGGAAAACCTGTGGATGGATGGTGCAAAAGCTGTGGATGCCGCGTGGATGAAAAAAAAGATCGGTGTGCTCACGGCCGATCTCACGGCGCGGGCGGCTCGCGTGGCTGCGTGTGGAGGGCGTTTCGTACCCGGCTTCGCTTGATTGGGTGTAACGGCAGCGTGACAATTCATCCCGTTCCCAGCAGACACCTCACGCGTCGGTTCATAACTGTGCATACGGCTGTTCATCGCTTTGAAGAGACTATCGGTGGTCGCACGTACCACATCGAAGTGGCTCCAACAGACTCCTCCCGCTGGCGAGCCTATATCGTCCGGGTCCCCGGGGTCCCAACAGCGCTCATGCCGTTCTATGGACCGACGCCCGACCAGGCCGCCGCGAACCTGCGCGACTGGCTGACGCGGGCACACGCCCGAGCGGCCGGCACCACCAAGGCGTCCTGACACGCACCAACTCACGACTCACCAACTCGCGACGTCACCAACTCACCAGTTGCGTCCGGCTTCGGTGCCGTAAGATCTGAGCGGCATGCCTCTTCGTTCGTCCGCGCCACGGATGACCGGCGTCGCGCTGGTGCTGCTCGCACTGGCAGCGCTGCTGCGCGCGAACTCGAGTGCCCAGCCGACCGCGCCGCCGCTGCCGCCACCACCTCAGGCGGTGGCGACCCGGGTGACGGAGGGGACCTCCGATTCCAGCCGTCCGGACTTCGCGCGGATGGTCCGGGAGCAGGCCGAGACGGATCGGGCGTGGCGCGCGGCGAGCGACGGCTACATGCGGATGGAGAAGATCACCTACCGCAGCTCCAAGGGCGATCTCGAGATTCCGGCCTTCGTCTTCCAGCCGCTGACGATCAAGGGAGCCCAGCGCCATCCTGCGCTCGTGTGGGTGCACGAGGACATCCGCGGTCACCTGTACGAGCGGCACATCCCGTTCATCCGCGAGGCGGTCGCGCGTGGGTACATCGTCATCGCGCCGGAGTATCGCGGAAGCATCGGATACGGCAGGACCTTCTACGACGCCATCGACTACGGCGGTGCGGAGGTCGACGACGTGGTGACGGCGGTGTCGGTGCTGAAGGCCCAGTATCCGGCCGTCGACCCGGCAAACATCGGGATCATCGGATGGAGCCATGGGGGCTTCATCGCCCTGCACGCGGTCTTCCGGAACCCGCTGACCTTCAGGGCCGCTGCGGCCCTGGTCCCGGTGACGAACCTGTTCCACCGCCTTGCCCGCAAGGGAGTGGAAGCCCAGCGCCGGGCCATCGACCCGCAGAACCGCTTTGGCGGCGGACCGGCAGAGCGGCCGGAGGTCTACCGCTATCGATCGCCGCTCTTCCAGGTCGATGAGCTGCGCGTTCCCCTGCTGGTCCATGTCGCCGACAACGACGAGGACGTCAACATCGACGAAGCGATGCAGCTCGTCGACGCGCTGCGCGCACGGAAGCCGGACCTGGCGGATGTGAAGGTCTACCACAATCCGGTGGGCGGTCACCTCTTCGACCGGCGGGTCACGCCTGGCACCTGGCAGCCTGAGAACACGCCCGATCAGCGGGATTCGTGGACGCGCGTGTGGAGCTTCTTCGAGCGGCAGCTGCGGCCCACGACGTCGACCCGCTGAGCCGGCGGAATACGCCACAAACCGCCACAAAGCGCCACAAAGCGTTCGTTGCCCGTCCCGTAACTTGCCATCTACAATGCACCGACGCGCGGGATCCCGCGCGTATTCCTCTCAGGCAAGCTGCGGATGGTAGTGCCCGGCCTGGCCAACGAACTTCGCAGGAGTTGACGGATGCGCAAGAAGATGTCGAGTTCCTCCAACGCCGTCGTGACGCGACGCCACTTCCTCGAGCAGCTCGGCCTGGTGGGCGGCACCTCGCTCGTCATGACCGCGATGAACTCGTGGGACCTGATGGCCGGCGGCGCGCAGGAGCGTCCGCACCTGACCGGCAAGCCCACCAAGAACAAGGTGATCGTGCTCGGCGCCGGCGTCTCCGGCCTGGTCACGGCCTACGAGCTCGGGAAGCTTGGCTACGACGTGCGCGTCATCGAAGCGCGCGATCGCGTCGGCGGCCTGAACTGGACCGTCCGCAAGGGCACCGAGCACCAGGAGATCGGCGCGACCGAGAAGCAGGTCTGCGCGTTCGATGAAGGGCTCTACGTCAACGTCGGCCCGTGGCGCATCCCCTACACGCACACCGGCGTGCTCGGCTACTGCCGCGAGGTCGGGGTCCCGGTCGAGATCTTCATCAACGAGGCGGAGAACTCCTACTTCTACTACGAGGGCGAGCAGTTCGGCTCGCTGGCTGGCAAGCGGCTGCGGCTGCGTGAGGTCAAGGCCGACATGCTCGGCCACGTGAACGAGCTGCTGGTCAAGGCGATCGACCAGAACAAGCTCGACATGCCGATGACCGCCGAGGACAAGGACCGCTTCGTCAAGTTCCTCGTCAGCGAGGGCTACCTCGATCCGACGACGAAGACCTACAAGGCGATTGGCGATAGTGGCCGGCAGCCCTACGACACCAACGCCCTGCTGAAGGCGAACATCGGCACGCGCTTCCGCTCGGTCCCGCTGACCGACGGCACGCAGGCGGCGCCGATCTTCCAGCCGATTGGCGGCATGGACCAGTTCCCGAAGGGCCTGGCGCGCGCCATCGGCGCGCAGAAGATCTCGATGAACACCGAGGTCATCTCCGTGCGCCAGGACGAGAGCGGCGTGAAGGTCGCCGTCCTCGATACGAAGACCGGCAAGAAGAGCGAGCTCACGGCGGACTTCTGCGCCGTCTGCCTGCCGATGCCGATCATCGCAAAGATGGACATCGCGTTCTCTCCGGAGATGCTCAACGCCGCCAAGGCGGTGGCCACCAGCAACAGCGCGAAGATGGGCCTCCAGATGAAGCGTCGGTGGTGGGAAGAGGACGACCAGATCTTCGGAGGCCACCTCTACTCGAACCTGCCGCTCGGCGAGTTCTCGTACCCCTCGACCGGGTACTTCTCGAAGAAGGGCATCATCCTCGGGATGTACGCCAACGGCCCCGTCGGCAACCTGCTCGATGCGACGCCGGCGCAGCGCGTGGAGCACGTCGTCTCGAATTCCTCGAAGGTGCATCCGCAGATGCGGACCGAATTCGAGAACGCCTTCGGGGTCTGGTGGAAGAAGGTGAAGTACAGCGAGGGCGGCTACGCGACCGGCTCCGCCTCCGCCCGGCGCGAGCAGCTCTCCAAGATGGAGAACCGGCTCGTCATCGGCTCCGCCGCGGTCTGCCCGTACTCGGAACCGGACTGGCAGGAAGGCGCCGTGTCGGCCGGGTGGCAGACAGTCAAGACCATTCACGAACGCGCGATGAAGGCGTAACTGTCCGCCGCGCCGGGGTCCGCCCCGGCACCGCACAACCGTCGCCCGACGAGGCACGGCTCTTCACCAGAGGGCCGTGCCTTTCTTTTTGTCTCGCGGCCTTCTCGCCACGTGGCTTTCTGCCCTTGTCCCTTCCTGCCGTCCCTCGTTGTCCCTCATGCGCCGCCCGCCTCCCCGCCCTTCCCGGCCCTCCTAGCCCTCCCAGCCCTCCCGGCCCGGTACAATTGCCCCCTATGCGTTACGCCGCAATTACGGGCTGGGGCGAGGGAATGCCGCCGGCTGTGCTGACGAACGACGACCTGTCGACCTTCCTCGAAACCTCCGACGAGTGGATCACGACCCGCACCGGGATGAAGGAGCGGCGCATCTCGCACATCAGTGCCGTCGAGATGGCAACGATTGCTGCCTCGCGGGCGCTGGCGTGCGCGGGCCTCGATGCGTCCGATGTCGACCTCATCGTCTACGGTGGATGCTCGAACGAAGAGGTGGTGCCGAACAGTGCGTCTGGCGTGCAGGTCGCGCTGGGGGCGACACACGCGGCGGCGATGGACCTGAACACGGCGTGCACCAGCTTCATCTACGGCCTGTCCGCCGCAACCGCGATGGTCCAGAACGGCACGATCCGGAATGCGGTCGTCATCGGCGTGGAGCTGATCTCGCGCTACATCGACTGGAGCAACAGGAACGTCGCGGTGCTGTTTGGCGACGGCGCCGCTGCTGTGGTGATACAGGCGAGCGACACGCCGTGTGGGGTCATCGGTTCGGTTCTCGGCTGTGACGCGGAGGCACGTCAGGTGCTGCGGGTCCGAGGGGTCGGCTGCGGGTACGCAGGGCTGGGGATCACGTTCGGCGACACGATGTGGGACTTCGACGGCCAGGCCATCTTCAAGCGGGCGGTGAAGGGGATGACCGAGGCCTGTGCGAAGGTGATGGCACAGGCCGGCGTCACCGGAGACGAGATTGACCTGGTCATTCCGCATCAGGCGAACCTGCGGATCATCGAGGCGGTTGCGAAGTACGCGGGCGTGCCGATGGAACGGGTCATGGTGACCGTCCACAAGTACGGAAACATGAGCGCGGCCACGGTGCCAGTCAGCCTGGTCGAGGCGCTGAAGGACGGGCGGGTGAAGCCGGGCTCGCTCCTGCTGATGCCGGGCTTTGGCGGCGGCCTGACCTACGGCGCGCTGCTGGTGCGGTGGGGCGACCGGGTGGTGCCGTTCGGCGAGTCGGCCATGCAGATGCCGGAGCCCACCCAATCAGCGCTCGACATGGTCAACGCGGTCCGCGCGACGCAGGATCCGAACGGACGCTCCCGTGCCGGGCTGCAGAGCCCGGTCTTCGCCGAAGCCCGCGCCCACTCACGGGCGTAAGCGCGAACAGCGGCGCGCGTTCACGCCGCAACTACAGGCTGGCGTCGAGCGCGGCGAGCATCGCCGCGTTCTCGTCTGGCGTGCCGATCGTGATCCGGAGCTTGTCGTTCAGTCCAGGCTTGTCGAAGAAGCGGACGAGCACGCCGCGCGCCTTCATCCCCTCGTAGACCACCTTCGCTGGTCGGCCGCCAGGCAGGGTGGCCAGCACGAAGTTGGCGCGGCTCGGAATCACGTCGAAGCCACGTTCGGCGAGGGCCCGTGTCACTCGCTCACGCTCATCACGGACGCGCGCCCACTGCTCGTGCGCGTACGCCTGATCGTCCAGCGCCGCACACGCGGCTGCAATCGCGATGGCGTCGCAGTTGTAGCTGTCCTTCACCTTCATCATCTGCTCGATGATGGCGGGCTGTCCGATCGCGTAGCCGAACCGCAGCCCCGCGAGCCCGTACCCCTTGCTGAGCGTGCGTGAGATCAGGACGTTCGGGTGATCGGCGACGAGCGGCAAGCAGCTCTCACCCGCGAAATCGGCGTAGGCCTCGTCCACAAGCACCAGGGCGTCGGTCCTCGACGCGAGCGCCGCCACGTCCCGCGGCGCGACCCACGTGCCCGACGGCGCGTTCGGGTTCGCGAAGAAGATCCCCTTCGGCTGCTGGGCCAGCAGCGCATCTGCCGGAAGGGTCCAGCCCGGCGCCCACGGCACCGTGACGAAGCGTACGTCCGCCAGTTCGGCGAGGACCGGATACAGCGAGTAGGTTGGGTCGGGGCTTGCGAGCACGTCTCCCGGGCCGCAGTACGTGCGCAGCGCAATCTGCAGGATGTCGTCGCTGCCGTTGCCCGCAATCACCTGATCGGGCAACACGCCGTGCACGCGCGCCGCCACTGCGCGAAAGTCGTCCGCAAGCGGCTGCGGGTACCGGCGCAACGCGTCAGCACCGATGCGTCCGATCGCCTCGAACACCCTGGGGCTTGGCGGATACGGGTTCTCGTTGGTGTTGAGCTTGATGACCCGCTCGCCTGGTTTCGGCTGCTCTCCCGGCGTGTAGCCGGACATGCGGGCGACGGTCGGACGTGCGTGCGCGGAAGACATGAACCTGTCGATGTTAGCAGGACCGCACCTGGTCGCTGCGGCCGTGCGTCTTACACTCGTGGACAGGAGAGACGATGACACGGGACGTGGCGGTCGTGCAGCACGACACCCTGCATCCTGACGGGGAGTACTCGCGGACAGCCAAGTGGTTTCACTGGCTCACGGTGCCAGCATTGGGCGTGCTGCTGGTGTCGGGCTCGATCATCCGCTTCATCGCGGACGATCCGAAGATGGCCTTCTACACCGTGCACGAGAGCCTTGGCCTGCTCGTCTTCGTCCTGGCGCTGGCGCGGCTGGTCTGGCGGCTCCGCACGACACCGCCGCCAATGGCGGCTGCCATCAGCGCCACGGAACGGGCCGTGGCACACGCGGTGCACACGGCGTTGTACGTGCTCCTGCTCGTCCAGCCGCTCCTCGGGTTCTTCACGACCAATGCCTACGGCTTCCCGCAGCGGGGACCGACGGCATTTCTCGGCGTCATCGACCTGCCGCAGTTCATGGACGCGGCGCCGGACCTCGCGCGCTCCCTCCACTGGGCACATTCGATTGTGGGCTGGGCGCTGGCCGCACTGATCGTGGCCCATCTCGCCGGCGTCCTCCACCGCCACATCGTCCACCGGGACGGCACGCTGCTGCGGATGCTGTAAAGAGCTGTTTCAAGAAGCTCCACTACAGAGGCCACGGAGCCTCCCACGTCCGCGCAGCCCTCAGTCGGCATTCAGCGTTACGATGAGCCATGGCCACTGTCGTGCTTTCGGGCGCGTCGGCCGCAATCCCCGCGCTCCAGATCTCGCTCGACCTTCTACGCCACGAACTCCGACGGCGCGGCGACGCCGACGTGCGGGTGTTCGATCTCGCATCCACGCCGCTTGGCTACTGCCAGGGTGAGTTCGACTGCTGGGTGAAGACCCCTGGCCTCTGCCGCGCCCACGATGCCGAGCAGGACATCGTGCAGGCGGTCCACGATGCAGACCGCCACGTGACGGTCGACGCAGTCACTTTCGGCGGCTACAGCTACACAGTGAAGCGCGCGATCGATCGGCTGATCTGCCTCATCTCGCCGTTCTTCGAGAAGCGGATGTCGCTGACGCACCACGAGCCGCGCTACGAGCGGGCGGCGTCGTGGCACGCACTCGGGTGGCAGCCGGCGCCAGACCCCTCCATCGCGGACACCTGGGCTGCACTGGCCGATGCCAATGCGCTGAACCTGCTGGCGCCGCACGTCGGGGCGACCGTGCTCGACGACACGAGCCGGGACGCCTGGCCACGCGCGATCGGCGACATGCTCGGATCCGACGCCGTGCCTGGCGGAACGATTGTCGATCGCGCAGCGCTGCGCGAGGCGATGCGTGCGGCGGCCATCGGCGCGGATGTCGGGAATGGGCACCCGCCCCGGAGCGTGGCGCTCCTGGTTGGCAGTGCGAAAGCACGCGGGACGAGCCTCTCGGAGAACCTTGCCGCTGCGATGCGCGAGCGCTTCGAACGCGCGGGCGCCACCGTGCAGACCTCGTTTGCGGTCGACTTCCTGCGCGACGATCGCGCACGTCAGACCGCCCAGGCGGTCGCGGCCGCCGACCTCTTCGTGCTGGTGACACCGCTCTACATCGATGCCATTCCCGCACTGCCGACGCGTGCGCTCACCCTGATCGCCGAGGCCCGCCGCACGCACACGACGCCGGCCCGCTGCGCAGCCCTGATCAACTGCGGGTTCCCCGAGCCGGAGCACACGCGGACGGCGCTCGCGATCGTCCGGCACTTCTCGACCGCTGCGCGGTACACGTGGGCAGGTGGCCTTCCGCTCGGAGGCGGAGGCGCGGTGCGTCCCGACGTCCCACTGGATCAGCAGCATGGCCCAGCCGAGCATGTGCACGCGGCGCTGGACCTCGCCGTTGGCAACCTGATGGCGGGTCAATCCCTCTCGCGCGAGGCGATCGAGCAGATGGCTAGGTCGCCCATGCCCGACGTGCTCTACCGGCTCGCCGGAGATCTTGGCTGGCGCTATCAGGTGTACAAGAACCGGCTGGCGCAGGCGGACCTACGTGCGCGGCCGCTGGACTAGCTGATTACAGTGACACGAACGCGCCACACGCGCGCGACCTCGCGAAGGGACGACCCATGAACAAGACTGAACTCGTGACCGACACGAAGATTCGAACCGAGATCACGAAGCCGGCGCCCGAGAAGCCGCCAGCCAGACCGGCCAAGTAGGCTCGAGCACTCGCCGCGCCGCCAGGACAGCGATAGCGAGCCGTCGCTCACGGGAACGCTCGGGGAAGGGAGATCGGCTTGCCAGGCGTGGCTCACGCCGACGTTATTCGAGTGAGCGGTTGGTGGCTTGCCACGCGTAGCTCACGCCGAGGTTACGAAGGGTGAGCGGAAGGTGGTGGACCTGACCGGGATCGAACCGGTGACCTCATGAATGCCATTCATGCGCGCTCCCAGCTGCGCCACAGGCCCACGTCGAGGTGGAACGAACACTCAGTGTAGCACGACACCAGCCCGTGTGATCCACTGCGGCAGGATGTACTACCGCTCTCGTGAGGCGCTACGCACGCGCGCGAAGGCGCGCGAGCAAGCGAGGGAGCTCCGCATACTCCGCCGGCGTATCCACGTCGACGAACGCGCCCTCATCGTCCACCGCGACATCACCCTCATGCGAGACATGCGCGCGCACGATCGGCTTCGCCCCAGATGAGGGGTCGGCGTTGCGAAGCGCATCGAACAAGACGCGGCCAAGGAGTACTGGGTGTCCGTGCAGCGGGCCGCGCACGGCGCGCACGACCGGTGCGTGCGTCTGCTCGAAGCGCTCGACGAGAGCCCGAACGGTCTCGGCGGAGAAGGCTGGTGCGTCGACGAGCGCGAGCAGCAGGCCCTCGACGCCGTCGCGGTCCACCGCATCCACGCCCGCGATCACTGACGTAAACTGTCCCTTGAGATACCGCTCGTTGCGAACGATGCGCGCGGGCAGCCCACTCTGCTCTACCTCGATGGCCACCGCATCGCCCTGGTGCCCAACGACCACCACGACCTCGCCGACCCCGGCCTCATTGAACGTGCGGACGATCCGCGAGACGAACGTGTCCCGATCGTCGAACCGGAGCAGGCCTTTCGGACGGCCGCCCATCCGGGACGAGAGCCCGGCGGCCAGAACAACCGCAGCGATCATGTGAGGGAATGCTGGCCTGCTGACCGTCGGCCCGTCAACCGCAGTCACGCGTCCCGCTCCCCGCGACGAGCGCCAGCTCCAAGGCGGAGACCTCCTCGAGGGATGTCCGCCGCAGCGCGAAGTTGGGAAGTCTGCCCATCCAAGGACATCCATGGGTCTATTGACTTCACTTGAGCTCGCGCCTAGACTTGCGCGGTTTCCAGCTCAACTGGCTGAAAACTTGGCCGACGTCGCGATCGCTTCAGGAAATTGACGTTCTGTGTCGATGAGATCCGCCGCCGGCCGACGCCCTGGGATGTCCCCTGGGCCGGAACGGAGGACTTCGGGTATGCCGAGCGGGACTATCGCACGACTGCTCATCGACAAAGGCTTCGGCTTCATTCGCGATGAGAGCGGCATCGAACACTTCTTCCACCGCAGTGCGGTGCGCGGGGCGGTCTTCGAACTGCTGCGCGAAGGGCAGCGGGTCGAGTTCACGCAGGAGGATTCGGCCAAGGGTCCACGCGCAGGCGACGTTCGCCTCATCGAAGGCTGACGATGACTCGGGCCGGCCCAGCCGTCAGGCGCGGGCCGGCCGATCACCTCGGAGGCCAAGGGCCTCGATGACCGCGCCGACGTCCGTCAGGTCGGGCAGCGCCACGTCGGCGCCGCTCTCGAGCAGCGTGTCCACGTCGTAGTTCCCGGTGGCGACGCCAACCGAGCGCGCACCGCCTGCAACCGCCACCGCGATGTCCAGTGGCGTGTCCCCGATAATCACCACGTCCGCGGGACGGAATGCAGGGCCACCGGACTCCTGAACCGACGCCATCGCCTTCCACAGCAGGCCGTTGCGATCGTGCGAGTCGTCGCCGAACGCGCCCGACACGAAGTACCGCCAGAGATCGAAGTACTGCAGCTTGATCTCCGCGCCCCTCCGGAAGTTCCCCGTCAGCAACGCCAGGTACGCATCGTCACACGACACGAGAGTGTCCAGCAGTTGACGCACGCCGGGGAGGATGCCCTTCTGTTCGGCGGGACGCTGCACCTCGGCTGTCAAGTACCCGACGTAGGTATCGTGGAATCGCACGAACGCGTCAGCGTCGTACGCGAGCCCATGCTCCGCGGCCATCTGCGCGACGATCCACGCATCGGTGCGGCCTGCCATGGAAATGGAACCGAGGCCGTTCGAGAAGCCAAAGACGTCCTGGAACGCGCGCGCCATGGCGCGCCCGCCGGCGCCACCGGTGGAGATGAGGGTGCCGTCGATGTCGAAGAGGAGCAGCTTGGTCACGGCCGGAAGGTGATTGTACTTCGCCCTCCGGCCGCACGAGGTCAGGCTATTCGCCGCGGACGTTCCCGGCCCTCGGCCCCTTCGCCGAGGGTTCTTCCTCGAAGCTGACGCGCTGTCCTTCGTTCAGGTTGTCGAAGCTCCCCTGGACCGAACTCCGGTGGAAGAACCACTCCTGTCCGCCGTCGTCCCTGATGAACCCGAACCCTCTGTCTCGAACGAGTCTCTTGATCGTGCCGCCTGGCATTCGACGTCTCCTTGGGACACTGTGCCCCGCACGGAACAATCAATATCCGTTCCGGAGACCCGCAGCTCTTCTGTTGAATAGCAACGAGTTCGAGTGGGTCACCGCTGCGAGTGCCGGACTGTCCGGTTGGCTCTAGAGGCGCTTCAGGCGGCCGGTGGCCGCTTCCAGGGCGAACGCCTGCTCGGCGACCGCTCCGGCGAACTCACCGTCAGCGGTGATGGTCAGCGTCGCCAGCGTCCGGCGCTCCGCGACCTGGCGCACGTTGACCGCGAACGGAACGATGTCCGCTCGGGAGAGCGTCGCCGAGGGGTGTTCGAGCAGCAGCACGCCAGGCTCGAAGGCCAGTGCGCGACCAAGGCGGAGGCGCATGCGCGCCAGCGGGTCGAGATCCCCGACACGCTGTTCCATCACCGCGTGAGGGAGCCCCGCCTCGACGGCAAGGCCCGACGCCTGCTCCGCCACCTCCGGCGAAGGCGGTTCGATCTGCAGCGAGAACGGCACGGCCATGTTCTGCAGGACCGTCATTGGCTCGAGGAGCGCGGCGCGGTCGCTGACGATCCCGAAGCGATCGAGGAAGGTGAGCCAGTCGTCGGTCTCGGTGATGTCCGCGGTACGCCGACCGAACACGCGAACCTCCCCGGTGTCGGGAAGCGAGGCGCCGGTGACCAGGTTGATCAGCACTTCCGCGGCCGGCTGGTCCAGGCCGAGGAGCGCAAGCTGATCCCCTGGCGCAAGCACCAGCCGCTCGATGCGCAACGGGCGGAGCGCGCCGTACGCCTTGGTCACGCCAGTGAGTTCCAGCACGGGAGCTGTCATAGTTGCAGTGCACCAGTATGCCCGACGCTCGTCACGATCGGCCGTCACCGTTCATCGCACGCTGGCTCGCATCGAGCGCGCCGGCCTCCGCCGCACGGGCGATCGATGCCGCCTGCGGCCGCGGGCGCCACAGCCTCGCGCTGGCTCGCGAGGGCTACCGCGTGACGGCCATCGACATCAGGTTGGACGCCCTGCGCTCGCTCAGCGACTCAGCGCGTGCCGAGGCGCTGCCCGTCTTCCCTCTGTGCGCGGACCTCGAACGGTTTCCCTGGCCGACCGATCGATTCGACATGATCGTGGTGACGCGCTATCTGGACCGACGCATGTTCGGCCGGCTGTGCCACGCGCTGGCACCGGGCGGAATCCTGCTCTACGAGACCTTCACCGAGCATCAGCGCCAGCATCAGCGCGGGCCGACGTCGCCCGATCACCTGCTGAAGCCCGGCGAGTTGCGAACGCTCGTGCGCGGACTGGACGTGCTGTTCGACGAGGAAGTGATGGAACCGGAGGCCGTCGCCCGAATCGCCGCGCGGAGGCCTTGCGCGACCCGCCGCAATCAGCAATTCGCACTCAGCACTGAGCCATTCGCCATCACCGACTGGCGATGAGCCGCTCGTAGTGCTCGCGCGGGAGCGACACGCTGCCGGGGCCGCTACTGCCGTGGTGGTTGTCCCCATGGAAGTCCGACCCGCCGGTGACGAGCAGGTCGTGCTCGCGTGCGAGCGCAAGGTAACGCGAGGTGTCGTCCGGGCTGTGATCGGAATGGAAGGCCTCGAGCGCATCGAGGCCGGCCCCCGCAAACGACGGTATCCAGTCGTCGTGCTTCACGAGGACCGGATGCGCGAGCGAGGCAATGCCACCCGCGTCGTGAATGCGCGCGAAGACCTCCGTCGGCGACGCGCCAGTGCGTGGCACGAACGCGGGGCATCCCCGCCCAATCCAGCGATCGAAGGCCTCGTTCACCGTGGCGACGTGGCCAGCCTCGACGAGGGCGCGTGCAATCCAGGGCCTGCCGACAGCACGGCCCGAATCGTTCAGCCCTGGCGCGAGGATGGCGTCGGCATCCAGCGGCATGCCGCAGTCCGACAGGCGCTCGAGGATCTGGCGCACGCGCTCGAGCCTGCGCTGACGCTGCTCGCCGAGGAACGCACGCAGGGAGGCCGACGAGAGGTCGAAGAAGTAGGCGAGGACGTGCACGTCACGTTCGTCCGCCACCGCCGTGATTTCGATGCCCGGGATGAACGCGATGCCGTTCGCGGCGCACGCGCGCGCCGTCGCCTCGCAACCGGCCACCGTGTCGTGATCGGTCAGGCCAAGGACCGTCACTCCGGCGCCCGCAGCACGGGCGGCGAGTTCCTCCGGTGAGCAACGGCCGTCCGAGGCGGTGGTGTGGGTGTGAAGGTCGATCATTGCGCGGTCCGAGGCTCGACCTGCGTGCGACGCGCCGCGCGCCCCACGCCAAGGCGCGCCTGAAGCAGCCGGTACTCCTTGATGAGCATGTCCCGGTGCTCCCGTTCTTCCTCGGCAAACTCGAGGAAGATGCGCTTTCCCTCGGAGTCCTCGAACCTGTCGCCGTACTTCTTGAAGAACTTGTGTGAGTCGCGCTCGCAGCGGATACCGATCAGCAGCGCCTTCAGGTCGTCCACGCCCTCGCGCAGCTTCTCCGCCCCCTCCGCGAAGATCCCCTGCGCCGCTCCCTTGAAGAACAGGAAGGTCGGCCGCTCCTCGAGCGTGGAATCGGTGGCGATCAGCTCGGCATAGCGCTTCTCGAGCGTGCCGAGGTGGTGTTTCTCGTCCTCGGCCAGCCGCTCGAACACCTCGCGGCCCCGGGGGTCCGTCGCCAGCGACGCCGCCCGCGAGTAGAACTCGAGACCGCTTCGCTCCGTGGCCACCGCAATACGCAGCGCGTCACGCGCGAACACGAGTTCAGTGGCCGCGCCGTCGAGCGTTGGCGCCTTCACGCCCGTGCGGCACTCCTCACACACCCCGAACAGCTTGATCTCGGTTTCGGCGGTGGCGAAGTTCCTGGCGGCCGCCACCTCTTCCAGGATCGCCTCGATGTCCGAACTCAGGAACTCGGACGAGCGATGGCACTGGGTGCAGATGAGGTGAAAGTGACGGGGGTGGCGAAGGGAAGGCTCGAAGCGCGAACGGCCCTCGCCGAAATCGACCTTGTGGGCGATTCCGGCGGTGACCATCCACTGAAGGGTGCGGTAGACGGTCGCACGACCGATACCGGGGTCTTCGCGACGAACGAGGTCGTAGAGCTCGTCAGCGGTGACGTGCCCCTTCTGGCCGAGAAAGATCTCGAGGATGCGATCGCGCTTGCTCGAGCGCTTTCCGCCAGCCGGGCGAAGACCCGAGAGATCCAAGCGGGTGTTAGTCGACCGAGAAGGACGACCCGCAGCCGCAGGTGGACTTGGCGTTCGGGTTCTTGATCGTGAAGCCACCGCCGGTGACGGTGTCGACGA
Source organism: Acidobacteriota bacterium (assembly GCA_018268955.1). GTDB lineage: Bacteria > Acidobacteriota > Vicinamibacteria > Vicinamibacterales > CAVVIG01 > CAVVIG01. The sequence continues at coordinate 70,242 of JAFDVO010000003.1, read as the reverse complement.
AGTCGACTTCCGCCCCGCCGAGGTACCGAACGCTGATCGGGTCCACGAGCAGCTTCACGCCGTTGGACTCGTACACGATGTCGCCGGCGCCCTGGCCGTTCTCCTCGATCATCAGCCCGTACTGGAATCCCGAGCAGCCGCCGCCCTGCACGAACACGCGGAGGGCGCTACCGGGCTTGTTTTCCTCGACCAGAAGCTCGTTGATCTTGACTGCTGCGGTTTCCGAGACGTTGATCATCTTGCGTTTCTCCCAGGCAACCTCGCCATTATACCATTCACGGTTCATGCCTTACGTCGAGCTGTCCCCCTCGGACGCGCGCGAGCGCCGCGCACTGGCCGAGGCGCGCTGGTCCGCCATGCTCGCCGCCAAGCCGAACCTCCATCCGGCCGTGGCCCTGCAGCGGCGGTTGCTGGACGTGGTGCTCGACACGAACGAGGCGCTGGGCAGTGGGCGGGCGCCGCGGCTGTCACTTCCCCCCCGATATGTGACGACGAAGCTGGCTGGCGGGATCCCCGCCCTCGCGGGTGAGCCGATCCAGCCTCCGATTGCCCTGCTCCAGCCGGCCCTCATCGCGCTGGTCGGCGCGCTGGCGGAAGGGGGCGGCGGCGAGGCGACCAGGAGCATCAGGTCGGCGATCGACGGCGGACGGCTGGACCTGGCAACCCTGCTCACCCTGGCTCTGCGGCGCGAACAGGGTCTGCTCCGCGCGTTTGCCACGAAGGCTGGCCTCGGCCATGACCTGCTGTGGCTGGTCTGCGACCTCGCAACGGCGCCATTCGCGCACGCCCTGCTGCAGACGGTCTTCGGCAGCGCGCAGCCAGGATCACCCTTGCGCCAGGCGCTCGACACGTGGACCCACGGCTACTGCCCGCTCTGCGGTAGCTGGCCGGCCTACGCCGAACACGCGGGCGATTCGGCAGTCAGAACTCAAAATGCAGAAGCCAGAACTGAACCGCCGCCCTTGACGGCGTGTTCATGGCGGAGGCTGCGCTGTTCGTTCTGCGCGGCGACGTGGGAACTGGCAGAAGGCTCATGCGTGTACTGCGCCACGGCGGCAGACCGGACCAACACCCTCGTCCCGGATGCCGCACGCCCACACCGGCAGATACAGAGCTGTGGCGCGTGCCGCGGCTACATCAAGATCCTCGATGAGCCCGAGTCGCTGCCGTTTCCCCTGCTCGCCATCGCCGATCTGGACTCGATGGACCTGGACCTCCTCGCGATGCAGCACGGCGCCGCACGTCCGGCCATCAGGAGTTTCAAGACACGCCGGTAACAGGACGACGAAGACGGACGCCACCGCGGGTAGCGTCCGTGCTCGTGACTTCCGTTATCCCCCGACCACTTCGAGCTGCTTGCCCGACTCGGTCTCGATGTCCTTGTGCAGGCTGTTGCCGTGCGCATCCATCGTGACGATCGCCGGGAAGTCCTCCACCTGCAGGTGCCACATCGCTTCGGGCGTCCCGAACTCCAGCAGCGACACGTCGTCCACCTGCGTGATCGCGCGCGCGTAGAACTGCGCCGCGCCGCCAATCGCGTTCAGGTAGACCGCGCCGAAGTCCTTCATCGCCGCCAGTGTCTTCGCGCCCATGCCGCCCTTGCCGATCACGGCCCGGACGCCGTAGCGCTTGATGATGTCGCCCTGATACGGCTCCTCGCGAATGCTCGTCGTCGGACCGGCCGCGGTCACGCGATAGCGACCGTCCGCATCCTTCACCACGACAGGCCCGCAGTGATAGAGCACCGAGCCATTCAGATCCACTGGAGGCTCGTGCTTCATCAGGTGCGAGTGCACCGCGTCACGCCCGGTGAACATGCGTCCTGAGATGAGGACGACGTCGCCCACCTTCAGCTGCCTGACCGCCTCCTCGGTGAGCGGCGCCTGCAGACGGACTTCGCGACCGGTGCGGACGAAGCCTGACTGGTCGAGCATCGGGATGATTGGGTGTGACGGATCACGATAGAGCCAGCTGTTGATGGCTCCCGACTTCGCGTCCAGCAGGACGCCGAGCCGACGGAAGGCCCAGCAGTCGTACGCGACCGACACGAAGAAGCTGGCGGGCAGTCGGTTGAGCGCGCCGACCTTGCAGCCGATCAGCGTCACCTTCCCGCCGAACCCCATCGGGCCGATCTCCAGGTTGTTGACCGTCGACATGATCGACGCCTCGAGTTCCGCCAGCCGCGGGTCGGGGTTCACGTCATCGAGCGAGCGGAACAACTGCTCCTTGGCGTGCAGGTACCCGGACGTGCGGTCGCCGCCGACGCAGACGCCAACAGCGCCGGGACTGCAGCCCTTGCCCTGCGCGTTCCACACCGCGTGCAGGATGCACTTGCGGACGCCCTCGAGCGACCTGTCCGCGCGACCGAGGTGCGGCAGTTCCATCGGCAGCGCGTACTGTGCGTTCGTGTTCTCGCAGCCGCCGCCCTTGAGAATCAGCTTGATCTCGATCTCGTCCCGCTCCCACTGATCGAAATGGATGATCGGGGTGCCGGGCCCAAGGTTGTTTCCCGAGTTCGTGCCGGTAATCGAATCGACCGAGTTCGGGCGAAGCTTTCCGCGTCGCGTCGCCTCGGCAACCGCCTCGCGGATCTGCTGGCGCATCCAGATCTGGTTCGCCCCGACCGGCACGTGCACCTCGAAGGTCGGCATGCCGGTGTCCTGGCAGATGGCGCCCTCGTTGTCCACGGCGAGGTCGATGTTCTGCGCGATGATGTTCAGGGCCTGGCCGGCCCGCGTTCCCTCGGGCTCGGTGTTCAGTGCGTGCTTCATGGCGGCGCGCACGTCTGGCGGCAGATCAGTTGAGGTGCGAACAATCAGGGCGAGCACGCTCTCGAAGAACGACGGCAGCATGGGGAGCCTTACGGGAAGTTAGAAGTTAGACGTCAGAAATCAGAAGTGACACGCACGAGCTGAGTGAGCGACGGGCGCTCGGCTCTGCCCGGCACGCATCCGACCAGTCAGTATAATTGTCGCCTATGGCGTTCCGCACCGAGCGTGATCCGCTGGGCCCGCTGAATGTCCCTGCGGACGCCTACTACGGCGTGCAGACCGCGCGCGCGGTCGAGAACTTCCCCATCAGCGGCCTTCGGGCCCCCGCCGACCTCGTCACCGCCACGGTGCTCGTCAAGCGTGCCGCGGCCGAGGCCAACCGCATACTCGGCCGGCTGGAGCCGACGACGGCCGACGCCATCATCGCCGCCGCCGACGAGGTACTTGCCGGAGGCCTGCGCGACCAGTTCGTGGTCGATGTGTATCAGGCTGGAGCCGGCACGTCGCACAACATGAACGCGAACGAGGTGCTCGCGAACCGGGCGGCGGAGCTCCTCGGGGCTGCGCGCGGCGTGTACGACCGCGTGCACCCGAACGACCACGTCAATATGGGGCAGTCCACGAACGACGTCTTCCCGACGTCGACCCGGGTGGCGCTCCTTCTCGCGCATCGGCCACTCGTTGCGGAAGCGCGCGAACTGATCGAGAGTTTCGCGGCCAAGGCAGACGCCTTTGGCGAGGTCCTCAAGACCGGCCGGACGCACCTGCAGGATGCCGTCCCGATGACGTTCGGCCAGGAGTTCAGCGGCTACGCCTCGTGCCTGCGCCGCGGCACGGACGATGTGGCGGCCGCTGCGGAGCAACTGCAGGAGCTCAACATCGGCGCCACGGCCGTGGGCACCGGCCTCAACGCCGGCCACGAGTACCGGACGACAGTGGTCGAGAACCTGGCGCGCCTCACCGGACTGGCACTCCGTCCGGCGGAGAATCTGTTCCGCGTCACCCAGAGCATGGGCGACGTGCTCGCCTACTCGGGCGCACTGCGCCGCCTCGCCGTGGAACTGGGCAAGATTGCCAGTGACCTGCGGCTGCTGAGCATGGGGCCGCGCGCCGGGCTGTCCGAAGTGATCTTGCCAGCGGTGCAACCCGGGTCGTCCATCATGCCCGGCAAGGTGAACCCGTCGATTCCGGAAATGGTCAACCAGGTCTGCTTCCAGGTCATGGGCTGCGACCAGACGGTGGCACTCGCCTGCGAGGCGGGCCAGCTCGAACTGAACGTGATGATGCCGGTCATCGCCTGGAATGCGCTGCACGCGTCGACCATCCTTCGGAATGCGATGACGTCGCTTCGGGTGCGCTGCGTCGATGGGCTCACCGTCGATGCGGCTCGCGCGCGTGAACTGCTGGACCGGAGCACGGCCGCGGCGACCGCGCTGAACCCGTACATCGGCTACGCCGCCACGGCAGACGTGGCGAAGACAGCCGTCCGCACCGGACGGAGCGTTCGCGAGGTGGTACTCGAGCGCGGCCTGCTGGATGCCGCGACACTCGACGCCGTCCTGTCGGTCGCGGAGATGACCCGCGGTGGCATCGTTGGGCAGGACCGGCAGGTCGGACCGCTGGACGGGCAGGCAGGGCGGGTGGGGCAGGAAGGGCCGGAGGGCGACCAGGCACCGCCGAAGAAGGAGACGCAGTGAAGGCGCCTCGGGCAATCGCGGGTGCGGCTGCACTGGCGGCCTCCATGTCACTGCTCTCCGGCGGCACGCACGCGCAGGTGCAGGGAGCTGCTGCGCCGGGCCAGAACCGGCCCGCATCGGCTCCCACGCCCCCGCGACAGCACAAGCTGTTTCCACCGCAGGACCTCGGCCTGCTGTCGGCGCCCGACCGCGACGAGTGGAACAAGCCGGACCTGATCATGGATGCTCTCGGGATCGCGGACGGCGCGAGGGTGGCGGATCTCGGAGCCGGCGGCGGCTGGTTCACCATCCGCCTGGCCCGTCGCGTGGGGCCGAACGGCATCGTGTACGCGCAGGACATCCAGCCGCAGATGATCGAGGCGATCAACCGTCGCGTGCAGCAGGAAGGGCTGACCAACGTGCGAACGGTCCTTGGGACGCCAACCGATCCGCGCCTCGCCCCCGGCGAACTGGACGCCGTCCTGATCGTCGATGCCTACCGGGAGATGGACGAGCCGACGAAGCCGCAGGTGATTCGCGACCTGCTCGGCAACGTGATGCGTGCCCTCAAGCCCCAGGGGCACGTGGGCATTGTCGACTTCCTGCCGGGTGATGGGGGTCCTGGCCCGGCCGCGGAGGATCGGGTGAAGCCCGAGGTGATCATCGAGACGGCCGAATCGGTCGGGCTGCAGCTGCAGGGGCGCGAGTCCGTGCCGCCGTTCCAGTATTTGCTCGTCTTCGGGAAGGCGCCCGCGCCATCACGCCGGACGAGCTGACCACGTACTCACGCGCATGACACGACACGTCAAGGTTGCCCTCACCATTGCGGGGTCCGACTCGGGCGGCGGCGCCGGCATCCAGGCCGACCTGAAGACCTTTGCCGCACTCGGCGTCTTCGGAACCTGCGCCATCACCGCCATCACCGCCCAGAACACGCGTGGCGTCACCGCCGCGCAGGCGCTCCCTGCCGACCTGGTCACCGCGCAGATCGAAGCCGTCGCGTCCGACTTCCACGTGGCCGCGACAAAGACCGGCATGCTGGCGTCGGCCGCGATCGTCGAAGCGGTCGCAGCCGCAATCTCCGAGTTGCAGCTGCCGCTGGTCGTCGTCGACCCCGTGATGGTGGCGAAGAGCGGCGATCGGCTGATGGATGACGATGCGCTAACCGCGATGAAGGGTGAGCTGCTCCGCCGCGCGCTGGTGGTCACGCCGAACATCCCGGAAGCCGAAGTGCTCAGCGGCCGATCGATACGGAACCTGGATGAGGCGAAGGCGGCAGCTGAGCGGATCCATCGGCTCGGTCCGTCCGCGGTGGTCGTGAAGGGCGGGCACGGACAGGGCGACGACCTGATCGACCTGCTGTTCGATGGCTCGGTGTTTCACACGTTCTCCACGCCGCGTGTCGCCACGCGGAACACGCACGGCACCGGCTGCACTTTCGCGTCGGCGATCGCGGCACGCCTCGCACTTGGGGATCCGCTCGTCGACGCGGTGCGCCGCGCCCAGGCCTATGTGGCCGGCGCCATCCGGCACGGACTCGCGATCGGGCACGGACACGGGCCGCTCGACCACTTCTGGAACTCCACGGGCCTATATACTTAGCTGGTGGGCATTCCCCTGCTGGCCATCGGCCCTGAGCCGCTGGATCTTCTTCCGCTGATTGCGGCGGTCACGGACCGGGGCGACGCGTCAGGCTCCGATGGCGCGGTGGCCACCTTCCTCGGCCTGGTCCGCAACCACAACATCGGCCGCGTCGTGCACCACCTCGAGTACGAGGGGTACGAACCGCTGGCCCTCAAGGCCTTCGAGCGGATCGCCGAGGAGATTCGGCAGCGCTGGCCGGATGTGTGCCTCGCGCTCCACCATCGCATCGGCCGCATCGAGATCGGCGGCGCGAGCGTGGCGATTGCGGCAGCGTCGCCGCATCGCGGGCACGCGTTCTCGGCGTGCCGCTACGCCATCGAGCGGGTCAAGCAGATCGCGCCGATCTGGAAACGGGAGTTCTTCGAAGGCGGCGACGTGTGGATCGAGGGCGCGACGGCCGATCCCGATGATGACCAGGCACGAGCTGACGCGGAGCGTATCGCGTGCGCGTGACCGTGAAGCTCTTTGCCCGACTCCGGGACCTGGTCGGCGCGGCCGAGCTCACGCGGGACGTGGCGCCCGGTGCGACCGTCGGGGCGCTCTGGCACCAGCTCGCCGCGGAGTTCCCCTCGATCGGCTCGTACGAGCGATCGATCTCGACGGCAGTGAATGCCGATTATGCGCGTCGCGATCAGGTCCTCGCGGATGGCGATGAGGTGGCATTCCTGCCGCCTGTGTCAGGCGGGTAAGCTTGTAAGAGCGGGCGTTCGACGCCCGAACCTTTATGTTCGACAAACTGGAAGCCCTGGAACACCAGTACGAAGAGCTGCTGCACCGGCTCGGCACGGCGGAGCTGCAGAGCGATCCGACTGAGTACCGGAAGCAGGCGAAGACGCTCGCCGACATCGAGCCGACGGTCGAGAAGTACCGCGAGTACAAGATTGTGCTCACCGATCTCGAGCAGACCGAGGAACTGGCCAAGGCCGGCGACCCGGACATGCGCGAGCTGGCTCAGGAAGAACTCAAGGGGCTGGCGACCCGTCGCGAGTCGCTCGTGGGAGAGCTGAAGATCCTGCTCATCCCGAAGGACCCGAACGACGAGAAGAACGTCGTCCTGGAAATCCGCGCCGGAACCGGCGGCGATGAAGCGGCGCTCTTCGCTGGCGAGCTGTTCCGCATGTACAGCAAGTACGCGGAGAAGCAGGGCTGGCGCGTCGAGATGATGTCGACCAGCGAGTCGGGTGTCGGCGGGATGAAGGAAGGCATCGCGACGATCGAGGGACGCGGCGCCTACAGCAAGCTGAAGTACGAAAGCGGCGTGCACCGCGTGCAGCGCGTACCCGCTACCGAAGCCAGCGGGCGCATCCACACGTCCACGGCCACGGTTGCCGTGCTGCCGGAAGCCGAAGAAGTGGACGTGCAGATCAACGAGAAGGACCTGCGCGTCGACACGTTCTGCTCGAGCGGTCCGGGCGGCCAGAGCGTGAACACCACCTATTCGGCCGTGCGCATCACGCACATCCCGACCGGACTGGTCGTGTCGCAGCAGGACGAGAAGTCGCAGATCAAGAACCGCGCGAAGGCCATGAAGGTGCTGCGCTCACGGCTGTACGAGATGGAACTCCGGAAGCAGCAGGACGCGATCGCCAAGGACCGCAAGAACCAGGTGGGTACCGGCGAGCGGTCCGAAAAGATCCGGACCTACAACTTCCCGCAGAGCCGCATCACCGACCACCGGATCAACTTCACGACGCACCAGCTCACGAACGTGATGAACGGCGAGCTCGATGAGCTCATCGACCAGTTGAGCACCTACTACCAGTCGGAGAAGCTGAAGGACGCTACGGCCGTGTCGTAGCGCCCGCTGCGCGCATCGACCGCGACTGCGATGCCGATTGAAATCAACGCCGTTGTCGCCGACGCCAGGCGCCGGTTCCGCGCTGCTGGCATTCCCAGGGACGAAGCTGCCCTCGACGCGCGGTTGCTGGCCCAGCACGTCCTTGGCTGGGACGCCGCACGCCTGATGACGCACGGCGACGAAGCCGCGACTCCAGACTTCCAGCTCGCGTTCGAGCAGTTGGTCGCCCGGCGCGTCCGCCGGGAGCCGATTGCCTACATCACCGGCACGCGCGAATTCTGGAACGTCACGATCGAGGTCACGCCCGCGGTCCTCGTGCCCAGGCCCGAGACAGAACTCATCATCGAAGCGGCACTCGAACACTTCGACCACGGCCTGGCGCTGCGCATGCTCGACGTCTGCACCGGCAGTGGCTGCCTCGCCGTTGCGCTGGCCCGCGAGTTCCCAAAGGCCACGCTCGTGGCGAGCGACGTGTGCGACGCGGCCCTCTCGGTGGCGCAACGCAACCTCTCACGCTACGGGCTCACGGCCCGCGTCAGCTGCGCCTGCACCGATCTCCTGGACGGCCTCAACGGTCCTTTCGATTTAATCGTGGCGAACCCGCCATATGTGCCCGCCTCGGACGCCCCGGATCTGCAGCCCGAAGTCCGCGAGTTCGAGCCGGCCGGGGCCCTCTTCGCGGGGGACGACGGCCTGCAGATCATCCGGCGGCTGGTGCCGGACGCTGCGAAGGTTCTCGCGCCAGAAGGGCTTCTGGTGTTCGAGTTCGGTGCCGGTCAGGACGCGCAGGTGGAAGCCATCGTCGCAGCGACGCCGGCCCTGACGCTGCTCGAGATCAAGCACGACCTTCAGGACATCCCACGAACCGCCGTCGCGCAACGTCGCGCCGCCCGCTGATCAGCCGGGAGGCCACGCCAGGCTGCGCCCGCCGATCAGGTGGAGGTGGATGTGGAACACCGTCTGGCCGGCATCACGGTTCGTGTTGAACACCGTCCGGTAGCCGGGGGCGTCGATGCCACGATCCTTCGCGATCGCCGCCGCCCGCCGCACCAGTTCTCCCACCAGCGCGTCGTGGGCCGCATCCAGTTCATTCAGTGACGCCACGTGCTGCTTCGGCACGATGAGCACATGTGTGGGTGCCTGCGGGTTGATGTCGTTGAACGCAAACACGCGCTCATCTTCGTACACGACCGAGGCAGGGATCTCCCGGTTGATGATCTTGCAGAAGAGGCAGGACATGCGGTCAGCTTACGACAAAACCTCGCGGCCTCAGGGCGCAGGCGAACGGCGCTCCTTCAGCTCCGCTCTCTGATGAGAGCCAGCAGTTCCTTCAGCGACCGCAGCACGGGAACACCCCGCTCCGCAAGTTCCTGCGCGCGCGGGTGCGGCGTGTCGCTGCGGTGAAGGAGCGCGGCGCGCATGCCGACCTGGAGCGCGCCTTCGACGTCATGCCGCAGGCTGTCGCCGACCATCAACGCCTCCGGCGGCGCGACGTCGAGCAGGCCGAGTGCTGCCGTGAAGATGCTCGGATGCGGCTTCATCATCCCGTGCTCGGACGAAGACACCGTTGCGGCGATCAGTCCGGTGAGATCGAAGTGCGCCTGGAAGGAAACGAGGCAGCGGTGCGAGTTGGAGACGAGGCCGAGGCGCATCCCCTCGGACGCGAGGGCGCGCAGCACGGTCGGGACCTCGTCGAAGAGCTCGAAATGATGGCAGGCCGCCCACTCACGGTAGATCTCGCGGGCGGCAGCGTCGACGGCGTCCCCGCGTCCACCCATCTGCTCGATGATGTGGCGCGTGTACCTGACGTGGATCTCGTCGTCGTAGGCGGTGTCGTCGGGAAGGTCCAGGAGCCGGGCGGCGCTGGAGACCGCGGCGTCGAAGCGGGTCGCGTCGACGTTGATGCCGAAGCGCGCGCAGAAGGCTTCGTATCCGGTGCCCTGGAATGTCGGGCCGGGATAGATGAGCGTGAAGTCGACGTCGAACAGGACGGCGCGCGTCATTCCGGCTGCTGCATTCCATCCATTATAAAATCGCGGGATACCCATGCCCGAGTGGAAAGACACCGTCAACCTGCCGCGCACCGACTTCCCGATGAAGGCGAACCTGCCGACGAGCGAGCCGGACATGCTCGCCCGCTGGGCCGCCCTCGACCTCTACGGGAAGATTCGCGAGCGCCGGCGCGGCGCCCCGAAGTTCATCCTGCATGATGGTCCGCCGTACACGAGCGGCAACATCCACATCGGCACGGCCCTCAACAAGATCCTGAAGGACTTCGTCGTGAAGTCCCGATCGATGGAGGGGTTCGACGCGCCCTTCGTCGTCGGGTACGACTGCCACGGCCTGCCGATCGAATTGAAGGTGGACCGCGAACTCGGCGCGAAGAAGCGGGAGATGTCCACGGCCGACTTCTGCCGCGCGTGCCGGGCATTCGCCGAACGGTTCATTGGCACGATGACCGCGCAGTTCCAGCGGCTCGGCGTGCTGGGCACGTGGGATGACCCCTACGTCACCATGGACTATCGCTACCAGGCCGCCATCGCGCGGGCCTTTGGTCGCTTCGTGGAGCGGGGGCTCGTCTACAAGGGCAAGAAGCCGGTCCACTGGTGCATCCATTGCCGCACAGCTCTCGCCGAAGCCGAGGTGGAGTATGAGGACCACACGTCCCCGTCGATCTACGTCGAGTTCCCGCTGCCGGCCGGCAACGCGGCGCCGCTGGTTGCCCGGGTGCCGGAACTCGAGGGACGGCAGGTGTCGGTCCTCATCTGGACGACGACCCCATGGACGATTCCATCGAACCTGGCGGTCGCCTTCAATCCCGAACTCGACTACGTGGCGTACGACGTGAACGGCCGCGCGGTGATCCTGGCCGAGGGGCTCGCAGCGACGGTTGCGTCTGAATCGGGCGTCGCGCTCGACATGCCGGTTGCCCGCATGAAGGGCGACGTGTTCGAACACGTCCGGTTCCAGCACCCGCTGTACGCACGTGACTCGGTCGGCGTGCTTGCCGATTACGTCACGCTGGATGCGGGCACGGGCGTGGTGCACACGGCGCCCGGCCACGGCGCCGAGGACTTCCACACCGGGCAGAAGTATGGGCTGGAGATCTACGCGCCGATCGGCCCTGCGGGCCACTTCCTGGACACCGTGGAGCTGTTCGGCGGGTTGCGCGTGTTCGATGCGAACCCGAAGGTCGAAGAGGCGCTGAAGGAGCGCGGTCGCCTGTGGCACCGCAAGTCGTTCGCGCACACCTACCCGCACTGCTGGCGATGCCACAACCCGGTGATCTTCCTGGCCACCTCGCAGTGGTTCATCGGCATGGACGACCCGAAGCTGCGCCAGGACGATCAGGTCCGCACGCTGCGGCAGGCGGCACTGGATCAGGTGGACAACAAGGTGTCCTGGATCCCGTCCTGGGGGCACGACCGGATCTACAACATGGTCGCGAACCGGCCGGACTGGTGCGTGTCGCGCCAGCGCGCCTGGGGCGTGCCGATCCCGGCCCTCGACTGCACGAAGTGCGGCGAGGCGGTCATCTCTCCTGAGATCGTGAACAAGGCGGCCGCGGTCTTCGAGCGGTTCGGCGCGGACGCGTGGTACGAGCGCCCGACCGAGGAGTTCGTCCCTGACGGGCTGCAGTGTCCGACGTGCGGCGGCACGACGTTCGAGCGCGAGATGAACATCCTCGACGTCTGGTTCGACTCGGGGTCCAGTCACGAGGCGGTGCTCTCGGTGCGTCCGGAACTCACCTGGCCAGCGGACATCTACCTCGAAGGCAGCGACCAGCATCGCGGCTGGTTCCAGAGTTCGCTGCTCGTCGGTCTCGGCACACGCGGGCGGGCACCGTTCAACGAGGTGCTCACCCACGGCTTCATCGTGGCCGAAGACGGGCGGAAGATGTCGAAGTCGCTCGGCAACTCGGTGGAGCCACAGGACATCATCAAGCAGAGTGGCGCCGACATCCTGCGCCTGTGGGTCTCCATGAGCGACTACACGCAGGAGATCCGCATCGGCAAGGAGGTCCTGGCGCGCGCGGTCGAGGCGTACCGCAAGATCCGCAATACGCTGCGGTACCTGGTCGCGAACCTGTACGACTTCAACCCGGCATCTGACGCCGTCGCGCACGCGTCGCTCGAAGAGGTGGACCGGTACATCCTCGCCCGCTATGCGGAGATCGCGCTGAAGATCCGCAGCGCGTACAGCCGCTACGACTACGGGACGATCTTCCAGGCGGTGAACGCGTTCGTCACGGTCGACCTGAGCGCGTTCTACGCGGATGTCTCCAAGGACCGGCTCTACACCTTCGCGGCGACCTCGGCGGAGCGGCGCTCCGCCCAGACGGCGATGTACGTGATGGCCGAGGGGCTCGCGCGCCTGCTGGCGCCGATCCTCTCCTTCACGTGCGACGAGCTCTGGCGCTACCTGCCAGGGCGCACGGACGAATCGGTCCACATCGCGCTGTTCCCCGAGACAGCCGACCTCGAGCGCATGGTCGACCCTGAGCTGCTGCAGCAGTGGCAGCAACTCGGCGCGCTGCGGGAGCGCGTGCTCGCGGAGATCGAGCCGCTGCGGAAGGACAAGCAGATCGGCAGCTCGCTCCAGGCGCGGGTCGTGCTCTCTGCCACCGAAAAGCAGCTCGCGTTCCTCGAACCCTATGCCGCGCAGCTGCCGATGCTCTTCATCGTGTCGGAAGTCGCGTTGCGATCGGCACCCGCGGACGTCGAGGCACATGAGGAAGCCGGTCCGCGCATCACGATCGAGCGCGCCGGCGGCGTGAAGTGCGAGCGGTGCTGGCGGTACGTGCCTGCTGTGTCCGACGAACCGGAGTGGGCCGGCCTGTGCCCACGATGCACAGAGGCGCTGGCGGGACCGGCTCATGGATGAACCGGTCGCCAGTGTGCAGCCGGCGTCAGGCCCCCCCCGCGCGCGGCACCTCGAAATATGGGTGCCGCTGGTTGTGGTCGCGTTCGATCAGTTCACGAAGTGGCTCGTGCGCACCCGGATTCCGGTGCATGCCAGCGTTGAGGTGATTCCCAACTTCCTGGACTTCACGCACGTGCGGAACACGGGCGCCGCGTTCGGGTTCATGAACGCGATGAACTTCCCCGGCAAGACGATCGTGATCGCCGTGATTGCCGTGTGCGCGCTCATCGGAGTCTCGATGTATGCAGGGACGCTCGCTCGCGAGCAGCGTGCGGCGCGGCTGGGCATGGCGCTCATCATCGGTGGCGCAGCCGGCAACCTCATCGACCGGATCTTCGTCGGCTCGGTCGTTGACTTCGTCGATGCCTATTGGGGCACCTTTCACTTCTGGGCGTTCAACGTGGCCGACTCAGCCATTACAGTCGGCGTGGCGCTGATGATCCTCGATATGATCTGGACGGGGACGCATGCATCCAATCCTTCTTGATCTCGGACCGGCGACCATCTACACGTACGGCGTCCTGCTGGCCGCTGCCTATCTGCTTGGCCTGAAGCTGGCCATGGTGCGGGCCAAGGCGCGTGGTCTCGATCAGGCGCGCGTGCTCGACCTGGGCATCTACATCATCATCAGCGCCCTCGTCGGCGCGAAGCTGCTCCTCGTCATCACCGACTTCAACACGTTCGTGAGCGATCCGTCCGAGCTGATCACGCTCGCGCGGTCGGGCGGGGTGTTCTACGGCGGCCTCATCCTCGCCGTCGTGGTGGCCCTCTGGTACATCCGGCGTATCGGCCTGCCGCTCTGGACCACCACCGACGTGTTTGCGCCAGGCATTGCCCTCGGCCACGTGGTCGGCCGCTTCGGCTGCTTCTTCGCCGGCTGCTGCTGGGGCAAGCCGACCGACGTCCCCTGGGCCATCACATTCACGAACCCGTACGCCGCCGCGAACGTCGGCACTCCGCTGAACGTGCCACTGCACCCCACGCAGCTGTACGAGGCGGGCGCCGAGGCGCTGATCCTGGCACTGCTGCTCGCCACCGAGAAGAAGGGGCGCACCTACCCGGGGCGGACCTTCTGGGTGTACATGCTCCTGTACGCGATCTCGCGGTTCGTCATCGAGTTCTACCGGAACGACCCGCGCGGGTCCGTGCTGATGTTTTCGACGTCCCAGTTCATCTCGATCGTCCTCGCACCGCTGGCTGTCATCATGCTGGTGGTGCTCTCCCGCGCCGGCGAGCCCGCTCCCGAGCGCGTGCGGAAGGCCGCCTGACCTCCCCACTCACCGTTCACGTTCCTTCGGAGTACGACGGCCAGCGGCTCGACCGCGTGCTCGTCGCACTGGTCGCCGGGTACTCGCGCTCGCACCTTCAGAAGCTGATCGACGACGGCCGTGTGAAGGTCGACGGCCGTCCGGCGAAAGCCAACCTGCGCATGAAGGCGGACGCAGCGATCGAGGTCGACCTGCCCGAGCTGAAGGAGGCGGCGCCGCGCCCCGAGGATCTCGAACTCCCGATCCTCTATCAGGACGCCGACGTCGCGGTCGTCGACAAGCCGCCGGGCATGGTCGTACATCCCGCCGCGGGCCACGACTCGGGCACGCTCGTGAACGCGCTGCTGCACCACGTCGACGACCTGAGCGGGATTGGTGGCGAAAAGCGTCCCGGCATCGTGCATCGGCTCGACCGCGGCACCTCAGGCCTGATGGTCGTCGCGAAGAACGATGCGGCGCACCAGGAACTCGCCCGGCAGTTCCACGATCGCGAGGTCGAGAAGGAGTACGTGGCGCTCGTCTGGGGCGTCGTCCAGGCGGGCCGCCGCATCGAAGAGCCGATCGGGCGTGATCCGAACAACCGGAAGAAGATGTCGAACCGCGCGCGTCGCAGCCGCGAGGCGGTGACACGCATCGTGCGCGTGTACCACGTCAACCCGGCGCTCACCCTCGCGCAGATTGCGATTCACACCGGACGCACGCACCAGATCCGCGTGCACCTGAGTTCGATCGGGCATCCGATCGTCGGCGACTCGCTGTACGGCGGCGTGCGTCGCCGGCTGCCGGCCGATATCAAGGCGGTGGCTCGCCTGGACCGTCCGTTCCTCCACGCGGCGCGCCTTGCATTCACCCATCCGACGGAGGGCCGTCGCCTGTCATTCGAGAGCGAGCTGCCTCCGGACCTGAAGTCGGTCCTCGACGAGCTGATCGCGCGCAACAACCCCGAGGACCTCGAACAGCCCTGAGGCCCGACGGCCTTCGCAGGAGCGCTGCATGCCCATTGTCTTCAAGGGCCGGGTGTTCTCGGTCGAAGTCACCGAGCGCCAGTTCCCGAACGGCAAGACACACGAAGTCGCGATCGTCCGGCACAACCCCTCCGTCGTCATCATCCCGATCGAAGACGACGGACGCGTGGTGCTGATTCGGCAGTATCGCGCAAGCATCGACCGCGTCATGTGGGAAGTGCCGGCAGGGCGCGTCGACGATGGGGAGTCACCAGACGAGGCTGCCGCGCGGGAGTGCGAAGAGGAGATCGGTCGGGTACCCGGCAGCGTCGAACGCATCCGGGGGCTTTTCCCAACGCCCGGGTTCTGCGACGAGGAGCTGATCTTCTATAAGGTGTCCGGCCTGCGGCCACCGCCCCCGGACTCCACTCGCAGGCCCGATCCCGACGAGGACATCGAGACCAGGTCCGTCACCGTCGACGAAGCCCGTGGGATGGTCGAACGCGGCGAGATCATCGACCTCAAGACGGCGTACGCGTTGACGTTGCTCTGAGGGTCGGCCGGGAGGGTCAGGACGGGTGGAACCGCCAAGAAGCCTGGAGAAGGTTCCCAGCGGAGAACACGGACTCACGCGTTCCGAGGAACTCTCCGTGAGATCCGTATGCTCCGCCAGGGGCGTCGGTCGCGAACAGTCCGTCCGCTCAGGCCGGTGGGCGGGCCTGGCCACTCGAGCGCGGCACCTTGCGAGTCGGACGAACGACGTCCGATGACACGGGCTGCAGCGCGAGCGCGAGCACCTCGTCGATCGTCGAGACGAGGTGGACGACGAGGCCCTTGCGCAGTTCAGGCGTCAGATCCTCGTTGACGTTCTTCGCGTTCTGGCGCGGCAGGATCACTTCGTTGATCCCGACACGCCTGGCGGCAAGCACCTTCTCCTTGATGCCGCCGACGGGCAGCACACGGCCGGACAGGGTAATCTCGCCCGTCATCGCGACGTCTCCGCGTACCGGACGGCCAGTGAGCTCCGAGGCCATCGCAGCCGCCATCGTGACGCCGGCAGAGGGGCCGTCCTTCGGGATGGCGCCCGCCGGCACGTGCACGTGCAGCTCGGCTGTCTTGAAGAAGTCCGGGTCGATCCCATGCTCGCGTGCGTGCGTCCGGAGCCAGGAGAGCGCGGCCCTGGCAGACTCCTTCATCACATCGCCGAGTTGGCCGGTCAGTGTCAACGTGCCGGAGCCTGCCATTCGCGAGGCTTCGACGAAGAGCACTTCACCGCCGACAGGTGTCCAGGCCAGCCCGATGGCCACCCCCGGATCCTTCGTGCGCTCCTCCATCTCCTCGTCCAGGAACCTCGGGGCACCGAGTAGTTCGATGACGACCTCCGGCGTGACGAGCAGCGGCGCCTCGTCCCCTTCGGCCCGTCGCCGCGCGGCCTTGCGGCAGAGCGCGCCGATTTCGCGCTCGAGGTTCCGCACGCCCGCCTCCCGCGTGTATCCGCGTATGACCTGACGGAGCGCCTCGGGCGTGAACTGGATGCCCTCCGACGTGAGGCCATGGTTCTTCACCTGCTTGGCCACCAGGTGGTCCTGGGCGATCTTGAGCTTCTCCTCTTCGGTGTAGCCGGCGATCTCGAGCACCTCCATGCGGTCTCGCAGTGCAGGGGGAATCGGGTCGAGTACGTTCGCGGTCGTGATGAACAGGACCTCCGAGAGATCGAACGGCACGTCCAGGTAGTGATCGCGGAAGGTGCTGTTCTGCTCGGGGTCGAGCACCTCGAGCAGCGCCGACGACGGGTCGCCGCGGAAGTCCGACCCGAGCTTGTCGATCTCGTCCAGGATGAACACGGGGTTCTTCGACTCGGCCCGACGCAGGCCCTGGACGATCTGTCCCGGCAACGCCCCAATGTACGTTCGGCGGTGCCCACGGATTTCCGCTTCGTCTCTCATCCCGCCGAGAGACACGCGGACGAACTTGCGTCCCAGCGACTCGGCGATCGACCGCGCGAGCGAGGTCTTGCCGACTCCCGGGGGGCCCGCAAAGCAGAGGATCGGTCCCTTCACGTCCGGGTTCAGCTTGCGAACGGCCAGGTACTCGAGGATGCGGTCCTTGGCTTTTTCCAGGCCGGAATGGTCCGCGTCGAGCACCGCTTTCGTCTTCGGGAGGTCGATGACTTCCTCGGTCCGCTGTGCCCAGGGCAGCGCGATCAGCCAGTCGAGATAGGTGCGGGAGACCGTGTACTCGGCAGCGGCGGGCGGCATCTTCGAGAGCCGATCGAGCTCACGCAGCGCCTCCTTCTTCACGGTGTCGGGCATCCCGGCGGCTTCGATCTTCTCTGCGAGCTCCTCGATTTCCTTCGTCTGATCGTCGCCTTCGCCGAGCTCCTTCTGGATCGCCTTCATCTGCTCGCGCAGGAAGTACTCACGCTGGTTCTTGCCGACTTCGGACTGCACCTGCGACTGGATCTTCGACCCGAGCTCGAGGACTTCGAGCTCCTTGATCAGGATCCGGTTCAGGTTGTCCATGCGCGTGCGGATGTCCAGCGTCTCGAGGACCTCCTGCTTGACTGGGGTGCCGATCGTGGTGAGGCTGGACGCGATGAAGTCGGCAAGGCGGCCGGGCTCGCTGATGTTGGTGGCGAGCGTCTGCA
Organism: Acidobacteriota bacterium; assembly: GCA_018268955.1. Classification (GTDB taxonomy): domain Bacteria; phylum Acidobacteriota; class Vicinamibacteria; order Vicinamibacterales; family CAVVIG01; genus CAVVIG01. Next base: position 52,571 of record JAFDVO010000003.1, on the reverse strand, counting down.
GGTCGTCTGACAGGAGCGGGGAGAGCGAGACGACCTGCTGGAAGTTTGCCTTGATATTGCGCGCGAGCGCGTCGATCTCGAGGCGATCGGCGTCGTTCGTCTCCTCCGCCGCGGCGTGCACCTTCGCGCGGATGTAGGGCTGGGTCTCGAGGACCTCGTCAAGCGCCAGCCGGGCAAGCCCCTGAACGATGAGGCGCAGGCTGCCGTCCGGCAGCTTGAACATCTTGTGGATGTGGGTTGCCGTGCCGATGGCGTAGAGGTCGGCCTGACCGGGCTCTTCGACGGTGGCATCACGCTGGGTGAAGACCGCGATGAGCTTTCCGTTCGCAATGGCGTCGTCGATCAGCCGCACCGAGCTCTCGCGAGCCACGGCGAGCGGCATGAAGGAATTGGGGAACAGCACGGTATCCCGCAGCGGCAGGATCGGCAGTTCAGGGGGGATGGACAACGGGCGATCGGCCGCCGAGAGATCCTCGGCCTTGAGATCATGAGTCTGATCGCTCATGCCGAACTCCTTGTGGCGGGGCTGCGTTCGACGAACGCGCGTCTGCCACGGGAAACCGGGACGCAGGTACCCGGGCGATTGTATGTCGGTCGGAGGCGAGCGGGGGTGGGGGCCGATGGAGGATGGGGCTCCGCCACCGGCGGAGCCCCCAGGGTCGCCAGAGCTTACATGTCGAAGAAGAGGGACGAGGTGCCGCGGCGAGCCGCCATCTGGCGCTCACGCTGCTCGGCCACCTCACGCGCCTCTTCGCAGTCCTTGCAGCGGACCGCGAACGGCAGCGCACGGAGACGCTTCTCCGCAATCTCCTCACCACACTCGAAGCAGTTGCCGTAGTCACCCTGCTCGAGCCGGATCAACGCGTCGTTGATCTTGTTCAGCGTCTCAGACTTCATCTGAATGAGCGCGAACTCGATGTCGTCCTGGATGTCCGCCTCGGAGCTCTCGACCGCGTCGAACACCTCGTTGGTCTTGCTGCCCCAGGTGCCCTCGGACCGAACGTCCCGCATCTTGCCCTGGACCTCGGCCTGGATCTCGCGACGGCGCTCCTCGAGCATCCGCTTCAATTCCGTGTAACGGGACTTCGGCGTCGCCTCAGTCGCCACATTCGTTGTCTTCTTCATAATTGCCGCTCCTCTGCTCCCGCGCTTACTGGAGCACCGCCCGAATAAGATTGCCGCGAATCATGCAAATGAAGTGCCGAGTATAAACTGATCTGTCGGGCGCAGGCAACGACCAACTTCGCTACGCTCCCGGTCGACCGGCGCAGGCGATTCCGCCTGAGCGCACCAACCGACCTCTTCCGGAGCGGCCTCCGAGCGACAGCGCAAGATGTTTGATTCCAAATGATTTAGCGCCATAACAGTCGCTCGGCTTTGCCGGCCGTTCAAATTCAGTTGCCCGATTAGACGCGCCATCCCCTTGCGGAGTTCTGCCGTTACGCAAAAACAATTTGTCCGCTCGAGGTGACGGCTCTCGTCCTCAGAAGCGCCGGGATGTTCGCACCCGAAGACGGGAGGTCGTCACCAGCCGGCGGCGGTCCGGCTGCGGTCGTCGGCGGCGCCGTCGCAGCGTTCAGACGCTCGGACCCCCGCCATGGCTTGCGACGGGTCACTCGGCTATCGCTCCTTTCCGCGTCCTGTCTTGTGGAAGACCGGGCCGGCGACTATACTTGTGGTTTTGCCGCGGAAGGGAACTCAGAACATGGCGAAGCAGTGTGAGATTTGCGGGAAGACGCCGGCGGTTGGCCGGCAGGTGAGCCACGCCCACAACGTGAGCGCGCGTCGCTTCGAGCCGAACTTGCAGACGGTGCGTGCGGTGGTCAACGGTGGCGTGCGCCGCGTCCGTGCATGCACCCGGTGCATCCGCTCGAACAAGGTCGTGAAGGCGGCCTGAGAGACATGCCGAAGCAGGCCGTCGCGAGCCCGAATGCGCCGAAGGCCATCGGCCCCTACTCGGCGGCCCTTCGCGCCGGCCAGCTCCTGTTCGTGTCGGGGCAGGTCCCCATCGACCCTGACACGGGCGCGATCGTCGACGGCGATATCGGCGCCATGACCCGGCGCGTCCTCCAGAACATCGGAGCCCTGCTCGATGCCGCCGGCCTCAACTACGCGCATGTGGTGCGGACCACGGTGTTCCTCGCCGACATGAATGACTTCGGCGCCATGAACGAGGTCTATCGCACGTTCTTCGCGGAGCCGTACCCGGCGCGATCGACGGTCCAGGCCGCGCGCCTGCCCCGCGACGCCCGAATCGAGATCGACGTCATCGCCTCATACGACGCGTGAAGTCGTGGCCGCACGTGACCCTGTGCGGCCATGCGCGACGGTCGGCCGTTCATCCGCCCTGCACGCGACCAGCCCGCTCCACATCGACAACGCCATTCACTGACTTCAGCGCCCGAATGACCTTCTCGAGGTGCTGCACGTCGCTGATTTCCACGGTCACGTCGATCCTGGCCAATTGCTCGTCTCCCCCGGTGCGCGCCTCCATGTTGCGGATGTTGGTGTTGATGTCCGCGATCTTGGCCGACACGGCTGCGAGCACGCCCTTCCGGTCCTCCACTTCCATCGAGAGCTTCACGGTGTAGCTGGCGACCGCCTCGCCGCCAGGCGCCTTCTCCCACTCGACGTCAATGCGCCGCTCGGGGTCGTACAGAAGGTTCATGACGTTCGGGCAGGTTGCCGAGTGCACCGACACCCCCTTGCCACGCGTGATGTAGCCGACGATCTTCTCGCCGCGGATTGGGTTGCAGCACTTCGCCCTGAACACCAGCACATCGTCGGAGCCTCGAACCTTGATCTTCTCCTCGCCGCCGCCGAATGCTCGCTTCACAGCCGCGGTCATGGCGCCGTCGGGCGGACGCTCGCGCAGGCGTTCGGCGGGCACAAGCTTCCCGAGTAGCTGCTTCGCGGACAGCGTGCCGTAACCGATCAGGGCCATCAGGTCGTCGAGCGTCTTCACGCCGGCATCGGACAGCGCCTTGTTGAACAGGTCCCCCTCGAGCAGCCCCTTCTGCGACACGTCGAACCGGCGCAGTTCCTTGTCGAATACCTTGCGGCCGAGATCAATCGCGCGAGCGCGCTCCTCGAGCCGAATCATGTGCTTGATCTTGTAGCGGGCGTGCGACGTGGCGACGAAGTTGAGCCAGTCGCGTGAGGGCCTGTGCCCGGACTGCGTGATGATCTCGACGATGTCGCCGTTCCGCAGGTGGGCGCGCAGCGGGACCATCTTGCCGTTCACCCGCGCACCGACGCACTGGTGGCCGACGTCGGTGTGGATGGAGTACGCGAAGTCGATGGGCGTGGCGCCCCGCGGGAATGCCTTGACCTGCCCTTTGGGCGTGAAGGCGTACACCTCCTCCGGGTAGAGCTCCACCTTCAGGTTCTGGATGAATTCGCGCGGGTCCCGCACCTCCTGCTGGAATTCCAGGAGCTGTCGCATCCACTGGAAGTAGCGCTCGTCGTTCTGGTCTCCGACGCGCCCCTCCTTGTATTTCCAGTGAGCGGCGACACCCTCCTCGGCCATGCGATGCATCTCGAGCGTCCGGATCTGCACCTCGAAAGGCATGCCGACGTCGCTGATGACCGACGTATGCAGTGACTGATACCCGTTCGGCCTGGGCATCGCGATGAAGTCCTTGATCCGCCCGGGGACAGGGGACCAGGTCTGGTGGATGATGCCGAGCGCCGCGTAGCAGTCCTTCACGCTGGCGGTGATGATCCGGAGCGCGATGAAGTCGTAGACCTGATCGAGTTCGATGCGCTGCTTCTTCAGCTTCTGCGCAATGCTCCACAGGCGCTTGATGCGGCCGTCGATCTGGATGACCGGCACCGAGGCCTCCTGCAGCTTGGCCTCGATGGTGGCCCGCAGTTGCTCGATGAGCCCTTCGGTCGCGCGGCGGCGCGCATCGACCCTGGCGCGCAGCGATTCGTAGAGCTGCGGCTCCAGGTAGCGGAACGAGAGCTCTTCCAGCTCGTTCTTGAGCTTGCTCATCCCGAGCCGGTTCGCGATCGGCGCGTAGATGTCGCGGGTTTCCTGGGCGATCGCGATCCGCTTCTCCTCTGCCAGGTGGTTGAGCGTCCGCATGTTGTGCAGCCGGTCGGAGAGCTTGACCAGGATGACGCGGATGTCGTCCACCATGGCCAGGAGCATCTTGCGGAAGGTTTCCGCCTGCCGCTCTTCTGTCGAGGAGAAGCGGACCGCGCTGATCTTCGTGACCCCTTCCACGACATGGGCGACCTCGGGCCCGAAGAGCTCCCGGATACGCTCGATCGTCGTGAGGGTGTCCTCGACCACGTCGTGGAGCAGGCCAGCGGAGACCGCCACGACGTCTAATTTCATGTCGGCGAGAAAGTCGGCGACCGCGAGCGGATGGATCAGGTACGGCTCACCCGAGTGCCGCACCTGGCCCCGATGTTCGAAAGCCGAGAAGACGTACGCCCGTCTCAGCAGCTCGACGTCGGCGTCGGGGCTGTACGCTTTGACTTTTTCTACGAGATCCTCGAAGCGAATCATGAATTCCGGTGTCTAAGCATCATATTGACTTAGGAAAATTTGCTTCACTATACTGACCCGGTTTCGGCCACGGCAATTCTCCTCGCCCGAGCGGGACTATTCGGTCAGGTGTGTTGGTTTCGGCCATAAAAGGGGGCTCAATGAAGGCGTTTTCGGGTGCATCGGTCGCTTCGGCGGCGGTGCTGGCCCTATCGATGTCGGTAGGCTGCTCGCAGGTCGGTCAGGTGCAGGCGAAGAGAAGTTTCAAGGCCGCCAACGCCGCGTACCAGGCCCAGGACTACAAGAAGGCCGCCGGACTCTACGAAGAGACGATCAAGGAAGATCCTAACCTTGCCGTGGCGTATTTCTTCCTGGGGAACAGCTACGACAACATGTTCCGGCCAAGCAAGAAGGGCGAGCCGGAGAACGATGCGTTGCTCCAGAAGGCGGTCGACAACTACACGCTCTGCGCGGAGAAGCTCGGCAACTCGCAGCTCGAGGACGAGCGGAAGCTCGCGAAGCTCTCGCTCGAGTACCTCGTCGCCGCTTACGGTGCCGACAAGCTGAACGACCCCGCCAAGGCGGAGCCGGTGCTCATCAAGATGATCCAGATGGAGCCCCAGGAACCCTCGAACTACGCGGTGCTCGCGAAGATCTACGAGGACGCCGGTCTCTACGACGACGCAGAGAAGGTGCTCCTGATGGGCAAGGAAGCCAAGCCCAAGGATGCGTCGGTCTACATGCAGCTGGCCGGGTTTTACAACCGCCAGGGGCGCTTCGACAAGACGATCGAGTCGCTGAACCAGCGCGCCGAGATCGAGCCGAACAACCCGGAGGCGTTCCAGACCATCGCCGGCTACTACTGGGATGAAACCCGCGGCGATGCCGGGCTGACCGAGGCCCAGAAGAAGGAATACATCACCAAGGGGCTCGAAGCGGTCGACAAGGCGATTTCGCTCAAGTCCGACTACGTTGAGGCGATCACCTTCCGCGGCCTGCTCCTCCGTCTGCAGGCGAACGTCGAGAAGGACCCGTCCAAGCAGCAGGCGCTCCTCAAGGAAGCGACCGCGCTGAGCGACAAGGCAAACGAACTCCGCAAGAAGGCTGCGGGCGGCAACTAACCGCCTCTCCGCTTCCGGGACGTCAAAGGGCCGTCGGACCTCAGGGTCTGACGGCCCTTTGTGTTTTCGTCCAGCCGGTCGTCGCTCCCGCAGAACAGCGAGGCGGCGGCCCACTCCTGGGCCGCCGTATCCCCTCGCTCGTCACCGACGACCACATTGGGCTGCGACCGCGTCGCCGCTGATTGCTGCTGCCGCTCACCTGCGCCAGACGCTCGAGACGTGCTACCCGGGTGGCATGTGCTGGCGGCCCCGGCGGCAGTGGCGAGTTGACGCGAATCCCGGTGACGCTGATCAAAGAAAAAGGCCGGGGCGATCGTGATGATCGCCCCGGCCCTGGCGCGTCAGTCGTCAGGCTTCCGATGTCAGTTGAAGTTGTACCGGAAGCTGATCATCATCGTGTACACGTCGCTCGAGAACGTCGTGGTCTGCCAGGTCGTGGTCGGCAGCTGGTTACTCACGAGCGCCATGCGGTAGCTCACCTTCCCGTTCGCGTCGACCGCAGCATTGGTCAGGATCGGAATCAGGTTCAGCGATGACGAGGCCGAGGCGATCGCGGGCCGCTTGCCCACGCCCCAGCTGTGGTTCAGCAGGTTGCCGAAGTTGGTGATGTCCAGGCGGAACTGGCCCGAGTGCCGGCGTCCGGTCCGCCCGTGGAACACCTCCTGCGTGATGCTCAGGTCCATGCGCTTCACCAGTGGGAGGAACAGGCCGTTCCGCGCCGCGTACTCGCCCCGGTGCTTGCTCAGATACGGGTCCTGTTTGATGTACGCCTCGAACGCCGCTGCCTGCTGTTCCGCGGTGAAGACCGTCCCATTCGAGGCCGTGAACCCCACGAAGTTCATCTCGCTGGTGTCCTTGGGGATGTAGATCAGGTCGTTGTTCGACGCGCTGTCCCCGTTCATGTCCCCGCCGAACACGTAGCTCGCGTTCGTGGCGAAGTTCGAGGAGTTGGTGCGCGCTTCCCAGTAGGCCGAGACCGTCGTGGCGCCGAAGCCGAAGTACTGCTTCGTGTACGACGCGTTCATGAACACACGGTGGCCTGGGGAGTTCTGGGAGTAACCCAGACCCGGATTGTTGGGACCGTAGACGTTCGCGATGGTCGTCCAAGTGCCGGAGGCGGTGCTCCCCGCGTCAACAGTGTTCCGCGAACGCCCGTAGCTGTAGGCGCCCTTGAGCGAAAGGCCGCTCGCGAGTGACTTCGAGAGGCTGCCAGACGCGACCCAGGAGCGGCCGACGTCCTGGTTCTTGATCACATACGCGGCGGTGACGATGTTGCCCGGCTCCGCGTTGATGCGGGTGGCACATCCACCAACGTTGCCCGAGCCCGAGCAGCTCGCACCGGTCCAGCGCGGACGGTTGTCCACCCCGCTGAAGGTCGCCTGCGCGGCGGGGAGGTTCGCGTTGATGTAGTAGATGCCGTTGATGTCGCGGTTGAACAGGTACTCCGCGGTGCCGATCATGCCCCACGGCAGCTTGCGGTCGACGGCCACGTTGCTGCGCCACGTCTGCGGGAACTTGAAGTTCGGATCGGTCACGTCCAGCTCGTAGCTGCCGGCGGGCTTGCCTGAGACCGACGGCCTGTAGGCGTCAGGATCGGCGTTGAACGGCCGCGCCGTGGTGTTCGACTCGTCGATGCGCCCGAGCAGCGTGCCGGTGTTCCCCAGCTGGTTCGAAATCCAGACGTACGCCGGCTTGCCCGTGAAGATGCCCGTGCCGCCGCGGAGCTGCGTCGACTGATCGCCCTTGAGGTCCCAGTTGAAGCCGAGTCGCGGCGACCAGAGCGGCTTCGAGTCGGGGAGCTTGCCGCTGTTGTACTGAACGAGCTGGCCGTTCTCGTCCCGGAAGGTGAGCTTGTCCGCGTTCGGGTTGTCGAACTGCGACGCGGTGTCCTTGAAGTTGGGCGTGTCGATACGGAGACCCGCGGTGAGGGTCAGGTTCTTGCGAAGGCGCCACTGATCCTGGCCATAGAACCCGGTGTACCAGACATCGAGCTGCTGGAGTGGCTTGTCGAGGCCAGGCAGGTTCACGTAGGCGAGCTGGTAACGCCGAAGCGTCACGGGCTGACCATTGACCGCCGCGTAGAAGTCCGCGAGGGAGTTGTACGTGTAGACGCCGTTGGCGAGCTGGTAGAACACGTTGTCCGAGTGGTACTTCTCGAGGCTCACGCCCAACGTCAGCGTGTGGTTCTTCAGGAACTTCGTGAAGTTGTCCTGGGCCTGGAACGTCTGGTAGCGCAGCTCGTTGTTGCGCGTGAACGGGTCGGGCCCGAACGACGTGTACGTGCTGCCGGAGCCGTCGAGGATGTCGACGAACGGGAAGTTCGCGACAGTGCCACGGCTCTCGTCGTTCTTCGTGTAGCCAATCACGAGGTTGTTCGACATCGAGCTGCCGATGACCGAACTCCACTCGCCGATGCCTGACTTGATGTTCTCGAGGATCTGGTAGTTCGAGCCCTGGAAGCCAAGCCAGTTCGTGCTGTTGGTGCCACGCCCGTTACCGGCAGACGAGGAACCGGAGAGCAGCACGTCGGTGCTGGACGAGAGCTGGTTGTACCTGAAGTTGATCTTGTTCGCGTTGTTTTGTTCAGGTTGTAGTCCAGCTTGACGATGAACGGCTTGCCAGGCGTCTTCTTGTCGACCGGCGTATACGGGCCCGGATCGTAGTTGAACTTGCTCTTCAGGAGGGCGGCGAGGGTATCGAGATCAGAGGCAAGCACGCGCGTCGTATTACCCGCCACGGCCTGTCCACCGGCGTTTGCGATGAATGACGAGAGCGGCTTCACCTCCAGCTGCTTCTCGAAGTTGCCGAACGCGAACAGCTTGTTCTTGATGATTGGGCCACCGAGGTAGCCGCCGTTGTTCTTCGTGGTGAACGTACCTGGGTTGTAGGGCTGACCAGCCGCCTCGGTGCCGACAAACGACTGGTTGCGGTACCGGCTGTAGAAGGAGCCGACAAGCTGGTTCGTGCCACTGCGCGTGACCATGTTCACGCCGGCGCCGACGAAGTTGCCCTGACGCACGTCGTAGGGCGCCACGTTCACCTGAACCTGCTCGACGGCTTCGAGGGACACCGGCGCGACGCCGGTGCGGTCGCCCGGCTGGCCGCCGAGGCCGAAGGAGTTGTTGAAGTACGAACCGTCAATCGTGATGTTGTTCATCCGGTTGTCCTGCCCGGAGAACGTGCCGTTGCCGCTGTACTGGGGTGTCAGGCGCGTGATGTCGTTGATGCGACCAGAGACGGTCGGCAGCGTTGCGAGTTCATCGCGCGTCACGGCCGTGGCGGCGCCGGTTCGCGTGGAGCTGAAAACCGGATTGCTGACGCCGACGACCTCGACCGTTTCCTGGACACTGGCCAGCGCCAAGGCGAAGTTGATGTCCTGCGTCACACCGAGACTCAACTGGATGTTGCTCTGCGTCTCCGTTCGGAATCCCTGCAGTTCGGCGGTGACCCGGTACGGTCCACCGACGCGCATGCCGGGGATCAAGTACCGACCATCTGACTGCGTCACGGCCGTGTAGGTCGTCTCCGAGGGCTCGTGAACGGCGGTGACGGTCACGCCAGGGACGACGGCCCCCTGGCTGTCCTTCACCTCTCCGGTGATGCCAGCGGTCGTCACCTGCGCCCACAACGTCGTCGCGGGCATCATGATGCCGACGGCGCAGAGGAGCGCGATGACAAGGAAGTATCGCGGTGTCTTACGACTCATATGTTCTCCGTGAGAAAGGTGCGCGGGCGGACACGAGGACGGTCTCGGGCAGGGCCGTTGGAGTCCAGCGTATGCGGTGGGAGTAACGGCATCGTGAACGCGGGCGCGTGCGTCAGGCACGGGCGTGCCCGACGCGGGTTCCGATTCGGATGTTCTTATTGTCCTTCGCCGCGGCGCCAGTTGGGCGCCCGGTTGGGCCAGTGAACCCCGAGTGGCCGCGGCCTCTCCGGTTCATTGGATCATGAGGCCACTGGAACGGCCGATCCGTGGGTCTTCATCACTCATTCCAGGCAGCGGCAGGTCGGGAAGGCCGTTCTAGAATCGAGCGCATGAACGCGCAAATCGAAGGGTTTCTGCTCGAGTTAACCTCGATCGTGCAGGACATGCCAGGCGTGGGCGCTGGTCTCTGCGAGGCTCAGTTCAACTGGTCGCCTGCGCCAGGACGGTGGTCGCTTGGCCAGTGCATCGAGCACCTGAACATCACGGCTGACCGATACCTTCCACTGCTGCGCAGTGCCATTGCCGGAGCACGCGCGGCGGGACGGCTTTCGTCGGGCCCGTTCTCGCTCAATCTGATCGAGCGCCTGTTCCTCTACTCTATCGAACCGCCGGCCCGCATCCGGGTCAAGGCCCCTGCAGCGTTCATCGCGCCGCCGACGCTTTCCCCCACGGCAACCGTCCAGCGGTGGGATCAGTTGCAGGCGGCACTGGCTGACACGATCCGGAGTGCTGACGGTATCGACCTGCGTGCGGTGAAGGTGAGATCGCAGTTCGGCCCGGTCTCGTTCACGCTCGACGGCACGTTCGCGATCCTGCTCGCCCACGAACGGAGGCACCTGTGGCAGGCGCGGGAGGTGCGGAAGCAGGCGGGGTTCCCGGCGGGTCAGGCAGCAGGCGGCTGATTCAGACCCGCTGAAAAGCAAAACGGCCGCTCCGTGAGGAGCGGCCGCTGCAGTCTGTCCGATTGTCGTGACGCGTTCAGTTGCTGGCGACGCCGGCAGCCTTGCGCATGCCCGAGGTGACAATACCGACCTTCTCGACACCCGCGCCGCGCGCCGCGTCGATGACGGCCATGATGTCGCCGTAGTGCAGCGTCTCCGCGCCGGAGATGAACATCGTCTTGTCCTTGCGCTCTTCGAAGATCGTGCGGAGCTTGCTTTCGAGCTCGCCGATGGTCACGTCCTGCTTGTTGACCGAGATCTTCTTGTCGGCGGTGTACTCGACGACGATCTGGCTGACGTCAGGCGTGTCCTGCTGGTTCGCGTTCTTCGTCTCGGCCGGCAGGTTGATGTCCACACCCTTCTGGGTGAGGGGCAGTGCCGCCATGAAGATGACGAGGAGCACGAGCAGCACGTCGATCAGCGGCGTGACGTTCATGTCCGCACTGGCGTGCGCGACCTCGGCCTTGACGACCTTCTCCGCGCCGTAGTGTTGATGCGCGTGCGCCATTACTGACCTCCCGCTCCGCCGCTGGTGTCCTTGCGCTTCTCGGTGATGAGGCCAACGTCCTCGATCGCCGCCTGGCGCAGCTGGTCCATGACGCCCATCACGGCGCCGTACTCGACCTCTTCATCCGCCTTGATCAGGACGATCTTCTCGGTCTTGCCCTCGAGGATGTCCGTGATGCGCTGGGCAAGGTCGGCCTCCCGAATCGGCTTGGCGTTCAGGTAGACCTCCTTGTTCGCGGCGATGGAGATGACGGTCTGGTCCTGTGACTCAGGCTTGTCGACCGTATTGGTGGCGGTCGGCAGGCGGAGGCTCACGCCCTGCTGGAGCATGGGGGCGATGAGCATCATGATGATCAGCAGCACCAGCATGACGTCGACCAGCGGCGTCACGTTGATATCGGACTTGACTCCGCCTTTGGCGCCGCCAAGGTCCATTGCCATAGCTGTATTCTCCTACTGACGCTTGAGTGGCTTTGGGCTTCGGGCTCTAGGCTCTCGCCCCGGCAGTGCGGCCGGAAGCCAAGAGCCCGCAGCCAAGAGCCTACTAGACGGTCTTCTTGATGAAGTAGTCGACGAGCTCCGACGACGAGTTGTCCATCTCGACGTTGAAGTACTCGATGCGCGCCGTCAGGTAATTGTAGATCCACACCGCGGGGATGGCGACGACCAGACCCAGTGCGGTTTCCACCAGCGCTTCCGAGATACCGACCGAGACGGCGCCGATACCGGCCGAGCCGCTCGCGCCGATGCCCTGGAACGCGTTGATGACGCCGACGACCGTGCCGAGCAGACCCACGAACGGAGCCGTGGAACCGATCGTCGCGAGCGCCGCAACGCCCTTCTTGAGGTCCGAGGCCGTCAGAGCCGACGCACGCTGAATGGCGCGGCGGACCGTGTCCATGATGTCCTCACGGCTCATCCCCTGGCCAGACTCCTGCTGGAACTGGTACTCCTGAAGGCCGGCGAGCACCACCTTCGCGAGGTGGCTGTAACGGAACTCCTTCTTGCCGGAGAGGGCGATCGCCTCCTTCAGGCGGCCTTCCTTGAGGTGCTTCGCAACCTGCGGGGCATACAGCTTCGACTGGTTACGCGCCTGGTTGTAGGTGAAGAAGCGCTCGATACCGACGCCGAGCGACCACATCGACATAATGATCAGAACGAACGCGACCGCCTTCGCGACGATCGTCATGCTCTGGTACATTTCCATCAAATCCACGGTCCATCCTCCATCGAGACGAAGACTGAAAAAAGTTCGGTTCGCATGGACCGCCCCGCAGCCGGGCGGTCCGCCTTGAAACGCTCGAAGCCTACTGCAGCGTGAAGTTCACCGTGACGGTCATGATGACCGGCACAGCCTGTCCGTTCAGCAGCGTGGGCGTGAACTGCCACTGCTTCACGGCGTCGAGCGCCGCCGCATCCAGCAGCGGGATCGACCGAAGGACCTTCGCCTCCGTCACGCGTCCGTCTGGTCCGATGGTCGCCTCGACAATGACGACACCCTGGACACGAGCCGACTGCGCAATGGCCGGGTAGACCGGCCGGACGTCCTTCACCTTCGTCGGCGGCTTGATGTTGCCGCCCACGCGGACCGGCGCCGGTGGCGGCGGCGGTGGCGGGGGTGGCGGCGGCGCCGCGTCGAGACCGCCAACGATGCCGCCGGTCACCCCACCGACGACACCACCTTCAACACCCGCGGCGACGTTCCGCGCGGTTTCGAGCCCGGTTTCCGGCTTGATCTCCGACGGAGCCTCGACCGGTGCCGCAGCCGGGTTCACATCCACCTTCGGCTGGGGTGCCTGCTGCACCTGCGGCGGTGGCGGAGGAGGAGGCGGCGGTGGCGGAGGCGGGGGTGCCGCAACGAACGCCATCATCGATGGCGGCGTCGGAAGCACATCCGCAGCCATCAGCGGGATGATCACAACCGCCGCGAGAATCGCCGTGTGCACGATGATCGAAAGCGGAACGGTATACCAAGCTCGCGTTCCCACCTTGATCGACGGGTCCACGACATCGCCGAACATGTCACGTGGCACTTCTGATGTCCTCCTCGGGTTCCGGCCTGTACCGGAAAGGCCGTTACGCGCCCCCCAGTGTCGGGCTGGCAGTCGCGTCAAAGGCGGCGATTATAGTCACTCGAATTTCTTCGAGTCAACGAGCTAACAGGACGTTAGACACCGGATCTTTCGAAATGGACGACGCTCACGCGTGTTCCCCGCCGCCGATCCGCATGCCGTAGAACGAACGCCACACAAAATAGAGGGAAATCACGAAAAACGCCGCGGCCAGCACCGTCGTGAGCGCCCCGCCCGACTGCGACAACCGGACCGCAAGTTCCACGGCAAGCAGACCAAAGAGCGTCGTGAACTTGATTACCGGGTTCATCGCCACCGACGAGGTGTCCTTGAATGGGTCGCCGACGGTGTCACCCACGACCGTCGCCGCATGAAGCGGGGTTCCCTTGGCCTTCAGCTCGACCTCGACGATCTTCTTCGCGTTGTCCCACGCGCCGCCAGCGTTCGCCATGAAGATGGCCTGGTAGAGCCCGAACAGCGCAATCGAGATCAGGTAGCCGATGAAGAAGAAGGGCTCGAAGAACGCGAACGCCAGCGTCGAGAAGAACACCGTCAGGAAGATGTTGAACATCCCCTTCTGCGCGTACTGCGTGCAGATCTCGACGACCTTCTTGCTGTCCTCGACCGACGCCTTCGTGACCCCATCCAGGCGGATGTTCGCCTTGATGAACTCGACCGCCCGGTAGGCACCGGTGGTCACCGCCTGGGCGGACGCGCCTGTGAACCAGTAGATCACCGCGCCGCCGGTGATGAGCCCGAGCACGAATGGCGGATGCAGGAGCGATAGCTTGTCCAGGTTCTCCGTCAGCCCACCCGTCAGCGCCACGACGATGGAGAAGATCATCGTGGTCGCGCCGACAACGGCCGTACCGATGAGCACCGGCTTCGCCGTGGCCTTGAACGTGTTGCCCGCGCCATCGTTCTCCTCGAGCAGGTCCTTCGCGTGCTCGAACTTGACGTCGAAGCCGAACTCCTTCTTGAGCGACTCCTTGATCCCGGGAATCTGCTCGATGACCGACAGCTCGAACACCGACTGCGCGTTGTCCGTCACCGGACCATACGAGTCGACCGCGATCGTCACAGGGCCCATGCCCAGGAAGCCGAACGCGACGAGGCCGAAGGCAAACACGGCCGGCGCGAGCATGAGGGTGGCAAGGCCGAAGGTGCTGACGTAGTAACCGATGCCCATCAGCACGACGATGCTGAGACCGAGCCAGTAGGCGCTGAAGTTGCCAGCCACGAACCCGGACAGGATGTTCAGCGACGGGCCACCCTCCTTGGACGAGGTCACCACCTCGCGCACATGCGACGATTCGGTCGACGTGAAGACCTTCACGAACTCCGGGATGATGGCGCCGGCGAGCGTGCCGCAAGTGATCACCGTGGACAGCTTCCACCAGAGGCTGCCGTCACCCAGGTTCGGGATGAGGACGTACGACGCCACGTAAGTGAGCGCTACCGACACGAGCGAGGTGATCCACACCAGGTTGGTCAGCGGCGCCTCGAAGTTCATCTTGTCGGCGTTGGCATACTTGCCCTTCGTAATCGCCTCGTTGACGAAGTACGACAGGCCGCTCGCCACCACCATGACGATGCGCATCATGAAGATCCAGACCAGGAGCTGCACCTGGACCTGCGCATCGTGCACCGCCAGCAGGATGAAGGAGATGAGCGCGACGCCGGTGACGCCGTAGGTCTCGAACCCGTCCGCGCTCGGGCCGACCGAGTCGCCGGCGTTGTCACCCGTGCAGTCCGCAATCACGCCCGGGTTGCGGGCATCGTCTTCCTTGATGTTGAAGACGATCTTCATGAGGTCGGACCCGATGTCGGCGATCTTGGTGAAGATGCCGCCCGCGATACGCAGCGCCGCGGCGCCGAGCGACTCGCCGATGGCGAACCCGATGAAGCACGGCCCGGCATAGTCGCCAGGGATGAAGAGCAGAATCATCAGCATCAGCAGGAGCTCGACGCTGATGAGCAGCATGCCGATGCTCATGCCCGCCTGCAGCGGAATCGCGTAGATCGGGTACGGCTTGCCACGCAGGCCGGCGAAGGCGGCCCGCGAGTTGGCGAACGTGTTCACGCGGATGCCGAACCACGCCACACCGTAGCTGCCCGCGATGCCGATGAGCGAGAAGATGAGGATGATCGGCAGCGTCGTGACGACCGACTTGCCCTCGATCGGGTTCAGCCATCCGTAGTACGCGGAGATGATGACCGCGATGAAGACCCACAGGAGCATGATGAACTTGCCCTGCGTCACGAGGTAGGTCTTGCAGGTCTCGTAAATCAGTTCCGAGACCTCGAGCATCGACTTGTGGACCGGCAGGTTCTTCAGCGTGTTGAACGTCATCAGCCCGAACAGCAGGCCGAGCGCGGCCACCACCAGGCCGCTCATCAGGAGTGTGTGTCCGTTGATCCCCAGGAAGCTGACGGTCGAGAGATCGGGAACGACGAGCGCCGCCTCACCCCCGTGATGCGCGGGCGCACCACCGGCTTCGGGCTGAGCCGCGAACACGAGCTGCGGGGCTGACGCAAGGACACCGACGAACGTCGCCGTCACGAACAGGCGACTGACAAGTCTCTTCACGGTCGCGCTCATCTCACCTCACAGACGTCCAGCCATGGCCGGACTTCGGGAACCGACTCGCCCCTGACGGGGCCCGACTCACCCAGTGAACGGAAAACGCGCGGATTATACTCGGAACTCAGGCGGGCGGTGGTCCCCTTCGGTCGTGCCGATCGAGGATGGCAGGGCCATGCCTGCCGTGAGGAAGATCTTCAGGCCGTCCTGCACCGAGATGTCGGGAAAACTCACCTGCTCGCGATCGCAGACGATGATGTCTCCCAGGTACAGGTGGTTCGTCGGCACGTAGACAGCGACCATCGGCCGCACGCCGGTTCCGGTGTCGACCGTGAACTCCTTGGTCAGGAAGCCGAGGGAGTGGCTGTCGCGCACGCGCACCAGCACGACCCGCTTGAACCCAAGCTCGTTGTCAGGCGAGAACGCCACGACGAGCTGCTTGACCGGCGCATAGATCGTCTTGAACACCGGGACGCGAAGCAGGTAGCTGTCCGCCTGCTGGAGAATGCGCCGCCCGATCACGTTCGTGGCCACGGCTCCGACCAGCAACACGCCGACGGCGGTCGTCGCGATCCCGAGCCCCGGAACCCGACGCCCGAGCGCCCGCTCGTACACCGGGCTCGTCAACCCATCGACGATCCCGAAGAGCCAGATGAAGGCAGCGACGGTGATGAAGAGGGGCACCGTGACGAAGAACCCGGCGATGAAACTGCGCCGGAGCCACTGGAACATCAGCCCAACCACCCGCTGTACACGCCTGCCAGCACCACGACGCCCGCCAGTATCCGGTACCAGGCGAACGGCGCAAAACCTCGCCGGCGGACCACCGCCAGGAAAGGCTCGACGACGACCAACGACGCGAGGAACGCGAATACGAATCCGATGGCCAGTTCTCCCGTGCGGTCCGCCGTAATCTGGTGCCGCAACTCCAGCACGCTGTGCGCGAACGTCGCAGCCATTGTCGGCATCGCCAGGAAGAAGGAGAACTCCGCGGCCGTTGGCCGGTCCAGCCCCATCAACATGCCGCCGACGATCGTGGCACCCGAGCGGGAGACGCCCGGCACCAGCGCGAGCATCTGGAACAGGCCGATACCAAACGCCTGCGGGGTCGAGGTGTCGTCCACGGCTCTCGTGCGAGGCCGGGTCGCGGCCCGCTCCACGGCCAACATCACGATCCCGCCGATGATGAACGCGACCGCCATCGTCGCCAGGCTCTTGTGCAGCACCGCCTCGACGAAGTCCGATGCGAGCGCGCCAGCGGCAAGCGCCGGCAGGACCGCCACGATCAGCATGGCCGCGAACCGCCGCGCCTCAGGGCGGCTGGGGAGGCCCATGACGACGTCGAGAACCTTGCGCCGGTACAGCCAGACGATGGCGAGGATGGAACCGAGCTGGATCATCTCGGTGAACACGCTGCCCGGATCATCGAATCCGATCAGGCGCTCACCGATGAGGAGATGCGCTGTCGAGGAAATCGGCAGGAACTCGGTGAGCCCCTGCACGATGCCGAGCACGACGGCTTTGAGCCAGACGGGCACGCGCGACTAGGACGCGCGCGCCTTGCGCTGCGGACGCGCCTTGCGGGTCGGCTGTTGCGGGGTGCCGCCCGGAAGCGCGTCCGTCACCGGAGAGGTCGCTGCCGCACGGGTCGGTCCGGCGTTGCGCCAGAAGGTGACCACCGCGGCCGCCACGAACACGCTGGAATAGGTGCCCGTGATGATGCCGACGATCATCGTGAACGCGAAGCCGCGCAGCACCTCTCCACCGAAGAAGAACAGCGCGATGGCCGAGAGGAGCGTGGTGCCCGCCGTCAGGATGGTGCGGCCAAGCGTCTGGTTGATCGACGTGTTGATGACCTCCATCAGCGACGCGCGGCGCCCCGTCCGCAGGTTCTCACGGACGCGGTCGAAGATGACGATCGTGTCGTTCGTGGAATACCCGGCGACGGTGAGGATCGCGGCGATCACGTTCAACGTGAGGTCGTACTGGAAGAAGGCCAGGAAGGCCATCGTGATCAGCAGGTCGTGAACCGACGCGATGACCGCACCGACCGCGAAGCTGAGCTGATAGCGGAACGCGATGTAGAGCAGGATGCCGCCGAGCGAGAGCACCGTGGCAAGGAGGCCCTTGCGCGACAGCTCCTGCCCGACCGCGGGACCGACGATCTCGGTGCCGACCACGGTGAAGTTGCCAAGGTTCCCGGCCTTCAGCGCCGCCGTGACCGCGTCGGCCGTCTTGCTGAGTGCAGCGCCCGATTCCTCACCGACCTGCGGCACGCGCACCATCTTCTGGCGCAGCGAAACGTCACCGTAGGTCTGGACGACCGCGTTCTGGCCACCGCCCTGGAAATGCTGGTTCAGCGCCGTGCGCACCGCGTCGTCGCTCGGGGCCTGATCGAACTGCATGATCACGGAGGTGCCGCCGGCGAACTCGATGCCCCGCGGGATCCCCTTCGTCGCGGTCACCGCGATGCCCGCGATGATCAGGACCCACGACAGCGCGACGGCGTGCCACCGCCACCGCATGAAGTCGATGTTCGTTTTGTTCAGGATATGCATGGCTGCTTCTGACTAGATCGACAGCGTCGTCGCCTGGGCCCTGCGCGAGAGCTCGAGCTCGAACAACGTCTTGGAAACGAAGGTGGCCGTGAACAGGTTCGACGCCAGGCCCGCGACGAGCGTGATGGCGAAGCCGCGAATCGGCCCGGTGCCGAACTGGAACAGGAAGGCCGCCGAAATCAGCGCAGCCAGGTGCGTGTCCATGAGCGTCAGGAAGACGCGGCTGAACCCGGCGTTCATGGAGGCCCGGACCCCTTTGCCTGCCTCGAGCTCTTCCTTGATGCGCTCGAAGATGAGCACGTTCGAGTCGACACCGATGCCCATCGTGAGCACGAAGCCCGCAATGCCGGGCAGCGTCATCACCGCGCCCATGTAGGCCATGATGCCGAGCAGGATGATGAGGTTCAGCAACAGGGCGACCGTGGCATTGACGCCGGCCATCTTGTAGTAGACCACCATGAAGATGATGATCAGCACGAGGCCGATGATCGACGCGAGCACGCCCGAGCGGATCGAGTCGGCGCCGAGGCTCGGGCCGATCGTCTGCTCCTGCAGGTAGGTCAGCGTCGCCGGCAGCGAGCCCGACCGCAGAATCAGGGAGAGGTTCGTGACCTCTTCCTGCGTGAAGCTCCCGGAGATGCGACCTTCGTTCGTGATGCGGGAGTCGATGCGCGGGGCCGACTGCACCTTGCCGTCGAGAATGATCGCCAGCGATCGACCAATGTTCTCGCCCGTCACCTTCCCGAACTTCGAGGCCCCTTCGGAATTCAGCGTGAACGCCACCGCGGGCCGCCCGTTCTCGTCGAGCGACGGACGGGCACTCCGCAGGTCGCGGCCCGTCACCGCCGCGGCGCGCCGGACCATGTAGTACATCGTGGAGCCGGCGTCAGCACCGCTGCCGATGCCGGGCACGATTTCCATGCCGGTCGGCGCGTTGCCGCCGGGCGCCAGCGCTTCCTTCGATGCGGACGGCCCCTGCTCGACGATCTTCAATTCGAGCAGACCGGTCGAGCGAATGATCTCCTTGGCGCGGTTCACATCGGTGACACCGGGCAACTGCACGAGGATCTGGTCCCCGTTGGTGCCCTGCTGCGCGATGATCGGCTCGGCCACGCCGAGTTCGTTGACGCGGCGCTCGATCGTCTGGCGCGCCTGGACCACGGCCTCCTCGCGCAACTGCAGCGCCACGTTCGGCTTCAGCCGGAACGTGTAGGTGCCGTTCGTGCCCGAGTCGCGCTCGAAGTTGGCGCTGACCTCGTTGGCCGCTGCGCGGAACGCCGCGTCCTGATCGCCGCTGATGCCCTCGACCTTGAAGGCGTCGGTGCCCGCGAGCGCCATGTTGCTCGGGGTGATCCGGGCGTTGGCGAGGAGCTCACGAAGACGCTCCATCTCCGTCTCGCTTTCGATCCGGAGCGCATCGTCGGTCTGGACGCGAAGGACGAGGTTGACGCCGCCCTTGAGGTCGAGGCCGAGCTTCAGCACGCGATCGGTGAGCAGCTTCGGGCCGGAAATGCCGTAGCGGGCCGCGACGATCGGGTACACACCGACCGCGCCGAACACCACGGTGACGGCAACAATGAGGAGCAGTTTCCAGCGCAGATTAGACATATCTCTTACTGGTTGTTGGAATCCACGACGGCCGGCTGGCCCTGATACCCGCCGATGCCGGCACGGGCGATCTCGATGCGCGTGTTCTGCGCCACCTGGAGCTGGACCGTGTCGTCTGTGACCTTCGTGATCTGGCCGTAGATGCCGCCCGTCGTGATGACGCGATCACCGACCTTCAGCGCCTGCTGGAACTGCTGGACCTTCTGCTGCTTCCGCTGCATCGGCAGCAGGATGACGAAGTAGAAGATCCCGATGACCAGGACGAAGGGGACGAACTGCACCCAGGCGCTGCCGCCTTCAGGAGGCGCAGCCATGGCGAACACGGCACCGGCAGACATCATCATCGACGCGAAACTCATGGCGCGGGGTCGGTGCCCGCGGACGGGCGGGACACACGTTGGAGGAACGCAAGCCTGAAGCTCTCGAACCGCCCGAACGCTATAGCGTTCCTGATGCGCTCCATGGTGTCAAGGTAAAAGTGCAGATTATGCAACGTGTTAAGGGTCGACGCATTGATCTCGCCGGCGTTGAACAGGTGCCGCAGGTAGGCCCGCGAGAAGTTGCGACAGGTGTAGCACGCGCACTCGGGATCGGGCGGTCCGTCGTCTTCGGCGTAGCGGGCGTTCTTGATGTTGATCCGGCCCTGGCTCGTGAAGAGCTGGCCATTGCGGGCGTTCCGGGTTGGCAGGACGCAGTCGAACATGTCGATGCCGCGTGCAACCGACTCGACGAGATCTTCCGGCGTTCCGGTGCCCATCAGGTAACGGGGCCTGTCGACAGGGAGATAAGGGGTTGTCTTGGCGACGATGTCGTACATGAGAGGGGAGGGCTCGCCGACGCTGAGGCCCCCAATGGCGTAGCCCTCGAATCCAATCTCGACCGTTCGCTGCGCGCTCTCGATGCGCAGGTCGGGGAAGACACCGCCCTGCACGATGCCGAACTGGGCCTGGCCGGGGTTGGTCACGTGAACCGTCTCGACCGGACCGCCGCGCAGCTCGAGCTGCCGGGCGCGCGCGCGGGTCGCCCAACGCGCGGTCATCTCCATCGACACACGGGCCGCCTCGGGCGTCGACGGGTACGCGAGGCATTCATCCAGCACCATCGCGATGTCCGACCCGAGCTGCGCCTGGATGTCTGCCGCCTTCTCAGGCGTCAACAGGTGCAGCGAGCCGTCGAGGTGCGACCGAAAGCGCGCACCCGCCTCGGTGATGGTCCGACGCTCGGCAAGGCTGAATACCTGATAGCCGCCGCTGTCGGTCAGGATTGGCTTGTTCCAGCCGATGAACCGATGCAGGCCGCCGCGCCTGGCGATCAGATCGTCGCCGGGCCTCAGGTACAGGTGATAGGTGTTGCTCAGCAGGATCTGCGAGCCGGCACCTTCCAGGTCCCGGAATGTGACGCCCTTCACGGCCCCCTGCGTGCCGACCGCCATGAAAGCGGGCGTCTCCACCGTGCCGTGCGGGGTCGTCAGGACTCCACGCCGGGCGCTGCCGTCCGTGTGGGTCAGTGCGAATGCGAATCGTTGGTCGTTCATCCGAAGAGGCCAGTTTACAATCGCGCCACGCCGTGCCGACCAATGCCGCGACAGTGGGGGGCCTCGCACTCGCGGGCCTGCTCGCACTTCACCCAGGCACGGTCGCGCGTGAACCGCAACGGCCGTCTGCGGAACCGACGCGCGGCGGGCTGACCGAAGCCCGTCGGCTCGCGACGGCGTACGACGCAATCCTGCAGGCTCGCTTCGACGAGGCTCGTGCGCAGCTCGCCACCGCGTGCCCACCAGCGCCCGCACCGGCCTGTGATGCCCTCCGCGAAGTGGCGGTGTGGTGGGAGATCCAGCAGAACCAGTACGACCGGACGCTCGACAGCCGGCTGCAGGCCGCCGCCAGGACCGCGATCGAGTCGAGCACGGCGTGGACCGTCCGCGAACCACAGCGTGCCGAGGCGTGGTTCTACCTCGCCGGTGCGTACGCGCCGCTCTCGCAGTGGCGGGTCCTCAGGGGCGAGCGCCTCGCCGCGGCACGGGACGGCAAGCGGATCAAGGATGCGCTCGAACGCGCGCTCGCCCTCGACCCCGCGCTGCAGGACGCGTGGTTCGGGATCGGCCTCTATCACTACTACGCCGACGTCGTCCCCGCTGCCCTGAAGGTGCTCCGCTTCCTGCTGCTGCTGCCAGGTGGGGATCGGCGCGCGGGGCTCCAGGAGATGCTGCGCGCGAGGGATGGCGGTGAGCTGCTCCGCGGCGAGGCGGACTACCAGCTGCACTGGCTGTACCTCTGGTACGAAGAGCAACCCGAACGCGCACGTGAGCTCCTCCGTTCGCTCGACGCACGCTTCCCGTCGAATCCCCTGTTCCTCGAGCGGCTCGGCGAGGTCGAGCACGTCTACTTCAGCGACCACCAGGCGAGTGCCGACGCCTGGCGGCAACTCCTCGATCGCGCGACGCGCGGACGCGCCATGCTGCCCGCGCTGGCGCAGGCACGTGCGCGCGTCGGCGTCGCGGCCGAGTCGATCGAACTCGGCCGGCCGGCCGCCGCGATCGACCTGCTCCTTCCCGTGATCCGCACCCGCCCATCCGCACCACACGGCGTGCTCGCGCTCGCGTACCTCACGCTCGGCGACGCGTACGCCGCACGCGACGAACGCGCGCAGGCAACGGACGCATACACGCGCGCCATCTCGGAGGCCCCACGCGACGATCCCGAGCAGCTGCGATCGCGGGCGCGCGACGGCCTCGATCGCCTTCGGTCCAAACGCTGATCACCGAAGAGATTTTTTTGACAAAAACATCTGCTTTGTGCTTGACAGCTCGTTTTTCCCATCCATAATCTACATCTGGTATGAGGGTGGACGGCATAAGCCACCCCTAGTGAGGTTGACTTTCGACCTCACACTTCCGCCCCGGGGACCATCAGGAGCGGCGCGGAAGGTGCCACGCGGCGGCGGGCAGCGGGGGTCGAGTGAGCGAGCCAGACGGCCGCCACGGATCGGCGCCTGGGTTGCCCGCGCCAAGACACACCCGGATGAAGGGGGGGATAAGGCATCATGGCGAAGAAGGCAGCCAAGGGCGCGAAGAAGAAGGCGGCGAAGAAGCGCTAGTTGCTTCCGATCCGGGAAGAATGAAAAAGGGGGCGATGTCGCCCCCTTTTTTGTTGCCCTGCGGTTCGCGTCGGCGGCCGCTCCGGCCCTGCGCTGCTGGTGTCAGTCGGTGGTGCCATCCCAGACGCGCACGCGGCGGATCACGTCCCACTGCTCGATCGCATCCACCACCTCCATGCCGGAGATCACGCGCCCGAACACCGTGTAGCGTCCATCCAGATGCGGCTGTGGCGAGTGCGTGATGAAGAACTGGCTTCCGCCCGTATCCGCCCAGTCCAGCGCCATGCCGACCGTGCCACGCAGGTACGGCAGTTGATTGATTTCGTCCCGAATCGTGAATCCGGGCCCGCCCTCGCCATCTCCGCGCGGATCGCCGCCCTGGATGACGAAGTCCGGCACCACGCGGTGAAACGGCACGCCGTCGAAGAACCCACCGCGCGCAAGCCTCACGAACGTGTCCACCGTGATCGGGGCATCCAGCACCGCGAGCTCAATCTGGATGGTTCCGCGATCCGTGTCCAGGTACACGTGGGTCGACACCGGCGGTGCCACGAGGGCTGGACGTGAGTACCACGCGTCCGGCTGTCCCGTGGGGACAGGCCGCATGTCCGCCCGAGCCGCAGACGCGGTGTCCAGTTCCGCGAGGAGCGCAGCAGCCCGATACCGGACGGCCCACTCCTTGTCCTTCAGGGCATCGGTCAGGAGCGGCGTCGCCGTCTCGCGGCCGTACGCCGCGAGGGCGCCGAGTACGGCGGCACGCGCAAGATAGGTGGTGTCGCCGAGGCTCCGCTGGTACGCATCGATGAGTGCGGCCGGACCGTCGGGTGGCTTCACCGCGGCGATCCCTTCTGCAGCGGCCTTCCGGATGACCACATCCGACGACTTCAGGTGATCGATCAGGATCCCTCCGGCGTCTGGCGGACGCAGCCGTGCGATGGCCGCGAGCACGGCAGGGATGACCTTCGGCTCGGCGTCGCCGAGCATGCTCCGAAGGCGAGGCAGGCCGGCTTCGGGCGTCAACCCACCGAGCGCGGTGGCCAAGGCGGCGCGGACACTCCAGTGCTGATCGGGATCCAGGCCCGACAGCACGGTGACGAATCCCTCCGGATCGTTCTGCGCCATGGCGCGCACGGCCGCGGCGCGCACCGGGGGATTGGGATCGCCCAGCACGTCGATGAGCGTGTCCGATACACCGTCCACGTGGATCGAGCCGAGTGCGGTCACGGCTTCGAGCCGCAGGTGCGGCTCGGTCTTCGCGTTCTGCACCAGCTTCATCAGCGCGGCGCCAGCCTGACGCTCGCCCAGTCGCGCCAGCGATCGGATCGCGTCGATCGCGACAGACCGATTGGCATCCGCTACCAGCGGCAGCAGCGCCGCTCCCGCGCGTGGGTCCTTCATCGCGCCGAGCCCCTTGGCCGCAAAGGCGCGCGTGTAAGGCTGCGGGTCTTTCGCAAGCGCCAGCAGCGCCGGCAGCGCACGCTGGTCCTCGAGCCGCTGCAGTGCGAAGGCGACGGGCCACCATGTCGTGCGCGGCTGTCCACTACCATCGAGCACGGCGCCCGCGAGCGCCTCGTACGCCTTCAGCTTCGTCAGGGAGAAGACCGCAAGCTTGAAGGCCGCCGTCGGCGTGTCGCGCGCGCCATCTCCGTCTTCGGGCGGCACGGACGCCAACGCACCGCTCGCGAGGACATCGGTCGCCACCTTGGCGATGGCCGGGGCGGCGGTCGCATCGCCGATCGTCCCGAGCGCCTCGGCGGCACTGCCGCGAACGACGGGCGCCGGATCGGCGAGCGCCGCTGTCAGCGCGTCGAGCGCGCCTCGATCGCCGATGAGCCCGAGCGCGAACGCCGCCATCTGCCTGACCTCCGGGTCGGCGTCGGAGGCGAGGACCGGCAGCAATGGCGCCACGCCCTCAGCGACCCCGCTGCGGCCGATGGCCAGTGCGGCGCGCCGACGGACGCGCGCCTCTCCGTCGCGGAGCAGCCGCGTGAGATCGGGAACGGGCGGTGGCGTCGGCGCAACGACCGGCCGGCCCCGGCCCGACGCCGGCGTCGGCGCGGGCGGCGGGATGTCGGGAACCGGATCGCGCAACGTCCGCGAATCCTCGAGCCTGAGGATCCACGACATCTTCTGTTCGAACGTGGGTTCGGGTGGCTTGGCGGGTGCAGGGGGCGCGCTGGCGCAGGCGCACGCGCCGAGCGTGAGCAGCAGCGCGATCGTCGTACGCGTCACGTTCGCGATGATATCATCGGGACGCCTTGCAGTTCCGCTACATCGCGGTCGAAGGCCCCATCGGCGCTGGCAAAACAGCGCTCGCCGAGCGGCTCGCGACCAGGCTCGATGCGACGCTCGTCCTCGAGGAGACCGACAACCCGTTCCTCGCCGACTTCTATGCGGACCGTCCCGGATCCGCGCTGCAGGCGCAGCTGTTCTATCTCCTCCAGCGCCATCGGCAGCAGACCGCGCTGCAGCAGGCAGACCTCTTCAGCCAGACCACGGTCGCGGACTACCTCTTCGACAAGGACAAAATCTTCGCGTACCTCAACCTCGACGATAACGAGCTGTTCATCTATCAGCGGCTGTTCGACCTGCTCGCGCGCGACGTCCCCGCGCCTGACCTCGTGATCTACCTGCAGGCGCCGACCGATGTGCTGCTGCGGCGGATCCGCAACCGCAGAGCGGAGCTGGATACCGAGACGTTCGAACCAGACGCGGAGTACCTGCGCGAACTGAACGAGGCGTACCACCACTTCTTCTTCCACTACGACGCCACGCCACTGCTCGTCGTCGAGACGTCGGAGTTCGACTCGGCCGTGAGTGACGAGTCGCTCGACGACCTCGTGCGGCAGGTCGGCCAGATGAGCGGCGGCACACGGTACTACGTGCCGCGGACGAAGTGAGTGCGGTAAGCTGAACGGTCATGGCGTGGTTCAAGAAGACGCGCAAGCCCATCGAGGCACAGGAGAAACCCAGCAGCCGCGTCCCCGAAGGGCTGTGGGTGAAGTGTCCCGGCTGCTCGCAGGCGATCTACAACAAGGATCTCGCCGCGAACATGCACGTGTGCCCGAAATGCGCGCACCACTTCCGCGTGAACGCGACGGAGCGACTGCGCCTGCTGTTCGACGGTGAGTGGGTCGAGCACGACGCGAACCTCGTGTCGACCGACCCGCTGAAGTTCACGGACACGAAGAGCTACAGCTCACGCCTGAAAGCCAGCCGCGCAGGCACGGGGTTGAAAGACGCCGTCATCGTCGGCTCCGGCACGATCGACGGGATCGAGACGGTCGTGGCCGCCCAGGAGTACGCCTTCATCGGCGGCAGCATGGGCGTGGTCGTCGGCGAGAAGATCACGCGCGCAGTCGAGCGGGCGCTCGAGCGCCGCTGCCCCCTCATCATCGTCTGCTGCTCCGGCGGCGCCCGCATGATGGAAGGGGCGCTGTCGCTGATGCAGATGGCGAAGATCTCCGGCGCGCTCGCGAGGCTCGACCGCGCCCGTCTTCCGTACATCGCGGTCCTCACGGACCCCACCACCGGCGGGGTCAGCGCCAGCTTCGCCATGCTCGGCGACCTGAACATCGCGGAGCCGAAGGCGCAGATCGGATTTGCCGGTCCGCGCGTCATCGAACAGACGATCAAGCAGAAGCTGCCTGAGGGGTTCCAGCGCTCCGAGTTCCTGCTCGAGAAGGGGCAGATCGATCTCGTGGTGGACCGCCGCGAAATGAAATCCGTGATCGCGCGCGCGCTCCGGTTCATGGGGGCCACGCCTGGCCACCCGGCGGCCACGCCTGCGCCCGCGGTCGCCGAGCCGGCCGCACAGGCGTAGTGGCACCAGACACCTTCGACTGGCTGTTCGACCTCGCGCAGTTCGGCATCAAGTTCGGGCTGGAGAACATGCGCGCCATCGTGGCCGAACTGGGCCACCCTGAGCGCGCGTTCCGCTCCCTGCACGTCGCCGGCACCAATGGCAAGGGCTCGGTGACGGCCATGGCCGAAACCGCGCTCCGCCTCGCTGGACAGAGGACCGCCCGCTATACCTCGCCCCATCTTGTGGACCTGGCCGAGCGATTCGTGATCGACGGACGCCCAGTCGATCGTGCCGCGCTGCGCGAGAGCGCGGACCGTGTACGTGGAGCGGTCGATGCGCTGCGCACCCGCGGCGTCCTCGAGGTCCATCCGACGTTCTTCGAGGTCACCACGGCGATCGCCTTCGATCTGTTCCGCGTTGCGCAGGTCGACGTGGCGGTCTGCGAAGTCGGCCTCGGCGGCCGGTTGGACGCGACGAACGTCTTATCTCCCGTGGCGACGGCGATCACCTCCATCGGCTTCGACCATCAGCAGTACCTCGGCTCGACGCTCGCGGACATCGCGCGGGAGAAGGCCGGAATCATCAAGCCAGGCGTGCCCGTGGTGCTCGGCAGCCTGCCGCATGACGCAGCGGCGGCGGTTGCGCGGATCGCCGACGAGCGGCACGCACCGCTCGTCCGCAGCGACGAGGAGGTCCACGTCGGGCCCGTGACCACCGTGGCGAACGGGCAGCAGCAGTTCGCGTTGCGAACAGTGACACGCGACTACGGCCGTGTGCAGCTTGCCCTTGCTGGCGCGCATCAGCTCGGCAACGCAGCCGTGGCGGTCCGCCTGCTCGAAGTCGCGGAACACCAGGGCATCGCCGTCGGCGCGGAGGCGATCCGCCGTGCGCTCGGGGCCGTGCAGTGGCCCGGCCGGCTGCAGCACCTCACGCTGGCCAACGGCGCCGATGCGCTGCTCGACGCCGCCCACAATGGCGAGGGCGCTGCGGCGCTGGCCCAGTATCTCGGCTCGCTCGGGGCACCGCGCCCGCTCGTCTTCTCCGCGATGCGCGACAAGGATGTGACCACGATGCTGCAGGCGCTCCTGCCGGCCGTCTCGGACATCGTCATCACCCGTGCATCGAACCCTCGAGCTGCGGAACCTGCCGACATCGCCCGGCTGGTGCAGACCCTCGCGCCGGACCGCCGTGTTTCCACATGCGAGTCCCCCGCGGAGGCCATCGCGCGCGCGTCTCACGGCGGACAGGATGTCGTGGTGGCCGGCTCGATCTTCCTGCTGGGCGACGTTCTCGAGGCCGTGCGCCTGTCGTGATACGCTCGCCTCACCTGCCTGCTCTCGGGATCATGCCTTTCCTGCTGGTGCTCGCTGCGCTTCTCGTGACCCTGGCCCTGCCCGGCCGTGCCTCCGCGCAACAGGTGGCGGTCCCAGGCTTCGACAGGCTCACCGCCTACAAGTACGAAAAGCTCGGAGAGAAGCACTACCTCTTCACCGGCGCCGTCGAGCTCGAGAAGGGCGACAGCAGCATCTACGCCGATTCGGTCGAGTACTTCGAGGATCAGGAACGCGTCTTGGCGACCGGGAACGTGGTGGTCACCCAGGGCGCGAACCGGATCGCGGCGGACAAGGCGGACTTCAACACCCGCACCCAGCTCGGCACCTTTTTCCACGCGAGCGGGATCGCGACCGTGCGCCAGGGCCGGCAACCCGCGCCCGTCACAGGCGGCATCGTGGTGCCGCAGATGACGAACCAGGACAACGACGTCTACTACTTCGGGGAGACGGTCGAGAAGCTCGGCCCGAAGAAGTACAAGATCACGAACGGCGGGTTCAGCACCTGCGTGCAGCCGACACCGCGGTGGGATCTGAGCGCGGACACCATCGTCCTGAACATCGACCACTACACGCTCCTGAAGCAGGCGCTTCTGAACGTCAAGGGCGTGCCGATGTTCTACCTGCCGGTGCTCTTCTACCCCACGAAGGAGGAAGACCGCGCCACCGGGTTCCTGATCCCGACCTACGGCGTCTCCACCATCCGCGGTCAGACCATCCACAACGCGTTCTTCTGGGCCATCAATCGCAGCCAGGACGCGACGGTGCTGTTGGACTGGTTCTCGAAGACTGGCACGGGCGCGGGCAGCGAGTACCGGTACAACATGGGAGGTGGCAACGACGGACAGTTGACCGCCTACATGCTGAACCAGAAGGCGACCGCGTACACCAACGCGGGTGGCGGCACGACCGTGCAGCCGGACTCCCGCAGCTACAACGTCAACGGCAGCATGAACCAGGCACTGCCGCACCGGTTCCGCGCCCGCGCGCAGGTCGATTACTTTTCCAGCGTGATCACGAACCAGACGTTCAACACGAACGTCAACGACGCCACGCGCAACCAGCGGCGCTACAGCGCCAACGTCTACGGAACCATTGCCGGCACGGTGGTGAACGGCACGTTCGACCGGACGGAGTACTTCACCGCCGTGTCCGCGGGGTCAAGCAGTTCGCAGGTGATCGGGAGTTCGCCCCGCATTGCCCTGACACGCAGCGAGCGTCCGCTGTTCGGCCGCTCCGCCGTCTACTTCGGCGCGACGGGTGAGTTCGTCCGGCTCGATCGCCAGACGCTCCAGGACGACGTGATCGTGCCGAACGGTGATCGCGGCCTCTCGCGCATCGATCTCGCGCCGACCATTCGCTATCCTTTCAAGCGCTGGCCGTTCCTTACGGTGAACTCGTCCCTGTCCTGGCGCGAAACCTACTACACGCGCAGCCTGGACCTGCGCGATCTCACGGGGACCACGATCCTCGACGATGGCGTGAACCGGCAGTACTTCACGATGCTGGCCCAGGCGGTCGGCCCGGTGTTCACGCGGGTCTGGGATACGCCGGGCAATGGATACGCCGAGCGCTTCAAGCACACGATCGAGCCGTTCTTCAATGCCGAGCGCACGTCGGCCATCGACAACTACGCGCGCATCGTGAAGATCGAAGGGACGGACTACACCTACGGCAGCACGACGCGGTACACCTACGGCCTCAACAACCGCCTGTACGCGAAGCGGAAGGTGGGCACGACGAGCCAGGCGCAGGAAGTGCTCGCCCTCGAGATCAACCAGACCTACTACTCGAACCCGGCCGCGTCGACGGTGGACCCGCGGTTCCTGACGAGCACGACAACCAGTACGCCGAACAACTTCTCGCCGTTCGCAGTGAACCTGCGGGCGACGCCAACGCCGACCGTGAACGGCAACGTCCGCGCGGAAGTAGACAGCCGGTATCACAAGCTCCGGCAGATGTCGGCGAACGGCACGGTGAACTGGCGGCAGGAGCTCATTGCCTCCGTCGGCTGGAGCCACACCTTCTACATCAAGGATTTGGCGGGGTTCAACGACCGCAACGCCCTGAGTCACTACCTGACGTTCCAGTCGAACCTGCAGACGCGCGACCGGCGTTACGGCGCGATCTACACCTTCAACTACGACATCCAGCGCTCCGCGATGCTGCAGCAGCGCATCTCGGGGTTCTACAATGCGCAGTGCTGCGGCATCGCGCTCGAATACCAGCGCTACAATTTCGCCGGGCTGCCGTCGTACATCGTCCCTGCCGACCATCGGTTCTTCATGTCCTTCACGCTTGCTGGCCTCGGGAACTTCTCGCCGTTCAACGGGGCGCTTGGCGGCGTTCCGCGCTGACAGATGTCCACCACCACACTCGTCACCGGCGCCGCTGGGTTTGCCGGCGGCCACCTCGTTGATGCGCTGATTGCCGACCACGTGGACGTCGTCGGCTGGTGCCGTCCGGGCGGCGCGCCGCCACGGGATGTGCCGGGCGTGCGATGGCGGGGCGTCGACATCCTGGACGCGGCTGCCGTACGCCGCGCCATCGAGGAGACACGTCCAGCCGTCATCTACCACTGTGCTGGCGCCGCCCACGTCGGCCAGTCGTGGACGACCGTCACGCAGACCATGCGCGTGAACGTCATGGGCACGCACCACGTGGTCGAAGCCCTCCGGGCTGTCGCGCCCGATACGAAGCTGCTGATCACGAGCTCGGCGCATATCTACGGCAGCAGCCTCGACCCGATCAACGAGTCGTACACGATCGCGCCCGACAGCCCCTATGCGCTCAGCAAGCTCGCGCAGGAGATGGTCGGCTTCGGCAACGCGGGACGTCCGCCCGTCTACATCGCACGGCCGTTCAACCATTTCGGCCCGCGGCAGGATCCCTCGTTCGTCTCGGCGGCGTTCGCACGTCAGATCGCCCAGATCGAAACAGGACTGATTCCAGCGCAGATCCGCGTCGGCAACCTCGAAGCGCTGCGCGACCTGACCGACGTCCGCGATACCGTGCGCGCATACCGGCTTATCGTGGAGCGTGGCGTCCCGGAGCGTCCGTACAACATCTGTTCAGGGGTCGCGCTGGCGGTGCACACGCTGCTCGACATGCTGCTGGCCGAGGCGACCGTCAAGGTGGAGGTCGTCACCGACCCGGCACGATACCGGCCGAACGACTCGCCGATGCTTCTTGGGGACCCGTCGCGCGCAAAGCAGGAACTCGGATGGGAGGCCGCCGTGCCGACAGAACAGACGGTGCGTGACCTCCTGGAGTACTGGCGGGCACGCGTCCGCGGCGCATGAGTACGGCGCGCAGCCTGTCCCGAGCCACCGCGCTCGTCGTCGGGCTGACCCTGTTCGTCACCTGGCCGCAAGGGCTCGTCCCTGCCTCACAGCTCGCCAACCATCACGACGCCCTGTTCAGCATCTGGCGCCTTGGGTGGATCGCGCACGGGCTCGTCACGTCGCCGCTGCACCTGTTCGACGCGAACATCTTCCACCCGGCGAAGACGACGCTGGCGTACTCGGATGCCACGATGCTGGAGGGGCTGATCGCCGCGCCGCTCTTCTGGGCTGGGCTCCCGCCAGCGCTGACCTACAACCTGATGCTGCTCGCGGGGTTTGCCGGCTCCGGCGTCGCGATGTTCGTGCTCGCGCGCCATGTGATCGGCGCCGAAGGTCCGGCACTCCTCTCGGCAGCGGTGTTCACCCTCCTGCCGTACCGAATCGAACACTTCATGCACCTGGAGCTGCAGTGGGCGATGTTCATCCCGCTGACGCTCTGGGCCCTGCATCGTACTGTCGAGTCCGGCGAGTTGCGCTGGGGCGCGATCGCCGGCGTCTGCTTCTGGCTGCAGGTGCTGGCGTGTGTCTACTACGGCGTGTTCCTCGGCCTCACGCTGGTCGTCTTCGTGCCCGCGCTGGTGCTTGCGACGGCACGAACGCGCACGCGCGCAGTCGTCCTGCCGCTGCTCGCCGCCGGCGTGGTTGCCGTCGTCCTGACAGCGCCGTTCGCATGGCCCTATCGCGCAGCAGCCAACGAACTCGGCGGACGGACCGCCGAGGAGATTGCGCGCTACAGCGCCACGTTCCACAGCTACTTCGCGACGACGACCTGGAATCGCGTGTGGGGATGGACGGCGGACCGATGGGGTGGCCCGGAGCTGCGCCTGTTCCCAGGCGCGGTCGCGCTCGCACTCGCCGCGCTTGCGGTCGTGCGTCGGCCCTCACGGGTGACGTTGGTCTACGTCCTGCTCGCCGTCACCGCGGTGGAGCTGTCGTTTGGCTTCAACGGCACGATCTACCGCGCACTGGTCGACCACGTCGAGGCGCTGCGCGGGTTCCGCGCCACGGCCCGCTTCGCGGTCATCGCGAGCTGTGCCGTTGCGCTGCTTGCTGGCGTCGGTGCCCACGCGTGGCGCCAGGCGTGGCCAGCGACGCGGGCAGCGTCCGCGCTCATGCCGATGTTGCTGGCGTTGATAATGGCGGACTCCGCAAACCGGGCGATGCGGCTCATGCCCGCCGAATCTCCGCAGACGCCTGACGTCTACAAGATTCTCGAGAGTGCTGCGCCCGGTGCGCTGCTGGAACTGCCACTGCCAAACCTCGACCGGCTGCCGGGCTGGGAGCCTGAGTACCAGGCTTGGTCGCTGTGGCACTTCCGCCCCCTGGTAAACGGGTACAGCGGGTACTATCCGCGGGACTACATCACGACGGTGCTGCGGATGAACGTCTTTCCGGGTGAGGGCACGCTCGACCGCCTGCGCGCGCACGATGTCCGGTTCATCATCGTCCACCGCGCGTTCTATGATCAGGAGCGATACACGCAGCTGATGCTGCGGATGGCCACCCGCCCTGAGTTGAAGCCCTGGGGCGCGTACAAGGACCCGGTCGGCACGGCCGACATCTTCGAACTACTTCCTGTTGACTGATCTGCTCGACCGCCTCCGGCTCCTGAACCTGCCGACCGCGTGCTACGCCATGAGCGTGGCCGCACTCGGACATGCCCTCCAGATCTCGAGCGGCACGTACAACGAGGACGCGCTCTGGTGGGTGGCAGTCGCCTTCGGGCTGTGCGTGCTGGGCACGCTGGGGCACCGGCTCAGCGGCCCGCTCCACCGTTCAGGCTATTGGCTCCTCGTTGCGCTGCTCGGCGCGGGGATCTGCTGGAACGTCGTGCAGCTGCTGCGGAACCCGCGGCCCGGTGAAGCCATCGTCGACGACACGAGCCTGGTCCCTTTCTATGCTGGCGTGATCGCAATCGGTGCGCTGGTGGCGCTGGGAATGGCCGGCTGGAAGGCCACGAGGCGGATCTGGTTCCCGCTTGCGCTCGCCGTCGTGACGCTCCTCGGCGTGTGGATGTTTCGCGCCTCGCCGTTTCCCGGCATCGACGTGATCTTTGTGCACCATGAGGCGCTCGAGGCGCTCCTGCACCACCACGACCCCTATCGCATCTCCTTCCCGAACATCTACGGTGAGAACTGGAAGCTGTATTACAACCCGGCGGTCGTCTTCGGGGATCGCATCGGGTTCGGTTTCCCCTATCCGCCGCCAACGCTGCTGCTTGCCCTGCCTGGGCACGTGCTGTTCGGCGACTACCGGTACGCGGAGCTGGCGTGGCTGATCGGGGCAGCGGGCATCATCGGCTACGGCCGTCGCCATCTCGTGGCGCAGCTTTCGGCGATCATGCTGCTCACCACCCCGCGCGGGTTCTTCGTGCTGGAGCAGGGCTGGACCGAGCCCATTGCCATCTTCACGCTCGCACTCTCCGCGCGCCTGCTGGCCGGCGGCCCGTTGCGGGCCAGTTGGGCGACCGGGCTGATGCTGGCGACGAAGCAGTACCTGCCGTTCACCGGGCTTGCCGTTCTGCGGTCACTGCTGCTCGACCGGCGGCGGGCGCTCAGGTGCATCGGCATCATGGCTCTCGTCGGCGCGGCCGTGACGCTGCCCTTCGCGCTCTGGCACACGAACTCGTTCATGCGGAGTGTCGTGTGGCTGCAGACCCTCGAGCCGTTCCGCGCCGACGCACTGAGTTTCCTCATCTGGGCCGACCGTAACGGCTACGGACGAGGGACGTTCCTGTGGGCTGTCGTCTCGGCCGTGGTCGCCGCGGTGCTCAGCCTGTTCACGACGAGGAACACGCCCGCAGGCTTCGCCGCCTCGACGGCGTTCACGATGTTCGCGATGTTCGTGATGGGGTCGAAGGCGTTCTGCAACTACTACTACTTCGTCATGGCCGCGATGTGTATCGCCATGGCCAGCCTTCCCGCTCCCGGCGAAGACGACGTCACGGTGCGCTGACGCGCACGGCGTGGGCGTAGATCGGCTCGTGTGACGAAATCAGCGGCTCCTGCTGTGCCGTCAGCCGGAGGTGCAGCGGCGGCATCGCGACAGTGATGGTCGCGTCTTCGTGTCCGGTCGGCGCAAAGGCGCGCGTGAACATCACCACCCAGTCCTCCTCGATGGCGACCATCTGCCCGCGCTTCTGCAGGTCGAGCACGGCGCCAGCCACAACACCCCAGGCGTCCTGATCGATCCGTATCAAGGGTCGATCGACGTGCGCGCGTCGCATGTAGTCGAGGATGTCGTCAGCAAGCAAGCGCGCCGTCATGGCCTCCACTGGCGGTTCGTACGAACGCAGCACCTCGCGCCTCACCTGCGCCCACGCGATCACCACCGTGACCGTGAACAGCACCACGCAGAGAACCGTCGCTGGCCGTGCGGCGATGGACAGCGACCGCCAGTTGGCGAGGGTCGCACCGGCACGAGCCAGCCACTCCACGGCAACGGCAAGCATCAGCAGCCCCGGAGCGATGATCCAGAAGACGTCGTGATCGAAGATCGTCTCCTCGATCCGGGTCGAAGACCAGAGCGCAACAGCGCACGACAGCAACAGCACGGTCCCCAGCGACGCCATGAACCGGTCGCGCTGCAGCAGGGCCCGTGCGGTTCCGAGCGTGATGACGCTGACGAGCAGCAGCGACATCCACTCGGCCCAGCGCACCGGGCTCTCCACGAACGGCCAGCCATGGGCCACATAGAAATCCGGCCTCAGCACGCCAACCAGCATGTCGCTCCAGGCGGACACGGCAGCGGGGAGTGATTGCCCGGCGCCGTGGCGCCCGAGGAAGAACCTGGCGAGTTCGGTCATGTTGCCGCGCGGCTCCGCCGTGACCTGTTCAGCCAGGGGGAGCGCCCAGGCCAGCAACAGCACGGCGAACGCGAGCGCCAGGGAACAACGCGCCGCTCGGCCACCGTCCCGGCCGAAGGCGCGCGCGATGCTGGCGAGCGCCGTGGGCAGCGCGACGGCGAGCGCCGTCGGGACAAGGGCCACATGCGCCTGCGCGACGACGCTGGCCAGCAGTGCGACGACCGGCAACATGAACGTGGCGCCCGCGAACACGTCCGCCGAGGCGACCAGCAGCGCCGTGAGCGGAAGCACCGGCATATGCGGATTCCACGGGCTGGTCAGCGCCTCCGCACCGCGCCACGCGTAGAGCGCCAGCGACAACCCGGTGAGCGCTGCCAGGGGCGGCCGTCTGCGCCACAGCGACCACAGGACGAGACCGATCGACTCAAGCGACAGCACCGCGGCCCCGGCGTTCAGCGCGGCCGTGCGACCCGCGCCGAGCATGTAGAAGGGAGCGAGCAGGTAGAAGGGCAGCGGCCCTGGATGGTGCCACTGGAAGCGCGAGTACGCGCCGACCTGGAGTGCACCGCTTGTCGCAAGCCGTGTGTAGCTCTCGATGACCGCGATGTCGGATGTGGCGGGTGCATCAGCCGCACTCCGGGCGGCGAGCACGAACGCCAGCACAATCAGTACTCCCGCAACGAGCGCACCCGTCCCCCGCACCTGACGCACGTCGTCAGCATCGCACAATGGCCGCGCTTGACGGCCACCCTGCACCGCGACATGATCGGCGAACAAACGGCGAAGAATGACAGAACCACTCCTCTTTCACCGCCCTGCGTCACGCCCGTCGACACGAGGGGTGGCAGACATGGTCCGCGATGGCGGGGTGGCCGCCCTCACTGAAGCCCAGCGCCGAGCAGACGACGCGACGTACCAGGAGGTCGACTGTCGCTCGGCACTGAACCGCGTGAAGGGCATGCCGTTCGACTGGACGCTGAACCCATACCGTGGGTGCACGCACGCCTGCCATTACTGCTATGCCCGCCGCTACCACACCCAGTTCGAGCTGAACGCCAGCGACGAATTCGCCAGTGTCATCCTCGTGAAGCGGAACTTCGTCGACGTGCTGCGGCGCGAGCTGAATCGGCCCTCCTGGCGGCGCGACCAGGTCGCCGTTGGAACGGCGACAGACCCGTATCAGCCGATCGAGGGACACTACAGGCTCACAAGGCGAACACTCGAGGCACTTGCGGAGGCTCGCAACCCAACGGGCCTTGTCACGAAAGGGCCGATGATCGTTCGCGACCGGGACGTGCTGGCGGACCTCACGCGCGTGGCGGACTGCACGATCTACATGAGCGTCCCAACGGTTGACGACGACGCGTGGCGAACGCTTGAACCGGGGACCGCGCACCCGATACAACGACTGCGCGCGGTCCGTGAACTGGCCGGTGCGGGGCTGAACGTCGGCGTGCTCATGGCTCCGATCGTCCCCGGGTTTTCCTCATCGCGCGCGAAGATCGAGCGCACCGTCAAGGCGATCGCCGACCACGGCGCGCAGTTCGTCGGCTGCAATGTCATGTACTTGCAGGACGGTACACGCGCGCACTTCATGGAATTCGTCGAGCGCGAGTTCCCGGCGATGCGGCCCGGGCTCGAGCGCCTCTACGGGCGCAAGTACCCGCCGGATGCCTACGTCCGTGAGATCAAGGCGATGGTGGGGACGCTCCAGGCCCGGTACGGCGTCGCGCGACGTCGGCGGGACCGCGCACCCGACGCTGCCGCCGAGTCGACGGCAGCGGCAGCGCCGGAGCAGGTCGGGTTCCGATGGGACCCCTGAGCGTCAGGCGACGTCGCCGAAGGCGAGCGCCTGGTCCGGCACGAGCACGCGGCCTGGTGCAGGTTGCACGAGGATGTCGCCGTCCCTGACGGTGACTTCGAAGTGCGAGCCCTGGTGCCACCGTTCGCTCATGGGGAGCTTCAGCTTCTCGTCGATCAACCGCTTCAGGAAGCGTGCGCCATACGCGAGACTGTAGCCTTTCGCCACGATGTGCTCGAGCACCTCGTCGGTGACCGTCATCGACTTGCCGCACCGCATCAGGGTGGCGTCCACCTGCGCGATGTAGTGACGGGCAAT
Source organism: Acidobacteriota bacterium (assembly GCA_018268955.1). Lineage (GTDB taxonomy): Bacteria > Acidobacteriota > Vicinamibacteria > Vicinamibacterales > CAVVIG01 > CAVVIG01. The sequence continues at coordinate 15,476 of JAFDVO010000003.1, read as the reverse complement.
TTCCCGGACTTCGTCGTGCGTAAGCGGGGCGAAGAGCACGACCTCGTCGATGCGGTTGCGGAACTCGGGCGGAAAGCGCCGCTCGAGCTCGCGCATCACTTCGCCCTGCACCTGGTCCACCCCCACGCTGCGCGACAGGAAGCCCATCGGACTGGTTAGCTTTCTGAAGTTCTCCGAGCCGATGTTCGACGTCATGATGACGACCGCATCGCTCAGGTAGACACGTTTGCCGCGCCCGTCGGTGAGCCACCCTTCGTCGAACGCCTGGAGGAACAGGTTGAGGATGTTCGGGCTCGCCTTCTCCACTTCGTCCAGCAGGACCACCGAGTACGGGTTGTCCTTCAGCTGGTTCGTCAGGATGCCCCCGCGCTCGCTGCCGACGATGCCGCGCGGCATGCCGATGAGCTTGTCGACCGACACGGCGCCGTCCTGGTACTCGGACATGTCGACGCGAATCATCTTCTTCTCGTCGCCGAACAGGAACTCGGCCACAGCCTTGGCCAGTTCGGTCTTGCCGACGCCAGTGGGACCGAGGAACAGGAGCACGCCATCCGGCCTGTCGAACCCGTCCTTGAGCGGCCCCTTGTTCAGCACGAGCCGCCGCGCCACGGCGCTGACCGCGTTGCCCTGCCCGACCACGCGGGTCTGCAAGCGTGCCTCGATGTCCTTGAACCGGTCAGTCACGTCGCGGAAGACCATGTCTTCCGGAATCTGTGCGGCGTGCGAGATGACCGCGACAACGTCCTCGCGCTTCACCTCCCAGCGCTTGTCGATCTCTGCCCGGACCGAGGCGGTGTCGAGCCACCCGATCACCTTGTCTGGCAGGTGCAGGTGGCGCATGTAGCGCGGCGACATCTCGAGCGCTGTCTCGATCGCCTCGTCCAGCAGCCTGACCGAGTAGTTGCGCTCGAGCCGCGGCCGCAGGTTGTAGAGGATCCGCCGCGCCTCGTCGATGGACGGCTCAGGGACGTTCACGCAGCGGAACCGGCGCGCCAGCGCCTCGTCTTCCTGGATGTACTCCTTGTACTCACTGAGCGTGGTCGCCGCGATCATCCGGATCTCGCCGCGCGCGAGCACCGACTTGAACACGTTGGCGGCGTCCGACGGGGCGCCCAGTGCGGAACCGGCCCCGACCATCGTGTGCGCTTCGTCGACGAAGAGCACGAGGTTCGGACGCTCCTTCAGTTCGCGAATGACGTTCTGGATGCGGTCCTCGAACATGCCCCGCAGCATCGTGCCGGCAACCATCGTGTTCATCTGCAGGTTCACCAGCTGGATGTCGCGCAGGCGAACGGGCACGGTCTCCGGCTGGAACTCGATGCGCCGTGCGAGCCCCTCGACGATCGCGGTCTTGCCGACGCCCGGCTCGCCGAGCAGCATCACGGAGTTCGCGCGTTCACGGTGACAGAGGATCTCCATCACCTGCTCGATCTCGTGATCGCGACCGAACACCGGAGGCACCTTGTCCTGGCGCGCCAGCAGGTTCAGGTTCGTGGCGAAGTGCTTCAGGAAGGGCGGGAGTTCGAAGCGCTTCTTGAGCCGCTCCTCGCGCATCTCGATCTCGCGGACGCGCGTGTTCAGGCGAGACACGAGCACGTCGGGCTCGACGCCGTGGCGCCGCAGCACCGTGACCGGCAGGCCCTGCGTTTCCTCGAAGAGCGCCGAGAACAGGTCGACCGCCTCGATCGACTGGCGGTTGCTCCGGCTGGCATGGTGCAGCGCGAGCTTGAAGACCAGCTTCGTCGCCGGCGTGACGCGGAGATCGCGTCCGGCGAACGACGGCATCATATGGAGGTGTTCCTCGACCGCCTGCAGCACGGTGTGCGGGTTGACTTCCACGTCGCGCATCACCTCGGCGAAGGTGTCCCATTCCACCTGAGCGAAGGCGAGGAAGACATGTTCGTTTGTCAGCAGCGCGTGCTCGCGCCGGCGCGCCTCCTCGATGGCGCGGTCCACGATTCGCTGCGCGGTTTCCGCGATCTTGCTTGGTGAGATGTCGAGATCGTCCACGTGCACGGCTGCCTCCGCAGAGGAGCGGAGCAAGACAGGGGCCAGCGTGCGCGCCCTCGACGGAATGATTCAGCAGCAGGTCCGAGGGTTGCGAATTACGACGCCCTGCGGGCCGTACCGTCGGGTCCGGCCACACGCGCGACAGGCGGCTCAGCCGCGTGCCTGGAGCAGGGCCTCGATGCGGGCGTCGGTCGGCGGGTGCGTGCTGAAGAGGGAGAACATCCCGCCCATCGAGAAGGGCTTGATGATGAACATGTGCGCCGTCGCGGGGCTGGCATCGAGCGGAACGGCGCGCGAGGCGCCTTCGATTTTGCGCAGCGCGCTCACGAGGCCCATCGGCGATCCAGCGATCGCGGCGCCGCCCGCGTCTGCGTCGAACTCGCGCGAACGGGAAATGGCTGCCTGGATCAGCATGGCCGCAATGGGCGCCAGGATCATCACCGCGAGCCCGGCGATCGGGTTGGAACCTTCCCGATCGTCACTGCGCCCGCCGCCGAAGAACATGGCGAAGCGCGCCAGCATCATGATGGCTGCCGCCAGCGTCGCGGCAACGGAACTCGTGAGGATGTCGCGGTGCTTCACGTGGGCGAGTTCGTGCGCAATGACCCCTTCGAGTTCGTCCTCGCTGAGAATGCGAAGGATACCTTCAGTGGCGGCGACCGCGGCATGCGAGGGGTTCCGGCCGGTCGCGAACGCATTCGGTGACATCTCGGGGATGACGTACACCTTCGGCATCGGCAACTGCGCCCGCGTCGCGAGCCGCTCGACCAGCTGATACAGCCGCGAGTCAGGCCCGACCTGCTGCGCGCGATACATCGACAGCACGATCTTGTCCGAGAACCAGTAGGAGACGAAGTTCGTCAGCGCCGCGAACAGGAAGCCCACGACGAGCCCCTGGGCGCCACCCAGCGCCTGGCCCACCAGCAGGAACAACGCGCTCATCGCGCCGAGCAGCAGCGCAGTCTTCATGGCATTCGGCATAGTGCTATCGAGTATGACGCGTCGAGGTTCGGCCCGGTTCCGACGCTATAATCCCTCACATGATCGCGATGACCCTGCTGCTGGCGACACTGGCCCAGCAGCCGCCGGCGCCCCAGCCGTTTCCGCGCACCGGCACACAGGAGCCGGCCAGGCCGCCCGCCCCCGCGCCAGCCCCGCCGCCATCGCAACCGCCGTCGTCGGCTCCCGCAGCGCCCGCCCCAACCGCTCCGTCGAGCGCGGTGCCCGGCGAGTCGCAGCTCGGGGTCGCGCTCTACCCCGGCGCGCAGTTCCTCGCGTCATACGACGCTGGCCGAGGGCAACGCTACTTCCTGTTCGGCACCACCGCGTCGTTCGTCGACGTGGTCACGTTTTACCGTACGACCCTCAAGCAGCGCGGCGACCTGGTGTTCGATGCGCCGGCCACGCATCAGTTCGACCTCGGGCGGTTCCGTGAGGAGACGATGGCGTTTCCGCCGAGCGTGACGGTCAAGGAGTTCCGCTCGCAGGTGTCCGAGGGCTATCCGAATCCACGGCCGAACGCGCAGCCTTCGCGCTTCCCGACCGTGATTCAGATCGTCCCGCTCACGACCCCCTGACGACTGCGCGCTACGGCTTCACCGGCACGTAGAGTTCCCTCGCCTTGCGGAACTCGAGCGCCTTCTCTTCCATGCCGGTCGTCGCCGCGGCCGACTCGTCCACCCCGCGCGTCTTCGCGTACTCGCGCAGCTGCTGCGTCAGTTCCATGCTGCAGAACTTCGGTCCGCACATCGAGCAGAAGTGGGCGACCTTCGCGCCGTCGGCCGGCAGCGTCTGGTCGTGGTAGGCGCGAGCGGTCACCGGGTCGAGCGCCAGGTTGAACTGATCCTCCCACCTGAACTCGAACCGCGCCTTCGACAGCGCATCGTCCCACTCGCGGGCACGTGGATGGCCCTTGGCGAGGTCCGCGGCATGTGCGGCGATCTTGTACGCAATGACGCCGGCCTTCACGTCCTCGCGGTTGGGCAGCCCGAGGTGCTCCTTCGGTGTGACGTAGCAGAGCATCGCCGTGCCGTACCAGCCGATCATGGCCGCCCCGATCGCGGAGGTGATGTGGTCGTACCCGGGTGCAATGTCGGTGGTCAGCGGCCCGAGGGTGTAGAACGGCGCCTCCGCGCACCACTCGAGCTGCTTCTCCATGTTCTCCTTGATGAGGTTCATGGGGACGTGCCCGGGGCCTTCGTTCATCACCTGGACGCCGTACTCCCAGGCGATCTTCGTCAGCTCGCCCTGCGTCTTCAGCTCGGCGAACTGCGGTTCGTCGTTGGCGTCTGCAATTGAACCGGGCCGGAGCCCGTCGCCGAGGGAGAACGACACGTCGTAGGCGCGCATGATCTCGCAGATTTCGCGGAAGTGCGTGTACGTGAAATTCTCCTGGTGGTGCGCAAGGCACCACTTGGCCATGATGGAGCCGCCGCGGGAGACGATGCCGGTCACGCGGCGCGCGGTCATCGGGATGTAGCGCAGCAGCACGCCCGCATGCACGGTGAAGTAGTCGACGCCCTGCTCACACTGCTCGATGAGGGTGTCGCGATAGATCTCCCAGGTCAGATCCTCCGGCCGCCCACCCACCTTTTCGAGCGCCTGGTAAATCGGCACCGTGCCGATCGGCACGGGCGAGTTGCGCAGGATCCACTCACGCGTGCCGTGGATGTTCTTGCCGGTCGAAAGATCCATCACGGTGTCGGCGCCCCAGAGCGTCGCCCACTGCAGCTTGGCAACCTCTTCCTCGACCGATGACGAGACGGCTGAGTTGCCGATGTTCGCGTTGATCTTCACGAGGAAGTTGCGGCCGATGATCATCGGCTCGAGTTCCAGGTGATTGACGTTGGCCGGGATGATGGCCCGGCCTCGTGCGACCTCGTCCCTCACGAAGTCCGCCGGCAACCCCTCGCGGATCGCGATGAACTCCATCTCTTCCGTGATGTCGCCGCGTCGAGCGAACTCGAGCTGCGTCACCGGCCCGCCCGTGACGGCACGCCTCGGTGCCACCCACGACGCGCGGAGCTTCGGCAGTCCGTTCGCGGTGCCGACGTCCTGCGGACCGCTGGTGTCGTACACACGGATCGGCGCTTCACCGCCGGACAGCGCGATCTCGCGCATCGGCACGCGCACGCCGCGCGGCCCGTCGACCAGCACCTTGCGCGAATTGGGAAACGCCGTTGCGAACTCGGACATCAGCAGTACTCCAGGGATGGCGAACAGGAGGCGGGCCCCGCGCTCCCTTCGCCGGTGTTAACCGGATTCCGCCTCCGCCCTGCAGGCGTTGGCGAGACCCCGCCGACAGCGCCGTCAGGCGCGAAGGCGGGCAGGTTCCAAGGGTCTGTTCTCAATCCCGTTGTCGGGATACCCCCGGCGGACAGGGAGATCTTAGCGGAATTGGTGAATTGGCGAATTGGTGAATTGGTGAATTGGTGAATTGGCAATCAGCAGGTCGGTGCCCGCAGGCGACGAGGAGTGCCTCTGGTCGCCTCGAGCAGTTCACGACGCTGTTCCGGGGAGAACCGCTCGATGGCGTACCGCAGTGTCGTGCGCGGAATGGCGTCGCCACCCTCGCGGAGGTACTGCTCGAGCCTCGTGGAGTCGGCCTTGCCGGCTTCACGCAGCAGCCACCCGACCGCCTTGTGGATGAGATCGTGACCGTCACGTCGCAGCGACGTGGCGACCTCGTAGGCCGCATCCAGCGCATGCCCGCGGGCGGTCACCGCCGGCTTGATCAGCGCAACTGCCGATGCGCGACGCACCCACATGTTCCGATGGGTGCACCACGAGGCCACCACCGAGACCAATTCCGGATGCGTGAGGAGAAGTGGACCGATCACATAGCCGCAGAGCGCGTCGGTCGTCGCCCAGTTCGCGCAGTGGTCCCCTGCGAGCCACCGCTTCACTGTCGGCAGAAGCGCTGGCGTGAACTGGCGCTGGAAGCAGGCGAGCAGTTCGATGCCGACGCTCTTCACGTCGAACCGTGTGTCCCGCACCAGCACGTCAACCAGCCCCACCACGTCGGCCAGACTCCAGTCGGCGCGGTGCTCACGCGCGAGGGCCTTGCCCAGTGCCCGCATGAACGGCGTGCCCGTGTTGAGGAACGTGGTCTTGGTGGAGGTGCGAAAGTAACGGTCGGGGTCGAGACCTTCGATTGGCCGCGCGTGCGCCTCGAGCGCCGCAATCACCCGAGCCACAATCGCGTCGCGCTCGCTCGGGCCGAGCGTGCCTGCCCTGCCAGCCGAACCAGCCCTGGCAGCCTGACCAGCCCTACTGGTATTGCCACTCATCGTCGGCGGTCGCGGCTATCCGACCTTCCTCAGGATGAAGCACTTCAGGTAGTACGTTTCGGGAACGCCGAGCATCACCGGGTGGTCGCGCCCCTGCATCCGCTTCTCGACGACAGTGACGTGGGCGCCGGCGTCGAGTGCCGCCTCGTGCACGATCTGCGCGAAGAGCCCCTCGCTGATGTTGTACGAACAGCTGCACGTCACCAGGAACCCGCCCGGGTTCAGGAGCTTCAGCGCGCGCAGGTTGATCTCCTTGTAGCCGCTGACCGCTTTCTCGACCGCAGTCTTGCTCTTCGCGAAGGCAGGCGGATCCAGCACAATCGTGTCGAACCGCTCCTTCAGTCGGTCGAGGCCGCGGAGTTCGTCGAACACGTTCCCCACCCGCGCGTCGACCGTCACGCCGTTCCGCAGCGCATTCGCACGCACACGGGCAATCGCATCCTCCGAGATGTCGAAGGCGATCGTCTCCTGCGCCATTGGTGCGAGCGTCATCGCGAACCCGCCGTTGTAGCTGAAGCAGTCCAGCACGCGTCCGCGCGCATACCGCGCAGCCGCCTCGCGGTTCTCGCGCTGGTCGAGAAACAGGCCGGTCTTCTGTCCGTGGCGCAGATCGACGTCGTATTCGACGTTCCCCTCACGTACGCTCACTGCCTCGGGCACCTCGCCCTGCAGCAGGGTCACCTCCTGAGGCAACCCTTCCAGCGCGCGCGTCTTCGGGTCGTTCCTGGCGAGGATCCCCTTGGGCCGCAGGCGGTCCTCGAGCGCCCGCACGATCACGGGCGTCAGACGGTCCATCCCCTGCGTGAGCGCCTGGACGACGAGGTAGTCGCCGTACCGATCGACGACGAGCGCTGGGAGCAGGTCGGCTTCACCGTGGACCAGCCGATACGCAGTCGCATCGATCGCGAGAGACTCACGGAAGGCAATGGCCGCATCGATGCGTGACGCGATCACCGCCTCGTTCGCGACCTGCTCGCCGTGCGTCAGCATCCGCACCGCAATCTGGGACCGGTCGCTGAAGAACGCCGACCCAAGCACGCGGCCCTTCGCGTTCCTGACCACGACGATGTCGCCCGCCGAGGCAGACGCGTCGGCAACGTCGCTGCGGTAGATCCACGGGTGTCCGCCGAGCAGGCGCTGTTCGCCGCGGTGGGAGAGGGTGACGGTCGGTTGCATGAAGGCTCCGGGCTCCGGGCTTCAGGCTCCGGGCGCTGTCGGCCCTAGGCTATCACCTCTCCAACGGCGCAGTCCGAAGCCGCCCCGCCCGGAGGCCAGGAACCAGAAGCCTGAAGCCGTCCGGCGCGGCGTCCCGTCGGGGCCGCGCATAGTAGAATGTCCGGATGCGTGTGGCGATTGGGGCCGATCACGCCGGATTCCTCCTCAAAGAGCACCTCAAGCAGACCCTGCAGCGGCTCGGACATACCGTCGAGGACTTCGGCACGGACAGCGAAGCATCGGTGGACTATCCGCCGATCTGCATGGCCGTGGGCCGTGCTGTGGTGGATGGCCGGGCAGATCGCGGCATCGTGCTCGGGGGCAGCGGTCAGGGCGAGCAGATTGCCGCGAACAAGGTGCCAGGCGTGCGTGCCGCGCTCTGCAACGACCTGTTCACAGCCAGGCTCTCCAGGGAACACAACGACGCCAACGTCCTCTCGATGGGCGGCCGCATCGTCGCGTTCGGACTGGCTGACGAGATCCTGGAGCTCTGGTTGAACACGGCGTTTGCCGGCGGCCGTCACCAGCGACGCATCGACCAGATCACGGCGGCCGAGTCGGCCGGCCAGGCGCGCTGAGCGCGACCACCGCAACGTTCACGAAACAGTCCGGCACGTGACGGATACCGCAATACCGCAGGAACACAGACGCAGGAACACGATGGCAACCGAGACGACCAGGCTCCCGCTGTGGCGCACGCTGGCTGAGACCGACCCCGACGTCTTCGACGCGGTCCAGCACGAGGTGCATCGCCAGAACACCGGACTCGAACTGATCGCGTCCGAGAACTTCGTGAGCCGCGCCGTCATGGAAGCGGTCGGCTCCGCGCTCACGAACAAGTACGCGGAAGGCTATCCGGGCAAGCGGTACTACGGTGGGTGCGAGTACGTGGACGTGGTCGAACGCGCGGCGATTGCCCGCGCGAAGGCACTGTTCGGCGCCGAGCACGCGAACGTGCAGCCGCACTCCGGCGCGCAGGCCAACATGGCCGTGTGCCTGGCGGTGCTCAAGCCGGGTGACACGATCCTCGGGATGAACCTCGCGCACGGCGGGCACCTGACGCACGGCCATCCGCTCAACTTCTCCGGGCAGCTCTACACGATCGTTCCCTACGGCGTGCGCAAGGACGACGAGCGGATCGATTACGAGGAACTCGAGCGGCTCGCGCACGAACGCCGGCCGAAGCTGATCATCGTCGGCGCGAGCGCATACCCGCGGGTCATCGATTTCGCCCGCGTCAGGGCCGTCGCGGATCAGGTCGGTGCGCTCGTGATGACCGACATGGCGCACATCGCCGGCCTCGTCGCCGGGGGCGTGCACCCGAGCCCTGTCCCGCACTCGGACTTCGTCACCACCACGACGCACAAGACACTGCGCGGTCCGCGCGGCGGCATGATCCTGTGCCGCGAGAAGTTCCAGAAGGAGATCGATCGCAGCGTGTTCCCGGGCGTGCAGGGTGGGCCGCTCATGCACGTCATTGCCGGCAAGGCGGTCTGCTACAAGGAAGCGTCGGAGCCTGCGTTCGCCGAATACCAGCGGCAGATCGTCAAGAATGCGGCGCGCCTCGCCCAGGTGCTCAGCGATGCGGGCTTCCGGCTGGTCAGCGGCGGCACCGACAACCACCTGATGCTTGTGGACGTGTTCTCGCGAGGGATCACCGGCAAGGTCGCGGAGGCTGCGCTCGGGAAGGCCGGTATTACGGTCAACAAAAACGCGATCCCGTTCGACCAGAATCCCCCCATGGTGGCGAGCGGCATCCGCATCGGCACCCCGGCGATCACGTCACGTGGCCTGAAGGAAGCGGACATGGACGCGGTCGGCGAGCTGATCGCACGCGCCCTGGCGACCCCGGACAATGACGGGGCGCTGGCGACGGTCCGCGAAGAAGTCGAACGGCTGTGCCGGAAGTTTCCGCTGTATCCGGACTTGCAGGCCTAACCGCCACGGTCTTCACGTCCGGCGGTGCGCTGTCCCGCGCGCTGCCGGACTACGAGCCGCGCGCAGGACAGGTCGACATGGCCACGCGCGTGGCCGACGTGTTCGAGCATGGTGGCGTGCTGCTCGCGGAGGCGGGCACCGGCACCGGCAAGACGCTCGCGTACCTCGTTCCAGCCATCCTCAGCCGGCAGCGGGTCCTCGTCTCGACCGGCACGAAGAACCTTCAGGAACAGATCTACTTCAAGGACATCCCGACGCTGCAGCGCGCGCTGGATGTCCCGTTCACCGCGACCTACATGAAGGGGCGCGCGAACTACCTCTGCCTGCACCGCCTCGACCAGCTCAAGGACAAGGGCGCAGCCGCCCACGACGTCTTCCTGCCGATGGTCTCGGCGTGGGCGGCCCAGACCGACACTGGGGATCGCGCGGAGCTCTCGGATCTTCCCGAGGACCTGCCGTTCTGGAACGAGGTGTCGGCCACCGCCGAGTCGTGCCTCGGGTCCGACTGCCCTCGCTTCGACGAGTGCTTCGTCACGCGCATGCGGCAGCGTGCGGCATCGTCTGACGTGGTGATCGTCAATCACCATCTGCTCTGCGCGGACGCGGCGGTCCGCCAGAACGCTTATGGTGAAGTGATTCCCGCGTGCGCATATGCGGTCGTCGATGAGGCGCACCAGCTCGAAGACGTCGCCACGCAGTACTTCGGCTTCTCGGTGAGCACCTACCGTCTCGAGGATTACGCCCGCGACGTCGAGCGCTTCATGAGGTCTGGGGCCGTCGCCACGCGAGAGGCGCAGGACGAGTTGCAGAAAGGTGTCGACCGGCTGCGGGACCACGCGCGCGCCTTCTTCACGGAGCTGGCGTTTGCCCATCGCACAGGCGAGCGCCCGAGGGGCGAGGAGCGGGTGCGGGCGACGGATGCCTCGCTCTCGCACACGCGTGAGGTGGCGGCGTATCTGGCCGGCTCACTGGATGTGGTCGAGGCCTCTTTGGCGCTGCTCAAGCCGACCGACCATGATGAGAACACGCCCAAGCCACCGTTCGACATCAGCGCCCTTGCGCGGCGTGCCGGGGAGATACGCGACGAACTGCGCTTCCTCCTGCGCGTCGGGGACCCCGCATACGTGTACTTCGTGGAGTTCCGGGGGAAGGGGATCTTCCTGCGGGCCTCGCCAATCGACGTCTCCGAGATCATCCGCGACCTGCTGCTCGATCGGATGCAGGGGACGGTGCTCACGTCCGCCACGCTGACCGTCGACAATGCCTTCGACTACGTGAAGGGGCGCCTGGGCATCACCGAAGCGGAGGAAGTGCGGCTGGCCTCGGAGTTCGACTACGAACGCCAGGCACTCCTCTACCTGCCCCCGCGCATGCCGGACCCGCGTGAGCCATCGTTCACGATGGCGGCTGGCAAGCAGGTCATCGAACTCCTGAAGCGAAGCCAGGGCCGTGCGTTCGTGCTCTTCACGAGCTATGCCTCCTTGCGCGCCGTGCAGGCAATTGCGGAAATGGCCCTCGACTACCCGATGTTCGTCCAGGGCACCGCGCCACGCTCCCAGCTCCTGCAGCAGTTCAGGGAGACGCCGCACAGCGTCCTCTTCGCGACATCGAGCTTCTGGCAGGGGGTCGACGTGGCCGGCGACGCCCTCAGCTGCGTCATCGTCGACAAGCTGCCCTTCGCGTCTCCGGCCGATCCGATCACGGCAGCCCGCATCGAGGCGATCCGGGCGCGAGGCGGAGAACCGTTCGGGGAGTACCAGGTGCCGCTGGCGATCCTGACGCTGCAACAGGGGCTCGGCCGGCTCATCAGGCATCGGCGGGATCGTGGCGTTCTGGCGGTCCTCGACCCGCGCCTGCAGACGAAAGGGTATGGGCGCCGCTTTCTGGCCTCGGTGCCGCCCGCCCCGGTCGTCCGCGATCTCGACGCCGTCGATGCGTTCTTTACGATCGTGTAAGATGTTTTGGACTAACTGTTTAGTGTCACTTCCCAGGAGGATTTCTATGGTCCGCCGAATGTGCGGCCGGCCGTCGTGGCTCTTCGCGGTCGCTCTCGTTGCTTCTCTCATCGCCGCGGTTCCGGCGTTCGCGCAGTCCACCGGTATGGTGAAGGGCGTCGTCATGGACGACAAGAACCAGCCGGTGGCCGATGCCAAGGTCACGCTCGAAATGGTCGGTGGCACCGGCCGCAAGTTCGAGACGAAGACCAACAAGAAGGGTGAGTACATCCAGATCGGTCTCGCCTCGGGCCAGTACAAGGTCACGGCAGAGAAGGACAAGCTCGGCTCCGCTCCGGCCACGGTCGGCGTGCGCGCCAACTCCACGCAGGAAGCGAACCTGGTCCTCGCGATGGCCAGCGCCGCGGCCACGAAGGAAGCGCAGGCCAAGAACGCCGCGATCACCAAGGTGTTCGATGAAGGCGTGCAGCTGAGCAACGCGGGCCAGCATGATGCGGCCATCGCCAAGTTCCAGGAGGCGATCGGCATCATCCCGACCTGCTACAACTGCTACAACAACATTGCGTTCAGCTACACCGCGAAGAAGGACTTCGCCAGCGCGGAAACCGCGTACAAGAAGTCCATCGAGGTCAAGCCGGACGACGCCGCTGCCTACGTGGGCCTCGCGGGGATCTACTTCAACACCGGCAAGAGCGCCGAGGCGCAGCCCCTGATCGAGAAGGCGGTCCAGATCGACCCGAGCAACGCCGACGCGCACTACATCTACGGCATGACGCTCGTCGCGAGCGACCCCGCCAAGGCGAAGGCGCAGTTCGAGGAGTTCGTGAAGCTTGCGCCGACCGCCCCGAACGCCGCGATTGCCAAGTCGCTCATCACTGAGCTCGAAAAGCAGGTCAAGTAAGGCTGCGTGATCGCTCCCGCTGACATTGCCGCTCGCCTGACCAGCGTCCGCGATCGCATCGCGGACGCTGCACGGCGGGCCGGTCGCCCCGCCTCAGACGTTCGTCTCGTCGCCGTCTCCAAGACCTTCCCGTTCGAAGCCGTCCGCGCCGCAGCCGACGCCGGGCAGATCGATTTTGGCGAGAACAAGGTCCAGGAGGGCCAGGCCAAGATCCTCGCGACCGGCGCCCTGCCGCTCCGCTGGCACCTCATCGGTCATCTCCAGTCGAACAAGGCGAAAAAGGCTGCCGCCAGCTTCGACGTCATCCATTCGATTGACTCGGTCGATCTGCTCCAGAAGGTCGACGCAGCCGCCGCAGAGCGGCAGCGAGCGGTCGACGTCCTGATCCAGGTCGACCTCGCCCTCGAGCCGACGAAGTTCGGCGCCCCTGAAGCCGAGGTCCCACGCATCGTCGAGGCCGCGATGGGGTGCCAGGCGGCACGCCTGGTCGGGCTCATGCTGCTGCCGCCGGCATTCGACGACCCGCAGGCGACCCGTCCGTTCTTCGCGGCGTTGCGTGCCCTGCGGGATCGCCACGTGGCCAGTGGAGTCCCGGAGGGCATGCTGCACGAACTGTCCATGGGCATGAGCCACGACTTCGAGGTGGCCGTCGAGGAAGGGGCGACAATCGTGCGGGTCGGGTCGGCCATCTTCGGGGCCCGCACGCCTGCCGCTCGCCCGTGATTGCAGGAGTGCAATCACCGCGCGCAATCCGTAACTGCGCTCCTCTATACATCTTGCTGTCCTTCCCGCCGATAACCTCGGGCAGCACCCTGGAGGGCATGGAACGCATGAACGTCAGTCCCCTTGATCTTCGTCAGCAGAAGTTCCGCTCGGCATTTCGCGGGCTCGACCCGGTCGAGGTCTCGTCGTTCCTGACGGCGGTGGCAGACGACTACGAGGGCGCGCTGCGAGAGACCGACCGGCTGCGGCAGGAAGTGACAAAGCTGGAGGAGTCGCTGCGGGGCCATGTCGAGCAGGAGAAGAACCTGCAGAACACGCTGCTCACCGCACAGCGCATGGCAGACGAGGTCAAGACCCGCGCTGAAGAAGAAGCGCTGCGTATCGTTCGCGACGCGGAGAGCCGCTCCGTCATGCTCCTCGAGAAGACGCAGGCGCGCGTCGAGGACCTGCAGCGCGACATCGACGGACTGAAGCTGAAGCGGCGCGAGGTGGAGACGTCGCTCGAGGCGAGCATCCAGGCGCTGCGGAATACGCTCGACTTCGTGCGGGAGCAGGACGGGCGCGAGCAGGACGCGCGCGACCGGGAACCGAAGCTCCTGCAGCACCGGCCTCGCGCGGCCGTGGAACCGGAAGCGAAGGCCGGGTGATCCGCTCGACCGCGACAGGCGTGGAGCTCGATGTCCGGGTAATCCCCCGCTCGGGGAAGCCCGGCGTCGACGGCGAGCGGGACGGGCGCCTGCTCGTCAGGCTCTCCGCGCCACCGGTGGAAGGCGCCGCGAACGAGGCGCTCGTCGAACTCCTCTCCAGGCTGCTGGCGTGCCCCAGGCGCGCGGTGCGGATCGTGTCGGGACAGAAGAACCGCTCCAAGCGTGTCGCGGTGGACGGCATCAGCGTCGCGACCGCCACGCAGCTGCTGCGCCGCACGCCCTGACGGCACTCACCGTCGGAACTTCTACCTTCTAAGTTCTTACGCCCTGCGTCCTACGGCAGCTCCGCCGGCTTCATCGCCTCGACGGCAAAATCGAAGTGCCAGGGGTATTGGTAGCTCGGAAGGACCTCAACCATCTTGTCGTACCAGCCGTCCACCAGGATCTTCCGCTGGTCGCGGTCGATGGTGATGTTCTCCGCGTCGATCGGCACCTCGTACTCGCCCGCGAGATCGAGGATGCGGCCGAGCAGCTCGGCGTCGGTCTTCGCCCGGAACATCGCCGCCTCGCGGATCGCATCCCTGAAGCGGAAGTACGTGAGGTATTCGGAGCCGACGTGGAAGGCGGCGTTCGCGAGGAGGGCGACGATCGCCAGCTTGATGAGCAGCTTGATCATCGACTCACAGCTTATCGGCAACTCGCGATGGGCCAATCACCCACCGCCGTTTGTCCGCTATCGAATCTGCCGGAACATCCGTTCCCAGCGGGTGCGCGTGAAGAAATGCGAAAACACGGACCACAGTCCCTTCACCGTGTCCGCCGCGCCTGCTTCCTCGTAATCTTCGCGCCCCGATTCGAACGACCAGTAGATGACCAGGGCCTTGCCCTTGACGTAATCGCGCGGGAGGAAGCCCCAATAGCGGCTGTCCTGCGAGTTGTCGCGGTTGTCCCCCATGACGAAGTACTGGTTCGCAGGAACCGTGACAGGGCCGAAGCGCTCGCGCACGTCGAGCGACGTGATCTCGGCTTCGGCAGCGCCAGTGCGCGGCGGCTCGAGGAAATGCACGTACGGCTCATCCAGCGGCGTGCCGTTGATGTAGACCTTCTTCTGCTTCAGCTCGATGGTGTCGCCGGGCAGGCCGATGACGCGCTTGATGAAGTCGCGCTCTGGTTCTTCGGGGTACTTGAAGACGACGACGTCGCCGCGCGTGATGGTGCCAAGCGGCAGCACCGCGCGCTCCAGGCCGTTTGCGCTCGGGCCAAACACGAACTTGTTCACCAGCAGGTGGTCGCCGATCAGCAGGTTGTTCTCCATCGACCCGGTCGGGATCTTGAACGCCTGCACGACGAATGTCCGGATGAACAGCGCGAGGATGACGGCGATGACGATCGACTCGAAGTACTCGCGCAGCGTCGACTTGTGGAACTCCGGGCGGGCGGCCCCTGCTGCGTTGTCGACGACGATGCGCTTTGGTTCGGCGGTCATTCGCTGTCCGTCCCCATCTTCAACACGGCCAGGAACGCCTCCTGCGGGATCTCGACCTTGCCCACCCGCTTCATGCGCTTCTTGCCTTCCTTCTGCTTCTC
>JAFDVO010000003.1:0-157 GCA_018268955.1 Acidobacteriota bacterium | reverse complement strand
CTTCACCGATTCGCGCGCGATGATGCGCCCGCCGATAGCGGCCTGGATCGCAATCTCGAACATCTGCCGAGGGATCAGCTCGCGCATCTTGGACGCGAGCGCGCGGCCGCGATCGTAGGCCATGTCGCGGTGGACGATGATCGAGAGCGCATCGACC
>JAFDVO010000039.1 GCA_018268955.1 Acidobacteriota bacterium | reverse complement strand
TTACCTATGTAACCGGATTGGACCACCCCACCCTCCAACCTCCAACCTCCAACCTCCAACCTCTAACCGCCAACCTCTACCCGTGACCTCCAGTAGAATCCCCCTCATGCGCAGAATCCTTCCGCTTGTGCTGTGCCTCGCGCTTGTCATGCCGGCCGTCGCGCCCGTGCAGGCGACGCGACAACCGGTCCGAGCCCGTCACGGGATGGTCGTCGCCATGGAATCCATCGCGGCAGACGTCGGCGTGAGCGTGCTCCAGAAGGGCGGGAACGCTGTCGACGCGGCCGTGGCGGTCGGCTTCGCGCTGGCGGTCACGCATCCGTTCGCGGGCAACATCGGTGGCGGTGGCTACATGCTGATCCGCCTCGCGGATGGCCGGACGACGTTCATCGACTTCCGCGAACGCGCGCCCGAGAAGGCGACCCGCAACATGTACCTGGATGCGCAGGGGAACCCGACACGCGACAGCATCGAAGGATGGCGTTCGAGCGGCGTGCCTGGAACGGTACGCGGCTTCGAGATTGCGGTGAGCAAGTACGGCCGGAAGACGTGGGCGGAGAACCTGGCACCCGCCATCGAACTCGCCACGAAGGGCTACCCGGTGTCGTATGCGCTGGCTGAAGGGCTCAAGGGCTCCCGCGGCCTCGCCGCCGATCCCGAGTCGCACCGCATCTTCCAGCGCGGCGGGCGGTTCTTCGACGTCGGCGACACGCTCGTGCAGGCAGACCTCGGCCGCACGCTCCAGCGCATGGCGACGCACGGTCCGAACGAGTTCTACGAAGGCGAGACGGCGACGCGCTTCGCGGAGGAGATGGCGAAGCACGGTGGGCTCATCACGGCTGCGGACCTGAAGAACTACAAGGCGATCGAGCGGACGCCGCTGCAGGGCACGTACAAGAACTACACCGTCATCACGGCACCACCGTCGAGTTCCGGCGGCACGGCGATCCTCGAGATGCTCGGCATCCTCGAGGGCACCGGATACGAAAAGGGCGGACCAGGCTCGGCGTCAGCCATCCACTACATGGCCGAAGCGATGCGCCGTGCGTATGCCGACCGCAACGAGTACCTCGGCGATCCGGACTTCGTGAAGAACCCCATCGAGGGGCTGCTCGACAAGGCGTACCTGACGAAACTGCGCTCCACCATCGATCCGGTGAAGGCGACGCCGAGCGCCCAGGTGAAGCCCGGTCAGCCGAACGGCACCGAGAAGATGGAGACGACCCACTACTCGGTCGTCGACGCGGAGGGTAATGCGGTCGCCGTGACCTACACGCTGAACGGCGGATACGGCAACGGCATCACTGTCCCCGGCCTCGGGTTCCTGCTGAACAACGAGATGGACGACTTCTCCGCGAAGCCCGGAACGCCGAACATGTTCGGCCTCGTGCAGGGCGAGCGGAACGCAATCGCCCCGGGCAAGCGACCGCTCTCGTCGATGTCGCCGACGATCCTCGTGAAGGACGGCAAGCTGTTCATGACGGTTGGCGCGCCCGGCGGCTCGCGCATCCCGACCGCCGTTCTCCAGGTGATCCTCAATGTCGTGGACTTCGGGATGAACGTGCAGGACGCGATCGACTGGCCACGCGTGCATCATCAGTGGCTGCCGGATCGCCTGTCCCTCGAACGCGGCATCTCGCCGGACACGGTGGACATCCTGAAGTCCCGCGGCTACGACGTCGACTACAACCCGGGCGTCGTCCTCGCGCAGACGGCGGCGATCGTGAGTGACGGCGGCTGGCTGCAGGGGGGATCCGACGGACGGTCCGCCGCGGGGAAAGCGGTCGGATACTGACGTTCCGAAGTGAGAAGTCAGAAGTTAGAAGTCAGAACTTATACTCAGGGCTCGGCGTCCCCCATATGTCTGGCGAGCCTCAGAACTTCTAACTTCTGACGTCTAACTTCTAAAGTCTAACGTCCCCTGCGGGCGGCCGTGCCGCCGCCGATGATCGCGCACGGGACCGGCAGCGCGATGTTCGCGATCAGGAACCACAGCGGCGCCGCGTCGCGCTCGGCCAGTGCTGCGACGACGTTCACCGCGAGTACCAGCACACCTGCGGCGATCGCGTAGCGGATCCGCGGTTGCCCTGCCGGCGCGAGGCGCGCGGCCATGTGCGAGCCCACAACCACGAAGAGTCCCCGATAGGCGATCGACAGCAGCAACACGCCGGTCGTCGCCGGTGCCCCTGGTGCCGGCAAGAGGCCGCGCACGCTGAACCAATTGGTAGTGACGATCGTCAGCATCCCCGTGATCAACACACCGACGACCACCGGGATGATGTGACGGATCAGGGCGGGCTGGTTCGGGTCTGGCGCGGCGTCGACGGTCATGCCGTCGATCGTAGCGCAGGCTTCGTGAACACGCGGGCCAAAGGCCGCTTGCCACGAGTGCCATTGCACCGGCCCCGACCGATAAAGCCGCGACGATCGCCCCCGGTCAGTCTTGCGGCATGCTTCAGCGTGCCGCAAGAGGAGCACGCCGTGCGCCCAACCCCGTCGCCGCCTCGAAGGCCGACGCGAGCTGGAGCACTGCGCGATCGGCCCGAGAGGGACCGACGATCTGCACGCCGACCGGAAGGCCATCCTCCGTGAAGCCCGCTGGCACCGAGATCGCCGGCCCGAGCGTCACGCTGACCCAGTAGGCCGAGCGCATCCACGCGATGTAGTGCTCCATCGGGACGCCGTCCACGTCACGCGGCCACGTGAGGTCCGCCTCGAACGGTGGCACCTGGCTCGTCGCGCACACGAAGAACTGGTTCCGCTCGAAGAACCGGCGCATCCGCTCCAGCAGGCTCGCGTGCTCCCGCATCGCTCGACCGACCTCCTCGGCCGTGATGCGCTGCCCGATCTCGATTTGCCAGATGGCCTCCGGCTTCATCTCCGAGCGATGCTGCTGGAGCAACGGCCCGAGCGTCTGCGCGGACATCCACGCGCGCAGTGTCACGAACACCTCGTCTGCCGCTCGCAAGGCCGGGGCGGCGTCCTCGACGATGCAGCCGAGCGACTCGAAGGTGTGTCGTTGCGTGTCGAGGACGGCTTTCACCCGGCGATCCAGCGGCAGACCGCCAAGGTCCGGGCACCAGGCGATCCGCAGGCCCTTCACCTGACGCGCGAACGGCACGCTGAACAGGTCTGCGGCAGATGGCCAGGTGCGCGGGTCACGCGCATTCTCGCCAGCGACGACAGTGAGCCCGAACGCAAGGTCGTCCACACTCCTGGCGAGGATCCCCTTTGCGAGGAACTCGATCAGCGGGAACGCCACCGGCGCGTTCGGGACGAGCCCGACCGAGGGGCGCAACGCCACCAGGTTATTGAAGCTCGCGGGGTTCCTGAGCGAGCCACCAAGGTCGCTGCCGTCCGCAAGCGGGAGCATGCCCGCGGCAACGGCTGCCGCCGCTCCACCGCTGGAACCACCCGCGGTCTTCGTCAGATCCCACGGGTTGCGGGTCGTGCCGTACACCCTGTTGTACGTCTGCGACCCCATCGTGAACTCCGAGATGTTCGTCTTGCCGATGGGCAGCACACCGGCCCGCCGCAGACGCTCGACCAGCACCGAATCGTCGGTGGCCACGCGGTCCTTGAAGATTGGCGAGCCGTTGGTCCACATGAGTCCCGCCGCCGGCTCGGCATCCTTGAAGGCGATCGGCAACCCGTGCAGCGGCCCGACGGTCCGTCCCGACGCCAGCTCCCGGTCTGCCGCGTCGGCCAGTTCGAGGCACCGCTCGTCCGGCAGCTTCGCAACGATCGCATTGAGCGATGGGTTCAAGCGGGCGATCTGCGCAAGGAATACGGCCATCACCTCGCGCGCCGACACCTCGCGCCTGCGGATCATCCGCGCAAGCGTTCGAGCAGGAGTGAAGCAGATGTCGAAGAGAGGCTCTGGCAAGTGCTGATCGCTGATTCCCGAATGCTGATTTTCGGAGAATGGGCTCAGGGCAATCGGGCGTCGCGCGAGGGCGTCACTCTGCTGCAGCGATGGTCGCGTCGACCGGCATGGCGGCCGGCTGCTCGCCGTTGAGGATCGCGTTGGCACGCTCGAGGTCCAGCGCCCCGTCCCACTTCGCCACCACCATCGTCGCCACGGCGTTGCCGATCAGGTTGGTGATGGCCCGCGCTTCGGACATGAAGCGGTCCACGCCGAGCAGCAGCGTCAAGCCGGCGACCGGGATAGCCGGAAAGGCCGCGAGCGTCGCGGCGAGCGTCACGAAGCCGCTCCCGGTGACGGCGGCAGCGCCCTTTGATGTGAGCAGCAGCACGCCAAGGATGCCGAGTTCCTGCGCAAGGGTGAGGTGCACGCCGCTGGCCTGCGCGACGAAGATCGCCGCCATGGTCATGTAGATCGAGGTGCCGTCGAGGTTGAACGAGTAGCCGGTCGGGACCACAAGGCCGACCACCGGCTTCGCGCACCCGAGGTGTTCCATCTTCGCCATCAGGCGCGGGAGGGCCGACTCGGATGACGATGTGCCGAGCACGATCAGGATCTCTTCGCCGATGTACTTCAGGAAGCGCACGATGCTGAAGCCGGTCGCACGAGCGATCGCGCCGAGCACGACGAACACGAAGAAGACACACGTCAGGTACACGCTGGCCATCAGCTTGCCGAGAGCCAGCAGCGAACCGAGCCCGTAACGACCGACGGTGAACGCCATCGCGCCGAACGCCCCGATGGGCGCGAAGCGCATGATGAGTGCGACCACGTCGAACAGCGCGGCCGAGAGCATCTCGATGATCTCGACCAGTCGGTGGACGCGGCTGCCGAGCCTCAGCAACGCGAGCCCGAACAGGACCGAGAACAGCAGGACCTGCAGCACCTCGCCGCGGGCGAACCCGCCGACGATCGTGTCCGGGATGATGTTGAGGATGAAGTCGACCGTGCTCAGATGTTCGGATGCGGTGGTGTACGCCTTCACCGCGTTCACGTCGGCCGTAGCCGGATTGAACCCGACCCCGGCTCCGGGCTCTAGTGTGCGCACGACGACGAGGCCGATGATGAGCGCGAGCGTCGAGACCGCCTCGAAGTACAGAAGCGCGCGCAGGCCGATCCGCCCGACGTCCTTCATCTCCCCCATGTGCGCGATGCCGGCGACGACCGTGGTGAAGACGATTGGCGCGATCATCATCTTCACGAGCTTGATGAATCCGTCGCCGAGCGGCTTCATCGCGGCGGCCCGCTCCGGGGCAACGACGCCGAGCACCACGCCGATGGCGATGGCGACGAGCACCTGGAAATAGAGGTTCGTGTAGAGCGGCCGCTTCGGCATGCGCAGAATGATAGCGGTATGATCGAGGCGATGGACGAGTTTGTTCCGCGGCCCGCGCTGCGTGGCGGGCATCGGATGACGCTCTTCGGCTGGGGCAACCCGCGGAAGTTCCCGAACCTTCCCCCACCGGTCGAGCGCACGTTCGAGATCGGCCCGCGCACACGCGTCGTGGCACACTGCCACTGGCAGCGCGATGGGGCCGTCCGGCCGACGATCCTTGCGCTGCACGGCCTCAATGGCTCCAGCCACTCGCACTACATGCGCGGCATCGCCGACAAGGCGTGGGCGCGTGGGATGAACGTCGTCCGCCTCAACCAGCGCAACTGCGGCAACACCGAGCACCTGTCGGCCGGGCTCTTCCACTCAGGCCTGACCGAAGACGCCCGCCACGTCATCCATGAGCTCGCGACCGTCGATGGCATCACCTCCATCGTCGTCGCCGGCTACTCGCTCGGCGGGAACCTGGCGCTGAAGCTCGCTGGCGAATACGGAGAGGCACCGCCAACAGCGTTGACCGGCGTCGCGGCCATCTCACCGATCATCGAAATCGGCGAGTGCACGCGTGCCCTGGAGCGCCGGCAGAACTTCATGTACGAGTGGAACTTCGTACGCGAGCTGAAGAAGCGGATGGAGCGGAAAGAGCACCACTGGCCGGGGCTCTTCGACCTCACGAAGCTCAAGCAGATCAAGACGGTGCGTGAGTTCGACAACGTCTTCACCGCGCCGCACTTCGGGTTCGCGGACGCTGAGGACTACTACTATCGCTGCAGCGCGATGCGCGTCGCGGATCGCATCCGTGTCCCAGCGCTCATCGTCACGGCTGAAGATGATCCGTTCGTCCCGGCAGAGCCGTTCCGCAATCCGATCCTGAAGGCCAACCGGTTCATCGACCTGCGCATCACGAAGTACGGCGGCCATTGCGGCTACATTGGGCAGCCGTCACACGGGTCGGACGGTTACTGGGCGGAAGCGCAA
Source organism: Acidobacteriota bacterium (assembly GCA_018268955.1). GTDB lineage: Bacteria > Acidobacteriota > Vicinamibacteria > Vicinamibacterales > CAVVIG01 > CAVVIG01. Next base: position 46,169 of record JAFDVO010000039.1, on the reverse strand, counting down.
ATCGTCCGGTTCGCGGAGGAACAGCACCGGAGGAAGTCAGACGCAAGACGTGAGACGTCAGAAACGCATTCCGGACGTCCTGTTCTCACGTCCAACGTCTGACGCCTAACGTCCGAGCGGCGCCAGTCGCTCGGTGAGCATGTGCGCGAACTCGGGTCCTTTCCCTTCGTCCTCGTGCTTGAAGTACACGAAGACATCCCTGCAGGCTGAGGTCTCCGCTGCGATGGTATCGGCCCAGCGAGTGATGTCATCGGGCGTGTAGCCCTCGTCGCGGAGGCGGAAGTAGGCGTAGTCGGCGGTCACCTTCACGGGCGCGGAGAGCTTCTCGCTGTCCGACACGCAGAGCGCCAGGTTCCTCGCCTGCAGGCGCTCGAACACCTCATCATCGAACCACGAAGCGTGGCGGAACTCGAACGCTCCGCACACGCGTGGCGGAAGATCCGCGAGGAACGCGTCGAATACCTCGAGGTCCTTCTTCATGTTCGGCGGCAACTGGAACAGCAGCGCCCCGAGCTTCGGGCCAAGAGACGATGCGACACGGCAGAAGCCGGTGAGCACGTCGGCGGTCCCCTTCAAGCGACGATCGTGCGTGATGCGGCGTGGCGCCTTGAGCGTGAGGCGGTACGGATCCGGGGTCTGTGCCGCCCAGCCGGACACGAGCTTCTCGTTCGGCATCCGGTAGAAGGTGTAGTTGATCTCCACCGTCGGGAACCGCGCGGCGTAGTACGGCAGCATCTTCGCCGCGGGCAGGTTCTCGGGGTAGAAGCTCCCTTTCCACTCAGGGTAGTTGTAGCCGGAGGTGCCGACCCAGATCATGGGCTCCAACTGTAAACTAGGCCCATGCGCATTTTCACGGCATTCCTCCTGTCGCTGACGCTGCTTGCGACCGCGTGCAGCCGCGACAGCCGCTCCGCCGACCATCGCGAGTACACGCTTCAGGGCCAGGTGCTCTCGCTGCAACTGGAGCGCAAGGAGGCGATCATCCGCCACGAAGAGATCCCCGGCTTCATGTCGGCGATGACGATGCCGTATTCGGTGCTGGATGCGAAGGAGTACCAGCCGCTGAAGCCGGGCGACCTGATCACCGCCACGTTGATCGTCGAGCCCACGCGCGCGTACCTGGAGAAGGTGAAGAAGGTGGGTGAGGCGCCACTCGCGGTTGCCGATGGTGGCAGCGCACCCGCGGCGGCATCAGGATTCGAGCTGATCAAGACCGGAGCTCCGGTCCCGGACCAGGAGTTCACGAACCAGGACGGCAAGAAGGTGTCGCTCAGCTCGTTCCGCGGCGACGCCGTCGTCGTGACGTTCATCTACACCAGCTGCCCGATGCCGAACTTCTGTCCACTCATGGACCAGAACTTCGCCAGGATGCAGGCGAAGCTGAAGGAGAACGGTAACCTCCTCAAGGCGCACCTGGTGAGCGTGAGCTTCGACCCGCAGATCGACACGCCGAAGGTCCTGAAGGAGCATGCGCAGAAGCTCGGCGCTGACCCTCGGCTCTGGACGTTCGTCACAGGCGATCGCGACGAGATCGACAAATGGGCTGCGGGGTTCGGCGTCTCGATCTCTCGTGCGACGAACGATCCGCGCGACATCACCCACAACCTCCGGACCGCCCTGATCGATCGGCAGGGCAACCTGGTCCAGGTCTATCCGGGCAACGAGTGGACCCCAGAGCAGGTGCTCGCCGACCTGCGCGTGATGGTGGGTGTCGACTGAGTTCACGCCGCGCGAGCGGCGCCTGATCGCACGGCTGAAGACCCCGCTGGCGGTCCAGGCCTACCTGAATCGGCTTCCCTACAATTACGAGAAGGGCGGCGAGACGCTGCGTGGGTTCCGGGGCGTCGTCCGCCACGGGCAGGCGCACTGTCTGGAAGCGGCGCTCTTTGCCGCCGTCGTGCTCGAGCCGCACGGCTACCCGCCGCAGGTCATCAGCTTCGAGTCTGCCGACAAGCTCGACCACGTCATCTACGTCTACCGCGAGCGGGGCCGATGGGGCTCCATTGCACGCTCACGCGATCCCGGGCTGAATGGCCGGCTGCCTGTGTTCCGCAGCGCGCGCGCGCTCGCCGCCAGCTACGTCGACCCGTACGTCGACTACACGGGACGGGTGCTCGGCTTCGCCGTCGTGAACCTCGCGGAGCAGATGGGGCGGTACGACTGGCGACTGTCGACGAAGAACGTGTGGAAGGTCGAGCAGATGCTGATCGACTACCCGCACCAGCGGCTCGGGATGACCGACGCCCGCTACCGCCGTCTGCTCGCCCGCTACACCGCGTTTCGCGCCGCGAACGAGGACCGCAAGCCGATTACCTGCTACAGCGGCCGCGAGAAGTGGGCGCCATTACCGACTGACACGACATGGGAGCAGGTCGGTCGTCACGCAAGAACGCTGAAACGCTAGAACGCAGCCCCTCCGGCTGCATCGTCCGTCCTATTCGGAACTGGCGTGAACCGGCGGCTTTCGCCTGCCTCCGTTCCGCGTCTTTGCGTTCGTGCGTTCCTGCGTTCGTGCGGTCGTGCGTTCCTGCGTTTTCGCGTTCTGACAAGGCAACCGCCACCCGTCAGTCGAGGTCAAAATCCCTCGACGGCTTGGTGATCGGCTCCTTGTGGGCCTGGCGCAGGGCTTCCTCGAAGCGGCGCGCGAGGGCATCGCCGCGGTTCTTCTCCGCCTCGACCGATTGCTGGAAGATCGACTCACGCCGGGCCGCTTCTTCCGCGAGCAGGCGCTGCGCGTCGCTCAGCTCAGGCTTGGAGCCGGGACGTTCGGGCTCGTGATGTGACACGACACGCCCGAGGTTGAGGTCGATGACCAGCGTGGCGTTGCAGCAGGGGCAGGTGACTTCGAGCTCGGACTTGAGGCGGGCCATGATGCGTGTTCCCTCGTGAGGGCGGCCATGAAAGGCGGCGCCGGCGCACTATGATAGCCCAGTGACCGCCACGCCCCGGACGACCCTCCGCATCGTCACCTACAACATCCATCGGTCGCGCGGGATGGACCGGCGCACGCGCCCGCTTCGCGTGGCCGAGGTGCTCCGCGAGATCGACGCGGACGTCATCGCGCTGCAGGAGGTGGTCGGCGCCGGCCCGCGCGGCAGTCACATCGAGGAGATCGGCGCGGCCCTCGGCATGGGCTGGGTGATGGCGCAGACGCGCGAACTCCGCGGCCACCAGTTCGGCAACGTCGTCCTCAGCCGCTTCCCGATCGCGCAGCACTGCCAGCACGACCTCACCTACAAGTCCTGCGAGGAGCGCTGCATGCAGCGGGTGGACGTCGACGTGAACGGGCGCGCCCTGCACGTCTACAACGTGCACCTGGGCACCGCGATTCTCGAGCGGCGGCACCAGGCACAACGGCTCGCGGCGATCGTCTCCAACCGGCACGTGACCGGACCGAAGATCGTCCTGGGCGATTTCAACGAGTGGATGCGGGGATTGACGACCACTCTGCTGAGCAGCCGGTTGAAGAGCGTCGACCTGCAGCAGTACATGAAGCGGCGCCGGCACTATCCGGGGCTCTTCCCGATCCTCCATCTCGACCACATCTACTACGACGGGCCGCTGGAGGTTCAGCACATCCAGGTGTATCGAACGCGGCTCTCGCTGGTCGCCTCGGACCACCTGCCGCTCATCGCCGACGTGCGAATCTAGGGGATCGCGGATCTCTGACGCAGATCTGGAATTGCAGCCTCGCGTTCAGTCGGCGTCTTCGGCGAGTTCCAGCCCGATGGTGCCGCTGTCCTGCAGGACGCTCGTCGTGTGCTGCTGCAGACGACGGGCTTTGACGGCGCGGGCTTCAGCGTAGATCCGCTCGGGCACGGGCTGGACGTCCCACGCGAGTCCGACGAGTTGCATCGCACGGATGACGTAGTAGGTCGGATCGAATTCCCACCAGTAGAAGCCGTTGCGCGCGGCACGCTGGTAGCGATGGTGGTTGTTGTGCCAGCCCTCACCCACCGCGAAGAATGCGGTGAACGGGTTGTTGCGCGATTCGTCGATCGTGTCGAAGCGGCGCCAGCCGAACAGGTGATTCACCGTGTTGATGGCAAACGTCGCGTGTGCCAGCGTGACCGTCGGGAGGCAGAAGCCCCAGACCAGCCACGGGAAGCCGCCGATGGCGAACATCGCGATGGCGAGCAGCAGCGGCGGCACGAAGAAGTACGTGTTCAGGAAGCGGATTTCCGGGAACTTGCCGAAGTCGCGCACGACCGGGTTGTTCGCCTCGAGGCGATCGTGCTTCGTGTCGTTCAGGAACCAGCCGATGTGGGCGTAGTAGACGCCGCTCACCATCGGGCTGTGGGGATCGCCGTCGCGGTCCGCGTACTTGTGGTGGTTCACATGATGCCCGGCCCACCACAGTGGTCCCTTCTGCATCGCCGCGGTCCCGATGAAGGCCCACACGAAGCGGGCGACGCGGTTCATCTTGAACGCGCGGTGCGCGAAGTAGCGGTGGAACGCGAGCGTCAGGCCGATCGCGCGCAGGAAGTGCGAGACCGCCCAGAGGGCGACGAGCCCAGCCGACGCCTGGACGAAAAACACGAGGAGCGCGGAGGCCTGCACGAGCCAGAACACCGCCTGCGTCAGCGTGGTCATGGGGAGATCGGGGTACGAGTCGGAACTCGGAGGTCAGGAACTCGGGTTGCCGGGAACTCCAGGGATGGAGCGCGTCTACCGCTCAGCCCTCTTCCTCGTACTCCTCTTCCTCGGGTGGGCCGAGGCGGGTCGAGGGGCGCAGCGCTTCGCGGTAGTCGTACAACGGAAGATCGCGGACGTGGAGCGACAACGTGCAGCCTGGCGACTTCTGATCGATCACGACCGTGACAGGGCTGCCCTCCACGCCTTCGCGGAACGAAATGCGGCACCCACATGCGAGCCGCGCGTGCGTGAATCCCTTCAACATCCTGCGGCCATCATAGCAGTACGGGCGCAGGGGAGGAGGAGAGTCTCAGCCAATTGGTGAGTTGGCGAGTTGGTGAGTTGGTGAACGGGCGAGTCGGTGAGTTGGTGAATGGGCGCGTGCCCATTCACCGGCGCCGTGCATCACAGCAGCGCGTTGATCTCCTGCTCGAACACATCCTTGCCGGTGAGGCCCGTGTGGGTCGAGCAGATCTTCCCGTCGCGGGAGATCAGCACGCTGACCGGAATGCCAAGGATCGGCCCGTAGGCATCCTGCACGTCGTCGTGTCCGAGCCCCTGCAGGACCGGGTAGTTCATCCCCATCTCCTTGACGTACGGCGCGAGCTTGTCGACCGGATCGTCGACCGAGATGCCCACGACCTGGAAGCCCTTCTCGCCGTACTTCTTCTGGAACTCGATGAAGTGCGGAATCTCGACCTTGCAGGGCCCGCACCAGGTGGCCCAGAAGTCGAGCAGGACGACCTTCCCCTTGAAGCTCTCGAGCGAGACGTCCCGCCCCTCGACATCCTTGAGGGTGAAGCCCAGGTTGGCCGGCTTCGCGTCCGCAGGGCACGAGAGCGTCGGCTTCGCGTTGCCGCTGGCGTCGACGATGCCCTCGTCGCGCACCATCTCCGGGTGGGGCTGCGTCAGCCACGGCATCTGCGTGGTGATGGTCAGTGCGGCCAGCGCGATGACGCCCAGCGTGGCGATGGCCCAACGGATACGCATGCTCAGAGCCTCTCGAGAGATTTCACTTCAGATGGCTGATGGCCAACCGGCCGTGCATGCAGCAATCAGCGATTAGCGATTAGCGATTCGTTACCTGATGGTCGTGCGGACGAGGGCGACCATGCGATCGAGTTCAGGGGCGGTCTGCTTCGCGACGAGCACGAACGTGCGGTCACCCTCGGACCACATGCGTGCCTGGTGACCGAACACCGTGACAACCTGCTCCTGCCGTGTCTCACGCGGCAGCATGAAGAGCGACACGGGCTGCCCCTGGTGCATGAACATGATGTGCGCCACCTTGCCCTCGCCGTAGAGGCACGGCCGCGACCCGACCAGGCTCACGTCGTCATGCGTGGCGGTATCAGGCAACTGCACGTTCCAGTCGAACCAGGAGGCCATCGACGCCTGCACCGCGTCGGGCGTGCGTGCAGTGCTCAGGATGTGGTTCAGGCGGAAGCACTTCTCGTGATCCATGGCGAGTTCGGCCGCCAGCAGGCGGGACGAACTGCGGGTGGCCTGATAGACAAACGCACCGGCCACGGCGAGCAGCAGCGTCGCTGCGAGCGCGAACGGGGCGAGCCGTGCGCGCCAGGCGCTCACCATGCCGCCCTGCCGGGCGGTTGATGCGGGGAAGGAGACGACCGAGCGCCGTGCCTGCGCGAGCTTCGCGCAGCGGGCACGCAGGTCGGCCGGGGCCGGAGCACTGTGCAGGTCTGGACGTCGGGCGTGCAGCAGCGTGCGGATCGCGCGTTCGGCGGATACCTTGGCGCGGCACGGCGGACAGGCGGCGATATGGTCGGCCACCGTCTGCTGCTGCGGCTCTGGCAGCTCGCCGTCGACGAACGGCGTCACGAGAGCATCGATGCGGGAACAGTCAGGCATTGACAGATCTCAAGTGTTGTAGACGGCCAAAGAGCATCCGACGTCCCCGGGAAATACGCGACATCACGGTACCGGCCGGAATCCCGAGCATGTCGGCGATTTCGGCGTAGGTAAACTCTTCCACGTCGCGAAGCCAGACGGCCTGCCGGAAGGCCTCGGGGAGTTCGTCGACGGCGGCCCGGAGTTCCGGGGCCAGCGTGTTGCGAATCAGGATCGACTCGGGATCGTCGGCGCGACCGCCGATGCCGAACTGCGGCGCGTCCGCCGCCTGATCGACGACGTCACTGTCGACGGTGACGGCGTCGCGCGAGCGGTCACGGACGCGATTGCGTGCGGTGTTATGGAGGATGGTGAGCAGCCAGGCCCGCAGGTTGGTGCCGGGCTCGAAGCTGTCTGCGGCCCTGAACGCTTTCAGATACGTGTCCTGCACAAGATCGTCCGCATCCGACGGCACCCGCGTCAGGCGCAGGGCAGTCCGGTAAAGGCTGTCCACGTGTTCGAGGGCGTCGGCCTCGAATGACGCCCGGGCGTCCGAGTCCGCGCCGGGTGATGCTCGTCTGGCCGGTCCCATGCGCATGACACCTGCGCGTCACGGGTGTAAACCCCGGCGCGCGGCGATTTATTCCTAATGGTAGTGCGAGCGGCTACCGGCTGTCGCCTCGAGGGGTCGAGCCCTGAAGCGGGTTGAGGACAACGCGCGTCAAAAACATGCGGATCAGCCGGGTCCGCCGTTTGCAGGGCCGCAAAACGTCACAGTAAGATTGCGCAGTTTCGAACTGCACCCTTAGAGGTACCCCTTATGCGCATGCGTGTCCCCTCGTGCCGGATCCCGGCTCGGGGTCCGCTGGTCGCTCTCGTCCTGTCGGCAGTCGTCCTGCTGTCGGGGGCGGCATCCACTGCCTCGGCGCAGACGCCGTTCGTGCCGTACTACGGCAAGAACAACATCCACTACGACAACTTCGACTGGCACATCTACACGACCGACCACTTCGAGATCTACTACTACACGGATCTCGAGAAGCACCTCGAGCGTGTGGCGGGCTACGCCGAAGGGGCCTACCAGCAGGTCAGTTCGGACCTGAAGCACGACCTCTCGTTCAAGGTCCCGCTCATCCTCTTCAAGACACACAGCGAGTTCGAGCAGCAGAACGTGGTGCCGGGCGCCGCGCAGGAAGGGGTCGGCGCGTTTGCCGAGCCGTTCCGCGATCGGATGCTCCTGCCGATTGACGACCCGCCAGACCGGCTCTACGGCCTGATCGCCCACGAGCTGACGCACATCTTCGAGTTCGACATCATCCCGCAGGGGTTGATCCGCCGGAGCGTCCCGCTCTGGGTGAACGAAGGCCTGTCCGACTACGAGCGCGGCCAGTGGACGCCGCTCGACCTGATGATGATCCGCGATGCCGCGGTGGCCGACATCGTCCCGAAGATGAGCCGGCTCGAAGGCTACGGCAACAGCAGCAACCCACGCCTCATCTACAACCTCGGCCACGCCGTCTTCGAGTTCATCGAGGCGCGGTGGGGCAAGGAGGGGATCCGCCAGTTCCTCTTCGCGCTGCGGAAGAGCGTGATCGGCGGCGGCGAGGACGCCTACGAAGAGGCGTTCAAGATGAAGCCCGAGGACTTCGACCAGGCGTTCGAGCGGTACCTGAAGGAGCGCTTCAAGCCGTTCCGCGACAAGGAGCGCCCGGCGGACTACGGACGCGACCTGTCGCCGAACAAGGAGAAGACGCACTTCGCGGAGGCGCTGTCGATTGCGCCGTCGCCCTCCGGCGACCTGCTGGCGGTGCAGACAATCAACCGCAAGGATGGCGAGTCGGACATCATCCTCGTCTCGGCGAAGGACGGGTCGGTGGTCCGCAACCTGACAGCCGGGTTCGACAAGGACTACGGCTTCACCAACCTCGTCATGCTCGGCGAGCGCTGGAACACGATGCACTGGATGTCGTGGTCCCCCAAGGGTGACCGGCTGGCGTTCCTGGTCCGCACCGAGAAAGAGCGCTCGCTCATCGTCCAGAACGTGCTGACCCGCAAGATTGAAGTGCGCATCCCGATGAAGTCGGTGGACGAGCCGGAGTCGCCCAGCTTCTCGCCGGACGGGAACACGATCGCCGTGGCGGGCCTTCGCGGCGGGATCGGCGACATCTTCCTGGTCGACCTGAAGTCGGAGGAGGTCACGAACGTCACGAACGACGACTTCTTCGACTACGGCCCGATGTTCTCGCCGGACGGCTCCTTCCTCGTCTACAACTCCCGAATCAGCGGCAACCAGAAGCTGTTCAGGCTCGATCTGGGCACGAAGAAGAAGACGCAACTGACGTTCGGGACCAACGACGAGTCGGCGGCGCAGTTTTTCGACGACCACACGCTGCTCTTCTCGTCCACCGCGACGAACCCGAACCAGCCGCTCGACCCCGACGTGGCGAAGAACGCCAACATCTACAACGCCTGGACGCTGGACCTGAAGACCGGCGAGTTGAAGCAGTACACCGACACGCTCGGCGGCATCCTCTCGCCGGTGGTCCTCAACGATCCGGCAGGCGCGAAGATCGGCTTCGTCAGCTACTACAAGGGCGAGTACGAGCTGCACGCGATCGAGCGGAAGGAACCGCTCAACACCGCGGCGACGTCGGACTTCGGCGCGCCGGGGCCGATCATCGACTTCCAGGCACCACTGCAGCACACGCTGGTGCCCGAGAACCAGCGCCGGAAGAAGCCGTTCGAGAAGATGTTCCTCGAAGGTCGGCCGCCGGTGAACGTCGGCGTGACGAACAACGGCGACGTCTTCGGCGGCACCCAGATCAGCTTTGGTGACGTGCTGGGCGACAAGCAGGTGAACGTCTTCGCCGCGTCCATCGCACAGTACCGCACGATCTCCGGGAGCTACGTGAACCTCGGCAGCCGGTTCCAGTACGCGCTCCAGGGCTACTCGCAGACGACGTTCTTCTATGGGCAGTACTCGGGGCTGTTCTACGATCCGCGCATCGCGCCATACGTGAGCCGCGACCTCGCGCAGGCCACGCGCACGATCAGGGGCGGCACCGCCTTCGGGATCTACCCGCTCAATCGGTACAGCCGGTTCGAGCTGACCGGCGGCTTCATCAACCTGCAGGAGCAGTACAACGACCCGCAGCTGCAGTACGCCTCAGAGCAGTACCAGGCGCAGCGGTTCGGCCAGCAGATCTTCCGCAACGGCAACATGGTGCCGCTCGGCGCCGCCTTCATCCAGGAAACGACGGTGTTCCGCGAGTTCGGTCCGCTGGCGGGCCGCACGATGCGGCTCGGCTACAACGTCGCCCCGAAGATCGGGAGCACGCTGTCGAGGCAGACCTTCGAAGCTGACCTGCGGTACTACCAGCGCCTGGCGACCAGCGGCGTGCTGGCCCTGCGGTTCCGGGGATTCAAGAGCAGCGGCTCGTTCCCGGACTTCCTGTACTTCGGCGGCAACTCGGAAATGCGTGGCTACGACTACCTGAGCTTCGTTGGGCAGAACGCCACGTTCGCAAACGCCGAACTCCGGTTCCCGATCATCGAGGCCGCCCTCACGCCCATCGGGGTGATCGGCGGTATTCGCGGCGTGTTCTTCGCGAATGTCGGCGGCGGGTGGTTCAACAGCCAGGATTACACCTTCGCGACGTCGAAGGCGGAAACCTACACGCCAATCGTGGGCTACGACTTCGACCTGCTCGGCAACGCCAGCCCCGTCGCAGGCGATCCACGCACCATCAGCGGGTTCCGCTTGCGGGACGGGCGTGCCTCATATGGTCTCGGCCTCGAGACCTTCGCGCTCGGCTTTCCGATTCACTTCGACTGGTCGTGGCGCACGCTGCTGAACAAGGACTGGGAGGACGCGCTCTTCGCGTCCAGCGGCGGCAGTTCGGCCTTCCGCAAGGCGCGGTTCGCGGTGTGGATCGGATACGACTTCTGAACGGCCATAGGCGATAGGCGCTGGGCCGTGGGCCTGCAACAGACTTCAGGCACGCACAACACAATGGCCCGGGGGGCATCTGCTCACCGGGCCGTTGTCATCTGCCAGTCCGACCCGCCCTACCTGCCCGACCAGCCCCGCCGCTGAACCATCCAACCTGCCCCGTCAGCGCTGCCAGCTCCGCCCACCCTTACCGCGCCTCTGCTCGCCGCTTCAGGCGCTGCTCGCGGCGCGCATGCGCCTCGGCGCAGACCCGTTCGTCATCGGGGGTTTCGACGAGAAGCGGTGGAACGGTCACGCGACCGCCGTGTTCGTCGATGGCCACGAACGTGAGAAAGGCGCGGCTCGTCCGCTGCCGCATGCCGGTCAGCGCCTCTTCAGAGAACACGTCCACCTGCACCTCGAGCGAGGTGCCGAACGTGCAGGTCACGCGGGCCTGCAGAACGATGAGATCGCCGACCTTGATGGGATGCAGGAAGACCAGATCGTCGACCGCGGCAGTGACCACGCGGCTGCGCGCGTGGCGGAAAGAGGCAATGGCTCCGGCGATGTCGATCAGGTGCATCACCGTGCCGCCCAGGATGTACCCGAGCGGGTTGGCGTCGTTCGGGAGGACCACCTGGACCATCTCGGTGGCCGACTCGCTCGCGCGTTTCTGCGACGGCCCTTCAGGAAGCGGTGAGGAAGAGGTCATCCGCCGATCTTCGCACGCGGATGACCTGTCGCATCAACGACGCGAAGCACCTGCGGGACGCGTGCTACGTCTGCTTCAGCCGCAGCACCGAGTGCTCGAGATCGATGCCGACGCGGTACTTGCTCAGGAACTTGTGCCCCACGATGCCGCCAACCTTGAATCCGAGGAGTGCGCTCGGCGTCTCGAGGTTGAGCACGACAACCGGGAAGTTGTTGTAGCGGATGCTGCTGAACGCCAGGTTGACCCCGGGCAGCAGGAACGCATCACGGTCCCAGCCGGAGGACCCATACACCTTCAGCGGGATCTTGCGCGCCGGCTCCTCTTTGCCAATGGCGGCAGCGGTGGCCCGGCTGATTGAGATCACTTCCCCGCCAGTGTCCACCACGAAGTTGGCCTGGTGCGAGCCGTCGACGGTTCCACGGACCGTGGCGAGCCGGTGCAGCCGAAGCGGCAGCTCGAAGTCGCCCTGTTCCATCGGCAGGTGCTTCCCGAAGATGATCTTCTTCGCCTTGTAGTCGATGATCATCGAGAAGCCAAGGGCGAGCGGCGACAGGCTCTCCATCTCCTTGGTGGGGATGTCGCGCAGCGGCGGATCCTTGATCAGGCAGGGGACGTTCCTGAGCTTCAGCGGTCCGAGTTCGAGCGAGTTGATCCGCGCGAGCTGCAAGCCACGGAGACCAACGTCGCCGACGCCAGCGCTCAGCGTGTAGGTGATCGGATTCACGCCGAGCCGCTGGGCGGTTGGACGCGAGAGGACCGTGTTCTCGGCCCCCGTGTCCACGACGAAGTCCTGGAACGAGCCGTCGTTGACCTTCGCGCGGACGATGACCTTGTCGTTCACCGTCCGGAAATCGACGCTATAGAGCTGATCGTCCGTGCCGGGCTCCATGTCGAACGGAATGCGCTGGCCGAACGAGCGCAGGAACTTGATCTCCGCGCGGGACCAATCCGCCTTCTCGCTGTGATCCTTGTTGGGAAGGAGGTTGACGAAGTTGCTGTACGCGCCAGCCGCCTCCTCGTACTTGTGCATCCGCTCGTAGATCGCGCCGACCGTGTGGTGGATTTCGAGATCGCGCGGAGCGAGGCGGAGCGCGATCTGCGCCTCCTCCATCGCCCGATCCAGCTGGCTCTGGGCGGCATAGGCGCGTGCCATGCCGTGGTGGCCGCGCGCCAGGTCCGGCTGCAGGCGCAAGGCGTCCTGATACCGGCGTTCGGCATCCTCGAAGAGGCCCGCGGTCCACAATGCGTCGGCGTGGAGGGCAATCGCGTCGGGTGAGAGGGGCGCCGAGGCGACCAGCTTCTCCGCCTCCTCCTGCGCCAGGTCGAAGTCGGCGACGCGGAGCGCCGCGGCAATCAGCCCGGCACGCGCCGTCTTGACCTGGTCTGGCGCGGCGAGCGCCAGGGCGCGCTTGAACGCGTCGAGCGACTCGACATAGCGCCCCTCCGCCATGAACTCGTTGCCGAGCTGCAGCTGGATTTCCGCCGACTGCGACTGCGGCGTGACGTCTGCGTGAATGACGAACGATGACGCCACGACCACTGCCGTGGCCGCGGCGGCGCGGAACCATCCACCACCGATCATGCAGCCCCCCGGGGACACGAAACGACGCACGAGAATGACCGAACCTGGCCCCGTCTTTCAAGAACAGAGCCACACGCGCTGCTGAGGTCTTGGACGTGTCCCCGCGCCAGCGGGTTACACGTCACGTAAACAGACGACGGGTCGTGAAAGCGCCGGGTCGGGCAGGACGGCGACGTGCGTCAGTCGTGCCCGGAGTCGAAGAAGTCGCGATTCGCGCCGATGTACGACGTCCACTGCGCCGGCGTCTCCTCGAGCGGGTAGATCGCCTCGACCGGGCACGCCGGCACGCAGGCGCCGCAATCGATGCACTCATCGGGATGGATGTAGAGCATCTTCACGGTCGCAAACGCCGGTTCGTCCTTGCGCGGATGGATGCAGTCGACAGGACAGACGTCGACGCAGGCTGTGTCCTTCGTATCGACGCAGGGTTCGCAGATGATGTACGCCATGTACGGCTAAATGCTTTTGGGACAGGGACTTTTCAACTGTATCGGCCGTGTCAGCCCCTGTCAACGCACTGGCCCGCGCCTCCCCCCGCCCCTTCGGCGAGCCACGTCCACGGTTGGCTATTCGTCCAGTCGGCGCAGCCAAGCCATCCTCCCCACCTCGATCCTCCGCCATCGGTCCTCCGCCCACCTCTGCAGCCGCCCTATAATCCGAATCACCGTGGGAAACGCGCGCAGCCTGAGGGCCTGCCTGCTCATGCTCGTGGTGTGCAGCGGAACGGCCCGCGCCCAGGGGCTGCCGTCCGAGCCACTGGTCTTCGGTGGCGGCCGCATCGTTGTCAGCGGCGACGTCTCGGTGACGACGAGTTGTGCTCACACGCCGGGAGCCGCGGCGTGCACCTCCGATACCGGCTACTTCAACTTCAGCGACTACGAGGATTCGACGCTGCGCATGCTGCGGCTCGGGCTCAGTTCCTCGCTGCGCCTCAGCGATCGGCTCAGCGCGCTCGGCGAGGTGCGGATGGAGAATGCCAACGCGCCACGACCGTACGGCGCGTACCTGCGGTTCAGCCCATTCGCAGGGAAGGCGTTCGACATCCAGGCGGGCCGCATCCCGTCGACCTTCGGCGCGTTCGCCAGGCACGCGTACAGCACGGACAACCTCCTCATCGGGTATCCGCTCGCCTATCAATACCTCCTGTCGCTGCGGCCGGATGCCGTGCCGACATCAACCGACGACCTGCTGCGCATGCGCGGGCGGGGATGGCTCTCCAGCTTCCCGCTCGGCAGCGCGACAGCCGCTGCGGGACTTCCGATCGCAAACGCCTTTCGGTGGGACACGGGCGTACAGGTGCGTGGCGTCGTCCGCTGGGTGGAAGCGGCGGCATCCGTCACCGCCGGCTCACTGGCCAGACCGCTCTTCCGCGACGACAACCACGGTCGGCAGTTCGCCGGGCGCGTGGCACTGCGGCCAGTCGCGGGCCTGGTGCTCGGCGCGTCGGCCTCGCGGGCGCCGTACGTCACCCGTGACGTGGACCTTCGCGGAGCCAGGGCCGAGGACTTCGTCCAGCACGCGTTCGGGGCGGACGCCGAGTTCTCGAGGGACCACTACCTGCTCCGCTTCGAGGCGGTCCGCAGCCGATATACCCTCCCAACCCTGACGCCGACTCTGTCTGCGCTGGCCACCATGTTCGAAGGACGCTATCGGCTCACGCCGCGAACACACGTGGCTGCCCGATGGGATCACCTCGGATTCAGCACGGTCACCAGCCCCTCACGTACGGATACGTGGGAGGCACCAGTCACGCGGATTGAGGTGGGCGGAGGGTTGACCCTCCAGCGTAACGTGCAGGTGCGCGTGGCCGTGCAGCGCAACACGCGCGACGGCGGACGTGTGCGGCGGCTCACCGCCGTCGCCGCGCAGCTGTTGTACTGGTTCTGACGATGAGGCCCTCCACACTGCTGATCGCGGGTATCGTGGCCGGCGTGTTGTCGACCGGTGCGCACCCGTTCGCCGCTCGGGCTGCTGCAGGGACTGAAGCGAGGACCGGCGTGATCACCGGGCGCGTGGAGCTTCGGCGCCCACCAGTGCCCCAGAGCCGACGTCCGTCGACGGCCGACCTCGGGCACTCGTCGGTGCCACTCGAGCCGCCGCGGCAGATGTCCGTGGTCTACCTCGAAAGCGCGCCACGGGGCGCGTTCGAGCAGGTGGAGCCCGGTCATGCGGTCATGGACCAGCGCAACGAGACCTTCGTGCCTCACGTGCTCGCGATCACGACCGGCACGACCGTGGATTTCCCCAACAGCGACCGCATCTACCACAACGTGTTCTCGCTCTCGAAGACGCGGCCGTTCGATCTCGGCCGGTACGCGGCCGGGCATTCCAAGTCGATCCGGTTCGATCGGCCCGGCATCGTCCGCGTGTTCTGCGACATCCACTCGCATATGAGCGCCTTCATCCTGGTGTTCAACCATCCCTTCTTCGCGGTGACCGATGCGGCGGGGCATTACCGGATCGAGAACGTGCCGCCAGGCACGTACACGCTGGTGGCCTGGAATGAGGGCGTGACGACCGACTCGCGCCCGGTCACGGTGGGCGATGCCGGGGCGACCGAAGCCGACTTCCTGCTGCGATGAGGCTGCTCTCCTCCCTCCGCAGCCGGATCTTCCTGGCGAGCGCGCTGCTGACGGTCCTCTCGATCGGCGCGGCGATCTACCTCGTCAGCCTGCGCGTCAGCCGCGAAACAGAGAACTCCCTGCGGCGCGACCTGGCCGCCACCAGCACGCTCGTCGCACAGTTCCGCACCTCACGCACCCAGACGATCACGACGCTGGCCCGGCTGATCGCGGACGCCCCCAAACTGAAGGCGGCGATCGATACCAACGATCCGCCGACCGTGCAGGATACGGCTGACGACTATCGGGCGCAGTTCGACTCCAGCGTCCTGCTGATCACGAATCGTCGTGGTGACATGCTCGCCACGCTCGGCAGCTCGACGACCCGGGCGCTGCCGGACCAGGTGAAAGAGGCCGTGCAGGGGGCACTCGCGGGGCGTGAACGGGTGGCGCTCCTCCCTGAACCGGACGGCATCCTCCAGCTCGTGACCGTGCCCGTGACTGTCGGACTCACCCAACCCGACGTGCTCGGCACACTGAGCGTCGGCTTCCTGCTGGACGACGGGTTCGCGGCGCAACTCAAGGAGCTGACCGGCAGTGAGATCGCCTTCGGGGTCAATGGCCGCGTGCTGTCAGCGACGCTACCCGCAAACGATCGCGCGGCGCTCTCGTCACAGCTCGAAGGCGGCAGCGGTCCCTCGGAGGTACGCCTTCACGGTGAGGACTTCGCCGTCCACCCGATCCAGCTGACGCTCGACACCGACCGACGCAACGGCCCCGCTCCCGTGGCCCTGATTCTGCGGTCGCGCACGGGCCAGCAACGGTTCCTGAGCGAGCTGCACACCGAGCTCGCGGTCACCGCACTGGCCGCGGTACTGCTGGCGACGCTCCTCAGCTTCGCGGTTGCGCGCACGATCACGAGACCCCTTGCCGCCATCACCGGGGTCATGCGCGAGGTGGCGTCCACGGGCGATCTGACCCGGAAGATTCCGTTGCGCGGCAACGACCGGTGGGACGACGAGGATGCCCGCCTGCTCGCCTCGACCTTCAACACACTCACCGATTCGGTGGCGCGCGCCCAGCGCGAGGTGGCGCAGCGGGAGCGGCTCTCGTCCCTCGGCCGCCTCTCGACCGTCATCGCCCACGAGATCCGCAACCCGCTGATGATCATCAAGGCGGCCCTGCACACGCTGCGCAAGCCCTCGGTCACGCCGGGCGAAGTGCACGAAGTCGCGGCGGACATCGACGGCGAGGTGGTGCGCCTCAATCGCGTCGTGAATGACGTGCTCGATTTCGCGAGGCCCATCACGTTCGAGGTCGCGCTGACCGACCTGAACGCCCTCTGCTCGGATGCGGCGCTGGCAGCCCAGGTGGCGCCGGGCGCCCCGATCACGCTTGAGCTGACCCCCGGGCTGCCGGCGATCGACACCGATCCCGAACGGCTGCGAGCGGCGCTGGTCAACGTCATGGCCAATGCGCGACAGGCGGTCGAGGGCTGCCAGCACCAGCGCGTGACGCTTACGACACGGCGCATCGATGGGGCAGCTATGATCGTGGTATCCGACAGCGGCGTGGGCATCGCCCGCGCGGATCTCCAGCGGGTCTTCGACCCGTATTTCACCACCAAGCGAGGCGGCACTGGCCTTGGCCTCGCCCTGACGAGGAACATCGTCGAGGGGCTCGGAGGCACCATCGCGGCAGCGAGTGAACCCGGCAAGGGCACGGAGATCCGTATTACCCTGCCCTCCCCCCGGGCGGACACGCCAACTCATACGCCCACTCAGGAGGCGTCCTCGCGATGACGGCAGCGCACCGCGGCACCATCCTCCTCGTCGACGACGAGGAGAAGATCCTCAAGACCCTCGGACGCGCCCTTCGGGACGCGGGCCATGCGGTCGTGGAAACGACGAATCCCCGCGAGGCGCAGCGGCTCCTGGCCGAACGCGCGTTCGACCTGCTGGTCGTCGACAACGTCATGCCGCAACTGAGCGGCCTCGACCTCATTCGCGAGTACGTCTCGTCGACGGCCGAAAGCGAGCGCTCGCAGATCGTCATGATGACGGCCCACGCGACGGTGGAGAGCGCGATCGAGGCGATGAAGCTCGGCGCGCTCGACTACCTCCAGAAGCCGTTCGAGATCGACGAACTCCTGGTCGTCGCGCGGCGTGCCCTCGATCACCAGCGGCTGACGAGCGAGTACCGCTATCTCCGCACCGAACGCGACGAGCAGTTCGGCAACTACGGCATCGTCGGGCGCAGCCGGGTGATGCGCGACATCATCGACCGTGCCGAGCGGGTCGCGCAGACGAAGAGCACGGTGCTGATCACCGGCGAAACCGGCACGGGCAAGGAGCTGGTGGCGCGAGCCATCCACAACCGCAGCGCGCAGCGCGAGATGCCGCTGATCAAGGTGAACTGCGCGGCCATCCCTGAAACGCTCCTCGAGTCCGAACTGTTCGGCCACGTGCGTGGCGCCTTCACCGGTGCCACGACCACGAAGAAAGGCAAGTTCGCGCTCGCCGACGGCGGCACGATCTTCCTGGACGAGATCGGGACGATGAGCCCTGCCCTGCAGGCCAAGCTCCTGCGCGTACTGCAGGAGCGGGAGTTCGAGCCGCTGGGGGCCGAGCGCACCGAGCGGGTGGACGTCCGCGTCATCGCAGCCACGAACCGTGACCTGCGGCAGATGGTCGCCGAAGGCAAGTTCCAGGAAGACCTGTTCTATCGCCTGAACGTCATTCCGATCGCGCTGCCGCCGCTGCGTGAACGGCCCGAAGACATC
This sequence comes from Acidobacteriota bacterium, assembly GCA_018268955.1. GTDB lineage: Bacteria > Acidobacteriota > Vicinamibacteria > Vicinamibacterales > CAVVIG01 > CAVVIG01. The sequence goes on along the minus strand of JAFDVO010000039.1, from coordinate 28,115 downwards.
CCTGCGCTCGTCGACCACTTCGTCCGGAAGCACGCACAACGCACGGGGCGTCGTATCGACGGCATTGCGGACGGCGTCGTGGCCGCGCTCCAGCAGTACACCTGGCCGGGGAACGTCCGTGAGCTCGAGAACACCATCGAACGCGCAGTCGTGCTGTCGCCCGGCACGACCATTACCGCCGACGCCGTGTCGGTGATCGGCGCGACGTCCGCGCCCGCGTCCGGGCTTCCCTCGCTGCGCCTGCGCCAGAACATCGAGTGGGTGGAGAAGGAGACGATTCGCCGAGCGCTGGAGCGCTCCGGTGGGGTCAAGAAGGAGGCGGCCGAATCCATGGGCATCAGCCAGCGGGCGCTGTCGTACTATCTCGCCAAGTACCGGATCGACTGAATGCGACACACGGCTCTCGTCCTGCTCGTCAGCCCGCTCCTGCTCGCCTCCTGCGGAGGCGGGACCACCAGTTCGTCGACGACGAATCCGTCACCTGCGCCGGCGGCCACCATCACCATCACCAGCAGCGGCGTCAGTCCGAAGAGCGTGACGGTGAAGCCCGGGAGCCAGGTGCAGTTCGTCAACAACGACAGTCGCTCCCACCAGATCAACTCCGACCCGCATCCGGAACACACGGACTGCCCGGAGTTGAACGCGGTCGGGTTCCTCAGTCCTGGCACCAGCCGGCAGACCGGCAACCTGAACACGGTCCGCACCTGCCGCTATCACGATCACGACCTCCCCACGAATCAGTCATTCCAGGGCGCGATCGTCATCCAGTAGATCAGCCTTCGCTCATCGGGCTGCAGGCTCTCGGCCTCGGGCTGAGGCCTGCGTTCTTGCATTCTTGCGTTCTTGCATTCTTGCGTTTTTGCATTCTTGCATTTCTGCATTTTTGCATTCTTGCATTGCCCTACAGCCCCACGCTGAGGCTGACCCTGAACGTGCGCGGCAGTGCGGGGTGGAAGTGACGGTCGTTCACTCCTCCGAGCGGTTCGCCCGGGAGCCGCGACGTGTAGAAGTAGTCGATGTCGCTGTCGGGCGTATTCAGGATGTTCAGCCCGTCAACCGACATCCGGAGCCGGTCCGACCAGTGGTATCCAGCTTCGATGTTCATCAGCTTCGTGGCATTGGAGCGGACGCTGTCGTCCTCGGTGAGCGGCCGCGGGCCGAAGTAGCGAAGACGCGCGCTGCCGTAGAACCGGTGGACGTTCTCCAGCGTCACACCGGCCGACACCACCGTCTTCACGGCCCCCGGAATGGCCGACCCGACCGCATCCTCGTCCTCGAACCGCGCTCGGGAGAGCGAGACGTCCGCATCGAGCGTCAGCCACGTGAACGGGTGGTAGTAGTTCGCGAACTCCACGCCGTGCCGGCGGCTTGGGCGTCCGGCTTCGGTGGTACCGGCATCCCCGGAGAAGACAAGTTCTGATGCGAGGTCCAGATTCCAGACGGACAGGCTCGATTGGAGGTGCGGGATCGCGACCGTCCGCACGCCAACTTCGGCGCCCGTAGCCGCCGCCAGCGGCGTCACGCGATCGGCGGGCACGCCCGTACCGGGCGCGACGGTGATCGTCGCTCCACGTGCGTCGTTGCTATGGAAGCCGCGGCCGATGTTGCCGTAGAACTCCGTCGCGCGGAATGGCCCCACAACGATCCCGCCCTTGGGGCTGGCAATGCCCGAATGGGCAACGCCACCGTTGATCGGCTCGCTGATCGCGTTCACGTCGAAGCGGTACGCATCGACGCGCAGGCCGGCCGTGGTACGCAGCCACGATGTCCATTCGATCGAGTTCTCGGCGAAGCCCGCCACGCTCGACTGAAGCACGTCGTCCCGCCGGATGGTGCCGAGGATGTCACGCGCCTTCGTACGATCGAGCCAGAGCGAGATCCGATCGTTGCGCGCCTGGACACCGAACACGTTCTGGACGGTGTGTTCGCCCCAGCGCCCCATCCGCTTGTGCGTGAGTCGGGCCCCGCTGACGAACCGGTGGTCGGCCTGCCGGAACTGGTCACCGTTCACCGGATCGTCGAGGAAATAGGTGAAATTCGAGAACAGCGCGAGCCGGTATCCGATGCCGAACGCCGCGATCTTGGTGAGCGAGCGCGCGGTCGAGCGCTGCCACTCGAGTGAGCCGCTGACCCGTGAGGTCGAGCCCCCGTCACTCGGGTCGATGTTCCCGAAACGGGCGAGTGCACCGGCCTCGACGGCACGCGCCGGAATCTGGTCAGTGGCATTCCAACGAGCCGTGTACGCCATCCCTGTCACCGAGAAGCCGGACACCGAGTCACCGCGTGTATACCGCCCCACCACATTCAGCTTGCGGAATCCGTCAGGGCTCACCCATGGGCCGTTATTGTGTTCGAGCTCCACCGCACCCAGCGTGGTGCCTGGCCCTTTCGTCGTCGATCCGGTTGCGAGCACGCGGCCATAGCTGTGCTCGCCGCCCACGACGCGAACGAGTGGACGGTCGACACGGTTGGCGTAGTTGATGTTTGCGGCACCCGCGGTGGCGAAGTCCCCCTGCTCAGCGAAGTACGGCCCTTTGGAGTACTGGACGCCGCTCACAAGCTCCGGGATCAGGAAGTTGAGATCCGTATAGCCATGTCCATGCGCGTGCGTCGGCATGTTCACGGGCATCCCGGCAACGGTCGTGGCGAAGTCGGTGCCGTGATCGAGGTTGAAGCCGCGCAGGTAGTACTGGTTCGCCTTGCCCTCTCCGCTGTGTTGGCTGACGATGATGCCGGGGACCGTCTCCAGCACTTCGCCCGCGCGGGAGATGGGCCGCGTTTCGAGCTGCTGCGCGGTAATGGCGCCCTGACTCGCCGACTGCGCAATGCCGACGAGGTTCTCGGCCGGATCCGCGGCGTCGGCAAGGTTGGTGAACGTGCGGCCGGCACTGACGGTCACGTCGGCGCTCAACACGTAGTGCAGCACCGCGTCGGCCTGCACCGAACCCGACGGCGGCACGGTGACCTCCCGGCGCACGGTGCCGAAGTTCAGCATCGTGAACGTGAGCTGCGCCCGGCCTGGCGGCACCTGCGATGCGGAGAAGCGTCCGCCAGCATCGGTGACGACCACCTTCGGTTCGGCCTCGCCCGACTTGATGCGCACCTCGACTCCCGGCAGTACACCGCCCGTCTCGTCACGGACGACGCCCGTCACGGACGCCGGCTGGGCGTAGGTCGGAACGCCGCGACACAGGAAGGCCAGCAGGCCCAACAGGAAGGGCAACGCTCGGAGACGCATCGCGGTAGTGTACGAACAGGCAGTGCACGAGCCGGTGCGGCTTTTTGTCGCACCCGAGTGGCGTTCGCCCCGCAGCAGCGCGCCTTACACTGAGCTATCGATGACCGTGACCGCCGAGCCTGCTGACACCGCTCGCCGCGAGAACACCCGCGCCACGGCGACCCCCTGGTATCTGGCGGCGACGACCTTGGCCGCGGTCCCATGGCTTGCGCGCCTGCGGTGGGCCCGCGCCACGGTCGAAAGCCTCGTCGTCGTCGTGTGGCTGCTGCTGCCGGAGCTCGATTTCCCGCTTGGCCGTGTGGCGCCGCTGCTGGCCGTCACCGCGCTGCTGAACGCCACGGCCGCCGTGCGCCTGTCGCACGGCCGGCCAGCGCCGCCATGGCTGTCCGCACTGGACCTGGCCCTGCAGCCGCTGCTCCTGACGGAGTTGCTGGAGTTGACCGGCGGCCCGTTCAATCCCTTCGCCGTGGCCTACGTCGTGCCGATCGCGTTGGCGGGTCTGACCGTCGGCACCTGGAGCGGCATCCTCACGGCGGCGGTCAGCGCCGGTGGCTACTCGCTCCTTGCCTACTGGCACCTTACGGAACTCGTGCCGGGCCACCATCGACTGAACGACTTCCCCACGCACCTGTTCACGATGTGGTTGTCGATCGCGCTGACGGCGGAACTGGTCGCGTACTTCATCGTGCAGGCGTCGAACGCGCTCGCGCGTCGCGAAGAGCAGCTCGAGGCTGTCCGCCTGCAGGCCGCACGCGCGGAACGGCTCGTCTCGCTGACCACGCTGGCGGCGGGCGCTGCGCACGAACTGTCGACCCCGCTCGCCACGATTGCGCTGGCGTCGCGTGAACTGGAGCACGCTGCTACGGCGCGAGGCACCGTGCCCGACCTCGCAGACGATGCGCGACTGATCCGGACGGAGGTCGACCGGTGCCGCGCCATCCTCGATCAGATGAGCGGACGGGCCGGCGGCAGCGCGGTTGACGAACCAGAGCGCTTCGGCCTGGACGCGCTCGCGGGCGATATTCGCGGCCGGTTATCTCCCGACCGTGCGGACAGGCTGGTGCTGGACGTGACACCCTCCGCGCGCCAGCTGTTCCTGCCACGCAGTGGGCTCACGCAGGCCATCCTCTCGCTGATCACGAACGCGCTCGACGCCACCGGCACCGATGCTCCAGTCCGGGTCCGGATCGACGCCGTTGGCCAGGCCTTGACAGTCTCCGTGATCGACCGGGGCACGGGGATGTCGTCGGAGCTGCTTCGTCGCGCGGGCGAACCGTTCTTCACCACCAAGGAGCCGGGCCGCGGCCTGGGCCTTGGACTCTTCCTCGCGCGCGTGTTCGCAGAGCGACTCGGCGGGTCGCTGACACTGGAGTCGGCGCAAGGCACGACGGCCACGCTGCAGGTGCCGACGGACGTCGCCGTGAGCCAGGGAGTGTCCGCATGAGCGCCTCCGTGCCCGCAGCGACGGAGCGACGCACGCTGCTGGTCGTCGATGATGACGAAGCCTTCCGGACGCGGTTGGTACGTGCGCTCGATGCGCGCGGATTCTCAGCAGTGGGGGTGGAAGACTACGAGGCCGCGCTTGCGGCTGCACGAGAGGATACGCCTGAGTGCGCGCTGGTCGACCTCAAGCTGCCGGGCCGCTCGGGTCTGGATGTCGTGCGCGACCTGAAGTCGCTCGACAGCACCACACGGATCGTCGTCCTTACGGGCTACGGAAGCATCGCGACCGCCGTGCAGAGCGTCAAGCTGGGAGCCCACACCTACTTGACGAAGCCGGTCGATGCCGATCAGATCGTGGCTGCGTTCGCCGAAGACGAGGAGACGCCGCCCAGCGCGCCGACACCAGCCGTGCAGACCCTCGCGCGCGTCGAGTGGGAGCACATCCAGCGTGTGCTCGCCGACTGCGACGGCAACGTGTCACACGCGGCGCGGTTGCTGGGCATTCACCGGCGCTCGCTGCAGCGCAAGCTGTTCAAGAACCCGGCGCCAGAGACGTAGACCTCAGGCCTGCGACTGCGCTGTCACTCCTGCTGCTTCTGGTTGCAGGAGATCCGACACGTCAGGACGGCGCTGGCTCGCGAGCCCGAGCGATTTCAGGATGCTGAAGTACACGTAGCCGGGATCGATCTCGCCCTTCCGCATCGAGAATCGGGCGGCGTTCTGGATGTGGTGATGGTTGTTGTGCAGCGCCTCGCCAGCGGTGAACAGCGACCAGGGCTTGCCAGGCAGGTTCGTCGACGCATCCGGGGTTTCGAAGTTGCGGTACCCCCAGTAGTGCCCGAGGCCGTTGATGACGCCGGCGGCAAAGAACGGGATCCACGCCATCTCGACGAGCCACATGAAGAACCCGGCTGTCCCGAAGAGCCACAGGTTCGCGGCGAGGGTCAGGAACGGGCCGAGCAGGCTCATGTCGTCGTAGAGATACTCCAGCACGTCGTCTGGGGTTCCCTTCCCGAACTGCTCGATGATCTGCCTGTTGTTCTTGGCCCGATGGTAGAGCGCCGTGCCGAGGAACAGCACGCGCCAGATGCCGTAGTAGACGGGGCTGTGCGGATCCTTGTCCGTATCCACGTACGCGTGATGGCAGCGATGCACCGCGACCCACTCCCGGGTTGGCATCGCGGTGCGCACCCACAGCCAGAAGCGCATCAGGTGCTCGACGACGGGCGAGAAGGTGATCGCCCGGTGGGTCTGGCAACGATGCAGGTACAGCGTGACGCACGTCGTCGTGATGTGCGTGTCGATCAGCGTGATGAGCACGTACGCCCACACCGGCAGGTGCGGCCACACGGCATGCGCGTCGATGGCGCGGGTCAGCGCGGCTACGGAATCAATCAGCATCATCGTGTGCCGTCGTCAGTTCATGCGGCGCGCGCACGCCCGGTCGAGATGCGGCGCGTCAGTCTTCGGATCGCGAGGGAGAACCCCGTGTACACCAGCAGCGTGGCTCCTGCGGATGCAAGACCCGCCACCACCTGGCCTGCCAGACCGCCGAGTTCACCCGTGTGTGCGAAGCGTGCCCATCCTCGCCAGCGTTGGCCGGTCGAGATATCTGTATAAGGCTCCCAGCGCACGACCGTCGAGCCTGTGGCATCGACGACCAGCTGCGACCGGGCAAACCGGTTCCAATGGGCGGCGTCGGTAATGGTAAACGAGAGCGGACCGTTTGTGCGCGGTTGAATCCGCAGCGTGATGCCCGACCACGTCGGCAGTTGTGCCTCAGCCACCGTCCATGCCGCGTCCACGCGACGGAAGTCCGGCGCCTGCGGAATGCCGGCATCCGCATGAGCACCAGCTCGACGCGCCGGCGCAACGGACTCTGCCCGGCCCTGTGAGGGAGGCTGCGGCGTACCGGCGATCGCGTAGAGCGCGCGCGACGCCCACGGGAACGCGATGATCACTCCAGTGAGCGCGAGCATGAACAGCACGGGCGCGCACCAGATTCCGACAACCGTGTGCCAGTTGTAATGGCGTGCGGCTGGGGTCGAGGCCCAGCCGGGCACGATGCCGCGAACGAGCAACGCACGGGTCCATCTCCGCGGAATCCACAGGATCGCGCCGGAGATCGCCAGCACCACGAACGCGGCGGTACTCCAGCCGGTCACGGCTCGGGCTGTGTCACGACCGCCAGCGCCGACGGCGAACCATCGATGGAACTCGGTGAGCCACTGGAACACTCGTCGCAGGCGTGGACTACCGGTGCCCAGCACGTTTCCCGTGAACGGGTCGACGTAGCGCACATCGCCGCGGCCGATCGTCACGCTCACAGACGCAGACGGATCCCTAAAGACGGTAATCGAGAGCGTCTCTGCGGACGGAGCGGTGGCAAGAGCGGCGTGCAGCATCGCAGCAGGCGACACGCGAGCAGCGCCGGTCGCGGTGACACGGCGCTGGTCCGCTTCTGCCCAGTCCATGATCTGCGGCTGCAGCGCGAGCAGCGTGCCCGTGGCACACATGGTGAGGATCGGGAGCCCGGCGCCGACGCCGAGCACGAGATGCAGCCAGAAGAATGCGCGACGCATGGCTCAGCGACCGACCCGCACGGTGAACACGACGTCACGCGGTGTGCCCGGGAGAATCTGGAAGTTGGAGGAAGCCGTCTCGTAGAACGTGGTGCCGAGCAGGTTGCGGACGTTCACCGCAAGCTGCAGCCTGCGAAGTGAGTAGGTGACTGCGGCGTCCGCGCGGGTGTACGCGGGAAGCTGCACCAGGTTGTCATTGGACGTGTAGCGCAGCCCCTGCCGCGTGAGGCCGCCAGCCACGGCGACGCGGGCAGTCAGTTCGTATTGCAACCACACCTGTCCGCTGCGAGCCGGCACGAGCCCTGGCCGATTGCCCTCGATGCGGACCCCGCTGCTGATGGTATTCGAGCGGAGCACACGAGCGTCGAGCCACGCGAAACCGCCCTGCGCGCGAAGGCGACGACCGATTCGGCCGTCGAGTGCGACTTCGACGCCGTCAGTGCGCTGCTGGCCGACAAGTACCAGGCGCGTGGGATCCACCGGGTCGGTCGTCTTGATATTCGAGCGATCGAGCCGGAACACGGAGATCGTGGCGATCGCTCGCGCGCCGAAGGCCTCCACCTTCGCGCCGGCCTCGAGGTTGCGGGTTGACTCCGGCTTCAGCTCCGCGGTGTTCAGTGCCAGCGACAACCCGTCTCCCGAGGGCTGTGACGAACGGCTCACGCTCGTGTAGAGGGAACTGTGGGTCGTCGGTTGGAACACCAGGCCCGCGCGCGGACTCCACGTGATGTCGGTGCGCGCGAGGTCGAGGTTGTCGGGACGACGGTCGTCGAGGTGCTGCGCGAACCGGTCGGCGCGAATCCCGGCGAGCGCCTTCCAGTGCGTTCCGAACGCGATCTGGTCCTGCACGTACGTGCCGACGGTGGTCCCATCGAACCGGTTGTAGGTTGCTGCCGTCGTCGAGTACGTGGGCCGCGTGGGTTGCGGATCTACCAGCGCCACTGGCGGCGCGAAGCCAGTGAAGCGAAGAGTGGTTCGACGCTGCGTGCCAAGTTCCACACCACCGAGCACCTGGTGCTGCATGCCCGCGGCGCGCCTCTCGAAGACGACCTCGGTCTGGGAGAACAGGTTCTGCTGCGACTGCTCGGCGTTGTATTGCTGCCGGGAGACCTGCCACACACCGTTCACGCGAGACGTGCCCGTCGCCGCGGTGTTGCTGAACGAGGTGTCGTAAAGGCCCAGACGAACGACCTGCCGCAGGAGCCAGCCTCGAGCCGTCCGATGTTCCAGCCGGAGCCCGGTGCTCGCCACGTTCGTGTCGATGAAGTCGTCGGCAGCGAACCCGTAGAACGTCGCGCGGGGCACGTCGGCCGGGCGCCCGGCAACGGACGGAATGCCGCGATCGGGCAGCCTGCGGTCCTGCAGCACTTCGGCCTGTATCAGCGCGGACGTCGACGCGCCGGTCCACAAGATCGACGGTGCAGCGGTCACGCGCTGGAGGAAGTACGAGTCGCGATAGGAGGTGGAGTCCTCCGCCGCGGCAACCGCGCGGAACGAGAGGACGTCGTTCAGGGAGCGGCCCACGTCGGCAGTGAGTCGGCGTGTCCCGAGCGACCCGACCGCCATGCTCGCGTCAGCAATCGGTCGGTCGAACCGCGGGCTCTTGAGAACCCGGTTGATTACGCCGCCTGACGACCCTCTGCCGAACAGCGCGGCGGCGGGTCCCTTGAGCACCTCGATGCGATCGACAGTCGCGACGTCGCGATAGTACGGCGCATCGTCGCGCGTGCCGTCGAGCAGCGTGTCGGTCTGGGCGCTGAAGCCACGGATCAGGAACTGGTCGCGGCGTCCTTCGCCGAGGTTCGGGCTGACGCCTGCGACGTTCCGCAGCGCGTCCCCGAGCGAGGTGGCCGCCTGCTGCTCGAGGATGTCTGCGCCGACGATGTCGATGGTCTGCGGCACCTCGATGAGGGCGGCGGCGGTCCGCGTGGCTGTGGAGGTCACGTGGGCCCTGCCGACCGAAGCCACCTCGACGTGCTCTTCGATGCGCGCCGGCTGTAGCTGGATCACGACCGGACGCTCGCCGGTCACCTCGGTCATCACGGCGGGGGCAAAGCCCTGCGCGATCACTGCAATGGTGGCCAGCCCGCGTCCGGCCTCGCCGACCTCGAATCGGCCTTCCGTATCCGTGTGGACCGTCACGCGCCTATCGACGGTCGTGACGGTGACCTCCACCTTTGGCATGACTGCGCCTGTCGAGTCCAGAACGGTGCCGACGACTGTGCGCCTGACCGCCCCATCCTGAGCGGCGACCTCGTTCGCATGTGGGAGCGCCAGCGCGAGCGCGAGGAAGATAAATCGTAGCAATGCAGCTTCTCCGATATTGAGACTCAGTCTCATTTGAACTATCGGGAGGCTAATGCCTGGAAACAGGACCTGTCAAGTCGTATTTAGGATCGTGGCTCCGAGACAGGTGATCCGGCGCCACGACGAAGGCGCCGGATCATCTCGTATCTCGTTGATTTGAATTGGGGTTATTTGGAGACGACGGCGAGACGGACCTGAGAGGTGGCGGGGTCGCCCACAGTCCAGGCACGGAGCCACTGACCGGGTCCGATCGCGGCAAGCACCGGGTACGTGCCCACGGTCCGATCGCCCGCCTCTCGCGAAAACTCGACCGAACCGACCGCATTGACCGACCCAAGCGCAAGCGCGAGGGTTCGGCTGCCCGAGCCCGATTCGTCCCACGTCACCGCCAGGGCACCACGCTGGTCGATGGCCAGTTGCGGATGGTTCGCCATGCCCTGGGTGGGGATCCGCGTGCGGGGCGTGAACGTCCTGCCGTCCCGCGTCACCGCGTGGAACAGCGCCTTCACGGGCCGACCGCTCTCGGTGACGACCGAGGGCCACACGACGTGGACGGCGCCCTTCGGATCAACCGCCATCGAGGGCCCATCGTCGGGGCACCCTTCGATCTGCCATTTGTCTTCGCTCACGCGAATCGGGGCGCCGAACGTGCGACCACCGTCCCGCGAGACCGTGAACGCGATGTCCCTCATGTTGTTCGGATAGACGTGGCGCCACGCGAGATACAGCGCGTTCGACGGCCCCGACGCGATCGCGGTCTTGCAGCAGTAACAGACTCCGCCGGTGATGCCCTTCGGCGCGAGCACACCGTCGACCGACGCGACATAGAGCTGCGACAACTGCGCCATCGCGACGCCGTCCCTCGCAGGTGCCGCAGCGGCAGCGCCAGCGCCGCCAGCTTCGTGGTGATGGTGCTCGCCAGCCATCTGTTGCTGTTGCGGATCGGCAAGCTTGCGATGGTCGAGCCACACGGTGATGAACCTGCCGTCAGGACCGACGCCGAGCCCTTCCCAGCCCCGGTTGCCCGCGGCATCCGAGCCGGGCACGAGGGTCGACGTCGAGAAGCTGCGACCGCCGTCGGTCGACACCGCACTGAGCAGCTTGGTGCCGGAGCTACCCTTTGTCGTCCAGACCACCGCGATCTCGGGTTGGCCAGCACTGCGCGAGCGCACAGCCACGCGGGGAGGCTGCTCGCCGTTCACGCGTGCATCGCCCGGCGTCGAGTTCACCCGAACCGGTTTCGAGAAGGTACGGCCGCCGTCACTGCTGACCGCAGAGAAGATGTCGGTTTCACCAGCCGCTGTGGAGGCAGACCACACGGCTGTCGCGAACGAGCCCTGTGCCGCCAACGACACGTTCGCGTTCGCGCGCCCAGGGACGGCGAGGGTGGTCTCACGCGCAGGTGCCGCGCCCAGCACGGCGAGGGTTGCCGTCACCAAGGCTGCTCCCGCAACTACCCGTGCTGCTCGCGCCCGCATCGCTCCTCCTGAATGGCGCCTCGGCCGAACACGAACCCCTCGAGAGCGCACCCGACGTCGACCATAGCACACCGATTTGCGCCTTGACAGTTCGCCGCAGCGAGCGTGACACTGGGAAAAAGCCGCGCTCGTTGCGGCCCATCACGGGGTCCTCGGTAGGCGAGGCTCCCGCGCCACACACAGGCCACTGCCCGCGCGATCTCGAGAGAGATAGCCAGAGGTAGAACAGGAACTCCCGGCTGAAGGGTTTTCCTAAGGTGGCTAGGGTCCATCAACGGACCCTTCACGGGGCGCGGTGCTGAAGCTTGAACGAGTGGGGACGCATCGCGCTCGTTCTCCCTCCCTGCCCGGGTTCTCCAGGCTGTTACATTCGACCTCCAGACTGGAAGTCCCATGTCCGTCGTCGCCCTGTCGGAAATGCTCGGCGCCGCGGTCCGCGACAGCAGCGGAACCGTGCGGGGACGCGTGCGCGAACTGGCGGTCTCGCCACAGGAACACCCGACCCGCATCGCGTTCCTCGTGGTGCGCACGCCGGAGGGCGACCGCATTCTTCCCTCGGACGCGATCAAGTCCTTTGGGGCGACCGTGCGCGCCACGACGGACGCCGGCGGGTGGACCGCCTTCACGAGCTTCGACGGCGTCCTGCTGCTGAAACGGGACCTGCTCGATCAGCAGATCATCGACGTGCACGGGCGCAAGGTCGTTCGCGTCAACGACGTCGAGCTGTTCTCCAACCCGGTGAACAGCCACATCATCCTCGACGTCCTCGCGGTCGACGTCGGCGCGCGCGGGGCCGTTCGACGCCTCGCGAAGGGGCTCGTCCCCTCCTTCACCCTCCGCGCCCTGCTCGAGAAGATCCCGCCTCGGGTCATCCCGTGGCAGTACGTGGATCTCATCGAGACTGACCCCGCCCGGCGCGTGAAGCTGAAGATCGCGTACGAGGGGCTCTCCCGCATGCACCCCGCCGACATTGCCGACATCGTCGAGGACCTGCCCCCGGCCGAGCAGAAGGCGGTGTTCGAGGCGCTGGACGACGAGGTGGCGGCAGAGGCGCTCGAGGAAATCGATCGCGACGTGCAGGTCTCGATCGTCGAGTCGCTGGACAGCAACCGCGCGGCGGACATCGTCGAGGAGATGGATCCCGACGCCGCGGCAGACCTGCTGGGCGAGCTCACGGAAGATCGATCGGGCGAAATCCTCAAGGAGATGGCGCCAGAAGAGCGCCAGGAAGTCAGTCAGCTCCTCGAGTTCGGTGAGCATACCGCCGCCGGTCGCATGACCACCGAGTTCGTCGCGGTCTCCGAGGACGGCGTCGTGGCCGATGCTGTCGAGGCGCTCCGCCAGTTCGAAGGCAGCAGCGAAGCGGTGGCGACCATCTACCTGACCGCGCCGGGCCAGATGCTGACCGGCGCCGTGCCGCTCGTCCGCATCGCCATCTCACCCCCGGACATGCGCCTGAAGTCGCTCGCGGAAACGCCGACCACGTGCGCGCCCGACACGCCGGAGCGCCAGGTCGCAGAGATCTTCGACAAGTACAACCTCATCACTCTCGCGGTGGCGGACGAACACGGCCGCCTCGCCGGCATCATCACGGCGGACGACGTGATCTCGATGCTGAGGAACGACTGATGGCGACGCTGAAGCAGTGGCGGACGCGCCTCGTCCTGTTCCTCGCCGTCGTCGGTCCGGGGTTCATCACGGCGAGCGTCGACAACGACGCCGGCGGCATCTGGACCTACTCGGTTGCGGGCGCGCAGTTCGGCTACACGCTCCTGTGGGCGATGATCCCGACCACGATCGCCCTCGTCGTCGTCCAGGAGATGGCCTCGCGCATGGGCGCGGTCACCGGCAAGGGCCTCAGCGACCTGATCCGCGAGGAGTTCGGATTCCGCGTCACCTTCTGGCTCATGCTCGCGCTGGTCGTCACGAACTTCGGCAACGTGATGGCCGAGTTCGCGGGCGTTGCGAGCAGCTTGGAACTGTTCGGGATATCCCGCTACATCGTCGTGCCGCTGGCTGCCGCGGTGGTGTGGGTGATGGTCGTCCAGGGGACGTATTCGAGCATCGAGAAGATCTTCCTTGCAGCGTCCGGCTTCTACATCTGCTACATCGTCGCAGGCGTACTTGCTCACCCGGACTGGCGCGCCGCCACATTCGCGATGGTGACACGGCCCGAAGGGGACGTCGTCATCCGCGACTACGGGTATCTCTACATGCTCATCGGCCTGGTGGGAACGACCATCGCGCCGTGGATGCAGTTCTACCTGCAGGCCTCGGTCGTGGAGAAAGGCGTCACGATCCGCCAGTACACCGCGTCACGCTGGGATGTCATTGTCGGCTGCCTCTTCGCGGCCCTGGTCGCCTGGTTCATCATCGTCGCCTGCGCCGCGACACTGCACCAGGCAGGCGTGACGAAGATCCAGAGTGCCGCCGATGCGGCGCAAGCCCTTCGGCCGCTTGCTGGTGAGTACGCCTACCTGCTGTTCGCGGCAGGGCTCTTCAACGCCTCGCTCTTCGCGGCGTCGATCCTGCCGATCTCGACGTCGTACGCGGTGTGCGAAGGCCTCGGGTTCGAGTCGGGCCTCGACAAGAAGTTCCACGAAGCGCCGGTCTTCTACTGGCTCTACACCGCGCTCATCGTCGTCGGCGCCGGCGTCCTGCTCGTCCCCCGGTTCCCGCTGACCGAGATCATGGTGCTGTCGCAGGTGGTGAACGGCGTGGTGCTGCCGTTCGTGCTCATCTTCATGCTGCTCCTGACGAACGACCGGGAGCTGATGGGTGCGCACGTGAACTCGAAGGCGTTCAACATCATCGCGTGGATCACGGTGGTCACCATGATCGTGCTCACGCTCGCGATGCTGCTGACGCAGTGGTAAGGGACAGGTTCGGCCGGAATCTCAGCGCGCCAGCGACCGCCAGGCGAAGACCTGCGTGTAGGCGCCGTCCGCGTCGATGCGGCCACCGGCTGGCGTCATGCCGACTTTGAGGAGGACGGAGATGGACGCGCCGTTCTCCGGCGCGACCACCGCCACGATCTCGCGGATACGCAGGCCAACGGCGTGGCGCAGCAGGGCACGGACCGCCTCCGTCGCATAGCCCCTGCCCCACTGGTCCTTCCGCAGCGCGTACTTCAATTCGGGCGTCGGATGCCCGTTCGGGTGCAGCAGGCCGGCGAAACCGACCACGTCCTGCGTGGCACGGGACTCCAGGGCGAACAGCCCGTAGCCACGCGCGTCGTACTCGTGCCGACTCGTCTCGATCCACTGGGAACACTGCTCGAGCGACAGCGTCCGGCCGTCGCCGATCCACCGAGTGGCGTCGGGGTCGCCGTATACCCGCTGCAGTGACACGGCGTCCGCCGACCGGAGCCGGCGGATCCGCAGCCGCGAGCTTTCAGTGACGACGTCGCTCACATTGGCGCATCGGTGTCGCTGACCGCCCCACCCCTCAGTGTCCCCGCAGCTTCACGAGCCGTGACTGCAGTCCCGCGGGAGGATTCGGGCGTTTCAGCGATGCCTCCATCTTGTCGATGAGCTTCTTGATCATCTTGTCCATGCCGCCGGCAATGCGTTTGGGGGCATCCGGATTCAACCGCGTCTGCTGCAGGAAGGAGAACTTGCGGTTGCGCGGACCGAGCAGCAGGTTCAGGTCGTCTGCAATGTCCTGCGCGAACTTCAGCCGGTCTGCCTTCTTGTCGGGCGCGAGGATGTCGCCCAGCCAGCCGTAGCCGACGTTCTTCGTCATGTCCGCGTAGTTGCCGTCGGCGGTCGGATCCCACGAATCCAGCCCGATCGCCTTGAGCTTGCCGCCGCTCATGGCGGCCATGACGTTCCCGACGTTGACGAGGCACTTGACGTCGAACTTCACCTCGTCGGTGTCGGTCTTCACGAACACCTTGCCCGCGTTGTTCGGCGCGAAGCGGTCCGTGTTGTTGTTGAACATGTCGGCCGCGACGATCTTGCCGAGCGCCTCGAGCCCGCCGGACTCATTGAGCGCCTTGGCCATGGCCCGCACGCCGGTCTTGTCACCCTCGAGCATTTGCCGGGCCGCGGCCTTCAGATCAATGAGCCCCTTGGCCTCCTTCATCTTGAACCAGGTGCCGCCGGCGTTCAGGTACTTCGCCAGTTCGCTGACATCTGCAGGAACGGGACTCGTCGGATCGTGCTTCGCCACGAAACGGCAGAACTTCACGTAGCGCTTCAGCGCCTCGACCTCCGGCGGCGTCAGGATCACCGAGCGGGCTTGCGGCGACGCCATGTTCATCGTCAGGAAGTTGCGCCGCATGTTGGCAGCGTCGGTCGTGCTCTCCTGCTTCACGACCAGGTGACTCCCGTCGTCTGCCGCCAGCAGGAAGACCGGGTGGCCGGCATGCAGAGCCTTGACGGCGCCAATGGTTTCGATCGGTTGTTCCAGGGACAGCATGGACACGACTGTCACTCCTCCGATGTACGGACGCGCGCTCGCGGCCCGACACATCCCGCAACACAGACGGCCGCCGATGGCCGCTGACGCCCTGCCGCAGCGCAGGGCGCCGTCATGATAGCGCGAGGTCGTCCCGAGCGGGACGACATCACGCCGTCACCGCATGCCTACTCGGTCGTATCGCCCGGCTTCAGGTCGACCACGTCGATGCCTTTACCCGCCACCAGCTCACGCAGGCGCGCCGGCGTGCCCGTCAGCAGCGGGAACGTCCCCCAGTGCATCGGGATCACCTGCTTCACGCCAAGGAGGTCGCAGGCGACGGCCGCCTGCTCCGGGCCCATCGTGAACAGATCGCCGATCGGGAGGAAGGCGAGCGTCGGCCGGTACATCTCGCCAATCAGGCGCATGTCGCCAAAGACGGACGTATCACCCGCGTAGTACGCGACGAGCCCGTCTTCGAAGCGCACGACATACCCGGTCGCGAGGCCCGCATACACGTTCGCGCCGTCGACCTCGTACGAGCTGCTGTGGACCGCCTGCACCATCGTGATGGCGAGTCCACGCACGTGGAGCGTCCCGCCGGGGTTCATGCCGACGACGTTCTTGAGGCCCTTCTGCTGGAAGAGCACGGCCAGTTCAAACGGCGCCACAACCTGCGCGCCGGTCTCCCGTGCGAGGCTGACCGCGTCCGCGGTGTGATCGGAGTGGCCGTGCGTGACGAGCATCAGGTCGAGGGCACCGACCTTCTTCGCGCTGTCCGGGCACGCAGGGTTGGTCTGCACCCACGGGTCGAAGATGACGCGCATGCCGCCAGGGGTGCGCAGCGTGAACGTGGAATGACCGAGCCAGGTGATCGACAGGTGTGCCATAGCGGCGGCATTGTAACGCGGCAGTTGAATCGGGACCGGCGCGGGGACTACGTTTGGATCCTGTGACGACCCATCGATCGCCAGCCGCCCCCCGCCCGCGCCGGGCGGGCACGAAGCGGCGGGTGCCGCCCGGAGCCACGCGCCCCTCAGGAGCCCCGACCCGGGTCGAGATCATGAAGGCGGCAGCCGGCGCGTTTCGCCGGCTCGGCTACCACGGCGCGACGCTCGAGGAGATCGCGACAGCCCTGCGGATGAAGAAGGGGAACCTGTATTACTACTTCCGAAGCAAGGAGGACATCCTCTTCGCGTGTCACGAGTACTCGATGGACCGCCTGCTCGAGGTGCTCGATAGCGTTGAGAAGGCTGAACTCTCGCCCGAGTACCGTCTCCGTCGGCTCATCGACGCGTTCGTGCACACGATTCTCGACGACCTCCAGGGCACGGCCCTGTTCCTCGACGTGAAGGCGCTCGGTCCGAGGCGCCTGCGGGCGGCTGTCGCACGGCGCGACCTGTTCGATCAAGGGGTCCGCCGCCTCATCCAGGAGGGGATCGACTGGGGTGTCTTCGATCCAAGAATCGACCCGAAGCTCATCTCGTTCGCGATGCTCGGCGCCGTCAACTGGATCCCGCGCTGGTACTCACCGGATGGCCCCGCCGACTCCAAGGAGATCGCCACGCGGTTCGCCGAATACCTCATCGCAGGGCTCCGCGCGCCCTGACGGTGACGGCGCCTGGTCTGCCGGGCTGGGCGGTACGCCGATATAATCGAAGGAATGGCCCGCGTCATCCCGCTCACGCCCGAGCAACCGCGCATCCCCAAGCCCGAGTGGCTGAAGGTGAAGGCGCCCGGTTCGGCGAACTACCTCCGGCTGAAGTCGATCATGCGCGACCTCCGGCTGAACACCGTCTGCGAGGAGGCTCGCTGCCCGAACATCGGGGAGTGCTGGAATCACGGCACGGCCACGTTCATGATCCTCGGCGACATCTGCACGCGCGCCTGTGCGTACTGTGCCGTGTCCCATGGGCGCCCGGCCCCGGTCGACACGGCGGAGCCGGAACGGGTCGCGAACGCCATCCAGCAGCTCGCGCTCAACTACGTGGTCATCACCTCGGTCGATCGGGACGACCTCAAGGATGGCGGCGCGTCCATCTTCGCGGGCGTGATCACCGAAACGCGCAAGCGCCTGCCCTCCTGCCGCATCGAGGTGCTCATCCCCGATTTCAAGGGTGAGGAAGCGCCGCTCCGCACCGTGCTCGAGGCACGGCCGGACGTGATGAACCACAACACCGAAACGGTGCCGAGGCTCTATCGGATGGCCCGCTCGGGCGGACGCTACTCCCGCACGCTCGAGCTGCTCGACCGCTCTCGCACGATCGCCCCGGACATCCCGACCAAGACCGGCCTGATGGTTGGCCTCGGTGAAGAGCGCGAGGAACTGCTCGCGGTGTTCCGCGACCTGCGGCAGGTCGGCTGCCAGATCCTGACGATTGGCCAGTACCTCCGTCCCACGCAGGCACACGCGCCGATGGTGCGGTACTACACGCCTGACGAGTTCCGCGAGCTGAAGCAGATCGCACTCGACATGGGGTTCGTCCACGTTGATTCGGGTCCTCTCGTCCGCAGTTCCTATCACGCGAACGAGACGGCCGATGCGTGGGCAGAGGCGGCCGCACATGCGTAGATCCGTACACCTCCGACACGTCGCCGTGGGCCTGGCTGCCGCACTCGTGCTGCTCGGCGTGTCCAGGACGTCGCACGCACAGGGTGCCGTGGTGCACGGCTCGGTCGCGGCAGCCACGGCCGATGGCCACACGTCACCCGCATTCAGCGGCGGCGTGACCTGGCGCTTCAACGACTACGTTGGGGTTGGCGTCGAGCTGGGGCACCTGCGATCCCTGGCGACGGGCGTGCCGCACATCTGGTGTTGTCCGGGGCGCGACGACAGCCGCGCCACAACGTTCACCACGAATGTCCGGCTCGAGATCCCGACCGGGTCGGAGCGCGTGATCCCGTTCGTCGTCGGCGGTGGCGGCGTCGCCGCCGTCACGGAGCGGTACGACGTGTGGTACGCGGGGCTGGGCGGAAACGCCATGTTCACGTCGGAGCTCCAGGCGCTCGGCCTCTCGGTGATGCCGATCCTTCCCGGCCCGCCGACGGTGAGCACGACCAGCACGAATATGGCGCTCACGCTGGGTGGGGGCGCGAGCATCCTGCTGACCGAGCACGTGGCGGTGGATGCGGACCTTCGGATGCTGCGGATCCTTGGTGATCCCACCAGAACGATCGGCCGCTTCGGCGTCGGCGCCAGCATCCGGTTCTGAAGCGCCTGCATACCGCTCTCGAACCGGCTCGGGCTCCGGCTATCGATGATGGCTGGGGCCCTGCGACACGGGCGTGAACGGCCTGAGCTCACGGGTGAACGGGATGCCGTGGTACCGCAGCACCTCGTCCATCCCTGCCACATCCGCGCAGAGCAACAGATCCCCGAGCACCATCAGCGGCTGGTGGGTGTTGCCGATGTAGTAGGCCCACCGCGCCGCGTCCCCGGCCGAGGGTGGGGCCATGACAAGCACCGGCTCGGCCTTCTCCCGCACGATGATGACCAGCGCTGGCCGGTCCAGCGCAAGGCAGTCCCCTTCCCGCAGCACCGTGCCCTGTGGCAGTGACGTGCCGAACTCGACGCCAGCCTCCGTCTTCAGTCGCGCTCTCTGCGCCCGGCGGTCTTCCCACCCGATGACCACTTCGTCGCGCGGATGCGCGGCGAGGCCGGCGGGCAGGCGATCGTCGCGGAACACCGCGTCAGCGATGGGCACGCTGCGGAACAGCATCAGAGGCTCCGGTCAGTAAAAGCGGCGCGCCGCTTCCCACGGGGATGTAGCCGGTACCCGCCGCAGGCACGATCGTGTCGGAAGCACCTGCTGCCCTGGCGAGCACAGCCTCGCACGGATCGACGGATTCCCTTCGAAAAACAGCGATTCCAGCCAGCAGCGCGCATCGAGCCGGCAATGGCAGAGCTGTTGCAAATGGCCCAGATATCGGAGGAAGCGGGAATGTCCGTCGACAAGATTACCGAACGGGTCCGAGCCGAGTTCGAAGAGATGCCGGGGCTGGTGCTCACGCTGCCGCAGGCCTCGCGGTTCTTCGGCCTCGATCGTGAAACAACTCAGTCAGTTATCGAGAAACTCGTGCGCTCGGGTGACGTGAAGAAGACCGACGATGGCGCGCTCGTGCGGGCGTCGAGGTAGCGCCACGCGGGGCTCGAAACCCCGCGTGGAAATTCCCTCAGCACACCGAAGCTTTCAGCGCTTCGGGCGGTAGACGTGAGTCGCATGGCCGAAGAACACTTCGGCCGACTCCATCATCGTTTCGGTGAGCGTGGGGTGCGGGTGGATCGACAGCTTCAGGTCGGTCACGTTCGCCCCCATTTCGATTGCCAGCACGCCCTCGGCGATCATCTCGCCGGCCCCGGGCCCGACAATCCCGACCCCCAGAATGCGCTCTGTCGCCGGATCGACGACCAGCTTCGTGAGGCCGTCCGTGCGATCGAGCGTGACTGCGCGTCCTGAGGCGCCCCACGGGAACTTGGCGACAGTCACCGTGCGGCCTTCCTTCGCCGCCTGCGACTCGGTCAGCCCCGCCCAGCACAGTTCAGGGTCGGTGAAGACGACCGCGGGGATCGCCTGCGGCTCGAACGCCACCTTGTGACCGGCGATCACCTCCACCGCGACCCGTCCCTCGTGCGAGGCCTTATGGGCGAGCATCGGCTCACCGACGACGTCGCCGATTGCGAAGATGGTCGGCTCTGCCGTCCGCAGCTGCGCGTCCACTTCGATGAAGCCGCGCTCGTTCACCTTCACACGCGTCTTGTCGAGACCGGGGATCTTCGCGTTGGGACGACGGCCGACGGAGACGAGCACGCGGTCGAACACCTGCTCGCCAGCGCCATCACCCTCGAACGTGACGCGGATGCCCTTCTTCTCGGGCGTGACCTTGGTGACGCGCGTGTTGAGCAGCACGGACTTCATCAGTCCGTTAATGCGCCTCGCCAGCACGTCGACGAGGTCGCGATCGGCGCCCGGCAGGAGGCCCGACATCATCTCGACCACCGTGACGTTGCTCCCCAGCGTGGCGTAGACCGACCCGAGTTCGAGGCCGATGTAGCCACCGCCGACGACCAGCAGCGACTTCGGGATATCCGGCAGGTCCAGCGCGCCGGTCGAGTCCATCACGCGCGGGTCGTCGACCTTGAGCATCGGCGGGATGGCGGGGGTCGACCCGGTCGCGAGGATGCAGTGCTCGAAGGTGAGCGTCTCCTCCGTGCCGTCCGCGCGCTTGATGCTCAGCGTCTTCGCGTCCACGATCGACGCAAAGCCCTGGATGTAGTTCACCTTCCGCGCTTTGCCGAGCTGGCCGGTGCCCGACGTGAGCCGCTTGACGACGTTGTTCTTGAAGTCGCGCAGCTTGTCGAGATCGATCTTCGGTTCGGCGAACTCGACACCCCACGCCTTCGCATGACGCGATTCGTCGATCAGCTTCGCGACGTGCAGCAGCGCCTTGGACGGGATGCATCCGCGGTACACGCAGACCCCGCCAGGGTTCGGTTCGGTATCAACTAGGGCAACGCTCAGGCCGAGGTCCGCGGCGTAGAACGCTGCCGCGTATCCGCCCGGGCCGCTGCCCACGACGACGAGTTGGGTTGAGGACATAAGACATGGTGGGCTGGCAGGGCGGGTAGGGCGGGTAGGACTGTACAGTGACAGCCCTACCTGCCTGACCTGCCCAACCTGCCCTCGATTCCGTTAGCCGTAAAGCGCCATGATGAACGGCTGCTCGAACGCCTCTGCGATCCAGCGCAGGAAGCGGATGCCGTCGGCGCCGTCGATGACGCGGTGATCGTACGAGAGCGAAAGCGGCAGGAGTTGCCGAGCCGTGAACTCCCCAGTCTCCTCGTTGTACACCGGCGTGAAGCGGCCGCGAGAGATGCCCAGGATGGCCACCTCGGGCGAGTTCACGATGGGCGTGAAGAAGTTGCCGCCGATGCCGCCGAGGTTGGAGATGCTGAAGCAGCCGCCCTGCATCTCCTCCGCGGTGATCTTGCGGGTGCGCGCCTTCTCGGAGAGCTGCGCGAGATCGACCGCAATCTGGATGAGGCTCTTCTTGTCTGCGTCGCGGATGACCGGCACCAGAAGGCCGCGATCGGTGTCGACCGCCACGCCGATGTGGACGTACTTCTTCTGGATGATCTCGCCCGACGCCATGTCGATCGAGGTATTGAACTGCGGGAAGTGCTTGAGCGCCTCGGCGACGATCTTGACCGCGACCGCCGTGACGGTGAGGTTGCCGCCCGCCTTCTCGACTGTCTTCCGATAGCGCTTGCGCAGTTCCTCGAGCCCGGTAATGTCCGCGTACTCCTGCTGCGTGACATGCGGGATGTTCAGCCAGGCCACCGACAGGTGCTCCGCCGTCTTGCGGCGAACGGCACGCATCGGCACGCGCTCGACCTCGCCCCACTTGCTGAAGTCCGGCAGCGGCTCGGTCGGAATGCCCGCGCCACCCGTGACCCCTGCGGACTGGGCTGCCAGGATGATGCGCTTCGCGTGTTCCTTGACGTCCTCATCCGAGATGCGGCCGTTCGGCCCGCTGCCCTGCACCTGGTTGATGTCGACGCCCAGTTCGCGCGCCAGGCGCCGGACTGAGGGTGACGCCGGTGCCGCAGGCTGATCAGCCGCACGCGGCTCGGGAGCTGCAGGACGCGCCGCGCGCGCGTTGATGTCGACCACCTGCGCCGCGGCGCGTGTGGTCGGCGCTGGGGCGGCCTGCCCCGCTTCGATCGCGCCCGCCTTGTCCTCGGTGGGGCGCTTCGCTCCCTCGGCGTGCTGCTCGAGCCCGGGCTCGTTCCCGACCACCTTCTGCGCGGTGTTCGCGCCAACGGCGTCAGTCGCCGCCGCCTTCGGTGCAGCGGCCGCGGGCGCGGCTCCGGCTCCCGCCTCGTCGACGGTGAGCACGACCTCGCCGACTTTCACCTTCTGGCCGACCTTCACCTTCACGGCCGTGATGACGCCCGCGACGGAGGACGGCACCTCGATGGTCGCCTTGTCCGTCTCGAGTTCGAGGACCGGCTGATCCTTCGTCAGGGTGTCGCCGGGGTTCACCATGATGCGGAGGACGTCGCCGCCCGCGACGTTCTCTCCGAGGTTGGGGAGCTGGAAGTCTGTCGCCAAGTTGTGGAATCTCCGATTGGGCGCGTCAGGTGCGAACCCGCACGCGCGACCACCGATCACGCGAGATGCACGGAAGGCCCGAGACGCGGGCCGTCCGTGCCCTCCGTGGTGGCGGATGTCGCTGTTACGAGATGGCCGGGTTCGGCTTCTCCGGGTTGATGCCGAGCGCCGCGATGGCCTCCTGCGCCACCTTGGCGTCGATCTTCTTGTCACGCGCCAGCGCGGACAGCGTGGCGACGACGACGTAGCGATGATCGACTTCGAAGAAGTCGCGCAGGCCCGTACGGTTCTCGCTGCGGCCGAACCCGTCGGTGCCGAGCGCCACCAGCGGCCGCGGCAGCCACCGGTCGATCGCGTCCGGCAGCACCTTCAGGTAGTCCGAGGCCGCCACGAACACGCCCGGGGCATCCTTCAGCGCCTGCGTCACGTACGGCACCTTGGCCTCCTCGCCCGGGTGCAGCATGTTCCAGCGGTCGCACGCGTGCCCGTCGCGATACAGCTCGGGGTAGCTCGTGACGCTCCACACGTCGGCGCCAATGCCGTACTGCGACTCGAGCACCTCCTGCGCCTTCAGCACCTCGGGCAGGATCGCGCCGCTGCCGAACAGCTGCGCGCGGGCCTTGGCCTTCGGCAGCCCGGTCGGCTTGAACTTGTAGAGACCCTTGAGGATCCCCTCTTCCGCGCCCTGCGGCATCGCCGGCTGCGCGTACTGCTCGTTCATCACCGTGAGGTAGTAGAAGATGCTCTCGCCGTTCACATACATCCGGCGAATGCCGTCCTTGATGATGACGGCCAGCTCGAACGCGAACGCCGGGTCGTAGCTGAGGCAGTTCGGCACCGGCAGCGCCAGCACGTGGCTGTTGCCATCCTGGTGCTGCAGCCCTTCACCCGCAAGCGTCGTCCGGCCTGCGGTGCCGCCGAGCAGGAAGCCCCGCGTGCGGCAGTCAGCCGCGGCCCAGATCAGGTCGCCGACCCGCTGGAAGCCGAACATCGAGTAGAAGATGAAGAAGGGGATGGTGTTGACGCCGTGCGTCGCGTAGGCGGTGCCGGCCGCGATGAAGGACGAGAGCGAACCGGCCTCGTTGATGCCTTCCTCGAGGATCTGCCCGTCGGATGCTTCCTTGTAGTAGAGAAGCGTGTCCATGTCGACCGGCTCGTAGACCTGGCCGGAGTGCGCGTAGATGCCGACCTGGCGGAAGAGCGCCTCCATGCCGAAGGTGCGCGCCTCGTCCGGAACGATCGGCACGACCAGCTTGCCGACCTCCTTGTCGCGCAGCAGCTTCGACAGCAGCCGCACGAACACCATCGTCGTCGACGCCTTGCGCCCCTCGGTGCCCGCGTAGAACTCGGTGAAGACGTCGTCCGCCACGCCGGCGATGGTTGGTGCCTTCACGCGCCGTGACGGGACAGACCCGCCGAGCGCCTGGCGGCGCTCCATCATGTACTTGAACTCTTCGCTGTCGGGACCGGGACGATAGAACGGCGTCTTCGCGATTTCGGAGTCCGACACCGGGATGGCGAACCGCGTGCGGAAGGCCCGCAGCTCGTCCTCGTTCATCTTCTTCTGCTGGTGGGTGATGTTCTTGCCTTCACCCGCCTCGCCGAGGCCGTACCCCTTGATGGTGCGGGCGAGGATGACCGTCGGGCCGCCCTTGTGCTCAACGGCCGCCTTGTAGGCGTTGTAGACCTTGATCGGGTCGTGACCGCCGAGCGTCAGCTGCTTGAGCTGATCGTCGGTGAGGTGCTTGACCATGTCCAGGAGCCGCGGATCGACGCCCCAGAAGTGCTGGCGGATGTAGGCGCCCGATTCGACCGCGTACTTCTGATACTGGCCGTCGACGATCTCGCCCATGCGCTTGACGAGCAGGCCGTCGCGGTCCTTCGCGAGGAGCGGATCCCAGTCGCGTCCCCAGATGACCTTGATGACGTTCCAGCCCGCACCGCGGAAGGCCGCCTCGAGCTCCTGGATGATCTGCCCGTTGCCGCGGACCGGACCGTCCAGCCGCTGCAGGTTGCAGTTGATCACGAAGATCAGGTTGTCGAGGTTCTCGCGCGAGGCCATGCCGATGGCGCCCATCGACTCCGGCTCGTCCATCTCGCCGTCGCCGAACACGCCCCACACGTGGCGNNCCAGCTTCTCGCGCGCCGCCAGCGTGATGGCGCCGAGCGATTCGGGCTCGTCCGTCTCACCGTCGCCGAGGAACGCCCACACCTTCGAGTTCGACTTCGGCTTGAGGCCCCGGTCCTCGAGGTAGCGGCTGAAACGCGCCTGATAGATTGCCTGGATCGGGCCGAGGCCCATCGAGACCGTCGGATACTCCCAGAAGTCCGGCATCAGCCACGGATGCGGATACGACGAGAGCCCGCCGCCTTCCTTCATCTCGCGACGGAAGTTCTCCAGCTTCTTGTCCTCGAGGCGCCCCTCGAGATACGCACGCGAGTACATCCCCGGGGCCGCATGTCCCTGGAAGTAGATCGTGTCGGAGTCCGGGCTGTCGTGACCACGGAAGAAGTGGTTGAACCCCACTTCGTACAACGTCGCGGCCGAGGCAAACGTCGAAATATGCCCGCCAATCCCTTCGTCGGCCTTGTTGGCCCGCACCACCATGGCCGCGGCGTTCCAGCGCACGAGGCTCTTGATGCGCCGCTCCATCTCGCGGCTGCCGGGCATCAGCGCTTCGTCGTCGGCGTGGATGGTGTTGACGTAGGGGGTGTTTGCGGTGAAGGGGATCTTGACGCCGTTTTCCGTGGCGTGCAGGGTGAGGTCACGCAGCAGGCGCTGGACTTTGACCGGTCCGCCGCTCTGCAGCACATAATCGAGTGAATCGAGCCATTCGCGCCGTTCAACGGCGTCGAGCTCGGCGGCATCCTTCGGGGCAATGTTTCTCACGGGAACTCCAAGCTCCTCGGACCTGTCGGGTGGCGACAGGCAGCCTCTGGACCAATCCCTTATTCTAACCACGTCCCCCGCCACCATGAACATAGACCACCGCCGCCGGCTCGGCCTGCGCGGCGATCTTCGCCTTTTCCACGCTCGGCCGGGCCGACCGAAACCAGACGACGTGACGAACCTGATCGAGATCCGACGCGCCATCACGGAGTGCGAACGCTGCCCGCGGCTCAGGGACTACTGCCGCCGCATCGCGCGAGAGAAGCGGCGGGCGTACCTCTTGGACACGTATTGGGGACGACCGGTCCCCGGGTTCGGCGACCCCGATGCCCGCCTGCTCATCGTCGGCCTCGCGCCGGCCGCGCACGGCGCCAACCGCACGGGCCGCGTGTTCACCGGAGACGGTGTGGGCGGTTCGGGGGACTTCCTGATGGCGGCCCTGCATCGCACCGGCTTCGCGAACATCCCCACCTCGCAGCGTCCGGACGATGGCCTCGCGCTGAAGGATGCGTACATCGCGGCCGCCGTCCGCTGCGCGCCACCGGACAACAAGCCGACTCCGGAGGAGATCGCGCGCTGCCTGCCGCACCTCGACGCCGAGGTCGCGGCGTTGCCTCACGTGCGGGTCGTCGTCGCGCTCGGCAAGATCGGGTTCGATGCGTACCTGCAGCTGCTGAAGGGGCGGGGCCTCGTGGTCCGGCCGAGGCCGGTGTTCGGGCACAGCAGCGAGGCGGTCCTCCCGAATGGCCAGATCCTCATCGGCTGCTATCACCCGAGCCGGCAGAACACGAACACGGGGCGACTGACCGCGCGCATGATGGCGGACGTGTTCAGGAAGGCGAGGAAGGTGTTGAATTCGTGAGTTGGTGAATTGGTGAGTTGGTGAGTTGGGAAGGGCCGCGGCCTATGATCGCGCGTTGTCTATGCTGATTCGGTTCTGTGCTCGCGCTGCGGCGTTCGCCGCGACCCTCCTCGTCGCCTGCTTCCCTGCCCGGCCCGTGCTGCGCGCGGCTGGGCCGGCGTTCACGTTCAGCGACGCAACGGCGCGGGCCGGCATCTCGTTCGTCCATGAGAACGGTGCCGACGGCGCCTTCTGGTATCCCGAGCTCTTCGGCGGTGGCGTGGCGGTGCTGGACGTCGATGGCGATCGTTGGCCGGACCTCCTCTTCGTCAACGGGAAGCACTGGAAACCGGGCGCACCGAGGACGTCGCATACCCTCTACCGCAACAACCGTAACGGCACCTTCACGGACATCACGAAGAACAGCGGATTCGACACGCTCGACGTGTACGCGCTCGGGGCGACGGTCGGCGACTTCGACAACGATGGCCGGGACGATGTGTTCGTGACGAGCGTGGATGGCGGACGGCTCCTCCGGAACGCAGGCGGCAACCGCTTCGTCGACGTGACGGCACGCGCGGGCATTCGCAACAGCACCTTCGCGGTGAGCGCGGCCTGGCTCGATTACGACAAGGACGGCCTGCTCGACCTGTTCGTCGGCAACTACGTGCAGTGGTCACCCGCAGCCGAGGGCCAGGTGCGGTGCACGCAGGGTGGCGTTCGCGGCTATTGCGGGCCCGACGCCTACAAGGCGGTGGCGCCGAAGCTCTATCGCAACCTCGGGGGCGGGCGCTTCGAGGATGCAAGCGCACGTGCGGGGCTCGACGAGCCGACCGACAAGGTCATGGGTGTCGCGGTGCTCGACTACAACGGCGACGGATGGCCGGATCTCTTCGTCGGCAGCGACCGCGTTCCCGCAAAGCTGTACCGCAACGACGGCAAGGGGCACTTCGTCGACGAGGCGATTCGCGCCGGCGTGGCGCTGAGCGAGAACGGCGTCGCGCGAGCCAACATGGGGACCGACGCCGCCGACTACGATCGCTCCGGCCGCCCGTCCATCATCGTCGGCAACTTCGTCAACGAGATGCTCGGCCTCTATCACAACGAGAACGGCTCCACGTTCCGCGACGTGGCTCCGCGATCCGAGATCGGGCGCGCGAGCCTGCTCGCCGTCACGTGGGCGACCTTCTTTCTCGACGCGGACCTCGACGGCCATCTCGACATCTTCGCGGCGGACGGCGGCACGGACGAATCGCAGGGGCGTGATGCGCGGGCACGCGTCAGCCAGCCGCCGCTGCTGCTCAGGAACCGAGGCACCGGCACGTTCGAGAACGTCTCCTCCTCGCTCGGCGCGGCGTTCACGAAGCCGGTGATGGGACGAGGAGCGGCGTACCTCGACTACGACGGCGACGGCGACCTCGACATCGTGATGACGACACTCGACGGTCCGGCGGTGCTGTTCAGGAACGACGACGCCAGTGCAAATCACTGGTTACGCGTCCAGGTGACCGGCAGCGCCTCCAACCGCAGCGGCATCGGAGCCGTGGTCAAGCTGACGAGCGCCTCGGGCACGCAGACGCAGGTGGTGCGCAGCGGATCGAGCTACGCCTCACAGAGCGAGCTGACGCTCACGTTCGGACTCGGCGCCGACCCCAGGGCCGCGCGGATCGAGATCACCTGGCCATCGGGGAAGACGAAGACGCTGACAGACGTCACCGCGAACCAGGCAATTCAGGTCATCGAGTAACAGGCAGGGACTCGGGACTCGGGGCTCGGAATCGGGGACTCGGGGCTGCCCAGCCCGCCCTGCCTGCCCCGCCCTG
>JAFDVO010000038.1 GCA_018268955.1 Acidobacteriota bacterium | reverse complement strand
AGAAGTGACTTTAACCACGGACTGTTATGGGACGACCGAGTCGATATGCACCGGAGCTGCGGGAGCGGGCGGTGCGGATGGTGTACGAGCACGCCGCGGAGTATCCGTCGCAGTGGGCGGCGATCCAGTCCATCGCGACGAAGCTGGGGTGCACCGGGGAGACGTTGCGCAAGTGGGTGCGGCAGGAGGAGCGGGACCGCGGCCAGCGCCCCGGCCTGGCGACGGACGAGCAGCAGCGGCTGAAAGCGCTGGAGCGCGAGGTGCAGGAGCTGCGACGCGCCAATGAGATCCTGCGTAAGGCGTCCGCGTATTGTGCCCAGGCGGAGCTCGACCGCCGCGGGAAGTAATCGTCCGGTTCATCGACGAGCACCGCGATGTCTACGGAGTCGAGCCGATCTGCGCCGTGGTGCCGATCGCTCCGTCGACGTACTACCTGCAGAAGGCGCGACAGGCCGACCCGGCCCGGCGGAGTGCGCGTGCGCAGCAGGACGAGCAGTGGCGTACGAAGATTCAGCGTGTCTTTGACGCGAATCATCAGGTGTACGGGCCACGCAAGGTCTGGCGTCAGTTGCGCCGGGAGGACCAGCACATCGCGCGCTGCACCGTCGAGCGACTGATGCGCGCCATGGGTCTGCGCGGCGCGGTACGTGGCCGCGCCTGGGTCACCACCACCGAGCGTGCGGCAGCGGCGCAGGTGCCCGACCTCGTCGACCGCGTGTTCACGGCGACGCAACCCAATCAGCTCTGGGTCTCCGACTTCACCTACGTCGCGACGTGGCGCGGCTTCGTCTTCGTCGCGTTCGTCATCGACGTCTTCTCGCGGCGGATCGTCGGCTGGCGGGCCGCAGCCTCGATGCGGACTGACCTGGCGCTCGATGCCCTCGAGCAGGCCATCTACGACCGCTGCGACAACGACACCGGCGACCTGGTGCACCACTCGGACCGCGGGTCGCAGTACCTGTCCATTCGCTACACGGAGCGGCTGGCCGACGCCGGCATCGAATGCTCCGTCGGCAGCCGTGGCGACGCGTATGACAACGCGCTCGCGGAGAGCGTCATCGGCTTGTTCAAGACGGAGGTGATTCGGCGGCGCGGGCCGTGGCGGAGTCTGGAGGCGGTAGAATTCGCGACGCTGGAGTGGGTCGACTGGTTCAACCACCGGTGGTTGCTCGAGCCGATCGGTTACCTGCCACCGGCGGAATTCGAAGCGCGTTACTATCAGCAAGCCGCCGTGGCCTGAGTCAACTAATCCGCCCTCCGAGATTCCCGGTACGATTCATGGAGCTTTGAAAAGGGCTCTTAGGTGACGTTTCAACATACAGAAGCGCCACCGCGGAGCGCGCGGAGCTCGCGGAGATCCTCTTTGGAAACGCCCGTCTCCGTGGCCTCAGCGTCCTCCGTGGTGGAGCTTTGAAACAAGCCCTTGCGACGAAGTGAGAACTCTGAACTCAGAACTCAGAACTTCTGCCTTCTGAATTCTGACTTCTGACTTCGGTCACGAGAGCAGTTTCTCGAGCGCCTGGCGGACCGCCTCGATCGCCTCCTGCTCGGTCGACGCAGCACGCGCGAGGCGCGCGATCCGTTCCGCGGCGCTCGATCCACCAACCTGCCTGCCGTCGACCTCTGGCAGCACTTCGGCGATCATGCCGGCGCCCGCCGTGAAGTTTGTCGCAGGGTCGATGATGATGAAGCTGCCCGTGCCGCGATTCTCGGCGTAGGCATCGATCATCACGGGCCTCGCCGTGGTGACGTTCACGGAGCCGATCTGATTCAACTGCAGCGCGCGATCCAGTTCGGCGGTGACGGCGCGTGTCGTGTGCTTCACGACGTACACGCGCGAGGGGTCGAGCGGCCGCTCGTCCATCCACACCACGTCCGCACGGAAGTGCTGTGACACGTTCACCGGGCCGGCGGTGATCATGTCGCCGCGGCTGATGTCGATTTCGTCCTCGAGCGTCAGCGTCACCGACTGCCCCGGCCGCGCCACGTCCAGCTCACCGTCGAACGTGACAATCTGCTTCACGCGCGTCGTCCGGCCACTCGGCCACACTGTGACCGGCTCGCCCTTCGTCACAGTGCCGGAGAGCACCTGCCCCGCGTACCCGCGGAACTCGTGCGTCGGCCGCAGTACGAGCTGCACCGGGAACCGGAACGGGAACGAGGTCACGTCCCGATCGACCGTCACGCTCTCGAGGAATTCCAGCAACGGCTTGCCGGTGAACCACGGCGTACGCTCGCTGTGGGCGATGACGTTGTCGCCGTGGAGCGCACTCAGCGGAATCGGATGCAGGCGCGCGCCGGCCAGGATCTGATCGAACTCGTCCACGATCGTGTCGAACACCGATCGGTCGAAGTCCACCAGGTCCATCTTGTTGACGGCGACGACGTAGTCCTTGATGCCGAGGAGGCGGGCGATCTGCGCGTGCCGTCGCGACTGCGGACGCACGCCGTGCCTCGCGTCGACGAGCAGGATCGCGACGTCCGCCGTGGACGCGCCGGTCGCCATATTGCGCGTGTACTGCTCGTGGCCGGGCGTATCCGCGAGGATGAACTTGCGGCGCGCGGTCGCGAAGTAGCGGTACGCCACGTCGATCGTGATCCCCTGCTCGCGCTCGGCGCGCAGGCCGTCGGTGAACAGCGAGAAGTCGATCGGCCCGGCCGACCGGTTCTTCGAGGCGCGTTCGATCGAGTGCAGCTGATCTTCGTACACCGCACGCGAGTCGTACAGCAACCTCCCAATCAGCGTGCTCTTCCCATCGTCGACGCTGCCAGCGGTGCAGATGCGGAGCAGACCGGCGGACATCAGAAGTACCCCTCGCGCTTGCGATCTTCCATCGCGGCTTCCGAGGCGCGGTCGTCCGCACGCGTGGCCCCGCGTTCGGTGATGCGGCTCGTCGCGACCTCCTCGATGATCTTCTCCACCGTGTCGGCGCTTGACTCGACGGCAGCGGTG
Source organism: Acidobacteriota bacterium (assembly GCA_018268955.1). Taxonomy (GTDB): domain Bacteria; phylum Acidobacteriota; class Vicinamibacteria; order Vicinamibacterales; family CAVVIG01; genus CAVVIG01. The sequence continues at coordinate 111,881 of JAFDVO010000038.1, read as the reverse complement.
CAGGTCATGTCACCGACCGTGCGGTACCGGACCACCATGCGGACAACCGGCTCGTCCGGCTGCGGCTGCGTGACCGGCGTGACGGCCATCACCATGCCGTCCCGGCGAAAGACGTCGCGTTCGTGAGCGTAGTAGATCGACGGCAGGTCCAGGCGCTCCCGCGCGATGTACTGCCAGATGTCGGTTTCGGTCCAGTTCGACAGCGGGAACACGCGGATGTGCTGCCCCTTCCGGTGACGGCCGTTGAACAGCGACCACAGCTCCGGGCGCTGGTTCTTGGGATCCCACTGCCCAAACTCGTCGCGGAAGCTGAAGACGCGCTCCTTCGCGCGCGCCTTCTCTTCGTCGCGGCGGGCGCCGCCGAAGACCGCATCGAACTTGTGCTGCTGGATCGCGTGGAGGAGCGGCACTGTCTGGATCTGGTTGCGCGAGGCGCGTGGCCCGGTCGGGTCCACCACCAGCCCCTGCGCAATCGCCTCCTCCACCGAGGCGACGACGAGCCGGGCACCGAGTTCGGCGACGCGTCGGTCGCGGTACTCCATCACCTCGGGAAAGTTGTGGCCCGTGTCGACGTGCATCAGCGGAAACGGGATCCGCCCGGGATGGAAGGCCTTCTCGGCCAGCCGCAGCATGACGATGGAGTCCTTGCCGCCGGAGAAGAGCAGCACCGGCCGCTCGAACTCGGCGACCACCTCCCGCATGATGTGGATGCCTTCCGCCTCGAGGGCGGACAGGTGGTCGTCGCTCGGCGCAACGGTCCCGTGTCCCGTCCTGTCCGGCGTGCTGCGGTTCGCGAGTGCGGCGATCGACATGTGCAGAAGACCCTGGGAAAACAAAAAAAGCCCGGGAGCGATCCCGGGCTTCTGGTCGGTGATTCCGTTTGAGAACCTGGTTCAGCGAGTGGTTCGCTGTGACGCACGACCGCGCAGCACGGGCCCGAGAGCATCGGGACAACAACAGGCGCGGCGACAGCACGTCGACATCAGTACATGTATATGTATCAATTCACCGCGTCCACGTCAATTCGGGCGATGGGCCATGGGCACACCGGATATCCAACGACAGTCCTGCGAGTCCCACCAGCCCTACCAGCCCCTCGAGCCTACTGCGTCGTTGCATTCTGCGTGTTGCCATTTCAGCGGTTGGCGCGTGCGCGCCCTATCCCTCCACTCGTGGCGCGAGTCCGGGCCGCATCGCGTCCTCCGTCTCGAGGATGTGGAAGAACCGGTACAGCAGCCAGGCGTCGACGACGATCACGGCGAGGAGCACGAAGTAGGCGGAGTTGGTTGGGATGAGCCGCAGGTCGTGCACCAGCTTCGAGAGGCCGAAGGCGACGACCCACGCATCGAAGCTCATGCAGATGCGTCGGAACGTCTCGGGCCGCATCCGCTGGATGATCTGCGCGCCGAGTGGGACCCCGATCGCCACGCTCGGCACGATCCAGGGCACCAGCGCGAAGCTGGACCTGACGAACAGCCCGGCCGTGAGGTAGGCGATCGCGGTCATCGAGGACTCCGCGAGGCGGATGACCCCGAGCGCCGCGCGAAACTCCCGCTTCTCCAGCCCCTGGTTGTTGAGGGCAATCGCCAGCGGCGGGCCCGAGATGGTCGTCACCGAGTAGAGGATGCCGACGCCCGCCCCGAACGCGAACCCTGCGCTCTGCTCCGCCTGGATCGGCCGTCGCACGCCAGCCGCCTGTAGCAGGATGAGCGGCAGCAGGACGATGTAGGTGTAGAACTTCAGCCAGTCAGGGCTCACGGCCGAGAGCATGAAGGTGCCTGCGATGATGCCGGGCACCAGGCCGATGATGACCGGGAGCACGCGCCGCCACACCGCCGACAGCGAGCCGCGGTTGACCCAGAGGACGTACGCGTTGAGCGGCACCTCGATGAGGATCAACGCCGGGTTCAGCACGCGGTTCGAGAGGAACAGCAGTGCGAGCGGGACGGTGATCGAGGAGAACCCGTATCCGAGCGCGCCGTTCACCGTCGCGGCGAGCAACGTGATGGCACCAAGCCAGAGCATCTGTTCGTTCATGCGTGTTCCTGACGCTGAAGCACTCTATTCGCTAGCGGCCCCTGAACGCGAGGCGTACCGTCACGCCCACCGTGCGAGGGTCGCCGGGCTGCCCGACGTACAGGCCCGAGTTGCCGGGTACGGCAGACAGGAGGTCGTAGTAGTTGGTGTCGAACAGGTTCCGGGCCCAGACCGAGACGGTCCACCCTTCCGCGGCGCGGAACCCCACGCGGGCGTTCACGAGCGTGTACCCGGGCACGACCAGGTACTTCGAGGCCGTGGCGCTCGACGAGAACTCGGAACGGTAGCTGGTGTCGAAGGCGGTGAAGACCTGCCCGGAACGGCCGAGCAGCCGCCCCTGCTCCACCCATTCACCGCCGAACGACACGGCGGCCTTCGACACACCCGGGAGCCGCGATCCCGAGATGTCCTTCACCTGCGGCCCGCCGGTCTCCTCGAGCGGCGGCGGCGCGTCGGTAAAGGCGATGTACTTGCCGTCGGTCGCGGCGGCCGCGGCGTAGAGCGACAGGCGCTTGCCGAACGCGACGCTGCCGTCGAACTCGAGCCCGCGCACGCGCACCTTCTCGGCGTTCGCCAGATATCCGCGGAGCACGCCGACCCCGGCGTTCACCACCTGCGCCTGGAAGTCCTTGATTTCCGTATCGAACACCGCGAGGTTCGCGGTCACCCCGCGCAGCGGCGTCGTCTTGATACCCGCCTCGACGTGGTGCACCTTCTCAGGCTTGACCGTCGCTGCCGAGAGCACCGGCTGGTCCTGCGCGTCGGTCGGCACGCCGTTGAGGTTGAGGCCCACCGACTTGAAGCTGGTCGCGTAGGTCGCGTAGGTGTTGACGCTGTCGGCGAACCGATACGCGACCGTGCCCTGGCCCGACGTGTTCGTGTCGGCCACGTTCGCGTTGTAGGCCTGCGGCGCGAGCACGGAACGCTGGAGCGCGACGAGCGCCGCGTTGCTCGTCTGGAGCCCGCCGTAGATCCGCTGGTCGAAGTCGACCGTCTTCTTGTCGTAGTTCACCCGGAGGCCTGGCAGCACACGCAGCCGATCGGTGATCGACCACTCAACCTGCCCGAACACCGCCGCGCTGGTGTTGTCGTAATTCAGGTACTGATCGAAACCGTAGCCGTCGAGCAGCCCCGGCGTTGCGGCGTTCGCGCCCGGCGCGAGGAGCACACGCCACGCAGCCGAGCCCTGCTCCTGCTTGATGACCGGGTTCGAATCGATCCCCTGGTTGAAGTAGAAGACGCCGGCGACGAAGTTCGCCCTCTTCGAGAGGTCGCCCGCGTAGCGGACCTCCTGCGTCCACTGCTGCTGCTTCGAGGTTCCGGACGACACGGTCGTGACCGGCAGGCCGATGAAGTCGCGATCGTTCGAGGGGTTCCAGTCCCAGAAGCGCCACGCGGACGTGGAGGTCAGCCTCCCCGGCCCGAGCTTCCAGTCGATGTTGAGCGATGTGCCGCCGAGATCCTGATAGGAGCGGATCGGTGTGTCGACGTCCGTCAGTCGATCGAACGCGTTGTAGCTGGGTGGCGCGTAGTTCAGGTCGGCGGCGATGGCAGCCCACTGCCGATTCGCCGCGCGGAGCGTCGGCGCAACGCCCGCAATGACCTGGGTGTTCCCTTTCACGCGCTGCCTGGTGTGATCCGCCGCGAGCGTGAGCGCGAAGCGATCGCTCGGCGCGAACAGCACCTGCCCGCGGACGCCAAGGTTGTTCATGTCGTTGACGTCGTTGCCGGTCTTCACGTTCAGCAGCGTGCCGTCACGCTGGGTGCCCGAGAACGAGAGCCGCGCAGCCACGTGGCGGACGAGCGGACCGGTGATCGACGCCTTCGCCTGCACGTACCCAAGGTTGCCGAAGTTCAGTTCCGCCTCTGATGAGGGCGTGAACGCCGGCTTGCGCGTCGTCACGTTGATGGCGCCGGCCGTGGTGTTCTTGCCGAACAGCGTGCCCTGCGGACCGCGCAGCACTTCGACCTGTTCGACATCGAGGAAGTCGAGCGTCGCCGCCGCCGGACGGGCGAAGAACACGCCGTCGATGTAGAGCCCCACGCCCGGCTCGATGCCGTCGTTCGTGAGCCCGAACGGCGCGCCCAGGCCGCGGATGTTGATCGCCGAGTTGCGCGGGTTGGTCGAGTAGAACTGGACGGTGGGCAGCATCTCCTTCATGCGGTTCACGTTGAATGCGCCCGCATCCGCCACGAGGTCACCGCGGATGACGGACACGGGAATCGGCACTTCCTGCGCCTCTTCCTCGATCCGCCGCGCCGTCACCACCACCGATTCCGTGAGCCGTGAGGGCGAGAGCACGAGGTCCGCTGTCGCGGCCTCGCTGCCCCTCAGGCTGACGATCGCAGAACCGCCCTCGAAGCCATCGAGTTCCGCCTCGATCCGGTACGAGCCGTTCGGCAGTCCCGGCACCCGATACGCGCCGCTGCCGTCGGTCACCACGTCGGTGCTCGTACCACCGGCCACGCTCGTCACGCGAACGGTGACACCGGGCAGCACGCCGCCATTACTGTCCTTGATTACCCCGGTGAGAACCGCGCTTTCCTGCGCGAACACCGGACCTGGAACCGTCGTCGCCAGCGCCAGCAGCGCGGCAACGGTCTTCACTGTCGAAATCATCGCTTCTCCACATCGGACAAAGGGTTGGGTGCACGGAGACGCCGAGCGACACCCGGGAGAAGCGCGAAAACTGTAGAGGGGAATCTACGGGCGGGACCTTCTCACCGGACGATCGTCGGCTCGATACACATGCAGCAACACGCCGCAGCGCAACAGGGCCGACAACACATCTGGTGAGAGGCGAACACTGGCTGAGCATTTTGGAGGAATCGTCCACGCTCTGTCAAGGCACCCGCCCGCGGTGTACGCGGCGCTCGAGGGTCGGCCGCGTCCTCACGCCGCGACAGTGGCTGTGACCACACGGGGACAACACGCGCCTGACAGCGCATCGAGCGGCGCGGAATCGCAGCGCAGCCGTGGCATGGTGGTTGCCCTTCTGACCGGCATTACGCAAACAGATCAGGAGTGTTCACCGTGCGGACCAGAGCCTTCGTCGTGTCCTCGGTGCTGCTGCTGGCGGCAGCCGCGCTGCCCTCACCAGCCGCTGCCCAGTGGCGCTATCCTCCCTACCCGCCGTACGGCGCCTACCGCTATACGCAGCCCGAGAGCCACCTGCGGCTGAACGTGAAGCCGAAGGACGCGTCGGTCTACGTCGACGGCTACTTCGCCGGCAAGGTCGAGGAGTTCGACGGCCGGCTCCAGCGGCTGCACGTGCTCCCTGGCGAGCACGAGATCACGATCTATCGGGAGGGATACCGCTCGCTGCGGCAGCGCCTGTACCTGAGCCCGAATGCCACGCGCACCATCGATGGTGCGCTGGAGAAGCTCAGCCCGGGCGAACCCGAGGAACCGCAGCCCACACCTACCGACGCGGATCGCGCACGCGCGCAGGGTCCCGAGGATCCCTATGCCCCGCCACTGCCGCCCGAGCCGCCGTCACCCCCTGGGCCGATGACCCGCCGCGGCCCCACCGACCAGCCGCCGCGGCGCGGTCCGCGCACCGCACCAGCGGAGCCTCAGGCGCAGTCCCGCTACGCCGCGCTGTCCATCCGGGTGCAACCGGGCGGCGCCGTCGTCCGTATCGATGGCGAAGAGTGGGACGGCCCATCGAACGGCGACGAGCGCCTGATCGTGCAGGTCGCCGAGGGACAACACCGCATCGAGGTCGACCGCGACGGCTACGAGCCGTTCAGCACCGACGTCGACGTCCGTCGCGGTGAGACAACGCCGGTCAACATCAGCTTGCGGCGACGATGAACGACTTGGAGGTTGGAGGTCGGAGGTTGGAGGTTGGAGGTTGGACCTCTACCACCAGCGGACCGTGTCTCACAAGCGCCGCAGGTCGTCCGCCGTATAATCCGCGCATGAAGGGACTTCTTCGTCCGGCCAGCGTCACCCTCCTCTTGGCCTCGACCGTTGCGCTGGCACCCCCGAGGGTTCAGGCGCAGGCGTCGGCGCCCGCGCCACCTCCGCTCGCGCTTCAGGACAGGATCCCTTTCGACGTCACCGTCCGCACGGGAACGCTGCCAAACGGCTTCACGTACTTCATCCGGAAGAACGACCGACCGGCACATCGCATGGCGCTGCGCCTCGCGGTGAAGGCCGGTTCGCTGTACGAAGCGGACGACCAGCTTGGGCTCGCACACCTGATCGAGCACATGGCCTTCAACGGGAGCACGCACTTCAAGCCCGGCGAGCTGGTGTCGTACTTCGAGTCGAAGGGCGCACGGCTCGGTCCCCACGTGAATGCGTATACGAGCTTCGACGAGACGGTCTACATGCTGGACCTGCCGACCGACTCGAAGGAGGTCGTCACGAAGGGTCTGCAGGCCATGTCGGACTTCGCCGGTGGGCTCTCGCTCACCGAGGATGAGGTCAACAAGGAGCGCGGCGTCGTCATCGAGGAATGGCGTGGTCGACTCGGGGCAGCGACGCGCGTCAGGGACCAGCAGGTGCCGGTCCTCTACTACAAGTCGCGCTACGCGGAACGCAACCCGATCGGCAAGCCGGAGATCCTGCGCAGCGCGCCGGTGCAGCGGCTGCGTGACTTCTACGATGCCTGGTACCGACCCGATCGCATCGCGCTCATCGTGGTGGGCGACATCGACGTGGCGGACATCGAGGCGGGCATTCGCGATGCGTTCGGCCCACTGCGCACCCGCGCACCGCAGGCGGCGCTGCCGGATGCGACCGTGCCGCTCCACACCGAGGATCTCGTCAGCATCGTCAGCGACCCCGAAGTGACCTCCTCGTCCGTGCAGATCCTGCACAAGCGGCCGGCCGATCCGCAGAGCCGCGTCGGCGATTACCGCCGCAGCCTCGTGGCGAGCCTCTTCTCGCACATGCTGAACGACCGCTTCGGCGAGCTGGCGCGCAAGCCGGACGCGAAGTTCCTTGGGGCAGGCGGCGGGGGCGGATCGCTCACGCGCACCGTCGATACATTCGGCTTGAATGCCCGCGTGACGGACGGCGGCATTCCTGACGGGCTCGCCGCCCTGCGGATTGAAGCACGGCGCGTGCTGCAGTACGGGTTCAACCAGTCTGAACTGGATCGCGCAAAGCTCTGGATGCGCTCGTTCTACGAACGCGCCTACAACGAGCGCGACAAGAACGAGAGCGGCTCGTACGCGCAGGAGTACCTCGGCTACTTCCTGAACGAGGAGCCGAGCCCGGGCATCGAGTATGAGTGGCGGCTCGTGCAGCAGTTCCTGCCCGCGATCTCGCTCGACGATGTGACGGCGCTGGCGAAGCAGCGGCTGGGCGGCGAAGGCGAAGTCGTCATGGCGGTGATGCCGCAGAAGGACTCGGTGAAGGTCCCGCAGGAAGCGGATCTCAGGGGTGCGCTCGCCTCCGCGGATCGCGTGGCCCTCACGCCGTGGACCGATACGACGAGCACGCGCACGCTGGTCGAGAAAGCGCCGCAGCCAGGCACCGTCGTATCCAGGCGCGAGCTGGGCGACATCGGCGTCACCGTGGTGACGTTCTCGAATGGTGTCGAAGCCTGGCTGAAGCCGACCGACTTCAAGAACGACCAGATCCTCTTCACCATGTATGCCCCGGGTGGAGCCAGCCTCGCGTCCCAGGAGAACTACCTGCAGGCGAGCTTCGCGACGCACTACATCGGTCTCTCGGGCCTCGGTGGCATCAAGGCCACGGACCTGGACAAGATGCTCGCGGGGAAGCGCGCGTCCGCGGCGCCGTTCATCTCGTCCGCCACGCACGGCGTCTCCGGGCAGGCGGCTCCGGGCGAACTCGAAACAGCGCTTCAACTGCTGTATCTCGACTTCACCGCGCCCGGCGATGACCCCGACGCCTTCGCGCTGATGCGACGGCAGCTCGAGGCGGCGGTCGCCAACCGCGGCCGGAGCCCGGGCCAGGTGTTCGGCGAGAAGGTCGAGGCCATCAACACGTCGAACCACTACACGTCCGAGCCGCTCACAACCGAGCGGATTGCGACGCTCGATCGGACGAAGATGCTGGACTTCTACCGCCAGCGCTTCGCGAACGCGGCGGACTTCACCTTCTTCATGGTGGGTGCCTTCAAGGTCGACGATGTCCTGCCGACCCTCTCGACGTGGGTCGCGGGCCTGCCCTCGACTGGACAGAAGACGGCCGCGTTCAAGGACATCGGCGTTCGCTTCCCGACCGGCATCCAGAAGGCCGAGGTACAGAAGGGGCGCGAACCTCGCGCCCAGACCATCCTCAGCTTCTTCGCCGATCCGCCGTTCGACCCGGTCGAACAGGAACGGATCATCGCGGCCACGACCGTGCTCGAGACGGTGCTGCGCGATGCGCTTCGCGAGGACCTCGGCCAGACCTACACCGTCTCGGTCGCGCAGGTGCAGTCACCGCCACAGCGAGGCGACGGCTACATCGCGGTCCAGTTCGGCGCCGCACCCGAGAACATCGGCGCGATGAGCGATCGGGTCCTGAAGGAAGTGCGCCGGATGCAGACGGAAGGGCCACCCGAGGATCTCGTCGCCAAGGCCCGCGAAGGCGCAAAGCGCGACTACGAGACGGCGCTGAAGCAGAACAACTACTGGCTTCGCCGCCTGCAGACGGTGCACCTGCTCGGCCTCAACCCGTCGGACATCACCACGCGCGCCCAGCGCATCGATGCCGTGACCCCGGCGTCGGTGAAGGACGTGTTCACGAAGTACTTCCCGCTCGACCGCTACACGATGGTGACGCTGGTGCCCGAGGGGGGCGGGAAGTAGCGGCCAACGCGGGAATGCAAGAATGCAAGAATGCAGGAATGCAGGAATGCGGGAATGCAACAACGCAACAACGCGAGAACGCAGGAATGCGGCGACGCGGACACTGCGACCAGCGTTCCGCCTTCGTGCCTTCGTGCCTTCGTGCCTTCGTGCATTTCTGCGCCTTGGCGTTTCTGCGTTTCAGCGTTTCAGCGTTTCTGCGAAGCTCCTACACCCTGACCAACACCCCGCTCGCCTTTTGTCCGGTGGCGCGGGCGATGGCGGCGGCGTAGATGGCGACCTGACGCGTGTAGCGCTCCTGCCCGGCCTGTGAGAGCTCGCGGTCGGTCTTGAAGTCGATCACGACCCACTCATTGCCCTCGAGGAACGCCAGGTCAACCACCCCTTCGAGCATTGCCCCGTGACGGGTCGTGAGCGTCACCGGGCATTCACGACGGGCGACGCCGAGTGCCTCCGCCCGTGCGGCGCGCTGCAGCAGCTCGTGCGCCGAGGCGCGGAGGGCAGTCTCGACGGCCGTGTTCCGCTCTTCGTCGGTGGCCGCGAGGATGCGGGCCTGCACCTCCGCCGCAGCCGAGTAGTCGTCGTGCGATCCGCCAAGTGGTGCCGTGGCCAGCACGGCATGCACCAGTTCGCCGAAGCGCGCGCCGCCCGCGGCGCTGCCAGCGTGCAGGTCCACGACCGTGACCGGCGGGAGATCGAGCGTCGGCATCGCTGGGGCGTCGGCTTCGAACAGCCCTGCCTGAACCGGCGCCTCAGCCACGGCGCCCGACGGCGCCGCGAGCGCGGACAGGTCCGCGGTGGGATCGGCAGCCCACTCGGTGACCGTCTGAGCGGTGAGCGAAGGCAGCCCCCCATCTCGCAGTGCGTGTGCCCTGGTGGTCTCCCATCGGCGGTAATCGCGCAGTCCCTGCGCAACAACCGATTCCGGGACCTCCTTGGCGATCAGCGATTCGCGGCGGATGCCGAACGACGGCTCACGTCGCAGCTCGAGCGCATGCGGATCCCACCACGTCACGGTGTACGCGTCGGCGCCGTCGCCGAACTGGTGCACCCCCGGCTGCATCGTCGTGGCATGGAACGGCTCGTCGTCCGGGCGATGGAAGACCGAGTCCTTCCTGAACGGTGGATGCCACGGCGCAGTGGTCGCTGCACGGCGCGCGGACGATGGCGGGTAGATGGCCCGGTTCAAGGGGGCGAGCCACCCTTCGTACTCCACGTCTCCGACAGCAGGGACGACCAGCAGGTCGCGGGCGCGCGTCGCGGCGACGTACGCCACACGCACGCCTTCCGCGGCGTCGCGCTCCACCTCGAGGGCCTCCTGCAGGGCGAGCTCCATCGGCGTCCAGCGTCCGAGCCGCAGGTAGCAGGCGTTCGCCTCCTTGTCGATCAGCCGGTCGGCCTTCTCGCTCCGGATCTTTGCAGTCATGTCCGCCAGGATCACCACCGGAAACTCGAGACCCTTGGCCTTGTGGGCCGTCATGATGCGGACCCCTTCACTGCCCTCTTCGAGGATCGGCGCCTCCGCCACTTGCCCCCCGTCCGCCTGGTCCCGGAGCAACTCGACGAACCCGCGGAATGACATGCCGCCGTTGATCTCGTACTGCCGCGCGAGTTCCGCGATGTGGAGCACGTTGGCCAACGCCTGTTCCCCGGCCGGACGGAGGACGAAGCCCACGTGCGCACGGGTCTCATTGAGCAGTTCGGTCACCGTGTCCGCCACCGGCCGGTAGTTGCGCCGGAGGTGCAGCCGCTGCAGCACGGCAAGGGCCTCGACAACGGGACGAAGGGCGTCCGTGGGATCGGCAAGCGGCCGGAAGGGATGGAAGACCCGCTGCCGGTCACGGTACGCGAGCAGCGTCTCGTCGTCGATCGCGAAGAGTGCGCCGCGCAACGTCGCGAAGACCGACAGCTCGTCGTCGGGCCACTCGACCGCGGCGAGCGCCACGCGGACCGTTTCCACTTCCTCGCGGCCGTGAAACGACTTGCCGCCCACCAGCAGGTGCGGCACCCCGCGCGCCTCGAGCGCCTCGACGTACTTTCGGGTGACGTCGTTGCCGTACTGCAGGAACCGGCGGAACAGGATGCAGATGTGTCGCGGCTGGATGGCCGTCTCCATCGGCAGCGCGTCAGGCGATGACCGCTCGGTGACCGTCCAGCCGCTCTTGCTGACCAGCCAGTCGACGAACGCTCCCACCGCGTCTGGCAAGGACCCGTCGATGGCCGATCCCGCGACGTACCGCTTTCCGTAGGGCTCCGGCACCGGAAGCGCGACCACGGATGGCTGTGTCGTCCGATCCTCGCGGTTCGGCGACAGTGCGACGTACTGCGCCTGCAGGGTCAGGCGGTCACCGGTCATCTCGGGCGCGAACGCCGCGTTGACCACGCGCTGAATCGTCGGCGTCGACCGGAAGCTGGTGTGCAGGTAGGCACGCTTCGCCCCGCGCGACTCGAGCAGGTCGCACACCTCGCGGTAGGTCTCCACGTCCGCACGACGGAACCGGTAGATGGCCTGCTTCGGGTCGCCGACGATGAAGAGCTTCCCGGGGACCGGCCGCACGTCGTGCCAGTCCGCGACAGCGGGATCATCGGCCGCGAGCAGCAGCAGGATCTCCGCCTGCAACGGATCCGTGTCCTGGAACTCGTCGACGAACAGGCACGTGAACCGCGCCTGGAACGCCTCGCGAACGGACCGATGACGCACCAGCATGTCGCGGGCGCTCAGGAGCAGGTCCACGAAATCCAGCGCACCGGCCCGACGTTTCAGTGCCTGATAGCCTTCGACGACCTCCCGCAGTTCGCCGTGCAGCAGGGCGGCCAGGTCCGCGTCGGCCGCGCGCTGGAACGCGTCGAGTGCGTTCCGAAGCGTCTCCAGCTGGTTCCACACATCCTCGCGGCTGGTGGACTGGCTGAACATCCGGTCGCGGCCCTTCCGAGCCTGGCGGAAGTCACGACTCGCGGCGAGGTCGATCAGCCGTGCCTCGAGGCCGTCTCGGTCGACCGCCTCGAACCGACTCGCCGCCCGGATATCGCGACTCAGTTCGCGGACGGGGGCCGTGTCGATGAAGAGCGGATCACGTGTCGAGATCGGTTGGGCGGTAAGGTCGGCGATGTCGTGCAGGAGCACGATGAGCGCGTTGAGTTCGCCGTCACGATCGAACGGCTCCCGTCGCCAGGCACCGGTGAAGTCGCGCCACTCGGCGAGATCGCGTGCGGCCCGCCTGATGCGGTCGACCGGACCGTCCTCATTGCCCCTCGGATCCTTCGACCAGACGCTACGACGCAGCGCGCGCCGGAGCCCCTCCGGCGGGTCTTCGAGCGTGCGGTGCAGCCACGCCTGGAACGCTTCGTCGAACAGCCGTTCCGCCCTCGGCTCAGTCAGCACCTCGAACACAGGGTCGATGCACGCCTCCACGGGGCGCTCGCGCAGCAGGTCGGCGCAGAACCCGTGAATCGTGCTGACGTGCGCCTCCTCGAGCCGCTGGATTGCATCCGTGAGGTACTCGAGGGTGACCGGCTCGTTCGTCCGTTGCCTGAGGGCCTCCAGTTCCTGGCGGATGCGGAGCTTCAGTTCGCCAGCCGCCTTCTCCGTGAACGTGACCGCGACGACCTGCTCGATGCGGGCGCGACCGGTCGCGAGCACCCGCAGGATGCGCTGCACCAGTTCGGTCGTCTTCCCGGTGCCGGCCGCCGCCTCGACGACGATCGTGTGATCGAGATCGAGGCGAATGAGGTCCCGATCCTGCTGATCGGGCAGCGTGCGAGGCGTCGTCATTTGCGCCTCCGCAGGGCATCGAGGTCCGCCAGCGGCTCAGGAGCCTTCTTGCGCAGCTTGCGTTCGACCGCCGACCCGCACACCGGCATGAAGTCGCACCAGGTGCACCCGCCCTCAGCCGGCGCCGGCGGCAGGAAGCCGGTTTCGATGGCGCGGTCGATGATCTCGAGCGCTTCGACGCCAACGCGGCGAGCGGCGTCATCGAGCTTCACGGCGACCGACTTGAATCCGCCGTCAGTGGTGGCGTAGTAGAGGCGTCCTTCCTCCACCGTGCGCCCGAGCGCGGCCTCGAGCGCGAGGGAGTAGAGGACCGGCTGCAGCGTCTTCCCTCCGTCGATCACGAACCCGTCCTTCACGCGGGCGCGGCCGGTCTTGTGGTCGGTGACGCGCAGCGTCTTGCGCGTGGCGTGCTCCTCGACGAGATCGATCGAGCCGTGCAGGAGGAACCGATTGTCGATGCGCACCGGGTCGGGACGGCTATCCGGATCGCGCCCCACATCAACGGGGCTGCCTTTCAGGCCGAAGGCCCACTCGAACTTCATGGGCACCCAGCCGTCCCCGGCGTGCGCAATCTGATCCACCCAGAGGCGCAGGTCGCGACGGATGGCAGCCATCTCGTCCTGCCAGACACGTTCGATCGCTGGAGCGAGACGATCGTGCTCGTCGCGGGCCACGTGTGCGAGCGCGGCGTCCAGCACGTCGAGGGCGTGCGTCAGCCGGTCGGGTGTCACCGGCAGCAGCCCTTCGGCCTGCAGCCGGCGATAGAACTCGGTCTGCGCGGCGTGGAACAGGCTGCCCTTCGTCAGCGGATCCATGCGCTGCAGGGGCTCGAGGTCTTCCGGCGGACGCAGGCGATAGATCGCGCCCAGCAGGAACTGGTACGGGCAGGTGGCGAAGCGCTGCAGTGCGGAAAGCGAGTACACGCGCGTCCCGAGCCGGTGTGCCGCGAGGAGTGGCGCCGACTGCCCGTTGACGTGCACCACCCCGTCATAGTGTGACCAGGACTTGCGCGCCCGCATGTGACGCTCGCGCACGGAGCGATGGAGGCAGGCGTTCAACTGCAGCATGTAGCGCGCACGGCCGCGTGCACGCGCGTCGGGTTCCTCGATCAGCCCGCGGAGGATCGACAGGTCGTGTTCCAGCGCGTCGATGGCAGCGTCCGGGGCCTCGGGCGCCGGCCACGCGAGCGTCGCGTTGGACGCCCGGGCGGCAGCCCGCTGCAGTTCGTCCGCGCCGGGCACCCGGCCGGTCATCGACCGCCAGATCTCGAGGGCGTAGAGGGACGGCACGCGCGGGCGCCCCTCGCCGGTTTCGACGGTCGGAAAGGACACGTAGAGCGTGCGCGTGGCGGCGCCGACTGCCAGGCGCAGCTGCAGTTTCTCGAGTTCGGCACGATCCGGCTGCGTCTCGAGGCCTGCGTCAAGCACGCGACGGTCGCCATCGAGCAGCAGCGGATCCTCACGCGGCCGCTGGGGGAACATCCGCTCGGCAAGCGCCGGCACGAAGACGACGTCGAAGGTCCGCCCCCGCAGGTGTGTCGGGGCGCCGATGAAGACGCAGCCGTAGCGGCGGCCCTTGGGCTCTGCCTCGATCGTCCCCAGACGCACCGCGAGCACGCGGGCCGCCTCGTCGAGGCTGACAGGGCCGACCTCACCCATCGGCTCGAGGTCCGCAAGCACGCGCAGGACGCGGGCCGGCTTCGTCAGCACCCGCGGAGCAAGCGCCGCGAACAGGTCGAGCCACTCGGCCCATCGTGCCGTTGTCGGCCAGCTGTCCAGGGTTCGAACGATCGGCAGCGCGAACGCGGCGAGGTCCCCGATGTCCTCCGTCTTCTGCGTGAGGTACTTCAAGCGGCCCGACTCAGGCTCGGTGCGCGTGAGCTCCTGCTGCTGGAGCTCGCATTCACGGATGAGCCCCGCGAGACGCGCCTCCCACCGATCGGCGGTGTTGATGACGCGCGACTCGGCGAGGATGCGCTCCCATTTCCACGGCGCACGGAACGCGCGCGGCGCCGGCCCTGCCGCCTCCCCCTCATCGTCGTCCTGCGCCTGCTGGTCCGCCCGCTCCGCGAGCGTCCCGAAGACCTCGTCCTGCGACGTCGGATAGACGTCCGCTGACAGCCCTACCTGCCCCTCCTGCCCTTCCCGCCCCTCCTGGCCCTGCCCTCTCAGCCCGACCTGCCCGACCTGCCCTTCCCGCCCTTCCGTGCGCGGCACCTGCCCGAGGGACAGGTACTCAGCGAACCGACGCGCGGAGAGGTTCTCCTGCACGCAGGCGATCAAGGCGAGAAACGCGCGACCCGCAGGATGCGGACGTCGGGTTCCACGCTCGAAGTAGGCGGGGATGCCGGCGCGCTGGAGTGCGTGTTCGAGCAGGCCGGCGTACTGCTGCGGGGCGCGCAGCGCGATGGCCATGCGGTCGAACGGCACGCCGCCGCTCGCCTCGCGAAGAATGCGCCGGGCCATCTCCACCGCCTCGCGCCCCTCTCCGGGTGCCGAAAACAGCTCGACGCAGGCGAGCGGGTCGCCGGCGGGCGTTGTCTCCCGGGCGAACAGGTATCGACGCACGCGGTCCAGCCCGTTGCCGCGCGGCTCCTGGTATTCGATCTCAGCCAGCGGCCTGAACGCCGCCTCTGTTGCGGTGTCGCCGACCGGCAGCACCGCGCAGGCAGCGGGTGATCGACGCACGAGGGCGTGCACCAGGTCGCGCTCGGCTGCATTCGTGATCGCAACATCGAGGAACAGCAGCCGGCACCGTGCGTAGGGCCCGGCGGGGCTCGACGCTCCTTCCGTGGCCGTGTGGAGGAAGCGCGCACGGTCGACCGCGGCGACCGCATCAAACTGCTCGTCGAAGCGATCCAGCAGTTCGGCGAGGTCGGGCATGGCTCCAGTCCCAACGACCTGCGAGCCGTGCACGCCCGCCAGCGCCAGTTCCTCGAGCGTGCGTGCGAGCGCGCGCGGGAACCCTGGGGCATCCGCGACCGGGGCGAAGTAGGCGAGCGACTGCTCGTGCTGCGCGTCGTACGCGGCACGTGCCGCGACCGCCTCGATCCCCAGTGTCGTCGCCGGCGTCTGCCGGCGTGCGGCCAGCAGGGGCGCCGCGAGCCGTGCCGCCACCTGCATCAGGCTCAGGCGGTAAAGGCCGAAGGTTGCCGGCCGCTCGCGCGCGAGTTCACGCACGAAGTCGTCCGCCGCGCCGCGGCTGGCGCCGACGACGAGGACTTCCGCAGCTGAGGGAGCGTCGCGGATGAACTGACGAGCGACCTCGAGACGGGTCGCCGCTGAAGAGGACAGGACCACACGCATGCGCACACTCCACTCCGGACGCCGTGCCGGACACACTGGTCACGGGCAGCGCTCGCTGCCCCGCACGCACACGATACACCTATTCGGGCTTCGGGCTTCGGGCTTCGGGCTTCGGGCTTCGGGCTCTGGGCGATGGGCGCTCGGCGATGGGCGCTCGGCTCTGGGCGTGTCACCCTCTCACGCTGCGATCGGGCACACCGGCGCTACCACGGTGGGCACGGAGGATCACACGTCTAAGGCCTGACGTCTTCCCTCCGTGTCAGAACACGAACCTCGCGCCGAGCTGGACGATGCGGGGGTCGAAGGCCTGCGTGGACTTGCCGAAGTTGGAGACCGACAGGTCCGCATTCGGCAGGAACAGGTTGAGCGTGTTCAGCGCGTTGTACATGTCGACCCGCAACTGAAGCTGGCGACGGCCGTGAACCGCGACGTTCCTGGTGAGGCTCAGGTCCAGCGTGCGGTACGAGGGTCCTCGGAATGTGTTACGGCCAAGCGTGCCGTTCGTGCCAGGGGCCGGCTTCGGGAAGATGCTCGCGTCGAACAGCCCGTTGAGGAAGTCCTCGGTGGTCCAGTGCGAGGCGTAGCTGCCAGGCGCCGGTGCATTCGGCCGATCGTAGTAGCCGCCGCCGACCGCGCCGCCTCCGCCGTCTGCGTTGTAGTCGCCGCCCGCGGAGAAGGCTGCCCCGTTCCACACCGAAAACGGCCGCCCCGACTGCATGGTCAACACACCCGAGAGCTGCCAGTCACGCAGCAGCGCACCGGAGAGGCCCCCACCTTTTCCGACGGGCGACAGCCAGGATGCCGACACCGAGAGACGATGCGGCACGTCGAACAGCGAGCGGCCCCATTCGCAGTCGAGGCATGCGATGTCCTGCGCGCCCTTGCCCGGCTCCGAGTTGTCCTGGAACTGACCGGTCGAGGTGTCCGACGACGTGTCGAGCCAGCGCGAGTACCGGTAGTTGGCAGTCAGCGTGAGCCCCCTGTCCAGTTCCCGCCGCAGCTCGAAGGTCGCAGCGTCGTAGCGCGACCGAACGCCGTTGGTGACGAACAGCAGCGTGCTGAAGCTGGGATTCAACCGATCCTCTCGCCCGTCGAGGAGGTCCCCATTGACCCGGTTCACATCGTCGATCCGCTCGAGGTTGACCCCGCGTGTGCCGATGTAGCCGACTTCGGCCAGCCAGTGCTGCCTCACGCGACGCTGCACGCTGGTGAACCAGCTGTCGGTGTACTGGGTCTTGATGGTCGGGTTGACCACGAAGCCGGTCGTCCGGATGGCCGGCTCGCCGGGCCGGCTGATCACGCCGCCCTGCGCGGTGAGCCCCCTGGCGAACTCCGGGTTGTACGGCACCGGGATGTCGTAGAGGATTTGGGTGCCGATGCCACTCGAGGGCTGAATCACCCCCTGCAGCGCGTCTGGCGGAAGCGCTCGAGCACCGGAGATGGACTGGCCGTGGTGCGGCTGATAGGCGCGGCTGAAGCCGGCACGGATCGACGTGCGACCATCTGCACGCGGGTCGATTGCGAGCCCGACGCGGGGCGAGAAGTTGAGGCGCTCCGGACGGTAGAGACGATCGACGCGGCCCACGCGGGCGTTCGCGATCTGCTCGGCGAATGTGCCGCCCGGCCCAAGGATGATGGACGACAGGAGCCGGTCGCGCTCGGACACCGTGCCGAAGTAGTCGTGCCGGAGGCCGAGGCTGATGCTGACCCTGCGGCTGACCGTCCACTGGTCCTGGATGAACGCGCCGGTCTCGACCTGCGCGAAGTGACGCGGGAAGCCGACCGGCTCGCCCGTGGCCGGGTCGACCGTCAGCGTCTGCCGGAACGGCCGATCCGCCGCGAAGTCGGCGATCGAGTTGAACGTGAATGTGCCGCTCGACGCGGGGCCGATGGCGAGGTTCTTCGTGATGTGCCGCACCTCGGCGCCGATGCGCAGTGAATGGCGGCCAAGTTCCTGCGTCCGCACGTTGCGCAGTTCGACCGTGCGGAGCCCGGTGCCGGACAGGAAGACGTCGCCGAACGGCGCGGTGATCCCGGTAATCGTGATGGTCGGGACCACGGCATCAGCGGCGCCGCGCGTCGCGTCGGTCATCTGCAGCGACGCACGAAGGTCGTTCACGGTCGTCCCCGAGACGCGCAGGTATCCGAGGTTCAGGTTGCCGAAGAAGCCGTCGAAGGGCCCGCGGCTGCCGCGCATCGCGCGCCCGACGGTCGCTGGCGCCGGATTCGTACCGCCCTCATCGTGCTGCGTCTCTCCGATCCACCGCAGCGACCCGCGATCCCGCGGCGAGAACGTGTGGTCCAGGCGTACGAGATGCTGGTCCGACGTGATGCGGTCGTCGACGAGCACCGACGCCCGCCCGATTGCAGGGATGGTGCCGAGCGGGGTGGTGAGATTCCGCTGATCGACATATGCCTGGCCGTTGATGCCAGCGAGCGGTGTGGGCGCCGGGAACTGCCGCAGCAGACGTGCGGCGACGCTGTTTGGCGCCGTCGCGGTGACATAGTTGCGGAACTCCGGTGTCTCGACGAGGAAGCTGTTCGGCCGCGCGACCGACTCGCGCGAGCCTTCGTAGTTGACGAAGAAGAACGTGCGGTCCTTCCGAAGCGGTCCGCCCGCGTTCGCGCCGAACTGGTTGTAGTCCTGCGTTGGCTTGCGTGTCGCGAAGTAGTTGCGGGCGTTGACTGCGTCGCCCCGGTGGAACTCCCATGTGCTGCCGGTGAGGCGGTTGCTGCCAGACCGCGTCCGCACGTTCACGACCGACCCGTTGCCCCGCCCGAACTCCGAGGCGAAGTTCAGCGTCTGCACCTGCACCTCATCGACCGCCTCGAGACTCGGCACGATCGCCGGCTCGCCCGAGTTGTTCGGGTTGCTGTTCATCGCGCCATCGAGGACGTAGTTGTTCCCGCGGTAGCGATTGCCGTTCACCGTGACGACCGGCGAACTGGTCAGCTTCGTGGCATTTGCCGACCCGGGGATAAGGGTGGCGCCGGCACTGAGCTTCGGCAGGCCGAAGATGTCGCGCTGGGCGAGCGGGACCGACTGGATGGTGCTGCTCGTGAACGAGTCGGCCAGGCGCGCTTCGGTCGACGTCGCCACCGTGATCGCGCCCGCGGTGACCGACACCGACTCCTGCAGTGCCGCAAGGTCGAGCTTGATGGTGACGGTGGTGAGCCCGACGTTCAGGCGAAGGCCGGTCTGCCTCGCGACACGAAAGCCGTCGGCCGTCGCCTGCACGTCATAGGCACCCGGCGCCAGCCCTGCCAGCGTGAACCCGCCGCTCGCATCGGCGGTCACCGCACGCTGCTCTCCTGTCGCGGGACGCTCCACCAACACCGACACGTACGGCACCGTCTGCCCCGTGGCGTCGACGACCGTGCCGTTGAGCGTCGCCTCCGTCACCTGCGCGGACAGCGAGGCGACCGCCACCATCCACGACAGACAGGTACACACCACGACCAGGCACTTCCGCACGACGTCCCTCCCAGGCACTCGACCGAGTCGAGGGACTGTAGCGACGCAGACTCACGACAGCAATAACGCGAACGCACTAGGGGATTGGGGGCTCGGGATTCGGGGCTCGGGATTCGGGGCTCGGAACTGGGGGCTCGGGGCTCGTCGGCTCTCGTCCCACAGTCCCACCTGCCCTACCTGCCTTCACAAGTCCATGGGCGATAGACGATAGGCTATGGGCGATGGGCGATGGGCAATGGGCAATGGGCGATAGGCCTCACCCTCCACCGCCACCGCTCCAATCTCCCCTTCCTGGCCCTCCAGCCTCGTGTCCGTATAATCGCCCCATGCGCATGCCTGCCCTGCTCTCCCTTGCTGCCGCGTCCGTGTCAGTGGTCGCCCTCGGCGCGCAATCGCCCGACGCGGACCTCGTGCGTCGTGCACGAGCCATCCACGAGCGTGTGATCACGCTCGACACGCACAATGACATCGAGCCGGAGAACTTCACGGCCTCGAAGAACTACACGCAGCGGCTGGACACGCAGGTAAACCTCCCGAAGATGATCGATGGCGGCCTCGACGCCTCCTTCTTCATCGTCTACGTCGGCCAGCCGGACCCGAAGCGCGAGCCGGATTCGCTGTCGCCCGCCGGGTACGACCGCGCGTACAAGCGGGCGATCGACAAGTTCGAGGCCATCCACCGGCTCACCGAGCAGATCGCACCGGACAAGATCGGCCTCGCACTCACGTCCGACGACGTGCGACGGATTGCGGCGTCTGGCCGCAAGGTCGCATTGATCGGTGTGGAGAACGCGTATCCGATCGGCGAGGACCTTCGCCGGGTCCAGGAGTTCTACAACCGCGGCGGGCGGTACATGTCGCTCGCCCATAACGGCAACAACCAGCTGTCGGACTCGAACACGGGCGAGCGTGATGGCTACACCTGGAAGAACGGCATCTCGCCGATGGGCGAGCGCGTGATCGCCGAGATGAACCGGCTCGGCATGATGGTCGACGTCTCACACCCGTCGAAGGGCTCGATGCTCAAGGCGGCTGAACTGTCCAAGGCGCCAATCATCGCGTCGCACTCCGCCGTGCGGGCCCTCGCGAACGTGCCGCGCAACATGGATGACGACATGCTGAAGGCGCTGGCGAAGACCGGCGGCGTCATCCAGGTGGTCGGGTTCTCGAGCTACATCAAGGTGCAGAAGCCGGATACTCCAGAGCGGGCCGCTGCGCTGAAGGCGCTCCGCACCGAGTTCGGCATCCCTGAGCCGGCCCCGCGCCAGGCATCCGGCGCTCCGGGGAGCACGCGAGCCACCGAGGATGCGATTGCCGCCCTCTCTGCTGCGCGACGGACGGAGTACGACGCGAAGCTCGCCGACGTCAACAGGCGGCTGCCCGCGGATCCGCCCGCGACCGTCAAGGACTTCGTGGACCACATCGACTACGTGGTGAAGCTGATCGGCATCGACCACGTTGGCATCTCGTCGGACTTCGACGGAGGCGGCGGCCTCGCCGACTGGAAGGACGCTGGCGACACGTTCAACGTCACGCTCGAACTCGTCCGGCGTGGTTACACCGAGGAGCAGATCGCCAAGATCTGGAGCGGCAACCTGCTGCGCGTCATGGACGAGTGCCAGCGCGTGGCGAAACAGCTCCAGGCGGCCGCGCGCTAGAGCCGGAGCCGCGTCCAAAGGCAGGCGGGGCAGGTAGGGCGGGTGGGACTGTGGCTATCGCCTACTGCCCATCGCCCATGGCCTTGCTGGGAAACCATCGAGACGGCCGGGCTGTGGCCGAGAGCCGACGCCGCCCGAAGCCCGAAGCCATCATGATCTTTTCACTCAAAGATGCCCGCGCCATCCTGCCGCGAACGCCGCTGGTCCTGCGCGCCATGCTCGACGGTTTGCCCGATCCATGGATGAACGCCACCCAGGGCTCCGGCACGTGGAGTCCGTACGACATCGTCGGCCACCTGGTTCACGGCGAACGCGCGGACTGGATCCCGCGCGTCGAGCACATCCTGCAGCACGGGGATGCGGTGCCGTTTCCGCCCTTCGACCGCGAAGCGATGTTCGAGGCATCGAAGGGAAAGACGCTCGCCGATCTTCTCGACGAGTTCGACCGGACGCGACGTGAGAGCCTCCGCCAGCTCGAGACGTTGCGCCTCACGGAGGCCGATCTGTCGCGCATCGGACGGCACCCGGAGTTCGGCGTCGTGACGCTGGGCCAGCACCTGTCCACCTGGGTCGTGCACGACTTCACCCACATCAACCAGATCGTCCGCACGCTGGCCACGCAGTACCGCGACGCCGTCGGTCCGTGGCGCGCGTACCTGTCGGTCATCAGGGATACCTGAGCGCGCATCTGTCAGCCTCGGCCACGCGCCTGAGCGCCGCCACGGTCGTGCGGCGCCTCCGCACGGCTTCATCGTAGAATCGCGCAGCGTCCGTGGACTCAATCGAGGTGCTGATGCGAAGGGCCGTCCTCGTTTTCACTGCTGGCGTGGCTGCGTTCGGTGCCGCGGCGGTCGCGCAGTCACCGGCGTCACGTTCCGTCGCGTCGACCGAGTGGCGCCACTACGGCGGGGACGCCGCCAGCTCCAAGTACTCCGCAGTCGACCAGATCACGAGAGCGAACGTGAACCGCCTCGCCGTCGCCTGGCGCTGGAGCACGCCCGACAACGAGATCGTCAAAACCAACCCCGCCCGTCCGTACGGCTATCAGGACACGCCGCTTCTCGTGAATGGCGTGCTCTACACGACGACGCCGCTCGGGGTGATCGCGGCCATCGACCCGATCACCGGTCACACGATCTGGAGTTACGACCCGGACACCTGGAAGCTCGGGCGCCCCACCAACCTCGGGTTCACGCATCGCGGATCGGCGTTCTGGACCGACGGCACCAGGCGACGCATCATCACGGGCACGCACGATGCGCAGCTCATTTCGCTCGATGCCGAAACGGGCAAGCCAGACCCGGAGTTCGGCACCGGTGGCCGTGTGCGGGTCACGGATGGATTGCCCTACGTGAAGCCGCTCGAGAACTACGCGATGAACTCAGCGCCGCTGGTCGTCAGGAACGTCATCGTCACCGGCGCCAACATCGTCGATCGCCCGATGGTGAAGGAGCAGCCCCGCGGTGACATCTTCGGGTTCGACGCGCGGACCGGGAAGAAGCTCTGGACCTTCCACTCGGTGCCGCAGAAGGGCGAGTTCGGGTACGACACCTGGGACGAGGGCTCCGCCGAATACACCGGCAACACGAACGTGTGGTCGCTGATGACGGCGGACGATGAGACCGGCTACGTCTACCTGCCGTTCAGGACCCCCACCAACGACTTCTACGGGGGCCATCGCCCTGGCAACAACCTGTTTGCGGAGAGCCTCGTCTGCCTCGACTCGGCAACGGGCCGACGCGTCTGGCACTTCCAGGCGGTCCACCACGGACTGTGGGACTACGACTTCCCCGCTGCCCCGAACCTGATCGACATCACGGTGAACGGGGTACGCGTCAAGGCGGTGGCGCAGGTCAGCAAGCAGGGTTTCGTGTACGTCTTCGACCGACACACCGGGAAGCCGATCTGGCCGGTCGAAGAGCGTCCCGTCCCGCAGTCGGCTGTCCCTGGCGAACGCACGTCGGCGACGCAGCCCTTTCCAACGCACCCGCCCGCGTTCGATCGACAGGGCTTTCAGGACACCGATGTCGTCGACTTCACGCCGGAACTCCGGGCGCAGGCGCTCGAGGTCTTGAAGGCCTGGGATCGCGGCCCGCTGTTTACGCCGCCGACCGAACGGGGCACGATCAACCTTCCAGGCGATGTCGGTGGTGCGGACTGGGGCGGCGCCGCTGTCGATCCCAGGACGGGCTTCCTGTACGTCCCTTCCGTCACTTCGCCGATCATCGTCGGGCTGGACCGTGGCGATGCGGACGGCAAGGGCAACATGCGGTTCCGTCGCAGTTCGGCCTCGGCGCTGCCGACGCTCGACGGCATTCCGCTGTACAAGCCCCCGTACAGCCGCCTCACGGCCTACGACCTGAACACGGGCGCGATCGCCTGGCAGGTTCCGCTGGGCGACGGCCCGCGCGACCACCCGCTCCTGAAGGAGTTGAACCTCGGTCCGCTGGGCAATGGCCGCCGCGGCAGCCTGCTCGTCACCCCAACCCTGCTCTTCGTCAGCCAGTTCGCCGGAGGCCTCGCGCGCAACAACGCGCTGAAGGTCGGCATCCGGGAGCTGACGACTCTGCCGCCAGAGCCGCAGATGTTCCGCGCCTTCGACACGCAGACCGGCGCGCTCATCTGGCAGACGGAGCTCCCGCTCGGACCCGCCGCGGCACCGATGACCTACCGGGCAGCCGGTCGGCAGTTCGTCGTGCTCGCGGTCGGCACAGGCATCCACACGGAGCTGATCGCTTACGCGCTCCCACGGGACTAGGGACGGGATTCGGCACTCGGACTGGGGGATCTGGAGCGCGGGCGCCGTCGACGCGCTCCTGTGGCAGAATGCGCCTGATGGGCAAGCTCTACGACACGATCAGCGAGGAGCACGCCGCGTTCATCGCCGAACAGCCGATGTTCTTCGTGGCCAGCGCACCGCTCTCCACCACAGGTCACGTGAACCTCTCGCCGAAGGGGCTCGACTCCTTTCGCATCCTTGATGCGACAACCGTCATGTACCTGGACCTGACCGGCAGCGGGAACGAGACCGCCGCGCACCTCACGGAGAACGGTCGGCTGACGATCATGTTCTGCGCCTTCCAGGGTCACCCGAAGATCCTGCGGCTCTACTGCCGCGGCCGCGTGGTTACGCGCCTCTCCACGGAGTGGGCGTCGCTCGCGGCGCGCGTGCCGGAGCATCCTGGCGTCCGGCAGATCGTGCTCGGGTACGTCGAGGCGGTGCAGACCTCGTGCGGCTTCGGCGTGCCCCTGCTGCGCCTCGATCAGCAGCGCGATCAGCTGCCGCGATGGGCGCAGGCCAAGGGTGACGAGGGCATGGTCGAGTACCGGCGGACCCGGAATGCCGTGAGCCTCGACGGCCTGCTCACGCCGGCAACCGACGCCTGATGTCCGCCAGCCTGCACGCCCTGCTGGCGCCCGGGTTGTACGCGGTCACCCAGCTCGCCCTGCTCGCGGTGTCGCTGCTCGCCTTTCTCTGCGCGCTCGCGATCTGGTGGCGCGTGCGGCGTGAGCGGCGGCTCACCCACCAGCGGCTGCGGGCGATCTTCGACCACACCCTCCACTACATGGGGCTGCTCGACGTCTCGGGAACGGTACTCGAGGCGAACCGGCCCGTGCTGCAGGCGGTCGGCGTGCCGGCCGACAGCGTGGTCGGACGGCCCTTCTGGGACACGCCGCTATGGGCGCATTCGGCGGAGCTGCGCGAGCGTGTCCGCGCCGCCTGCGCGGCGGCGGCCCGCGGGGAGACCATCAGGTTCGAGACCTGGCACCCGCTGCTCTCAGGCGGCATCGGTCACGTCGACTTCTCGCTGAAGCCGATCCGCGATGAGCACGGCACCGTCGTCCTGCTCGTGCCGGAAGGGCGCGATGTCACAGAGCGGAAGCAGACGCAGTCCGCGCTCGATCGGCTCGTCGAGGTGATCGGTCCACACACGGGCCAGGGCTTCTTCCAGGCCGCGGTCGACACGCTCTGCGCGATCTGCGCAGCCGAGCACGCACTCGTCGCGGCGCTCGACCCGCACCTGCCCGGCTACCTGCGCACCATCGCCGTTTCGCACGACGGACAGGCGCAGCCGAACTTCTCCTACGCGCTGGCCGGCGCCGTGTGCGAGACCGTCGTCGGACGCGAGCTGCGCTATTACCCACACGCCGTGCAGGCCCGTTTCCCCAACGACAGGCGCATGGTCGGCTTCGGCGCCGACTGCTACATGGGGCTGCCGATCTTCTCGAACGACGGCGTACCTCTCGGGTTGATTGCCGTGGCGCACTCCACGGCGCTGGAACGCCCCGAGCAGGTCAAGGCGCTCCTCCATGTCGTCGCTGCGCGCGCAGGCGCCGAGCTCGAGCGTCGGCGCGTCGACGCGGCACTCATCGAGAGCGAGAACCGCTTCCGCACGCTGGTCGAGGACATCGAGGTCGGCGTGCTGCTGCACGACCGCGACGACCGCATCGTCCTCAGCAATCCGGCCGCGGCCCGGGTCCTCGGGCTCACGCGCGAGCAGCTCCATGGCCTCACGTCTGCCGATCCGCAGTGGGGCCTCGTCCGCGAGGATGGCTCGGAGCTGCCGCCCGACGACGCGCCGTCGGTGGTGGCCGCGCACAGCGGGCAAGCCATCCGGAACACCGTTCTTGGCGTGCTCAACCGGACGACCGGCGTCAGGCGCTGGCTGCAGGTCACGGCTGCGCCGCGCTTGCGGCCGGACGGGTCGCTGCTGCACGTGCTGGTCACCATGATCGACGTCACGGATCGCAAGCGGGCCGAAGAGGCCGTGCGTGCCAGCTCGCGCCGCCTGGCGCTCGCGATCTCCGCCACGAGCGACGCCGTGTGGGAATGGAACTACCAGACGGGGGAAACCTTCTACAGCCCCCGCTGGTTCGAGATGCTCGGCCTTCCGCCGGATCTGCCGACCACCCTCGATACCTTCACCTCACGCTGCCATCCCGACGATCTCGAGCCGACGATGCGGACGATTCAGGAAGCGCTCGGCCGGCCCGAATCCCCGGGCTACGAGGTCGAGCTGCGCATGCGACGGGGCGACGGCACCTGGCTCTGGGTACTCGGGCGCGGCAACGCCGTCGAGCGCGATGGCTGGGGGCGTCCGCTCATTGTGGCGGGCACGACGACCGACATCAGCCAGCGCAAGGAGGCCGAACAGCGCCGCCGTGAGCTGGAGGCACGGCTGGCACATTCGCAGCGGATGGAGTCCATGGGCCGGCTGGCTGGCGGCGTCGCCCACGACTTCAACAACCTGTTGACGGTCATCAACGGCTACAGCGATCTACTGCTCGATTCCGCCTCGCTCGACGCAGCCGGCTACGAGATGCTGACCGATATCCGCAACGCGGGAGCCCGCGCTGCGGCACTCACCCAGCAGCTTCTCACCTTCAGCCGGCACCAGGTGGTCGCCCCGGACACCCACGAGCTCAACGCCGTCGTCGCGGACACGGAACGCATGCTGACGCGATTGATCGGGGAGCACATCACGCTGCAGACCGACCTCGCCACGGACCTCCTGTGGGTGCAGGCCGATGCGGGCCAGCTCGGACAGGTCATCGTGAACCTCGCGGTCAACGCACGCGACGCGATGCCGGATGGGGGTGTCCTGACCGTGCGTACTGCGCCTGTCGACCTCGACGCCAGAGCCGCCGGCATGGTCGGTCCGGAGGTCAAGCCGGGGTCCTACGCGATGCTCTGTGTCACCGATACCGGCACCGGCATCCCGAAGGAGCTGCTCGAGCTGGTATTCGAGCCCTTCTTCACGACGAAAGGGCCTGGCAAGGGCACAGGCCTTGGGCTGACGACAGTGCAGGGGATCGTGCAGCAGTGCGGCGGCACGATGAGCGTGCAGAGCGAGCCGGGCGCCGGCAGCAGCTTCTGCATCTACCTGCCACGGGTGCCTGAGCCAGGGGCGCGCAGCGCGCGGGCGGTCGAGCCGCGCACGTACACGCGCGAACCGAGGACGGTGCTGATGGTCGAGGACGAAGCGTCGGTGCGCCAGGTCGTCAGGCTGATGCTCGAGCGCCTGGGCATGCACGTCCTCCCGTCGACCGATGCCCAGGACGCGCTGCGCATCCTCGGCCGGTACCCCGGCCCCATCGACCTGCTGCTGACCGACATCATCATGCCCGGCCTGAACGGCCGCCAGCTCGCAGAACAGGTGCAGGCGCTGCGCCCGGGCACACGGACCATCTACATGAGCGGCTACACGGACGACGCCGTCGTGCAGCACGGGGTCCTGCGCGCCGACGCGCTCTATGTCCAGAAGCCGTTCGACGCGGACACGCTCAACCGCACCATCCGCCTGGCACTCGAGGCAGCCCCTCCGGTCGACCGGGCGGACGGCAGCGCATCGGACGTCTAGAGCTCGAGCTGGATGCCGATCTCGACCACGCGGTCGGGCGGGATCAGGAAGAAGTTCGTCGCGCGACGCGCGTTGCGTGAGAGGAACACGAACAGCTTGTCGCGCCACTCCGCCATCCCGAGCGTCGGGCGATCACGGACAAACAGCGTGAGGTGGGCGAGGTAGTACGTCGTGTCCGGCTGCTCCCACCGCAGGCCGAACTGCCGGGCACGGTCGAGCGCCAGCGGCACGTTCGGTGTTTCCATGTAGCCGAAGCGCGCCACGACACGCCAGAAGCCGTCCTGCAGTTTCTCCACGTCGATCGACGAGTTCGGGTCGGTCGTCGGGGCATCGACGATGGAGACGGTGAGCAGGATCACCTGTTCGTGCAAGACCTTGTTGTGCGTGAGGTGGTGCACGAGGATGGGGGGCGTACCTTCCGGTCGGCCGGTCATGAAGACGCCGGTACCTGGCACCCGCACGGGGGCCTTCTGCACCACGCTCTCGAAGAAGCGCGACAGCGGCACCTCCGCCTCGGCCAGCCGCCGGACCACGAGCAGGCGTCCCGTATGCCAGGTGGACATCACGGCGTAGACGCAGCCCGCCACCAGCAGCGGGAACCAGCCACCATGCTCGATCTTGATCAGGTTCGCAGAGAAGAACGCGACGTCGACAACGAGAAATGCGGCTGTGACGGCGGCGGCAGCCCAGATGCTCCAGCGCCAGCGCTCCTTCGCCACCACGAATGCGAGGAGCGTCGTGATCACCATCGTCGTCGTCACCGCCATCCCGTAGGCGGCCGCCAGGTTCGTGGAGGTCCTGAACCCGAACACCAGGGCGACGGTCGCGAACATCAGCATCCAGTTGATCTCGGGGATGTAGACCTGCCCCTTCTCGTGTGCCGACGTGTGGTGGATGTCGAAGCGCGGCGAGTACCCGAGCTGGATGGCCTGCTGCGTCAGCGAGAACGCGCCCGAGATCACCGCCTGCGACGCAATGACGGTCGCCACCGTCGCGAGGACGACCAGCGGAATGAGCGCCCAGTCCGGCGCGAGGCGGAAGAACGGATGTTCACGTGCGCTCGGGTCGGCCAGGAGCAGCGCGCCCTGCCCGAGGTAGTTGAGCACCAGCGAGGGGAGAACGAGCGAGAACCACGCGAGGCGGATCGGCGCACGTCCGAAGTGCCCCATATCGGCGTAGAGCGCCTCCGCGCCGGTGACGGAGAGAAACACTGAGCCGAGGGTGAGGAAGGCCGCGAGCCCCTCATGGTAGAGGAAGCGGAGGCCCCTGAGCGGGTCGATCGCCTCGAGCACGACCGGGTGCGCGACGACGCCGGGCAGCCCGAGGAGCGCGAGCACGACGAACCAGAGGATCATGATCGGGCCGAACACGGTACCGATCCCTCCCGTGCCGCGATGCTGCGCGAAGAACAGGCCGACGAGAATGGCGACGGTCGCCGGCACCACGAACGGCTCGAAGACGTGTGTGGCGACTCCGAGGCCTTCGACCGCGCTGAGGACGGAGATGGCCGGCGTGATCATGCCGTCGCCATAGAGCAGTGCGGCGCCGAAGAGCCCGATCGCGACGAGCACCCGATGGGCGCTCCTGCCGTTGCGCGTACGCACGAGCGCCACCAGCGCGAGGATGCCCCCTTCCCCGCCATTGTCGGCCCGCATCACGAACAGCAGGTACTTCACCGAGACGGTGATGATGAGGCACCAGAAGATCAGCGACAGCACCCCGATGACGTTCTCGGGCGTCACCGGGATCGCATGCGACCCGGCGAAGCACTCGCGCAGCGCATAGAGCGGGCTCGTGCCGATGTCGCCGTAGACGACGCCGAGGGCTGCGAGGGTCAGGAATGCGAGACGCGAGGACGGCGCCCGGGTCAACGCGGCTCGCGGGGGTTACCGCTCGAACCGGAGCTGGATCCGGGCCTGGCGGTACTCGGAGTTGTAGAAGGTGCCGAATGCGGGTGACGTGAGGTTCGCCTGGACGTCCTGTGGCAGGAATGAGCTGAGCGCGTTGTCCACGCGCACGCCGATCCAGGGCCGGTACTTGCCGAACGTGAAGCGATGTTCGATGCCGGCGTCGACCCGCACGTACGCCGGGAAGCGGCGATTGTTGCGGGGCCCGACGAAATCGAGCATCTCATTCACCACAGAGTAGGGCAATCCGGATCGCCAGTCGAGGGTGCCGATGACGAGCCAGTCACGGAGCGGCGTAGCCCGTCCGCGCGCGAGCAACCGATGCGGCACCTCGGTTCGCGCGGGACCGTACCCGTTCTCGCCCACCACCGGCCAGAGCACGGCGTCGTAGAAGTTCGTGAAGGCGTTCAGGTCGGAGCGTGCGAGTGACCGCACGTACGACACGTTGAGGTCCACCCGCTGCCCCGCCGTGTAGTGCGCAGCCACCTCGACCTCGCGATAGACCGAGCGGCCGCTGCTGTCGAGCAGCAGGGCCCGCGCCCCATTCACGGAGGTGTCGTTCACGAGCAGTTCGCGCGTGCCTCGCCTGTCGATGACGCCGACGTGCGTCGACCACATCGCGTTGAAGCGGTGATCCAGCGCGATGTCCCAGGTCAGGCTGCGTGCGGTGCGCAGGTCCGGCGCAACGAGATGCCGCACGAGCTGGGCCGCGGCGAGCGGGGTCCGTCCGTCGCGCGCGTAGCGCGTGTCGACAGCCGATTCGTACTGCGTGAACACCCCCGCGGTCGAGGGGGTTCGCTCGAAGAAGAGGCCGTACCCGCTGCGGATGACCGAGCTGCCGTCCTTGTTCAGCAGGAAGGCCACGCCTACGCGCGGCGTGACGTTCACACGGCCGAGAACACCGTCGCGGTCGAGCCTGGCGCCGAACTCGGTGTACCAGCGATCGCCTGGCTGGATGCGGTCCTGCGCGTAGAGCGCCACGTCCGTGCTGTTCTCCAGCTGCGCCGTCTGCGCGGACGTGAAGTCCAGCCGCCGGGCGAGCGTGCCGTCGGATCGCCGGATCAGCACCGGCCGGCTCTGGCTGTACCCCGAGAAGCGGTTGTAGAGGAGGTCGATGCCAGCCTTGTAGAGGTGCATCCCTCCCCACCCGTGCGCCGTGCCGGACGCCGACTCGATGAACTGGACCGTCGACGTTTCGCGATGCTGCCGGTTGAAGAAGTTCCCCAGCGTGGTCTCCGGCAGCAGTTCCATGGCGGACGGACCGCGCGGCATGACGTCGTTGCTGTAGCTGTTGACCTCGATCGTCGTCTCGGTGAACAGCTTCTCGCTCCACAACGCCCGCTCCGTGAGCCCAACCGTGCTGACATTGCCCTTCATTTCGACCGACGCGTCCGGAGGCGTGAAGGTCCCGAGCGTCGCCTGCACCGCCTTCGCCGGGAAGAGTCCGACCGCGGCGACGACACTGTGCCGATCGGAGACGTTCGCATCGAGCCGCGTGAAAGAGCTGAATCGGTAGGAGCGCTTCAGCTCGTCCTGCGGACGGCTCGGCACGTCGTTGGTGCGATAGCGGTACTGCATCGCCTGCTGCAGGAACAGCTTGTCCTTGACCAGCGGTCCGCCGATCTCCGCACGCGGTGAGAACGACGAGATGCCCTTGATGGTGAACGGGGATCCGCGCTTCGTGCGGAACGCCGGGTCCAGGCTGTTGACGCGCATGCGCCAGGTGTCGCCCGCACGGCGTGTGCGAATCAGCACCAGCCCCGATGAGAACCGGCCGAACTCCACGGCGTAGGGGTTCGGCAGCACCGTCACCGAATCAATCGCGTCATCCGGCAGCGAGACCTGCGAGAGCCCCGTCGCGGGATCGACGAATGCGCTCGAGCCGAGCTGAGTCGACGCCTGGCTGGGCCGGCCCCCCTTGATGCTGACCCCTCCTGGAACTTCGATCACGCTGGCCAGCAGCCGCAGGGCGGACTGCAGTCCGCCGCCACCGGTCATCTCGTCGAGTTCACGACCGGTCAGCCCCTCGCTGGGCGCGAGCGTGCCGACGGTCGGCACGATGGGGGTCGACGCCACCACGTCCACGCGCTCGGACACGGTCGCGATCCGGAGGTCTGCCCTGACCACGACCGGCTGGCCACTGGCGACGGTCACCGCCTGCGTGAACGGATCGAACCCTTCGAGCCCGGCGACCACCGTGTAGGTGCCCGGCGCGAGGCCCTCGAAGTGGAACGAGCCGTCGGCGTCGGTGATGTACGTGGCAACCTCCTGCTCCGCCGCACGCAGCGACACCTGGACTCCAGGCAGCGCGATCGTGCCGTTCTGGGTGGACACGACACCGGTGATGGCAGGAGCGGTCTGTGGCGTGGCGGCGGTGGTGGCCGGCGCGGGCGGCGCGGACCGGGGCTGCGCGAGGGCGGTGGAGGCCGATGCGGCAAATGCCACCGCGACCACCCATCGCGTCATGTGATGCCGGCGCGTGCCGCAGAGAAACCGATGCATGCCGCTCGTCGCATTGTACGACGCAGGAAGTGGGCCATCGTGACAGTCGACCGAGCTCTGCGCGCCGCGGGAGTTCGATCTCATCCCGCGCATCCCGCTTCAGGTGGGTTGCTCAACCGCGGTGAAGCCGGGTTGTGCACGCCACCCGTCGAACGCGGAGGCGCGGCGGACACATCCGATCGTGCAGCGGGCCTCGCACCCCTTGGGCGTGTAGAACGCGCGCTCGCAATCCTCGGCGGTGTACTCGAGCAGATCCACGCCAGGCTCACCCCGGCGCTGGCTGCAGTAGTTCACGGTGCCGAACTCGTCGACGTAGAGGTAGCGACCGCCGGCGCGGCACTTGAACGGCGACGCGCCGCCCTGCAGCATGTCCCACTCCCAGCCTTCACCGGTTTCGTGGAAGACGGTCTTGTTGCTCATCTGCTGCATCTCGCGGTACGTCGCCGCGAGCTGATCGCGCAGCAGTCCCGGATCGATCTGCCCGTGCACGTCGTGCATCAGCCCGACGGTCATGTAGAAGCCGAGTTCCTTGACGCGCTGGACCACCTCGCGCGTTTCCTCGAGGGTCGAGGACCCGAGCACGGCGTTGATGTTGACCCCGAAGCGCGCGTGCTCCTTGAGCAGGTCGAGCTTCTTCCGGATCTGCGACCAGGACTTCTGCGAGAACCCGTTCGGCTCCATGTTGTCGATCGACATCTGGAGGAACGAGAGATTTGCCTCGTTGAGCCGGCGGATCCACTCCTTCGTGAGCGGATAGCCGTTCGAGATCATCGTGCACACCATGCCGTGGGACGCGACCCGGGCCACGAGCGCGTCGAGCTTCGGGTGCAGCAGCGGCTCGCCGCCCGTGAGTGTCAGCACCAGTGTGCCCAGGCCGGCGGCGTGGTCGATGCGCCGCTCGAGCAGCGACACATCCACCGGCGACGACACGTCGTCGTATTCAGAGCAATAGCCGCAGGCGAGATTACAGCGGCGCGTGACGACCAGTTGCACGAGCAACGGGCGGTGGGGCGACGCAAGCATGCGGACGCCGCGAACGGCGCTGCGGAGGGCGTGACGAGGAAGAAACACCAGGCGACCGATTGGTATGATACCGCAGCATGTATATCGTCCTCATGGAGGGGACCGACCCGCGGTTTCTCGGCGGGTCGGCTCGCGCACGTCACGAACGCGTCGCCGCCAGGGTTGGCGCGACGCTCGTCACGCCCGACAGCCTTCCCGCGCTCGGCTCCGCCTTCACGATTCTCGTTCCCCCAACCACCGCGCTGATGCTGCCGTTCTTCTCCGACCCGGTGGTGGTGCACGCAGAGCAGCGCGGCGACACGGTCGCGTTCGAGGCGCCGGATGGCGCGCGCGTGTTCGCGGGCCGCGCGGATCTGGTGCTCGCGGCCGCCGATGGCAGCGGAGGCGCGCTGCCCGTGCAGCGGGTCGGCGTGGGCAGCCTGCTTGCGATCGGCACCGTTTCGCAGCGGCGGGCCGCCACGCGCGCCGCGCTGCTGGCCACGGCCAAGCCGAGCGACGGCTTCGTGTCGCGCACGTTCAACCGGCCCATCAGCCGCGCCTGTTCACGCGTGGCGCTCGCGCTCGGCATGAGCGCGACGGCCGCCTCGGTTGCCACGCTACTGCTCGGGTTCGTCTGCGCCTGGGTCGCCGCCCAGCCCGGCTACCTGCCGTTCGTCCTGACCGGGATCCTCTTTCAGCTCACGTCCATTCTCGATGGCGTCGACGGAGAGATCGCGCGATCGACGCTGACCGAATCCGAAGCCGGCGCGCGCGTCGACACGATCGTCGACCAGCTCACCTACCTCTCGAGCTTCGTCGGCATGACGATCGGATGGGTGCGCGAAGGGAGCGGCACGATGGCGCTCTGGTCGACGGCGGTCATCGGGCTCGCGCTCGTCGGCAGCCTCGTACGCGCGGGGCGCTTCGTGGCGCGACATGCGGACGATGCCTCGTTCGTGTGGATCGACAGGTCGGTTCGTCGCGCGGCGGTTGATACCGGCCTGCGCCCGCTCAAGGTGGCGGCGGCCCTCTTCACGCTGCTCCGCCGCGACCTGTTCGCGGTGGTCTTCCTTGGCGTGTCGCTGACCGGCCAGCGCATCCTGGTGCCTGCGCTGGTGCTGTCTGGTGTGGTGGTGGCGAACCTGACGCTGACGATCTACAGCGAGCAGCTCGCGGCCGCAGCGGCAGCGCTGCGGCGAGCGCGTGCGGCCGTGTCGACCGGCTTCACGGCAGCCGACGCCCAGCACGCCGAAGCCTGAGGCCCGCGCACGGCACGCCGACGTGTGCGCGACGACCGTCGTCCTGTCCCGCATCGGCGGGGCTGAAGCCCCGCCGCTACGAGGGAGCCCGTCCTTCCCCGCGCTGGCAGGCGGCGCGTTGTACGCGCTCAGTCGTCGCAGACACGTTGTACGCTCAGTCGTCGCAGACGCGCTGTGCGCTCAATCGTCGCAGACACGTTGTGCGTTCAGTCGTCGCGGACGCGTTCTGCGCCCGGTCGTAGCGGGCGGGCTTCAGCCCGCCCGGGCCGCGACGTTCGCCGTCAGGGTTCCGAGACGAGCTGGCGCCGCCCGAGCAGGCGCTCGGCGATATCGCGATCGGCGGGTGTGTCGACGTCAATCCACTCCGCGCCGCGGATGTCGACGGCGCCGAGGCGGCGTTCGGCGACGAGCCGTCGCATCCCCGCAGACACCGTCAGCCCTTCGCCCGTCCCCACCTGTCGCAGCGCGTCGAACACCGCGCTCGTGAGCACGAAGCATCCAGCATCGATCGCGTCCCACCGTTCGAGCCCCTTGCCGATGGCGGCCACGCGGTCACCGACAAGCTGCACCTTCGTCGCGTCCGCCAGGTCGATATCCGGTGAGGGGACGGAGTCGACGAGCACGCGGCCCGCTTCGCCCGCGCCGAGTGCGCCATGAGCGAGGTGCCGGAGCGCCGGCTCGAGAAACAGGTGGTCGACCATCTGCAGGTAGAACGCGGGGGCGGCCGCCGGTTCGGCAGCCAGCAGCGAGACGCCGTTTGGCGACGTGAACTCCGGGTTCTCGAGGAAGCGGACGCGCATCGGCGTCTGCATCGCTTCGATGGCCGCGCGGACCCTGGCGCCCTCGAAGCCGATCACCACGACCGCCTCGTCGCACCCGCTGGCATGCGCGTGTTCGAGCGCGTGGGCGACGAGCGGCAGGCCGGCCACGCTCATGAGCGGCTTGGGCACATCGCCGCGCGCGGTCGCGAGCCGCGACCCGCTGCCCGCGGCCAGAATGATGGTCTGCGTCACGCGCAGCGGCGCCTGCATCACCGCATCTTAATACGTGCCAAGGATCTGACATCCGTGTTACAGTCGGCTTCGCCTCAACCTCGGGAGAAAGACGCCGGCGCGCCGCATGTGCCGGACACTGAAAATGGCGAACCCCTCCGCCGACCGTTTCGAGCAGGACACCGTCGAGATTCTGACCCGCCTCAGCCGCCGCCCCATCGAGCCGACGCCAGATAAGGAACTCATGGCCGATCTCGGGTTCGACTCACTGCAGGTGCTCGAGCTGGTCGGGGAACTCGAAGATCACTTCAACGTCTCAGTGCCGCTCAACGCGCTGACGCATATCCGCACGGTCGGCCAGATCGTGGACGAGGTTCGGACCCTCGCGTCAGCTGCCCCGGGATCGCCCGCGTGAACACACCACGCACGGTCTCCGAAGCGCTCCGCGACGCCGCCGACACACCCCGAGGCATCCGCTTCATCGAGCACGATGGCCGGACCCAGCTCGTGCCCTACCGCGAGCTGCTGGCCTGCGCGTGCGCCATCGGCGGCGCGCTGCGCGCGCTCGGCTACGAAGACGGCGATCGCGTCGCCATCGTCATCCCGGAGATCAGCGGCTTCGTCACCGGGTTCTTCGGCATCGTTGCCGCCGGCCTTGTGCCGGTCCCGCTCTGCCCGCCCGCGCAGGCCGGTGACGTGGCGACCTTCGCACGGCATTCAGCGCACATCATCGGCGCCTCGCACGCGGTGGCTGTGCTGACGACAGACGATGTGCGCCCGCTGCTCGAGCCAGCGGTGCGGCAGCCCGATCACGCCGATGCCCCGAGCGTCGCGCGCGTGTCACCGAACTTTCACACGCTGGAATCGCTCCAGGGCGGGCCCACCCTCGCCGCTCCGCGCCCGCGCTCGCTCGACGACATCGCCCTGTTGCAGTTCACGTCGGGGTCCACGGCGCTGCCGAAGGGGGTCGTCCTCACGTTCGGCAACCTGGCCTCGAACGTCGAGTCGATCATCGGCCCGGCCGGGTTGGGCGTCGGGCCGGGGGACGTCTCGGTCAGCTGGCTGCCGCTGTACCACGACATGGGACTGATCGGCATGCTGCTGTCGTCGGTCTACTCGGCGATCGACGCCGTGCAGATGTCGTCGGTCCTGTTCCTGAAGCGGCCAAGTGCGTGGCTCGATGCGCTCTCCCGGTATGGCGGCAGCATTTCGTTCGCCCCGAATTTCGCCTACGAGCTCTGTCGACGGCGCGTGAAGAGCTCGCAGCTCGAGCAGCTGGACCTCTCGCGCTGGCGCGTGGCCGGATGCGGCGCCGAGCCGATCCGCCCCGACACGTTGCAGCAGTTCGCGGACTACTTCGCGCCTGCCGGTTTCCGGAAGGAGAGCCTGCTTCCGAGCTACGGACTCGCCGAACACTCGCTGGCGGTCACCTTCGCGCACGGCGGCGTCTCGGTCGACACGGTCGACGCGGAGCGGCTGGTTCGCGAGTCGGTGGCGGTGCCCGTGGTCAACGGGTCCTCGTCGGTCCGGATCGTCAGGTGCGGCACGCCGTTCCCCGGCCACAGCGTCCGCGTGGTCGATGAGGATTTCGTGGAACTCCCGGAACGCCACGTCGGAGCGATCGTCGCGCGGGGCCCCTCCGTGATGCAGGGCTACTTCGAGCAGCCCGAGATTACGGAGGCCACGCTGCGTGATGGCTGGCTCGTGACCGGCGACCTTGGCTACATGGCCAATGGCAGCCTCTACGTCTGCGGGCGGACCAAGGACGTGATCATCCGGCAGGGGCGCAAGTACCATCCGGCCGATCTGGAGGCGGCACTCTCCGATGTCCAGGGGGTCGCCGTGTCCGGCGTGGTCGTGTTCGCCCTCACGCACGTGGACGACGCCGACGAAGTCGTGGCGGTCGTGGAGACCCGGGCCGGCGCACGCACGACCGATCTCGAGGAGGCGGTGCGCCGCCGGATTCGCGAGACGGCGGGCCTCGATGTCGATCGCGTGGTGCTTGCGTCGCCGGGCACGATCCCGCGCACCACCAGCGGGAAGGTGCGCCGCTCGGAGACCCGCAACCGCTTCGAAGCGGGTACACTGGTTCGGTGAGCCTGTTCGACAAGCTGCGCCCGATCGCGGAGCGCCTCGACGCCTTCGCCGTCGACCACGTCCCGTTCGATACCGTCATCGACCGGATCCTCAGCCCCACCGAGGTCGTGATCAACGGCCACCGCACGCTGATGTGCGGGTCCAACAACTACTTCGGCCTCAGCTTCCATCCGGACGTCATCGCGGCCGCACAAGCGGCGGTGGCGCAGCAGGGTGCCGGCACGACCGGCTCCCGCGCCGCCAACGGGACCTACGCCGCGCATCGCCAGCTCGAACGCGCCTTCGCCAGGGCGTACGGCATGCCGCACGCGATGGTGTTCAGCACCGGCTATCAGGCGAACCTCGGCCTCATCTCCGGCCTGTGCCAGGCTGGAGACACGGTGATGGTCGATCTCGAGAGCCACGCGAGCATCTACGACGGTGCGCGCCTGAGTGGCGCCCAGATCTTCGCCTTCCGCCACAATGGCCCGGCGGATCTCGCGCGCAAGCTCTCGCGCGTCGAGGACCCGTCGAACTGCCTTGTCGTCGTCGAAGGGCTCTACTCGATCAGCGGCGACGTGGGCGCCCTGCGGGACATCGCGGCCGCGTGCCGTGAGGCCGGGGCATTCCTGATGGTGGACGAGGCACACTCCTTCGGCGTGTACGGCGAGCAGGGGCTCGGGTGCGTCGAGGAACAGGGCGTGCTCGACACGGTCGACTTCGTGGTGGGCACGTTCTCGAAGGCGCTCGCGGGCATTGGCGGCTTCGCGGTCTCGCGGCACGATGCGCTTCGCCTCCTCCACTTCGCCTCGCGCCCCTACGTCTTCACAGCCTCCGGATCACCGGCGAACATCGCTGGGGTCGAGAAGGCGCTGGAGATCCTGCTCGCCGATCGAACGCTGAAGGATCGCCTGTGGGCGAACGTGCGGCAGGTGCGGGCCGGGCTCACGCGGCTCGGGTTCACAATCGGGCGTACCGAATCGCCGATTGTGCCCATCGAGATCGGCACGGCTGACCGGGCCGTCGCCGCCTGGGCCGCGCTCCTCGACGCCGGCGTCTACGCGAACATCGTCCTGCCGCCAGCCTGCCGTCCCGATGCATGCCTGCTGCGCACGAGTTACTCGGCGGCGCATACACCTGAGCAGATCGACGAGGCGCTCGCGGTCTTCGAGCGGGTCGGTCGCGAACTTCAGATCATCGACGCTGCCGCATGAAACTGGTCCTGATCAACCCGCGCAACCCGGTGTCCCTCTACGGCGACTACCTGTGGCAACCACTCGCCTTCGGCTACGTGGCAGCCGTCACGCCGCCCCACTGGACGGTGGAGCTGATCGACGAACAGGTCGAAGGCACGAGGGACTACGGCGACGTGCAGGCCGATCTCGTCGGCCTGACCGCCTTCACGCCGCAGGCGCCGCGAGCCTACGCGATTGCCGCAAAGTTCCGCAGCCGGGGCATCCCGGTCGTCATGGGCGGTATCCATGCGTCGTTGGTGCAGGGCGAGGCGGCCCGGCACGCCGATGCCCTGTTCATCGGTGAATGCGAGGCGCTCTGGCCGACGGTCATCGCGGACGTCGAAGCGGGACGGCTCCAGCCGGTCTACAACGGCGGCACGCGCGGCGAGTCGATCGTCCAGCCAGACCGGCGCATCTTCGAGAAGTACACCTACGAGTACGTCTCCGCGCAGACCTCCCGCGGCTGTCCCATGGACTGCTCGTTCTGCTCGGTGACCGTCTTCAACGGACGCCTGTTCCGGATGCGAACGGTCGACGAAGTCGTCGCGGAGGTGGCCGCCATTCCCCAGCGCGACATCATCTTCGTGGACGACGACCTGAACGGCTTCTCGCGCAAGGCGAAGCAGCGCTGCCTCGATCTGTTCCGCGCGATGGCCGACGCGAAGCTCGGGAAGCAGTGGATCACCCAGGTCACGATCAACTTCGGCGATGACGACGAACTGCCGGCGCTGGCCCGAGCGGCCGGGTGTGCGGGCGTCTTCATCGGGCTGGAGAGCACCGACAAGCAGTCATTGACGCTGATCCGCAAGGACGGCACCTCACAGCGTCGCGGCGTCGACTACTACCGCGAGAACGTCGCGCGGATCCGCCGCCACGGCGTCGGTGTGGTCGGCTCGTTCATCCTCGGCATCGACACGCAGGACATGAACACCGTCGCGGGGGACATCCTGCGGTTCGCGGCCGAGACCGACCTCGACGGCTTGAACCCGACGATCCTCACGCCGCTGCCGGGCACGCGCGACTACGCGAAGTACGACGCGGACGGCCGCATCCTCTTCAAGAACTACCCGCAGGACTGGGAGAAGTACACCCTCGCCTTCCCGGTCACGTCGATGCCGAACATCAGCGGCGCCGGGTTGATGCGGAAGTACATCGAGGTGCTGCAGTTCTTCCGGCCCGAGCGCATCATCGAGCGGTACTGGCGGACGCACGACACCGTGTCGCCCGAGGCCGCGTGGCACACGTTCCTCTGGAACCGGGTCTGGACCAACTACTGCCTGCGCAATGGCGCGTTCCGCAGTTCGCCGCTGGTCGACAGCTACCCTGCCGCCATCGCGCACGAAGTACCGGCGCGGATCCTCTCGGAAGTCAGAAGTTAAAAGTCAGAAGTCAGAAGTTCAGCCCTGGACTTCCGACTTTTGAGAGTGTTTCAAAGCCTCACCACGGAGGCCACGGAGGAACACGGAGCTACACGGCTCCCAATGTAATCTCGGTGACCTCCGCGCACTCCGCGGTGGCGCGCTGAGGTTTCGAAACGCACTCTAAGTTCTGACTTCTGAGTTCCGACTTCT
Organism: Acidobacteriota bacterium; assembly: GCA_018268955.1. Lineage (GTDB taxonomy): Bacteria > Acidobacteriota > Vicinamibacteria > Vicinamibacterales > CAVVIG01 > CAVVIG01. The sequence goes on along the minus strand of JAFDVO010000038.1, from coordinate 71,951 downwards.
AACTTCCCCTAGATCCACCCTTCCGCCCGATACCACCGGGCGGTCTCGGCAATCCCCTCATCAAGATCGATCGCGGCCGTGAACCCCAGAACCGTTCGCGCGCGGTCGACGGCGCAGACGAACCCCTGTGCGCGGAGTTCGACGAGCCGCCCTGAGTCGACTATTGGCTGGACGCCGACGCGCCACGCGAGGTCGCCGAGCCTGGCCGCTGCCGCGATGAGCGGAGCGGGGACGCGCACAGGACGGCACGGCCGGCCCTCGGCGGCGGCAATCGCCCGGAGCACGTCGTCTCCGGTGTGCGGGACAGGGTGACCGATGAAGCACGTCTCCCCCACTGCGGCGGTGGATTCCGCCGCGAGCCGGACGGCGCGCACGAGATCGGACACGTGAATCAACGTGAAGCTCGTGGACGGACTCGAGGGCACGAGAAACAGGCCGCGGCGGGCCATGCGGAAGAGCGGGAGGAATCCACGGTCGTACGGGCCGTACACGGCGCAGGGGCGCAGGACGGTCCACGCAAGGCCGTCGGTGCCGCGCATGACGACTTCCGACGCAAGCTTGCTGCGGCCGTACGCATTCACCGGTGCCGGCGGATCGTCCTCGCGCCGCGGCGCGTCAGGCGTGCCCTGCCCGCCAGCGGCCTGGCTCGAGATGAGGATCATGCGAACGCCGGCTGCGGCGGCGGCCGCCGCCACGACGCGGGTCCCCTCGACGTTGACCGCACGAAAGGCCGCCTCGTCGCGCGCACGGATCAGCGCCGCGCTGTGTATGACGAGGTCCGTTCCGCGGATCGCCTCGCCGAGATGTGCGCCCTGCAGGTCAGCCTCGACCGCTTCCACGCCGCGCGGGAGCGGCTTGCGGTTGCCGCGACGCACGATGGCGCGGACCGCCCAGCCGTCACGCACGAACGCCTCGGCGACATGCCGGCCCACGAAGCCGGTGGCGCCCGTGAGGCTAAGCGATCGGCTTCTCATACAGCCGATGCACCTTCGTCCGCCGTGCGCCCGCGGCTTCGATTCCGGTGTTGATCAGCGTGTTGTCCTCGAGCGTCCAGCCGACCTCCGCCTGCCGGTAGCCGTTGCGCGCGCCACGCGCGTGTGCCTCGGCAATCAACAGCGGGTAGAGCCCCAGCTTGCGCGCATTCGGCATCACGCCGAGCAGCAGCATCCGCGCGCGCGTGATGATCTGCTTGCGACGGAGGAAATGGATGACGCCGAACGGCAGGAGGTTGCCGTGCATCTTCTTCAGGACCTGGTGCACGTCCGGGATCGACACGGTGCAGCCGACCGGCTCCCCGTTCATCTCCGCGAAGAGCACGAGTTCGGGGTCGACAATCGGCTTCAGTTCCACAGCGAGCTGCCGGATCTCCGCATCGGTCGGCGGCACGAAGCCCCAGTTGTCGGCCCACGCCGCGCGGTACACCGTCTTGAGGATCTCCAACTCAGCGTCGAAGCGCTTGAGGTTCACCGGACGAATGGTGATCCCGTACCGGTGCCGCACCCGGTCCGCGATCCGCACGATGCGCTCCGGCAGCGGTACCGTCATGTCGAGGCCGAACGAGTAGAGGTCCTTCACCTTCCCGTAGCCTGCCGCTTCCACGTAGGTCGCATAGGCCGGCGGGTTGTACGCCATGAGGGCGTACGGGTCGTCGTCGAAGCCCTCGACGAGCACGCCGAGCGACTCGTGCATCGATGGATTCACGGGTCCGCGGACCACCGTGCTGCCCAGACGCGCCGCGTGCGCCTCAACGGTCGCCATCAGCGCACGCCCGGTTGCGGCGTCGGGCGCCTCGAAGAACCCGAACCAGGTCACCCGCTCGCCGTGCACCTCGTTGTGCAGGCGGTCATCAATCGCCGCAACCCGCCCGACGACGCGATCACCGTCCACCGCGATGAACGGCGTGATGGTCGCGTGCTGCAGGAACGGATTATGGCGGCTGTCGAATCGCCGGTACTCGTCACGACGCAACGGCGGCACGAAGTGCGCGTCCCCGGCGTACAGCGAATACGGCAGCTCGATGAAGCGCTTCAGGTCTCCCTTGGAACGAGCCTCGATGATGGTGGGCATCTAGCTGGCGACACCGGCCTGTGCATACGCCTCTTCGATGATCGCGAGGGTCTGCGCGGCTTCATCGAGCATCGGGCGTGAGCGGGCCGGTTCGGCAAAGGCGGCGAGGACGTCGGGGAGCATCGCCGCGAACCAGTCGGCGTGGCTGGACCCTGCCGACAGCGCCGCGGCCATCGGCTCGTTCCTGGAGTTCGTGCTCTCCACCCGAAGCACGTCGTCGTCTGCGTAGAGCGTTCCGGCGTCTCCCGTCAAGCGGACGGCGTTGCGACGCGACGTTCCATTCCACGTCAAGTGGATGCGGGCGCGACCGGAGGGAAACGTGATGACGAGGTCGACGTCGGTCTCGACGGCGCTGCCGCCCGCGCGTCGCAGGTTTGCATTCACACCGATCGGCCGCTCGCCGAACCAGTGCAGCGCCAGGTAGATGGCGTGCCAGCCGTGGTCGAACAGGATGCCGCCGCCCGCGACGTTCGGGTCGGTGCGCCAGTTGTAGGCCGCCCCGGCGGCGGTTGCCGCGGCTTGCGTGCGTGACGTGACAATCTCCACGTCGCGGAGTTGACCAATCTCGCCAGCTCGCAGTAGCGACGTCGAACGAAAGAGGATTGGGGCGTACTTCCAGTTGTGCACCGGGACGACGGCGAGCCCACGCGCCGTGGCACGCTCGCGGATCCCGGCGATGCGGGACGAGTCCAGCACGAACGGCTTCTCACACAGCACGTGCCAGCCGCGGTCCAGTGCCTGCAGCATCGGCGCGTCGTGCCACAGGGGCGGCGTGCAGATGTCCGCGAACTGGACGTCGACGTCCACGCGCGCGATCGACTCGAACGTGCGCACGCCGGCGATCACCTGCTCCGCACGCTGGCGGCGTTCCTCGCTCGGATCGACAACGGCGACGATGCGGGCAGCATGCGTGGCCTGCCATGCCGGCCAGTGGCCGGCACTCGCCACCTCGCCGAAGCCGACGAGGACACCGTGCATCATGCCTGCATCCGTCCCAGCGCCGCGTCGAAGACCTCCAGCGCCTGGTTGACCTCAGCCTCGCTGATGATCAGCGGCGGGTGGATACGGACGCGTGGCGTGTAGCTCATGGCGATCACGCCGTTCTCGACGCATTCCTTGAAGAACGCAATGCACGGATCCTTGGGCAGGAAGCTGCGCGTCGTTCCCGGCCTGACGAAGTCGAACCCGACCAGCAGGCCGCGACCGCGCACGTTGGCGATGGTGCCATGCTTGGCCGCGAGCCGGCGCAGCCCGTCGACGAACTGGGCTCCGCGCACCCGCGCCGCCTCGGTGAGGTTCTCGTCGACGATCGTGCTGATCGTCACGAGGCCGGCCGCGGAGGCGAGCGGATTGCCGCCGTAGCTGGAGGAGGAGGCGCTCGGCAGCGAGAACGGTTCCGCCTTGACGATCTCGTCGGTGGAGATCACCGCGCTCATAGGGAACCCGCCGGCCATGCCCTTGCCGGTCGTCATGATGTCCGGCACGACGCCGTCGTGGTTGGAGCCGAACAGCAGCCCGGTGCGCCCGAAGCCGGTGATCATCTCGTCGGCAATCAGCAGCGCGCCGAATTCGTGTGCCACGGCCTGCACGCGCGCGAGGAACCCCGCTGGCGGGACGATGTTGCCAGCAGTCCCCTGCACGGGCTCGACGAGGATGGCCGCGAGCCGGTCTGCCGCCTTGTCCTCGATCAGCGCACGCAGTGCGTTGATCGAGAACTCGAGGCACTCCTCAGGCGTGCCGTCGAACATCGTCGGGTCCGGGTACGGCGCGATGTGGTATCCGGGTGGCAGCGGCCCGACGGCATGCTTCCAGCCGACATCGGAGATCGGCAACACACCGGCGGTCTTCCCGTGGAACCCGCCCGTGAAGCCGACGATGTCGGTCTTCTTGGTGTGGGAGCGCGCGAGCTTGATGGCCGCTTCGACCGCCTCGGCGCCGCCGCTGAAGTACTGCGTCCGCGTGAGGTTGCCCGGTGCGAGGCGCGCGATCAATTCCGTGAGTGACGCGCGCGCCCGTGTCGTGAAGCTGCCCACGGTGACCGCCTGCAACTGCCGCGTGAGCGCCTCGACATAGCGCGGGTGCGCATGTCCAATGCTCGCCACGGACACGCCGGCGTTCAGATCCAGGTACTGGTTGCCGTCGAGGTCCACCAGCGTGCATCCGCGGCCGTGATCGACGGCGAGTTCCGACAGCAGCGCGATCGTCTGCAGCCCCGGGGCAATCCGCCCCTGCTCTTCGCTAAAGAGCGCCTTCGTGCGCGCTCGAGACAAGACCTCGGTTCCAGGCAGCATCCACTCGCCTCATCAGAAAATCGGCTATCGCCTCGGACGCCGCCTCACGGCACGGCGCGAAGGATGGCCAGTCGTTCAAGTCGATCAACGTCAGGTCGCCAGTCGGCCCGACGATCACGTCCCCGCCGAAGATCCCAAGGCCGGCCGCTGCGGCGGCCCGCTCGGCGAGGTCCTGCAATGCGGGCGTGGACGGCGCCGGCGAACCGGCGTCGTTCGTCACGAACCAGTGAAAGAAGGTCCGCCCCGCCACCCCGTAGAACTTGATCTCCGTGCCGGGACGATGCTCCTGCAGGGCGACGTGATCCACCCCGCGGGCGACGAAGTCGGCAAGCCCAGCGCGCAGTTGCGCCGCGGTCTCGACGCGCTGCACGTCGGAGCTGACCGACGCGTGCAGGTCGCCCCGCTTCAACCACATCGGACGGTCCACCACCAGGTCCGCGTCGAGCGCGGCCGCGGTATCGAGGAGACGGGTCGCAGGATACGGCACCGCAGCGTTCGCCAGCAGCGTGGGCAGGTGATCGCGGTACGTGTTCAACGCGGCCGCGGGGTCGTTCACGATCCGCGCGCCGCGCCGCGACCAGTCCAGCAACCCTTCGAGCGCCGCCGGCCCCTGGCACATCGAGAAGACCAGGTCCACGTCAGGGCGCTCCGCCAGCGCTTCCTCGGCGTGCAACAGCCGGACGGAGGCGCCGCGGGCGCTCAGCTCACGCGCGATCTGCTCGATGAGCAGGCTGTCGTTCGACAGGTGCCGCCCCGGCGAGCACTCGGGCTCGCGGTAGATGCCCAGCAGCGTGCTCACGAGCGTACCTCGGCGAGGAAGCGCTCCGCCGCAGCGACGTCTTCCGGATGATCGACGTCGATGCTCTGCGCGACAGGCACCGCAGCGATGCGCAGTCCGCACGCGAGCAGGCGTGCGAGAAAGAGCCTCAGGGCCGTCAGTTGCTCGCGACGCGCGGCGGCCGCTTCCCGCAGCACGGACGCACGCACCATGTAAAACCCGGCAGTGGCGTAGACATCATCTGCGCCATCGTTCGCTACCTCCGATCCGATGGCCGTGATGAAACCATCAGCGCCCCGTCGCACCAGCAGCGGCTTCTCGTCGTCGCCAGGCCGGTTCACGGCCAGCACCACGTCCGCATCCAGGGCCGCGGCCGCTGCGGCGAACCGCCGGTACATGCCCGACGTGGCAACAGTGTCGACCGTCGACAGCAGGAACGGCCCGGGATGCCCATCGCGCGCCAGCGTTTCGACGACGCGCAGGAAGCTGTGCATGGAAGAAGGTGTCGTCTCGACGATCCAGCGGCGTAGGAACGGCCAGTCACGCTGCTCGACGCGCTCACGCACGGCGGTGGACGCCTCGTTGACGATGATGGCGACCTCTGCGGGGGCGGTCTCGGCAATCGAGGTCAGCACGCGCTCCACGAGCGGGCGGCCCGCGATGGCAACCAGCGGCTTGAGGTTGTCGACCCCTTTGCGCAGACGCTCGCCCTGTCCGGCGGCAATGACACCGGCGCGACGCTCGGCGTTGTGACGTTCCGGCGTCACGCGGGGGTCTGCTCCGTCGTGCGAACGAGGTCGAGCAGCTCACGCAATGTCCCGATCACCACTACTTCCCGACCGGCCTCACCTTCCTGACCCTGCCGACCCGCCCGCCGGGCCTGCCCAGCCAGCCCTCCGTTGAGCCACGCCGTGTGCATGCCGAGGGCGCGCGCCGGAACGACGTCACGTTCATACGAATCGCCAACCATCAGCACGTGCTGCGGCTGGACGTTCAGTGCCGCCAGGGCGAGTTCGTAAATCGCGGGGTCCGGTTTCGCCACACCGACGACGCGCGAGTCGATCACGGTCGAGAGATACGGGGTGTAGCCAAGGTCGTCGCAGAGCACGCGTGCATTGCCGCAGGCGTTGGAGACCACGCCAAGGGCCAGTCCACGCTCGGAGAGCGCCGCCAGCAGCGGCACATTACGCGTACCGGCTTCGAAGATCGGGGTCGCGAACTCGTTCGCCATCCGCTCGAGACGCTGGGCATCGTCCAGGCCGAGGACCTCGAACTGCCATCGCAGGTGCTGCCGGACCATCTGCGACACACCCATGCGGGTGATCGGCTGGTCGACGGCCGCGCGCGCTTCCGCCGCATCGAAGGCACGGCGCAGGAGGTCGCGTGGGAAATCGAGGTCGTGACCGGCGTACAGCGAGACAAAACGATCGAGCCAGTGCTGGCCATCGCCGTCGAGTGTGCCGCCCATGTCGAAGAGAACTGCACGCAGCATGGAGGGTGAAGGCCAGACTATCACAGCGCCATAAGGAACCGGCGGTCCGCCCGCCACTGCCACAGCCACAGTGCCACGAGTGCGGCGTTCATGAATGTCAGCTCGAAGAGCAGGAACCACTCGACGCGGCCCAACCACGCGCAGACGCCAATCGCATAGAACCGCGTGTTGTCTCCAAGGAAGTTCCAGCCGCGCACGGGCCAGTAGAAACAGGCGCGGTAGCGCGCGCGGTCGTCGGCTCCGATCGCCCCATCGACCAGCCGTGCCGCGACGGCCCGCTCCACGTCAGGGTGTCGACCGGCGAGCCGACGCTCCATGCGCTCGTACAACGCCACGACGCCCGCGCGTGCGCCGCCGGCGGCCACCACCGTCGGCACTCCCTTGATCGCGATCGACGCGTAGGTCGTGCGGTGGTAGTCGTACATCTGCGCATGGACGACGTTCGAGAGGCCGGCCAGCACGGCGATGAGCACGATATCGGGGCTCGCGCCCCGCGCGAAGGCCGACACCAGGATCCCGATGTAGATCGCGATGTGCGTGATGTAGCCGCCGAGGCCGTCCATCATCCGTCCGAACTCCGTGGAGCGGCCGGTCATGCGTGCGAGCTGGCCGTCCGACGAGTCCAGGATCGAATGCAGGATGATCACGGCGAAGCCGACGACGGCCCATTCGGGCCAGGCCAGCATCGCGCCACCGGCGACGCCGACGGCCGTGCCGATCAGCGTGACGGCGGTTGGAGACAGTCCGAGCGCGCGCGCCGCGAGCGCGAAGACCATCCCGAGCGGGCGGAAGAACCAGATGTCCGCCAGCTCCTCGATCTCACGCGCCTTGAACGCGAGCCCGCCCGCAGCCGGCGGCGCCGCGTTGCTCATCGTGTGCGGAAGATGACGTCCCACAAGGGCGACGACACCCCGAAGTTCCGCTCGGGCTTCGAGTAGTGGTGCGCCATGTGGTGCTTGCGAAGGAACCGGCCGATACGGCCAGGCATGTGCCCGCGGTGGATGAAGTAGTGCAGCAGGTCGTACGTGAGGTAGCCGTGCACGAAGCCGCCGAAGAGGCCGTTTGCGGTCGGCCCGAACGCCAGCCGGAAGAGGGCGTAGAAGATCGCCGCCAGCGGGATGCTTGCGGACAACGGCAACATCCATCGCCGCGCGTCGTCCGGGTACGCGTGGTGGACACCGTGGACGAGGTAGACGACCGCCAGCTGGCCCTGTGTCCGCGGCTCGTGGTGAAAGGACCCTCGATGAGCCACGTACTCGACCAGCGACCAGACGAGCAGGCCACTCAGGTACAGCCCACCGGTGAGCCAGAACCCCACCGCGGTGGCCGAGAGCCAGAAGCAATAAAGGCCGGCCGGCAGGAAGACGGCCGTCGGCATCAGCGGGTGCACGACGCTCAGCCGTTCGAGCAGCGGCGAATCGAACATCGGCGCTTCCTGTCCGCGCGCCGGGCGCGACCAGTCGGCGACAAACAGGCCAATGCGGCCGAGCAGCGGAGTGCGTCCGGGCTGGAAACGCGTGAAGGTCGAGAGCCAGCTCACCCGAAAAGTATAATTCGAACGCGCCGCGGCCCTGCGGCTCGCGTGTCTCTCCTCATCCCGGAGCTGTTGATGCCCCGCACCTGCCGTCCCGCGATCCTCGTCGTCTGTGCCTTGCTGATCGCTCGTTCGCTGGCGGCGTCGCCCCTCTCCGAGGATCTGACGAGCCGTCGGGCGAAGCTGCTGGATCGGCTCGGTCCCGAGACGATGGCGATTCTCCTGAGTGCGCCGGCACGCGTGTACTCGGGCGACGTCGACTACGAGTACCGGCAGGACAGCAATCTCTATTACCTGACAGGCGTCACGCAGGAGGACACCATCCTGGTCCTGATGCCCGGCAATGTGTCGCGCAGGGAGGTCCTCTTCATCAAGGATCGCAATCCCGAACGCGAGCATTGGACCGGCCACCTGCTCTCGCGGGATGAAGCGAGGGAGCGCACAGGGATCACCACCGTCCTCCCGACCTCGGCATTCGATGCATTCCTCGGCGCGGTCCTCAGCCGCGAGGGCTACGGCAGCCAGTTCGACGGGAAGGAGATCGCGGCGTTCGCGTCCGCGCTCGAAGGCGGACGTGCGAAGCTCGCGCTGGTGATGGATGCTGCGGATGCCGGCGACCCGCCGACACGTACGCAGCAGCTCCTGCAGCGGCTGCGGGACCGCTACGTCGGGTATGTGCCGGTGGACATCGCGCCGACGCTGAAGACCTTCCGGATGGTGAAGACGCCGTACGAGCTCGAGATGCTCACCAGGGCGACCGACATCTCGGCAGAGGCGCAGATGGCGGGCATGCGAGCCGCCGCGCCCGGCGCGTTCGAGTACCAGGTGAAGGCGGCGATCGAGGCGGTGCACCGCGCGCGCGGCGCTGTGTCGTGGGCCTACCCGTCGATCGTCGGCAGCGGCCCGAATGCCACCATCCTCCACTACCCCGAAGCCGATCGGCAGATGCAGGCCGGCGAACTGCTCCTGGTGGACGCCGCAGCGAACTACGGCTATCAGGCCTCGGACATCACGCGCACGTATCCGGTGAGCGGCCGGTTCTCGGACGTGCAGCGCGACATCTACGATCTGGTCCTGCACGCGCAGGAGGAAGCGATCAAGATCGCCACGCCCGGAGCCACCCTCGCGGCCATCCACAACCGCACCGTCGACGTCCTGAAAGAAGGCCTGCTGAAGCTCGGGCTGATCACGGACACATCCGGCCAGCAGTATGCGATGTGGTTCACGCACGGCACGTCGCACTTCATCGGCATCGACGTGCACGACGTCGGCGGCCGCAACGACGTGCTCGTTCCCGGCATGACCTTCACCATCGAACCTGGTGTCTACATCCGGCAAAGCGTCATCGACAACCTCCCGAAGACACCGGCCAACCTGGACCTGATTGGGAAGATCCAGGCGGCAGTGACGAAGTACGCCGATGTCGGCGTCCGCATCGAGGATTCGTTCGTCATGGAAGCCGACGGCGTGAGGAACCTGTCGGTGGCCGTGCCCAAGTCGATAAAGGACATCGAGGCGTTCATGCGAACAGGGCGAACGTCGGGAGGGGCGCGGTGAGTCAGAGGGCAGGAAGGGCTGGAGGGGCAGGTCGGGCGGGCTGGGCGGGCAGGTCTGTCGCTGGGATGCTCGTCGCGCTCCTTTCGGCGGCGACCATCGCACTGCAGGCGGCGGCGCCGACGGCGTTCCTCTGGAAGGCGACGGGCGCGAAGGGCGGCACGGTGTTCCTCGCCGGGTCCGTGCACCTGCTCTCCGATGAGTATTACCCGCTCGCGCGCGCGTTCGACGAGGCGTTCGCGCAATCGGATCTGCTGGTCGAAGAGGTGGACCTCGCCGAGATGCTGTCGCGCGACGCGCAGATGGTCCTGCTCCAGCGCGGCATGCTGCCCGCCGGCCAGACGCTCGAGCGCACTCTCTCACCCGATACGATGACGGCGGTGCGCGCGAAGGTGACGGACCTCGGTCTCCCCCTGCAGCCGCTGCAGCAGTTCAAGCCCTGGTCGCTTGCGCTCACCTTGCAGGGGCTCGAGTGGCAGAAGGCCGGGTTCAACGCGGAGCTCGGGCTCGACCGGCACTTCTACGACCTGGCCAGGGCCCGGGGGATCGGCGTGCAGGGGCTCGAGACGCTGGAGTTCCAGATCGCGCAGTTCGACTCGCTGCCGATGCCGCTGCAGGACCGGATGCTTGCGCAGACGCTGAAGGAGCTCGACACGGAAAAGGACAGCGTCGCGGAGCTGGCGCGTGCGTGGAAGGCGGGTGACGCCGCCGCCATCGAAAAAGTCGTCCTCGGCGATCTCCAGACCGAACCCCAGATGTATCAGCGCCTGCTTGTCGCCCGCAACAACGCGTGGCTGCCGAAGATCGAGGCGCTCTTCGCCCGCCCGAAGCCGGCCCTCGTCGTCGTCGGCGCCGCACACCTCGTGGGGAAGGACGGCCTCGTCGCCCAGCTGCGCGCGAAGGGCTACACGGTGGTGCAGCAGTAGAGGCAGGTCGGGCGGGTCGGGCAGGTTGGACTGCGGCCAGAACCACGGGCAGGCTGGCCAGGCCCCACCCGCCCTACCTGCCCTGCCCGCCCTCTTCGTCAGCGCGACAGCAGGTACGTCGTCTTCACCACGAACTGGCGATTGCGGCCGATCGGACGTCCGAGCGTGTCGGTCTGCAGTTCGTCGTACGTGACGTAGATGTCGCTGCCAGGCTTGTAGATGAAGTTGTACCGGAAGCTGAGCGACAGCTGGCGCGTGAGCGAGTTGTACTGCGACAGCGAGCGGACCGTCTGGCGCGGCGAGATCGCGAAGTCCAGACGCACGATGCTGAGGTTGACGACGAAGTTGCCCCAGGGGCCGCTCACGTCGTTGCGCTGCAGCGAGTACTGGCCCGAGGCGCGGCTGCTGAGGCGCACGCCGAGCGTACCGGAGATGTCGGTGCGGTTCCCGCCGTAGTAGGTCTGCGGCGAGTAGGAGAACTGCTCGTAGATCTTCCGCGCCGGGTTCGAGTTGAACATGAACATCAATTCGTTGTACCGGTAGGTGCCCCGCGGAATGGTGACCGTCTGCACCTTGAACGGTTCGTCGATCTGGTCGAACCAGCGGTTCCACCACACGTTCAGGTAGGCGCCGTTCTGGAAGCGGGTCCCCACCATGTGGTGGATGCGGCGCGTGAGCAGCCGGTTGTTCGTGTCCGTGATGTAGATGATGTTCATCATCGGCTCCATCACGCGAATGAGCCCGCCCGGGCGCGGGTTGCGCTCGATGTGGACCTTGGACTGCCGGATGCCGGTCCGCGGAATGAAGCCGACCTCGTCGTTGAAGTTCCTGTCGATCTGCGAGAACTCCGCGTAGGTCTGCCACTTGGTGTCGAGGTACAGCGCTCGCGCGTGATACGCGTTGTTCTCGGTCGTCACGTTCGGTGACATCGACTTCGCGGCGATCGTGTGGATCGAGAACGCCCGGTTCGGCGCAAAGAGGGCGTCTGCCGCGGCGACGCGGTTGAAGCGAGGCGAGTTCATCGACTCCTTGTTGATGAACAGGCCACCGAGCTTCGAACGCCGCCTGATGTCCTTGCTGTACCGCGCCACGAGGAAGTTGTCCGCGGGCCGGCCGTTGAACTCCTCCGTCTGCAGGTCCATCAACGCCACGTTGTTGCCGCTCACCTTGCCGGTGAGCCGTGCGCCGCCGCGAATGCCGATCGGCTGCCCCGCGTCCGAAAGGCCGATCCGGCGGCTGAAGAACAGGTCCATCAGCCGCTCGAGCCCCTGCGTGCCGACGTTGAACTGGCCGGAGTTCTCGAGGAAGAAGTCGCGCTTCTCCGGGAAGAACAGCTGGAACCGCGTGAGGTTCACCTGCTGCTCGTCGACCTCCGCCTGCGCGAAGTCGGTGTTCACCGTGACGTCGAGGGCCAGACCGTGGCCCACGCCGTACTTCACGTCGAAGCCGACATCCTTGAGGCCGTCCGTGGTGGAGGCCTCGCCCACCCGGTCGTACTTGGTGCCCGCGGTGACGTACGGCTTGATACGCAGGTCGAGCCCGCGGTTCAGGTCGGTCATGCCGGTGATCGTGCCCGCGAGGCTGACCTGCATGATGTTGTAGGGCTTGGGGATGGGCGACCAGTAGACGATCTCGTTCTTGCGCCGGATCTGCCGCGCGAAGTTGATCCCCCAGGTCTGCACCGGCACGTCGGGCGACCGCAGCGTCACCATGGGGATCGCGATCTCGGCCACCCACCCGTCGCTGGTCCGCCGTGCCGCGGCATCCCACACGCCGTTCCAGTCCTTGTTGATGTTCGAGGCGGAGCCGCGCACATTGCCGCCGCCCTCCTCGAAGATCTGCTGCTCGAGCTTCGCCCCAAGCGGGTTCGTCACAAACATGTAGCCGGAGCGCGAGTCCCGGAATGTATCGAGAATGACCTGGAAGTAGTCCTCGTCGTTGATGCGGTCCGAATCGCGCCGCATCTCCGTGGCGGTCAGGTGTTCAGGGTCGGAGTCGAACGCATGCACCGCGATGTAGAGGTTCCCCGAGTCGTAGAGCACCCGCACCTCGGTCCGCTCGGTGGCTGGCTGCCCATTCACAGGCTCCTGCTGGGTGAACGTGTCGATCATCGGCGCGGTGCGCCACGCTTCGTCGGCGAGCACGCCATCGATCTCGGGAGCGCGAGCCGCACGCAGGGGTTGAATTCGGTACTGCTCGCCCCGATTCCCGGCGGCCGGCCGTTCCGGGGCGGTCACCTGCGCGGGCGGCTGCCCGTGATCGTGTTGCTGAGGCTGTGCGGACACGGACTGCCCGCCAAAGAGAGCCAAACCGACGAGACCGGCGACACATGCCCGGCGACTGAGTTGCTGCACCATGATTCCCTGAACCGACACGAACACAACGAGTTCCCGACATCTGCCCGGCGGGCAGGCTCATCCGGATCACGCGAGGGTACGGCCCCCGCCCTCGGCCGACCGAGGCCAGGGCGGGACGCACTTCGGTTGTCGATGGACCGCCTGAAAGTCTACCCACCTGCCCCCCGGTTTCCAATAGAGTTGGGGTGTGGCGAACGACGCGAGTCTGGCTGGAGTGTCGGTGTTGGTGGCGGGCGCGGGCCTGGCTGGGCTCGTGGCCGCGCGCGACCTCGCCGGCATGGGCGCCACGGTATCGCTCATCGATGCACGCGATCGCGTGGGAGGACGGGTCTGGACGCTCCGTGACGGCTTCATCGACGGCCAGCATGCCGAAGCCGGCGGCGACCTGATCGACGAGGAACACGCCGCCATTCGTGCCCTCGCGGACGAGTTCGGGCTCGAACAGGTCCGGATCCTGAGCAGTGGATTCGGCTACGCGCGCCAGACCCGGACCGGCACGATCCGCATCGTCACCCGCACGGCAGGACGTGGGTGGGAGCGGCTCGCACAGGCGCTCGCTCCCGACGCCCGGCGGTACCGGACGATCGAATCGAGATGGAACTCCCCGGTCGCCGCGGAGCTCGGCCGCCGATCCGTCGCGCAGTGGCTGGACGACGTCCACGCGGATGAGGAACTGCGCGCGACCGTGCAGGGCCTTCGCGGCTTCTTCCTCGCCGACCCCGCTGAGCTCTCGCTGCTCCAGCTGGTCCACGAGTTCTCGTCGGAGGATGACGCCGCAGCGGGGCGCATGTACCGGATCAGCGGCGGGAACGATCGGCTGACCGCCGTGCTCGCGGCGGTGCTCGGGGATCGCTTGCACCTGAACACCGAGCTGCTCGGCGTCTCGCAGCGAGGCGGCACCATCCGGGCGTCGGTCCGCAACGGACGCGCCCGGGCACAGATGCAGGCGGACTACCTGGTGCTCGCGATCCCTGCCCCGCTGCTCCGCCGCATCCCGATCACCCCCGCGCTTCCGGTCCAGCAGCACGATGCCCTCGCCACGCTCGCCTACGGCCGGGCCACGAAAACCCTGCTGCAGTTCGACCAGCGGTTCTGGCGCGCCGCGACGCGTCCACGGGCATTCGGGTCAGCGCTGCCGTTCGGTGCCGGGTGGGAAGCGAATGAGGAGCAGCGCGGCAAGGCCGGCATCCTCACGCTGCTCGCGGGTGGTTCGGCCAGCGATGCCACGCACGACCTCGTCGAACGGGAAGGCATCGAGGGGCTGGTCCGGTCGCTCGAGTGGCTCGGGTCGAAGCAGGCCCACCTCGTCGGCTGGAAACAGGCGCGATGGGAGACGGACTCGTGGTCACGGGGCGGATACGCGTTCTTCGACCCGTCCTTCAGTCCCGCACTGCGCGGGTGGCTCGCGCAACCCTGCGGCAAGATCGTCTTCGCAGGCGAGCACACGAGCCTGCGCTGGCAGGGTTACATGAACGGCGCCGTCGAGAGTGGCCACCGCGCAGCCGCCGAGGTCCGAGCCACCCATCTGCTCGGCGCGACGACTACATAAGATTCAGTTCCTCGATCGCCCCTTCCATCTGCGTGACGAGCGCATCGAGCTGGCGCACCACGGCACCGACGGTTTCGGGGCGGCTCAGGTCCACGCCCGCCCGCTGCAGCAGCGCCATCGGATGGTCGCTGCCGCCTGCCTTCAGGAGCGTCAGGTAGCGGTCGACGGCGGCGGGCCGTTCGGCCTCCGGCGCATTGAGGATGTCCTGCAGGATCAGCGCGCTCGAGGCGTAGCACGTCGCGTACTGGTAGACGTAGTACGGCGTGCCGAAGAAGTGCGGAATCCGCGCCCACGTCAGGCGTGACTCCTCGTCGTAGTCGAACGCACGTCCGTTGTACGCCTTCAGGAGGCCGAAGTAGATCTCCCCGAGTACCTCGGCGGTGATCGGCTTCCCCTCCTCGACGAGGCGGTGCGCCTGCAGCTCGAAGTCGGCGAACATCACCTGCGTGTAGAACGTGCCGATGATGCCGTCGATGGCGTGCTGCAGCAGCACGACACGCTGCTTCGGGTCGGACGTGCGCTCCAGCATGAACCGCAGGAACAGCGCCTCGCTCAGCGTCGAGGGCACTTCCGCGACGAAGATCGTGTAGCCGGCGTACACGAAGGGCTGGTGCGCGTGCGCCAGGCGCGTGTGCATCGAGTGGCCCATCTCATGCGCGAGCGTGAACGCTGCGTCGAGCGTGTCGTTGTAGTTCAACAGCATGAATGGGTGGCAGCCGTACACCGGTGCGGAATAGGCGCCGCTGCGCTTCCCCTGGTTCTCGTAGACGTCTATGCACCGGGCGTCGAGGATCTCCTGCAGCATCCGCTGGTACTCGCCACCCAGCGGTGCCACCGACGCTGGCAACCACCCGACCACCTCGTCGTACGGATAGTTCTCGTCGATATCGACCAGCGGAATGGACGAATCGTACGTGTGGTACGTCTCGAGTCCGAGTACGCGGCGCCGCAGCGCGTGATAGCGCTGCACCGGTGCGGCGCCCGCCTTCGTCTGCTCGACGAGGTTCTCGACGACGGCCACCGGGATGTTGTTGCCATGGAGCGCGGCCTCCAGCATCGTCCTGTAGCCACGCGCCTGCGCGTAGAACCAGTCGCGCTGCAGGACGCCGTTGTAGAGCGCCGCGTACGTGTTCGCGTTGACGTTGAAGATCTCGTGGAAGGCGCGGAACGCCGCCGCGCGGTCCGGCTGGTGGCGATTTGAGGTCAGCAGTGCCCGGTACTGGCCGTAGGTCAGGGTCGCACTCGCCCCGCTCGGCAGGGTGATCGTCGGCGGCTTCAGGTCCGCTGTCGACAGCGCGGAGTACGCGTCCCTCGGCGCCGACGAGAACCGGCTCGAGAGCGAGAGCAGGTGCTCTCCCTTTTCGTCGAGCACGTGCTCCTGCTGACGGTAGAGGTCCTCGATGGCGAAGCGGTACAGGGCGAGGTCCGGATCCGACGCCATCCACTGCTGAACGGTCGCCAGGGGGATGGCCAGCAACTCCGGGTCGAACCATGCCGATGCCTGCGCAGCCTTGGCGAAGAGGATCTGGACCTGCTGACGTTTGCCGTCGACCCCGTTGTCGCGCTGGTCCTGGTCGTACTGCAGGGAGGTGAAATACCAGACCTTGTACGACAGTTGCCCAATCTCATCCCGCAGACGGAGTGCCGCCAGCAGCCGGTCGCCCCCGTGCGCGAGCGTCCCCTGCAACCGCGCGAAACCGCTGATGCGCTCATCGAGCGTCTGGTAGGCAGCGCTCCACGCGTCCCAGTCCGCGAAGATGCTGGTCAGGTTCCACTTGTAGCGATCGTCGATCTCGCTGCGTTCCCGGAGGGTGGCGGCAGCCGATGTGTCGGCCGTGGCGAGCAGGTCCATCCCGGCATGATACGCGACCCGGCTGCGTTCTTGCTCTGCTGGAGGACGGGCGCATGTGGGCGCTCGAATGCAGGAGGTAAACGTGGATCATCCGCTGCCGTGGCTGAGGTACGTGGACGCTGACCGGGTGCAGGCGCCCGAGCTGTTCTTCGACGGGATGAAGGTACGCAACGACGAGATGGAAACGCTCGGAACCGTCGAGGGGTTCATCGTGGACAACACGTCCATGCGCCCCTACTACGTCGTGGTCGACTCCGGCGGGTGGTTCACGTCGAAGAACTTCCTCGTCCCGATCGGCCACGCGCGCATCGACGACGACCGCGATGCGATCGTGGTCAACCTCTCCAAGGACCGCATCAGCCGGTTCCCCGGCTTCGACCGTGACGAGTTCCAGCGCCTCGACGAAAACGGGATCCGCCAGATGAACGACAGCATCTGCACCGCGTGCAGAGATGCGTCGACGGTCATGATGAGTCCCGACCCACTCGCGCCCGCCTGGACACTGCCCGAGTTCACGCAGCCCGAGTGGTGGGCCCGCAGCGTGACCGGCTTCGAGGGCAGCGCGGAACCAACGGCTGCAACCGACGCCTATGTGCCGACCGAGGACTATCCGTCCGGCAAGGTCGGGCGCGCGCTTGGCGAGTTGCAGGCGGAACAGATGATCGCCCGCGAGTCGTCCCCGGATCGGGCTGACGTGCGTGGCGACAACCGCGATCGCCAGGATCGTGTCGTCGCCGACGCGGACCGCACCACGGTGCGCCAGGCCGAGGACAGCCCGTACCTCGACGGACGCGCGCAGCCCGGGGACGTGATCGGTCTCGAAACAGGCGGTGAGAGCACGCACATCGGCGAGACGAGCGAGGACGAGAACAAGCGCCGCGTCGACGCCGAGCGGGACTACGACAAGCGGCGGGACTGACAGGGGCACGAACAGAGAGCAGGCGGGGCTGGCAAGGCGGGCTGGATGTCTGCCCTACCTGCCCTACCTGCCGTCCCTGCCCAGCCAGCCCTACCTGCCCTTCCCCGCCACCTCGACGAGCGTGTTGAAGATCATCTCGGTGCCCTTGCGCAGGGAATCGATGCTCACCTTCTCGTCGTTGCCGTGCATGCGCGTGAGTTCGTCCGCGGTAATGGGGTACGGATAGATGCCGTAGACCGGCACGCCCCGGCTGCGCCACGCGCCAGCGTCGGTGCCCGCCTGGAACGTGTACGGCGTGACCTCGGCACCGGCGAAGGTCGCCTTCGCGTGCTTCTCGAGCGCGCGATAGAGCTCGTTGTCTTCTGGCGAGACCGGCGTGCGCGAGGGGCCTGCGTTCGGGTTCGACAACCGCACGGTCACCGCCGGATCGTCGACCAGCTTCTGGAGCGCGGCCACGACCGCCTTCGGATCGACCGCCGGGAGCAGGCGCGCGTTCAACGTCGCCTCCGCTGATCCCGGGATGACGTTGCTGCGGAACCCGCCGTTGATGATGACCGGCGCGATGGTGTTGCGGATGATCGCGTGCATCAGCGGGTCCTTGCTGATCTCGCGGTCGGCCGCGGCGCGGGCAGCCGCATCCGCCCCGCCCAGCAGCGCCTGGTAATAGCCGGC
Organism: Acidobacteriota bacterium; assembly: GCA_018268955.1. Taxonomy (GTDB): domain Bacteria; phylum Acidobacteriota; class Vicinamibacteria; order Vicinamibacterales; family CAVVIG01; genus CAVVIG01. The sequence goes on along the minus strand of JAFDVO010000038.1, from coordinate 53,960 downwards.
GAGCGGCTGCGGCGAGGTTCGCGCCAGCACTGCGATGAACTTCCGGTTCGCGTCGGTGAGCTGCACCGGGAACTCGTAGCCGGCAATCTTCGCCAGCGCTTTCGAGAGCGCGAAGATGGCGTTGTCCGGCCGCGGCATCGATGAATGCGTGGACGTGCCGGTGGCGCTCACGATGATGCCCACGGACGACTTGTCGGCGGTGGACACGCTCACGTACCTCACCTTCCCCGCATCGTCCGCGATGATCCAGCCGCCCTCGTTGAGCGCGAACTCGGCGTCCATCTCGGCCCAGTGGCTCTGCGCAAGCCATGACGTGTTGTACTGCGCGGCCTCCTCATCGGCTTCGACGACGAAGATGACGTCCCGCGAGAGCGGAACCTTCCGCTCGGCGAGTTGCATGACGGCGCGTGCGAACACGGCCATGCCGCCCTTGAAGTCGATGGCCCCGCGCCCGTAGACATGGCCGTCCTTGATGACGCCGCCAAACGGATCGACGGTCCACTTGTCGCGCTCCACGCCGACAACGTCCGCGTGCGCAGCCAGGAGCACCGGTCGCTTGCTGCCATCACCCTTGAGCCTCGCGATCAGGTGCGACTTTCCCGCTTCGGGTGTGGGAACGATCGTCACCTCGAACCCAAGGGGCTTCAGCTTGCTCGCCAGCAGCTCGTCGATCAGCCCTTCATGGCCGGGCGGGTTGCTGGTGTCGAGACGGATGATCTCCTGCAGTAGCGCCGCGGTCGGGTCGACGGCGCCCTGCGCGACGGCAGGAACGGCTCGCAGGACAAGAGCGGAGATGACAGCGATGAGTGCTTGGCGCATGGCGCCAATCCTCGCACAGTCGCCCACTGGTCATCCCGCTCTTGACTCCGCGTACAGGCTAAGTGCACGATCAGTGCATGGCTGTCAAAACGATCACCATCGATATGGCTGCATACACACTGCTGGCTGGTCGCAAACGCGAAGGGCAGTCCTTCTCGGACGTGATCAAGGAGCACTTCGGACCGCAGCCCACTGTCGGACGGTTCCTCGAGCGCGCCCGCCGCATCCGGGTGGCGCCCGAGGCGCTCGAACAGATGGACCGGATGGTCCAGGCGCGGCGCCGCGAACCCGCGCGGGCTGCAACCCGATGATTCATCTGGACAGCTCGTTTCTGATCGATCTGCTGCGCGAGTTGACGAATGAGCGGCCAGGACAAGCGCTCGATCTGATCGAGACATTCGATGAGGAGGAGATCCTCGCGGTGTCCGTGCATGTCGTCTGTGAGCTGCGGGCCGGAGCCGAGCTGTACCGAAAGCCCATGCAGGAGCACGAGCGGCTGGATGAACTTCTGTCCGGCCTGCTCGTCACGTACCCGGACCAGGAATTCGCGACGACCTACGCCCGTCTGCTGGCCGCCTCGACCTCGGGCCAGCGGACGGTGGCGGCGATGGACCTCCTGATTGCCACGGCTGCCGTGCGCGACAATGCCCCGCTCGTCACCCGCAACGTGAAGGACTTCTCGCGGATTCCCGGCCTGAGGGTCATCGGGTACTGAGTGGCTTTCGTCGGTCACGCTGAAGCGTGACCGCTACGGTCGCAACGGGACGATGCGCACGTCCGCATGCCGACCATCCACGGTGAGAATGGCGACACTCGGCTCGAGATTGAATCGTCGCGGCCCCGCGGCACCCGGGTTCACCACGAGCCGCCCGTCGGGTCCGCGGTGGACCAGGGCCCGGTGCGTGTGACCGTAGACGATGATGTCGGCGTCGTAGCGGGCCAGGAGCGCATCGGGCTTTGGGCTCCCGAGCTCGTCACCGTGGCTCACATGCAGGGTGAGACCTCCCACAGGGAGCGACCGCTCCCGGGGGAGCATCGGATCATCCCGGTCATCGACGTTGCCCGACACCGCGAAGCACGGCGCGATCGCAGACAGCCCCGCCAGCACGGCGGCGGGGCCGACATCGCCGGCGTGCACAATCAGGTGGACACCGGCGAGCGCCTGTATCACCTCCGGCCGCAGTTGCCCATGTGTGTCTGCGATCAACCCGATCACTGCTGCCATCCTCGTCACCCCGCCACTGGCCTCACATCGTCGGTCGAGTAGGCGCGCAGGCGTGGCGTCTTCCACGCAATCCACGCGGTGACGATGAGGCAGCCGATGCCACCCGAAATCACCGAGAACGGCGCGCCGAACGAGTTGGCCACCGCACCCGCCTCGAGCTCACCGAGCTGCGGTCCGCCCATGAAGAACACCATGTTGATGCCGGTCATGCGGCCGCGCAGGCGATCGGGGGTTTCGAGCTGCCGGATGACGTTACGCAGCACCGTGCTGACCGTGTCCGTGGCGCCCACCATGGCGAGACAGGCGAACGTCAGCCAGAAGTGGCGGGAGAAGCCGAACACGACCGTGGCAACGCCGTGCCCCACGACCGCCCAGACGATGGCGGCACCTCGCCGGCGGATCCGCTCGGTGAGCGGGACCATGGCCACGCCTGTGACGAAGGAGCCGACCGCAGGGGCCGCGAACAGCCAGCCGTAGCCTGTCGCGCCGACATGCAGGATGTCTTGCGCGAAGATCGGCAGGAGCGCCGTCGCCGACGCGAAGAACGTCGCGAAGAAGTCCAGCAGCATCGTCGAGCGGATGAGCGGGGAGCGGAAGACGAATCTGACCCCCTCCATGGCGGCAGCCCAGGAGAGGTCGTCCTTCCGGCCGCTCTCCGAGGGAGGCAGGCTCGGGACGTCGCGCATCAGCACCAGCGCGAGGATGACGAACCCGAACGACAGCGCGTTGAAGAAGTACGCCGCTGACACACCGCTCCAGGCGATGACGAGGCCGGCGAGCGCGGGCCCGAGGACGGACGCGGTCTGGAACAGGATCGAGTTCAGGTTGATCGCGTTCGGCAGGTGCTCGCGCGGGACAAGCGTCGGCACCAGCGCCTGACGCGCGGGCAGGTCGAAGGCGCTCACGGCCGCACCGACGGCGGACAGCGCGTAGATTGGCCAGACAGCGGCCAGGCCGCGGTAGGCGAGCACCGCGAGGGCGAGGGCCACGGCTCCCGCGGCGGTCTGCGTGATCAACAGCACGCGCCGCCGGTCCATCGCGTCGGCGACAACCCCGCTCACCATCGAGAAGACGACGACCGGGGCGACGCGTACGAGGCCGACGAACCCGAGCGCGATGGCTTTACGTTCCGGGGGGACGAGCAACGAGACGTGCCACAGCAGCGCCGCGTTCTGCATCATCGAGCCGGAGAACGACAGCAGCAGCCCGATCCAGAGCAGGCGGAAGTTGCGGTGCTGGAGTGCGACGAGGGATCGGGGCCAAGGCACAGTCGTTCCGAAGTGGGAACTCAGAATTCAGAATTCAGAAGCTCGGACTTCCGGTTCTCAGGAGCCATCCCGCCAGCGGCATTGGTCGAATAGCGCCAGCGGCGCGGAGGTGGAAGCGACGATTCCGAGTTCCGACTTCTGACTTCCAACTTCTGAGTTCGGAACGCCTGCTACTGGACGTTCAGCAGCTCGACGTCGAACACGAGCGTCGCGTTCGGCGGGATGACGCCGCCGGCGCCCTGGCTGCCGTACCCGAGGCTCGGCGGAATGATGAGGGTGCGCTTGCCGCCGACCTTCATCCCCAGCACGCCCTGATCCCAGCCCTTGATGACCTGGCCGACGCCCAGCGTGAACTGGAACGGCTGGTTGCGATCGACGGAGCTGTCGAACTTCGTGCCCTTGTTCCCGGCAGTCGTGGCGTTGTAGAGCCAGCCGGTGTAGTGCACCGTGACCGTCTTGCCGTTGGTCGCCTCGGTGCCGGAACCGACCTGGGTGTCGTTGATCTGAAGGGTGGTGATGTTGCTCACGCCGGTTTCTCCTGTTGCGGTAGAAGGCGAGCTGTCGTTCCCGCCACAGGCTGCGAACGAGAGCAGGACGGTGAATACGGTTGCGAGGATGATCGCATTCTTCATGTTCCTTCGGATTGTACTTGAAGGATTAGCTTGCCAATGTGGGTGCTCGACTCGAGCACCCGATGCGCCTCGGCCGCATTCGTGAGGGGGAAGGTCTGGTGCACGGGCACACGCACGGCGCCTGATTCGATGAGAGGCCACACCTGCTCGCGCACGGCTGCCGCGATGCGCCCTTTCTCCTCGACGCTCCGTGAACGGAGGACCGACCCGGTGATCGTGAGGCGCTTCTGCAGAATCGGTATGGTGTTGATCGTGGACCGATAGCCGCCGAGCTGCGCGATCTGCACGAGACGCCCGTCGACGGCCAGCACGTCGATGTTCCGCTGCAGGTACTCGCCGCCGACCATGTCGAGGACGACGTCCACGCCACGGTCCTGCGTGAGCGCCTTCACCTCCGCGACGAAGTCGGAGGTCCTGTAGTTGATCGCGTGCTCCGCCCCGAGCGCCTCGCACGCGCGGCACTTCTCATCGGTGCCAGCTGTCGCGAAGACGCGCGCCCCTCGGGCATGGGCGATCTGCACTGCCGCGGTGCCGATCCCGCTCGAACCCCCATGGATCAGGATCGACTCGCCTGCCACGAGGCGTCCACGCTCGAAGACGTTCGTCCAGACGGTCAACATCACCTCGGGCAGGCCGGCTGCGTGCGTGAAGTCCAGCCCCTGCGGGATCGGCAGGCACTGCGGTACCGGCGCGACGCAGTATTCCGCATAGCCGCCACCCGCAAGCAGCGCACACACGCGGTCCCCGACCGACCACCCGGACACCTCGGGGCCGACCGCCTCCACGGTCCCGGCGACTTCCAGGCCAGGGATGTCCGACACGCCAGGCGGCGGCGCGTAGCGGCCCTGCCGCTGCATCACGTCTGGTCGATTGACGCCGGCCGCCGCGACCTTGATGAGCAGCTCTCCCCTGCCCGGCTCCGGACGTGGCCGCTCCACGGGCACCAGCACGTCGGGTCCGCCCGGTTCACGAATCGCTATCGCCATCATCGCGGGTAGCGTACACGAGGGATGAATACAGAAATGCAGGAATGCAGGAATGCAGGAATGCAGGGATGCAATAACGCAAGAATGCAAGAACGCGGGAACGCAGGAACGCGGGAACGCAGGAACGCACGAATCCCCAGTCCCGAGTCCCGAGTCCCCAGCCTCCGAGTCCCCAGCCGAGTCCCGAGTCCCCAGCTCCCAGTCCCTGTAAGAGAATGTCCCCATGGTGATCGTGCTGATGGGACCGGCCGGGGCGGGCAAGACGACAGTGGGCACGGCCCTCGCCGGGCAGCTTGGCTGGACCTTCGTCGACGCGGACGACTACCACCCGCCGGAGAACCTGGCGAAGCTGAAGGCTGGCGTGGCGTTGACCGACAGCGATCGCGGTCCATGGCTGGAGCAGTTGCGATCGCTCATCGCCCGGGCGCTCGATCGGCGTGAGCCGATGGTGCTCGCCTGCTCAGCCCTGACAGCGGCGTATCGCGTGCGTCTCACGGACCGGCTCCACCCAGTTCGGTTCGTCTACCTGAAGACGCCGAGCGACGTGCTCGCCGCACGGCTCGCCTGTCGCCGTGGGCACGTCGCCGGCCCGGCAATCCTCGAGAGCCAGCTGGCGACACTGCAGGAACCGACCGACGAAGCCCTGACGCTGGACGGCACGGCGGATGTCACGACGAACATCGGCCACATCCGCCTGGAGTTCGGGGTGTGATGGTCACGGCGCCGTCGGCGATCCGCCGAGCACGTACTGCGACGCGTGCAGCGCCAGCTCCGGGTACTCGCGTCGCAGCGCATCGACGCGTCCCGCGTACTCGGCCTTGGGGAATTCGCCCGCGAGCAACCGCTCGCGCAGCCGCCTGATCTCGTACTTGTAGAGTTCCCGCACGTACTCACGCACGAGCTCCGGGGGCGTGTGCGGCAGCGGCTTCACCCCGTGCTTCTCGAGGTCGCGCAGCACGTCGGGGCGGTAGATGTACGACATGGGTCCCAGGCCTCACGCGAGGGGCAAGCGGGGCTGGCAGGACTGCGGCCGGAAGCCCGGCGCCCGAAGTTCGGAGCCTGCCCTACGTGGTCAGCGTACGTCGAACCGCTTCGAAGCTCGCATTGATCTTCAGCACGTGCCGCGGACGCGCCACGGCCTCTGCCAGCGCCGCAGGGATTTCGATTGGCCGTCCGAGCACCGGCTCGACTACCTCGCTGAACTTCGCCGGATGCGCCGTCGCCAGGAAGATCCCAATCCGGTCCTTCCCGCGCAGCCCAGCCTGGCCTGCCTGCCATCCGTTCAGGTGCGCCTTGATCCCCATGTAGCCGATCGCACTGTGCGGATCGAGCAGGTAACCGCGCTCCTCGTAGACCCGCCGAATGGTGGTCCGCACCTCGTCGTCCGTCCGGCGGCACCCGTCGATGTCGGCGCGCATGGCCTGCAGGTCGTCGTGATACAGCCAGCGCATGCGCTCGAAGTTGCTCGGGTGCCCAACGTCCATCGCGTTGGCGATTGTCTGCACCGAGGCCCGCGGCTCGAACAGCCCGCTCTCGAGGTAGGCGGGGACCACGTCGTTGACGTTGGTCGCCGCGACGAAGTGCGCAATCGGCAGTCCGGCACGCTTGGCGATCAGCCCGGCCGTGAGGTTGCCGAAGTTGCCGCTGGGCGTGCAGACGTGGATCTCGGCACCCGGCCGCAGCTTCGCTGCCTGCGCAACCGCGTGGAAGTAGTAGACCATCTGCGGCAGCAGGCGGCCGATGTTGACCGAGTTCGCCGACGTCAGGCGCACCTCACGTCGCACGTCGCCGTTCGCGAACGCCTCCTTGGTGAGTCGATGGCAATCGTCGAAGCTGCCGTCGACCGCGTACGCGCGGACGTTGCCGTCCTCCGAGTTGAACATCGTGAGCTGCGCTTCCTGGCTCGGGCTCACGCGTCCGTCGGGATAGAGGACGACGACGCGCGTGTGCGGAACGCCGTGGAACGCGTGGGCGACGGCACTGCCCGTGTCACCGGAGGTGGCGGCAAGCACGGTGAGCGGCTGATCACCGCTATCGAGCGACGCCATCAGCCGCGCCATCGTGCGCGCGCCAACGTCCTTGAACGCCAGCGTGGGTCCGTGGAACAGCTCGAGCGCGTAGATGCCCGGTTCCACTTCGACGAGCGGAATCGGGAAGTTCAGCGCCTCGGCGACGACCGCCTCGAAGATTGTCGCGTCCAGTTCCGGCCTGGTGTAAGGCCGCAGGGCGCGGTACGCGATCTCGGTCAGCGTGCGTTCCGGCAGCCGTGCGATCTCGGCCTCGCGCCAGAGCTCGATCGACTCCGGCACGTAGAGGCCGCCGTCGGGCGCAAGCCCCTCGAGCATCGCCGTCTTCAGGGACACGCTGGCAGGCGGTGTCCCGCCCCGTTCGGGCGAGAGCAGGCTCCGTGTCGTGACGTAGCGCATTACCCGATGACCCGTGCGCCTTTCCCGGTGATGCGCGAGATGTAGACCTGCGGCTCGCCTCCGATGTGCGTCTTCACCGCCGCCGTCATCGCCTCCGCCACGCGCGACGCCGTCTCATCGCCGCGACACAGCGCGAAGATGGAAGGCCCAGAGCCGGACAGGCTGCTGCCGAGGGCGCCTGCATCGGCGGCCGCGCGCTTGATCAGCGCCAGCCCCGGGACGAGCGGCGCCCGGCGCGGCTCCGCGATCGCATCCTCGAGCGAGCGGGACAGCAGGTCGAAGTCGCCCGTGTGCACCGCGTGCACGAAGGCCCCGAGGTTCGCCCACTGCTTCACCGCATCGTGCAGCGGCACGGTCGTCCCAAGGAGCGCACGCGCCTTCGCCGTTTCGATTTCGAGGTCGGGATGGATGACGACGGCCGTCAGCCCCGGTGGCACCGGGAGGGTCACGATGTCGACCGGGTTGACGCTGCGCACAAGGACGAAGCCGCCGCAGATGCACGGGGCGATGTTGTCGGCGTGCGACGAACCGGCGCCGAGCCTCTCGCCTTCGAGCGCGCACTGCACGAGCGTCTCCGGCGACAGGTTCGCGCCAATCAGCGCGTTGACCGCGACGACCGCGGCTGCGGCACTGGCCGCACTTCCCCCGAGGCCGCTCGAGAGCGGCAGGCCCTTGCGGATGGTGAGCGCCACGCTCCGTGGGTCGCCGACTTTCGTCAGGAGCGCGAGCGCCGCGACGCTCGCGGTGTTCCTAGCCGCCTCACGCGGCAGCCGGCCCCCATCGCCTTCGATGGCCGTGATCGTGACCCCGCCTGCCTCGGCGAAGGTGGCCGTTACCTGATCGCCTGGCTCGTCGAGGGCAAAGCCGAGTACATCGAACCCGCAGGCAACATTGGAGACGGTTGCCGGGGCAAACGCGGTCACTGAGGTCATGAGCGGTAGTAATTGCCGATGGTCGGGATGAGGTACTCGCGGAATGCGCGTTCGAAGTCGTACTCGGGAGAGAAGCCCCAGTCGGCCCGGGCAGCCGTGTCGTCGACGTCGGCCGGCCACGAATCGACGATCCCCTGACGTTTCCCGTCGATTTTATACGTGATCTCGGCAGCAGGGAACGCCGCCAGCACCGTCTCGCGAATCTCCGCCGCCGATCGACTGAAGCCGCGGATGTTGTAGGCGGTGCGTGTCAGTCGCTCACGAGGCGCCGTCGCCAGCTTCCGGATCGCCAGCGCCGCGTCGGGCATCGCCATGAACGGGATGGTGGTGTCCGGTCGCACGAAGCAGGCGTACGGCTCGCCCTTGGCAGCGGCGTGAATCATCTCGGGTGCGTAATCGGAGGTGCCGCCGGACGGCACCGTCGTCGCCGAGATCAGGCCCGGGAACCGGATTGCGCGGAAGTCCACGCGCGGAGCCACGTCCACCGAGAGCTGCTTGTAATGGCGCGCGTAGTACCGCCCCAGTTCCTCGCAGTACAGCTTGTTGCACCCGTACATCGTCGTCGGATGCGCGAACTGATCCTCGTTCACCCGACCAGCACGCCCCTTTGTCTCGAGGTCCGGCAGGCCGTAGGCGGCGATCGACGACGGGTAGATGAAGACGACGTTGCGGCCGTGCGACTCCCCTTCGCGCTGCGCGAACTCGAGCAGGTTCAGCGTCCCCTCGACGTTCACGTGATGGGCGGTCACCGGTGTGAACTCCGCCCGCGTCGAGAGGAGCGCGGCCAGGTGGAACACGCAGTCCACCTCGAACTCCGCGAGGATGCGATCCAGCAGGTTCGTGTCGGTGATGGACCCGGTGAACTCGCGACGGACGAACGGCGCGACCTGGGGATCGAGCGGGTTCACGTCGAGGGTGATGACGTTCGACCCTTCCGCGAGCCCCCGAACGAGCGCGTGCCCGATCTCGCCGCCGGCGCCGGTGATGAGGACAACTGACTTGCGCATGGGAACGGCGCGATGCGCCTCACTTCATGATCTGCGGCAGTCCCGCGAGGCCACCCCAGGTGTCCGGGTCCTGGCACAGGAGCGTCGTCAGGTAGAGCGACACATCCTCGGCGGGGTACTTCCCTTCGATGGCCGCCACCGCGGGTCCGATCTTCTCCGGATCGGGCTTCGCGTCGTCGTCTTCGATGAGGCCGGCTTCGTGCTTGAGGCCAAGCTCATCGAGGAACGTGCCCATCATCTCCCGCTGCTCGGTGAGGTGATAGACCACGAGGCAACGGGCCGCGAGCGCCTCGGGGAGCGTCAGGAGGCTCGCCAGGTGCTTCGAACGGCGGTCGTCGTCCATCGACATGATGAACTTGGGCCTGAACTTCTTGTGCTGGGCAATGAGCAGCGCGGCCTGGACCTGGTCGTCCCCGGCCTGCTCGTCGGCCCAGAAGGCGCGGGCGGCCCGGAGGCGCTGGTCGGCGGTCATGCGGCGCCAGAGTCTGGAGGGGGTCAGCGTCGGTTCGGTCATAATGGAACTCCAATTCTATGCACAAACAGACCCGCTTCGCCGCTCTCTGCCTGGCGCTGGTCCTCGCCGCCGCGACGCTGGTCGCCGCCCAGCAGACGATCGTCTCGCCCGGCGTGCACCCCATCAGCGGCCGCCGCTACGCCCAGACGATGAGCTATCTGGGAGCGGACTGGCTCGATCGGTCCGAGCGTGTGCAGGAGGAAGAACCGGACGTGGCGCTCGATGCGCTCAAGCTCGCGACGGGCGCGTCGGTCGCGGACGTCGGTGCAGGCTCCGGCTACATGACCGTGAAGATGGCGCGCCGCGTCGGCCCGAACGGAAAGGTCTACGCCAACGACATCCAGCCGCAGATGCTCACGCTGCTCAAGCAGCGGCTCGACCGCGAGAAGCTGACCAACGTCGAACTGGTGCTCGGCACCTTCGACGACCCGAGGCTTCCCGCCAGCACGCTGGACCTGATCCTGATGGTGGACGTTTACCACGAGTTCTCGCAGCCACAGGCGATGCTCCGGCGGATGCGCGAATCACTCAAGCCCGACGGTCGCCTCGTGCTGCTCGAATACCGCAAGGAAGACCCGTCCATCCCGATCCGCCCGGACCACAAGATGAGCGTGGCGGAAGCCAAGATGGAAGTGGAGGCCGAGGGCTATACGCTCGCCACGGTAGACGAACGCCTCCCGCGGCAGCACATTCTGGTGTTTACGAAGAACTGAACAGAACAGAGGCTGGAGGTTAGAGGTTGGGGTTGGACAGTGATCAGGAGCGGCGCAATCTCGCATCGCTAACCTCCAACCTCGAACCTCCAACCTCCAAGCCCTGCCCTCCACGCTGAGTGCTCTTCACCGAACCCACATTCCTCTTCCTCTTCCTGCCGATCCTGCTCGGGCTCTATTTCCTGACGCGGGTGCATGCGGGGTACGGCAACGTGCTGCTGCTCGTCGCATCGGTGCTGTTCTACGCGAAGGGCGGCGGCGGGTTCACGTGGTTGATGCTCGGGTCGATCGCGTTCAACTACTGGATGGCGATTGCCGTCGACAGGGCGCGTGCGACCTCGGAGGCCCGCGCGCGGATGGTACTCGCCGCCGCCATCGCTGCGAACCTGGTCGTGCTCGGGTGGTTCAAGTACGCGACCTTCTTCGCGCAGAACGTCGACGCCGTGCTGAAGACGTTCGGGGGTACCGGCTTCGCTGTCCCGAAGGTCCTGCTGCCGATCGGCATCTCGTTCTACACGTTCCACGCCATCTCCTATGTGGTGGACGTGTACCGCCGCCAGGCCACGGCGCAGAAGAGCCCGGTCCATGCGGCGCTGTACCTGCTCCTGTTCCCGCAGCTGATCGCCGGCCCCATCATCCGCTACAAGGAGATCGCCGACCAGCTCGCCCGCCGCGTGGTGTCGCTCGAGGACTTCGCCTACGGCGTGCGCCGCTTCATCATCGGACTCGGCAAGAAGGTCCTCATCGCGAACATCGTCGCGGTGCCTGCAGACGGCATCTTCGCGCTTCCGCCTTCGCAGCTGATCGGCCCGTACGCGTGGGCGGGCATCGTCTGCTACACGCTGCAGATCTACTTCGACTTCTCCGGCTACTCCGACATGGCGATCGGCCTCGGACGCATGTTCGGCTTCCGCTTCCCGGAGAACTTCAGGTGGCCCTACATCGCCGATTCGGTGCAGGAGTTCTGGCGCCGCTGGCACATCTCGCTCTCCTCCTGGTTCCGTGACTACCTCTACGTGCCGCTCGGGGGCAACCGTGTCGCGCCCTGGAAGACCTACCGCAACCTTGTCACGGTGTTCTTCCTGTGCGGACTGTGGCACGGCGCGAGCTGGAACTTCGTCATCTGGGGGCTCTTCCACGGCGCCTTCCTCGTCATCGAGCGGCTCGGTGTTGCGGGCGCGCTGAAGCGCGTGTCGCCGGTCGCGCGGCATGCGTACCTGCTGCTGGTCGTGATGGTCGGGTGGGTCTTCTTCAGGGCGGAGGACCTGCCGGCGGCCCTCGCGTTCCTCCGCGCGATGTTCGGCTTCGGCATCGGGGAGATGCCGCCGCTGCGCCTGACGTGGTACCTCACACCTGAGGTCCGGCTGGCGCTGCTTGCGGGGATCATCGGCTCGATGCCGATCGTGCCGTGGGCACGCGAGTACGTGCAGCAGCGCTGGACCGGCTGGCGCGTGCCGGTTGTCGAAGCCGCCGGCGCCGTAGCGCTCCTTGGCGTGTTCGTCGCCGCGCTGCTGCAGGTGGCGGCGCGGACCTACAACCCCTTCATCTACTTCCGGTTCTGATGCGGCGCCTGCTCAACCAGTTCATCGTCGCCGCCTTCATCGCCATCATCGCGGCCCCGCCGCTGGCGAACGCCCTCGGCCACGACGGCGCCGATCAGGAAGCCGAGAACCGGGCACTCGCGACGTTTCCCGCGTTGTCGCTGCACTGGGGCGACGTCCGGGCGTTCCTGCCTGGACTCGATGCCTGGTTCGCCGACCACTTCGCCTTCCGCTCGACGCTGGTGAAGTGGTACGGCATCACCCGCTATCTCTGGATGGGGGTGTCCTCGTCGCCGTCGGTTGGTGTCGGCTCGCGCGGGTGGCTCTTCTTCGTGGACGATGGCGGGATCGAGGACTTCACGAACGCGAGCCTGCTGACCGAGGACGCGCTCCAGAACTGGCGGACGACCATCGTGCGTGCGCAGCGCTGGTGCCGCGCCAGGGGCATCGCGTACGCCTTCACGATCCTGCCCGACAAGGGGAGCATCTATCCGGAGTTCTTTCCGCGCACCGCGCGCCGCGTGACGCGCCTGTCGCGGGCCGACCAGATCTTCACGGCCGTCAGCGACACCGGCGCCGCCATCGACGTGCGACAGGCGTTGATGGACGAGAAGCGGAAGGTGCGGGTGTTCCAGAAGACCGACACACACTGGAACTCGAGAGGCGCCTACATCGGCTACAAGACAATCATCGAGGCGCTGCGGCTGCAGGTCCCGGCGATCCCACCGGCCAAGCCGGAGTCGGAGTTCACCGCCCGGACGCGGCACATCCGGGGCATGGACCTCGCGGGCATGATGGGTCTGACCCGAGTGCTTGGCGAAGAGGACCTCCGGTTCGAGGAGAACCAGAAGCGGCAGTACGTTGTGGTGGAGCCGAAGGGCAATATCGTCGAGGCGGGAGAGGCGCGCATCGTAACCGAGATTCCGGGGTCGACGCTGCCGCGCGCGGTGGTGTTCCGCGACTCGTTCACGTCGGCGATGGCGCCGTATTTCTCAGAGCACTTCAGCCGTGTGGTCTACATCTGGCGGAACGACTTCGCCTGGCAGGAAGTCGAGCGGGAACATCCGGATGTCGTGCTGCAGGAGATCGTCGCGCGTCACGTGCAGTGGTTCATCCCATCACCTGAACTGATCCCCGACCCGTAGGCCTCGAGTCCCGAACACCCGGTCCGGAGCCCCGAGTCCCCAGTCCCGGTTCCCTGGGTCAGGCGACCCTGGCGGGCGGAAGCGGCACCGCTTCCTTCCAACCCTGCGCGAGCATCTGCGCGCTCGCCAGCCCGTAGAGCCGTCGCTCGCGAAGCACCTGCGAGTCGCGAATCAACGAGACGAGGTAGACGGGCGGCGTATCACACGTGGCGAGGATGCATGTGGTCCCGTCTGGCGCGGTCCACAGGCGCTCGGCTGCTCGCTGCATCGGTTGGGTAGGCATGTCCGGCACATCAGCAAAGCTGTTGCCGCTCGGCGGCGTCGGCGATCGCCGGAGTGGCTCTGCGTCGGAAGTGCACGAGGGCTCGCACATCGGCGACGCCAGTGCCGCGGTGTCCACGCGCGCATCGCGCTCCGCCTGACAATTATTCGACGCCCCGCTGCCAGAAATTGTGAGGGGCGCCGCCAGGCGACCGCTCATTCGAAGTCGACCGCGACAATCTGCTGGCACAGTCCGGCACCGAACTGCGCGACCGGCACGTGCTGCGGATCGACGGCGTAGGCGTCGAGCGCGGCGCGATCCGGGAAGACCACGATGAGGCCGGTGTCGAACGACCGCGCAGAACGGACGACGTCGGCGCCGACCTTCAGATCGATTACGCCAGTGAGCGAACGCAGGCCGGCCAGCCTGGCGCGGTGATCCGCCTTCGTCTCCTCGGTGATGTCCGCCTTGTACTTGAAGCACACGATGTGGGTCAGCATCAGAGTTCCTCTCCCTCGATGTCATCATCGCCGACATCGACAACGACGTTGTGGAGATCGAGCCGGAACCACGCCTTGAACATCTGCAGCGTGCGGTCCTGTGGCCAGGCCGACTCGTCGCCGGTCCACTGTGAGAGCTGGAACTCGAAGAGCCACTCGAAGTTCTCCTCCACCCATTCCTGCAGGTCCTCTTCGTAGTCGACCTCAGGGAGGAGGAACGCCGTGCCGAACGCCTTCGCGCGCGCAACGGTCAGCTGCCCGCTGTTGAAGTCCGCGTCGCGGCTGCGCGTCCACTCGACGTACGGCTCGGCGCCCACGATCGTCACGGCGGTGCGGTTCACGATTCGCATCCGCCAATTGTAAGAGCGGTCCTCCGGAAGTGACCCCCGCGAAGAGCAAGGAGGTCCTGTCAGTGCCCGCCGAAGACCACGTATCCGCGCCTGCGGAGGCTCTCGGCGAGCCACTGCTCCATCTCGACCGCCTTCCGGTACGGCATGGGATTGAGGTGCGCATAGAGCCGCGGCACGAGGCGCTCGCCGTACCGGCGGACGACACGCGCGGCCTTGATGCCGCGCTTGTGATTCTCGAAGCGCGCTTCCGGTGTCAGGCCGGTCATGCCCACGTAGTAGCCGGCCTTCCCGTCTCCGTTCGGGTTGCGCAGGTACACCACGTACACGCTGTGGTGACCGCTTGCGGCCGGACGCTTTCGGGCCATAATCCGTCACACTCTTACCATGGCCGACGATACCCGACTCAAGTCCGCATACGAACTGGCAATGGAGCGCCTGCGCCAGAAGGACGCCGACGCCGGCGTCACCCACCGCACGCTCACCGACGGGGAAAAGGCGCAGATCGCCGAAATCCGCAGCATCTACGAGGCAAAGATCGCCGAACAGCAGGTCATGCTGCAGTCGAAGCTCACCCACATCTTCGATCCGGCAGCCCGTGAGGCGCTCGAAGCGGAGTTCCGCGTCGAGAAGGAACGGCTCTCCAGCGAGCGCGACCACAAGGTCGAAAAGATCCGCAGCGGCCAGTCGTAGCGGCGCGGGGTGCCGACGCTGGCTGCGGCACGACAGTGAGAAGAGACTATGACCACGTTCAGAGCAGGAGCCGCGGTGGCTGCACTCGCGCTCTCGGGAGCGACCCTCCTCGCCCAGCAACCGCCGGCGGTGATGCCGGTGCCCCCGGTCCTCCAGCACTACAAGCCGGTGACGGCCGAACGGCTGCTGAAACCCGAGGACGCCGACGTCCTCATGGTCCGTCGCACCTACGACGGCTGGGGCTACAGCCCGCTCAAGCAGATCGACCCGCGCAACGTCGGGCGGCTGCAGCCGGTCTGGTCGTTTGCCACCGGCAACACGAGCGGCCACGAAGCGACGCCGCTCGTGAACAACGGCGTGATGTTCGTGTCGACACCAGGCAACCAGGTGCTGGCACTCGACGCGAAGACCGGCGTCCTGCTCTGGCGCTACGTCAACCCCGCCCCACCTGACGTCATCACGCTCCATCGTACAAGCCGCGGCGTCGCGCTGTTCGGTGACAAGGTGTTCTTCGCGAGGGCCGAAGCGGTGCTCGTCGCGCTCGATGCGAAGACCGGCAAGGAGGTGTGGTCGGCCAACGTCGAGGAGAACCGGCGCGGCTACTACATCTCCATGGCGCCGCTCGTCGCCGATGGCAAGGTGATCGTCGGCACCTCCGGGGGCGAGCTTGGCGTGCGTGGGTTCATCGCCGCCTTCGACCCTGACACTGGCAAGCAGTTGTGGAAGGTGTTCACGATTCCCGAGCCGGGCCAGCCTGGCAGCGAGACCTGGCCGACCGGCGACCAGTGGAAGACGGGCGGCGGCTCGATCTGGGTCACCGCAAACTACGACCCGGCCACCAAAATCGCGTACTTCGGC
Source organism: Acidobacteriota bacterium (assembly GCA_018268955.1). Lineage (GTDB taxonomy): Bacteria > Acidobacteriota > Vicinamibacteria > Vicinamibacterales > CAVVIG01 > CAVVIG01. The sequence continues at coordinate 38,092 of JAFDVO010000038.1, read as the reverse complement.
ACCGGCAACGGCGGGCCGTGGATGGGCGACCAGCGTCCCGGCGACAACCTCTATACATCGTCCACGATCGCTGTCGATGTGACGACAGGCACCATCAAGGGCCACCACCAGTATGACCCGAACGAGTCGTGGGACTGGGACGAGGTCTCGCCGCCGCTCCTGATCGACTACAAGCGCGACGGCCGTACCGTGAAAGGGCTGATCAACATCGCGCGTGACGGCTACATGTGGTTCCTGGAGCGCACGCCTGACGGGCCGATCCGGTTCGTCGATGCGCAGCCGTTCGTCAAGCAGAACGTCTTCCGCAGCGTCGACCCGAAGACCGGACGTCCTGACGTGAATCCGGCGCGCAAGCCGGGCACCGGGAAACGCGCCGAGTTCTGCCCGTCCTTCTGGGGCGGCAAGAACTGGCCGCCCATCGCCTACAACCCCGACACGCGCCTGATCTACATCCCGGCGAACGAGAACCTCTGCAGCGCCATCACCGGTCGCGAGGTGGCCTATCAGGCGGGCAGCGGCTTCGTTGGCGCGACGACCGAACTGATGATCGCCCCAGGCGCCGATCACATCGGCGAGGTCCAGGCCTGGAACGTCGATACGAAGCAGAAGGTCTGGACGCACACGTTCGCGAACTCGCCGACGTGGGGACCGATGCTGACCACCGCCGGCGGCCTCGTGTTCACGGGCGGCACCAACGACCGCAGGTTCCGCGCGTTCGACGCGAAGACCGGCAAGGTCCTTTGGGAGTTCCCCACCAGTTCCGGTGTCATCGGGCAGCCCTCCACCTTCATGGTCGACGGCGTGCAGTACGTGGCGGTGCAGTCCGGCTGGGGCGTCGACTCTCGCTCGATGCAGGGGCGCCTCAACAACCTGCGGCCCGGCGAGTTCCCCGAGGTCCCGGAAGGCGGCACCATCTGGGTGTTTGCCGTGAGGTAGGGACACTCCACAACACTGGTGAGTTGGTGCAGCTATACGCGCGCCCTCGCGCGACTGCACCGATTCGACCGCGCACACGTCACGCGCCGGCCCGGGATGAAGTAGAGTCGTCTGTTGACGAGACGACTGCAGGGAATCGCGTGAGCATCGACGAGCACTACGAACAGCTGCTGGCCTACATCGGCACCCACATGCCGACCCCGTTCGCGCAGGAAGAGGTGGATGGGGTGATCATCTTCACGGGCGGTTCGCCCGGCGAGGTGATCGTGCGCCTCACGGATACGTCCGTGATTGTGGAAGAGTATGCCGTCCGCTGGGAGTCCCCCTTCACACCGGTGGTCCGGCCCCGTCGAGTCGGCCTCGTCAAGTGGCGTCGTCTCCCCGAGTCGGAGCTCATGACGGTCGTCGGCGAGCTCATCAAGGGCGCGCGCGAGATGCGCCGCTCGCGGTATCGCATCTGCCACTTCTGCCACAACACGTTCGCGCCTGAGTGGATGTCGGATGACGTGACCTGCCGTCAGTGCGTGGAGCGCGAAGCCGGAGTCGTCCACTGAACCGCTAGCCGAGCGGCACGCGACATGCTGATCCGTGCACGTGCGGATCAGGCGTCGCCGCTGGCTCATCGTTGCGCTCACCATCGCGGTACTCACCGTCGCCGCGGCGGTCAGCATCGCCACCCGCATCCCCATCACCTCGAATGCCATGCGCACCCGTGTGGTTGCGGCGCTCGAGGACCGGCTCGACGCCGACGTCGAACTCGCTGACCTTCGACTACGGATCTACCCCCGCCTGCACGCCACCGGTGAAGGGCTCATCATCCGCTTCCACCATCGACAGGACCTGCCGCCGCTGGTGAAGATCGCGCGGCTGTCGATCGATGCGGACCTGGTCGGCCTCTGGCGCCACCGCGTCGCACGCGTCGGACTGGATGGTCTCGAGATCAACATCCCCCCTGGCGACGAACGCGATGCGGACCCTGACGCGCCCCCGGCGGTCGGCACTGCCGGTGATCCGCGAACCCAGCCCGACGGCGGAGATGCGCAGGCGGACGATGAGGCGCAGTCGTATGCGTCGGGTTTCATCATCGAAGAGGTCGACGCGCCGGAAGCCCAGCTCACCATCCTGCGGAGTGACCCCGACAAGGAGCCGCGCGTCTGGTACCTGCACCGACTGAAACTGCGGGACGTCGGTCTCTCCGGCGCCATGCCCTTCGACACCTTCCTGACCAACGCCGTGCCGCCAGGCCAGATCGCCGCCACCGGTCGCTTCGGCCCATGGCGTCGCCGAGCGCCGGGCGCGACACCGCTGGAGGGCGCGTTCACGTTCGAGAACGCCGACCTGTCGGTGTTCAAGGGGATTTCGGGCGTCCTCCACGCGAAGGGCACGTTCGGAGGCAGGCTCGATCGCATCTCTGTCGATGGCCAGACCGAGACGCCCGATTTCATGGTGAACCTGAGCCACCACCCTGTCCCGCTGACGACCACGTACCACGCGATCGTCGACGGCACGAACGGCAACACGACGCTGGAGCCCGTGGAGGCTCGCGTGCTCAACACGACCATCACGGCCGCCGGGGGCGTCTACGAAGTGGAAGGGGTGAAGGGCCGCGTCGTGAGGCTCGACGTCGGCATCGAGGATGGCCGGCTCGAGGACGTGCTCCGCATGGCGGTCCCGACCGACAAGCCGACAATGCTCGGCGGGCTGCAGTTGCACACGTCCATGACGATCCCCCCCGGCCCACAGGACGTCGTCGACAAGCTGCAGCTGGATGGACGCTTTGCGATCGAACGAGGCCGCTTCACCGATCCGGGCGTCCAGCAGAAGATCAACGAGCTGAGCCAGCGAGCCCGCGGCCGGTCGTCCGAGAATGTGGCGCAGGCGGGTCGGGTGGAGTCGGACTTCGCCGGCCAGTTCCGGCTGCAGAAGGGGCGGCTGGCGCTGCGCACGTTGACCTTCGACGTGCCCGGCGCGGTCGTCTCCCTCGACGGCGCGTATCACCTCGAGCGCGGGACGCTCGCCTTCACCGGCGACCTGTACATGGACGCGCGCATTTCCCAGACGGTGAAGGGCTGGAAGTCGTGGCTGCTGAAGATGGCCGATCCGATCTTCCGCCACGACGGCAAGACCGTTGTCCCGCTGAAGATTTCCGGCAGCCGGAACGACCCGAAGTTCGGGCTCGACGTGAAGCGCGTGTTCCGGCGCTAGCTAGGCCACCGCCGCACGCACGACCTGCGGCTCCGTCGACCACGGCTCGTTGAAATGCCGCGCGCTGCTGTAGTTGCGGTTCAACACGAGCTGGAACACGCCCGCGTGCCGCTCGAGGAACGCCGCCTCGCAGAACGCGAAATACAGGTCCCACATCCGGATGAAGCGTTCGCCGAAGCCCATGGCCCGCACGCGATCGAGCTGCCGGTGGAAGCGCGCCCGCCATTCGTGAAGCGTCCTGGCGTAGTGGGTGCCGAAGTTCTCGGCGTGGTAGACCGACATCGAGGTGACGCGGGACAGCGACCCGAGGATCTGGCCGACCGAGGCGAGTTCGCCCCCGGGGAAGATGTACTTCTCGATCCAGTCCGGCTGGCCGTGGTAGTGCGGGAAGTGCTGGTCGTCGACCGTGATCGTCTGGAGCAGCATCGACCCGTTCGGCGCCAGGAGGCGATTCACGGCTGAGAAGTAGTCGTCATAGTGATTGAGGCCCACCGCCTCGAACATCTCGATGCTGACGATCTTGTCGAACTGCCCCTCGAGATGACGGTAGTCCTGCAGCAGCACGGTAATCCGCGATCCCGCGTCCCCCAGCCGCGCAACCCAGTCACAGGCGTGCCGGTACTGCTCGTCGCTGATCGTGGTCGTGGTCACGCGGCAGCCGTATTTGGTCGCGGCCCAGACGGCGAACCCACCCCATCCGGTGCCGATCTCGAGCACGTGGTCGCCGGGCCCCAGCCCCAGCTTCCGGCAAATCAGATCGAGCTTCTTCTGCTGGGCCTGCTCCAGCGTTTCGCGCCCGGTCTCGAAGTACGCCGACGAGTACATCAGGTGCTGCTCGTCGAGGAAGAGGCGGAAGAAGTCGTTGCCAAGATCGTAGTGTTCGCGGATGTGCCGTCGGCTGCCCGTGAGGCTGTTGTCGCGCAGCCGCCTGGCCATGCCTCCCATCAGGCGTACCGCCCAGCGACCGGGGCCACCACGCTGCTCCACGAGCGCGGCGTTGCGGATCATCAGTCGCGTGAGCGCGACGACGTCTGGCGATGTCCACTCGCCGTCCATGAACGACTCGCCGATGCCGACGTCCGAGGCCAGCAGGGCGCGACGATAAAACCGGTCGTCGTGCACTTCGATTGTACTGTCGAGCGGCTCACCATGGGTCCACCGGCGCGACGTGGGATCCCCGAAACGCGCAAGGCCAGCGGACGAGCACAGGTTCAACGTGCCTCCCTGCACATCGGGAAGACGGGAGAGCAGCATCTTCTTCGCGAGCGTGTCGATGAGGGTCATGGTGTGCTCACTGCCAGACGGGGCCGGGGGTGGCCGAGTACTCTCCGCTAGGAGTCGGTCGCGGCACAATCGGCAACCCCTTCCACCAGAGCTTCACCGCTTCCCAGTGAATGGCGGCGATGACGGAGGCCGTCATCATCGGAAAGCGCATGAGCGCTCCGGCGATCGTGCGCGCGGTCCATGGGCGGTGGTTCAGCACTAGAGACGCGTCGAACGCGTGCGGCGTTTCGGCGGCACTCAGGCGTTCGAGCGACATGTGCATCAACAGGCGCTCGCCGGGATCCGTGAACGCGAACGCATACGTCATGTCGGCGGCCATGAAGGGGGACACGTAGAACGCCTTCTGGCTCGCCGCCCGGTACGTCCGCGGCTCGGCGTGCTGCCATCGCGGCGAGGCGGCGCGTGGTGGCGCCTGCGACGGTTCCAGCCAGTAGTGATGGTGACCCCCGAACGTGTTGTTCACCTCGGCCAGCACCAATCGCAACTGCTCCGACCTGTCGTAGCAGTAATAGAACGACACCGGGTTGAAGCAGTACCCGAGATAGCGCAGGTGGGTGAGCAGGAAGATCGGACCGTCCGGCAGGGTGTGGCCGTGTGCGGCCGCATCCATCGCCAGACGCTGCCGCAAAGGACGCGACGGATCGCCAAGATGATCGGCCTCATGGAACGAGGCCCAGTTCCAGCGGTTGTAGCCGGTCAGGCGCGACGCGCGCATCAGCGCGGGGATGCGGTCGACGTCGAGCAGCACCATGAACAGTGGGTACGTGAAGGCGTGGGAGACGGGACTGGTCCGTCGATGACGCACGGTCCCGACGTAGACACCCGGTTTCGGCAGGCTCACCACTCGACCCCCAGTGCATTGGCGACCCGCACGGCCGACCGCAGGCCGTCCTCGTGGAATCCATAGAACCAGTAGGCGCCGCAGAAGTGCGTGCGCCGCACGCCGCTCACGGCATCCCATCGTGCCTGCGCCTGAATCGCCGCACGGTCGTAGAGCGGATGCTGGTAGACGATCTTGCGAATCACCTTCCGGTCGTCTATCGCGCCGCTCGGGTTCAGCGTCACGCAGAACTGCTCCCGCGTGTCGAGCCCCTGCAGGCGATTGAGGTCGTAGGTCACCATCGGCGCCGTATCGGTCTCGCCGTTGAGCCTGTAGTTCCACGACGCACGCGCCGCTTCCCTGGTCGGCAGCACGGACGCGTCGGTGTGCAGCCACGCGTGGTTCGTCGTCGTGCGGAAGCTGCCGAACACGTCGCGCTCGGTGTCGGTCGCGTCGTCGAGCAACGGCAGCACCTGATCGCCGTGGCACGCGAGCACCACGTCGTCGACACGCAGCGTGGGCCGGTCGGTAAAGCGCAACGTGACCCCCTGCTCGTCCCGCGCAATGCCCGCAATCGTGACGCCGGTCGTGATCCGCTGCCCCAGTGGCGCCGTCAGCTTCGGGATGTAGGTGTGGCTTCCCCCCTTGACCACCTTCCACACCGGTTGCCCCGTGATGGCGAGCAGACCGTGATTGTCGAGAAACCGGATCATCGTGAGCGCCGGGAAGGCCCTGATCGACGCGAGCGAGGCCGACCAGATCGCCGAGGCCATCGGCAGCAGGTACCGGTGCGTGAACACCTCACTGAAGCGACGGGCGTCGAGGAACTCACCAAGCGTGAGGCTGTCAGCGTCCGGACGGTTCAGGAGCCGCGGGGCCTCGCGGTTGAACCGGACGATCTCCGAGAGCAGGCCGAAGTGTGCGGGATTCAGGAGGTTCCGCGGCTGCGCGAAGAAGCCGCGCGCGCCGCGGCTGCTGTACTCGAGGCCGGTGCCCGCGCACGCGACCGCAAAGCACATGTCCGAATCGATGGTGTCGATCCCGATTTCACGGAACAGCCGCACCAGACGCGGGTAGGTGCGGTCGTTGTGCACGAGGAACCCGGTGTCGAGCGCCACGGGACCGCTCGAACTCTCCGCGAGCACCGTGTGGGTGTGCCCACCGAGTCGGGTGTCCCGCTCGAACAGGTGCACTTCGTGGCGGCGGCTCAGGAGCCACGCCGCGGAGAGACCTGCGATCCCGCTTCCGACGACAGCAATGCGCTTCATCTGTGGTTGAGAGACTGCCAGACTGTTCAAGACTTGTCAAGTGTTTGTCCATGACATATCATGGACGACATGTGGACGACGGTACAGCTCGCGCTGGGCGGGCTGCTCGCGGTGAGCGTGGGCATGACGGCCCTCTGGGCGGTGCAGGTGCGGACACGCAACGCGGGCATCGTGGATGCGGGATGGGTGTTTGCGGTCGGCGCCCTGGCGGCGGTGGCGGGCGTGCTGTCCTCAGGGTGGGTTGGCCGCCGCGTCGCGATTGCGGTCGTGGTCGGCGTGTGGAGTCTTCGGCTGGGGACCTACCTGCTCCGCGACCGCATCGTTGGTCGCCCAGAGGACGGACGCTACGCGCAACTCCGGCAGGCGTGGGGCGCCGCAGCGGATGCGCGTTTCTTCTGGTTCTTCCAGGCGCAGGCGATCGCGGCGGTCTTCTTCGCGCTCCCGGCGTGGCTCGCGGCGTCGAATCCGCACGTGGGCCTCACGACGCTGGAACAGTCCGCCCTGCTGCTGTGGTTCGTGGCGTTCGCGGGTGAACTGATCGCCGACCGCCAGCTGGAAGCCTTCAAGGCGGATGCGGCAAACCGGGGGCGCACGTGCCGCGTCGGTCTCTGGCGCTACTCCCGCCATCCCAACTACTTCTTCGAGTGGCTGATGTGGGTCGCCTACGCGGCGTTTGCCGCGGCGTCGCCGTGGGGTGTGCTCGCGCTCGCCTGCCCGCTCGCCATGCTCTACCTGCTCTTCCGTGTCACGGGCATTCCCGCCACCGAAGCGCAGGCGCTCCGCAGCCGCGGCGACGATTACCGCCGCTATCAACAGACCACGAGTGTCTTCTTTCCATGGGTGCCGAGAGGATGAAAACCACAGCCTGGTACGAACCGCTGCTCGAGCAGAACCTCGTGCCCGACCCCATCGTCCGGGCGGGCATCCGCTCCCTGCTCCGGGTGCGCCTGCGCGAGGAGTCGCGCCTCAATCGGAAGGCCGCCTTCATCGACGAGCTGAAGCGCAGCCCGATCGCCATTCATACGGAGGCCGCCAACGTCCAGCACTACGAGGTGCCCGCCGCCTTCTTCCATCACGTCCTCGGCCCACACCTGAAATACAGCAGCGGCCTGTGGGAGCCCGGCACGACGACGCTCGACGCGGCCGAGGAGGCGATGCTGCGGCTCACGGTGGAGCGCGCCGCAATCGAGAACGGCCACCGCATCCTCGAGCTCGGGTGCGGCTGGGGATCGCTGACGCTCTACATGGCGCAGCGCTTCCCCACCAGCGAGATCGTGGCGGTGTCGAATTCACATTCGCAGCGAACGTTCATCGAGCAGTGCGCGGCCGATCGGGGGCTGCGCAACGTCAGGGTCGTCACGGCCGACATGAATGCCTTCGAGCCGGCGGACGGCGGGCCGTTCGATCGCGTGGTGTCCGTCGAGATGTTCGAGCACATGCGCAACTACGGACGTCTGCTCGAACGCATCCACTCGTGGCTGGCGCCGCGGGGACGGCTGTTCGTCCACATCTTCGCGCATCGCGAATACGCCTATCCCTTCGAGGCCCGCGACGCCTCCGACTGGATGGCGGAGCATTTCTTCACCGGCGGCACGATGCCGAGCGACGACCTGCTGCTGCATTTCCAGGAGCACATGGCGCTGGAGGCGCACTGGCAGGTGAACGGCGAGCACTACGCGAAAACGTGCGATGCCTGGCTGGCCAACATGGACGCGGCCCGCGCGCCAATCGACCGCATCCTCGCCTCCACCTACGCGACGTCTCCTCAGACCACCGCCCGGGACGTGCGGCGGTGGCGGGCACGCTGGCGCATCTTCTTCATGGCGTGTGCTGAACTGTTCCGCTATCAGGACGGCCGCGAATGGTTCGTCTCGCACTACCGCTTCGTGCGGAAAGGCTGACCTGTGCCCTCACTTCTCTCGATAGGCGTCTCGATTCTCGGCTTCCTTGTGCTCGATGGACTGTGGCTCGGCGTGGTCATGAAGGACTTCTACGTCAGGCAGTTCGCCTCGATCGGCCGGATCGTCGATGGCAGCCTCGCACCGATCTGGCCGGCGGCGGCACTCGTCTACGTGCTGCTGGGCCTGGGTGTTGCCGCGCTCGCCGTGCCGCGAGCCGAATCGCTCGCGGGCGCCGCAGCGTGGGGCGCCTTGCTCGGCCTGGTCGTGTACGGCGTCTACGACCTTACCAACTACGCCACGCTCGCCCAGTGGCCGGTCATCGTCACCATTGCGGACATCGCGTGGGGTACCATCGCCTGCGCGCTTGTTGCCATGGCAACGTTCTACGTGAGCGCCCGCTGACATGTCCGCCCCCAAGTCCGCTGCCCAGTTGAGGTTGATGAAATCGACGGTCACCTACCCCATTCGCGCCGTCTCGCTGATGACAGGCGTGAGCATCGACACGCTGCGCGCCTGGGAACGGCGCTACGGAGCCGTCACACCGGTCCGGGACGAACGCGGTCGGGTGTACACCGACGCGGATGTCCGGCGGGTGCGGCTGCTCCGCGAGGCAGTCGAGAAGGGGCACGCGATCGGCCGCGTCGCCAACATGACGGACGAGCAGCTCGCCCAGCTCGCCACGGCAGCCGTCCAGATGACGACCGACGGGCCCGAGCGAGCGCCGGCCGGCAGCACCATCATCGACACGATCATCGCGGCGCTCGAACGGTTCGACGCGACGACGGTCGAGACGGAACTTGCGCGGGCCGCGGCCCTGCTGCGTGCGCCTGATCTGCTGCGCGAGGTCCTCACCCCGGTGCTCGTCGAGGTGGGCGAGCGGTGGCACAGTGGTCGGGGGCGCGTGGCGCACGAGCACATGCTCTCGGCCAGCGTCCGCAATGTGCTCGGATCGTTGCTACGCGTCCATCAGAAGGCCGGGGTGCCGGAACGGATCCTCTTCGCGACACCGTCAGGCGAACGCCACGAGTTCGGCACGCTGGGCTCGGCCCTGCTCGCGGCGAGCGGCGGTCTCGGCACCATTTACCTCGGCCCCGACATGCCGGCCGACGACATCGTCGCCGTCACGAAGGTCGTCGACCTGGACGTCGTGGTGCTCGGCGTGACCGACGCGGTCGAGAGCGCGCGGATCGACAAGGATATCGAGGCGGTGGCCAGGCGGCTCGATGCCCGCGTGGAGCTGTGGCTCGGGGGCCGCGGCGCAGAGCGGATGGCGCGGCGCCTGAAGGGACGTGCCGTGGCACTGCCGACGTTCGAGGCGCTCGAGCAGCAGCTCGTGCGGCTCGGCGCCCGTTTCTAGAACGCGGCGCCGTTAGTCCGCGTCCGGAGCACGGTCGGCGCCGGCGTGCGGGGCGTGCGCATGGCGCCGCAGCCAGCGCCTGGCCTCCTGGTAATTGGGACAGACGCTGGCCACCAGCTTCCAGAACGCAGGCGAGTGGTCCATGCGCTTCATGTGCATCAGCTCGTGATACAGCACGTAGTCGCGAACCCAGTCGGGCATTGTGACAAGCCGCCAGTTCAGGGAGATCGTGCCTGACGTCGAGCACGAGCCCCACCGGTGCTTCTGGTTCCGGATGCTGACCTTCCTGACGGCGAGGCCCAATGAGGCGGCCAGTTCCAGCAGGCGTGGTGGAAGCACCCGTGCCGCTTCGGCGCGAAGGCGCCGCTGCTCGGCTGGCGGCAGATCGGCCGGCAGCTCGCGGCGAAGCGCAGCGACCCGTTGCTGCTGACGCGCGACCCAGGCGCGCTGCTGCTGGTAGAAGAGCATCGCTTCACGCTTCGACCCGCGGCTCGGGATCGTGACGCGCACGGTGCCGTCGGTCTTCACGCGGATCAGGTATCGGCGCGCACGCGGGTGACGGACGAACACCACAGGCGGCTCGGTCGGCCTTGGCGCCACCTGCGGCTCGAGCGGCCGTTGCGCTCCCGCCGCGGCAGCCGCCGACGAGGGCTCGGCCGTGGTGGGTGCCGCTTCCCTATCCAGCGGTCCCTCTGCATCGAACAGCCCGACCTGCCGCACCCTGAGCGCCTCTTTCAAGAATGCCAACACGGAGAGGGCGAGCACGAAGGACACAGCGCTACGCGGGTCCCGATGAAACCGCGCTCACCTGCGCTCGCTCCGCCGTGACGCACCGGGGTGTGGTGAGGCACCCTAGATACCCAGGGTGCTTGACGAGCGCAGCCACAGCCCCCCGTCGACCACGAGTGTGACGCCGGTCACGAATCGCGCCGCGTCCGAGCACAGGAACATCGACGCATCGGCGATCTCCTCGATCGTCGCCATGCGCCCGAGCGGGCACTGCGCCGCAATCACCTGACGCGCCTCGGCCGACACCAGACGCCGAACCCCTTCGGTCCCGTCCACCGGCCCTGGCGCGACGCCGTTGACGCGAATGCCGTATCCGCCCCACTCGACGGCAAGGGTCCGCGTGAGGGAGTCGATGCCCGCCTTCGCTGCTGCGGCGTGCGACTGACCGATCGTGCCGAGCAACTGCAGCGTGGCGCTGATGTTCAGCACGACACCACGCCCGCTCGCGCGGAGATGCGGCAGCGCCGCCCTGGATACGTTGAACGTTCCTTTCAGGTCGATGTCCACCACCGTCCCGAAGCCGTTCGGCGAGAGGTCCTCGGCGCGTGCGACGAAGTTGCCGGCCGCCCCGTTGACCAGGATGTCCAGCCCGCCAAGCGTGGACACGGTCGTGGCTATGACAGCGTCCACATCGTCTGGCTTCCGGACATCACCGACGACGGCGCAGGCCCGCACACCCAGCGCGGCCAGTTCGGCCACCGTGGGATCGAGATGCTCTGCTCGCCTGCTGCTGATCGCCACGTCGCAGCCGGCGGCAGCAAAGGCGAGGGCAATGCCACGGCAGATGCCGGTGCCGCCTCCGGTGATCAGCGCACGCCGACCCGCCAGCACGCCAGTCGCAAAGACGGTCGTCATCTGACCTGCTCCACGGTGTCGGTTGCGTCGAACGGCAACCCGTCGCTCAGTTCCGGCGCCTGGAGCGCTCGGGGCACCCGGTCGATCGGCTCGATGCGCTCGATCGCGTCGGTGTTGGCGGCCGCCTGGAGATCCTTGAAGCGGCGGGCCTTGATCAGCACGTTGCCTTCGAGCGATCCGACCGCGCGGTTGTACGCATCAAGGCTGGACGTGAGCTTGGCCCCGAGATCCGAGAAGTGCCTGGCGAGCGAGCGGACCGATTCGTACAGGTTGCGCCCCAGCTCGCTGATCTGCCGTGCGTTCTCCTCGATCGCCTCCTGCTGCCAGCCGTACGCCACCGCGCGCAGGAGCGCAATGAGCGTCGTCGGGCTCGCCGGAATCACCTTCCGCTCGACGCCGAACTCAATCAATGACGGGTCCTGCTCGAGCGCAGCACTGAAGAACATTTCCCCTGGCAGGAACATCACCACGAATTCTGGACTGCCCGGCACGTCGGCGAAGTAGCTCTTGCCCCCGAGTTGCGTCAGGTGCGATCGGACCTGCCTGGCGTGATCCGCGAGCTGGGCCCGGCGGCTCGCCTCGTCCGGCGCCTCGAGGGCACGCAGGTACGCGTCGAGCGGCACCTTGGCGTCGACCACGACGGTCTTGCCACCGGGCAAGCGGACCATCAGGTCGGGCCGAATGCGCCGATCGGCCGATGCGAGCGTCTGCTGCTCCGTGAAGTCGCAGTGCTCCATCATCCCGGCGAGTTCGACGACCCGCTTCAACTGCAGCTCACCCCAGCGACCGCGCACGCCTGGCCGCTTCAACGCATCGACCAGCCGGCGCGTTTCCGCCTGCAGTTCGCGCCCTTGCCCGTCCAGCGTGGCGATCCGCTGCAGGAGCGCCGCGCTTTCCTGGTGCCGGCGTCGCTCCGCCTCGCGCACCTCGGCATCGACACGGTCCAGCGTTCGTGCCATCGGCGCGAGCAGGTCCTCAATCGCCCGCTTCCGCGCGTCGACCTCGGCCGTCGTTTCGGCACGCGCCTCGCGCAGGCGGGTCTCGGCCAGTCGCAGGAAGTCCTCGCTGTTCCGGCTGAGCGCCTGCGCGCCAAGCGACGCAAAGGCATCTCGGAATGAAGCTTCCGCCTGCTCCCACGTGGCGAGTTGTGCCGCGCGAGAGGCACGCTCCTGCTCGAGCTGCGCCTGAAGCCTGGCCGCGGCCGGCCGGGCGGCCAGCCAGCCGATCAGCCCGCCGACCCCAAGCGCGCCGCCGACCGCCGCAAGGAGGGTTCCGTCCACGTGAGTGGCCAGTATCGCACGCGCCTCAGCGCGCCACCACGAAGGGCAGCCACGCCTCGGGGAACTGGACGTCCGCGCGCGCCGCTGGCGCCAGGGCCGCAGCCGCGGCGATGCCGCCCCCCGCCGTCTGCCCGACCAGCCGGCGGGCCTTCAGCCCCTGGAAGATGCGCGTCAGCGCATGCCGCGCTTCGATCTGTGCACGGTGGCGCCGCTCGATATACGCGCCGGCCCCAGCCCGAGCCTTGACCCGCGCCGCCTCCCGCTCCGCCTTCAACTGCACCAGACGCGCCGCGTTGACCGGCTCGAACGGCAGCGACGTCTGGAACCGTTCCTCGGACGCGGTGTTCAGCTCGGCTGCCGCCGCAATCCGCCGGTTCTTCTCCAGTTCTGCACGGTAGCACTGGAAACAGAGCGTCGGCTTCCCCGCCGCAGGCGTGCTGGCAGCCCGCTTCTCCCGGCAGGCCGTGCACAGCACCCGCGGCCGCGGCGCTTCGAGTTCACCGCCCGAGAAGGGGGCCCAATCGATGTCGGCGTAGGTGGGGGCGTTGTCGATGTGCAGCGTGTCCATACCCCCACTCTAGGAGGGGGGTGTGACAGGACAGGTCACGGGGAGGACAGGAAATGCAGATTGCTGATTGCCGATTGCTGATTGCCAATTGCCGACAGCAATTAGCGATCAGCAATTAGCGATTAGCGATCTCAGAGCGTCAGATAGGGCTTCAGCGCGGCAAACCGGAACTCGATCTCTTCACGCTCGTCAGGGCGCGGGATGAACTCTGTCAACGCCGGGGCCCGGCCCGGTGCGGGAGCCGCGGTCCGCCGGACGGTGGTCTTGAAGACGCCACGCATCTTCATCACGTAAAGGTCGGTGCCCGGGATCGACTCGTTCAGGTTCCGCATCAGCAGGAAGCGTGCATAGGCATCGCGCACATCGTCGTGCCGTCCAGCCTCGTGCATCTGCCACATGCGGCCAAACAGATCGGCGTACATGCCCATCCCGGTGACCACGCCGTCGAGCCCGAGCCGCATCTCGTAGAGGAACCCGGTCCCCAGGCTCGCGCCGAAAATCCCCTTGAGCACGGGCCGTGCGGCCAGTTCGGCACGCATCCGCGCGATGAGCGGGTCGCTCTCTTCCTTCACGTACGCCATGTGCGGGAACTCGCGCGCGAGTTCCACAATGAGCTCAGGACTCGGGAACAGGTTCTTCGCGCCGCCACTTGTCTGCACGAAGATTGGGCCACGGAACGCCTGCGCCAGCGCCCGGAAGTACGCACGGTAGTCCTCCATGGACGTACCGGTCGTCGGCGGCATCGCGATCACCGCATCACTGCTCAACGCAGCCGCACGACGGGTGTACTCCAGCATCTCGGCCGTGTCCCTGCCCTGCACCCCGAGCACGAGCGTCACGCGCGCCGCCTTCGTCGCGTTCGCCAGCACCTCCATCCCATGGAGGCGCTCCTCCTTCGTCAGGGTCGTCACGCCGCTCGAGCCCTGCGGCCAGACCACGCCAGCGCACCCACCACGATCGACGAACGCCACCTCACGCTGAAGGTCGTCCCAGTCCACCTCGCCGGTCGACGTGAACGGGGTGTTCAGGATGATGAAGACGCCGCGCATCGGCTTCCGCGCGTCGCTGGCGGCTAACGCCGGCCGGGCCGCCGCCGCGATGGGCGCGGCGATCATCGTCTTGAGCAGCTCGCGACGCGAAGGAGCAGACATGGCGCCCTGGCTACTTGACGTTGACGGTGACCAGCGCATTGCTCCAGCAGCACAGGTCGCCGCCGCCGCCATCGCCGGTCTCGTCGTTCGCCTGCACGCGAAGCACATACGTCCCGGGCGCGCTGAAGGTGGCGCTCGTCGTGGCCTCCATGACGGCGTCCACGTTGTCACCGTGCTTCAGGCGGACCGGTTGCTGTCCGAACGTGATCTTCGACGCGTCGCCCCGGTGGATGTACCAGTTGACCAGCACGTCGTACCCCGGTCCGCCGCGCGGGAAGTCACTGCGTGGCTGTGCGCCGCCGATGGCGTTGCCGAAGTCGAAGTTGGCGTCCGGTCGTGCGCCTCTACCTCTGGCACCACCCGCGGCCGCATCCCCGCGCCCACGTCCCGCCGCCCGAGCCTCGGGCGGCAGTTCCGACTCCGGGTCGTAGGTGTGCGGACGGTCCGATACCCACGTCGTCAGCGCCAGCGGCTGGTTCACGGTCGCGGTCCGCGTCTCGACGATCCCGAGCGGTGGGCCGGTCAACCCGGGCCCGTTCTGCGCGAACCGGATCACCGGCGGCGTGTTGCCGGTCGAGGGGTTGAGGAAGAAGTTCACCCAGTAGGGCGGGTTCAGCCAGAGCTGCACCGCGGAGGTCTGGCCGTTTGCCGTGAGCGTCCACGTCAGCTTCTTGGTACCGAAATCTTTTGGGACGACGATGCCGAAGACGCCGTAGTGTCGGCCGGGCTCGAAGTGCGTCGGCTGTCCCATGTCGGGGCCGCCAGGCTCTATCCGGTTGTTGGGCCCGATCGGCACGTCGATCGTCTGCTCGGCATTGCGGTTGTAGTAGCCGACCCAGATGATGTTGTTCTTGCCGTCCTTGTCGGGGCCCCAGCCCTCGACGGCCGGGAAGATGGCCTCCCCGCGGACACCGTAGGACATGGCGGGCTGCGTGACCTGCTGCCCGCGGCCGACGCTCACCCAGCTCCCCACCGCCATCATCGTCGCCAGCACGATGGCCGGCGTACGGAACGCTGTCATGGACTGCCCCTCTGCTGATTGTCAGGAATGGTCTGCGGTCGAAGGACGGGCGCCGACCTCACCCGGAGGCCGGCACCCGACACCCAAAACCGTGGGCTGCGGCAGCGGCTACTGCTGCTGTTGCTGCTGCTGGGTCGACTTGCCCTTCAGCGCGCGACGCGCGTCGAGCTCCGTCTTGAAGTCGGCATCGCCCATGTAGGTGACGTTCACCCAGGCGTGCGCCATCTCATCGACCGTGCGATCGCCGTAGCCAACCCAGACGTTCGGATCCGGGTTGTTCTTGTTGCTGCTCGTGTTGTCGTGCCACGCGGTGATCTTCAGGATGGTGCCCTTCGGCAGCAGCGGCGCCACGTCGTCCGCGTAGAAGTAGCTGGTCATCCAGTTGAAGTTGAAGTTGCTCACCTTGCTGAGCACCTGCACCTGTCCGGTCGGCAGGATGGCGGTCATCTCCATCGCCTTGCCGCGCAGGTGCATGTGGGGCTGGAAGCTCTCCACGCGCCCGTTCTCGCGCATCACGAAGAAGCCTTCCGTCTGCTTCACGGCGTTTGGCGGGATGTCCACACCAGCGGCGTTCGTGCCGCCCATCAGGTGCAGGACCTGGCGATACTTCGGCTCCTGCCCTTTGGGGTAGAAGTACACGCCGAGTTCGACGATATCGGTGACGTCCTCGCCGCCGTTGGAGTAATGGATGTCCCAGTGGATCTTCGAGCCAGGCAGCATGAGCTTGCCGGAATTGGGGCGCATCAACTCACCCTGCTTGCCGACCGCCCACTCCATGAACGTGCCGCCCTGCGCCGCGAGGGTCGGGTCGTCGCTCACGGCGAACAGCGGGTTGTCTTCCTGCTGCTCGAGCCTGGCAATCGCGTGATGCGTGATCTTCCGGCCCTTGACGGAGCCCGGACGGATTTCGATGGCGCGCACCCAGCGCGGTTCGGTGATGCCGGTCATGACGACGGGACGCCACCAGGTGTCGTTCGCACCGGACTTCTGCGTCCACGGGGTCGACTTGATGACGAGGTCCGGTCCCGCCTGCCCGAACATGGACGCGTAGTACCAGCCCTGCTCCTCGGGCCAGTGCTTCGGCGCCGGCATGTCCTTCGCGTCGCCCTTCGGTGCGCCCGCGTCGATCCAGCGCACGATCGTCTGCACCTGGTCATCGCTGAGCGATCGATCGTTCTTGAACTTCTGGATGCCGACCGTGCGGTCGATATCCCACGGCGGCATCTGGCGCGCCTCGACGCGCGTGCGGATCGAGCGTGCCCATGGTCGCGCATCCTCGTAGGTGACAAGGGACATCGGCGCAATCGAGTTGGGCCGATGGCACGCCTCGCATTTCTCCTGGAAGATCGGCGCGATGTCTTTCGTGAAGGTCGGCGGGGTGTCGGCGGCGGTCGCCGCGCGCGGCGTGATCAGGGCGGCCGTCGCGAACGCGGCGCCCAGAATCCCGAGGTTCCTGCGTCTGCTCATCTCGGACTCCTTCTGCCTCTTCGCCGTGAGGCGCACTCAGGCCCGCAGATATTACACAGTTCTTACAGGGATGTAACTACCTAATAAGGGACAGGGCGGGTTGGCTGGCAGGGCTGGTTGGGCGGGTTGGGCGGGCGGCTTCAGCCTGCCGGTGGGCACACGGGACGCCTGCTGCGCTCGCGTCGGGTCAGCGGGTGACGTCGATGAAGCGGACAACGTTCCACGTTGTCGCGAGGTACTTCTCGAAGTCCGCGAAGCTCAGCACCACGGTGCGCGTGTTGATGTTCGGGTGGAACGAAATGCGGTCGGCCTGTCTGAGATCGCGGTCCAGGAACACCCGCACGTGATGCTCGGTGTCGTGAATCAACCCGAACGGCGACACAGAGCCTGGCGTGACGCCGAGGTAGGTCTTGAGGCGCTCGGCCGATGCGAAGCTCAGCTTGCCGTCGCCGATCTGCTCGGCGACAAGGCGAAGCTCCGCGCGCTTGGTGACGGGCAGGATGACGAGGTAGTGCCGCGTCCCCTTCTGGTTGCGCAGGAACAGGTTCTTGCAGTGCACGGCCTCGATGCCCGCCCAGTGCTCGAGCCCCTCGTCGCCGGTGGCGATCGGCGGATGCTCGTAACGATCGAACGGGATGCCGAGTTGCGTCAATCGCGTGAGGACGGGCTGCTCTTCGGGAAGAAACATCGGATCGGGAGAGGTTAGACGTTGGAGGTTGGAGGTTGGAGGTTAGAGAGATTCTACGTGGGGAACCAGGACAGCTGCACCGTGCACGCGGCCGCCTCGGAGGTCGGCGAGCGCATCGTTCGCTCGCTCCAGTGGATAGCGATGCACGTGGGTGCGAATACGTATCCGTGCGGCGACCTCCAGGAATCCGATCGCATCGGCGCGCGTCAGGTTCGCGACCGAGCGCACCACCCTTTCGCCCCAGAGCAACCGGTACGGAAATGAAGGGATGTCGCTCATGTGGATGCCGGCGCAGACCACGATGCCTCCACGCCGCACGCGAGACAGTGCTTCCGGTACGAGCCCGCCCACGGGCGCAAAGATGATCGCGGCATCCAGCGACGTCGGTGGCGCGGCATCCGAGGCACCGGCCCATTCGACGCCCAGCCCGCGAGCAAGCTCCTGCGCCCGCGTGTCGCCCGCCGACGTGAACGCAAACACCCGTCGCCCTTCCGCCACCGCGACCTGCGCGAGGATGTGGGCAGCCGCGCCGAAGCCGTACAGGCCGAGCGTCGTGCCACGGCCCGCCATGCGGTACGCGCGATAGCCGATCAGCCCGGCGCACATCAGCGGCGCGGCCTCCACGTCGCTGTAGCTGTCCGGCACCGGGAAGACGAACCGCTCGTCGGCACAGATGAATTCCGCGTACCCACCGTCGCGCTGGTAGCCGGTGAATGCGGCGCCTTCGCAGAGGTTCTCCTCTCCCGCTCGGCAGTACTCGCAGTCCCCGCACGCGGAGGCCAGCCACGGGATGCCTACGCGTTGCCCGACGCGGAACGATGAGGCCTGAGCGCCCACCGCCACCACGTCCCCAATCACCTCATGGCCGGGCACACGCGGCACCTGAACGCCAGGGAGCTCGTCGTCCACGAGGTGCAGATCGGTCCGGCAGACGGCACAGGCGCCGACGCGCACGAGCACCTCGCCTGGGCTCGGCGTCGGCACCGGCAGGTTCTCGGCCTCGACCCGCCCGGCGCCTCGCGCCCTCAACACCATCGCCCGCATCACTCCATTCTAAGAGCCTGTTTTCGAAGCGCCCCCACGGAGAGATTCGTCGGTGGTCACCAACTCACCAATTCACCCACTCTCCAATCTCCGCCTGAGGCCTCGGTGGCAGTCGGCTTGCTCCTTCTCGTCGGAACACGCGGCACAGGAGGAGGACTGGCATGGCTGATCGGGATCGTGACGGCTGGGATCGCGACCGCGACTACTACGGCGACCGCGACCGTGAGTACCGGCGTGACGACGACCGGGGATTGGTCTCGCGGGGGGCGGATGAGGTGCGCTCCTGGTTCGGCGACGACGAGGCGCGACGGAGACGCCACCGCGACGACCAGAGGGACCGCCGATACGAGCAGCGTGAACGGGACTATGGGCCGAACAGTGAGCGTTCGCGACGGGAGCACGGGTGGCAGCGGGAGGCCGAGCCGAGGGATCCCGCGTGGCAATCCGGCCGCTCCGCAGCGTACGGCGATCAGCGCGACTTCGTGAGCCGCGGCGCCGACTGGAACGGCAGCCGCAACGACAGCCCGCGCGGACGCGAGTGGGACGACCCTGGCCGCGAGCGCAACGCCCAGTGGCAGGGCGGACCACGGGACTACGGCGACGAGGACTCCCCACGGTACGGCGGCAACTACACCGCACGCCAGACGAATCCCTCGATGTCCGGGGGCTATGGCGCCGGCAACTACGACTCGGGCAACCTCCACACCGGCAGTGCCGGCCCGTACGGCGCGTACCGTGGGTTCGGCTCGCAGCCGTCGTTCGGTCCCCGGACCTCCGGCTGGGACAACGTCGGGTCGAGCGGAACCAGCCGCTATGGGTCGGACGCGTTGGGCACGTCATCAGAGAGCGGCTTTGCCGGCCGCGGCCCGCGAAACTACCAGCGGTCCGACGATCGCATCCGCGAGGACGTCAACGAGCGCCTGACAGACGACGCGCGGATCGACGCCTCGGACATCGACGTGCAGGTCCGCAACGGTGAGGTCACGCTGAGCGGTACCGTCGACGAGCGCAGGACCCGTCGTCTCGCGGAAGAGATCATCGAGAACATCCCCGGCGTGCGCGACGTCCGGAATGACCTCCGCGTCACCCGAAGCGCCTGGTCCGGTGGTGAGGACCGACCGCACTCGGACACCGGCACGCACCGGCGCGTCGGCGAAGAGTCACGGGCGCGCGAGGACGGCGCGATCGGACACAGCGGGGATCCGCAGCAACGCGACGACGTCACGCGGATCAAGACGAAGTGAGGGCTCGAGGCTGGAGTTCGAGGCTGGAGGTTGGAGGTTAGGGGTTTGGAGGTTGGAGGTCGGAGGTTGGAGGTTAGGGGTTTCGAGATCAGACGACGGAGGTTGAAGGTTGGGACGGAGGACTGAGGAGGCTGTTCCGATCTGCGAGATCTCGAAGTACTCGCGCGTGTCGCAGTTCTGACTTCTGACTTCTGAGTTCCAGGTTCTGACCTCTAACGTCTAACGTCTCCAGAAGAAGTACCCCGTCATCGTCCAGGCAACGATGATGACGATGCGGCGGACGGCGGGGCCGGCCACGCGCCTGGCGAGGGAGGCGCCCGCATAGCCGCCGCAGATGCCGCCGAGCACCATGACGATGCCTGGCGCCCACGAGATGGACCCGCTCACGATGAACGCCGCCAGCGCCACCCCGTTGATGCTGATGGCGAGCACCGTCTTGAGCGCGTTCATCTCGTGCATGTCGGTCATCCCGGCGACCGCCATCGCCGCCAGCATCATGATGCCCATGCCCCCGCCGAAGTAGCCGCCGTAGGTCGCAATCACCAGTTGCAGCGGCAGGGTCCAGGCCGGTATGCGGACGTGGTCTGGCGCGGCGTAGGCGGGTGTCCCGCTTCCCTGCTCGCCGCGACGCGCACGAGCCCAGGCCGTCAGCCGACCACCGAACGAGAAGGTTGCGGCCGCAACGAGCATCAGCCAGGGCAGGAGGCGCACGAAGCTCTCGTCCGACGTGCGGACGAGCAGCAGCCCGCCGAGCAGCCCGCCCACCAGGCTGATCGCGCCGAGCCGCACCATCCACGTGCGCGCGCGGCCGATCTCCTTCCGATAGGCAAACGCACTCGCCACCGAGGCCGGCCACATCGCGAAGGTCGACGTGGCATTGGCCGACACGGGCAGCACACCCGCATACAGCAGCGTGGGGAGCGTCAGGAACGACCCACCACCCGCCACCGCATTCAGCGCCCCGCCAAGGAAGGCCACGACGAACAACAGCCCGATGGTCACGCAGCTATTGTGACGCAGCAGGGACGGGGACACAGGTCGGAGGTTGGAGGTTGGAGGTTGGAGGTTGGGGGTGTGGGGCCAAGGCGGCCTCGCCGACGCGCGTCTGGCATGCCGTGCGAAAGCGGGCACCAATTCGCCCATTCACTGATTGCTGAATCAGTACAATCTCCTGGTGCCTCGCAACGCCGAAGTGATCAGGCAGTGGACCATCCTGCGCGAAATCGAGCGCGCGCGTGGTGCCGGTGTCACCATCGACACGCTCGCCTCCATGTGCGACGTCACCACCCGGACGATCCGACGCGACCTGCAGGCGCTCGAGGAGGCCGGCTTTCCGGTCTACGACGATCGATCGGCCGACGATGGGCGGACACGGTGGATGATGAACGGCCAGGCGTTCCGTGGGCTGTCGACCGGCCTGACGCTCTCGGAGCTGTGCGCGCTGTACTTCAGTCGCACCCTGCTCGAGTCACTCGCCGGCACGCCGTTTCGCGACGAGCTGGAGAGTGCGTTCGACAAGCTCGGCTCATCGCTGACGCCGCACATGCGCCGCTTCCTCGATCAGCTGCCGCGCGTGATTGCATCGAAGCCCGATCCGCTGCGGCGTCGGTCGGACGACGAGTCGCGGCAGCAGCCGATCATCGCGAAGCTGCTCGAGGCCACGCTCTTCCAGCGACAGGCGCACCTGACGTATCACTCGCGTTCGAGCGGCCGAACGAAGGCGTACCTCCTCCATCCATACCGCCTCGCCTATGCGCAGGGCGGCTTGTACCTGCTCGCCTACGTCCCGGAGTACTCGGAGGTGCGGACCTTTGCGGTCGAGCGCATCGACGAGGTGTCGCTGCTCGAGGAGCGTTTCACGCCGGTCGAGGAGATGACCGACGAGGCGTTCCCGCACTCGCTCGGCGTCCACTCGGGCCCGCCGGAGCACGTCACCATCGACTTCGCGCCGGCGGTGTCCGACTACGTCCGCGCTCGTGAGTGGCACCAGTCGCAGCAGTGGACCGAAGAGCAGGACGGCACGCTGCGTCTCCAGCTCAACGTCTGCGTCGACCAGGCGCTGCGCAGCTGGATCCTCAGCTTCGGCCCCTTCGCGCGCGTCGTCGCTCCCGCGTCGCTGGCGCGCGAGATCGCAGCCCAGATCGAACAGGCACGCGCCCGCTACGAGGACCTCGCCACCTCGTCCGACAGCTGACCCGAGAGGCGCGCCTCGGACCACGCCAGCGCAGGACACGGAGATGCGCTGGCAAGCGACTACCGCGCGAGCGCCGAGCCGGTGTCGAACACGACCTTCCAGCTCCCATCCTTCTGCCTGCGCCAGACGGTGACGTACTCGCTGTGCCGTTCGATGGGCGCGCCGTTCGGCCCCTTGCCCCGAAGCACCGCGGTGCCGGTCGTGTAGCCAACGTCGCCGGCGCCGACCACGTCCCCATGCGTGGGAGACCACGACAGCGTCGGTCCGTCCGGGTTGAAGAAGTCGGCCCAGTCCTTCAGCACGGCGTCGCGACCGTGCACTTCGCCGGCCGTTCCTCCGTTGAAGGTCGTCGCATCCGCGATGAACGACAGGAAGCGCTCACGGTTTCTTTGTGCCACGGAGGCAGCGAAGTCCCTGTCCGCCTGGACGATCTGCGCGGTCTCGGCGGGATAGCGCGCTCCCGCACCTGCGACCGGTTGCGCGGAGGCGCCGCTCGCCAGCGTCACGCCTGCCGCGAGCAGCAACGGCGCCAGCACACGATGTGTACGCATGGCGCATTCTGCCATGCACAGGCTGGAGCGCCGGCCGCATCCGGCCGATCGGCCATAATCGCTGGGACGGGCCGCGTCCGGCTCGCGTCGTAAGGACTTTCAGGAGCACGCGTGAAGATCAAGGGACTGGGCAGTGCGGAGCGCACCCGGGGCGCACGGCCTGCGCCGGGATCGACTCCCGGCGAGAAGGGCGAGCGCAAGAAGATCAGCCAGGGCGCCATCGACGAAGCCAAGTCACTCGTCTGGAAACACCGGAAGCGCCTCTCGCTCGGCCTTGGGCTGATGGTGATCAACCGGCTCGCGGGCCTCGTGCTGCCGACCACGTCCAAGTACCTCATGGACAACGTCGTGCTGCAGAACCAGTGGGATCTGCTGCCCCGCCTCGCGCTGGCCGCCGGTGCGGCGACCGCCGTCGAGTCGCTCACGTCCTTCTCGCTCTCGCAGGTCCTCGGGGTCGCTGCGCAGCGCGCCATCACGGAGATGCGCAAGGAGGTCGAGGCGCACGTGATGCGCCTGCCGATCCGCTACTTCGATTCCACCAAGACGGGCGTCCTGATCTCGCGCATCATGACCGATGCGGAAGGGATCCGGAACCTGGTGGGCACAGGGCTCGTGCAGCTCACCGGCTCCATCCTGACGGCCATCCTCGCGCTCGTCGTCCTGCTCTACCTGAACTGGAAGCTGACCGCCGTCACCATCCTGGTGCTTGGCAGCTTCGGCGGCGGGATGGCGATGGCCTTCAAGCGACTGCGGCCGCTCTTCCGCGAGCGTGGCCAGATCAACGCCGAGGTCACCGGCCGCCTCGCCGAAACGCTGGGCGGCGTCCGCATCGTGAAGGCCTACACGGCCGAGAAGCGCGAGGAGCTGGTGTTCGCGAAGGGGGCGCACCGCCTCTTCCGCAACGTGGCGCAATCGCTGACCGGGGTCTCCGCCGTGTCGGCCTTCTCGACCGTGGTGCTCGGCGCAATCGGCATTTCCATGATGCTCGTCGGCGGGCATTCGATCCGCGCCGGGCAGATGACCATCGGCGACTTCGTCATGTACCTCACGTTCACCGCGCTGATCACCGTCCCCGTGGTCCAGCTGGCCAACATCGGTACGCAGCTCACCGAGGCGTTCGCCGGGCTGGATCGGATCCGCGAAATCCGGCAGATGGCGACGGAGGACCAGGAAGACGCGACCAAGGCTTCGCTGCCGGCGCTGCGCGGCGACGTCGAGTTCGAGCAGGTGTGGTTCGAGTACAACGTGGGCGTGCCGGTGCTCAAGGACGTCTCCTTCCGTGCACCCGCCGGGTCGACCACGGCCCTTGTCGGCTCGAGCGGCTCCGGCAAGAGCACCCTCATCAGCCTGGCGATGGCATTCAACCGGCCGCTGAAGGGGCGCGTGCTGGTCGACGGGCACGACCTCGCGTCCATCAAGCTCCGGGACTTCCGTGAGCACCTGGGCGTGGTGCTGCAGGACAACTTCCTGTTCGATGGGTCGATTGCGGAGAACATCGCGTTCGCACGGCCGCACGCGACGCGCGACGAGATCATCGCCGTCAGCCGCATCGCGCATTGCGACGAGTTCATCCAGGAATTCGAGCAGGGGTACGACACCGTCGTCGGCGAGCGTGGCGTCAGGCTGTCAGGCGGCCAGCGCCAGCGGGTCGCCATCGCCAGGGCCATCCTCGCGGACCCGAAGGTCCTGATTCTGGACGAGGCGACGTCGAGCCTCGATAGCGAGAGCGAAGCGCTGATCCAGGATGGGCTGCGGTCGCTGCGGCACGGCAGGACCACCTTCGTGATCGCGCATCGTCTCTCGACGATCCGGAGCGCCGACCAGATCCTCGTCCTCGAACACGGCGAGATCGTCGAGCGGGGCACGCACGAGGAACTCCTCGCCATGAACGGGCGCTACCGTCAGCTGTACGACAAGCAGTACCGCTTCGAGCGGGACCGGTTCATCAATCCGGGCGAGGACTTCACGCCAGAGCCGGAGCCGGTGGTCACGCGGCCGTCAGGGCGCGGCTCGGGCGCGCTCTGACACGGTTACTCGCTGCCGTCCACCACGTTGAGGTGGGTCTCGGTCGCCGCGAGTTCGTGCCCGTCCTGCGCGTGCAGCACAGCCCGCACGTCGTAGGCGCCTCCCGGAACGCTCTTGAACTGCAGCATGATGACTCGTGGCGCGCGATCGCCGTCGAGGCTCACCTCGCTGCTGCGGTAGAACTCCGGGGATTCGGCGATGATCTCCAGCATGCGGTTGTCGGCGTTGCGATCCACCGTGGCACGCACGAAGATGTTGGCAGGAGCGAAGGCCACTGCCGGCGATACCTTCAGGCTCACGCGTTCGGCGGTGTGAGCCGGGGCCACGAGCCCCACGAGCACGATCGGTAGCAGGATCTTCCCGTTCATGCAGCGGCGGGCTGCAAGTCTCAATCCCGAACGTCACGCGCGTTCGTCCTGGTGAGGTGCCGTGTCCATTCGTTGGTGTTCCGCTCTCCTGATCCTCGCTGCGGCGGCGGCCATGCCGCTGCCCCTGTCGGCCCAGACGGCAGCCCAGAAGCAGCCGCAGCCCACTGCCGCGCCACCCGTCGTGCCCGGGTGGCTCGAGCCCTATCGCGAGCCCGCCTCGCGCCTGGTCGGGGCCGCGATGGTCGACACCTCCGCGTGGCGCAGGCTCGCCACCCTTACCGACTCCATTGGCGCCCGCCTGAGCGGCACGCCTGAGCTCACGCGCGCGATCGACTGGGCGCTCGAGGAGATGAAGAAGGACGGACTGGAGAACGTCCACGCCGAACGGGTCATGGTGCCGCACTGGGTGCGAGGCCGCGAGAGCGCCTCCATCGTTGAGCCGTCGCCCCACTCGATCGTGATGCTTGGCCTCGGAGACAGCATCGGCACGCCGACCGGAGGCATTCAGGCCGAGGCGCTCGTGGTCCACAACTTCCAGGAACTCGAGAGCGCCGGGCCGCGCGTGAAGGGACGGATCGTCGTGTTCAACGTCCCGTTCACCGACTACGAACAGACGCGGCCCTACCGCAGCGATGGACCGTCGCGTGCGGCGAAGCTGGGTGCGGTCGCCGCACTCGTGCGCTCCGTCGGTCCCGCGGGCCTTCGGCTGCCGCATACCGGCGGGCTCAGCTACGCGTCTGACGCGCCCAGGATCCCTGCGGCAGCCGTCGCAAGCGAGGACGCCGATCGCCTCCAGCGCATGGCCGAGCGCGGCCAGCGCATCGTCATCAAGCTCGAGATGGAGGCGCACGTCGAGCCCGACGCGCCGTCGGCCAACGTCGTCGGTGAAATCCGCGGGCGCGAAAAGCCCGATGAGTTCGTCGTCATCGGTGGCCACATCGACAGCTGGGACGTCGGCGCAGGAGCGAGCGACGACGGTGGCGGCATTGTGGCCACGTGGGAAGCCGTGCGCCTGATCAAGGCGCTGGGCCTCCGCCCGCGCCGCACGCTGCGCGTGGTGCTGTGGACCAACGAAGAGAACGGCGGCCGCGGCGGACGGGCGTATCGCGACGACCACTCCGCCGAACTGCGGAACACCGTGATGATGCTGGAGGCCGACAGCGGCCTCTTCACGCCGGTGTCCTTCGCCGTCACCGCGAACGCGGCCGCCCGCGAAACCGTGCGGCAGATCGCATCGCTCCTGACCAGCATCGACGCATCGACGGTGACCGGTGGCGGTGGTGGGTCGGACATCGGTCCGAGCGTCGCCTCCGCAGGGATTCCCGCCATCTCCTACGAAGGCACAGGCGACTACTTCCTGCTGCACCACACGCCCGCCGACACGGTCGACAAGATTCCGCCGGTCGACGTGTCGCGTGCCGCGGCCGCCATTGCGGTGATGAGCTACGTCATCGCGGATTTGCCGCAGCGTCTGGGAACCGGTGCACAATAGGGGCACATGAACGTCCCGCATTCTCCCGTGAAGGCCGTGCTGGCGCTCGGTCTGCTGATGGTCGCGGCATGCTCGCCGACGAACGCGCAGTCGAGCAAGGCGACGAAGCAGGCAAGCCAGTCCGACGTGGTGGCGACCCTCGACGCCGATTCGATCACGCTCGCCGAGGTCGACGCGCGCGCCCTGCAGGAACCGGTCTCGTCCTTCGGGAATGCCAAGCTGGTGCAGGCCATCTACATGGCGCGGCGGGCCACCATCGAGGAGATCATCGCCAACCGCCTGCTCGACCGGGAAGCGAAGGCACGGGGCATCGATCGGCCGACGCTCGTCGAGCGTGAGATCGCGTCAAAGGCGCCGGCCCCGAGCGAAGCCGAGGTGGCGGCGTGGTACCAGGCCAACCCACAGCGGGTCAACGGCGCCACACTCGACCAGGTGCGCGCCCCCATCCGGAGCCTCCTCATCGAGCAGCGGATGGACGCCGCGCGTTCGGCCTTCGTGGACGCTTTGAAGGCGAAGAGCGCGATCACGATCAGCCTGGATCCGCCCCGCGTCGAGGTCTCCACCGGCGGACGACCAGCCCGCGGGAATGCGTCGGCCCCCATCGAGATCATCGAGTTCTCCGACTTCCAGTGCCCCTTCTGCCAGCGTGCGAACCCGACGGTCGAGCAGGTGATGAAGACCTACGGCGACAAGGTCAGGTTCGTGTACCGCCACTACCCCCTGCCGAACCACCCGAACGCCAGGCCCGCAGCTGAAGCGGCCGCCTGTGCTGAAGCCCAGGGGAAGTTCTGGGAGTACCACGACCGCCTGTTCGCGAATCCGACGAAGCTGGCGGACGCGGACCTGAAGGCGCATGCGGCGGCGCTCGGGCTCGACGCGCAGAAGTTCAACACGTGCTTCGACAACCGTCAGCAGAAGCCGGGCATCGACAAGGACCTCGCTGACGGCGAGGCGGTCGGGGTGACCGGGACTCCTGCCTTCTTCATCAACGGCCGCGCCCTCGAGGGCGCACAGCCCTTCGATGCGTTCAAGCGCGTCATCGACGAAGAGCTCGCGCGCAAGAAGTAGCCCTGCGTCCGGCCGGGCATGCGAGTTGCGAACTCGCGTCGCATGCCCAGCACCGATCAGATCACGGCACAGCTCGACCGGCTCGCCTCGTTCGACAGCGGGCCCTTCCCCGTCCTCAGCCTCTACCTGAACGCGCAACCGGACCAGCACGGCCGCGACAACTTCGACGCGTTCCTGCGCAAGGAACTCGCGGCGCGCGTCCGCACGTACCCGGCGGACAGCCCAGAGCGCCAGAGCCTGGAGCAGGATGCCGAGAAGGTCCGCGCGTACGTGGCCGGTCTCGACCCCGCCGCGAACGGCGTAGCGATCTTCAGTTGCGCCGCCGCTGACCTGTTCGAAGCGGTCCAGCTCGCGGCGCCCATCCCGGAGCACCGGCTCTACGTCTCGAGCGAACCGCACCTGTACCCGCTCGCGCGGCTGGCCGACGAATACCCGCGGTACGCCGTCCTCGTCGCCGACACCAACCGCGCCCGCATCTTCGTCGTGGCCGCCAACGCCGTGCAGGCGCGCGAGACGGTCGAGAACACGAAGACGCGCGGTCAAAAGATGGGCGGCTGGTCGCAGGCGCGCTATCAACGCCGCGTGCAGAACGACCGCGCGCAACACGCCCGTGAAGTTGCCGACGTCCTGACGCGCCTCGTCCGCGACGAGGGCATCGCCTCGGTCATCATCGCGGGCGACGACGTCGTTGTGCCGCTGCTGCGGGACGAGTTCCCGAAGGAACTGAGCGCGCGCATCCTCGACACCGTCGCGCTCGACATCCGCGCGCCCGAGCACGAGATCCTGCAGGCTGCCCAGAACCTCGTCCAGCAGAAAGATACGGAGAACGATCGCGAACGGGTCGAGGCGCTGTTCGACGCCTATCGCGGGAATGGCCTGGGCGTCGTCGGCCCGGAGGCGGTGCGGACCGCGCTCGAGATGGGCCAGGTCGAGGAGCTGCTCATCACGGGCGTGCCTGCCTCCCTCGACGCTCAGGGCAGTTCCGGGACGAGCGAGACAGCTCCTGCCGAACGCACACCTGAGGAACAGGTCGCCGACGAACTCATCGCCAAGGCGCGACAGACGGCTGCACGCATCACCATTGTCCAGGACGGCTCACTGCTCGAGGCGGTCGGCGGCGTAGGTGCGCTGCTCCGCTTCAAGCTCTGAGCGGAGAACCGCACATGAGCAAACAGAACAACGTGAACCCCGATCACTACAAGGTCGCGGGCCGCGACTACACCAGCGACACCAACAACGTGGCCGCGAAGAACGCACGGCAGCCGCAGGCCATGAATCGCGAGGAGGGGCACGTCCCTGGGCGGGACACGAAGCGGAAGAAGAACAAGGGCGGGAAGTGACGAATGCTGAAGGCTAAATGCCAAATGCTGAATAGCACATGAAAGAGGCCGGGCGAGCCATGCTCCCCGGCCTCTGTGTCGTTCGTGCGATGTGCGTGTCGTTAACGCGGGTTCCCGCTGCCCGTGGAGCTGCCAGTCGACCCTGCGCCCGTGGAGCCTGCGCCGGTCGATGAGCCGCCGCTGGTCGACGAGCCCGAGTTGCCGGAGCCCGAGGACGAGCCGGAGTGCGAGGAACCGGAGCCTGACGTCGACGTGTTGGACCCGCCGGACGCGTCAGTGCTGCTGCCCGACCGGTTCGAGTTGCCGGTCGTGCCGCGCGATCCGCCCAGCGTGCGATCGCTGTCCGAGGCCGACGACGACTTCGTGCCGGAGGTGCCGACCGCGCCGCGGCTCGCCGCCTGCGCCATCTGGTAGTGCTCCTGGAGGGTCGGCAGCGTCTTCGCCGCCCACGCCTTGACCTCCGGGTCCTTGCCGCTCTTCGACTCCTTCTCGAAGTCGCTCACGTCCTTGCGATGGTCGTTCACCATCTCCTGCATGTAGGCACGATCGAACTGCGCGCCCGACAGCTTCGACAGGCGGTCCTTGGTGGCCTTGTGCTTCGCGCCCGGATCGGTCGGGAGCGCGATGTTCTTGCTCTGCGCCAGGCTCTTCAGCTCGTCGTTCGCCTTGCCGTGGTCGGTGACCATCCGCTGGGCAAACTGCTTCACCTGGTCGCTCTGCGCCTTCTCACTCGCGAGCTGGCCCAGCTCGACTTCCGCCATCCCGCCCATCGCGGCTTCCATGACGAACGCGTGGTCGGCGTTTGCCTGCTTGGAGCCGGACGTGCCGGTTGCCTGAGCGCTGCGGCCGCTCTGGCTCGATGCGCCGGCGCGGTTCGTGGTGCCCGCCTGCGATCCAGAGGCGCTGCTGCCCCCCTGAGACGCGGTTCCGCCCTGCGCCGCCGCCCCCTGCGAGGAGGTCGACCCCTGCCGGCTGCTCGAGCCGGCGCCGCTCGTCTGCTGCGCCATGGCCGGCGCGGCCGCGAGCGCGATCATCATCGTTCCGTACGCAAATACCTTCTTCATGCCGTCCTTCTCCTCCATGGAGGGGAGGACGTCGCAATC
The DNA here is from genome assembly GCA_018268955.1 of Acidobacteriota bacterium. Classification (GTDB taxonomy): domain Bacteria; phylum Acidobacteriota; class Vicinamibacteria; order Vicinamibacterales; family CAVVIG01; genus CAVVIG01. The sequence continues at coordinate 8,073 of JAFDVO010000038.1, read as the reverse complement.
GAAGTGCCACGGAATACCGTCCGGCCCTCGGGTCAGTCGGGCTGAGGCGAGCGCAGGCGCGGTGACGTTGCGGACGGTCGAGCGATGTTGCGGCGCGGGCTATCCGACGATCCGCCCCCAGCTCTGGTAGATGGACACGACAATCGACAGGGCGGAGAGCAGGAGCAGCACAGCCGCGATGAGCAGATGATCGCCCTTCTCGCGCGTGAGCGGATTGAGGAACGAGGACGTGAGATAGCCACCGGCAAATCCGCCGGCGTGCGCCCAGTTGTCGATCCCCGGCATGAAGAGGCTGTAGAGGAACATGATGAGCGCCCACTGCATCATCTGCGTGTAGAGCATGCGGCTCCCGCTCCGGCGACCGTAGTGAACGAGGGCGCCGACCAGCCCGAAGATGGACGCAGACGCACCAACGGTCAGCCGCGCCCCGTGCAGCAGCGGCAGCGCAGGGAGGTACACGTAAGCCGCTGAACTGAGCAGGAACCCGCACGCCCCTGAAATCACATAGATGATGATCGTGCGACCAGGGCCGACAATCGAGACCGTGCCGTATCCGATGTTCCGCAGGGCCATCATGTTGAACAGGATGTGCAGGAACCCGGCGTGCAGCCACGTCGCGCTCAGCACCGTCCACCACCGTCCGTAACCGAACACCGGCAGCGCGCCGCTCGCGCCAAGGGCCTCGAGCGTGTAGCCATTCATCGACATGATCGCGTTCAGGGGCGAGCCGCCGAGTCGCATGGAGACCAGGAGCGACAGCACGAACATCACGCCGCACGCGCCGGTCACGAGCGGGACGAACCCAAGGTCGTTCCCGAACTGCCGCAGCAGCGGCGCGAAGCCCCACATCCCCGGGTTCGCGCGACCGCACGTGTAACAGCGCTCGTCGTTCACGCCGACGAGCGACCCACATGACGGACAGACCACCGACCCGGACGTGCGCCTGAGCATCAGATCATGTTAGCGCACGCCCACCCCACGATGGCGCCGTAGCCGGCGTGCGCCGCGAGCGTCACGATAAACGTGCGATGGCCGTAGTTCAGCATCAGGAATCCGGGTGGTTCGAGCAGCGGGATGCCGTCTGCCGCCGTGTCAGGCGTGCCAATTCGTGGATGCACGAGCGGCAGGATGACGTTCACGAGCGTCGTCGACACGAAGGCGGCGTGCAGCAGCCCGAGCGCGGCGCCTGTGAGCACGCCAGCGTGCCCCGTCGCGCGAAACACCCACGCGTACGGAAACGCGAACACCATCCCGAGGACGAAGTGGACGATGTAGCCGAGGGCCTTCGCACGATCGCGCCGTTCGCTGAACGCGGTTCCGACCAGGAACGGCAGGTCCATGCGGGTCAGCCGCAGCTCACTCGCCGCACGCAGCATCGTCGTCAGGACGATGGTGCCGAGGAGACCACCGGCGAGGGTCGCGTCCCACGCGGTCATGCGCTCGCCTTCCCCTTCTTCGGGCCCTGGCTCGTCTGCTCCGCCTCGCCGATCGCCAGCGCGGCATCGATCAACGAGAGATGGACGAGCGCCTGCGGGAAGTTGCCGAGGAACGCACCGGTGGCGGGATCGATCTCCTCGGCGAACAGTCCAACGTGGTTGCCCCGTGCGAGCAGGTCGGTCATCAAGGCGTTCGCCTCGTCCAGGCGACCGACGCGCGCCAGGGCGCCAACCAGCCAGAAGGAGCAGTTGAGGAAACAGCCTTCCGACCCGGGGAGGCCATCCTCGTTCAGGTAGCGGAACACGAACGGCCCGCGGCGGAGTTCGCGGCATACCGCGTCGACCGTCCCCATCACGCGAGGGCTCGCATTCCCGCCGAATCCCATCAGCGACAGCATCAGGAGACTCGCGTCCACGGACTCGCCTCCGGCGTGCTGCACGTAGGAGCGCTTCTCGTCACTCCAGCACTGCTCGTCCACGAACGACACGATGGCCGCCGCTTCGGCACGCCACCGGTCGACGCGCCGTGACGGCACGTCTCCCTCATCGGCGAGGCGGATGGCCCGATCGAGGGCGACCCAGCACATCACCTTGGAGTGCGTGAAGTGCCTCGCGTCGCCGCGCACTTCCCAGATGCCCGCATCAGGGTGTCGCCAGATCTCGCAGATGTAGTCAGCCATGTCCGCGACGCGCACGCCTGTGTCGCGATCCAGTTCGTGCTCGCCCTTCGCGTAGAGCCAGATGGTCTCGAAGAGATCGCCGTAGAGATCCAGCTGGTGCTGGTCCACAGCCGCGTTCCCGATGCGCACCGGCCGCGACCCACAGTAGCCGTCGAGCGGCAGCGTACGCTCGGCCGCGTCGTCGCTTCCGTCGAGCCGGTAGAGCACCTGGAGCCTCGGAGCGGTGAGGGTGGTCGCCTGCATGAACCACCAGAACAGCGCGCGCGCTTCTTCACGGCAGCCGAGGCGCAGCAGCGCGTCGATGAGGAACGCCGAATCCCTGATCCAGCAGAATCGGTAGTCCCAGTTCCGCACCCCGCCGATCTCCTCGGGCAGCGACGCCGTCGGCGCGGCCACCGACGCGCCGCTCGGCGCGTAGATCATCAGCTTCAGCGCAAGTGCGCTTCGAATGACCGCTTCCCTGAACGGCCCGGCATACGGCCGCTCCCCCGCCCAGTGCTTCCAGAACTGCTCGGTCCCCAGCAGGCGCTCCTCGACTCCGGCTCTCGTCGGAAACACCAGCGGCTCGCCGGTTGCCCACGAGATCGCGATCACACCGCGCTGACCTGCGTGCATGCGGCACGTCGCAGCCCACGTCGCACCGCCGTGCCACGTGGGAGCGCCGAGTTCCCAACTGCGCGCCGCGAGCGCATCCACATCGTCTCGCCACACGGCCGCCGGTCCCGCGTCGGCGGGTGTCCCGCTGCGCGCCCCGTACCCGAACCGCGGCTCGATTGCCCACGCCAGCGGCACCTCGCCCTCGAGGCACTCGACGATGCGGACGAGCTCGCGCTGTCCGCAGAGACGGTCGTTCGGCAAGGTCAGCGCGTCGACGACGCGCACGGCCCCCGTGCTGGTCGTGAAGCGTGTCTCGAGGATGTTCGTGTCGGGTGTGTAGTGCTGGTGGGACTGGAAGGGAACGGCGGGCGCGAGGGTGAACGAGCCGCCATGCTGCGAGTCGAGGATGGAGCCGAAGACGCTCGGCGCGTCGAAGTCCGGCAGGCAGAGCCAGTCGACCGTGCCGTCGGTCGTGACAAGCGCGGCGGTCCGGCCGTCTCCGATGATCGCGTGATCGCGGATGGGCCGGTAACCGCCGTCTGCCACTGGTGCGCTACTCGGGCCCGGCGCCCTGCTTCTTGGGCCGCATGTTCGCTGCGAGGACCCGCTTGCGCAGCCGGATGTTGTTCGGCGTCACCTCGACCAGCTCATCGTCATTGATGAACTCGATGGCCTGCTCGAGGCTCAGCTTCCGTGGCGGGATGAGGCGGATCGCCTCGTCTGCCGTGGACGCGCGCATGTTCGTCTGCTTCTTCTCTTTGGTGATGTTGACGTCCATGTCGCTCGCGCGCGAGTTCTCGCCGATGATCATGCCCTCGTACACCGTGACGCCCGGGTCGATGAACACTTCCCCGCGCTCCTGGATGTTGTACAAGGCGTAGGCCGTCGCCACACCCGACCTGTCTGCAACCAGCGCGCCGGTGGCGCGGGCCGGGATCGCACCGTGCCACGGCTCCCAGCTGTCGAAGATGTGGTTCATGATGCCGGTGCCCTTCGTGTCGGTCATGAACTGCGAGCGGAACCCGATGAGGCCGCGGGCCGGGATGCGGAACTCGAGGCGGACACGGCCGCTGCCGTTGTTCACCATCTTGCTCATCACGCCGCGGCGCTCGCCGACGTTCGCAATGACGACGCCCTGGTGATCCTCGGGGACGTCGATCACGAGCAGCTCGACCGGCTCCATCAGCACGCCGTCGACCGTCTTGGTCACGATGTCCGGACGGGAGACCTGCAGCTCGTACCCCTCGCGGCGCATCATCTCGATGAGGATGGCCAGCTGGAGCTCACCACGGCCGATGATCCGCATCTGCTCGGGCGTCTCGGTCGGCTCCATGCGGATGGACACATTGCCGAGCAGTTCGCGGTCGAGGCGATCCTTCAACTGCCGTGACGTCACGTACTGCCCGTCGCGACCGGACAGCGGCGATGTGTTGACGCCGAAGATCATCGAGACCGTCGGTTCGTCGATCGCAATCGGGGGGATCGGCTTCGGGTTCTCACCGCTGGCGATCGTCTCGCCAATCGTGATGTCCGCAATGCCGGCGAGGCACACGATGTCGCCGGCGGCCGCTTCCTCGATGTCGACGCGCTTCAACCCGTCGAAGGCGTAGAGCTTCGTCACCTTCGTGCTCTGAATCGTGCCATCGAGCTTGCAGACCGACACCGGATCGTTGATCTTCACGCGACCGTTGAAGATGCGGCCGATCGCGATCCGTCCCACGTACTCGCTGGAGTCGAGGTTGGCGACGAGCAGCTGGAGCGACCCGTCCGGGTCGCCCTTCGGCGGCGGCACGTGGGCGACGATCGCATCGAACAGCGGCCTGAGGTCCTCCCCGCCACCCTTCTGGTCCGTGGTCGCCGTCCCCGCCTTCGCGTTCGTGTAGAGCACCGGGAACTCGAGCGCCTCTTCAGACGCGTCAAGGTCGATGAAGAGGTCGTACACCTCGTTCAGCACTTCCTGCGGCCGGGCGTCCGGGCGGTCGATCTTGTTGATGACCACGATCGGTGGCAGCCGGCGCTCGAGCGCCTTGCGGAGCACGAACCGGGTCTGCGGCAGCGGCCCTTCCGACGCGTCGACGAGCAGCATCACGCCGTCCACCATCGACAGCGTCCGCTCGACCTCGCCGCCGAAGTCCGCGTGCCCCGGCGTATCGCAGATGTTGATCAGCAGGTCGTTGTAGTGGACCGCGGTGTTCTTGGCGAGGATGGTGATGCCGCGCTCACGCTCGAGCTCGTTGCTGTCCATCGCGCGTTCGGCGACCCGCTCGTTGGCGCGGAACGTCCCGCTCTGGTGCAGCAGCGCATCGACCAGGGTCGTCTTGCCGTGGTCGACGTGCGCGATGATGGCGACATTACGTCTGAAGGGATTTGCTACGGACATCTCTCCAGTATCGCAGAATTCGCCTGCTTGCAGATTTCAGAGTGGAGATTTCGGATTACGCGCGCCACCGTGCGGACCGAAGGTCCACATCGTGCCGATGCCCAGGCTCACCGGAGCCGATCCAACAGGGAGCGCGCACGGTCGCCGTAGAACACGTCGTCGGCGACCTTCTCGGCGAAGCGGCGCGCCTCGTCGGCACGCGACAGGTTGAAGTTCGCGGCGGCCGCGTTGTACCAGACAGTGGCCCGCATGCGCGCGTTCGAGGCGAGCTGCTGTTCGCGACGCGCGACGAGCCGGGCCCGGCGATCCTCGGCCATCAGCGATGCGCGCACGACCGCGAGCTCCTGCTGGATCGACGCTTCCTCGTTGTCGAAGCAGGAGCCCGCCTCAGAAGCGACGCGCGCTGTCGCGTCCCAATCCTTCTGCTCGGCCAAGACGGCTTGCAGGTAGTACGAGGTTTCGCAGTCGGCACGCCGACGGACCGATGCCAGTTCGAGTCGTTGCCGGGCGGTCGCGTAGTCACGGCGGTTGATGGCCAGGATGCCGGCGAGCTTCGGCACTTCGGCGTTCATCAGGGCGGACGCGGCCTGCTCGATGTCACTCCAGGCTTCGTCGTCGCGCTTCAGGCGCGCCAGGTTCAACGCGCGCCAGTAGTGCGCCTCGCCCGGATTACGCCCGCTTGCGAGCAGGCGGTCGCAGGCGCTCACTGCCTCCTCGTGGCGATTCGAGTACGTAAGCGCCCGGATGGTCCCGAGCAGCGCGTCGGTTTCGGTGGACGACAGGGCCAGCGTGCGCTGGTAGTAGTCGAAGGCCCTCGGGAAATCCTCCGCCGACATGGCGACGTTGGCCATCGCGAGCGTGAGCGTCGGCCAGTCCTGCCGCCACGCGTAGGCTGCGCGGAAACGCGTATCGGCCGCGTCGAGGTCCGGGGCGCGGGAGGTCTGGCCGCCCAACGCCAGCAGGCCGAGGTGATAGTGGATCTCGTGGAAGCGAGGCTCCGTTGCGAGTTGGGCCTCCAGCGGTTCAGCGCTGGTCAGTCCGCAGGCGGTCGCCACCTTGTACGCGATGAGCGGCACCCCCTCGACCATCCGCAGCACGGCGGCCCGGCTGTCTGTGTCCGGAAACGTTGACCCGTACGCCCCGCAGGCCAGGCTGACCCACAGGTACGATGCCGTGAGGTCCCCCGGGATCAGGTTCCGCAGGATCGTCGCCCACCGTTCCTGGCTGCGCGACACGGTCAGCATCGCGGCGATCTGCGCGTCCGTGCTCGCGGTGCGCGTGAACCCCACCGGCCCGCTCGCGATCACCTCCGCGATTTCGACGAGCCCTGGCAGCTCGGGTGATGCAGATTCGACGGGCCCCATCAACTGGCGCGCGTGCTGGACGTACTTGCCGCGTGCAAGCCCGAGTTCCGTCTCACGCAGCGCAAGCAGCAGGGACACTCGCACCGCGGACTCGCGCGCCCGGCTGCCGACCTCAGGGTCGGCCAACAGCGCCTCATAGCCGGCGAGCGCGTCCTTCATGCAGTCGTAGCAGCCACGGCGCACGAGCTCATCCGCCACGAACAGCTGCTCACGATGGTCGGGATGCTGCGCGACGGGAGGGGCAGAGGCGGACTGTACGGCCGGCGGGACATGCGTGCAGGCGGCCGCGAGCAGGAGCATCGCGCACACGACGACCCGCACGACAGGGTTCATGGAAGGCCGCAGGGCGGACATGCGCGGGGGCACGGGCATCTCACCAGGCCGGACGGTCCTGATGCACAATCATTGTATGCCTCTCTACGAGTATGCGTGCCGGTCGTGCGGCCGGCACTTCGAGTACCTCACGCGCGAGGGCCAGGCGCCGTCCTGCCCTGCCTGCGCGAGCACGGAGCTGGAGAAGCAGCTCTCGGTCTTTGCGGTGAACGCCGGACCATCGTCTGCTCCGCGGTTCGACGCCTCAGCCCCGAGCCCCTGCGGGATGTGCGGAGACCCAAGGGGCGCGGGAAGCTGCTCACTTAATTAGGACGTCTCACTTCGACAGACGCGGTACTCGCTCCGTGTCGTTGGCCGCCTGCAGGGCGACCCATGCCATGACGATTGCCGCCTGACGGATCTCCTTCACGTCGAGCCGCTCCACCGTGTCCATGTTGGAGTGGTGCGTACGGATGTCGTAGTTCTCGTAGCGCTGGATCGGATTGAACCCGGGAACGCCAGCAGCGATGAAGCTCAGGTGGTCCGTTGACCCGACCCCTTCCATCGTGTTGCGGCGGATGCCGACCGCCTTCAGCGGCGCGAGCCAGCGGTCGAACACCGGCACGTTCGCCGGGTTGTTCTCGAGATAGAAGCCCCAGATCGGGCCGTAGCCGTTGTCGCTGTTGAAGTAGACGTCGAACTTCTCCCGGGCCGCGCGATTTGCGTCTCCCGCGAGGTGCTGCTGCACCCATGCGGCCGACCCGAGCAGCCCCTGCTCTTCTCCACCCCACAGTGCGACCCGGATCGTGCGCTTGGGCTGCACGCCTGCCGCCTTCAGGATCCGCATCGCCTCCATCATCGTGGTCGCCCCGTCCGCGTTGTCGGTGGCGCCCACGCCCGTGTGCCACGAGTCCAGGTGGCCGCCGATCATCACGACCTCGTCCTTCGACGTCGGATCGGTGCCGGGGAGTTCCGCCAGCACGTTGTACGCGTTGCCACCGTCGTTGTCGTAGAACTTAGTCTGCACGTTGACCCGCAGCTTCACCGGAATGCCGCGCTGCGCGTACCGGAGGATCATGTTGTAGTGCTCGCTCGCGATGGACAGCGACGGCACCGCGCCGGGGCCACCGTCACGCCCGGTCACGAACACCGTCCCGTGCTCGCCGATCGTCGGCTTGATGAGCACGCCGGCGCCAGCCTCACGATAGGTGCGGGCCACCCGCTGCGCCGGGGTCTCGCCTTGCGGACGTGGCTGCGCAGGCCTGCCCACGCTCGTGGCATAGGTGTCGTTGTCAAACACGTTG
>JAFDVO010000037.1 GCA_018268955.1 Acidobacteriota bacterium | reverse complement strand
CAGAGGTTGGAGGTTGGAGGTCAGAGGTTAGGGTCAGGGCCAGAGGTCAGAGGTTAGGGGTCACCCTAGCTTCGGCCAAGCATGTGGAGGATGCCGAGCGTGAGCCAGGGTACGTACGTGATGACGAGGACGCCAATACCGAGGATGGCGGCCATCGGGAGCGCGGCACGTGCCACGTCGAGCACGGGCCGCTTGAAGCGGTACGACGCGAGCAGGATGTTCAGCCCGACGAGCGGCGTCAGGTAGCCAAGCTCCAGGTTCGCGATGAAGATGATCCCGAGGTGGACCGGGTGGACGTCGTACGCCTGGCCCAGCGGCACGATGAGCGGAACGACGACCACGATGGCCGGGAAGATCTCCATGAGGCAGCCGACCAGGATCAGGAAGACGTTCAGCGCGAGCAGGAACATCGTTCGCGACTCGATGTGCGCCCGCGTGAACTCGACCAGGTGCATGGGGACCTGCGCGCCAACCAGCCAGCTCGTGAGCCCGACGGCGACACCGAGGATAACGAGCACGCCGCCGATGAGGCCGACGCACTCCGCGAACACGCGTAGCAGGTCCCGCCGAATCGACAGGTCGCGGTGAATGGCCGCCTGCGTGAACAGCGCGTACGCGGCGGTGAGCGCCGCCGCTTCCACCGACGTGGCGAGGCCGCTGAACAGCGCCCCGACGACGACGATCGGCATCAGCAGTTCCCACTTGGCATCCCACAGTGCGGCGCCTGCTTCACCCGCCGCAAACGACTGCCTTCCTGCGCCCGACAGGAGGCCTTCGCGCATGCCCCACGCGGCGATCATCGTGGTCAGCAGGATGCCAGGGAGGATCCCGCCGATGAAGAGGTCCTCGATCGGCATCTGGGCGACGACGCCGTAGAGCATCAGCGGGAGCGAGGGCGGCAGGAGGAGACCGAGCGAGCCCGAGGCGGTCAGCAGTCCGAGCGAGAACCGCTCGCGATAGCCGTCCTTGACGAGCGCCGGGAACAGGATGCCGCCGAGCGCGAGGATGGTGATGCCCGAACCGCCGGTAAAGGCGGTGAAGAACGAGCAGAGCACCGCGCACACGACAGCGGTGCCGCCGGGAATCCACCCGAACAGCGCACGGAAGACGCGAAGCAGGCGCTCGGACGCCTTGCCTTCCGCGAGCAGAAACCCCGTGAGCGTGAACAGCGGGATCGCGGCAAGGGTCGGCGAGACACTGAGCGAGTAGGTCTCGATCAGGATCGCCGCCGGCGTGATCCCGTCCGCCATGAAGAGCACAGCGGCTGCGCCGCCGAGGATCGCGAAGATCGGTGCGCCGAGCGCGCCGCCGAGGACGATCAGCGCGAGCCCGGGAAGCGCCGAGCGTCCTTCGAGCAGCGCAGGGTGTGTGCCGAGGAACCATCCGGCGACCAGGCCGGTGGCCGCAAGCGCGCGCGCGGGCCACCGCTCCCCGGCGCGCCACGCCAGGCGCAGCCCGATCAGTGCGAAGCCGATCGGCAGCACCAGTTCCGCGACCCACGTCGGGATGCCCGCCGCAAACGAGGAACCGACGCCACGTTCGGACTGCACGAACTCGACAGCGGCGAGGGCGAGAACCGTCGAGACCGCGCAGCCGATTGCCGCGGCGATGACCGTCGTGACGCGACGCGCCCAACCTTCGGGTACCAGCGATCCGGTGGCCAGCGAGAGCAGGCGTCCTTCACGCGCCGCAATCGCGGCGCCGAGGAAGCCGACCCAGAGCACCAGGTGCTGGACGATGGGGCCGGCACCGGGGATGCCGATGCCGACGGAGCGGCGCAGGACGATCTCGAGAAGGGGGATGACGGTCATGACCGCGAGCGCGAGCGCCGCGATGCCGTCCTCGATGCGGGCGAACAGGCGCGTCACTTGCGCGGCGCGGGTGCCTTCGGCGCTGCGGCCGGTTTCGCGGGAGCGGTCGCCGGCTGACCGGCGGCGGCCTTCCGCTGCCGGAATGCATCGCGCTCCTTCACGGCCATGTCGTAGATGTCTGGCGGCACCATCTTGCCGCGCATGGTCTGCCCGAGGTTGTCGGCCAGCTGCTGCCACTCGGGACCGGTGCCCTTGGTGACCTTCAACCCCTGGTTCTGCATCATCAGCGTGGCGAGCCCGTCACCCTTCGGCACGTCCGCCTGCAGCTGCTTCTCCACCTGCAGGGCCACATCGGTCATCTTCGCGCGGTCCGCCGGGGAAATCGCATCCCACGTCCGCTTGCTGATGACCGTGGCGCCGACCACCGGGCTGATGCCCAGGTCCAGCATGTACGGCGTCTGCTTGTACCACTGGAACGACATGGAGGCGAGCGGTGTCGTGGGCAACGCGTCGATCATGCCGGTCGTCAGGCCGGTCAGCACGTCGGTCATCGCCATGGCGCGCGGCTGGAACCCGTTCGCCTTGTACCACTGCGTCATCGTGTCGTCGCCCGCCGACGTGTACAGCTTCGCTTTCTTGAGGTCCGCAACCGTGGTCACCGGCTGCTTCGAGAAGACCTGCAGCCAGCCGCCATGGCCCCAGTGCAGGAGTACGAACCCCTTCTGCTCCACGCGCTGCTTGAGGGTCGGGGTGAGCGTCTGGAGGACGTCGTTCAGCTCGTCGTAGTTCTGGAAGAAGAACGGGATGTTGAAGACGTTGAAGGACCAGTCGATGCTCGACAGCCCGACGACGGTGAGCGACGCGGCCTGCAGCGCGTTGAGGCGCATCTTGCGCAGCACCGTCGCCTCGTCCCCCTGCGAGCCGCCGCTGAAGACAGTGGTCGAGACGCGCCCGTTCGTCCCGGTCTTCCAGTCGGCCCCCATCTGCTTCAGGCTCTTGTCCCACACCGAGCCGTCGGGCACGACGGTGGCGAGCTTGATGGCGGACGACTGCGCGAGCAGCACCTGCGAGCACGCAAGCGCCGTCAGCGCGAGGAGGATCAGACGGGCGCGCCAGGACACCGCAGACCTGGCTACTGGTTCGCCGCGCGGGTCGCGGTCCAGTCCGCTTCACCCATGCCCGCAACGCTCGCCTTGCCGACGACCGAGGTGGCGCCGATATCGCCGGTCATCGTGACCGGGATCTTGCCCTGGGGCGTGTCCGCCTCGAACTCGATCTTCACGGCCTTGCCGGTGACGCTTCCGGCGATCACCATGTCCCCTGCAGGGCCGCTGATCGTGCCCGTGAGCTTCTCGCCATCCTGCTTCATGAGGGCGGTGGCAGGCATCTCGCCCATCCCGGCGATGACGATCTTGATGTCCCACTTGCCATTCAGGTCGGTGATGGCGCCGCCGACGGCATTGGTCGCCGCTGCAGCGGTCGGTGCCGCGGCCGCAGCCGATGCGCCGCCACGCTTGCCAGTGAACGGGAACTCACCGAAGTCGCCGACCTTGACCGTACCGTCCATCGTGTCGCCGGTCACCTTGCCGTCGATGGCGAGCGTCAGCGACATGTTCTGGATGTTCAGCTCCGCGCTGAGCTTCACCGCGTTGTCGGCGGTGGTGCCGGTCACACCGACGGGGCCCATCGAGTTGGACAGCGTGCCCGTGACCTTATCGCCGTTGACCTTCAATTCGAGCGTGGAGTTGGTCGTCCCCTGCGGAGTGGTCATCGAGATCTGCCACTCGCCGGCCGGGCCGGACTGGGCGAACGATGCCGCCGGAGTGAACGCCACAATAGCCGCCGCTGCCAGCACACCGAGGTACTTCTTCATCGAATTCGCTCCTGCAGGTTGAGGACCGAGAATATCACGGTGATAATACGCCGATGAGACCTTTGCACCTCGTGGTCGCCATCGCCTGCGCAGCCGTGGCCCAGCTTGGCGCCGCCGCCGTGCAGAACACCTCGGCCGGTCTCCAGGAGCGTGACTTCCTCACCCGCGTCCGCCGACTCACCGTCGAAGGCCGACGCGCAGGCGAGGGCTACTACTCGCCGGATGGAAAACGCATGGTTTTCCAGAGCGAGCGGGACCCCGCCAACCCCTGGTACCAGATTTACACGCTCGATTTGACGAGCGGTGACGTCAAAAGGATCTCTCCGGGCATTGGAAAAACGACCTGCGCCTACTTCCGCCCGAACAGCGACCAGATCCTCTTCTCCTCAACTCACCTCGATCCGAAGTCGAAGCAGCTCCAGGACGACGAACTGGCCTTCCGCGCCTCGGGCCAGCAGCGCCGCTACTCGTGGGACTACGACCCGGAGATGGACATCTTCGCGCTCAGCGAGAAGACCGGGTCACTCACGCGCCTGACGACCGCGCGCGGCTACGACGCGGAGTCCGCCTATTCGCCCGACGGACAGTGGATCGTCTTCACGTCCATGCGCGATGCGTACAACCGCCAGTTGAACGCCACCGAGAAGGCCGCACTCGAGCGCGACCCGAGCCTGTTTGCCGAAATCTACATCATGAAGGCGGACGGCTCCGGCCAGAAGCGGCTCACTGCGGAGTGGGGGTACGACGGCGGTCCGTTCTTCACGCACGACGGTACCCGCATCGTGTGGCGGCACTTCGACGAATCCGGGCTCTACGCCGACATCTGGACGATGAAGCTGGACGGAACCGACCAGCGGCAGGTGACCACGTTCGGATCGATGAGCTGGTCGCCCTTCGCGCATCCGTCCGGCGAGTACTTCATCTTCTCGTCGAACAAGCTCGGATTCGAGAACTTCGAGCTGTTCATCGTCGACACGGCGGGCACCAAGGAGCCGGTGCGCGTCACCTACACCGACGGCTTCGACAGCCTGCCCGTGTTCTCGCCCGATGGCACGCAGCTCTCCTGGACGTCGACCCGGGGTGGGGGCAGTGAAGGACAGATCTTCCTGGCCCAGTGGAACCATCAGAAGGCGCTCGAGGCGCTCAGGAACGCGCCGCCGCGCACGATGAACGTGAGGAAATGATGAAACGCGCCCTCGTGCTCGCCACCCTGCTGGGGCTCGCGCCAGCGCTGTATGCGCAGGCGCCCGCCGCGGTCGCCTCGCGTACCAAGACGCACGTCACGACGCTCGCGTCCGACGCCTTCGAGGGACGGCTGTCGGGATCGGCCGGCGAGCAGCGCGCCAGCGACTACATCATCTCGGAGCTCCAGCGGGTCGGCGCGAAGCCATTGCCCGGGCAGGACGGCTATCGCGTACCGTTCGAGTTCACGGCCGGCAGTCGTGATGGCGGCTCGTGGGTCAGGCTCGGCGGACGCGTGATGCAGCGGTTCGAGCAGCGCGCCGATATCCAGGCACTGTCGTTCTCGGACAACGCCGACGTGAGCGATGCGCCTGTCGTGTTCGCCGGCTATGGGATCGTCGTCCCCGACTCGCAGGGCTTTGCCTACGACAGCTACGCGACGCTGGACGTGAAGGACAAGGTGGTCCTGGTCCTCCGCTACTTCCCGGAGGATGCAGAGGCGAAGACGAAGGGGATCCTCTCCCGGTACTCCGACCTGCGCTACAAGGCGATGGCCGCCCGGCAGCATGGCGCGCGCGCGATCCTGATCGTCGCCGGTCCGAACTCTCCCAACGCGGGCGAAATCGTGCCGATGTCGTTCGACACCGCCCTCGCAGGCTCCGGCATCGCCGCCGCGAGCATCAGCGGCGCCGTGGCGGACGCCATGTTCGCCACCTTCGGCGATCCGGGTAAGACGCTCAAGGCGGCGCAGACGGCGCTCGACGATGCGAACCCGCATGCGGCCGGGTTCGAGATGCCGAACGTGACGGTCACGATCCACACCGATGTCGTGCGCGAGAAGAAGACGGGGCACAACATCCTCGCCTACCTGCCTGCGAGCAGCGGCACCACCGGCGTGCAGAAGCCGTGGATCGGGATCGGCGCCCACTACGATCACCTGGGTCGGGGCGAGGTCGGCAACTCGCTCGCCGAAAAGGGCGACATCGGCAAGGTGCACCACGGCGCGGACGACAACGCATCCGGCACGTCGGCCGTCCTGGCGCTTGCCGAGTCACTCGCGTCGCAGCCGCGGAAGCGGAACCTGCTCTTCCAGTTCTGGTCCGGCGAGGAACTGGGGCTCGTCGGCTCGAGCGCCTACGTGGCGCATCCCGCCGTGCCGCTCGATCAGATGGCCGCCTACCTGAACTTCGACATGGTTGGACGGATGCAGGACAACAAGCTGTCGGTGCAGGCCACCGGCAGCAGCCCCGTGTGGTCGCGGCTCGTGGAACAGGCGAACATCTCGGCCGGGTTTGACCTGCAGGTCCAGCCGGACCCGTACCAGCCGACCGACGTCGCCAGCTTCAACCAGGCCAGCGTGCCCTGCATCAACTTCTTCACAGGCACGCACGTCGACTATCACAAGCCGACCGACACCGCCGACAAGATCAACTTCGAGGACCTGGACCGGATCGTCGATTTCGCGGCTGCCATCGTGAAGCGGCTTGGCGACACGCCTGAGGCGCCGACATTCACGAAGGTCGAGCAGAAGACGGACACGTCGGGTCGCGCCGGCGTCCGCATCTTCACCGGCACGATTCCGGACTACTCGACCGACGTGAAGGGCTTGTTGCTGAGCGGGGTGATCGGCGGCGGGCCGGCGGAACAGGCGGGGTTGCAGAAGGGCGACGTGATCGTGGAGATCGCCGGACAGACGATCACCAACATCTACGACTACACCTACGCGCTAGACGTGCTGAAGATCGGCCAGGCGGCCAAGGTGGTGTACCTGCGGAACGGCGAACGGCGGGAAACGATGCTGACGCCGGCGGCGCGCAAGTAGGACGGTCGGACGAGGCTCTGTCGAAAGCCGCCGGAGCAGCCAGTCTTCGCGGGAGCGACGGCTGCTGCGACCGGCGACTGTCGATTCAGGTGCTTGGCTACTCGGGTCTGACGTTTCCGGCGCGCGGGCCCTTTGCCGACTGCTCTTCCTCGAAGCTCACGTGCTGACCTTCGTTGAGCGAGTCGAAGCTTCCCTGCACCGCACTGCGGTGGAAGAAATACTCCTGGCCATTCGACGCACGAATGAACCCGAAACCCTTGTCACGCTGAATCCGCTTAATCGTACCGCTCGGCATCCGAGACTCCTTCCCGTCGCGCCCGCTCTTGCGCGGGACGCGTGTCCAGAGACTGGACAGAACCACTATACAACGGGCTGCCGGATCTCCGGCGCACGTTGCCAAGCTCTGCCGCTGACCTGGACGGTCGTTTTCCCCGAAGCATAAGACGCCCGGCCGGACCATTTGGCTCCGAACAGTTCTGTCGCTCTCCCTGCCCTTCGCCGGTGACGTCCTTGCAGACAGGGCGTCAGGAGGACGCAAGATGTATCGGAATCGCAGGGTCGCCGTAGGAATCGCATCAATGTTCGCGTGCGCGGTGCTCGCGACGACAGGCGCGACCGCGCAGCAGGGCACACAGGGCGTGCGCGTACCGGTCCGCTTCTCTGCCGTCGCGCAGGATCTCGACCGGGGGCTGTCCACGCCGCTTCGCATCACGATCGACCGCTGGTCGACAGATCAGGTGCAGGAGAAGTTGGTCAACGTGCTGATGACGCAGGGGGAGAACAAGCTGCTCGATGCGCTGCAGGGGGCGCCGAAGGTCGGCACGATCGGCACCACCACGAGCCTCGCGTGGGACCTGCACTTCGCGCGGCAGATGCCGGGCGAGGACGGCGGCACCCGCATCGTCCTCGGCACCGACAGGCCGATCGCGTTCTCTGAGCAGTGGAACAGCGCGCGCACGCTCGACTACCCGTTCACGGTCATCGAACTGCACGTCAACAACGACGGCGACGGTGAGGGCACGCTGTCGTTCGCAACGAAGGTGATCCCTGACGCAAAGAATCACACCGTCGTCCTCGAGAACTGGGGTACGCAGCGCGTGCGGCTCACGCAGGTGAAGCGGGAGAAGAGCTAGGGAGCGATCCCGTCACGCTGAAAGGCGCGAACGCTGTAATGCAGAAATGCAGAAATGCGGAAACGCAGGAACGCAGTAACGCGGAAACCAGGAATGCGGGAATGCTGAAACGCAAGAACGCGGAGAGGCAGGAGCGACCAATCGTCCCCTGCCTCTCCGCGATCAGGCGTTATGACGTTGCCGTGCGTGGGCTACTGCGGACGGACCGTGACGAAGATGTCGCGCCCTTCGTCGCCGTTCCCGCGATGCACGAGCAGCAGCGTGGGCTTGTCCGGGGAGCGCCTGACGGCTGAGCGGAGTTCATCGACCGACTGCACCGGCTGACGGTTCACCTCGAGGATGATGTCGCCGGCCTGGATGCCGGCGTCCGCCGCGCGTCCGTCAGGGTCGACGTCCTGGATGACCACGCCGGTGGCGTTACGCCCCAGGCCGGCCCGAGACGCGGCTTCGGGCGTGAGTGGCGCGACCGCCACGCCGAGCGCCGCCTTGTCTTCGGGATTCGCGCTGCCGCCACTGCGGGCGTCGCGCGACACCTGCGCCTCATCGAGCTTCACGTTCAGCGTCTTCTCGGACCCGTCGCGCACCACGATGACGTTCGCGGTCGTGCCGGGTGTGGAGTCCGCCACTCGATTCCGCAGGCTGTTGAAGTCGTGCACCGGCTGCCCGTTGAAGGACTTGATCACGTCGCCCTGCTTCATGCCCGCCTTCTCTGCCGCGCTGTTCGCTGAGACGGACGAGACGATGGCACCGGCGATGTCCTTCAGCCCAAGGCTCTCCGCCAGGTCCTGCGTGACCGGCTGCACCGTGACGCCGAGCTGCGAGCGGCGCACGCGGCCGTCGGTCTTCAGCTGGTCGACGACGTGGCGCGCCATGTTGGCGGGAATCGCGAAGCCGATCCCGATGTTGCCGTCGCTCGGCGAGATGATCTGCGAGTTGATGCCGATCAGTTCGCCTCGAGTGTTGACCAGCGCGCCGCCCGAGTTGCCGTGGTTGATCGGCGCGTCGGTCTGCAGGAAGTCCTCGTAGCTGCCGTCGCCCGAGCCGGTCGACCGCCCCTTCGCGCTGATGATGCCCATCGTGACGGTCTGCCCGATTCCGAGCGGGTTGCCGACCGCGAGCACGACGTCGCCGACCTGGACCGCATCCGAGTTGCCGAGCGGGAGGGTCGGCAGGCCTGCCTGGTCGACCTTCAGCAGTGCCAGGTCGCTCGGCTTGTCCGCACCGACCAGCTTCGCCTTGAAGCTGCGGCCGTCCGTCAGCTCGACGCGAATGTCGTCCGCCGAGTCGATCACGTGGTTGTTCGTGAGCACGTAGCCGTCCTGCGTGACGATCACGCCGGACCCGAGTCCGCGCTGCTTGGGCGCGCGTGGCATCTGCCCGCGGCCGGGCGCGCTGAAGCGATCGCCGAAGAACCGCCGCAGCATGTCCTCGTCGTCCTGGCCGAACTGGGTCGGGCTGACCTTCGCCTTGCCCTCCACCCGTACGGTCACGACCGCGGGTGCGACGTTCTTCACGACGTCCGCGTACGAATCGCGACCGCCAGCGACGACGGCGCGCGACGCAGAGGGAACCGCCTGCTGCTCGGCAACGGCCGGCGAGCCGGCCGATCGGACCGGCTCGGCCGCAAAGCCGTGCCAGGTCGCTCCCGCGATGAGCAACCCCGCAGCGCCGAGCGCCACGGCCCCTCTCACCGTCCGGGTCTTCACGTTGTTGGGAGTGGTGTCCATGGTCTCCTTCTGTCCTCTCATGGAATGTGTGGACTCGTGTCCGTTCACATCCGATTAGACGGGAGACCGGCTTTCACGGCCGTGGCCGGAACATTACATCTGTGTAAGGGCCGCCGGCTCCTGTGCGGCGGGCAGGCTCACCGTAAACGTTGCGCCGCTTCCGGGTGTGCTGGCCACGTCGACGGTGCCGCCGTGCGCCTCGACGATCGCCTTGACGAAGCTGAGCCCCAGCCCAAGGCCCCGCGCCGTCCGGCTGCTGTCACCGCGGAACAGCCGCTCCCAGATGCGTGGCAGTTCCTCGCCAGGGATCCCGATGCCGTTGTCCTGCACCCGCAGGACCGCACGATCGCCGACGCGGTCCACATCCACCTGCACCCGACCGCCTGCTGGCGTGTACTTCACCGCGTTGTCGATCAGGTTGGCCGCCACCTGCTCGAGCCTCACCGGGTCAGCCAGGGCCAGCGCTCGCTCCTGCCGTCCTGTCTGCAGGGCGACGTCCTTCGCGTCCGCGACGTCGTGATACAGGTCGAGCGCTCGGGCGACGACCTCCCTCAGGTCGACCACCTCCCGCTTGAGAGGCATCGCGCCGCTCTCGGCCTCTGAGATGTCCATCAGCGTGTTGAGCATCACCAGCACTCGATCCGATTCCTCGACGCAATCGGCAAGCGCCTCACGGTAGCGTTCCGGATCGGGCGCGGCACCGAGGGCCAGTTCCGCGGTCCCTCGCAGGCGCGTCAGCGGTGTCCGCAGATCGTGTGAGACGTTGTCCAGTGCGCCGCGCATGCCGCGCACAAGCCCCTCGATGCGGTCGAGCATCTGGTTGAACAGCACCGTCAGTTCACCCACCGCGTCGTCATCACTCCCGGCTGGCACGCGCTCGTCGGTGCGACCGGTCTCGATGATGCGCCGCACCGCCGACGAGAGCCGACGGATGGGGAGCACCGCAGACTGCGTGGCAATCCAGCCGCCAGTCAGGGCGATGAGGATGATCGACAGCGTGACGAAGCCGAGCGTCGCGCGGAACCGCGCGAGGATGTCGCTGCGGGCCTCAGTGCTCTTCCCGACCTGGATGATGCTCCCGTCGAGCAGGGTGACCGTGCCCACTTCGAGCGTCGCGGGGTCCCAGCCCTCGGCGTTGCTCAGAAGCACCGCCTCCGCTCCGCGGTCGAGCACGCGCACGAAGACGCGCTCCCGTGACGTGCGCTGTTCGGCCTGGACCGTCGCCGTGAGCGCCCTCAGCCCGCCACGCGCGTAAACGGTTGCGTATTCGCCGAGCTTCGCCTGGATGATCTCGTGGTCGCGCTGCGCCAGCGAGGAGGCCGTGAGCCAGTAGGTCAGGAGGACGATCGCGAACGAACTCGCGATGAAGAGACTGGCATACCAGACGGCGAGCCGCAGCCCGAATCGGCCGGACACATCCGGGGCACTGCTGGCGCGCCCCCGCCGACCCACGGCCTCGTCAGCCGAGGACATAACCGACCCCGCGAACGGTCCTCAGCAGCTTGCGCTCGAACGGCCTGTCGATCTTGTCGCGCAGCCGGCTCACCAGCACGTCGACGATGTTGGTCTGCGGGTCGAAGTTGTATTCCCAGACGTGCGACAGGATCATCGTCTTCGAGACGACCCGCCCCGCATTCCGCATCAGGTACTCGAGCAGCGCAAACTCACGGGGCCGCAGGTCGATCGCGGTGCCCGCACGGGCCACGCGGCGCGAAAGCAGGTCGATGGACAAATCGGCCACCGTCAGGGTGGTGGCCTCCGGCGTGCGCGAGGCCCGCCGCACGAGCGCCTGCACGCGCGCCAGCAGTTCCGCGAAGGCGAAGGGTTTCGTCAGGTAGTCGTCGCCTCCCGCCTGCAGGCCGCGGACCCGATCGTCCACGGACCGCTTCGCGCTCAGGATCAGCACGGGCGTCGTCCGGCCGGCCTTGCGCAGCCCGTCGATGACGCTGAGACCGTCACGCCCGGGCAGCATCAGGTCGACGATGGCGACGTCCGGCTGCTGCTCCATCGCGAACGCGAACCCGTCGTCCCCGTTCGACGCAAGGTCGACGGCAAATCCGGCCTCACGAAGCCCACGCGCAATGAACTCCGCAATCGTCGGGTCGTCCTCGATGATCAGCGCATGCATGCAGCCCAGCCCGCCCTACCTGCGTCCGTGCATTCCTGCATTTCTGCATTCCTGCATTTCTGCATTTCTGCATTTCCGCAGTAGCAGCGTAACGCTCCCTACCGCCCAGGACTGCCGTGCGGCGCGGCGCGCAGGTACTGCGATGGCCACTCCACGAGCTGGCCGAGTTCCTTCGCGGCGTGCAGCGGCCAGTACGGATCCCGCAGCATCTCGCGCGCGAGGAGGACGATGTCCGCCTGACCGTCGCGGATGATGGCGTCCGCCTGCGCCGCGGTCGTAATCATGCCGACCGCTCCGGTGGCCAGCGCAGCCGCCTGCTTGACCTTCTCGGCGAACGCCACCTGGTACCCGGGGCCGACCGGAATCTTCGCGTGCGGCACGTTACCGCCCGACGAGCAGTCGATCAGGTCGACGCCGAGTGCGTTCAGGCGACGCGCGAGTTCGACGGACTGATCGAGATCCCAGCCGCCTTCGGTCCAATCCGTGGCCGAAATCCGCACGAAGACCGGTAGATCGTCCGGCCACACCTTTCGCACCGCCTCGACGACCTCGAGACAGAGGCGAATGCGGTTCTCGAAGGAGCCGCCGTATTCATCCGCGCGCGTGTTGCTGAGTGGCGAGAGGAACTCGTGAATGAGGTACCCGTGCGCGGCGTGCACTTCGACCACGTCGAAGCCGGCGCGGCGCGCCCGAAAGGCGGCACGCGTGAAGGCGTCGACAATCCGGCTGATGTCGTCCTTCGTCATCGCACGCGGCGTCGGGTACTCGGGCCCGAACGGCGTGTCGGTGGGCCCAAGCGGCTCCCAGCCGCCCTGAGCGGGTGGCACGGCGCCATTGCCGTCCCATGGACGGAGCGTGCTGCCCTTGCGACCGGCGTGCGCGAGTTGGATGCCGAACGCAGCCCCTTCACCCTTGATGAACCGCGACAACCGCTCGAATGGCACCGCCTGCACGTCGTCCCAGATGCCCAGGTCATCAGGGCTGATCCGCCCTTCCGGTGTGACGGCGGTCGCCTCGGTGAAGACGAGCCCGGCGCCGCCGACCGCCCGGCTGGCGAGATGAACGAAGTGCCAGTCGTTGAGGAACCCCTCGTTTGACGAGTATTGGCACATCGGGGATACGGCGATGCGATTCCGGAGCGTCAACCCCCGGAGCGTGAGCGGTTCGAAGAGGTGCGGCATGGCACCATTCTACTGACGCCAGGAATTGCGGCTTTCCGATTGCGGGTTGCAGGTTGCCCGTGCGCCGGACGGCTACCCCGCGAGTTCGACCGGTCACCTTGCTGGCGTGCGTGCGAGGTGCCGTCCGTAGATCAGCTCGAAGAGCGGTGAGGCCATCAACGTCGTGATGATCGCCATCAGCACCATGATGGTGAACAGGGTCGGCCCGATGATGCCGGCCTGAAGCCCGACATTGAGGATGATCAGCTCCATGAGGCCGCGCGCGTTCATCAGCGTGCCGATCGTGGCCGCCTCGTGCCACGGCTCACCGGCCCATCGTGCCGCGAGCGTGCAGGCGAGCCCCTTCCCCACCACCGCCAGCAGCACCACGAGCCCGGTGACGAGCCACAGCCGAGGCGTGTTCACGAGCATGATGCGCGTGTTGAGGCCCGAGTAGACGAAGAAGAGCGGGAGGAGCAGTGCCGTCGTCAACGGCTCGATCTTGCCGCGCATCTCCGCCGCGAATCGGCCGCGGGGCATCGCGGTGCCAGCAAGAAATGCCCCGAAGACCGCGTAGATGCCGATCACGTCAGTGAACCAGGCCGAACCCATGATGACAACCAGCGTCGTCAGCATCGTCGATGGCGAGATGCCATCGTGTGCGTCGGTCCAGCGGGCCAGCCGCGCCAGCAGTGTGCGGCCAACCGTCACGATGCCGACCGCGAATACGCCAGCCCCGGCCACCGCGAGCACCGCCAGGGATGGTGACCCGTGAAACGCGGCGAGCACGACCGCCAGCAGGCACCACGCGACCGCGTCGTCGATCGAGCCGGCCGCAAGGGCCAGCGTCCCGATCCGGGTGCCGGTCATCCCTTTTTCGAAGATGATGCGCGCCAGCATCGGGAACGCGGTGATCGACATCGACGCGCCCATGAACATGGCGGCGAGCCACGGGGCGACGCCCGGGGTGAAGAACCCCGGCTGGGCGGCGAGGCGGCCGCTGGCCACCGCCCCGAGGGTGAAGGGAACGAGGATGCCGGCGAACGAGATAAGGCCGGCACGGCCGAGACCGCCTCGCAGCAGTCCCGCGTTGAATTCGAGGCCGACCAGGAACATGTAGAGCACGAGGCCGACCTGGCTCAGCGCGTAGAGAATCGCCATCGAGGGGTGCGCGATTGTGGCGGTGTTGCCGCCAACGGTGATGGTGGCCTGCAGCGGGAACAGCCACTGCTGCGCGGCCGGGGCCACGTATCCCGCGAGCGACGGCCCCAGGAGCACGCCGGTCACCATCTCGCTCACGACCTGCGCCTGCCCGATGCGCTCGCCCAGGGCCCCCACTACGCGGCACGCCACGAGGATGACGGCGATCTGCAGGAAG
Source organism: Acidobacteriota bacterium (assembly GCA_018268955.1). Lineage (GTDB taxonomy): Bacteria > Acidobacteriota > Vicinamibacteria > Vicinamibacterales > CAVVIG01 > CAVVIG01. Next base: position 11,732 of record JAFDVO010000037.1, on the reverse strand, counting down.
AGGCGGAGGACCAGGTCGACGTTCGACATCCGCGCTACTTCACCTGCCCCTTGCCTTCTTCGATCGTGACAATCTGCTTTACGGGCACGTTCGACAGGTGATCCTTCGCGCCGCTTGGCCACTCCACGTCGATCGTGCTCACGACGGTGTCCTTGCCGAGGCCGAACGTCTGCACCAGGTCGCTCTGCGAGGCGTAGGAGGAGCCGCTGCGCACCGTGCTCCACTGCCTGCCCGACGCGCTCGTCACGCGCACAATCGCACCGATGCCGTCGCGGTTGGACTTCACGCCGCGCGTGCGGACTGCCACCCAGTTGTTCGCGTTCCCGCCGTCATTCCGGTAGAGATACGCGGGGCCGTGATTGCTCGTCAGCAGCACGTCGAGATCGCCGTCGTGATCGATGTCCGCGTAGGCGGCGCCACGCGCGACGATCGGCCGGCTGAAGGCCTGGCCCACGGATGCGGTCGCATTCTCGAAGCGCTTCTGGCCCAGGTTGCGGAACAGCAGCGGCGGCTCCTTGTACTGGATGCGCGGCTGGACGCGGCCGATCTCCTCCTCGATGTGACCATTCGCGGCGAGGATGTCGGGCCAGCCGTCGAGGTCGTAGTCGAAGAAGAACACGCCGAACGCCAGCGAGAGCAGGCTCGCGCGGCCCACCGTCGACTTCGGCGCTTCGTCAACGAACAGGCCATTGCCCTCGTTGTGATAGAGCCCCAGCATCTGGTTGGAGAAGTTGCCCACGAGGAGATGCGGGCGGCCCGAACGGTCGTAGTCCGCGGCGTCCGCTCCCATCGCGCCGCGGGCGACGCCGTCCTCGCTGTACGCGACGCCGGCGCCCATCGCCTCGTCCTTGAAGGTGCCGTTCCTGTTGTTGCGATACAGCTTGTTCGGCTGCGTGTCGTTGGCCACGAAGATGTCGGGCCAGCCGTCGGCGTTGTAGTCGAGGACCGTGATGCCCAGCGACTTGCTGGTCGGATCGGCGACGCCGGCTTTCTTGCCCGCGTCCTCGAAGCGGCCACCGCCCAGATTGCGGAAGAGCCGCGACGTGGTGCCCTTGTAGGACTCGGGCGTGCAGTAGGACTTCGTCGAGCCGTCGAGCGAACACCAGAGATCGCCCTTCTCGGTCCACTGCACGTAGTTGGCGACGAACAGATCCAGCAGGCCGTCCTTGTCGTAGTCGAGCCAGGCCGCGCTCGTCCCGAAGTTTGCGTTGGCGATGCCAGCGAGCTTCGTCACGTCCTTGAAGCGCCCGCCCCCTTCGTTGTGGAACAGGCGATCGCCCTCGAGGGCCGTCACGTACAGGTCCTGCCGGCCGTCGTTGTCGTAGTCCCCTGCCGCCACGCCGATGCCATACAGCTCGACATCGAGACCGCTCCCGCTCGTGATGTTCGTGAACGTCCCCTTGCCGGTGTTCCGATACAGCGCGCTCAACGACCGCTTCGCGCCGGGCTTCCAGTTGCGGCCGTTCACCAGGAACAGGTCGGACCAGCCGTCGCCGTCCGCATCGAAGAACGCCGCACCGGACCCAAGCGTCTCGGGCAGGTACTTCCTGCCCGCGCGACCGCTGTTATGGGTGAAGGTGATCCCCGCCTGCGTCGTCACGTCAGTGAAGGTGACGCCCCGCGGCGGCTGCGCCGAGAGCCCGGCCACGCCCGACGCCAGGGCAAGGGCGGCACCGAGCACACAGAGCGGAACTGCACACTGCCTGATCATCTGCGTCGCGCCAGTCGCAACATCGCTACCGTGGGTCATCTGTCCTGCACTCGTGCCCCTGTGGAGGCTGACATACCGGCGCGTCTCCGTGCTGGCGCCTGTGGGTTCCTGCGTTTCTGCGTTCCTGCGTTCCTGCGTTTGTGCGTTCTTGCGTTTGTGCGTTCCTGCGGTCTGCGTTTCCCGCATTCCGAGCATCAGTTGTTCGCGCTGAGCGCGCCGAGCGGCACGCTGTCGTGCTCGTGGATCGTCTGCCGCTCGTTGTTGTCCTCGGGGCTGACCATTCGTCGTGTCGCCGTAATCGCCTGCGATGCCTCTTCAGCCTTGAACCGCGTGAACAGCTGCTCTTCGCGTTCGGCCAGGTCGGTCTTGCCGAGGCCGCGGTAGCAGAGCATCGCCGTGTAGTGCATCTGCAGATCCTCGGGATCGATGCGCGCGACCCGTTCGAGGTAGGTGATTGCGTCCGCATACCGGCGCTGCAGGAAGAGGATGCGCGCAATCTGGTTCAGCACGACGCGGTCACGCGGGTACTTGTCCGAGGCTGTCTGCAGCGACGCGAGCGCCGCGTCGTAGTCGCCGTCCGCCTTCTCTATCATCGCGCGGAAGAAGTAGATGCGCCCAAGCGACGGATCCCGCTTCAGCGCCTCGGCGATGTACGGCTTCGCGGCATCGGTCTCCCCCTCCTGAATCAGCGCGCGCGCGACGTTCAGCCAGCCGTCCGCATATTCCGGCTCGGCGACGGTCACCTGCTTGAACGCGTACTCCGCGGCCTTCAGATCGCCCTGGAGCAGCAGCCCGATCCCCCAGTCGTTCCAGCGCTCCCGGTCCTTCCTGTCCACGACAGGCGTCCACGACGTTGCCTCGCGGCCGTCGTTCAGCGGCACCGTGGCCTTCGCCTGTGCGAGCACGATGATGGGCAGGTCCGGGATGCGGTCCTTCACCTGGCCCGAAACGTTCTTCGGGATGTTCGTCGCCGCAAACGAGTACTCGAGGTCGTTGTGGTCGCGCCCGACACGCGCGGGGTCCTGTCCAGGCTTCGGCTCCCCGGCGTAGGCAAACTGCGTGTAGTAGTGCGCGAACTTCCGGTAGTTCAGCTTCGCGGTGAACGTGATCGGCCCCTTCGCGTCCTTCGGAATCCGAACGCGGTAATGCGCGACGTCCGCCGCGCCTGGAGGGATGAGCCGCACGTACAGCACGCTGCGGGCCTGCCAGGCGTTCCGCTTGTTGATCGGGTTGCCGTTCCCATCGAGCTGGTAGGACTTGTAGAAGTGTGCGCCCGGCTCCACGGCGCCGCGCCCCTCGTCGGCGACCTGTCCGCTCCAGTACACCACCTTGCCGTCAGCGTCGCGTCCTTCGAGTTCGAGCCAGATGTCGAACGCATCCACGGTGCCGCCCGGGAAGAAGTGGCCGATGCGCCGCGTGCGCACGACCACATCGACACGCGCGGTCGACCCGGGCATCAGTTTCGGCTGCGCGCGGTCAATTGGCGCCGACACGAGCCCGACGTCGCGGATCGTCACCTGCTGCTGCGCCTCCGCCTCTTCACCGACGGCGAAGCCCGACATCGCCTGCGGCGCGTCGCCGACCCGGCGCACCATCTTCGTGCCCTCGCTCTTCTCGTCCACGGGTGAGACCGCGAAGATGTCCACGCTGATGAAACCGGACTTCAGGAACTTCTCGGTCTCGGCGAGCTGCTTCGTGTCGTGGTTGACGAAGGGCACCGCCGTGTTCGCCGCCGCGAACCGGTGCGAGTGCACCGTCCCGTCTGCATGCCGGCCAGGATCGGAGGAGGGCACCGACGCCATGTGGCAGTCGACGCACGTCTGCCCCTTCGGCGGGTAGTAGAACGAGCGGGCGCCTTCACCGAAGCCGCTCGCCTGCCAGTTGTCGTAGTCATTGAAGCCGCGGAACCAGCGGTACTCGTTCACCGGCACGTCCAGGTGGACCTTGTGGCACGCCGAGCAGTAGGCGGACTGGTCCTGCCGCATGAACGGCTTCATGAACGATCGTCGATGCGGCTCGGGATTCAAGTACGTGAGGAACCGATCGAGCCGCCGCATGATGGGATTCCGGCTTGTCGCGAGCTCGTGCAGGGGCGGGTACTCAATCGTGAACCCGCCGTTCCCCATCGTCCCCTCCACGTGCGTGATGGAGTGGCAGGAGGTGCAGGCGAGCCCCGCGTGCGCTTCCGGCGTGTCGATCTGATCCTTGATCGGCGTGTCGAAGCGGCCGTTGAAGAAGACCGCGTGATCGTGGCACCCTGCGCACCACTTGCTCGGCTGCGTCCCGGACACCGACTGCATGTACTCGATCGACTTTCGATAGAACTGGTTGTTGAACGAGGCGAAGTGGTGGACGGAACTCTTCCACTGCTCGTACACGTCCTTGTGGCACTCGCCGCACACTTCTGAGTCCATGAAGAAGTTTGCCGGGATGATCCCCCCGACGTTCGTCTTCGCGGACGATGGGAAGAACGGTGAGGCGGGCCCTCCGCCCTCTCCATCCATCGACAGCGGCGGCACCGTCGGGTTGACGATGCGGTCGTGCGGATTGGGGTGGGAGCGTGTCCACAACGCTGCCGACACGGGCATCACCACCAGCACAACCAGCGCAGCCTGGAGGGCGAGCGCGAAACGTCGTGCATTGAGCCCGGCGCTCCGCTGGCTCCATGCCCACGCGCCCAGCACAAGGACAGCGACCACGGACGCAGCGACGTGCCCATGGAGCACGCGCCGCACCTCGAGCACATTCCCGACAACAACGAGGTAGATGGCGGTGGCCAGCGAGACCGCCATCGCGAGCGCACCGATGCGTATCAGCAGACGTTGGCGCAGCTCGGCGTCACGACCCATCAGCAGCGCTCCGGCCGCGCAACAGATGATCCCCAGCACCAGGTGCGCGAGCACATTCCCCATGTAGAGGATGGTGGGTGCAGGGAACGCCCAGATGTAGGCCGCGTTGATCGTCAGGAGGATCAGCGCGAGTGCGGCAACGGTCCGAAGGGATACCCTCATGGGCGGCTCATCCTACGGAGTCGCCGCCGAGCTGCCAATAGTACGAACGCACTACGGGTCGGGACTCGAAATTGGGGACTGGGGACTCGCAGTTGGGGACTTGGGACTCGGAATTGGGGACTCCGACTCGGGACACGGGACGCGGGACGGGGGACTCAAGTGGAGCGACGGCTGTGCTTTGGGCCTTGTGAACGCCTTACGCCGCGAGAGGTTGCGGGTGACGCCCGCGCTCAGCGCGTAGTACGCTTGGAGGATGCGATTGCTCCCAATCGCGACGCCTGACCTCCTGCACTCGACCAGCAGCACACCCACGCGGCTTTCTCGTCGAGCGGTCGGTCCGGCGAGAAAGGATTCGAGGTGAGACCTGTTCTGCCGGCCGCAGTCCTGGTGCTGGTGACCGCGGCCGACGTGCTCCCGGCGCATGCCCAGCCGCCGGCTCCGTCAACCCTGACTGTCCGCACCCAACCCACGTCGCCCTTTCTCGGCGGCGTTCCCAGTGGCACCGCCTCGGGACAACCGGTTGCGCTCACGCTGTTCGACGCCATCAAGCGCGCGCTCGAACACAACCTCGGTGTGCTGAACGCGGAAGAGAGCGTTGGCCGCACTCAGGGTGCCCGGTGGAATGCCCTCGCGGATCTCCTGCCGAACGTGGGCGGACGAGTGGGCGAGACGCGCCAGACCATCAACCTGGCGGCCTACGGGTTTCCAGTGGCTGCGGGCGGATCGCCGCTTGTGGGCCCCTTCAACGTGTTCGACGCCAGGGTGAGCGTGAGCCAGTCGGTGTTCGACCTGCGCGCCATCAACGCGGCGAAGGCGGCGAGCCACCAGGTCGCGGCCGCGAAGCTGAACGTGCGCAGCGCGCGCGACCTCGTGGTGCTGGTCGCCGGAGACCTCTATCTCGAAGCGCTGGCCGCGCAGGCCCGCGTCGATTCCGCGCAGGCGCAGGTGCAGACCGCGCAGACGGTGTTCGACCAGGCCCGCACACTCAAGGAGAGCGGGATCGTGGCCGGGGTCGAGGTGCTGCGCGCGGAAGTGCAGCTCGGCACGGAGCAGGTGCGGCTGACAGGCGCGAAGAACACGCTCGAGCTGGCGAAGCTCCAGCTCGCGCGCGCAATCGGGTTGCCCCCGGGGCAGAGCTTCACGATGGATCCGACCGTTCCCGATCTGCCGGGGACCGAGCTGACGCTCGACGAGGCGCTGGAACGGGCCTATCGAACGCGCCCGGATTACCTCGCCGCAATCGAGCGGCTGCGGGCGGCTGAAGCCGATCGGCAGGCGGCTGTGGGCGAGTGGCTGCCTTCAGTCCGTGTGAACGCGGACTACGGGAAGATCGGCAACACCGTTGGCGACGCGATGGGCACCTATGCCCTCTCTGCCGGGGTGAACGTCCCGATCTTCAACGGTGGGCGAACGAAGGGCCGCGTCATGCAGGCGGATGCCGACCTGAAGATGCGCCGCTCGGAGGTCGAGGACCTCAAGTCCGGCATCGACTACAGCGTGCGCTCGACCTTTCTCGAGCTCCAGGCAACCAGCGAGCAGCTGAAGGTCGCCACGCGCTCGCGCGAACTCGCGGCGCAGCAGCTCACGCAGGCCCGCGACCGCTTCGCAGCGGGCGTGGCGAGCAACATCGAAGTGGTACAGGCACAGGAGGCCGTGGCGGCCTCGAACGAGCAGTACATCTCGGCCTTCTACGCGAACAACATCGCGAAGGCGCTGCTCGCCCGCGACCTCGGCGAGGCGGAGACGCGGGCATTCCAGATTTTCGGAGGCGGCAAGTAATGGCGGACGCGATCGAAAAACCCTCCTTCACCAGCTCCGGGCGCTTTCGCGCCATCGTGGGCGTGGTGCTCGTGCTCATCATTGCCGGCGCGGCCTGGTGGTGGATGAGCCGCGGCAAGGAGTCCACGGACGATGCGCAGGTGGATGCGCACGTGACGCAGATCTCTGCGCGTGTGGGCGGCACCGTCCTGCGCGTGCCCGTGAACGACAACCAGGTCGTCGAAGCCGGCACCGTCCTGCTCGAGGTCGACCCGCGGGACTACCAGATTGCCCTGGACAAGGCCAAGGCCGAACTGGCCGACGCCGAGGCGGCCGCCATCGCGGCCCAGAGCAATGTGCCGATCACCTCCACGTCCACCGAGAGCGGCGTCAGCACCGCACAGTCCGCGCTGGAGCAGGCGCGCAGCGCCATCGAGAGCGCCAGCAAGGAGGTCGAGGCGGCGAACGCACGGCTGAAGGCCGCGCAGTCACGCCTGCGTGAGGTCGAGGCGAACGCGACACGTGCCCGTCGCGACGTCGAGCGCCTGAAGGGGCTGCTCGCGAAGGACGAGGTCTCGCAGCAGCAGTACGACGCCGCCGTGGCCGCTGCTGATGCGCAGACCGCCGCGACCGATACGGCGCGGGCGCAGATCGCTGAAGCAGAAGCCGCCGTGCGCGCGGCAGAGAGCCGCCGGACGCAGGTGCAGGCGGGCGAATCGTCGGCGCGGGCCGCGCTCCGGAACGCGCAGACCGGCCCCGAGCAGGTCACCGCCACGCGTGCGCGCGCCTCATCCGCCCAGGCTCGCGTCGAACAGGCGAAGGCGATCCTGGCGCAGGCCGAACTGAACCTGCAGTACACGGTGGTGAAGGCGCCCGCGCGCGGCGTGGTCTCGCGCAAGACGGTGAACCCCGGACAGGTGCTGCAGCCTGGCCAGCCGGTCATGGCGCTCGTGCAGACCGACGAGGTCTGGATCACGGCAAACTTCAAGGAGACGCAGCTCACGGCCATGCGCCCCGGACAGCGCGTCAGCGTCGAGGTGGACGCCTACGGAGGCCGCACCTTCGAAGGCAAGGTGGACAGCATCGCCGCCGCCACCGGCGCGCGGTTCAGCCTGCTGCCGCCGGAGAACGCCACCGGCAACTTCGTGAAGGTCGTGCAACGCGTCCCGGTGAAGATCGTCCTCGACTCCGGGCAGGATCCCGAGCACCTGCTGCGTCCGGGGATGTCGGTCACCCCGACGGTGTACACGAAGTAAGAACGTTGAAATTGGTGAGTTGGTGAGTTGGTGAGTTGGTGAGTTGGTGAGTTGGTGAACGTCACTGATTCGAACCGGTCACCAGTTCACGAGTTCCCCAGCTCACCAGTGGCTCCGAATGCCGTCCATGTCTGATCAGCAGAGACACATCAACCCCTGGCTCATCGCGGTCTCGGTGATGTTCGCCACCTTCATGGAGGTGCTGGACACCACCGTGGTGAACGTGTCGCTGCCGCACATTGCGGGCAGCCTGTCGTCGACGATCGACGAAGCCACGTGGGCGCTGACGTCCTACCTCGTGGCCAACGCCATCATTCTGCCGATGACCGGCTGGCTGGCAAGCACGTTCGGGCGCAAGCGGCTGATCATGGGCGCGGTGCTCGGCTTCACCGCGTCATCCTTCCTGTGCGGCCTCGCGCCCAACCTCGCCTCGCTCGTCGTCTTCCGCATCATCCAGGGAGCGACCGGTGGCGTGATGCAACCGCTCTCGCAGGCGGTGCTGCTCGAAGCGTTCCCGCCGAAGGACCGCGGCAAGGCCATGGGCTTCTGGGGCCTCGGCATCGTCGTCGCGCCGATCCTCGGGCCGGTGCTGGGGGGCTGGCTGACCGACACCTACAGCTGGCGCTGGGTGTTCTACATCAACATCCCGGTGGGCATGGCGTCGCTCGTGATGACGCAGCTCTACATCTTCGACCCGCCCTACCTCAAGGCGAACGCGGGACGCGGCGTGGATTACTGGGGCATCGGCATGCTGGCCGTCGGCATCGGTGCGCTCCAGTTCGTGCTCGACAAGGGGCAGCAGGACGACTGGTTCGAGTCGAACCTCATCACGATCCTGGCGGTGGTCAGTGCGGTCTCCCTTGTCGCCCTCGTCGTGCATCAGCTCACGAGCAGGGCGCCCATCGTCGACCTGCGGGTGTTCAAGGTGCGCAGCTATGCCGTGGGCGTCTTCCTGATGACGATCGTCGGCTTCGTGATGTACGGAAGCATGGTGCTCCTGCCGATCATGCTGCAGACGCTGCTGGGCTACCCGCCACTGCAGGCTGGGATCGCCCTCGCACCACGTGGACTCGGCTCCTTCATCATGATGCCGATGACCGGTGCGCTCGTTGGCCGCGTGGATGCGCGAAAGCTCCTGACGATCGGGCTCGTGGTCGGCGGCGGCACGATGATCTGGCTGTCGCGCATGAACCTGAACGCCGGCTACTGGGACCTGTTCTGGCCGCAGGTGATCCAGGGGATGGCCATGTCGATGCTGTTCGTGCCGATGACGACGATCGCCATGGATGCGATTCCGCGTGAGCAGATGGGCTACGCCACGAGTCTGTTCAGCCTGATGCGAAACATCGGCGGCAGCGTCGGCATTGCGATGACCAGCACGCTGCTGGCCCGTCACACGCAGCAGACCACGTCGCTCTACGGCGCGAATGTGACGGCCATGGACCCGACCTCTCAGGCGCTCTTCTACCAGATGCGCGGCGCCTTCATGGCCGCCGGTGCGGACATCACGACCGCGACCGACCGAGCCTATGCCGCGCTCTTCGGCATGGTGATGCGCCAGGCGTCGATCGTCTCGTTCGTCGGCCTCTTCCAGATCCTCGGGATCGTCTTCCTCGTGGTGACGCCGCTGGTGCTGCTGATGAAGCGCCCACGCGCCAGCAGCGGCGCCAGTGCGGCAGCGCATTAGGGACGTTAGAAGTAAGAAGGTAGACGTCAGAATCGCCAGCAGCACCGCCACGCGGCTCAGCAGGGCGAGCTCCCGGACCTGCAGCCAGCCCCAGACGAAGCGGGCGAGCTGGCATGTCCACTGCACAATCGGTTCGCATGGCGCGTGCCGCAGCCGCCGATCGGCCTCTCGTCGGAACGGTTGGCATCTCGCATCCAGACCGCGTGATCTATCCCGACCAGGGCACCACGAAACTGGCGCTGGCGCACTACTACGAGTCGGTCGCCGACGCGATGCTGCCGCACGTGAAGGGGCGACCGCTCACGCTCGTGCGCTGCCCCGACGGCATCGCCGCGGACGGCCGCGCGGACACGTGCTTCTACATGAAGCACAGCAAGCTATGGGCGCCACCCGCGCTGCGCCGCGTGCGGATTCGGGAGAAGACGAAGACCGGTGAGTACCTCGTCGCGGACACACCGGATGCGCTCGTCAGCCTCGTGCAGATGGGCGTCGTCGAGGTGCACACCTGGAACTCCACATGCGACGACCTCGAACGTCCGGACCGCGTGGTCCTCGACATCGATCCGGGGGTGGACGTGGGCTGGCCCGCGGTGGTCGATGCCGCACGGCAGATCCGGGACCTCCTTGGCGCGCTCGGGCTGCAGACCTTCGTGAAGACCACCGGGGGGCGCGGGCTTCATGTGGTCGTGCCGCTCGTGCCGAGAGCCGACTGGCAGGAATGTCTCGCGTTCGCGCGAGCGGTGGCGGAGGCCCTCACGCGGAGCGACCCCGGTTCGTTCACGATGCAGTTCGCCAGGGCCGGCCGTGAACGGCTGATGCTGATCGACTACCTGCGCAACAACCGAACGAACACGTCGGTCGCGGCGTTCTCCACGCGCGCGCGCCACGGCGCCCCGGTGTCGGTCCCGCTCACATGGCGGGAACTGACGACGAAGCTCGGGCCGGAACGCTTCACGATGGCCACGGTGCCTGCGAGGCTCCGGCGCGCGACATCCGATGCGTGGAGCGGCTACTTCGAGGTGCGGCAGACGCTTCCGCCGCACGCGGTCGAGGCGCTGAATCGGATGTAAACTGCCAGCGTGCCTCTCCTCCTTGCGCTGCTGCTGCTCCTTGGCGCAGCCCCGCTCGGCGCGCAGCCCGCCGCGAGCACGCCGCCGCAGGATCCCCCAACCGCCGCGGACAACGCCTCGCGGCCGTCGTTTGCCGACTTCCTGGCCGGGATCCGGAACGAGGCGCGCACGCGCGGGATCAGCGACGCCATTCTCGATGCCGCGCTGACCGGCATCGAAGAGCCGATGCCGGTCGTCATCGAGCGCGATCGGACGCAGGCGGAAACGGTCCTGTCGCTGGAGACGTACCTGAAGCGGCAATTGACCGCTCAGCGCATCCGCACGGGCCGCACGATGGTCGCGCAGTACAAGAGTGACCTCGACGCGGTCTCGGCGAAGTACGGCGTCCCGTCGCGCATCATCGCGGGCATCTGGGGGATGGAGTCGAACTTCGGCCGCTTCAGCGGCGTCCGCCCGACGATCGCCGCCCTCGCCACGCTCGCGTGGGATCCACGCCGGTCGACCTACTTCCGCGGGGAGCTCTTCAACGCCCTCGAGATCCTGCAGCGTGGCGATATCGAACTCGCGCAGCTCAAGGGGTCGTGGGCCGGGGCCATGGGGCAGCCACAGTTCATGCCCTCGAGCTACCTGCAGTTCGCGGAGGACTTCAACGGCGACGGCCGTCGCGACATCTGGGGCACCCCCGTCGACGTCTTCGCGTCCATTGCGAACTACCTGAAGGGGCACGGGTGGTCCGACACACAGACATGGGGTCGTGAAGTCACGATGTCGAAGGACGCGGCCGCCAGGATTGCGGGCACGGTCGCGCGGCGAGACGGCAGCTGCAAGGCCGCCCGTGACATGACCGTCTCGCTTCCACTCGATGAATGGCGGAAGCTCGGTGTGCGCGCCCTTGGAGGCCGCCCCCTGCCCAAGGCCGATGTCGAAGCGTCACTCGTGTCTGGCGCCTCACGTCACTTCCTCGTCTATCGCAACTACGACGCGCTGCTCGAGTACAACTGCGCGCATCCGTACGCGCTGAGCGTCGCCTTGCTCGGCGAGCAGCTCTCCGCCGCCTCGACGGTGTCCGCGCCGAAGCGGGGCAAGGCAGCGATGGCCAAGCGCCACGCCACCTCCGCGCCCCGCCGCCGCCCCGGGCGGCGCCACTAAGGCTCGCGCCTTCGCGCCGTCACTCGCCGCAGCATCGGCGCGGCAAGCTCCCCCAACCCCCAACCCCCAACCTCTGTGCAACCGGAAACA
>JAFDVO010000036.1:70735-73320 GCA_018268955.1 Acidobacteriota bacterium | reverse complement strand
ATCTGGCCGGCGTCCTTGGTGGCCTGACGCTGCGCGTTATTGAAGTAGGCCGGGACGGTGATCACCGCCTTGGTGACCGCCTGGCCCAAGTACTCCTCCGCCGCCTGCTTCAGCTTCTGGAGGACCATCGCCGAGATCTCGGGCGGCGTCATCGCCTTGCCCTGACCTTCCACCTTCACCGCCACGCGCTGCCCGTCGGGCACCACGTGATACGGCACCATCTTCATCTCCTCCGACACCTCATCGAACCGCCGTCCCATGAAGCGCTTGATCGAGAAGATGGTGTTCTCCGGGTTGGTCACGGCCTGCCGCTTCGCGACCTGCCCCACCAGCCGCTCGCCCGACTTGGTGAACGCCACGACGGACGGGGTCAGACGGCCGCCCTCAGGATTGGTGATGACGACCGGTTCGCCGCCTTCCATGACCGCGACGACGGAGTTGGTGGTGCCAAGGTCGATACCGATGATTTTGCTCATTGAAGTCCTCAGAATGCGTTCGAGGTGATATTGGAATCAGTATAAAACCTGAGTGACATACGTTCAAGGCTCATTCGCCAACATCAAAAGCTCCACCACGGAGGGCACCGAGTTCACGCACGGAGTCACGGCTCTTCTGTAGGTGACCAGCCTCGCCTCCTAGCCTGCCGTGCCAGCCCTGCCTGCCCTGCCTGCCCGGCCTGCCCCACCCGCCCTACCTGCCCTACCTGCCCGCCTGTCCTGCCCGCCTGTCCTGCCCGCCCTGCCCGCCCCACCTTCTCCGCGTTCGAGCCGTTCCGCGAGGTCTACAATCCGAACAACATCAGTTCTGAGTTCCGAGTTCCGAGTTCCGAATTCCGAGTTCCGAGTTCCGAGTTCCGAGGCGGTCATGGTCGCTTTCCTCGCTCCACATCGCCGTTCACGCTGGCCACTCGCCCTCGTCGCGCTGCTCCTCATCACGCTCGCAGGTGGCCGAACGCTGCACGGGCAGGAGCCGATGAGCGGGCCGGCCGCACCTGCCCACCTTGCTGTCATCGACGGCGATGTCGCGCTGGAACGCGAGGCCGGGGACGGCATGGCGGACGTCGGGATGCCGTTCGTCCCGGGCGATCGACTGCGGACGAGCCGCGGGCGCGTAGAGGTGCTGTTCCCCGAGGGCAGCGCGCTCGACGTGGACGAGTACTCCACGCTCGACCTCCAGGACGCCACCCTGATCCGCCTGACGCAAGGTCGCGTTCGCCTCACCGTTCCACGTGAGTCGACGGCCCGGTTCGAGGTGGTCACCCCTGCGGGCACCGCTCGCATCGACATGCCAGGTGAGTACCGCGTCGCCGTACTCGGCTCGGCCTATGCCCAGACCGAGTTGGCCGTCGTGCGCGGTATCGCAGCGCTCGAGGGCGACCGCGGCTACGTGCGGGTCGCCGCCGGCGAACGCAGCATCGTCTGGACCGACGATCAGCCCGGCCGCCCGGAACGCTACAACGCCGCACGGCTCGACGCCTTCGATCGCTGGTCGGACGACCTGCGCTCGGACCGCATGGCGAGCACGTCGGTGCGATATCTGCCACCCGACCTGCGGTTGTACGGAGCCGCGTTCGATCGGGACGGCATCTGGCAGAACGACGCGGGCTACGGGTACGTCTGGTATCCATCGGTCGACGTCGGATGGCGGCCGTACTACAGCGGGTACTGGGCGTCGGTCCCACGCTACGGGTGGACCTGGATTGGCCTCGAGCGCTGGGCGTGGCCCACGCATCACTACGGACGATGGGGCTACGCGCGGAACCGCTGGTTCTGGATCCCCGAGCGCCGCTGGGCCCCCGCATGGGTCTCGTGGGGCTCGGCGCCCGGATACGTCAGCTGGTGCCCGCTCGGCTGGGACAACCGGCCGGTCTTCAGCCTGTCGGTCGGTGTCGGCACTGGCTATACCGGTTGGACCGCGATGCCGCGCGAACGGTTCGGCATCCGCGGGGAGTTCGCGCATCGCGCCGCCGTGTCGCCGCAGTCGCTGCCACCGCGCACGGCATTCGTGGAGAGCACCGTCGCCCCCCTGCCGCCCCGCACGCGTGGCGTGCCGCGGAGGGATGCCGCATCCGGTCGTGTTGCCGGGCGCGACCTGGCGGTTCCACGTCCAAATGATCGTGCTCGGGACCAGGGCGACACCACGCCAGGTGCGCGACCGCTCCCGCGGCGCGACGGCGTCGATCCGAACGCGGCCCGCAGCTACGGCCGGCCCGTCCCGAGGTACGCGCCTGATGCGGGACGGGATCCGTCCGCGAGCGGTGCCGGCGCTGATGGCGCACGCAGCGCACCCCCTCGGTATCCGTTCGGCGATTTCCGACGCGGTGGAGACCGCACGCCCCCGCCCCTGGGCGGTCGTGCCGAACGCAACCAGGGCGATCGCGACCCGGTCGGCGGCCCTCGCGCTGTTGAGCGGTCTGAGACCCACATCTACCTGCCCCCGCCCACGTCCGGCGGTGCGCGTTCGCGCACCGAACCGCCTGCGGCAGGCCCCTCGGAGCGGCGTCCGCAGTACGGCAGTGCTCCGCCCGCCGGTGGCGGCAGTGAGCGACGCGATGGCGGTGGTATCGCCGTGCCGCGCGCTGGCGG
>JAFDVO010000036.1:0-70686 GCA_018268955.1 Acidobacteriota bacterium | reverse complement strand
ACTCGCCTCGTGCACGCCGCGGGATCGGCGCACTTCGTTGTTACACTGGCTCTGAAGAACGGTGACGCCGCCGATGGGCTATCGCCCAGCGTCCGGTCCCGCGCCGGGCGACTCTCAGTCACCCACGTATCGTGGCTCACTACGTCATCCGCATCGCGCGCAGCGCGACCATCGTTGCGCTGTTCGCCGTGGCAGCGCTGCTGGGGATCCTGAGCGGGGTCCTGTTCGCGTTCGCAAGCGACCTGCCGGAGATCTCCGCGCTCGACAACTACAACCCGAGCACCATCACGCGGGTGTATGCCTCGAACGGTGAGGTGATCGGTGAGTTCGCCGTCCAGCGCCGCATCGTGATCGGGTACGACGAGATCTCGCCGCTCCTTCGCGAGGCCATCATTTCGGCCGAGGATGCCGACTTCAACTCGCACTTCGGCTTGAGCATCTCGCGCATCCTCATCACGGTGCTGCGCGATGTGTTCGAGCGACGGCTCGGCAATCCCGCTGGCGCGAGCACGCTGACGCAGCAGCTGGCGCGCAACCTGTTCCCGATCGGATTCGAGAAGAGCATCGAGCGCAAGGTGAAGGAAGCGCTGCTCGCCATCCAGATCGAGAAGCGGTACACGAAGCGCGAGATCCTGACCCTCTACTGCAACCAGATCCACTTCGGGCATGGCACCAACGGCGTGGAAGCCGCGGCGCGCCTCTACTTCAACAAGCACGCAAAGGACGTCACGCTGGAGGAAGCGGCGCTGATTGCGGGAATCATCCAGTCGCCCGCCCGCCAGAGCCCGTACGTCGACATGAACGCCGCCCTGCGGCGGCGCAATTACGTGCTCGGCCGGATGGCCGAGGAGCACTACATCACGCAGGCGCAGGCCGACGCGGCGAAGGCCACGCCGATCGCCCTCAAGGGGCAGCCGCAACCCGAGCGCTCCATGGCGCCGTTCTATCTCGAAGAGGTGCGCAAGCACCTCGAGCGGCAGTATGGCGCCAAGGCGCTCTACGAGAGCGGGCTGTCGGTGACGACGACGCTCGATCCGCAGATGCAGCAGTTCGCGAACGCGGCCATCGAGCGGGGGCTGCGGACCTACGACAAGCGGCATGGCTGGCGGAAGCCCACGCGCACCGTTGCGGCCGAGAAGAAGACCATCGAGACCTGGCGCGACGAACGGTGGCGCAGCCCCATGAAGCCGGGCGACGTCGTTCCCGCCGTTGTCGCTGCGGTCGGCAAGCCGGCGCCGACCGGAGGCGCCCGCCTGATCGTCGGCCCCTATCACGCGGACCTCACCAAAGAAGGCTTCGCGTGGACGCGGCGCACGTCGGCCACCGACCTCGTGTCCGCCGGCGACATCGTCGATGTGCAGATCAAGACGATAGACGCGGAGGCGAAGACCGCGACCGTGTCACTCGAGCAGACGCCCGTTGCCGAAGCGGCCATGCTCGTCCTGGACAACCACACCGGCCAGGTGCGGGCGATGGTCGGCGGCTGGGACTTCCAGCGCAGCAAGTTCAACCGCGCCGTGCAGGCGTACCGGCAGCTCGGGTCGACGTTCAAGCCGATCGTCTACACCGCGGCCATCGACCGCGGATTCACGCCCGCCTCGATCATCGTGGACTCGCCGGTGGCGTATCCGTCGGGGAACGGCGGCACGTGGGCGCCCCAGAACTACGACCACACCTTCCTCGGGCCCATCACGCTCCGGTACGCGCTGGAAGAATCGAGGAACATCCCCGCCATCAAGATGATGGACGAGATCGGTCCGAAGAACGTGCTCGGCTACGCCAAGCGCTTCGGGTTCCAGGAGGACTTCCCGCCCTACCTGCCGATTGCGCTGGGCGCCGGCGACGCGACGTTGATGGAGGTCACCAGCGCCTACACGACCTTCCCCAACCAGGGCGTGCGCATGCAGCCGTGGTCGATCCTCAACGTGAAGGATCGCGACGGCAACCTGCTCGAACAGAATCGGCCGGAACCGAGCGACGTGATCGGCGCCGACTCGGCGTTCGTGATGACGAACATCCTGCGTGGCGTGCTGAGCCCCAGGGGCACCGGCGCACGCGCGGCCGACATGGCGTCGAAGTGGCCGCTCGCCGGGAAGACAGGCACCGTGGACAACAACACCGATGCGTGGTTCATCGGGTTCGACCCTGACATCACCGTCGGCGTGTGGATCGGCATGGACGACAAGCGGAAGTCGCTCGGGGGCGATGAGCAGGGTGCGAAGGCCGCGCTGCCGATGTGGATGGACTTCATGCAGGCGTACATCGCCAGCCGTCCCGACAAGGACACGCCGCCCACCTTCCAGCCACCCGCGAACATCGTCTTTCTCGCCGTCGACAAGAACACCGGCACCGCGGCGAGCGGCGATGGCGCAGGCGCCATCACAGATGCCTTCATCGCAGGCACCGAACCGGGTGGCCTGAACCGCACTCCCCAGCCGTGATGCGGCGCGCCCGCTCGACGCCCCTTCTCGAACCCGGCTCCCCGTTTCGCACGCTCGCCGAGCATGTCCCCGTCATGCTCTGGGTGAGCGATCCGAATGGCGATGCGGTGCTGCTGAATCCCGACTGGCGGCACTTCCGGGGACTGTCGACTGACGATGCCGTGCCAGCGGGATGGGGGTACGGGATTCATTCAGCGGATCGGAGGGCCGTCCTCGCGGCGTTCCGCCGAGCGCATCGACAGGCCGCGCCGTACGTCGCGGAGTACCGCGTGAACCGTGCGGATGGACAGCTTCGCTGGCTGCACGACCACGGCATGCCGCTCTTCGACTCGACAGGCACGTTCGTGGGGCAGATGGGCTGTTGCGTGGACATCACCGCGCAGAGAGCGCCCGGCGACCTGCGCCCGGACGAACGACGGCTGACGCAGCTCGTCGAAACCTCGCGGGACATCGTCTATCGCATCCGTGTGACGCCGTCGCTGGCGGTGGAGTACGTCGGCGGCGCCGTCGAGGCGATCTCGGGCCGCACCCCCGAGGAGTGGTACGCCGACCCGATGCTCATCGTGCAGGCGATCCACCCGGACGATCGGCACGCGGCTGCCCTGACAACGGACCGCGTGGCGCGCGTGCCCGCGTCGACGACGTTCCGCTGGCTGCACCGCGATGGCCGCATCACATGGGCTGAGCACTTCCGGGTTCCGATATTCGACCCAGCCGGCCATATCGTCGGGTTCGAAGGAATCGCCCGCGACATCACGCACCGGGTCGAAACCGAGCAGCGGCTGCGTGAGTCCGAGGAACAGCTCCGGGAACTGGCGGCTCGCGTGCAGGCCGCGCGGGAAGAGGAACGGGCGGAGGTCGCGCGCGAACTCCATGACGAACTGGGCCAGACGCTGACCGCCCTGAAGCTCGAGATCAACCGCGCCGTGGGTGTGTTCGGTTCGGGCTCGACCAACGTTGATACCGTCAACCGCCTGCAGTCCATCGTCGGCCTGGTGGACCTCGGCATCGGGATGGTGAAGCGGATTTCGGCCCGGCTCAGGCCGGCGACGCTGGATCACCTCGGGTTGCCGGAAGCGGTTCGGTGGGAAGCAGATACGTTCCGGGCGCGCACGGGCATCCGGTGCCAGGTGCGTGCGAACCGGACGGCGACGAGACTCGACCCCGGGCAGCAGACCGCGCTGTTCCGGATCGTGCAGGAGGCGCTCAACAACGTGGTGTGCCACGCGAATGCCAGTGCCGTGCAGGTCACGATTACGGAGAACGACTCGAAGGTGGAGCTGCGCGTGAAGGACAACGGCCGCGGCATCACGACCGCGCAGGCTTCCGCGCCGGCGTCGCTCGGGCTGCTGGGCATGAAGGAGCGGGCGGGACGCATCGGCGGCAGCTTCGCGGTGAGCGGTCAGCGCGGCAAGGGGACGCTGGTGAGCGTCACGGTACCGCTCAGCACTTCGGGCTCCACGTCCACGCCTCATGCGCGCCGCGGGCGGAAGGCCACCTCGCGATGATCCGCATCCTCCTCGTCGACGATCATCCGGTCGTGCGCCACGGGATCAAGTCGCTGCTCGGTGAGCGCATGCACGACACGTACATCGGCGAAGCGGCCGATGCCGAAAGCGCGCTGCGGCAGATCGAGAGCACCGGATGGGACCTGGTGATCGCGGACCTCTCGATGCCGGGTCTCAGCGGCCTCGAACTGATCAAGGAGATCCGCCGGGTCAAGCCGACGCTGCCGACGCTCGTGCTCAGCATGCATCCGCCCGCGCAGTTCGCCCGCCGCGCGCTCAGCGCCGGCGCGAACGGATACTTGAGCAAGGACAGCAAGCTCGAGGACTTCGTCGCGGCCATCGAGCAGGTCCGGCAGGGCCGACGCTACGTGACGCGGGACACCGCGGATCTGCTACGGCGGCAGAATGCGCGGTGGGATGCAGCGCCGCACGAGTCGCTGTCCGATCGGGAGTACCAGATCCTGCGCCTCCTGGGTTCCGGCCTCACCATCTCCGACATCGGCCGCGACCTCGGCCTCAGCGTGAAGACGATCAGCACCTACCGCGCGCGCGTGCTCCAGAAGCTCGGGATGAAATCCAACGCGGAGCTGATGCGGTACGCGATCGAGAACAAGCTGCTCGAGAGCTAGGGGCGGACGGCGGAGGCTCAGGGCTTCGGGCTCCGGGCTCCAGGGCGGGTCGGCTTTGGCCCAGGGGGCGATGGCGGTGGGCAATCGGCCGTGGGCGATAGGCCATGGGCGGACGGCCTCAGGCTCTGGACTCCAGGCTCTCGGCTTCAGGGCAGGTCGGCTCTGGGCCGGGGCGGCTATCGCCAAGAGCGCGGCACTTGGGCCCTAACGCCCGCAGCCTATAGCCCAGCGCCCATAGCCGATGGCCCATAGCCGATAGCCCACAGCCGTCCTGCCCCGAGAGCCGACCGCGCCCGGAGCCCGGAGCCTGGAGCCCGAGGCCCTCTATCTCCGGCGCAGCACGCGTCTCACCGTCGCCTGCGCTTCAGGCACACCGAGCGCCGTTGTCACCGCGAAGTACGTGAGGCCGTAGGGGGCCAGCACGGCCGCGCCCTGCACCACCGGGTGCACCGGCGGAAGCGCGAGCTTGATCCCCCATCCGACCGCCGCTCCGGTGAGCGCCGCGCCCCACAGCGTCGCCTGATACGCAATCGGCATGTGCATGCTCCCGATGCGCCTGCGCAGCGACGCACGCAGCAGGAACATCTCCAGCCAGCCCGCCACGCCTGCCGACCCGGTGAGCCCTGCGGCACCCCATCGGGCGTCGATGCCCAGGACATGTGGAAGCGGGACCGCGCACAGGTAGCCGAGGACCGTGGTGATCGCCACGCGCGTGGCGGCGTATCGAAGCGGCGTCTTCGTGTCGCGGAGCGCGTAGAAGGTGGACGAATAGAGCCGTGCGAGCGTCGAGGCAACGAGCCCGATCGACGACCCTGCGAGAATGGCCCACACGTAGGTTGCGTCGGCCCGCGTGAAGCGCCCGGTCTGCAGCACCGCGCCAGCCACGACATCACCCAGCGCCAGGAACGCCACTGAGGAGGGGACGACGAAGAACGCGATGCGGCGGATGCCCGCCTCCAGCCGCGTCCGGATCGCGCGGCTGCCGCTCTCGTCCAGCGCGGCAGCGCCGGACATCGCGGGCAACTCCGACGCGGCCACCGACACGCCGAACAGGCTCACGGGCAACGTGTAGAGCAGCGACGCGCTCGCGATGCCGCTCACCGCGCCCGTCGGCAGCAGGCTCGCGAGCAACGCGTCAATGTAGGCGCTGAGCTGCACGACCCCACGGCTGATGAACGCCGGCCAGAAGTTGCGCGCGATCGTCCGCACGTGGTCCGACGCCGTGTCCCAGATGAGGTGCAGGTCGGTCGTGATCCGACGGACGGCGATGAACTGCACGAGGAACTGCGCCGCACTGCCAATGACCGACCCCCACGCGAGGTACACCGCGAGGCCGGGCAGATCGGCACGCTGCCCGAACAGCACCATCGTCGTGACCATCACGGCGTTCCACATCACCGGCGCCGCGTACGACAGCAGGAACCGATGGTGGCTGTTCAGCACGCCGAGGCACCAGGCCGACATCACGAGGAAGCCAGCGCCTGGAAACAGGATGCGCGTCAGCCGGATGGCGAGTTCACGCTTGGCCCCTGTGAACCCGGGAGCGATGAGCGCGGTGAGCCACGGCGTGGCGAGCACCGCGACGAGCACGAGGATGGAGACGACTGTCGCCAGAAGCGCGAGGACCGCTCCGGCCACGCGGTCGGCTTCACGACGCTCCCCTTTCGACACGAGCGCCGCGTACACAGGGATGAAGGACGCGGACATCGCGCCCTCCCCGAACATGTTCTGCAGGAAGTTTGGAATGCGGAACGCGGCGTTGAACGCGTCGGCCGCGTCGGACAGCCCGAAGTAGTACGCGAACACGCGGAGCCGGACGAACCCCGCAAGGCGGCTGAGCATGATGCCCGCCGCGACGAGCAGCGCACGGTTCACAGCCGGTCGGACACGCGTGCCCGCCCTGCGGTCCTACTCGACCTCATCGTCCGCCGTGGCTTCACCGAGCGTCCCGCTCGACTTCTTCATCAGGTAGGTCTTGATGAAGCCGTCGATGTCGCCGTCCAGCACACGCGCGGGATCGCCGACCGTTTCCTTCGTGCGGTGGTCCTTCACCATCTGATATGGATGGAGGACGTAGCTGCGGATCTGGCTGCCGAACGCGATCTCGCGCTTCTCGCCGCCGAGCTGATCGAGCTTCGCCTGCTGCTCCTTCAGCTTCAGGTCGTAGAGGCGCGCCTTCAGCACCTTCATGGCCTGCGCACGGTTCTTGTGCTGCGACCGCTCGTTCTGGCACGAGACGACGATCCCGGTCGGGAGGTGCGTGATGCGGATCGCGGAGTCGGTCACGTTGACGTGCTGGCCGCCCGCACCGCTCGAGCGGTAGGTATCGACGCGGAGGTCCTTCTCCTCGATCTCCACATCCACGTCGTCTCCCAGTTCGGGCCAGACGTAGACCGACGCGAAGGAGGTATGACGCCGTGCTGCCTGATCGAAGGGCGAAATCCGCACGAGGCGGTGCACGCCGGCTTCGGCCGACAGCAGGCCGAAGGCGTAGTCCCCCATCACGGTGAAGGTGGCGCTCTTCAGCCCCGCCTCTTCGCCGGGCTGGTAGTCGATCAGCTCGCGCTTGAACCCGCGACGCTCGATCCACCGCAGGTACATGCGGAGGAGCATTTCCGCCCAGTCCTGCGACTCAGTGCCGCCCGCACCCGGGTGAATGGTGACGATGGCGTTCTTGCGATCGTGCTCGCCGCCGAGCATCTTCTTGATCTCGCCGGCCTGCACGTCCTGCTCGAACGCGTCGAGCCCCTTCTGGAACTCGTCCTCGACCGGCTCGCCCGCGGCAATCCACTCGGCGAGCACAGCAAGGTCGTCACTCTCCTTCTTCAGGGCGTGAATGAGGTCGCGGTCCTGCTCGATACCCTTGCGGCGCTGGAGGATCTTCTGCGCTTCGGCCTGGTCCTTCCAGAAGTCTGGAGCGGAGGCCTTCGCTTCGATGCGGGCGAGCTCGTCGTCTGGTCTGGAGGCCTCAAAGATAGCTACGAAGATCAGCCGCACGTCGGCCCAGATCGTCGTAGCGTTTCCTTAACTCGTCGGCGGTTGCCATCGGGCTATTCTACACGGCGCCGCAGGAGCAGCAGGGCGGCGAGCGTAATCACGGCGGACGCGTTCGCGAAGACGTCACCGATGCGCGCGTAGATCGTCCGCACTCGGAGAAAGCGTGCCTCCCCCACCACGACCGCCGGCTCGAAGATATCGGTTTCCGCGAGCACGTGGCCGTAGGGATCGACGATGCCGCTGATGCCGGTGTTGGCGGCGCGCACCAGGTAGCGCCCGTTCTCGATGGCCCGCATCGACGCCTGTGCGAAATGCTGATAGGGCGCGGAGGTCCGACCGAACCAGGCGTCGTTGGTGATGGTGGTGATCAGCTCGCTCGTCGCGGCGCCTCGACGCACCAGATCCGGATAGACGATCTCGTAGCAGATGGCTGTCGTGAGCAGGTGCCCGCGCGCCGGAAGCAGAACGGCCGCGTCGCCAGCCGAAAAGTCGGAGACGTTCTGCACGAGCCGGTCGACGAAGAACAGCAGGTTCTTCAGCGGCACGTACTCGCCGAAGGGAACGAGGTGGACCTTGCGGTACACGCCGCCGGTGCTGCCGTCGGGCCGCACCATGAACGCCGCGTTGTAGTACTTCGCAGGCGTCGAGGTCCGATCGATCTGGTCGCTCCCGAGCAGGATCGGGACCTTGGCCTCGCGAGCGATGGCCCGCACCATCTCGGCGCCGGGCCGGTCTTCCTCGAAGAAGAACGGCGTAGACGACTCGGGCCAGAGCACCATCTGCGCGCCGCGCCCGATGGCGTTGCGCGTCATGTCGAGGTACTCCCGGAAGATCGACTGGGCGCGGGCCGGGTCCCACTTCTCCGCCTGGTCCACGTTGCCCTGGATGAGGCCGACGGTGACCGGTTCGCCCTGCCGGGTCAGGTCGCCCCTGCTCACGCGCACGGCACCCCACCCGCCGATCGCCACGACGACCGCCAGCACGACGAACAGCGGTACGTACGCCGCGACCGGGCTGCCCTGACGAGCGCGTGGCGCGCGTGCGTCCAGTTGTCCCCGTACCGCTGCCCACGCGAGCGCCGCGCTGACCGCGGCCACAAGACCGGAAAGCCCGAACACGCCGAGGAGCGACGCGAACTGCGCAATGGGCAGGAACGTGACCTGGCTGTAACCCAGCAGCACCCAGGGGAAGCCGGTCATGATGTGCATGCGGCCCAGCTCGGTGGCCACCCACACGAACGGCGCCAGGATCAGGCTGCGCGGTCCGATGACCATCGCCACGCGGCGGACAATCAGCGCGAAGAGGGCCGGGAACAGCGCGAGGTACGCGATCAGCAGCGCGTTGATCAACATGGCGACACCGGTGCCGATGTCGCCGTACGTCGCCATGACGTTGGTGATCCAGTACAGCGTCCCGGTGAAGTAGATGACGCCGGTCAGCAGGCCATTCAGGAATGCATCGCGCAGCGTGCCACGCTGCACGGCGACCATCAGCGGGGCCAGTGCGACCCAGG
Source organism: Acidobacteriota bacterium (assembly GCA_018268955.1). Lineage (GTDB taxonomy): Bacteria > Acidobacteriota > Vicinamibacteria > Vicinamibacterales > CAVVIG01 > CAVVIG01. The sequence goes on along the minus strand of JAFDVO010000036.1, from coordinate 61,598 downwards.
CGATCGCGGCGAGGCCGAACTTCGGGAAGCTGAAAGCGAGGAGGAGACCCGACGCGGCGGCCAGCGCGAGGGAGAGCAGGCGTGTCTGGCTCAGCGGGTTACCCAGGGCTTGAATTTCTCGTTCCTCTTGAGTTTCTCTGCGGTCTGCTGCGCGTCGCGCCGCGACTTGAAGCTTCCGACGCGCACACGATAGACCGACGTGCTGCCCTTCGGCGACTCGACGTACGCAGCGTAGCCCTTGCCGGTGAGCCGCTTCACGATGGCATCGGCTTCACTGCGGTCGTTCACCGCGGCAACCTGAACCACGTAGCCGCTGCCGGGGGCAGGCGCGGCGCTGGCTGGCGATGCCGGAGCAACCGGCTTTGGAGCGTCGGGCTTGACCGGGTTGTCGACCTTCGCAGCGGGCTGGCCTTTCTGGTCGGCCGCCGTTTTCGCCGTCGCGCTCGCGTCCACGGCGGGCTTGTCGCTCTTCGGTGAACGATCGACCGCCACAGGCGGTTCGTCATCGACCGGCGCCGGCTTGGTTCCAGCGCTCTCGCCTCCATCGTCCGTGACCGGCTCAGGCGGCGCTGCCTTCCGCGGATCGTCATCGGTCGTCGGCGTCGTGCTGCCGCCGACGGGGCGGTCAGACGGAACGGCCGTCTCGTCGGTGTACGACGCAGCCTCAGCGACCTCGGCCCGATCGGCACGCACGCCCCTGCCGACGAGCACGCCGGTGAGGAACGTGACGACGAGCACGACCGTCACGGCCATGAACAGGAAGACCAGCTGTTTCCCGCTCAGTTGTATTTCGCGGAATCCGTCGTCTCTAGAGGCAGTCACGGGTGGAAACGTGACGATTCTAGCATGTGGATCGTGCGTCGTTCAGCGCGGCCGTACGCGGTCGAGCACGCGACGGGCATCGTCCTGTCGCGGGTCGAGCGCGAGCGCCTTCTCCGCCTCCCGCTTCGCCTGATCCAGGTCATGCGTATCGGCGTACGCCTGGGCGAGCAACCCGTGCGCCTCGGCGGTCTCCTCACTCCAGATCGAGATGTTCAGCGCGTCGATCGCCTCGCGTGCGTGCCCGGCGCGCAGGTGGATGCGGCCGAGCAGCCGATGCGCCTCGGCGTCGTACGGGGAGAGGAAGAGCACGCGGTTCAGCTCGTCCAGCGCTTCACGATCGCTCTCCTGCGCTGCCAGCCGTCGCGCACGGTCGAGATAGAAGCGCGCCAGCTCACGCTGGTCGGACTGGTTGTTGGCGAGCGTCTGTTCGATCTGACGGTCGTGCGGGAGTTCGACGTCCCCCTTGATGCGCTCCAGGCCTTTGGGGATCGGATCCGACGCCGGCCGGCGGTCCCACTCCTCGTAGGCGGAGGAGAGCCGGCGGGCGAGTTCCTTCTCACGCGTGGACTCGGCCGCATGCCCGGCTGCGGCCAGCGCCGCGCCGAGCACGTAGTGCGCGTCTCCATCCGCGGGGTTCCGACGCAGCGCCTCGCGGAGCCAGTAAATCGCCGCCTGCGTGTCCTTCTCGAACCAGTAGGCGTAGCCCAGGTTGAAGAAGTAGTCCGGCTCGGTCGCATCAGCATCCGCCGCCTTGGTGAAGAAGTACGTCGCCGAGCCGGTGGACGGCGTACCGCCGCGCCGGAACTGGACGACACCGAGGTTGTTCAGCAGCGCCGGGCTGGACCGCTGGTCGTTGAGCGCCTTGAAGGTCGTGAACGCATCGTCGTAGCGCTTCAGGTTCATGAGCGACAGCGCCTGGCGGAACCGCGCCCGCCGCGCCAGCGGCGATGACAGGGGCACCGGATTCACGGCGGTCAGCGCCTTGGCGTGCTCACCCTGCGTGTCGAACACTTCCCAGAGTGCGATGCGCGCGCGGTCGAAGGATGGCGCGGCCTTCAGCGCCATATCAAGGTAATTCACGGCGGTCGCAGGGGTCCGGGCGAGCAGCCCCTTGATGTAGTTCTCGAACGCCGCGACGGGTGGATGCGTACGCTCGACCTCGTCCGCGGTCCGCGGAGACGCCGGAGCAATCCGTCGCGCCACCCGCTCGAAGGTTGCGAACAGGTCTGGCAAGGGCCCGCGCTCGACCACGTCCGCCGTGACCTTCGCCGAGTCGAGCACCACGGCACGGGCATGGATCACGACGTCGTCACCGTCCATGCTGAGGGAGCCGCGTACGACCTGCGAGGCACGCACGAGCTGCCCGATCCGGATGACGGTCGCATCCGAGAGCGATGCGGCAGGAGGCACCTGCAGCTTGTCGAACGCTTCGCGGCGTTCGTCGCGGGTGATCGCCGGCGCGCCCATGGCGTTCAGGTCGTCGGCGAGGAGCACAGCCGCGGCCTCGCCCAGCCACACGATGCGTCCGTCGTGCGAGGCGTTGTCGAACGGCATCACCAGGATGCGACCGGTCGACGACTGCGCCTGCGCCGACGACGCTCCGGACAGGAACACGAAGGCGAGCGTGACCAGCGTGACAGCCACACGCGTCATGCGGCCTCCGCCTTCGCGACCGGCGTGGTGGCGAACGGTACGCAGAGAGTGCAGCTATCGCCGCCAGCCGCGCGGCAGGATTCGACCGTCACGCGTGATTCCACTCCGAACAACGTCAGCATCTCCTCCACGGCGGCGGCGTAGTACCGGCACAACGGGTGCGGGACCGGCTCACGGACCGCACAGAACACCGAGGCGTGCACCGTCACCTGTCCGACGCCCTTGCGGATGCGCGAGGTCGTGCGGCTCCCGTCGTAGCTCATCCGAATGAGCGACGTGACTCGGGAGAGGACGGCCCGTCGACGCACGAAGAGCGGCGCCCTCGCGATCGTCGACCGCGTGAACGGGCGCATCGACTCCACGGTCCACTGCGCGGCGTACCGGCCGGCGCGAGTGGTCACCTCATCGTATGCGGCACCTTCCTGCCGAAGAAAGCTCAGCACGGCATAGAGCGGTGCAAGCCCGATGGTCCCGTCGCGGAGCCCCTCGGCGTGCAGCCAGTGCTCGTAGAAACCGAGGCGGGTCGGCAACACATCGCCGATCGCCTGGTGCAGGCTCGCCACGAGCACCCGCCCGACGCCGCTCTCACGCATCGGGTCAGGCGGTGGCTAAGATCGACCCCACATGGTGTGTGGAGCGATTCTCGCCGGAGGACAGGCGCGCCGCATGGGCGGACGCGACAAGAGCCAGTTGATCGTCGACGGCCACACTATCCTGGAACGACAGGTTGCCGCGCTGGGTCCGTGTGTCGACCGGCTGCTGCTGGTCGGCGGCGCAGGCGCGGCACACCGGCCCGCAGGACTGCAAGTAGTGCCGGACCGATCGACCGGGTGCGGGCCGCTTGGCGGCCTCGACGCAGCGCTCGCCGCAGCCGCAGGCGAACCGGTCCTGCTGCTCGCCTGCGACATGCCGTACGTGACAGCCCCGTTCCTGGCCTTTCTCAGGGATCGGCTCGGTGCAGCGGATGCTGTGGTACCGAGGACCGAACGCGGCTATCATCCATTGTGTGCGGTGTACGCGGCGTCGTGCCTCACGGCGGTACGGCGGCGCCTCGAGGCGCGGCAACTGCGGCTGCGCGACCTGCTCGGTGACCTGCAGGTCCACGTCATCGAGGAGAGCGAACTCGCGCAGTTCGGCGAGCCGTCCCACCTGCTCGCCAACGTGAACACCGAGGCGGACCTCGACGCGCTCGAATCGCTGCGGAACCACTAAACTGTAATCGTAACAGAACTTACGCCCGCTCCAGGCTCTCCGGGCCGACGGCTCGGGCTCCGTCATCGACCATGATTCTTCCGCTCCAGCAACAGGTCCACGCGGCGATCAGCCGCGCCATCACCGAGCGCCTCGGCGTCTCCGATGTGCCTGCGTTCGCCGTCGAAACGCCCCCGTCCCGGGCGCTCGGGGACCTGGCGGTCACCGTCGCCTTCCAGCTCGCGCGCACGCTGCGCAAGGCGCCGAAGGCCATCGCGCAGGAGATCGCGGATGCGGTGGGCACCATCCCCGGCGTCGCCCGCATCACGGCCGCCCCGAATGGGTACCTGAACCTGTTCCTGGATCGTCCCGCGTTCCTCGCCGATCGCGTGACCGGCCGCGTGCAGCCGGCGCCCATCGTCGAGGGCAAGACGGTCGTCGAGCACACGGCGATCAATCCGAACAAGGCGGCGCACGTCGGCCACCTGCGCAACGCGACGCTCGGCGACACGCTCGTTCGCGTGCTTCACTTCCGCGGCACTCCTGTCGAAACACAGAACTACATCGACGACCTCGGGGTGCAGGTCGCGGACGTGATCGTCGGCTTTCGGGAGTTCGAGAAGCAGGATGCCGCTGGCATCCGGCACATCGCCGACACGGCGCGGTTCGACTACTACTGCTGGGACCTCTATTCGAAGGTCACGCAGTGGTACGACGAGGACCCGAAGCACCTCGAGGTCCGCGCCGCCACGCTGCACGACCTCGAGCACGGCGGCACCGAGGTCGCCGACATCGGCCAGGTCATCGTCGACCGGATTGTCCGCGCGCACCTGAAGACGATGGCGCGCCTGAACATCGCGTACGACCTGCTCACGTACGAAGGCGACATCATCCGCCTGAAGTTCTGGGCCCACTGCTTCGACACGCTCAAGGCGCAGGGCGCCGTCTTCCTGCAGACGGAAGGCAAGCTCAAGGGCTGCTGGGTCATGCGGATCGACGACGGCAAGGAGGCCGACGCGGCGTCGGCGGGGGACGAAGAGAAGGACGAGGAATCGCGCGAGAAGGTGATCGTCCGGTCCAACGGCGTGGTCACGTACGTCGGCAAGGACATCGCCAACCAGTTCTGGAAGTTCGGGCTGCTCGGGCGGGACTTTCACTACCACCGGTTCGCCGAGCAGGCCGGTGGCCGCACCCTGTGGGCCACCACCTCCGGCGAAGGCGAGCGCGACGGCGTACCCGAGTTCGGCCATGCCTCGCGCATCTACAACGTCATCGACTCACGGCAGATGTACCTGCAGGCGCTGCTCTCCCAGGCGCTGCGTACGCTCGGCCATCCGGAGCAGGCGGAGAACTCGATCCACTTCTCGTACGAGATGGTCGCGCTGTCGCATGCCACCGCGCAGGAACTCGGGTACCCGCCGGACCCGGACGGCGAGAAGCGGCCGTTCGTCGAGGTGTCAGGGCGCAAGGGGCTCGGCGTCAAGATCGACGACCTCCTCGATGTCCTCGAGGCGCGGGCCGGAGAAGAAGTGGCGCGGCGCAACCCGGAGCTCTCGCCTGACGAGTGCCGCGTGGTGGCGTCACGAATCGCCGTCGCCGCCATCCGGTACTTCATGCTCAAGTTCTCGCGCGGCAAGCTGATCGTCTTCGACATGAAGGAGGCGCTCAGCTTCGAGGGTGAGACCGGGCCGTACCTGCAGTACGCGGCCGTACGGGCGAACAAGATCCTCGCGAAGGTCGCAGCCCGGGAAGGCGTAACGGAAGAGGCGCTCCTCCACGGCCTCGACGCGCTGCCGGTGGACGAACTCGAGTCGTCTGGCGACCACGACCTGTGGGCGCTGGTGTTCGAAGCGTCTCGTCTCGACGACATCGTGGAGCAGACGATTCGCGGGCTGGAGTTCTCGGTGCTCGCGAAGTACACGTTCGGGCTGGCGCAGCTGTTCAACGCGTTCTACCACAGCTCCGAAGTGCTGAAGGAAGAAGACCCCGCGCGCCGCCGCTGGCGCGCAGCAGGGGTGGCCTATTTCAGGGCGCAGCTCACACGTGCCCTGGATCTCATGGGGATAGCGGTGCCCGATCGGATGTGAGCCATGGCGGTCATTGCGGTTACCAGCTGCGCGAAGCTCGAAGACTACAAGCAGGCGGTCCTGCACGCGGGCGGCGAGGTCCGCATCGTCGAGCACGGCATGGACGTCACGGACGCGCTGCGCGACGTGGGCGGGCTGCTCATGACTGGCGGTGATGATGTGTCGCCGTCGCGGTACGGGGAGAGCAAGCATCCGGCGACGGTTGAAGTGGCGCCGGAGCGGGACGAGTTCGAAATCGCCCTGGTCCGAGAAGCACGGCGGCTGGGACTGCCGATCTTCGCCATCTGCCGTGGCATCCAGGTGATGAACGTCGCCTGCGGCGGCACGCTCGTGCAGGACATTCCGACGCAGGCGAAGACCGCGCTTGATCACTCGTTCAAGGTCCCGCCACACAAGCCGTTCGACTACGCCCACGACGTGTGGGTCGACGACAACTCCCTGCTGGCCCGGCTGATGTCGGAACGGCTGAACGGCTCCGACTCATGCGCCGTGAACAGCCGCCACCATCAGGCCGTGAAGGACATCGCCCCCGGCTTCAAGGTGGTTGCGACCGCACCGGACGGGATCATCGAAGCCATCGAAGACCAGTCCGCCCGCTTCTGCCTCGGCGTGCAGTGGCACCCCGAGAACTTCTGGCGCACGGGCGAGTTCAGGCCGCTGTTCGAAGGGTTCATCGAAGCGGCGGGAGCCGCTTCGGAAGTTAGACGTTAGAAGTTAGACGTTAGAAGTTAGACGTGAGAAGTTAGACGTGAGAACTGAAGAGCGCACTCCGACGTTTTCTGAATTCTGAATTCTCAGTTCTGCCTTCGGAACGTCGCGATTGTTTCGACGTGCGGCGTGTTGGGGAACAGGTCGAACCCGACGAGGGTGTCGAGCGCATAGCCCGCGTCGGTGAGCCTGCGAGCGTCGCGGGCGAGCGTGGCGACGTCGCAGGACACGTAAACGACCACCGGAGCCTTCAGGCCGATGGCGCCCTGCAGCGCCTCGTTCGACATGCCGGTCCTCGGTGGGTCGACGATCAGCACGTGCGGGGCGTTGTGCGTCCGGCCGACGAAGCTCTCGACCGGCTCGTGCATGGGCTTCACCCGTCCGCTCGCCTGCTCCGCGTTCGCGGCGAGGTCCTCTGCGCCTGAGCGGTCGCCCTCGACGGCGAGCACCTGGGCATCGCGCAGCACGGCCGCCGCAACCGAGAACAGCCCCGTCCCCGCATACAGGTCCACCACCCGGCTGCCACGCGGGACCGCGTCGACGACGTGGCCGAGCAGCTGCGGCAGCAGGTATCGATTGCCCTGGAAGAAGGCGAGCACATGGCGCCGGAGGCGCACCTCCTGCCCTTCGAGCCTGATCACGTCCGTGACGTGCGCGTCCCCTGCGAGCACCGTGCACCGTGGTCCGCGGCCGCGAGGGGCTGACACGGTGAGCCCCGTCAGTCCGTCAAGCAGACCAAGTCCGCTCAGTGCACGCTGCGCGGGCGGCCCTTCCGTCTCGAGGTGCACGGCGCGCTGCGCCGCATCGATGTTCTCGGATACCTCCAGTTCGCGGACACCGGCCATGGCGAGCGAGCGGAGGCCGGCGCCGAGGAGGTCCAGCACGTCACACGTATCCTCCCGAAGCTGCTGCGTGCCGCGCGCGCTGCAGACCTCGTGGGTGCCCTCACGGAAGAAGCCGATGCGTCCGTCGCGCACGTGCAGCCGGGCCCGCATCCGATAGCCCGACTCCGGAGAGCCGTACACACGCGGAGCCGCCGGCAGCGTGAGCCGGCCGATGCGCGTCAGCGCATCTTCGATCACCAGCGACTTGACCTGGAGCTGCCGCTCGTAGGTGATGTGCGCGTAGAGGCAACCTCCGCAGAGCGGATCGAACCCCGGCGCTCGACGGTCCGACGACGGTGCGTCCACCGATACGACGTTTGCGTACGCGACGCCACGCCCGACGCGCTCGATCCGAGCCGTCACGGCTTCGCCGGGAATTGCGCCCGCGACAAGCACGACCTGCCCGTCCGCGCGCGCGATCATGCGACCACCGGCCGCGGGCTTTTCCACCGTCAGGGTCAGCGTCTGGCCGGGGTTGAGCATGGGTCTCCGTTCACGAAAACGCGATGACTGGAAGGCCGAGGCGCTGCCGCAGCACACGGAGGGTCGACAGCGCCAGCGCCCGATCGAACGCATCGGCGTTCATCGTCGCGCGAAAGACCGCAAGCTCCTCTCGAGCCTCCCGAGCAGCCGCGTCGAGGGTGTCGGCCGGCGTCGCCTCCTGCGCCAGCGTCATCAGCTCGGCGTCCAGGGCGGCGAGCCGCGCCACGGCCGCCTGCCGCTCCTCGCCGCGAAGGCCGCCATGCCGCGCGCGTGCAGCATCGAGCTCCCCGGACACGGCGTCGATCAGAGGGTCCAGCTCGGGTCCGATCGCCCCAGTCGCCCTGAGGCTGCTGAGCCGGAGGAGCACGCGTTCGAGGTGGTCCGGCAGCGACGGCCCCTTGCGACGCGCGCTCGGCTCAGCGGGCGGCTCCGATGCATCACCAGACGCGGCCACGCTCACACCGGTGGCGCGACGCCATTCATCGAACACATCGAGCACGTCGGCTTCGCAGAAGTCGATCTTGACTGGCCTGCGTCGCGGCCCCTTGCGGTAGTACCGCTCGAAGTAGCGGTCGATGCCGCGGAGCGCCACCTTCAGGGGCACGCCCTGCTCCGCCCAGCGCGACACCACGTCGAAGGAAGGGCCAGCGATGCGAATGAGGTGCCCATCGTTCTTGCGGCACAGGTGCGCTTCGAGTTCGCGACAGTAATCGGACAGTTCCATCTACACAAACGGGGAAATGCTAAAACGCCAAAACGCAGGCACGCAGGCACGCAGGCACGCAGGCACGCAGGAACGGAGGCATCTCAGCGCGGCTGCGTGTTTCGCTCCCAGACCAGCCTGAGGCCAGTCAGCGTCAGTTCGACGTCGACATGTTCGATGAGGTGCGTTTCCGGCGCGATGACGACGGCGAGGCCGCCCGTGGCGACGCAGATCGCGTGGCCGCCGAGTTCCGCGTCCATGCGTCGGACGAGCCCCTCCACCATCCCCACGTAGCCGAAGAAGAGGCCGGACTCCATCGCCCCGACTGTCGTGCGGCCGATGACCGTCGGCGGGCGGCGCACCTCGATCCGCGGCAGGCGGGCGGCGCGCTGGAAGAGCGCGTCCGCCGAAATCGTCACGCCAGGGCAGATGGCGCCGCCGAGGTACTCCCCCTTCGCGCTCACGGCATCCAGCGTCGTGGCGGTGCCGAAGTCGCAGACGATCAGCGGCCTGTGGCTCCCGCCGTACTGCTCGAACGCCGCGATCGCATTGACGATGCGGTCCGCGCCGACTTCGGGTGGGTTGCTGTAGAGGATCGGCATGCCCGAGTTGCTGACCGGGTCCACCACCAGCGGTGTGCGATCGAAGTACTTCGCCAGCATGCTGACGACGGTGGTGGTCAGCGGCGGGACGACCGACCCCAGCACGACGCCGTCGATGCGCGTGCGGTCGATCCGGCTGTGCGCGAACAGGCCGTCGACCGCGAGGCCGAGTTCGTCCGCCGTGCGCTCGCGCAGCGACTGAAGGCGCCAGCTCCGGATCAGCGCCTGTCCTTCGAACACACCGAGGACGATGTTGGTGTTTCCGACGTCAATAGCGAGCAGCATGGAGTCCCCAGCGCACTTCGCCGGCCACGATCCGCTCGAGTCCCTCACCCGTGCGGACCAGCAGTGCACCCATCGCGTCCACCCCTTCGGTGACGCCGGTGCGCACGCCGGCTGGCGTATCCCACTCCACCTTCGCGCCGCGGCTGCCGAAGGCGCGAGCGCGCCACGCGTCGAGAATAGCATCGTAGCGGGCGTCGAGCAGGTCGCGGTACCGCTCCGCCAGCGACGCCAGCGCCTCCGCGCACACCTCCGCGCGGTCCACGCCGCGACCGAGTTCGGAATCGAGCGAGGTGACGATGGTGGAGAGCTCGGGAGGATAGGCCGCCGACATCACGTTGAGGCCAAAGCCGAGCACCACCGCGTGGAGCGCGCCGCTGCCGGGAGACGCCACCCCCTCGGCGAGAATGCCTGCGAGCTTGCGCCGTTCCACCAGCAGATCGTTCGGCCACTTGATGGCGGGCGACAGGCCGGTCACACGCTCGACCGCCTCGGCGAGCGCCACGCCAGCGCTGATCGTCAGCAACGCGATCGCGCGTTCCACTGACTCGCGAGCACGTCCGGGCCGCAGCACCACCGAGACGTACAATCCTGCGCCCGGGGGCGAGAACCAGGTGCGCCCCCGTCGTCCGCGACCTGCCGTCTGCGCGTCGGCAATGACGACAAGTCCCTCCACGTCGGTCGGGCTCGCTTCGAGGCGATCGGCGCTGGCGAGCGATGCGGCGACGTCGTTCGTCGAGCCGGTCGTCTCGAAGTACACGATGCGGCTGGCGAGCGGACCGAGACGGTCCCGTCGTGCCTCGATCGCGTGGCGCAGCTCTGTGGGAAGTGGGTCGGACACGTTCGTGGCAGGCAGGCGTCAGCCTGCTTGTGTCACCGGTTCGATCTCGAAGCTGATGTCAATGGCCGGCGCCGAGTGGGTCAACGCGCCGGCGGAGACGTAATCCGCGCCGGTCGAGGCGAGTTCCGGAATCCGCGCCAGCGTGACGCCGCCCGAGATCTCGATCTTCGCGCGCCCGGCGGCCCGGCGCACGGCCTCGCGCACGTCGTCCAGCGGCATATTGTCCAGCAGGATGATGTCCGCGCCCGCCGCAAGCGCCGCGTCGAACTCCTCCATCGACTGGGCCTCGATCTCGAGCCGCAGGTCGGGACGGCTGGCACGGCAGCGCGCGACGGCGGCGGCCACGCCGCCCGCGAGACGCACGTGGTTGTCCTTGATCAGGATGGCGTCGAACAGGCCGACGCGGTGATTGGTCGCCCCGCCCGCCGCGACCGCGTACTTCTCGAGCACCCTCAGTGTCGGCGTGGTCTTTCGCGTATCGAGAATCGTGATCCCACCCGCTGCGGCATCGACGAACGCCCGGGCACGCGTGGCGATGCCGGAGAGCCGCTGCATGAAGTTCAGCGCGGTGCGTTCGCCCACGAGCAGCGTGCGCGCAAGGCCGACGACCTCACCGATCTCCTCACCGAGGTCGCATCGGTCTCCGTCGCGCTTTGCGAATCGGACGTCGATGCCAGCCTCGAGCTGCCGAAACGTCTCGACGGCGACGTCCACACCGGCGAGCACGCACGCCTGCTTGACGAGGAACACGCCGCGTGCCCGCTGTGTCGCGGGCACCGTCGCGTCGGTCGTCACATCACCTGGGCCGACGTCTTCGGCCAGCGCGCGCCGGACGATGTCGCGATAGGCGTCAGGCGGAAGGGGCTGCATCGTACCCGGCCACCGCGACCGACAACCCATCGCCAACGACAGCCTCGAACGCCTGCACGCGGAGCGCGGCCTTGAGGTCGGCCTCCACCACCGCCAGCACATCGAGCGTCGGCTGGTCGGCCGTAACCGTGACCTTCGTGATGGGCACTTTCAGCGGCTGCTTGGCTTCCGAGCGTTGCTTCCGCACCTCGAAGAGGATGCTGGCGGCCACGTCGTAGATGCGCTGATCCGCGTCGCGCCGCGCATCTGAGTTATCCGGAACCAGCGACTCGACTTCCTCGCGCACCGGCCATGTGGCCCGGTGGACCGACCCGTCCTGCCACCACGACCAGACCTCTTCGGTGACGAATGGCAGGAACGGCGCGAACAGGCGCAGCAGCACGGACAGCGCTGCGGCGAGCGCGGAATTGGCGGAGGCCGCCGCGGCCTCGCCCTGTTCGCCGTAGCGGCGCCCCTTCACCAGCTCGAGGTAATCGTCACAGAAGCGCCAGAAGAACTCCTCGGTGCGCTGGAGCACGCGCGCGTAGTCATACCCGTCCAGGTTCTTCGTCGCATCGTCGACCAGCGACGCGAGGGTGCGGAGCATTGCGCAGTCGACCGCGTAGGTAATCGGCCCCTGCGGTGTGGCGGACCCGAGCGTGAAGCGCGAGGCGTTCAGCAGCTTCATCGCCAGACGGCGGCCGACCTTCATCTCCGCCGTCTCGAAGATGGCGTCGCCGCCCGGGCGAGCGCTCGCGGCCCAGTAGCGGACGCCGTCCGACCCGTGTTCCTGGAGCAGCGCCAGCGGCGTGACCACGTTGCCCTTGGACTTCGACATCTTCTTGCGATCGGGGTCGGTGATGAACCCGGAGAGCGCGGCGTTGGTCCACGGCAGCGAGTCGTGCTCGAGTTCGGCCCGCAGCACCGTTGAGAACAGCCACGTGCGGATGATGTCGTGCCCCTGTGGACGCAGGTCCATCGGGAACACGCGCGCGAACAGGTCCGCGTTGTCCGGCCATCCGCCCGCGATCTGCGGCGTGAGCGACGAGGTCGCCCACGTGTCCATCACGTCCGGATCGCCGATGAAACCACCGCGCTGGCCGCGCTGCTCCGCGGTGTACCCCGCGGGCACGTCGGTCGACGGGTCGATGGGGAGCTGGGCCTCATCAGGGAGAATCGGCGCGTCGTAGCGCACGGTGCCGTCCTGGTCGAGCGGATACCACACCGGGAAGGGCACACCGAAGAAACGTTGACGGCTGATGCACCAGTCGCCCGTGAGCCCGTTCACCCAGTTCTCGTAGCGGTGGCGCATGTACTCCGGGTGCCACTGCAGCTCGCGTCCACGAGCGAGCAACTGCTCCTTGAACTCGATCGTCTTGATGAACCACTGTCGGCTCGTGACGATTTCGAGCGGGCGCTCGCCCTTCTCGTAGAACTTCACGGGATGCGTGATCGGCTTGGGGTCGCCAACCAGATCCCCGCTCGCACGGAGCTGCTCGACCACCTTCACGCGCGCCTTCGAGGCGGAGAGGCGAACCAGCTCGTCGTAGTGCTGCTGTGCGCGGGCGGCGTCCACCGATTCCCATCCGGGCGTGCCGAACGTGACCGGGCGCAGCGTGCCGTCGGCCTGGATCACCGCACGCACCGGCAGGCTCAGCTCGCGCCACCAGGTCACGTCGGTGATGTCGCCGAAGGTGCAGATCATGGCGATGCCACTGCCCTTCGCCGGATCGGCCAGCGTGTGGGCCCGCACCGGCACGCGCACGCCGAAGAGCGGCGTGACCACGTCCTTGCCGAACATCGGCTGGTACCGCTCGTCGTCCGGGTGTGCCACGAGGGCGACGCACGCCGGAATCAGTTCGGGACGCGTGGTCTCGATGTAGATCGGCTCGCCGCCGTCGGCCCGCGCGAACCCGATGCGGTGGTAGGCGCCGGGCATCTCGCGGTCCTCGAGTTCCGCCTGCGCGACGGCCGTGCGGAAGTCCACGTCCCACAGCGTGGGCGCCTCGAGCTGGTACGCGATGCCGCGGCCGAGCAGCCGCAGGAATGCCGCTTGCGACACGCGCTGCGACCGCGGCGAGATGGTCGCGTAGGTCATCGACCAGTCAACCGACAGGCCGAGGTATTTCCACAGGTGCTCGAACGCCTTCTCGTCCTCGTGCGTGAGGCGGTTGCACAGCTCGATGAAGTTCGGCCGTGACACGGAGATCGGGTGCTTCGGCGGCGTGGCCGGCGGCTGGAAGGCCGGGTCGTACGGCAGCGACGGATCGCAGCGGACCCCGTAGTAGTTCTGCACGCGCCGCTCGGTCGGCAGCCCGTTGTCGTCCCATCCCATCGGATAGAACACCGCCTTGCCGCGCATACGCTGGAAGCGGGCGACGATGTCGGTGTGGGTGTAGGAGAAGACGTGCCCGACGTGCAGGGACCCGCTGACGGTCGGCGGCGGCGTGTCGATCGAGTACACCTCGCTCCGGGTTTTCGAGCTGTCGAACGCGTAGGTGCGGTCGGCCTCCCACGTGGGGATCCACTTGGCTTCGAGCCCTTCGAGTGCGGGCTTTTCGGGCAGATTCAGGCGTGCGGGGTCGAGTCGGGTCGGAAAATCCTGCGGACCGGGCATCCGCTGATCTTATGTGATGTTGCGCTTGATGCGGTCGATCTCTTCGCGCACGAGCCGCTCGGCGGTGGCGGCCACGACGTCGGACACCGTCTCCCGCACGACCACGTCGGACAGCTGCGCGAGGACCCGCCGGGCGATCTGGTCAGCCAGCGCGTCCACGTCGATCGGCGGCGCCTGAACCGCAGGCGCAGGACCGAGGCTGATGCGACCGAGCGGCAGGACCACGGCGCCCGTGCGTTCGGCGTCGAGCAGTGTCGCGAACGCGTCGCCAAGCGGCGCACCCGATGGCGCAGGCACGGGGGTCGGCGCCATCCGGCCCCTCACGAACTCCCCGAGTTCATCGTCGGGCTGACGCTCCGGTGCGGGTGGAAGGGGCGGACGCGGTGACTTCCCGAGTTCCGCGAATGCCCGGTCGATGTGATCGAAGAGCGCGTCGCTGTCGGTCGGCGTTCCGGATGCGGTGCTCGCCTGTGGGGCGGGTCGCGCCGACGCCTGCGATTCGGATGGGACCGGCTGAACCGCGGCCTGCAGCGTGGGGCTCACGGCCTCCTGAGCCGTGGTGGTCTCGGCGGCGGGCTGATCGGGCAGTTCGCGTCCCGTGGCCAGCAGGCCCATTACTCGCGAGACGAGCACCGTGGGATCGAGCGGCTTGGTCAGCACACCGTCCGCACCGACACGGCGGGCGCGCTCCGCATCCACGGGCTCGAACGCGGCGGCCAGCAGGAGGATCGGCACATGGGCCAGGCGCGGCTGGCTGCGGATCCACTCGGCTACGTCGTACCCGGTGCGCTTGGGCGTGCTGATGTCGACGAGCACCAGGTCGGGCGGGGCCTGCCGCATGACCTCGATGGCGCGCTCGCCATCACCAACCGGCACGATGCTGACCTTCTCGGAGGCCAACGCGAGCTCCACCACCCGCTGAATCGTGGTGCTCTGGTCGGCGAGCAGGACCTGTGCGGCCATGTGCGTCATATCGGTGCGTGGCGCCGCGAGCCGCAGGTCAGGCGCGCGCGCGGACGTGGCTGTTGATGAAGTCGATAATCGCCTGCATGGGCGTCCCGGGGAGGAAGACCCCCTTGACGCCGACCTCGTGCAGCTTCGGCACGTCGACGTCCGGAATGATACCGCCGACCAGCACCAGCACGTCATCCATGCCCTGCGCCTTCAGCAGCGACATGAGCTTCGGGGCGATGTGGTTGTGGGCGCCCGAGAGGATCGACAGGCCGATGACGTCCGCATCCTCCTGCAGGGCGGCGGAGACGATCTGCTCGGGTGTCTGGCGCAGGCCGGTGTAGATCACCTCCATGCCCGCGTCGCGCAGCGCGCGCGCGATCACCTTGGCACCCCGGTCGTGCCCGTCGAGCCCAGGCTTCGCGATGACCACACGGAGTTTTCTCATTGCTAATCGCTAAAGGCTAATTGCTGAAGTCTAGGCTAATTGCTGAAGTGAAGGCTGAATACCGAGACGAGACTCCACGCCAATCAGATGACCGCCATCTCCTCGTACTCGCCCCAGACCTCGCGCAGCGCGTCGCACATCTCGCCGAGCGTTGCGTAAGCGCGCACTGCCTCGAGGATCGGCGGCATGAGGTTATCGCGCCCCTCGGCGGCCGCCTTCATCGCATCCAGCGCCCCGCGGACACGGGCCTGGTCGCGGGAGGCCCGCAGGTCACGCAAGCGGGCCAACTGCGCGGCGGCGGCCTGCTCGTCGACGTAGAGCGTCGGGATCGGCGTGTCCTCGCGCTGCACGAAGTCGTTGACGCCAACAATCGTCTTCTCCCTGCGCTCGATCGCCTGCTGGAGCCGGTACGACGCCTCCGCAATCTCGTTCTGCGGGAACCCTCGTTCGATGGCCGCCACCATCCCGCCCACGGCGTCGATCTGGTCGAAGTACGCGATTGCCCCCTCCTCCATCTCGCGCGTCAGCGCCTCGACGAAATACGAACCACCGAACGGGTCCACGTGATCGGTGACGCCGCTCTCGAACGCGAGCACCTGCTGCGTGCGCAGCGCCAGCGTGGCCGCTTCCTCCGTCGGCAGCGCGAGCGCTTCGTCCAGTGAGTTCGTGTGGAGTGACTGCGTGCCCCCGAGCACCCCGGACAACGCCTGGATGGCCGTGCGAACAACGTTGTTCCAGGGCTGTTGCGCCGTGAGCGAGACGCCCGCCGTCTGCGTGTGGAAGCGCAGCTTCCACGACCGCTCGTCCTTCGCACCGAACCGGTCGCGCATCACGCGTGCCCAGATGCGGCGCGCCGCGCGGTACTTAGCGATCTCCTCGAAGAAGTCGGAGTGGGCGTTGAAGAAGAAGGAGATGCGCGGCACGAAGGCGTCCACGTCCAGGCCCGCCTCCACGCCCCACTGCACGTACTCGATGCCGTCCCGCAGCGTGAAGGCCAGTTCCTGGATCGCCGTCGCACCCGCTTCGCGGATGTGATACCCGCTCACCGAGATCGTGTTCCACCGCGGCACCTCGCGCGTGCAGAAGGCGAACGTGTCGGTCACGAGACGCATCGACGGCCGCGGCGGGTAGATGAACTCCTTCTGGGCGATGTACTCCTTCAGGATGTCGTTCTGGATCGTCCCGGAGATCTGCCGCCAGTCGACCCCCTGCCGCTCCGCGACCACGAGGTACATCGCGAAGATCATGGCGGCCGGCGCATTGATCGTCATCGACGTCGTGATGGCGCCGAGGTCAATCCCCTCGAAGAGCGCCTCCATGTCGGCGAGCGACGCGATGCTGACGCCGCACTTGCCGACCTCGCCGAGCGAGAGGTCGTGGTCGGGATCCCGGCCCATAAGGGTCGGGAGGTCGAATGCGACGCTCAGCCCGGTGCCGCCGGCAGCCAGCAGCGCCTTGTAGCGGGCGTTGGTCTCCTGCGGCGTGCCGAAGCCGGCAAACTGCCGCATGGTCCAGAGCTTGCCAGCGTACCCACTGGCGTGGATGCCTCGGGTGTAGGGAAAGCGGCCGGGCTCGGCGATGTCCGCCTCGGCCGAAAGGGCTGCCAGATCCTCGGGCGTATACAGCCGATGGATGGGATGGCCCGAAATGGTCGTGAAGGTGGCGGCCCGTTCAGGCGCCTTCGTCAGCGCCGGCTCCAGCGTCTCGCGCTGCCACCGCATGCGGTCGGTGTCGGCCGTCGCACCCATGTGAACTTCATTATATTGCAGCACCGTTGTAGTGGCTGGTGTTGGCCGGTGCTGTTTGTTGCGTTTTTGTTAGTGTTTCTGGCTCTTCACGTGCTGCCCTGTAGTGCGCGGTGTTGGCATGTAGCGCGTCGTTTGTTAGCTACCCGTTAGCTGCCTCGCCGTGCAGCAGCGCACCGAGCCGTGTGGCCGCAGCCTTCTGCATTCCCGGCATCACGTGCGCGTAGGTGTTCATCGTAATCATCACGTTGGTGTGGCCGAGCCGTTCGGACACAACCTTAATCGGCTCGCCCACGTTCAGCAGCAGCGTGGCGCAGGTGTGCCGCAGTCCGTGGAAGGTAATGCGCTTCACGCCTGCTGCTGCAATCAGCCGCTTAAAGACGATGCCACCCAACGTCGAGGTCGGCAGCGGCATGCCGAGCTCGCCCATCAGGTTCTTGGTCTCGCGCACCTCGCGGGCGAACACCAGCCCATAGTCGCGGTAGGTGGTGCGGTTCTGCATCTTCAGTTCCGCCTGCGCCCGCTTGTGCTCGCGCAGCAGGCGGATGGTGTCCGGGCCGAGGTCGACCGTCCGCGCACGCTTGGTCTTAGTCGGGCCAAAGGCCGGTTCGGTCTTGGTGCCCGCGTGCTCGCGGCGGCGCACCTTGCCGGGGTCCTCCAACTGCCGGACGATGCGCAGCGTGCCGGTGTCGAGGTCGATGTCATCCCACCGGATGCCGTGCAACTCGCCCTTCCGGGCACCGGTATCCAGCGCCAGCGCAAAGAACGTGCGGGTCTGCAGCGGTTCGGTCTTGGTAGCGGCGAGGAAGGCGCGAGCCTCCTCGGCGGTCCAGCAGTTCGCAATCACGTCGTCGGCGGTGCGGTGCGGGTGCGGCTTCCCTTCCACGTCGGCCGCCACCGACCGATACAGCAGCCGCGCCTTCACGGCCGACTTCAGCGCGGTGGTCAATACGGCTTGGTGCAGCTGTCGCGTTCCGGCCGACAGGTGCGTGCGCTCGGCGTGGTAGCGCTCGATGTGCATGGCCTGCAACTCCTGCAGACGAAGGTGCCCGAGGCCCGGCTTCAGGTGCTGGTCCACGGTGCTCCTGTAGGTCTCGTAGGTGCGCGGTCGCCGACGCGGTGGCTTGCAGGCCACGTCGAGCCAGTGGTCCAGCCACTCACCCACCGTCATCTTGCTCGGTTCGACAAACTCCTTCCGATTGGCCTTGCCCACGAGGTCGTTGCAGTGCTGCTCGGCCTGCTTCTTCGTGCCGCGAAACGTAATCCACTTCTGCTGCCGCTTCCGTTTGCCGGTCGCGGCGTCCACCGCATATCCGAGGTCCAGCACGATGCTGTAGGACCCCTTGTAACGCCGAATTACTGTGCCTCGCATACAGACATCCTTCCGTTGTGTGACGCCGTTTGTTGCTGTTCCAACTACCCTAATAAGTGTGGCAGTCGCCGAGTCGGGCGGACAATCACCGCCTCGCGCCTACAGCACCTCCACGCGCACCCGCACGGCGGTCGCTGGGTTGGTCACAGCCTGTAGGGCACGCACCAGCGCCACGCCAGTGGTTACGGGTCGTAGCAGACCGTTACCGGCACTTTCCAGCGGGTCGCCTACGGCTACCGTGGCACCGGCCGGGAGCCACGCCAGCAGTCGCTGGCCTCGGGCAAAGGTGCCCACCTTCACGGTGTCGTTCACGGCGTAGGGTGTGTCGATGGTCTTGCCCATCTCATCGCGTTCGAGGGCAAACGTGCGGGCAGCAGCGGCACCGGCGGTCGGGTGCTTCACAGCATCGCCCGCGCTGTTCAGGGTCACCAGGTAGCCGGGCATCAGGGCTTCGGCGGCTTTGGCGTCCTCACTCGGAACAGGCTGCGGCGTCGTAGTCAGTGCAATCGTGTTGTTCATCGTCGCGTTCTCCAGAGTCGATAAAGGTGGGCGCGTGCCGACAGCGGGGAGCAGCCTCCGCTCCGGCTAACGCTGGCCGCGCGCCCACGGCCAGAGGTGTTCCAAGTGCCGGCTCGCGTGTCAGCCCGGTGCGTTCGACCCTGCGAAGAACGAACGCAGCAACGGACTGGCGGAGGGGACCAGCACTGGTTTGGTTCAGGCGCACACCCGCAGCACCTGTCAGCTTCCCCTCCGCTAAACGGGTTCGAACAAATCGCTCCAGGCCTCGGCCTGCCGGTGCGTCAGTTCAACCACCTCGCCGGGCTGCACGCGGCGACCATCGCGGTAGTGGTTCCCGCGAACGAGGCGATACATGGCCGTGCCCTCGGGGTTGGTGGTGGCGCGGCGCTGCCAGTCCTCGTATTCGCGGCGCAGCCGCTCGATGCGCAGGTCGAGGTCACGCAGGCCCCAGCCCACCTGCTTCATCAGGGTCCAGACCTCCTGCGTCCCGGTCGCCTGCCTGCCGGTGGTCGAGAGCGCCTCGATGTCGGCCTGCAACATGGCCCGGTCGTGCGCGTAGTCGGCTTCGACCATCACGGTGGTGCGGTAGCGTTCGGTCAGGTCGGCCAGCTTCTGCTGCCTGTCCTCGAGGATGGCCAGCACGCGCTCCCGCGATTCGGTCAGCGCCGTCAGTTCGTCCAGCCGCTTCTGCGCTTCGCGTGCCGCGTCGGCGTTGTAAATGGTCATCGGTCACCTCGCTTCTGGCGGATGCGCTCGGCCACGGAGGGCGCGGACGGAATGGTGTTGTCATCAGCGGTGGCCGCGATGCGCGGCACCACCGGCATGCTGTTCGACGGCGGCGCGGGTGCCACTGCCTTGAGCAAGCTGCGCACGTAGTGCGTCTTCGCGTCCTCGGTGGGACGCTCGCGGTTCGCGAGCACTTTGCGAATCAGCGTCGAGGGCACAGGCTCGGGCGGAGGTGCATCGGTGGTCGGCGCGACAGCAGTCGGTGTCGGTGTCGGTGTCGGTGTCGGTGTCGGCGTCGGCGTCCGTGCCGGTGCAGCACACGCGATGCGCATCTGCGGCACCTGCCCATTGCCGGGTCGGGTCCGCGCTTTCACGGCGGCGATACGAGCAGCGAGTTCTTCTTTGGTAGCAGCCACTATCCTCTCCACAATCTGGCGTGCCGCAGTTCACGTCCGAACTGCTCCGCCTGTTTACGCATTTCGATAGCGCGGGCGCGCGAGATGCGACCGGCAAGGATGTCGGCGGCCACGTGGTCGCCGAGCGGGTGCGTCACTACACCGTTCACGACC
Organism: Acidobacteriota bacterium; assembly: GCA_018268955.1. Lineage (GTDB taxonomy): Bacteria > Acidobacteriota > Vicinamibacteria > Vicinamibacterales > CAVVIG01 > CAVVIG01. The sequence continues at coordinate 41,546 of JAFDVO010000036.1, read as the reverse complement.
GACAGGCCGAGGGCGGCGTAGTCACGCGGGGCGATGGTCGGTGTGCTGTCGGTCTCGCGCTTGGCACGTTCGGCAGCGAGCAGCAGTGCCACGGCCTCGCGCTGTTCGCGCAGGCGCGTGCGAATGTCGAGGGGCAGCGCGGGCCAGCCCTCGATGCGAAGTTCACCTTCGGGCGTGGCCTCGATGGTGGCTCCGTGGTTACGGACAGCGGCGATAAGCTCGGACGGCTTCATCGCAGCACCATCACGTCGGGTTCGGTGTCGATGGCAGGTGGCAGCGCGGGTGGCTTCGCATCGGCTCGGCGCTCGCCGGCTCGCATGCGTGCCTCGCAGCGCTCGGCGATGTCGGCGACGATGGTCAGCTCCTCGTCGGTGGCGTAGGCCACCCACGGCTGCGCCTCGGCGATGGTGGGTGCTGCCTCGCGCCGCTTCAGTTCCATTTCGGCGGCCTTCGTCAGCCACGCGAGCGCGACAGCGGGTGGCCCGGTCAGCACGCTCTCGATAATCTGGTCGATGCGTTCGGACCGCTCGTTGGTGGCCGCGATTACACGGTCGGCGAGGATGCGGCGCTCGCGCTTGCTCTCGGCCATCTTCGCCACGCCCTCAGGGGTGTGCATCGGCTTGTGTCCTTTCACAAATGGCGTCGGCTTCGAGATCCGACGGTCGAACGTCAGGCCGCGAGGTTGTGCGGCCTGCTGCTTGGCGATGTAGGCCTCGCGTTCCGCCGCCGACATGCGCTGGTGCCAGCGGCGCACGCCCTCGGCGTTCTTCGCGCGGTGCTCGGGCGTCTGCGGCTTGCCCTTTGGCCATCCCATTCCGTTAGCTGTTGGTTAGCTGCCGCGAAAACCGCGACGGAATGCAGAGCAAAACGTCGCGGCGCGCCGAGCGGTTTAACACTCTGTTAGGCGCGGGCAGCGCGGTCGGGGCCGCGAGGACCTGGCTCCCGCGACCCACGAGGCGACGTGCGATGTTCGCGGCGCGCATCGCGGGTGCAGAACGGCAGGGCACAAGCGTGCCGAGGCGAACGCGGGTGACGCGCCTGTAACCGGGTGCAGCTTGCCTGCCGGGTGCGGTTTGGCGGTATGGCGGTGTAGTTTCGAGCTGGCCCAAATCCAATTGCACAGGGTGCATCGCAATCCGGGCAGGCTCGGTCCGACACCGCGTAACCGCCAAACCGCAAACGGCTGTGCTCACTGCACGCGCTCCGGTCCGAGGACCATCACGTTGCTGGCGTTCGCAGCCTCGGCATCGGTGCGCGCCTCCGGGAGTTCGGACTGCTGGTGTCCGCCCTGTGCCGCCACCAACGCCCACGTCACCCGCTTGCTGCCCGCTTCCCGGGGAACGAAGCGCCGACCACCGACGATCCGTTTCCGCTGGTGCGAGAGCCACTTGCCCACGGCCTTCGCATTCCACGCGCGACTCAGGCGGCAGCCGGGCACCGTCTCCATCAGTGCGCGATACAGCGGGTCCATCATCCGAACACGTTCCACCTCGCCAATCGAATACGTGGTGTCCATCGCTTTCTCGACATTCGGGATGTCGCTCACCTCCACGTCGCGGTCACCGAAGCGCTCCCACCACGCGTCCATCACGTCCCGCACTTCGTCGCGTTTCGGGTCGTTGTCCAGCACCGCCTGCTGCGTGTCGGCAGGGTCGGCGTAACCGAGCCAGACCAGCGCACCTCGAATCCACTCGTAATCCGAGAACGACCGCATCGGTCGCAGCGGCTGGCCGTCAACGGTCGCCTGCTCGCCGCGCTGCTGCGCCAGACGATAGGCGCGCAACACCGTCAGCCCGTCCACCACCAACTGCGCACGGTGGGCACGCAGCACGTCAAGCGGCTCGAAGTCGAACCTCCGCGTGTCAGGCCGTTCCATCTGGGCGTCCAGACGGCAGATAACGGAGCGCGTGCACAAGTCGCCCGCGATTACGAGGTTGTTGCCCGACGCCAACAGAAGCGCCGTGTTGGGTATCAAGCGGCGCTCGGTCAAGCCGAGGATGCGCGCCTGCACTACGGCCTCGGTCAGCACGCTGCAGATAAAGTCGCCGCCGACCTCGCGCTCGCAGTTGTCGATGTGCACGACCGTGTCGCCGGCGACCAGCGCAGTCGACAGTCGCTTCTCATCCTCTTCCGGCGACTTGCCCTGGCTCATCGCGGGAGGTTCAACGCCGGTCGCGTAAACACCGACGGCAGCAGCCAGCTTCGACTTTCCTGTCGCCGCGCTCGGCGCGTCGAAGTTGTGCATCGGCGCGTTGCGCAGCACCGGGCGCACAATGGCGCTCAACATGGCAGAGAGAAAGACGGCTCGCGCTGCTGGCGTCTCGAACGGGAACAGCCGGAACGGGTATTCGAGTCTCGCAATCGCAGCCAGTGCGTCCTCGCGAGTCGGGTTCACAGGCACCGGCGGGAAGGCACCGGGTGCGAAGTCGAGCAGCAGTCCCGTATCGGCGTCATAGCCGGGCGTCTCGACGATGCGGCCGTCGATGTCCAGCGTCGGTGCAGTCAGCACGGCCCGCAGCAGCGGGAAACGCCACTCACCACGCTCAATCAGCGTGTTGGCGTATTTCGGTTGCGGGTCGGCCAGCTTCAGTTCGTCGCCGCTTCGACGGAGCCACCGGGCCGACCGCGCCATCTGCTCAATCAGCCACGACGAGCCCACTTCCTTCAGGACTACGGCACCTGCCTTCCGACGCACCCGCTCTTCGTCGATGGGCGAGTCGAGCCGCACGGTGCGCATCAACGTTCCGCCACGCTGGTAAATCGGTGCGCGGCTGGCCAGCAACGCGGCTTCGGCATGGTCGACTACGTCGGGCAGCTTTCCGGCGTCCATCACGATGTCGCCGTTCGAGACGCCGACGCCGAGCCACTCGCGGATACGAGCGACAACGGCACGGCCACGCTCGCCGATGGCCGTGGCCAGTGCGCCAGCGGCGGTCACCTTCTCGCCCTCGCGGATGCGCTTTGCGGTATCGCGGACGGAAGGCGCAACATCATCAACGTCGTTGCCTGTCTCCGTGGCGATGGCCTCGCCCAGCACAATCACGTCCTGCTGCGTCATCCCGCTCTGCAACAGGAAGCCGGAGATGGCCAGTCGCACCTCGTGGCCGAAGCCGCGATGCCGCAGATTGCGAACCAAGATGCTGCCGATGGCGTAATGGCGCACTCCGCGCTCGGCCAATTCGGCTTCGTAGTGCGCCAGCGCCAGTGCCGCGCTCGGGTGCATCGTCACGGTCTCGCCGTTCGGGTGCACGCTCGGCGGCATCATGGTCTGCAGACCCACAGAGCCGTCCTGCTTGGTGCCGCGCAGTTCAATCAGCACCGTCTTGGCGTCGTCAACGTCGCGGTATTGGTAGGACACCACCGGACGCGACGTGGTCACCATCAGGTGCGAGACAGGCTTGCTCGCGCGGCCGAAGGCGAAGTCGGTGCGCGGCAGCAGCCGCGTCACCAGACTGGCGTGGTAGCTGTCAATATCGAAGTCGGCCAGGAACCTGCCGGGCGCGATCTCGTGCCCGAGCATCGCGCCCACGTTGTCACCGGGCTGGTAGTCGGCCAGTGTGTAGATCTTCTCGGTCCAGCCTTTCTCGTTCGGCGCCTTCGACTTCGACGGGTAAAACACCAGCCGGAAGCCGAGGTCCGAGTAGCGGTGCAACAGGTCGGGTGCAGCAGCGTTCATCACTGCACCTCCTGTTCGGCGCACCAGCGGCGAGCGTCGGCTTCGGAGTCGAAGCTGCGGCACTCCACCAAGGGAGTGCCGTCAACGTCGCGGAAGGAGAGGCCCGCAACCGGCTTGTCAGTCGAATACAGGAAGTGCACGCGGCGCTTCCCCATCAACCGCACGCCGGTGCGCGGCAACATCAGTTCGGCCAACGGCAGGTCGGCACGCGGAATGGTCAGCACCGTTACCGTCATGCGCTCACCGCCTGCGTCTGCTCGACCATCGCGGCCAGTGCCGCACGCGGCACGCGCAGCAACCGGCCGAGCCGCACGGAGGCGAGGTCGCCGCGGCCGACGAGGTCATAGGCCAGCGAGCGCCCGATGCCGAGCCACGTGGCCGCTTCCTCCACGGACAGCAGTTCGGGCAGGTCGGCTACCGGGGTGTGGCGCGAGATAACGAGGTTCATCGCGCCACCGCCTGTTCACGCGAGCGCTGCCACAGGGCCGTAAAGCCCTCGTTCATCAGACGTCGTGCACGCGACCGCAGCGGTTCCGACACTTGATAGCTGGGACTGGGACGCGCAATTTCGATAGCGGTCCACTCGGCGTCGGACTGGCACAACAGGTCCACGCGCCGTTCGAATGCCTGCTTCAGCTCCGCAAACATCGCTTCGCGTTTGCGAAGGTCCTGGCGTGTCTCCTCGATTGCGGCTCGCAGCCGCGAGAGCTCGACTTCGGTATCGAGAATCCGGTCGCGGGCTTCGTAGAGAGCCGCGCACAGGCGGGTCGCTTCGGCGTCGGCCTGCACCAGTGCGCTTTCGCGGTCGCGCTGTTTCAGCGGAGGACGCGGGCTCATGCCGTCACCGCCTGTTCGGTGCTGGCGGTGCGCTGGTGCGGCGGCCACACCACTTCGACCTGCTCCAACAGGGCTTCGGGTGGCTGCACGTGCAGCGCGGTGGCGAGCCGTTCGAGTTCGTCGGGGTTCGGGTTCACCCGACCACGTTCGATTCCCCAAACGGTCAGACGATGCAGACCGGCACGAGCCGCCAAATCGGCCTGTGTCAGCCCTTCATTCCGACGAACATACGTAAGCAGGGTCACGCGAAGAACTCCCTGCACCCGCGTAGGGTGCGGCTAGTTCTTCGCGCTAAGAGAAGGTGTCCTTGCGCGACGGCGGGGGATTGTTCCGCCGCAGGGTCACCGCTGGTTGCCCTTCGTGTCCACAGCCGTGGCTGTGTTGCGGTGCCTGCTGGTTACTGTTGTGCTGGCGCGTGCGCCGCGCCAACGTGCGCAGTTAGGTTAACACGCTTTTCGGTGCCGTGCACAACAAAAGTTGCGCATATTGTTGTGCTTAGGTGGGCCGCTCAGCAGTTTTGGCTCACATTGCGCGCGTAACTGGCAGGTCGGCGGCCTACACCCTACCGCCGTTTAGGGACCGTCGCAGCGGGTCGCTACGGGGCAACCCGCGAGTCGCTAAGAGGTTACCCGAGCCAGCCCAAGCTTTACTTGCGCCACAAATTACGCCGCCTTCGGTAGAATAGACGTGCTCGCGACAACTCGACCGCGCAACTTCACGGGGAATCAGTGTCTCCGCTCGAACGCCACAGTTCTCTGCTGCTTCAGGCCATGCGTAGTCTGCTTGCCGCTCAGGACCTACCCGCCATCAGCGCGGCGGTCAGTCACGCGGCCCGGCAGGTTGTGGATGCCGATGGCGCCAGCGTCGTGCTCCTCGACGGGGCATCCTGTTACTGCATCGACGAGGAGGCCATCGGGCCGCTCTGGAAAGGGCGACGCTTTCCCGCCAAGGACTGTGTGTCTGGTCTGGCCATGCAGTCGCAGCGGCCCGTTGCCATTCCCGACGTCATGTTGGACGACCGCGTGCCGCACGACCTGTATCGACAAACCTTTGTCACAGGGCTGTTGCTGGTGCCGTCGGGGGAACCGGCCATCGGCGCCATCGGCGCATATTGGGCCACACCACACGAGGCCAGCGATTGGGAGATCGACGCGCTCTCTCAATTGGCAGACGCGATGGCGGTCGCGGTCAACAACCTGCGCACGCAAGCGCGACTCGCGGAATCGGAACGACGGTTCCGCACAATGGCCGACACCACGCCGCTCATGATTTGGGTGCACGACGGCAGCGGCAAACTCGAATTCGTTAATCGCGCGTGGTTGTCATTCTTCGGCGCCACGGAGGAAGAGGCTCGCGGCGACAACTGGCAACCGCTGCTACATCCGGACGACCGCCACGCCTACGTGTCTCACTTTCTCGATTGTCTCGCTCGTGGAGTGCCCTACGAAGCCGAGACCCGCGTGCGCCGCGCCGACGGCGAGTGGCGTTGGATTGGCAGTTACGGTGCTCCGCGCCTGGACGACACCGGTGCATGTGTAGGCATGGTGGGCAGCAGTGCCGACATCACCAACCTCAAAGCCACTGCGTTCCGCGCCGACGACGAGAGCCGGCGAAAGGAGCAGTGGTTGTCGGTCGTGGGCCACGAACTGCGGCAGCCCGTTCACGCCATTCAGGGTGCGTTGCGCATGTTGCAGCCCGACACCCCCGCTTCAGCGCATCAGCGCGCGCTCGCTGTATTGGACAGGCAAACCAAGCACATGTCGCGCATCTTGGACGACCTGCTCGATACCGCGCGCATCGTTCGCGGGGAGGTCGAGTTGGAGCAGCAGGTGGTGGACCTGCGCGAAGTGCTCGCCGAAGCCGTGGACACAGCCGCTTCGGATTACGAGCGTCGGCATCAGCGGGTCACCGTGCACGTGCCGTCGGCGCCTGTGCTTGTGCGCGTGGATGTGCAGCGGCTGCTACAAGTGCTCGGGAACTTGCTATCGAACGCCTCGAAGTATTCGAACCTGGGCGACCGCGTCGCGACGGCCATCACTGTTCTCGGCACCGAAGCGGAGCTGTCAGTGTCCGATGTGGGACGCGGTATCGACCCTGCCGTGCTGCCGCGGGTTTTCGATCTCTTCACCAGCGTGGGTGGCGACCGAGGCAGCTATGGTGTGGGGTTGGCTGTGGCGCGCCGACTGGTCGAACTGCACGGCGGCACCTTGCAGGGCTACAGCGACGGTCTCGGCCTCGGCAGCCGGTTCGTGGTGCGGCTGCGCGTTGTGGCCGACGCCGAACTGGTCTAAACCAATCTCCCCACTCAGCGGCGCATCACGCTCACTTGCGCACGCCACACCCGTCCGTTAGCTACCTGTTAGCTACAAACGCAAAACGGCCCGGTTTTCCGGGCCGTTCTGCATCATGCTGCTTACATTATAGTAGGGACACTATGACCAACGGTCCGATCTTCGGCGCCATGCTGCAGGAGTTCGACGGGGCCGCACGCATCCTCAATCTCGAGCCGGGTATCTGGAAGATCCTCACGCATCCCAAGCGCCAGATCACGGTGTCCTGTCCGGTCCAGATGGACAACGGCGAAATCGAGGTGTTCACCGGTTACCGGGTCCAGTACAACATCACGCTCGGTCCGGCCAAGGGCGGCATCCGCTACCACCCTGGCGTCACGCTCGACGAGGTGACCGCGCTCGCCGCGTGGATGACGTGGAAGTGCGCCGTCGCGCACATCCCGTTCGGCGGCGGCAAGGGCGGCATCATCTGCGATCCGACCCGCATGTCCCGTCGTGAACTCGAGGCGCTCACGCGCCGGTACGTGGCCGAGATCATCGACGCGATCGGTCCGGAGAAGGACGTGCCCGCGCCAGACGTCAACACCAACGATCAGGTGATGGCGTGGATCATGGACACCTACAGCATGCACGTCGGCCACACGTCGACGGCCGTCGTCACCGGCAAGCCGCTCGAGCTCGGTGGGTCGTTGGGTCGCCGCGAGGCGACCGGACGCGGCGTCATGATTTCCGCACGCGAGTCGGCGAAGCACCTGGGCTTCGACATCTCGAACGCAACCGTCGCCGTACAGGGGTTCGGGAACGTCGGGTCCATCTCTGCGCAGCTCATCGGGGAACTCGGCGCCCGCATCGTGGCCATCACCGACTGGAAGGGCGGCGTCTACAACGAGAAGGGGCTCGACCTCGCGATGCTGAACGACCACGTCCGGCAGCAGAAGACCGTCGCCGGGTTCAGTGGCGGCACGAGCGTCACCAACGACGAACTGTTCGCGCTCGACGTGGACATCCTCGTCCCTGCCGCGCTCGAGAACCAGATCACGATGGCCAACGCACCCTCCATCAAGGCGAAGGTGGTCGTCGAAGGCGCCAACGGGCCGACCAGCCCCGACGCCCATCGGCACCTCCACGATCGCGGTGTCTTCGTCGTCCCCGACATCCTGGCCAACAGCGGCGGCGTGACCACGTCGTACTTCGAGTGGGTGCAGGACCGGCAGGGCTACTTCTGGACCGAGAAGGAAGTGAACGACAAGCTCGAGGCGAAGATGTGCGAGGCGTTCAACGCGGTGCTCCAGACAGCCCTGAAGTACCGCGTCGACCTCCGCACCGCGGCCTACATCGTCGCCATCAGCCGTGTGGCGACGGTCACGCGCATGCGCGGCATGTACGCATAGCTGTCACTCACATCTTGAAGCGCCGGTGGTCGATGCCGTACTTGCGCACCCGGTAGTTGAAGATCCGCTCGGTCGTGCCCAGCAGCCGCGCCGCCTTGGCGCGGTTGCCGCGCGCGCTCTTCAGGGCATCGAGCAGCGCGTCCTTCTCGTAGGACTCCATCGACTCGCGCAGCGTGCGGGTCTGCGCCGTCCCGGTCGACTCCGCCGTCTGCAGCGTCGGCGGCAGGTCGTGCGCGTGGACCACCTGCCCGTCACACACCACCACCGCCCGCTCGATGACATTGGCGAGTTCGCGCACGTTGCCCGGCCAGTGATAGCTGTTCAGCATGTCAATGGCGGGCGTGGAGATGCGCTTCACCGACTTCCCATGCTCGCGGGAGAACTTCTCGAGCAGGTAGTCGGCCAGCAGCAGGATGTCGGTCTTCCGCTCACGCAGCGGAGGCACGAAGATCGAGAACACATTGAGCCGGTAGTACAGGTCCTCTCGGAATTCTCCGGCGGCAATCGCCTTCTCCAGGTCCTTGTTGGTCGCCGCGATCAGGCGGATGTTCGCGCGAATCGTTTCCGTCCCACCGAGGCGCTCGAACTCGCGCTCCTGCAGCACGCGCAGCAGCTTCACCTGCGTGGCCATGTTCAGCTCGCCGATCTCGTCCAGGAACAGCGTGCCGCCCTCAGCCGCCTCGAAGCGGCCCTTCTTGGTCCCGTGCGCGCCTGTGAACGCGCCCTTCTCGTAGCCGAACAGCTCGGACTCGATCAGTTCCTGCGGCAGCGCGGCGCAACTCACCTTGATGAACGGCTTCTTGGCACGGGCGGAGTTGTAGTGGATCGCGTGGGCGATCAGCTCCTTGCCCGTTCCTGATTCACCGCGCAGGAGCACCGTGGTGTTCGTGCGCGCCACCTGCGCAATCTGCTGGTACACCTGCCGCATCGGGCTGCTGGTGCCGATGATGTTCGAGAAGTCGTAGCGCTCCTGGAGTTCCTGGCGCAGGTGGGTGTTCTCGTCGACGAGGCGCTGCTTGTCGGCCTGAATGAGGCGATGGACCCGCACGGCCTGCGCGATCATCGACCCCACAACGCCAAGGAACTTGGCCATCCGGTTGTAATCGCGATCCGCCTTGAAGCGCAGGTCGATGCTCATCGCGCCGACCGTCCGTCCGTTGAGCGCGATCGGCACCGACACGTAGCTCAGTTCCTGTTCCGGGAGCTCAGGCCGGTCCGACAGGCGGTTCAGGAAGCCCGGCTCGCGGGACACACGCGGAACCACCTCGGGCCTGCCGCTCTGGAGCACACGTCCGACGATCCCCTCCCCCGCCTTGAAGCGCACGTGCTTGCCCGCCGAGATGTCGCCGGCCGAGGCCTCCAGCATCACCTCGCCTGTGCCTTCGTTCTGCAGCACCACCGCGCCGCGGACAGCGCCGTGGTGGCGTACGAGGATCTCGAGCACCCTCACGAGGGCGGCGTGCAGATCGAGCGTGGCGGACAGCGCCTGGCTCGCCTCGAGCAACGTGGATAACTTGCGGACTTCCCCGGCGTGCGCTTCGTCGGGCTCCATCCACTGTGCGGCCGATCGGTGGGACGGCATGTCGTGTCTTTCCCCTGGGTTCTGCCGGCGTTTCTGCCGGCACCTGTCGAACAGCAAGGGGGATTCCAGCCGAGTTCCGTCGTGCGCTGGTGACGATTGTCGATTTCACGCCTGAATCGCGACGAACGTCGCAATCGGGTCGACTCATGTCCCCCACACAAATGTGGCGCAGAGCTCGCTGTCGCCACAACTTTGTAGGATCTGGTGATTGGGGTGTGAGCTCGCGATAAGGAACTGGAGGCTGATACGAACCAACCCGTTCCCAGTGGCCGCACGGGAATGGCGCGGGGACCTGATCGGCGCCTACAGGATTGTCCTGCCAGACCGACGTGACGACAAAAGCGAAATCCCGACCGACGCTCAGGGCGTCACGGTGAAGTCCATGCGCGCAACGACGACGGTGCCGGCAGCGCGGGCGGTGAACTCGATCGTGTAGGCGCCTGACGCGAATGCCGCCAGGGGCAGATCGATCTGTCGGTCCGGCGACGAGTCATGCACGCGTTCGATGTCGAGGCTGCGAAGCGTGCCGCCCATCGCGTTCTGCAGTCGTGCCGTGACGACGACATCCGGCGGAGCCGAAACCGGCACGCGGATGACGAGATGCTCGGTCCGGCTGAATTGTCGGGAGGCGGCAGGAGCCGCCGAGGCGTCGTTCTCCCTGAGCAGGCGGAGATCCCGCTCCGTCCTCGCGCGGAAGACCGTTGGCGTCCCCAGCGCGATCGGACCGGAGAAGCGGTTGACCACGAGGTCCCGGACGTCCTGGTCGATCACGCGTCCGGCAAGGTCGAGCACCTCCATGCGCATCAACAGGGTCGCCGGCGCCGCGGTGAACGTGACGCGGGATGGGACCGGCGACGGAGCGATGTGCTCGATGCCGGTCGGCACGACCTGCCCGGAGAAGATCGGCGCGTCGTCCATCGTGCTGACGGTGAGCGCAATCCGCGCCGCTGTGGCAGACGGCCGATCGCCGGCCCGAACGGGCGCTGGCTCCCACACGAACTCCACCCGGGTCTGCCCCTCGTCTGCCGCGGACTGCCCCACCCACGGGCGGATGAGCGCACTCGAGTGTCTGGGGACGCGAAGGCCTGCGGGCAGTGGTTTGACCAACGGCTCTCGCGGAGGCGGCGCAACCGGTCTGACCGCGAACCCGCCTCGCGCGCGCCACGTCAGACCACGCCTACGGACACGAACCTCGACAGCGCGATAACGTCCGTCCGGCTCGGGATCGCCAGGGGCGACGCTGATCAGGTAGTAGCGGTGCGCGTCGGCGACCATTCGCGCCAGCCCGGGTGCAGCCGTGGCCTCGTCGATCACCAGCCCGGTCGTGCCGAGCGCCAGCGCGCGGAGCGCATCGGCATTCCCCGCATCCTGAATCGGGCCATCATCGGTAGGCGGATCGGGTCGGTTGAACGCCGGCATGAGGCCGTACACCGCGATCCCGCCGCGGTTCGCCGCGAGTGACAGCGGAGCCAGGCCAGTCTGGGTCGACGCCGTGCGCCGTGCCGCTCGCGGCACCGGGATGCCTTCGCTGAACACGAGCAGCGTCTTGCGTCCCGGGAACTGCGCCAGGTGCGCAATCAGCGCGTCGAGCCCCGAGGTCACGATCTGGTTGCGCTGCGCGTCGATTCTCGCGGGAGCGCCGGCCAGGAAGTCGCGCTCGAACTCGCTCCGCGGCGCGTAGTCGCCTCGACGCGGCTGAGCCCCCTGCACCACCGCCGCAGCCTGCTCCCGATCGGCGCTCAGTCGGATGGCGGTGACCGAATCGAGCGGCTTCAGCACGACCAGAAGGTCGCGCGGACCGAGTCTGCTGCGCAGCGCTGTCGCGAGCGCATCCCGCATCCGCTCGAACGGGGCGCCCGCACTCAGGTGATACTCATCGACGTAGATGCCGAACAGGTGGTCCGCTGCCGCGGCCGCGGCCTGTTCATCCGTGTCGGACGCAATCGGCGCGAGCGGCGCGGCTTGTCCCGATGGGCGCTGCAGCCGCACGGCGCTGACGGGAACGGGCCGACCGGACTCGAGCACCTCGATGTCGGCGACGCTCAGCGGCATCGGCTCAGGGGCGTCGAGCACCAGGTCGAGCGTGACAGGCTGGGAGGCCTGCTGCGCCTCACCCGCTGCCCCCGCCAGCACGCACGCCAGGACGACGCGCAGGGCCCGCACGCGTCAACCGGTGATGCGGAAGCCGACCAGTTCCTTGGCCGGAGAGGCGGCACCCGCGACGGTGATCTCCACGATGTACTCGCCGGGAGCCAACGGAGCGAGGCTGAGGTCGATGTCGCGCACATCTCCGTTTGCCGCCGCCGACGGAGCCACTGGCAGATCGGCCACCGCCTGCCCCGTTCGGTTCAACAGCTTCGCCGTGACGGTCGGCGCGGCGCCGCCGGTCGCGACGAGCGGAACGCGCACGAACACGCGCTCGGCACGCGTGAACTCACGCGCGGCAGTCGGGACCGCCTTCGGGTCGGCCTTGATCTGCTGGAACTCGCGAACGGTCCGCGCACGGAACACTTCCGGCGTCGCCATCACCGTGTCCGGCGACGTCAGGTCGGGGACCGTCACTTCCCGCACTTCGCTGTCGAGTGTCTCGGCTCCGGCGCTTTCGACCGCGAGACGCAGTTGCATCGTGCCCGGGTTCGCCTCGAAGGTGACTGCGCCTCCGCTGGTGGCGGACGTCCCACTGTTGGTCGAAGCCGCGTCAGGCGTCTTTCCGCGGAAGTACGGCGCCCCATCCGGGGCGACGGCCGTGACCGACATCCGCGCGGGGATGTCAGCCTCGCGTCCGCGATCCCCTGGCGCTCGCGGCACCGGTTCCCAGACAACCGTCACGCGGGTCTTACCGGAGGTCCCGCGGCTGGTCCCAATCCAGGTGCGCACCAGGCGCGACCGCGACGGCGCCGCAATCGACGCAATCGCTGTCTCGACCGCCTTCGGAGGCTCCGGCTTCGGCGGCGCCAGCGCCCGTTGGGCATCCTCGGCCGTGAATGCCCAATACCCGCGGCGCGCACGGACCTGAACGCCCGAGCGCTTCACGCGCACCTTGATTTCGTGGAACTTGCCGTCGGTGGCGGTCGACGTGGAGTTGTAGCCGAGCAGGTAATACGCGCTCGAGTCCCGCAGGATCTGTTTCATCCCGCCCGCAAGATCGTTGCGATTGACGATGGCGCGGCCATCCGTGTTGATCGCCAGCGTCCGCAGCGTCTCCATCGTCGCGTTGAGGTACTGCCGGTCGGTCGTCTGCGAGATGTTCTGGTCGATGCCGAATTCGCCCGTGGACAGCCCACGCGGGTCCACGGCATAGATGGCGACGTTGTTCCGGTTGGCCGTGTCGTAGATCTCGCGCAGGTTCGACTGCATGTCGTTCCCGGCCATGAACTGCGCGCGATCCTCGACGAGGCTGTTCTGGCCGGCGAACGGGTCCAGGGCGTTCGGGTTGCCCGACCCGGGAATGGCGGCAATCTGGTCGCGCATCTGCGGTGGCAGCAGCGCGTTGTACCCCTCACTGATGAGGATGAGCGACTTGCGCCCTTCCTTGAGCCCGCCCATGTGCACGATCAGCGCCTTGAGCGCGGAGAGCGAGACCTGGTTGCGGATCTGCTCCACCATCTCGGTCGGATAGTAGGCGTAGCGCTGCTCGAAGTCGTTCCTCGGGGTGTAGTCGAACTTGCGCCCGCGGAACTGCCCGAGGCCGCGAACGATGGCGTCATGGTTGCGCGTCATGCGCACGGACGCAACCGGCTCGAGCGGGTACATCACGCCGACCATGTCGCTGGGCCCGAGCTGCGTCTGCACGAAGCGTGCAAGCTGGTCGCGCGCCATCATGCTGTTCTCGACCCGGACGTGATAGTCGTCCATGAAGAACGCGAACAGCCGCACGTCGTCTCTCGCGGCTTCCGACTCCTCGTCGGCATCGGTCAGGATCTGGCGCGGCGGTTCCTTGGTGCTCTGCTGAAGGCCGCCGTCGAGCGAGACGAGCTTGAAGGTCTCGATCGCCTGGTTCTTGCCGTCCTCGACGATCTCGAAGTCCTCGGGCTTGAGGTCCCCGACCGGGTTGCCGTTCCGGTCCGAGACGATCACGTCGACGCGAACGAAGTTGATCCCGCTCCTGAAGACCGGCTGGTTGGGTGCGGGCGTCTGGGCCTGGCCCTGTGCCGGCGTCTGCCCCTGCGCTGCCGGGGTGGAGGCGCTGCTTCCGCCCGATGGCTGCTGCGCGTGGCCCGGAACACCCGAGAGGATCGCGACCACGATGGCCGCGGCGGCGCCGATCCGAAGCAGCTTCGCCATGGTTCTATCTTAGCCCCCGCGCCTGTTAACATCACCGGCTGTGAGCCCCGAGCCGAGCGCATCTGCCCACCGCCCGCTGACGAGGTTGTCCGACGACGAGCGGCTGTTCCGCGAGAGCGTCTACGAGTTTGCGGACCGCGAGATCCGTCCCCTCGTGCGCGAGATGGACGAGCACGCGAAGCTCGCCCCCGCACTCATCAGCCAGCTGTTCGAGATGGGGCTGATGGCGATCGAGATTCCCGAGGCGCACGGCGGCGCTGGCGCCAGCTTCTTCCATTCGGTCCTCGCCATCGAGGAGCTCTCCCGCGTGGACCCTGCGGTGGCGGTCGCGGTCGACGTCCAGAACACACTGGTCATCAATGCCCTGCTCCGGTGGGGATCGCCGCAGCAGCAGGCGCACCTCCTTCCCAGGCTTGCGACGGATACGGTTGGTGCCTACGCGCTGTCCGAAGCCGGCTCGGGCAGCGACGCCTTCGCATTGTCAGCCCGTGCGGTGCGGACCGGCGACGAGTGGACGCTGAGCGGACGCAAGCTCTGGATCACCAACGCGAACGAGGCCGGGCTCTTCATCGTGTTTGCGAACGCGAACCCGGAGGCGGGCTACAGGGGGATTACCGCGTTCCTCGTCGAGAAGGGCACGCCGGGGTTCACGGTCGGCAAGAAGGAAGACAAGCTCGGCATACGCGCCAGCAGCACCTGCGAGCTCCTGTTCGACGACTGCCGCGTGCCCGCTTCTCACGTACTCGGCGAGGTCGGCAAGGGGTACAAGGTCGCGATCGAGACGCTGAACGAGGGACGCATCGGGATCGGGGCCCAGATGGTCGGGCTCGCGCAGGGCGCGCTGGACCATGCGGTCCGCTACACCTCCGAGCGCAAGCAGTTCGGGAGTGCGATTTCGAGCTTCCAGTCGGTGCAGCACCAACTGGCGCGGGCCGCCACCGAGATCCACGCGGCGCGCCTGATGGTGTACGAGGCGGCACGACTGAGGGATGTGCGGCAGCCGTTCCTCACGGAAGCGGCCATGTGCAAGCTCTACGCGTCAGAGGTCGCCGAACGGGTCGCCTCGCTGGCCGTCAATCTCTTCGGCGGCAATGGGTTCGTGAAGGACTACCCGGTCGAGAAGCTGTTCCGCGACGCCAAGATCGGTCAGATCTACGAGGGCACGTCGAACCTGCAGTTGCAGACGATCGCCAAGCAGATCATCGGGGTTTCGTGAACTGGTGCGTTCGCGGTTGGTGAATGCGAGTTGGTGAGCTTATGTCCCTGACCTACCTGGCCGACATCCGCCGCAGCTACCGGAACTACCGCGCGCTTGCCGAACGGGCCATCGCGCAGGTCACGGACGTGGAGCTGTTCGAGCCGCTCGACGCGGAGGACAACAGCGTGGCGGTCGTCATGCAGCACGTTGCCGGCAACCTCCGCTCGCGCTTCACGGACTTCCTGACCTCCGACGGCGAGAAGCCCGACCGCAACCGGGACGCGGAGTTCGAGGCGCGTCCGCGCACGCGGGCGGAGCTACTCGACGACTGGAACCACGCCTGGGACACGGTGCTTGGCCAGCTCGATGCCCTGACGGTCGCCGACCTCGAACGCACCGTCTTCATTCGGGGGGAGGCGTTTGCGGTGGTGGAGGCGCTGAATCGCTCCGTGACGCACACCGCGTATCACGTCGGGCAGATCGTGTTCGTGGCGAAACACTTCGCCGGCGATCAGTGGAAGTCGCTCAGCATCCCGAAGGGCAAGTCGGCCGAGTTCAGCGTCGGCACGTTCAAGCAGGGGATTGTTCCAGAGAAGAAGTGAGTTGGGGACGTAGTGACCTGGTGACTTGGCGAGTTGGTGAAGCACTCACCACGGTCAGGCGTCGGCGAGCAGTTCCTGCGCGATGATCAGGCGTTGGGCTTCAGACGTGCCCTGGTAGATCTCCGTTGCGCGCACGTCGCGAAAGAGCCGCTCGATCGTCGACCCGCGACGGTAGCCCTCGGAAGCCATGATCTGCATGGCGCGGTCGGTGGCGCGGTGCGCCGCTTCGGACGCGGCCAGCTTGGCCATGGACGACTCGGCGCGTGAGCGTTCCTGCCGATCCTTTGCGTCCGCGGCTTTCCACGTGAGCATGCGTGCCGCCTCGAGTTCCGTCGCGACGTCGGCGAGCATCCACTGAATCGCCTCGTATCGCGCAATCGGTTGCCCGAACGTCTCGCGCACCTTCGCAAACGCGATCGCCTCGGCGATGGCGGCCTCGCCAATGCCGAGCGCCTGCGCGGCAACGCCCACACGACCACCCTGCAGGGCCCACATCGCGAGGCGGAACCCCTGATCGACGCTGCCGAGGACCTGGTCGTCGCTGACCTCGACGTCGAAGTCCAGATCCATGCAGCCGAGCCCCCGCACGCCGAGCGAGTCGGCACGTGCCGTCCTCGAGATCCCTGGCGTGTCCATCGGGACGAGGAAGGCCGTGACCCCCTGCCCGCGTACTCCCGCCCGAGTACAGGCAAACACGATGGCGACCGATGCCGCGTCTGCGTTCGCCACCCAGACCTTCCGGCCTGTCATCCGGTACCCGCGAGCCGTGCGTTCTGCCCGGGTCTGCTGGTTCGCGGCGTCGGTACCGGCCGCGGGCTCGGAGAGCGCAAACGCCCCGATCGCCTCGCCTGACGCCAGGCGGCGGAGCCACTGGTCCTTCTGCGCCGTGCGGCCCGCGTGCGCGAGGATGTCGGCGACCAGCGAGTGATGGACGACGAGCGACACACCGACCGTCGAGCTCGCGCGCGAGATGGCTTCGATCGCGAGCGCGTAGCTGACGTAGTCCAGCCCCAGGCCGCCCCACGCCTGCGGAATGGTGATCCCGAGCAACCCGCGCGCGGCGGCCTGACGCATCACGTCGATGGGGTACGCGCCAGACTCGTCGATGGAAGCCGCACGCGGCGCCACGACGTCCTGCGCGAAGCGGGTCACCTCTGCGAGGAACGCCTTCTGCGGTTCGGTCGGCTCCAGGACCACGTCAACCCTCCTGTGGAGCGTGCTGCTACCAGCGCTCAGGACCGTGCGCGACGCAGCCGTTCGAAGATCGGCCGCAGCCTCGCGGCTGTCGCGTCCATGTCCTCCGGCAGCACGCGGGTGTTGCCGACCACGGACATGAAGTTGGTATCACCGGTCCAGCGAGGCACCAGGTGAATGTGCATGTGGTCGGCGATGCCTGCGCCGGCGGGCTGCCCGAGGTTCATCCCGACGTTGATCCCCTGCGGCCGATAGGCTTCCGTCAGCGCCGCTTCCGCGTCGCGCGTGAACGCCATCAGCTCGTTCAGTTCCTCTGGCGTGGCGAGCGTCAGCGAGGCGATGTGCCGACGCGGCACGACCATGAGGTGGCCGTTGTTGTAGGGGTAGAGGTTCAGGATGACGTAGCAGGTATCCCCATGCACCAGCACGAGGCGGTCCCGCCACGGATCGCCCTGCTCCCCCTGGGCGGGTGACGACACCGCGCAGAAGATGCAGCCCTCAGGCGTGTTCGAGGTGCTCGTCACGTACGCCAGCCTCCACGGGGACCACAAACGCTCCATCGTTCCGAAGTCAGAATTCAGAAGTTAGAAGTTAGAGCTGGTTGCAAGACTCTCCACCACGGAGGACGCTGAGGCCACGGAGACGGGTGTTTCCCAAGAAGATCTCCGCGATCTCCGCGCACTCCGCGGTGGCGCTCTTGCATTCCGAAACGCACTGTTCGAAACCGGGAGTTGCGCAAGGTGGGATCAGTCTAGCGCGGACCCGTGGGATCCGCGCCGGCTGATGAACGAACGGAAAGAGGCAGACGGTCGGGCTAAACGGCGAGCGCGTCGGGCGGCGTGGTCGAGGATTCCTCCTCGGCGGCGGCTTCCTCGGCTTCGCGGTTGATCAGGTCCTTCAGTTCCTTGCCCGGCTTGAAGTACGGAACCTTCTTCGGCGGCACGTCGACCTTGTCACCGGTCTTCGGGTTCCGCCCCTTGCGCGGCTCACGCTTGCGGAGGCGGAAGCTGCCGAACCCACGGAGCTCGATCTTCTCCCCGCGGTGCAGCGCGTCGATGATGCTCTTGAACACCGTGTCGACGATGACTTCGGAGTGTTTCTTGGTCAGGTCCGACACTCGCGAGACTTCCTCGACGAGCTCGGCCTTCGTCATGCTGCCGCCAGTCATACTTGAACCTCGAAGGCTTCAGGCTTCAGGCTCTGGGCTTCAGGCAGGTCGGCTTCAGGTCGAAGCCGACGGTGCCCGGAGTCCAGAGCCCGGAGCCCGGAGTCCATCGCCTACCTGCTGTTCCGGAAGTGATCGCCCAGCGTCGCGGTGCCGTCGCCGGCCGACTCCTGGTAGCTTTCCCAATCGGCGCGGAACTCGTCGGACTTCAGCGCGCGAATGGAGAGGCCGATCTTCCGTTCCTCGGGGGCGAGCTTGATGATCTTCATCGGGTAGGTCTCGCCCACCTTCAGCTCGATCTTCTCGTCCTCCTTGGCGGAGTGCCGCGAGTCGTCGAACTCGGACACGTGAATGAGCCCTTCGATGCCCTCGTCGAGTTCGACGAACGCGCCGAAGTTGGTCATGCGGACGACCTTGCCCTCGATCGTGTCACCCACGTGGTGCCGCGTGAAGAAGTCGTCCCAGATGTCGGTGGCGAGCTGCTTGAGGCCGAGCGACAGGCGCTGGTTCTCGGCGTCGATGTTGAGCACCATCGCCTCGACCACGTCGCCCTTCTTCAGGACCTCCGACGGGTGCTTGATCCGCTTGCTCCACGACATGTCGGAGATGTGGATCAGGCCGTCGATGTCCTCCTCGACCTCGACGAACGCGCCGAACTCGGTGAGGTTGCGGACCTTGCCCTGGATGCGCGAGCCGACCGGGTACTTCTCGGCCAGGTCGTGCCACGGGTTGCTCTCCACCTGCTTGAGGCCGAGGGAGATGCGGCGGGCGGTCGGGTCCACGCCGAGGACCATCGCGTCGACCGAGTCGCCGACGTTCAGGATCTTCGACGGGTGCTTCACCCGCTTGCTCCACGACATCTCGGAGACGTGGATGAGCCCCTCGACACCCGACTCGAGCTCCACGAAGGCGCCGTAATCGGTGAGGCTGACCACCTTGCCGCTGACGCGCGCGCCGACCGGGTACCGGTCCATCACGTTCGCCCACGGGTCGGTGATGAGCTGCTTGTGGCCCAGGGAGACACGCTCGGTGGCCGCGTCGTACTTCAGCACCACCACGTCGATCTCATCGTTGACCTTGAAGAGCTCGGAGGGATGACCCACGCGGCCCCACGACATGTCGGTGATGTGCAGGAGGCCGTCGATGCCGCCCAGGTCGATGAAGGCGCCGTAGTCCGTGATGTTCTTGACGACGCCGCGCAGCACCTTGCCCTCGGCGAGGGTCTCGAGGGTGTGCTTCTTCTTCTCGGCATTCTCCTCTTCGAGGAGCGCCTTGCGCGAGAGCACGATGTTGCCGCGCTTCTTGTTGACCTTGATGACGCGCATGCGGAGTTCCTGCCCGCGCAGCGCGTCGAGGTTGCGCACGGGGCGCACGTCGATCTGGCTGCCCGGCAGGAACGCGCGGACACCGATGTCCACCGCGAGCCCGCCCTTGATCCGCTCGATGACGCGGCCGATGACGACCTTCTTCTCGACGTAGGCCTTCTCGACCTCGTCCCAGATCTTCATCTTCTCGGCCTTCTCGCGCGAGAGGACCACGTAGCCTTCACGGTCCTCGGTGCGCTCGAGCAGCACGTCCACGAGATCACCCGGTTCGACGGTGACCTGACCGTTCTCGTCGATGAACTCGTCGACCGAGATGATGCCTTCCGACTTGTACCCGACGTCCACGATCACTTCGGATGACGTGACCTTGAGCACGGTGCCCTTGACGACCTCGCCTTCCGCGATGTTCCGGAAGCTGCTATCGTAGGATTCCAGCAGCCGGGCGTATTCGTCGGGGTCGACCTGGTCGTCATCATCGCGCGGCAGGATCTTCAGCCCACCGCGATCACCGCGCTCCGCGCGGTCGAGCGTTCCCGCAGCGCCCCTGACCGGACCTGGAGTCTGCTCGTCTTCAACGTTTGCCATGCCTTGCGCACTCCTCTTGTCATCGCACACACGGTTCGGGAGAATCCCATGCCGTCCGTACGAGTGCCGGCGTTCTGGTAGCGGGGTCCGGCGGCCCGCAATTTCGGTCTGTCAGCTGGTGCTCTGCAGCGCCGTCTGATTTCCGATAAGCATCAGAGAGTACGACACTTATCGCAAAACTGTCAAGGTTCCGAAAGGACTCGATCATGGCCAAGCGCACGGCCGCGCGCCGCACGAAGGCAGCCGCATCACGGAAGAGCTCGAGCACGGCAGGGAAGAAGACAGCGAAGAGCGCCACAACCAGGCGAGCCGCCGCGACACCGGCCTCGGCGAAGAAGACGGCAACGCGCAAGACCACCGGGAAGAAGGCCGCGGCGCCCGCGAAGAAGGCGGCGGCAAAGAAAAGTAGCGGCACGAAGCGCACTGCCGTGGCGAAGAAGAGCGCGTCGAAGAAGAAGGTCGCGCTTGTCCCGATGGTCCGCCGCCGGGCCGTACCGTCCCGCCCGGCCGCAGCGCCGAAGAGCAAGGGCAAGCCAGCCGCACAGGCGAAGTCCACGCCAAAGCCCGCCGCGTCGAAGCCGCGCAACGCCGTCATCGAAGCTCGCCGTCGGCGCGGAGAAACCGCGGTCCCGACGCCGCCCTCATCGCTCAACATGAACCGCCGCGGGACCGCCGCGCGCACGGGACGTGAGGAGATGGCGGAAGAACGCGCCGACCTGGCCGGCATGAACCCGACGATTACGGGCGGGGACGTGGACGTCGACGTCGAGAACGCGTACTTCAGCGGCGACGAAGCGCCAGGCGGCGACAATCCGACGCCAGACCAGGACATCGTCGACGACATCGGCCGCGCCCTCGGCGTGGAGTACCAGGACAACGAGGAACTGCGCGGGGCCGACAAGCTCGAGGAGCGCGACCGGCACCGCTGGGAACTCGATCCTGCGTCGAGCGAGGACTACAAGGACAGGCGGTAGTTCAACGCTCGCCAGCGAGCGTCCGCCTGACGATCGACATGACCTGCGCGACAACCTCCGGGACCGCCGCGTGGGTGGTGTCGATCACGATGGCGTCGGCGGCTGCGTAGAGGGGTGAGGCGGCCCGCGTGGAATCGCTGCGATCGCGTTCCTTCAGGGCCGTCGCGACCTCGGCCAGGGCCACCGGCCCGCTGTGCGCCGGGTCGTTGGCGCGCCGGCGGGCGCGCTCCTCTGCCGACGCATCCAGATACAGCTTCAGGTCGGCATGGGGGAACACTACCGTGCCGATGTCCCGGCCTTCCATCACAATCCCGCCGCTCTCGCCCATCGCCCGCTGCCGTTCGACGAGGATGGTGCGAACCTTCGGCAGCCGCGCCACGGCGGCCGCAGCCTTGTCGATCTCCGGCGTCCTGATCGCGCGCGTGACATCGTGGCCGTCGATCGCGACCATCGTCGCGGACACCTCGATCGTCGACCCGCTGGCAATCGCCGCAACCGCGTCCTCACGCTCGAGCGGCACGCCCAGTTGCAGCGCCTTCCAGCCAACCGCCCGGTACATCGCGCCGCTGTCGACGTGCTGGTAGCCGAGCTCCGCCGCGAGGGCGCGCGCCACGGTGCCCTTCCCGACCCCTGATGGACCGTCGATAGCAATGACGAGGGGCTTCATCGGTTCGTCAGGCACGTCGGGCCAACGGGGTGATTGGGGCGGGTTGCTGAACGGGGCGTCATGCTGCGCGCTTTCGGATTCGTCGATTACCCAGTACGCTGGGTGGCGTGGAACGGATTCAGAAGATCTTATCGCAGGCCGGAGTGGCGTCTCGCCGCACGGCGGAAGAACTGATGCTGCAGGGACGCGTCACCGTCAACGGTGACGTGGTGCGCGAACTGGGAACGAAGGCGGACCCGGCAGCGGACGACATCCGCGTCGACGGCCGACGGGTGAAGCAGGCCGAGCGCCCTCGCTACGTGCTGCTCTACAAGCCCGCAGGCTACGTCACGACACGGTCCGATCCGCAGCGGCGCTCGACCGTGATGGACCTGATTCCTGGTGTCCGCGAGTACGTCTACCCGGTGGGTCGACTCGACTACGACACCGAAGGCCTGCTGCTCCTGACCAACGACGGCGACCTCGCGGCGCGACTCACCCATCCGCGTCACGAAGTGCCGCGCGTCTACGAGGTGACGGTGGCCGGCGTACCGGACGCGCATGACATCGAGCGCATTGCGAAGGGCGTGACGATCGAAGGCCGACGAACCGAGCCGGCACGGGTGGAGCTGGCGCCCGGGCGCCACACCGCCACCGCCACGCTGCGGATCACGATCGCCGAGGGCCGGAACCGCCAGGTCCGCAAGATGTTCGAGGCGGTGGGCCACCCGGTCGACTCGCTGAAGCGGGTCTCGATCGGTCCCCTGCGTGACGCGCGGATCAAGCCGGGTCAGTGGCGCGACCTGACTGCCGACGAGGTGCGTGCGCTCAAGAAGGCTGTCGCCAGGGAACCGTCGGGCGACGGACGCGCAGGCAAGAGGGATTCGCGAGCGACCTCCGCTGGGAGGGAGACTCGCGAGGCCGCGCCGCGCAGGCCTGCACGACCGCGCGCGTCAGCCCCGCGCCAGGGACGCCCAGCCGGCAAGCCTCGCGGCCGCCGCTAACTAACGGCCGCGCGTCCTGCCATTGTGCGTTGGTGCCGCTGTCCCCGGCTGCCTGTGCCTTTCGTGCGTGCGTTCCTGCGTTCCCGCATTTCTGCGCTTCCGCCTGCGTGCCTTGGTGCCTTCGCTAGTGCACCGTCGGCTCGCCGTCCTCGTCGGTCGCGGGCTCGTCGATCCCGGCCGCCTCGTCCGCGTCCGGTGAGGCAGCCTCGTCCGCGGGGGCCGAGTAGTCCGGCTCGCTGAGCGGCAACTGCTCCTCGGGCGGCGTCTGCTCGACGAGCAGGTTGCTTTCGATCCCAAGGGATTCGGCCATGTCCTCGACCTTGGGGAGGTCGCCGAGGTCCTTCAGGCCGAAGCGAATGAGGAACTCCTTGGTCGTCGCGTACATGAACGGGCGGCCGACTACCTGCTTGCGGCCGACGATCTTGATCAGGTGACGCTCGAGCAGCGTGTTGAGGACCCCCGACGCGCTGACGCCGCGGATTTCCGTAATCTCGAGCGCGGTGATCGGCTGGCGGTACGCGATGACCGCCAGCGTCTCCAGCGCCTGCACCGAGAGCTTCTGGGTGCTGCGCTCGTGGAAGAGACGACGGACCCATTCGTGGAGATCCGGGCGCGTCACGATCTGGAAACCGCCAGCCACTTCGACGAGCTGAAGACCCGACGGCCGCAGGTACTCGTGCTTCAGCTCCTCGAGCGCGGCAAGCACGTCCTCCTTCGGTTCCGTGTCGAGCAGCTTCAGCAGCGCCTTTGGCGTCAACGGCTCGGGCGACGCGAAGATCAGCGCCTCGACAATCGCCTTCAGCTCGCCGAGCGGGCGCTTCAGGTCCTCGTCGCTGATCGGCTCGATCGCTGTGTCTCCGGCCTCGGCATCGGGCTCAGTTGCAGCCTCTGGCTCCGTCGGTTCAGTGGCAGACTCAGGCTCGGTCGGCGAGGCGGCACGCTCCGGCTCGGTCGGTTGCTCTGCGGAGGCGGTGTCGTCCTGGTCAAGCGCGAGCGGTGCTTCCAGGCCTTCCTGACCCTCCAGGCCCTCCCGGCCTTCCTGGCGGTCCAGCCCTTCCTGCCCTTCCCGCCCCTCCAGCCCTTCCTGTCCCTCGTTCTCCAGATCAGCCACGTTGCGCCTCCGGGTCACCAATCGGATGCGGAGCATCGGCCGGTCGCGGTCGCTTGTACACGCGAATCGGGCCGAAGCTCCCGGACTGGAAGACCCTCACCAGCTTCAGACGAATCATCTCGAGGAGGGCGAGGAAGGTGCCGATCAACCCGGACTTGTCCTTGACGTCCGCGAAGAGATCCTCGAAGCCGCATGCCTCGGTTTCGGACAGCCGTTCGAGCAACTGCTCGATCCGGACTTCGACGGGCACCTGCTCCGGCGGCAGGAGCACCTTGGGCCGGACCTTCGAGCGCTGCACGACCTGCTGGAACGCGGAGAGCAGGCTGAAGAGATCGACCTCGAGTTCCGGCTCGTACTCGTCGCCGGCGATCTTCGCGACCCGCTCGTCCGGCCGCTGCCACTGCGCGGCCCGCAGCTGCTCGCGCTCGTGCAGCAGCTCGGCCGCTGCCTTGAACTTCTGGTGCTCGAGCAGGCGCCGCACCAGCTGCTCGCGCGGATCCTCTTCGTCCCCTTCTACGGTCGCCGCCGTCTCGGGCCGCGGCAACAGCATCTTCGACTTGATGTGGATCAGCGTCGCCGCCATCACGATGAACTCACCGGCGATGTCGAGGTCGAGCTCCTGCATCAACTGCAGGGTCTCGAGGTACTGCGCCGTGATCATCGAGATGGGGATGTCGTAGATGTTCACCTCATTCTTCTTGATGAGGTGAAGCAGCAGATCGAGCGGCCCCTCGAAGTTGACGTTCTCCAGCCGGATCGGCAGCGCGTCGAGCGCCGATTCGAAATCGTCCTGCGCTGCAGCCATGCTACCGGTAGGTGATCTTCACCGCGTCGCGCACCCGCTCCATCGTCTCGATGGCAACGGCACGGGCACGACGCGAGCCTTCGTGGAGGATGTCGCGCACGGTGTTCGGGTTCGCGAGCACCTGGGCGCGCTTCTCGCGGATCGGCTCGAGGTGCGCGTTGAGCGCGTTCGCGAGCTTCGTCTTCACCTCGACGTCGCCGACCTTGCCCGCGCGGTAGCGCTCCTTCAGGTCGTTCACCTCGTCGACGTTCGGGTTGAACGCGTCGTGGTAGATGAAGACCGGATTGCCCTCGACGGTCCCCGGGATGTCGGCGCGGACCCGCTTCGGATCCGTGTACATCGACCGCACCTTCTTGCGCACATCCTCGGCCGACTCGGACAGGTGAATCGTGTTGCCGAGGCTCTTGCTCATCTTCTTGTCGCCGTCGAGCCCGGGCAGGCGGCTGAACTTCGAGAGCAGCGGCTGCGGCTCGACCAGGACGTCGCCGAAGAAGTTGTTGAAGCGACGAACCGATTCGCGCGCCAATTCGAGATGCGCGACCTGGTCGTCGCCAACGGGCACGAACCGCGCGTCATAGAGCGCGACGTCGGCGGTCTGCAGCAGCGGATAGCCGAGAAAGCCGATTGACGACAGGTCCTTGTCCTTCAGGTTCTCCTGCTGTTCCTTGTAGGTGGGAACCCGCTCGAGCCACGGCACGGGCACGACCATCGACAGCAGCAGGTAGAGCTCGGCGTGCTCGGGCACGAGCGACTGCACGAACAGGGTGCTCTTCTCGGGATCGAGCCCGGCCGCAATCCAGTCCGCAGCCATCTCGTAGGCAAACGCCGTCAGGTTGGACGTGTTCGCGTAGTCGCTGGTCAGCGCATGCCAGTCCGCGACGAAGTAGTAACAGTCGTACGTGTCCTGGAGCGGCACCCAGTTGCCGAGGGCTCCGACAAGGTGCCCCAGGTGCAGCGGTCCGGTCGGACGCATGCCCGACACGACCCGGGCCTTTCCGGCAGGCGTAGCAGTCGTCATCTCGAAATCAGCGCGAAAACACTGGAAGAAGGCGATGAAACCTGCGCGAACCCACGTTGGTGAGGATCTGGCGAGGTCCGGCCCATCCGAGGACGGGCAAGGCGGTACAGGTTACGGCTGCCCTGCGAAAAAGGCAAGGACGGCATCGGCCAGTTTCGTGCCGATGACGGACGCCAGTTCCTCGCGGGTCGCACGCCGCACGCCAGCCACGCTGCCGAAGGTCGTCAGCAAGTGCCGACGTCGCCGCGGCCCGACGCCCGGAATGCTGTCCAGTGCCGAGCCCAGGTCGCGCATGGTGCGTGCCTTCCGGTGGAAGGTGACCGCAAAGCGGTGCGCTTCGTCGCGCACCCGCTGGACCAGCAGCAGCGCGGGGTCTCCCGCGCGCAGCGCGATCGGCTGGTCGTGGTCGCGCGTGAACAGGAGCTCTTCCTTCTTGGCGATGCCTGCGGCCACAAGGTTGGCGAGCCCGAGCTCTTCGAGCGCGGCGTAGGCGGCCTCCAACTGCCCTTTGCCGCCGTCGATCAGGATCAGGTCCGGAAACGGCCCGCCCTGCTCGAGCACCCGCCTGTAGCGCCTCCGCACCACTTCGTGCATCGACGCGAAGTCGTTTGCGATCCGCTGCGCCGATGCGTCAGCAGGCAGCGCGATGTGCGCAACGGCCTCGCGGCTGTCCCGCTCCGCGGCTGCCGGCGCGACTGCGCGAGCGTTCCCCGACGCCCCTGGCCCCTGATGCTCGGCCACCTTCGTGCCGCGCACGCGGAACTTGCGGTAGTCGCTCCGCTTCATCCGGCCGTCTTCGCAGACCACCATCGACGCGACGGTTTCGCTGCCCTGGAACGTGGAGATATCGAAGCACTCGATCCGCCGCGGGAGCGACGGCAGATTGAGGACGTGCTGCAGCGTCGCCAACGCGTCGTACTGCGCCGTCGTCTCGGTGTTGAAGCGGTTCTGGTACGACAGGCCGGCGTTTCGGTTCGCCAGGTCCACGAGCCCTCGCTTGTCGCCGCGCTGCGGCACGATCAGGCGTACCTTCCGGCCCGCCCGCTCGCCGAGCCACGTCTCCAGCGCCTCGCGCTCATCCGGGTCGACCGGCACGTGCACTTCGGGCGGTGCGAGACGCGCCTCATAGAACTGCTGGAGCGCGGCCGACAGCACCTCCCCTTCCGTCTGGCCCGCCGTACCGGCGTCGGTGCCGAGGTCCACGCGTTCGACGACGCGACCGCCGCGAACCTGGAAGACCTGCACGGCTGCGCCCGCCGGGCCGGTCTTGATCCCGAACACGTCACGGTTCCCGAGCTCGACCGTGGCCATCTTCTGCTGCCGGTCCTCCAGCGTCTGGATGGTCCGGATCGCGTCCCGCAGTTGGGCGGCCTCTTCGAAGCGCAGATCTTCGGACGCATCGAGCATCCGCGCCTGCAGCTCACGCGTGAGCTCTTCGTTCCGGCCCTCGAGGAAGAGGCGTGTGTGGTCCACGGCGCGCGCGTACTCCTCCGGGCTGCAGACGCTCGCGACGCAGGGGGCGATGCAGCGCTTGATGTCGTACTCGAGGCACGGCCGGTTGCGCTGCCCCGTGATCACCTCGTTGCAGGAGCGGATCCCGAACAGCTGGTGCGTCAGCGCCATCGTCTTGCGCGCGAAGCGCGCCGGCATGAAGGGACCGGCGTACACGTTGCCGTCACGCTCGACGCTGCGTGCCACGAGGACTCGCGGGAACTCTTCCGTCGTGGTCAGCTGGAGGTAGGGGTAGTTCTTGTCATCGCGGAGCAGGATGTTGTACTTGGGGCTCCGCTGCTTGATCAGGTTGTTCTCGAGGGCCAGCGCCTCCACGACCGAGTCGGTGACGATGAACTCGAGGCGGACGATGTCGTCGAGCAGGGCGTCGGTCTTGGGGCTGCTGCCGTACGCGCCGAGGTAATTGCGGACACGGTCGCGGAGCGACCGCGCCTTGCCCACGTAAATCGTGTCGCCACCCGCGTTGAAGTACAGGTAGACCCCGGGCTGTTCGGGCAACCGGGCTATCTGATCCTTGAGATCGCGGATGGGCATACGTTACTATGGCGCGTTTCCGGCTTCCGGTCGGAACCCTCCATCATACCGTGTCCTCGAAAGCAGAAGTCGTCTCGTCACAACAGGATCGCGGCGCCCGCACTGATCAGGCGCCGAAGTCGAACCTCACCTTCACGGGCATCATCGGGACGATCTGCTGGTTCCCGCTGCGCGCGATCATCGCGTTCTGCGTGGCGCTGCGGATCCACCCGAATGTGCTCACGCTGGTGGGTGTGCTCATCAACGTGCTCGCCGCGTGGGCGCTCGGGTTGCGCCGTTTCGTGCTGGCGGGCGTGGTGATGATCTGCGCGAACATCTTCGACTTCATCGATGGCAAGGTCGCACACGAGCTGAAGCTCGAGTCGCGGTTCGGGGCCTTCTGGGACTCGACGCTGGACCGGTTCTCCGACCTGGCCCTCTTCATGGGGCTGATCTACCTCTACTCCACGCTGGGGCGGACCGACTACGTGATGATCGCGGGGATCACGCTGATCTTCACGATCATGACGAGCTATGCGCGCGCCCGCGCCGAGTGCCTTGTCGAGAAGTGCAAGGTCGGGTTCATGGAGCGGCCCGAGCGCATCGTCCTGTTCATGATCGGGGCGTTCACGAACCGCTTCGCCGGGGTGCTGTGGGTGATCCTGTCGCTCTCGGTGCTGACGGTCGCCAACCGGATCTACTACACATACCTGGCGCTGAACGACCTGCCGATGCCGTCGAAGGCCGGCCTCAGCGGCGCCTTCACCCGCGCGTTCTTCTGGACCGACCCGAGAACGTCCGTCCCCTACGACATGTGGGTGATCTCGATCCTCGCCTTCGTGTGGCTCGTGCCGCCCGACTGGCTGGCCGACCCGACCGCCTCCGGCCTCGGGCTGATCGGACTGTTGGCAGGACGATAGGGACGTTAGACGTTAGAACTGAGACGTTAGAACTCAGAAGTCAGAATTCAGAAGTAGAGAACACAAGAAGTGCGCTCGGAATGGCATGGCCTCACTTCTGACTTCTGAACTCTAAGTTCCAACTTCCCTAAGCGCGTTTGCGCTTCGGCGCGCTCTTCGCGGCTGGTGCGGTGGCGCTGACCTTCGCCGGCTTCTTCTTCGCGGCGCTCACCTGATCCAGGCTCTTCTTCAGCGCGTCCATCAGGTTCACCACCTTCGCCGGCGCTTCCACCGGCGTGGCGACGACCTCCTGCCCTGCGACCTTCGCCTCGATGATCCGCTGCAGGCCCTCGCGGTATTCGTCGGTGTACGTCGCGAGATCGAGCGGCCCTTCGAACGTGCCGATGACCTGCTGGGCGAGCTTGATCTCCTCCGGCCTCACCACCGCGGGCACCGAGTTCAGCTCCTCCACCTGCTCGATGCTGCGGATCTCGGCGGCATGATGCAGCGTGTACATGACGATGCCGCGCCCCTGTGGTTTGACCGCGACGAGGTACTCGCGCCCGTACAGCGCCAGCTTGCCGACCCCCACCTTCCCGGCCATGCCTTCTCGCATCACGGCGAAGGCGTCCGCCGCCATGCCGCCATCCGGCGCGAGGTAGTAGGCGCGGTCCACAAACATCGGGTCGATCGCGTCCGCGTCGGCAAACTGGACAAGATCGATGACGCGGGTCGACTCGGGGCGCACCTTGTCGAAGTCCTCCTCGGTGAGGACCACGTACTGTCCCTTGGCGAACTCGTACCCCTTCACGATCTCGCTGCTCGGGACCTCGCGGTCACACGCGGGACACCAGCGCTTCTGCTGGATGCGCGTGCGGCATTCGCCGTGGAGCTGGTTGAACGAGATGCTCCCGGACGACTCGGTCGCCGGGAACACCTTGATCGGGATGTTCACCAGGCTGATCTTCAGAAACCCCTTCCACGTTGCGCGTGCAGCCATTCGCCCCTCCGGGGAGGTGAAGACGTTAGACGTGAGACTTCAGAAGTAAGACGTGAGAAGTGAGACGTCAGAACTTCTGATTCCTGACTTCTGAATTCAATTCTCACGTCTAACGTCTAACGTCTGACGTCTGTCTAGCGTCTAACGTCTAGCGTCCCTATGCGTTTTCCCTCTCATCATGCCCACCAAGATCCAGGCCGGTCCCGAACTGGATCTCGTGGTGGCCGATCTTCTCGCGAAGCAGGCGGCGTGCCTCGCCGTAGTGCTCCAGCGGGACCGCAAGGCGCCGCGCCAGGTTTCTCAGGCGCGAGATCACGATGAGCGAGACGGCATGCTCACTCTCCCGCCACGTGACCCCGCCCACCTCGGTGTACGGAATGAACGCCGTGTCGGCCCAGATCCCGTCGTCGTAGAACCCGCGGCCGATGCGCCGGCTGAGCGGCAGCAACCCGGCGAAGTACACGAACATCATCGTCTCGCCGAAGACCTGACGATGCACAAGGAAGACCTTGACGAGGACGAGGGCGCCGGTCGCGAAGCCGAGCGCAGTGGTCAGCGACTGAAACGGCAGGGGTGGGCTCGGCCAGGTCAGCAGCGCGTGCCGGGCGCGCCGCTTGAACTTCATGTAGTCGAGGAGCAGACGGACGTTGGCGACGAGAAAGCCGGCGCCGAGAAGAATCAGGGTACCCGTGACCAGATCCACGGGCCGATTCTACGGGAACTGCCTATGACTTTTCGACGTTGGCGAGGGTCGGGTCGAAACAGTGCCGGCATCGCGCCTCGTAGAGACCGGTGGCTCCCACGAGGACGCGCTCGCCGCTGGCGACGAGGCGCTGCGTGTGGTTCGCGGGATCGCCGCACACCATGCAAATAGCCAGCGTCTTGGTGATGTATTCCGCGATGGCCAGCAGCTGGGGCATCGGCTCGAACGGACGGCCAAGGTAATCCTGGTCCAGCCCGGCCACGATGACGCGCTTGCCGCGGTCAGCAAGCGTATTGCACGCGGCGGGCAGGTTCAGGTCGAAGAACTGCCCTTCATCGATGCCGACCACCTCGGTCTCGGCTTCAACCGCACGCAGGATGTCGTCCGACGACCGGAGGTTGGTCGACGCGATCCGCATGTCGCTGTGCGAGACGATGTGATCGTGGCTGAACCGGTCGTCGATGACCGGCTTGAAGACCTGCACCTTCTGGCGCGCGATCTGCGCGCGGCGGATGCGCCGGATCAGCTCTTCACTCTTCCCGCTGAACATGCTGCCGGTGATGACCTCGATCCAGCCATGCTCCGGCTTCTTGCGGACATCCATAGGGCCTTACTGCTCGCAATGCTAATCGCAAAATGCCAATCGCCAATCTCGAATCGGAAAGTCCGATGAGCGATTGGCACTTGGCCATCAGCGATGCCGCTCAGGCTCGTCCGAGGTACTCGCCGGTTTCGGTGTTGACCCGGATCTTGTCGCCTTCGTTCACGAAGGGCGGCACCTGCACGACGAGGCCGGTCTCGAGCGTCGCCGGCTTGATCTGGTTGCTGGCGGTCGCGCCCTTGATGCCGGGGACCGTTTCCTTGACGACGAGGTCGACCGTCTGCGGCAGTTCGATGCCGACCGGTTCCTCACCGTAGAACTCGACCCGGATCAGCGCGTCGGGAATGATGAACCCGGTCGCGTCGCCGAGCACTTCGGCCGACATGTGCACCTGCTCGTACGTCGAGGTGTCCATGAAGCAGTAGGAGTCGCCGTCCTTGTAGAGGTACTGCATCTCCTTTTCGTCGAGCACCGCGCGCTCGATGTCTTCTTCCGAGCGCCACTTCACGTCCTGCAGCGTCAGGCTTCGGATGTTGCGCATGCGGCACTGCACGTGCGCGCGCAGGTTGCCGGGAGTGAGGTGGTGGAGTTCGAGAATCCGGAACAGGTCGTTGCCGACCTTGATCAACTGGCCCTTCCGGAGCCGCTTCGCCTGTACTGTGTCTGCCATAGCTGTGCCTGTATATCCTTGCAATCGTAGCACATATGGCCGAGGCTCGAGGAACCGTGCTACGATTTTCCCGTGGCATTCTCCCGCTGGGATCCATTCCGCGACCTGCTCGCACTGCACGATCAGATCGGGCAGTTGGTCGGCAGCGACGCACCCGGTTGGACGCCGCCCGTGGACCTGTACGAGACGGCCGGCGGCTTCGTGCTGACCGCGGAAGTGCCGGGGCTCGCGCGTGAGGACGTCGAGATCCACGCCGAGGAAGGCCGCGTCGTCATTCGCGGCCAGCGGGCCAGCAGCCAGGTGCCGTGCGAGCAATACCACCGCATCGAGCGTGGCCACGGCCGCTTCTCGCGAGCGTTCGTGCTGCCCGAGCCGATCGACGTGGACAACGTCTCAGCGGATCTCAAGGACGGCCTGCTCACGGTCACGATTCCGAAGGCCGGCGGCCGCGGCGCCCGCAAGATCGACGTCGCCTGAGCCATGCTCCGCCGGTTCCTCCTGACATTCGTCCTGGTGGTCGCCGGGTTCACGGCCGGCATGGTGTTGACCGGCCGCATGCGCTATGCGGCCGATTCGGTCGCCGAGCCTGCCCTCTCCCAACCCGCGCCAGCCGCTGAAGCGCAGCAGCAGCGGACCGCTCCCACGCCGCAGGTGTCCGGCACGCTGGCCACTGGCCCCGACTTCACGAAAATCGCCGGCCAGGGCGTGAAGGGTGTGGCGAACATCTCGTCGCTGCAGGTCGTCCGCCGCCCGAACTCCCCGTTCGAAAACGATCCGTTCTTCCAGTACTTCTTCGGCGATCAGGACATGTACGGGTCGCGCGACCGGCGTTCCCTGAGCCTCGGATCGGGGGTCATCATCTCCCCCGACGGCTACATCGTCACCAACAACCACGTCGTCGGCGAGAACGTCCGGGAGATCACCGTCGCCCTGAGTGACAACCGTGAGGTGAAAGGGCGCGTCATCGGGACCGACCCAGCGACCGACATCGCACTCCTGAAGGTGGACCTGAAAGGCCTGCCGGCGATCCCGTGGGGCGATTCGAGCAAGCTGCAGGTCGGTGAGTGGGTGCTCGCGATCGGTAGCCCGTTCCAGTTGAGCCGGACCGTGACGGCCGGGATCATCAGCGCCACCGGTCGATCGAACGTGGGCTTCTCGCAGTACGAGGACTTCATCCAGACCGACGCCGCGATCAATCCCGGCAACTCTGGCGGTGCGCTGATCAACACGCGCGGCGAACTGATCGGCATCAACACCGGGATTTTCAGCCAGAGCGGCGGGTACCAGGGCATCGGATTCGCGGTGCCCAGCAACCTGGTCCAGCACGTCGTCAACGACCTGATGAAGTACGGCGAGGTGCAGCGCGGCACGATCGGCGGCATCGTCGCGATCGACAAGGTCACGCCGCAGATCGCGGAGGAGATCGGAGCACCAAACACGCAGGGCGCCATCGTGATCCGCATGATGCGCGGTTCGGAAGCGTATGACGCGGGCGTGCGGCCGGGTGACGTGATCGTCGGGTTCAATGGCACCCGGATCGATGACCCGTCGCAGCTCTATCGCCTCGTGGCGGACGCGAAGATCGGTTCGACGGCAACCATCAGGGTCTTCCGCAATGGCCGGACCAGCGACGTCAAGGTGCCGATCGTGTCGGATGCACGGCATCGCCGCTAGCCGTCAGCGTCTTCTCCCGCTCCTCCTGTCCATCCTGACACTGGGCTGCGCCTCGCCGGTTGCAGCCCAGGCTCTGCGTGTGACTGTCCCGCGCGCGACACCGCCAGGTGCGGCCGTCGTCGCGCGCATTGCCACCCCGCCCTCGACCGTTGCCGTGTCACTGACGGTGTTCGGGGAGAGCTGGCCGACGATCCGGGTCGCTGACGGTGAATGGCAGGCGTTGATCGGCGTGGACCTCGACGTCCGTCCCGGCACGTACGTCGCGCTCGCACATGCCGTGGGGCCCGACGATCTGGACAGTCAGGTGACGCTGTCGGTCGCGCCAAAACGTTTTCGCCGCCGTGTCCTGCGGGTCGCCCCGGCGTTTGTGAACCCCGATCCGGAGCAGCAGGCCAGAATCGCGTCGGAGGCGGCGCTCATTCGTGACGCATACGCGCGAACCTCGACCGAGCCGCTGTGGCGCACGGGGTTCATCCGACCCGTTCCGCAACCCGCAAACAGCAGCTTCGGGACGCGCAGCGTCTTCAACGGGCAGCCACGGAACCCGCATGCCGGAACCGACTTCCTGAGCCCTGCCGGCACACCGATCAAGGCGCCAGCCGACGGCCAGGTGGTCGTCGCCCGCGACCTGTTCTTCACGGGCAACACCGTCATCATCGACCACGGGCGCGGCGTGTTCTCGACGCTTGCGCACCTCTCCCGCGTAGACGTCCACGAGGGTGACCGGCTGGACCGCGGCGCCATCGTCGGCCTCGTCGGCGCCACCGGGCGCGTCACCGGCCCACACCTGCACTGGGCGCTGCGGATCGGCGACGCGCGCGTCGACGCGCTGACCGCACTGACAGCGCTGCGGGCGGAGCGCTGACCCACTCCGGCCCTCGCGCGGCGAGCCCGCCAGCCCGTAACGCACACACGCAAGAACGCGGCAACGCAGGGATGCAGGGATGCAGGGATGCAGGAATGCGGGAATGCGGGAATGCAGGAATGCAGGAATGCAGGAATCCAGGAATGCAAAAATGCCATCGTAGGCGGCAGGCTTCAGCCTGACGCAGCCCAACCTCCAACCTCCGTCCTCGTCCACTGTCCCCGGTCCCCAACCTCCAACCTCCGCCTTAGCCCCCGTTCTCTGCGATGATCACCTCATGCCCACTGGCGTACTTGGCGGTGTCTCACAGATCACCGCGCCGGAGTTGAAGGCGATGATGGACGCGGGCGACACCTTCGAGTTCATCGACGTCCGAACGCCGCTGGAGCGCGAACTCGCGCACATAGAGGGGTCGCGGCTCCTCGACCGGGATTACGGCGACCACCTGCTGACGCTCGACCGGAACACCACTCTCGTCTTCCAGTGCCACCACGGTATCCGCAGCCAGGCAGCGGCCGAGTACTGCGTGCAGCAGGGTTTCACGCGTGTCTACAACCTCATCGGCGGCATCGACGCGTGGTCACTTGCGGTAGATCCGTCGATTCCTCGCTACTAGAATGAGCAGCCTCGTGACCGAACCATCCACTGAAAGTTCCGGATCCTGAGTTCGGAACTCCAACTTCAGACGTCTAACCTCCCAGATGCCTGCTCCAGCCGCGTCGGCCTCGTCGCTCGACGACGTCACCGAGTTCCCGCCACCTGACGGGACCGTGGCGCTGAACCTCGGCGCGGCGGCGCTGTTCCTGGCGCTGATGGTCGTCGCGGTGGCGTTCGACTGGGTCGCGGTCAAAGGCGTCTTCGTCATCGCGTTCCTGTCGGTGGCACTCGCCTACCTGGTGCTTCCAGCCGTCCTGCTGATGCGTCGCGTCGCGCCGGCCTGGTTCGGCGGCTGGCGCCCGTCGCGGATCCTGGCGGTCCTGATCGTGTACGCCGGAGTGGCGCTGATCGTGGCGCCCGTGTGGGCAATATGGGGCGACAAGATCGCGGGGACCGTGCCCGACGTCGCGCGTGAAGTGCCCAGGCACGTGGCACGCTTCGCGTCGCAAGTGCGTGCGAGCGAGCGATGGCATGAGCGGTTCGTCGTGGAGCGAGAGACGCGGCGCCTGCTGCGCGCCATGAACCATCGCGTGTCGCTGCAGGTGCAGGACGAGGTGAAGGTCGTCGGCGCCGAGATCATCCGTGCGCGGCTGGTCGTGCCGTGGCTCGCCGGCGTGCCGCTCATCGCGCTGCTGCTGGTCGCGCAGTGGCCGGCGTTCCATCGCTCGGCGGCGCGCGCGCTGCCCACGCCCCACCTGAAGTGGCGCATCGACCAGTTCCTCCGCCAGGTCAACATCGTCCTGGCGTCGTATACGCGGGCACAGGCGCTTTCGGCGCTCATCGTCGGGCTCATCTGCGGTACGGGCTTCGCCCTGATGCAGCTGCCGAACGCCGCGATGCTCGGCATCGTCGCGGGGCTGCTCGAGACGATTCCGATTGCCGGCCCGCTGGCGGTCGCCATCTCGGCGACGGCCGTGGCGGCGCCATCCCAGGTCCTGCTCGTGCTCGCGTTTCTCGGCGGACTCCGCGTGCTGCAGGACTACGTCGTCTACCCGAGGCTGATCCGAGAGGCCATGCACCTGCACCCGCTGGCCGTGGTCGCGGCGATCTGGTTGGGTGCGTTCGCGGGAGGCGTGCTGGGGGTGTGCCTGGCGGTGCCGACCGTCGGCGTTCTGAAGGTCGCGTGGCGGCAGTATCAGGAGTACCGCACCATCGAACGCCTCGTGCGCGAGCATGAGGCGCGAGGGGGCGGACGGACGGGCGATGGCGCGATCAGTTGAAGCGCAGGACCATGATGGTCATGTCGTCGCGTGCCGGCTCGGCGCCGGCAAACTCGGTGACGGCCTTCACCACGGCTGAGAGCGCGCCGGCCGCTGACTGACCGCGCACCGAGGTGAGCACGTCGGCGAGCCGCTCGTCGCCGAATTCGTCCCCGGCCGCGTTGACCGCCTCGGTCAGCCCGTCGCTGAAGATCACGAGCAGGTCCCCCGCGCTCACCTCCACACGGCCGGTTTCGTACTGCCCGAAATCGAACAGCCCCACCGGAGTGCCGCCAGTCTCGAGCCGCACGAGGTCGCCCGCTGTCACGAGGAACGGCGCGTTGTGGCCAGCATTGCAGTACGTCAGCGTGCGGTCCGAACCAAGTTCACCGTAGAAGAGGGTGACGTAGCGCGACGCGACCGCTCGACGGCACAGGGCGCGGTTCAGGCGGCTGCACACCTGCTCCGGCGTGTCCTTCCCGTCCGACTCGCCAGCGAGCAGCCCTTGCACGACCGCTGTCAGCAGCGCGGCGGAGGTCCCCTTGCCCGCGACGTCAGCCACGGTGAACGCCAGCGCCCCATCCTCGTGTTCCACGTAGTCGAACAGGTCTCCGCCGACCGCACGGCACGGGGTCGTGCTCGCGACGAGTTCCACCATCGGCGACGTGAAGCAATCGGACGGAAGCAGGGCGCGCTGGATCTCCGATGCGATGCGCAGTTCCTGCGCGGCGCGCTCGGCGTGAACGGCTTCCTGGTACAGCCGTGCGTTCTCGATGACCACCGCCGCTTCGGCAGCGAGCGCGTGCAGGACGCCGGCGTTCTGCAGGTAGCCTTTCTCGCGGCTGTCCAGATAGAGCACGCCGATGCGGGTTTCCTTGCCCTCGCCGTGCGCGTCGGACCCGAACTGCGCGACCTTCAACGGCGTGCACAGCACGTGACGGATTCCCAGCGCCAGCGTGCCGCCGTGGCGCGACGCATTCACGTCATCGAGCAGGTCACTGACGATCCGGTCAACACCCGTGGCGAAGACCTCTTCCGGGATGCGCTTGCTCGTCTGCGCGGAGGTCAACGTGATGCCGCCGCGCGTGCGCGCGAGGCGCTGCACCAGCTGCCCGCCGGCTTCGGCAAGCAGGATGAAGCCCCGTTCGGCGCCCGTCAGCTCCAGCGTGCTGTCGAGCACGATGGCCAGCACCTCATCGAGCACCTGGCCGGATCCCAGCGCGCGAAGGCCCGCGAGCAGCGCGTTCACCTGGCGGAAATCGAAGTGCCCCGTCGTGAGCGCCGTCGACTCGCCGCTCTCGACCCGCACCTCTGTGTCGCCCAGCCGGATGCGGTCGCCCGCCTTCACGGGCGACTCGCTCACCTTCACATCGTTCACGAAGGTGCCGCCCCGCGAATTGAGATCCTTGATGAGCCATGCCGTCCCCTGCTGGTTCAGCTCGGCATGCCGCCGCGATACATGTACGTCGTTCAGCTGCAGGTTGCTCTCCGAGCTGCGGCCGATGACGAACGGACCACCAGGCACCGGCACGGACCGCCGGCCCGACGCATCGACGACGACAAGGTTCAGCATGGGTCAGGCTCCGTAGCTTGCGACGGCTGCGGCTTCGGTGTCGAACATCTCGAACGCGGATGCCAGCTTGGTGATGACGAGCAGATCCATCAGCTTCTTCGTCACGCCCGTGAGCTTCAGGGTGCCGCCCGACTTCTTCACAGCCTGGAAGGCGCCCACGAGTTCGCCCAGGCCAGCGCTGTCCACGTACGCAACGCCAGCAAGGTTCAGCAGGATGCGAGACTCCCCGCCGGCAACTGCGCCCTGCACGGTGCTGCCGAGTTTCTCCGCGCTGTCAGGGCCGAGGGTAATCGGGCCGTCGATGTCGAGCACGCACACATCACCTACCGTCCGCCGCGAGATGTTCATGTCGTCCTTTTCCGGGAGTGGAACTGCCGAGGCGGCATTATAGGGCACGCACGCACGCGGTCGATCACCGCCGGCCGTGAGGAATCTGTCGTCTGCCGACGCCTGTGGAGTTGGCAACGCGCTGGCAATGCGGATCGAACGATGCGACGCGCCCTGCACGCACTGACGATCGCTGCGCTTCTGGCGGCCACCGGGATCGCCGCCACCGGCGACATCCTTGATGCGACGGACACGGTTCACCTGACGATGGCGGCGCCGCTCCTCGAGCTGTTCTCCCGCGCCACGGATGCGCCTGATGCGGCGGTGACTGGTCAGCTGACGTGGCAGCACCCATCCGGTCGGAGCGTGACGCTGTCCAACGTCGAGGTGGCCGAGCGCGGACACACGAGCCGGCAACGCTCCGAGTGCGCCTTTCCGAAACTCCGGCTCGACCTTACCGGCGCACAACGGGACAACACACCGTTCGCAGGCATCGATGTGCTCAAGATTGGGACGCACTGCGGCGATGCGGATGACAGTACGCTGACGCCGAAGTACGGCAGGCTCGCGAACGAGCGCGCCCCGCGTCGCGAGGCGCTCGTCTACCGGCTGGTCGCGGCCGCCGGCGTGCCCACGCTCCGCGCGCGTCCCGCCCGCATCACGTATGACATCGAGAGCGACACGGCGCGTCAGTCGCTCACGCGCTACGCGCTCCTGCTCGAGGACGATGACGAGGCGAGGCGACGCCTGGAGGCCACCGGGGAGTGGGACGAGGCCACCTTCGGCGCAGCCAGCATCCAGTTCGACCCCGACGTGACGGCGCGTCTCGCGTTCGCGGAAGCCATGATCGGCAACTTCGACTGGTGCCTGCGCATGTTTCCTGGCGACATCTACCGCTGTGACGATCGGCACCCGCTCTGGAACGTCCTGGCGTTCCGCGTGCCCGGGTCGAAGGACCTTCCGCTCCCCTACGACTTCGACCTGTCTGGCCCTGTCGTCGGCCGTCACGTGTGGTTCCCGCAGATCTTCGACGAGCGCTTCGCCGATCCGCCCTCGAGCGTGCATGTGGAGGTGCTGTCACAGCTCCAGCGCACGCGGTCGCTGTTCGGCCGGGCGCGGCTCGACGCCACGCGCGCCCACTTCCTGCAACGACGCTCCGCCGTCATGGAGGCGATCGACACCGCAGACGTCGACGAGACGGGCAGGCGGCTCGCGCACGAGTACGTCGACACTTTCTACGACATCATCGGCGCCGACGCCCGCTTCTATCAGCCGGTCGTCGCCGAGGGTGGGCACACGGCGTTTCGCGATGCGACGGGCACACAGCCCGCCTGCGGCGGTCGGAGCCTGATCCCGGCCGGCACGCCCGTGAGCGCACCGCTCGAACGCAAGGGGTCGTTCGTACGCGTGCGCCTGCTCGATGCGCTGTGGGAATGGACGGGCGACAACACCTGCGATGCGGTGCGCCGTGAGCCCGTGTGGGTGGATGCGTCGGCGATTGGCACCGAGTACCCGCGCTAGAATGTGACGTGGACGATCGGCCGGTCACACTGTGGAAACTGCGCCGCAACGCGGAGGAGATTTCCTGTCGCGTCAGGCTCGCGCCGTACGGCATCGAGGTCGACATGCTGAACGACGGCGCCGTCGTGCTGACCCGCGTGTTCGCGACCGATGAAGAAGCGCTGCACTGGGCTCGTGAGCGCCGCGGCCGGCGCGAATCGGAGGGCTGGCAACCCGTACCTCTCGACCCCGAGCCGGAATCGCCTCGCCTCTCCTGAGCCGGGCCGAGGTCGCTCCGCGACCCCCGTCTGTCCGGACCTCCTA
The DNA here is from genome assembly GCA_018268955.1 of Acidobacteriota bacterium. GTDB lineage: Bacteria > Acidobacteriota > Vicinamibacteria > Vicinamibacterales > CAVVIG01 > CAVVIG01. The sequence continues at coordinate 1,841 of JAFDVO010000036.1, read as the reverse complement.
CCGGCGCGCCTCGAGCTCGTCCCACCGCTCGTAGGCGGCGAGCAGTTCGTCCTCCAGCGCCGACGCGCGCGCCATCGTGGCCGCAATGTCGTCAGCCCGCTCCTTGTAGAAGTCGGGCGAGGCCATTTTCGCCTGGACCTCGGCGTGCTCCGACTCCAGCGCCTCGATCCGCCCAGGCAGCGCCTCGAGCTCGCGCTGTTCCTTGTACGACAACTTCTTCGCCGGCTGCGCTCCGGAAGTGGTCGTCGGGGTCGCCACTGGAGGGACTTGCTCGGCGGTGCTCCTCGGCCGAGTCTCCACCTTGCGGCGCTGGCGCAGCCAATCCGCGTAGCCGCCAACGTATTCGGCGATGCGCCCCTCTCCCTCGAACACAATCGTGCTGGTGACGACGTTGTCGAGGAAGACGCGGTCGTGGCTGACGAGCAGCAGCGTGCCGGGCCACTCGACGAGCTGGGCCTCGAGCAGTTCGAGCGTTTCGAGATCCAGGTCGTTTGTCGGCTCGTCCATGACCAGCACGTTGGCCGGACGCGTGAACAGGCGGGCGAGCAGCAGGCGGTTCCGCTCTCCGCCGGAGAGCGCCTTCACGGGTGAGCGGGCTCGTTCGGCTTCGAACAGGAAGTCGCGCAGGTAGCCGTGCACATGCCGCGGCTGTCCGTTGACGGTCACGGTGTCGTTGCCTTCACCGACGGTCTCGAACACCGTCTTCTCGGGATCGAGCTGCTCACGCTGCTGGTCGAAATAGGCGACCTGCACGTTGGCGCCGACGCGAAGCTCACCGGAGTCCGCAGACAACTGCCCGAGCAGCAGGCGCAGCAGCGTCGTCTTGCCCGCACCGTTCGGACCGATGAGCCCGACCCGATCGCCGCGCATGATGCGGGTCGAGAAGTCGGCCACCACGATCCGATCGCCGTACGCCTTTCGCAGGTGCTCGGCTTCGAAGACCATCCGCCCGGACACGTCCGCGCGCTCGATGCGCATCGACACGGTGCCCTGCACGTCGCGGCGCTGTGCGCGTTCTTCACGCATCCGCAGGAGCGCGCGCACGCGCCCCTCGTCCCTGGTCCGGCGCGCCTTGATCCCCTGGCGCAGCCACGCTTCTTCCTGCGCCAGCTTCTTGTCGAACTTCTCCTGCTGCACAGCCTCGTTCGCGAGCCACTCCTCCTTCTTCTGCACGAAAGTGGCGTAGTCGCCAGGCCACGAGGTCAGCCGCCCCCGATCGAGTTCGAGGATGCGCGTGGCGAGCCGCTGGAGAAAGGCGCGGTCGTGGGTCACGAAGACGACCGCCCCCTTGTACTCAGCGAGAAAGTTCTCGAGCCACTGGATGGCCTCGATGTCGAGATGGTTCGTCGGCTCGTCGAGGAGCAGCACGTCCGGTTCGGCGACGAGTGCACGGGCCAGCAGGACGCGCCGACGCCATCCGCCTGACAGCTCGTTCACCTTCGCCTGACCGTCGAGGTCGAGCCGGGACAGCACGAGGCCGACCTTGTGCTCGCGCAGCCACTCCTCGGCGTCATGCGCATCGAGACCGGCCAGGCCGTCGGCCACGACCTCGAACACCGATTTGGTGGATGTGAGCGGCACGTCCTGCACCAGCCGCGCGACGCGCAGGCCCGGCTGCCACCACGTCGTGCCAGCGTCTGGCTGCAGTTCCCCGCTGAGGATTTGAAGCAGCGTCGACTTGCCCGCACCGTTGCGACCGATGATGGAGACGCGCTCCTTCGGCTCGAGCTGGAGCGACACGTCATCCAGAAGCGGAAGATGGCCGAAGGCGTGAGAGATGTGGTCGAGGGTCAGCAGCGGCACGAGGTCAGACTACAGAGGTTGGAGGTTGGAGGGGTCCA
>JAFDVO010000035.1 GCA_018268955.1 Acidobacteriota bacterium | reverse complement strand
CCCGTCAATTCCTTTGAGTTTCAGCCTTGCGACCGTACTCCCCAGGCGGAATGCTTAATGCGTTAGCTTCGGCACGGCAGGGATCGATACCCGCCACACCAAGCATTCATCGTTTAGGGCCAGGACTACCGGGGTATCTAATCCCGTTTGCTCCCCTGGCTTTCGCTCCTCAGCGTCAGTATCGGTCCAGGATGCCGCCTTCGCCACCGGTGTTCCTCCAGATATCTACGCATTTCACCGCTACACCTGGAATTCCGCATCCCTCTCCCGAACTCAAGCCATCCAGTATCAGACGCAGTTCCCCGGTTAAGCCGAGGGATTTCACGTATGACTTAGTTGGCCGCCTACGAGCCCTTTACGCCCAGTAATTCCGAACAACGCTTGCCCCCCCCGTATTACCGCGGCTGCTGGCACGGAGTTAGCCGGGGCTTCTTCTCTCGGTACCGTCACTCCCTCAGGATATTAGCCCGAGGGCCATTCGTCTCGATCGAAAGGAGTTTACGACCCGAAGATCTTCATCCTCCACGCGGCGTTGCGTCGTCAGGCTTGCGCCCATTGCGAACAATTCCCCACTGCTGCCTCCCGTAGGAGTCTGGGCCGTGTCTCAGTCCCAGTGTGTCCGTCCGCCCTCTCAGGCCGGATACTGATCGTTGCCTTGGTGAGCCATTACCCCACCAACTAGCTAATCAGGCGCGGGCCCCTCTTCAAGCGCCAGGCCTTGCGGTCCCCGGCTTTGATGTCCATCTCTTAAAAGACAGCATGTTATGCGGTATTAGCGTCCCTTTCGGGACGTTATCCCCCACTCGAAGGCAGGTCACCCACGTGTTACTCACCCGTTTGCCACTCTACTCATGGATTGCTCCACTTTCGCGTTCGACTTGCATGTGTTAGGCACGCCGCCAGCGTTGATTCTGAGCCAGGATCAAACTCTCATGTTAAATTCGTTGCTTCTCTCCACCGGAGCGCGGCGTTCGCCGCACAACCCGGAAAAGAGAAGGGCAACTGTTTAACGCGAGGCCGATTGGCTCTGCGTTGTTCAATCCGTATTTGGTCTCATGGTTCACCGCCACCCGCCTTTGTCCGGACTGACAACTGGGGTCGGGCGATTACTGCGGTGCCACGCGCTGACTCTCTTGTCCGACTCCACGCTCACAGCCAAGGCTGCTCACGCTTCATCGTGACAGGGTTTCGTGTGTGCTTGCACGCACTATCTAGTTTTCAAAGAACCGACATCTCAAAGCGCCCGAGGCGCTTCGCCCATGCTCGCGTTTCGCTTCGACCTTTCGGTCGCCGTCGTCGGACTCAGTTGCCGACCGCGTCAGGGGAACTTTCCGAGTTTACTATCGCCGCTCTCGCTTGTCAACTACTTTTTGCTTCGATTTCAAACTTTCTTTTCGAAGCTCGCCGCAGTCGACCTAACAGGCTTGGCCGCGAAGCTCTCTAGCGTCAGGAAATGCCGTCTGGACGAACCTGGCAGTATTTCGAACGCCGCTCCCCATTTAGCGCTTGACTTTCACCAGCACCGTCGGGCCGCTTGGCGCGCCCTCAAGGGAACTTAACGAGATTACAATCGCTGCTTTCGCTTGTCAACCGCTTTTTTGCTTCGATTCAAAATTTTCGAAGCATCAAGCGCATTCGGTAGCTGGAAGCTAACTTTCGTGCGTCGGGAAATGCCGTCGGAACGAACCTGGCAGTATTTCCGGGGACAAACAAAAGCTCGCTGTTTGGCTCAGCGAACTCTCCGCTGCCCTGCAGCGGGTGTCTCACGCCGAATGTTTAGAGAGTATGGCGTACAAGAATCAGGCCGTCAACCCCGTGTACGCATCTTTTTTGGCCGAGCCTCAAAAAATCTTCACGAGGTGGTTCTGCCGCGCCCCCTTGCGCAACACCAGCACCCGCCCGCCGATGGCCGCGTCCACGCCGACCCTCGCCTGAATATCAGCCATTCTGCGGTTGTTCAGGTACACGCCGCCGCCCTGCACCAGGCGACGGGCCTCGCTCTTGGAGGGCGCCAGCTTGACCAGCGCCACCAGTTCGACGATACCCAGCCCGGGCGCACCGAACTGCTCGGCGGACAGCTCCGTCGCCGGCACGTCCGCGAACACTGCGAGCACGTCATCCGCCGACAACTGCGTGATGTCCTCACCAAACAGGAGCTGCGATGCCTGCTCCGCACGGGCCACCTGCTCGGCGCCATGGACCAGCGTGGTGACCTCGCGGGCCAGCACGCGCTGTGCCTCCCGCTTCTCGGGCGCCTGCTGCAGCACGTCCGCCAGTTCGTCGACCTCGCCGCGCGACAGGAACGTGAAGGACTTCAGGTAGCGCAACACGTCCCGGTCGTCTGTGTTCAGCCAGAACTGATAGAACGCGAATGGCGAGGTGCGCGCCGGGTCGAGCCAGACGGCTCCCTTCTCCGTCTTGCCGAACTTCACCCCGGAGGCGGTCGTCACGAGCGGCATCACGAGGCCGTGCGCCTTCTTCGCCCGAAGTTTGCGAATCAAATCAATTCCGGCCGTGATGTTGCCCCACTGATCGCTGCCGCCGATCTGCACGGTGCAGCCGAAGCGGTCAAAGAGCTGCAGGAAGTCGTACGCCTGGAGCAGCAGGTAGCTGAACTCCGTGAAGGAGATGCCGTCCGCGCTCTCGAGACGCCGGCTGACCGACTCCTTCTGCAGCATGTAGTTCACGGTGAAATGCTTGCCTGCGTCACGCAGGAACGTCAGCAGATCGACGGTGCCGAGCCAGTCGGCGTTGTTCACGATGCGCGCGGCGTTGGGGGTCGCGGAGAAGTCGAGAAAGCGCTCGAGTTGGCTGCGGATGCCGCGCACGTTCTGATCGATCTGCTCCGCCGAGAGCAGATTGCGCTCCTGCGACTTGCCGCTCGGGTCGCCGATCATCCCGGTGCCGCCGCCGACGATCGCCAGAGGGACATGGCCGAACCGCTGCATGCGGGCCAGCCCCATCAACGGCAGCATGTGGCCCACGTGCAGGCTCGAGGCGGTGGGATCGAAGCCGGCGTACGCAGTGACGCGGCTCGACGACACGAGATCCGCGAGCCCCTCGGTCGCATCGTAGACAAGCTCACGCCACGTCAGCTCTTCGAACAGGTTGGTCATCGGATTGCGATTTACTATATCTGATGGCCATGACCCGGCGCGCCCTGCTGCAGGCGCTCATCGGCACCGGCGCCGGCCTCCTCGTCGGCAGCAGCGGGTACGGGTTCCTGTACGAACGGCACGCGCTGCGTCTCGAGGAACACGAACTCGAGGTGACGGGGCTGCCGCCTGCGCTCTCCGGGCTGCGGATCGGGCTCCTGACAGACGTCCATCGTGGACGCTGGGTCTCACACGAGGATGTCAGGCAGGCCTGCGAGCGGCTGATGCACGCAAGGCCGGACATCATCGTGCTCGGGGGGGACTACGTCACGTGGGGCGATCGCCAGTTCGTGAGGCCCGCAGCGGAATCGCTCGCGAACCTCAGCGCGCCAGCCGGTGTCTTCGCGATCCTCGGCAATCACGACGATGATCACGACATGCCCGCCGCGCTCACGGCGCAGGGCATCGTCGTGCTCCGCGACGCCCGCACGCGATTGCACGTACGGGGCGAGGCGCTCGAACTCGCGGGCATCCGTTTCTGGACGCGGAAGGCCACGGACATCGCGGCTGTCACGCGCGGCGCCGCAGGAACCGTCATCCTCCTCGCGCACGATCCGAGGCGCTTCACCGAGGCCGAAGCGCTCGGCATCCCGCTCGTGCTGTCCGGACATACGCATGGGGGGCAGGTTGTGCTGCCAGGGGCAGGAGCGGTGGCCGCACGGAAGTTCCCGGTGGTCGCCGGGCCCGCACGGCAAGGGCGGACGTCGATGTTCGTCAGCCGCGGTGTCGGCACCGTCTACGTGCCGGTCCGCCTCAACTGCCCGCCCGACGTCGCGGTCATCACGCTTCGGCCGGCGGGCTCAACGGTCTCGTAACGTCTGCACGCGCGTGCGACGCGCCTGGAAGGACACCGCGCGAGGACCGACCAAAGCGACGGTCGCTAACCGGCGGCTCCTGCCGAGGCCTGCTCGAGCACGAACCGCCGACCCTCGATCCGCCAGCCTCCGTCCAGCACTGTCGCGATGGCGCGCGGATAGAGCCGATGCTCCTCGACGAGGATACGCGCCGACAGCGTCTCGACTGTGTCGTCCACCAGCACAGGCACGGCGGCCTGCGCCACAATCGGCCCACCGTCGAGAACGTCGCTCACGAGGTGCACGGTCGCACCCGCCACCTTGACCCCGTGGTCGAGTGCCTGGCGCTGCGCGTCGAGCCCTGGGAACGCCGGCAGCAGCGACGGATGGATGTTGAGCATGCGGTTATGGAAGGCCTCGAGGAGCGGTTTTCCGACAAGCCGCATGAAGCCGGCGAGGCACACAAGGTCGACCCCCTTGGCCCTCAACGCACCGGCGAGCGCCGCATCGTACGCGTCACGGCTCTCGTAATCCTTCTGGCGGAGGCAGAGCGTGTCCAGGCCCGCTTCCTGTGCGCGGAGCAGTCCCGCGGCTTCGGGCCGGTTCGAGATGACGACAGCGATGCTCGCCAGCAGTTCACCCAGCCGGATCGCATCGATGATCGACTGCAGATTCGATCCGCGGCCGGAAATCAGCACGCCAAGTCGACGACTCATCGTACGTACCGCACCTCAGCGGCTCCAGGTGCGATCTGGCCCAGCACCACGGCCTCACGCTCACCGGCCTCCTCGAGCGACGCCAGCACCCGGCTCCGCTGCTCCGCCGCGCACACGACGACGAGCCCGATCCCCATGTTGAACGCGCGCAGCATCTCGTCGTCCGCGATGCCACCCTGCTCGGCGATGAACGAGAACACCGCGGGCACCCGCCAGGCGCCGCGTGACACCTCCGCTGTGCAGCCGGCTGGTAGCACCCGGGGCAGATTCTCGGTGATGCCGCCTCCGGTGATGTGCGCCATGCCCTTCACCAGGCCCGCTTCCAGCAGGGGCTTCACAACCGGCAGGTAGGACCGGTGCGTCGCCAGCAGGACATCGGCGACCGTCCCGCCCAAGGCGGGCACGTGCGCGTCGGCAGCCAGCCCGCACTTCTCGAAGAACACCTTCCGCGCAAGTGAGTACCCGTTGGTGTGCAACCCGGAAGAGGGCAACCCAATCAGCACGTCCCCCGGCACGATGGTCTTCCCGTCGATCAACTTCGTGCGCTCCACCGCGCCGACGATGAAGCCGGCGATGTCGTACTCGCCGTCGGCATAGAACCCGGGCATCTCAGCGGTCTCACCGCCGATCAGCGCGCACCCGTTCTCGCGACATGCTCGTGCAATACCGGTGACGATCTGCTCAGCCACATCTGGCGACAGCCGGCCGGTCGCCAGGTAGTCCAAGAAGAACAGCGGGGTGGCACCCTGCACGAGGATGTCGTTGACACAGTGGTTCACCAGATCGGCGCCAATCGTGTCGTGCCGGCCGGTCATGAAGGCGAGCTTCAGCTTGGTGCCGACGCCGTCCGCGCTGGACACCAGCACGGGGTCCGACACACCCGCTGCCTGCAGGCTGAAGAGCCCGCCAAATGAACCGATCTCGGAGAGGACACCTGGCGTGAAGGTTCCCCGCGCCAGCGACTTGATCCGCCTGACTGTCTCGTTGCCGGCATCGATGTCGACGCCGGACTGCCTGTAGTCCATCAGAAATCCAGTTTCCCGATCAGGGTCTGCATAAGCTGCCGTTCGGGAGAGCCCTCGGCAGCGTCCCAGTAGCCGCGACGGACCGTCGCAAAGAATCGCTCCTTCTCGAGGTCCTCTTCGAGCATGTCGAAGCCCTCGGCGAGCAGGTCGATGGCAGCGTTCCGGTCGCTGAGCCCTCGCAGCGCGGAGAGCATGAGGCCGGTGTTGCGCAGCGCGACGGTTCCAAGTGCCAGGGCAACCGGGGCGCGTGTCGGGTCGCGACTCGGCATGCCGATCTCCAGCAGGGCGGAGACGGCGGACTCACGTCCCGATACGCCGAGCGCGGCCAGGCCGGACGCCGCGCCGCGCAGGAGCTCCTGGAATCCGATGTTCTGGTCGGAGAACTTCAGCGTCTGCGTCAGATAGTTCTCGTGCGACTCGCAGTTGGTGCCCAGGAGGCAGATCGCCGCGGCCACGAAGGGCTGCGCCGTTCGCGGGGCGGAGCGCTGCAATCCGGCGAGGGTCTCGAGCGCGCGCCGATCGCCGATCTTGCCCAGCGCCAATGCCGCGTCGTCCAGCAGCGGGCCATCGAGTTTTGCGATTGCGGTCACGGCGTCGTAGGCGTACCGCGCCTTGTAATCACCTAGGGCCTCGATCACCGCGCTGCGGAAGAAGTCCTCGCCGCGGCCGGCTTCGCGCACCAGCAGTTGCTGCACGCGCGGCTCCGTCGCGTGCGCGGCGAGCGCGCGGATCAGCTCCGGGCGCACGAACTCCGCCTGCTCCTTGTCGAGGGCAGCCACGAGCGTGTCCAGGATGCCCGGATCGGGGTTGTGCTCGAAATAGCTGTATGCGACGGTGCGAAGGCGGTCGTTCGGGCTCGCCATGCTCTCGCGCATCGCGTCCTTCGTGCGCGGGTCGTTGAACCCCGTCAACAGCACGAGCGCCTTGTAGCGCACGTATCCGTCAGCGTGTGCGGACACCGCATCGAGAAGGGCGGGGACGGCCTGCGCCGACGCCGTACGTCGGACCAGCCTGGCCGCCTCGGTCCGTGTCGCGTAATCGAGTGAGCCGAGCCTGTCGATGGCCGCCTTCAACTGGTCGGCGGCGACGCGTTGCGGTGCGGCCGGCTCCTGCGCCCCTGCGGATGCCGAGTACGCCAGCGACAAGACACACGCCCCGAACAGGACGACCGCTCTCGCGCGGGCGGATCGCCTCCTCGTCGCGCGTGGCCGTGTCGCGCCCATCATCTCAGTTGGCGACCGGTTCCTTGTCCAGCTTGAGCGCGAGCTGCAGGTAGCTGCGCTCGTCGCGCGGGAACGCAATGGGGTACTGGCCGGTGTAGCAGGAGCTGCAGTAATGGCCGGAGCCCTCGCCCACCGCTTTCATCAGCCCCTCGAGGCTGAGATACCCGACCGAGTCGCAGTCCAGGTAGGTCCGGATCTCGTCGAGCGTGTGCGTGGCCGCCATCAGCTCGGAGCGGCGGGGCGTGTCGACGCCGTAGAAGCACGGCGAGATCGTCGGCGGACAGCTGATGCGCACATGCACCTCTTTCGCCCCGGCCGCACGAACCATCCGCACGATCTTGCGGCTGGTGGTGCCCCGTACGAGCGAGTCGTCCACGAGCACCACGCGCTTGCCTTCGAGGATGCTTCGCACCGGGTTCAGCTTGACCTTCACGCCGAAGTGGCGGATCGAGGACTGCGGCTGGATGAACGTGCGTCCGACGTAATGATTGCGAATGAGGCCCATCCGCAGCGGGATGTTGGCTTCGTCGGCGTAGCCCATCGCCGCGCACACGCCCGAGTCGGGAATGGGCACGACCACGTCGGCGTCGACGCGTTGCTCGCGCGCGAGCACTCGACCGAGGTTCGTCCGCACCTCGTTGACGCTCTTGCCGAACACGTAGCTGTCCGGGCGGGAGAAGTAGACGTGCTCGAACACGCAGTGCGCAAGCTGCGCCGGAGCGAACGGCTTCAGTGACTTGAGGCCGCCGCTGCTGATGATCAACAGCTCGCCCGGTTCGACGTCGCGGATGTACGTGGCGCCAATCAGGTCCATGGCACACGTCTCGGAGCAGATGACAAAGGCGTCGTTGAGCCGCCCGAGTGCCAGCGGGCGGAAGCCGTGGGGATCGCGCACGGCGATCATCCGGTCGGGCGTCATCATCAGGAACGAGAACGCCCCCTGCAACTGCGTCACGGATTCGACGACGGCATCCTCCACGTTTCGCGCCTTCGACCGCGCATACAGGTGGAGCACCACTTCGGTGTCGCTGCCCGACTGGAAGATCGAGCCCTGGCTGACGAGCTCGTTGCGCAGCGCGTCGGCGTTCGTGAGGTTGCCGTTGTGACAGATGCTGAACTGCCCGTGCGCGCAGTCGATGAGGAACGGCTGGGCGTTGGCGAGCCGGCTCTCACCGGCTGTCGAGTAGCGGACGTGCCCGATGGCGGCATGCCCGGGGAGCTGCGAGAGCATCGGGCCACTGAAAATGTCGGCGACGTATCCCATCGCTTTCGACACCCGCACCAGCTTGCCGTCCGACACGGCGATGCCAGCGCTCTCCTGCCCCCGGTGCTGCAGCGCGTACAGCCCGAGGTATGTCATGTTCGCGGACTCGTGGTGTCCGAAGATGCCGAAGACGCCGCACTCATCCTTGAACTTGTCCAGCATGTCAGGCTGCTTTCCCCGTGAAGATGCCGGCGGCGCCAACCGTGGTTCGCTGCCGCCGCACCGCCGCGTCAGCATCGATGAGTTCCGGGCCCGCCGCCGGTCGCACGCCGCTACACCCTCGACTGCGCCGTCCCCGCCGTGGCGGATCCGGCATCGGCCACCGGGCCGAAGACTCGCGCGAACACGTGGTCCACGTGCCTGAACTGCTCCTGCAGGTCGAATGCGAGCTCGATCTCGGCGGTCGACAGCACCCGCCTCACATCGGCGTCCGCGAGGAGCAGCTGCTTGAAGTCCCGCTGCTCATGGAACGACCGCATCGCGTTCCGCTGGACCCATTCGTACGCCTGCTCTCGTGAAATGCCTTTCTTGGCGAGCTCGAGCAGGACGGTCCCTGAGAACACCACGCCGCGCGACCGCTCGAGGTTCTCCCGCATGCGGTCCGGATAGACGACCATCCCTCGAACGATCCGGGTCATCCGCCGGAGCATGTGGTCCAGCGCGATGAAGCTGTCCGGCAGAATCACCCGTTCGACCGACGAGTGCGAGATGTCGCGCTCGTGCCAGAGCGCGATGTTCTCGAACGCCGCGTGGCAGTTGCCGCGGATGAGCCGAGCCATCCCGACAATCTGCTCGCAGCCGATCGGGTTGCGCTTGTGCGGCATCGCCGAGGAGCCCTTCTGCCCCTTGGCGAACGGCTCCTCGATCTCGCCGATCTCGGTCTTCTGCAGGCCGCGAATCTCGAGCGCGAACTTCTCCAGCGACGCGGCTGTGATCGCCAGCGCCGCCAGCAGCTCGGCGTGCCGGTCCCGCTGCACCACCTGTGAGGCCACCGGCGCGGGCGCCAGTCCCAGCTTCGCACACACGTCCGCCTCGATCGAGGGGGGCAGGTGCGCAAAGGTGCCGACGGCGCCGGAGAGCTTCCCGACCGACACGACCGCGCGAGCGCGGCCGACCCGTTCGATGTCTCGCTGCACCTCCGCAAACCAGAGCGCGAGCTTGAGACCGAGGGTCATCGGCTCAGCGTGCACGCCGTGGGTACGGCCGATCATGGGCGTCATCCGGTGCTCGAAGGCCCGATCCCGGATCGCATCGGACAGCTGCGCCAGATCCTTCAGGATCAGGTCACACGCCTCCCGCATCTGGAGTGCCTGTGCGGTATCGATGACGTCGGACGAGGTCATCCCGAAGTGCATCCAGCGCGCAGAGTCGCCGACCTTCTCGGCCACCGCGGTCGTGAACGCGATCACGTCGTGCTGGGTGACCTGCTCGATTTCTTCGATGCGCGCGATGTCGAAAGCGCCGCGCTCGCGGATGTCGCGGGCGGCTTCAGGAGGGACGATACCGGCCGCCGCCATGGCGTCGGCAGCCGCGGATTCGACGAGGAGCCAGGTCTCGTACTTCCTCTGCTCGCTCCAGATCCGGCCCATTTCGGGATGTGTGTAGCGCTGGATCACGCGAAAGTCCTGACGCGAAAGACACGCATGACAGCGAGGGACAGACCAGCCGGTGACCGCCGGAGCCCGTGCGGGGCGCCGTCCGGCCCGATCCTCCTGAGTGCTCGATGTCGTGTGTGGTGAATAGGACCTCTATTGTAAATCGAGACGCTCGGGGGGGATCCGCAATCCGTTCACATCGCCGAGCACGGTGGCCGACAGCGCGCCGTCACGGAACAGGTCGGCAGCCACGCGCTGCAGGTCGTCGGGCGTGACCCGCTCGATGCCCTGCAGCGTCTCGTCCAGGCTGACCTGCCGCCCGAAGTACATCTCCTGCCGCGCCACGTGAGACATGCGGCTGGCCGTGTTCTCGAGGCCGAGCATGAGGCTGCCCTTCAGGTGGTCCTTGGCCCGCCGGAGTTCCGCATCCGGAACCGGTGCCTGGCGCACGCTGCGGAGTTCCTCGACAATCAGGTCCACAACTTCCCCGACCGCCTCATTGGCGCAACCGGCGTAGATCGTGAACGACCCGGCGTCCCGGTAAGCGCTCAGGCTGGAGAACACCGCGTAGGCCAGTCCGCGCTTCTCACGAATGTTCTGGAAGAGCCGCGAACTCATCGACCCGCCGAGCACCGTGTTCAGCACGTAAGCGGCGTGGCGGTCCTCGTGGTCCTGGGGATAGCACGGCGTCCCGACACACACATGGCTCTGCTCGAGTTCCTTCCGGCGGATCAGGACCTTCGGCACCACGGTCGGCGCCACATCGTCGTACGGCGACCCGGCCGGCGCCAGGTGGCCGAACCGCTCCGAGACGAGCGCGCGCACGTGCTCGTGCTGCAGGTTGCCGACGGCGGAGATGATCAGGTTCCGCGGTGCGTAGGTGTCGCGGAAGTACGCGTGCAGCAGTGAGGACGTGAACGATTCGACGGTCTCACGCGTGCCGAGAATCGGCCGGCCGAGCGGATGGTCCTCCCAGAACCCCTGCGTGAAGATCTCGTGCACGAGATCGTCAGGGGTGTCTTCGACCATCTTGATCTCCTCGATCACCACCTTCTTCTCGCGCTCGACGTCCTCGGGATCGAACGCGGGGTTCAGGACGATGTCGGAGAGGATGTCGAGGGCGAGCGGCAGGTGCTCATCGAGCACCTTGATGTAGTAGCCGGCGTACTCCTTCGCGGTAAACGCATCGAGCTGCCCGCCAATGGAGTCGATCGCCTGGGCGATGTCCTCCGCCGAGCGGTTGTGCGTCCCCTTGAAGAGCATGTGCTCGACGAAGTGGGCGATGCCGCCGCGCTCCGCGGTCTCGTGGCGCGACCCACGGGCAAGCCACACGCCGATGCTCACCGACCTCACCGAATTCATCTGCTCGGTGAGAAGCCGAAGGCCGTTATCGAGAGCGCCGCGGACGACCGGAGTGTTCGACACGATGATGGCTCGCTGCAGGGACGGTTTCCGGCGCGGCGCCTTCGCTGGAACGGCGCCGCAAGTGATTGACACAGAAGGAATTACGCCAATAGATGCCGAATATAACACGCGCCCGACCGTTCCGGCAAGCATCCGGCTGCCGCGCATGGTTCGGCTGGACAGGCGCGCTAAGATCGAGAAGTTCTTGGAAGTGATTCAGGCCGTGAAGGATACCGCCCCCACCTCAACCGATCTCGCGGAACTCGACCTGGCCGGCCTCGAGGAGGCCTTCGCCGCCAGGGGCTGGGAGCGTTTCCGCGCGCGACAGGTCTTCGCCTGGATCTACAGGCGCGGCGTCACGGACGTGGACGCGATGACCGACCTGCCACGCGATCTTCGGACAGCGCTGAACACTGAGTTCACCATCGGCACGCCTCAGGTCGCCTCACGGGAACAGTCGGCGGACGGCACGGAGAAGTTCCTGCTCACGCTCGCAGACGGCAGACACATCGAGTCCGTGTTCATTCCGGACACGCCGTCGATGACGTTCTGCATCTCGACCCAGGTGGGCTGCGCCATGGCCTGCGCCTTCTGCCTCACCGGAAAGATGGGGCTCGTGCGGAACCTCACTGCAGGCGAGATCGCCGGTCAGGTGCGGGTGCTGGCGCGGTCGCTCGGCTTCCTCGACCGCCCCTTCAACATCGTCCTCATGGGGATGGGCGAACCGCTGCACAATTACGACGCCGTCATGCAGGCGATGCGGATCCTCTGCGACGAGCACGGGTTCCACCTCTCGCCTCGTCGAGTGACGCTGTCCACGGTCGGCATCCTGCCCGCGCTCGAGAAGCTCGGACGCGAAGAGCTGATGCCGAACCTCGCGATCTCGCTGCATGCACCGACCGATGCGCAGCGCGGTGCGCTCGTCCCCATCAACAAGAAGTACGGTGTTGCCGAGGTCATTGCCGCCTGCAAGCGCTTTCCGGTCCGCAAGCGCGATCGCATCACGTTCGAATACGTGATGCTCGCCGGCGTGAACGACTCGGTCGATGATGCGCGCAAGCTGGCGCGATTGCTCGATGGGGTGAAAGCCAAGGTGAACCTGATCCCGCTCAACGCCGCCGCGGGGATCCCGTTCGAGCGTCCATCCGACGACGTCGTGGACCGCTTCGCGAGGACCCTTGCGGAGCGCGGGGTCACGGTGTCGGTGCGCAAGAGCCGCGGCCGCGACATCCGGGCCGCCTGCGGACAGCTCATCGTCGAAGGCCAGCGCCCGTCTCCTGCCCAGCGCCTGGCGACGCTCGCCTTCCGCTGACCGGCCGACGCCGCCCCCGCGCGGCACCGCCAGCTCAGTAGGCGCGGACGATCTCCCCCTGGATGTCGGGCTCGGTTGCCGTGATACGCACGTCGACCCAGCGATTCCGCGGCTGCCCTGCGGGTATCCGCACCTTCAGGTAGTTCCCGGTGACCGCACGCCTTCCGTCCTCCAGCGTCAACGCCCGATGAACGGTCCCCTGCTGACCGGCGACGAACCGTCTCGAGAGCCGGGCGGCAACGCTGCGGATCTCCAGGCCTCTCGCCTTGACGACTCCTCCGGCCGCACGATCACCCATGCGGGAAGCCACCGTCCCAGGACGGTCGGAATAGGGGAAGACGTGAACATGCGTGAGCGGCGACTGCTCGAGGTACGCCACCAGTTCCTCGAAGTCCGCGTCCTGCTCTCCGGGGAAACCGACGATCACATCAGAGCCGATGGATGCGTTCGGCAGGTCGTGACGGATGCGATCGACGAGGGCGCGGTAGAACGCGAGGTCGTACGGGCGACGCATCGCCGCGAGCACGCCGCCGCTGGCGTGCTGCAGTGGCAGGTGGAAATGCGGCGCGAAGCAGTCGGCGTCGCGCACGAGATCGACCACGTCGGCCGTGCAGTCCATTGGCTCGAGCGAACTGATGCGAAACCGCACGCGCTGCCCATGCGCGTCGAGCGCCGCATCCGCCCAGTGTCGCAGTGACTCGAGGAGGGCAGGGAGGTCGGTGCGTGGGCCGAGATCGCGCCCGTACGATCCGAGGTGGACTCCGGTGAGCACGACCTCACGGAATCCGGCGTCGGCCACCCGCGCGACCTCGGCGAGCACCTGCGCCACAGGCAGGCTGCGAGGCGCCCCCCGCGTTTCGGGGATGATGCAGTAGGAACACGGTTCCGCGCAGCCGGTCTGGACGCGCAGCGTGAATGCGGTACGCCCGGCCAATCCGGGCTCGATCGCCGCGCCGCAACTCCCATCACCATGCCCGTATCGTTCCGCGGAGCTGACCCATTGCTGGTCAACTGCCCCGTCAGGAGACGAGCGCATCAGCGCCAGCAACCGGGGCTTGTCGTCGTTGGAGACAACCTCCCGCACATTCGGCAACGACGCCACCGCCTCGCGCTCCCTGGTTGCGTAGCAGCCCGTGACGATGATCCGGACGCCGGGGTTCGTGCGCGCGATCCGCCGGATCATCTGCCGTGCACCCTGATCCGCGCTCGCTGTCACCGAGCAGGTATTCACGACGACCAGGTCTGCCACCTCGGCCGCGGCCGGCTGGGCACCGGACGCGAGAAGCTCCTCCTCCACCCGGAGCGAGTCCGACTGGTTGACGCGACATCCGAAGGTGATGACGGAGTACTTCACAGCAGGTAATTGCTGATTGCTGATTGCGAATTTGAGGATTGGCGGGCGCGGCCGGCCTCCTAGCCGCTGATGGCGAGTGCCTTCCGCCCGATGTCGGTGCGGTACTGCATGCCGTCGAAGCTGATGGCGCGGACGCCGGCGTACGCCCTGTCGATCGCGTCGCTGAATCGCGCGCCGGAAGCGACGACCGTGAGCACGCGACCGCCATTCGTGACGACCTGCCCCCCGTGCTCTGCCGTACCCGCATGAATCACGGATGTGCCCATCGCCTCTGCCTCGGCAATCCCCCGAATGGGCTGTCCCGATTCGGACGACTCCGGGTATCCGCGGGATGCAATCACGACTCCGACCTGCACATCGTCCGCGAGCGCGCAGGTGCTGGCCTCCAGAGAGCCGCGTGCGGCGGCGGCAAGGAGTGGCGTGAGGGGATCGGCGATACGGGGAAGGATGACCTGGGCCTCGGGGTCACCAAGGCGGACGTTGAACTCGATCACCCGCGGGCCGGACGGCGTCAGCATCAGCCCCACGTACAGGAAGCCCTGGAATGGGTGGCCTTCCGCCGCCATGCCAGCGATGACCGGGTCGACGACCTCCCGCATCACCTGCGCGTGCAACGCCGACGTCATCAGCGGGCTCGGTGCGAACGCGCCCATGCCGCCGGTGTTCGGCCCTTCGTCGTTGTCGAAGATCCGCTTGTGGTCCTGCGCGGTACCGATGGGCAGGGCACGCGTCCCGTCACTCAGGACGAAGAAGGACACCTCGGGTCCGGTCAGGCACTCCTCGATGACCACCCGATTGCCGGCGCTGCCGAAGCGGTTGCCGGTCATCGCGGCGAGCACTGCCTCTTCCGCGTCCGGCAGGCTGGTCGCGATCACCACCCCCTTGCCAGCAGCGAGCCCGTCCGCCTTGATCACGACCGGAAACCCGAAGCTCCCCGAGCGGACGACCGCCAGTGCGTCGTCTGCGGAGTCGGCGGTGTGGAAGCGCGCGGTTGGAACCCCGTGGCGCGCCATGAAGGCCTTCGCGAACGCCTTGCTGGTCTCGAGCCGGGCGGCCGCAGCGGTCGGTCCAAGGAGCAGGCGTCCCGCGCGCGCGAACGCGTCCGCGATCCCGACGCTCAGCGGCAGTTCCGGGCCCACGACCGTCAGGTCGACCTCCTGCTGCGCCACGACGGCGAGCACCGCGTCGGGATCCGTCGAATTCACCGGAAAGACCGGTGCGATGCCGGCGATCCCCGGGTTGCCCGGGGCGGCAATCACCGTGACATCCGGGTCGGCGGACAGCCGCCTGACGAGCGCGTGCTCGCGCCCGCCGCTTCCAAGAACGAGAACTCTCATTGTGTCAGCGAGTTGTCGGACGAGCTGGCTGGGAGGGCCCGAGCGTCCGCGGGAGGTATTTCGTTGACGCGGTCAGGGTTTGGTCCTAGAATCCGCCGTTGCCGTGATAGCCTAGCATATTTGGCAGTAGCGGATATTCATCGTGATACCGCGAGTTGAGCCACCCGAAAGGGGTGTGATTTACGTGGCTGAAGTGAAGATTCAGGAGGGCGAATCGATCGAAAGCGCTCTCCGACGCTTCAAGCGGAAGGTGCAGCAGGAAGACATCATCAAGGACATCAAGAAGCACTCCTTCTACCTGAAGCCGGGCGACAAGCGTCGCGCCAAGCAGGCGCTGGCCCGCAAGCGCAATCGGAAGAAGCTCCGGCGAGAACTGGAGTAGCAGACCGACCCAGGCGAGGTGGGACCGATGGAGTTCCAGGACAGGACCCTCAGGTGCGTGGATTGCGGAGCGGAGTTCATGTGGACAGCCGGAGAACAGCAGTTCTTCGCTGACAAGAACTTCAAGAACGAACCCAAGCGCTGCAAGTCCTGCAAAGCCAGCAGGGCGAGCCGCCCGGTCGGTGCCGTCATGGCGCGCGAGCGGGTGGAGACGGTCACCAACTGTTCGGCGTGCGGCAAGGAAACCACCGTGCCGTTCCGTCCGACACAGGGTCGACCGGTGTTCTGCAAGGAGTGCTTCCAGTCCCGGAAACTTGCTGGGGCAGGAAGTCTCTGACCTCGGGTTCCCCGCCGGTTCCTCCTCGTTACGCAACAGCAGCTCATCGCACTCCGCGGCCAGTACCACGCCGCGGGGTGTGTTAAGCTCACGTGCACGCACACATCTGGAGCGTTTTCATGCAGATCGACGAACGAACGGTTGGTGATGTCTCGATCCTCGACGTGAAGGGCCGCATCACGCTCGGCGAGGGTGACGAAATCCTCAAGGACAAGGTGAATACGCTGCTCAACGGCGGTCGCAAGAAGATCGTCCTGAACCTGGCCGATGTGCCGTATGTGGACAGCGCCGGCCTGGGCGAGATTGTGCGGACCTACACCACCGTCAGCCGCCAGGGCGGCAGCCTCAAGCTGCTGAACCTCACGAAGCGCATTACGGACCTCCTCTCGATCACCAAGCTGCTGACGGTGTTCGAGACGTACGAGTCCGAAAGCGACGCGGTGCAGAGCTTCTCCTCGGCGAAGGTCTAGTCGCCGACCGCGCTAGATGGCGCGCACTACCCTTTCGAGCATGACGTCCCCCGATGCGGCCGCCCGTTCCCGGCAGGCGGCGTCGGGGCGACGTTCGCCCGCTCTCAGCCTTTTTCTCTCCCTGCGGCCCAGCCAGTGGACCAAGAACCTGCTGGTCTTCGCGCCGCTCGTCTTTGCGGTCAAGCTGTTCGACCTGCCGTCCGTGCTGCGCGCCACGGGCGGGTGTGCCGTTTTCTGTGCGCTCTCGAGCGTGGTCTATCTGATCAATGACGTGATGGACCGCGAAGGCGACCGCCTCCATCCGCTGAAATGCCGTCGCCCGATCGCCGCCGGCGACGTGTCGGTCACGCTGGCGATCGGCGCGGCCGCGACGCTCGCCGCCGCCGGGCTCGCAAGTGCGTTCCTGCTCGACTGGCGGTTCGGCGCCGTCGCCGCGATCTATCTCGTGCTCCAGACCTGGTACTCGGCCAGCCTGAAGCACATCGTCATTCTCGACGCCCTGACGCTCGCCATCGGGTTCGTGCTGCGCGCCATCGCCGGGGCGGTCGTCATCAACGTGGTCATCAGCCACTGGCTGTTCGTCTGCACGATTCTCGGCGCGCTCTTCATCGCACTCGCCAAGCGCCGGCACGAGCTGGTGCTGCTCGCGGATGGAGCCGCGAGCCATCGACCGATCCTCGACGAGTACTCGCCGTATCTCCTTGATCAGATGATCGCCGTCGTCACGGCGTCGACGCTGATCGCTTACACCTTCTACACGATCAGCCCGGAGACCGAGCAGAAGTTCGGCACCGCGTGGCTGGGTCTCACGATTCCATTCGCCATCTATGGAATCTTCCGGTACCTGTACCTCGTGCACCAGCGCGAGGAGGGCGGAAGTCCGTCGGACCTGCTGCTCAATGACCGACCGCTGCTTGCCTGCGTGACCTTGTGGGTCATCGCGGTGGTGCTGATCATCTACCACCCGTTCGTACCCTGACCATGCCTGATTTCAACGTCCGTTCCGACGCGGTCAACGTCGAGCAGATCATGGAGCAGATCCGCGCCCGCATTCGCGAGAAGCGCGGCGTGGACTACACCGACGCCGAGATCCGGGAACTCGCGAGCGTGAAGCTCGAGAAGTTCCTCGACCCGCGCGGCGTGCGGTCCGATCTGCTCGAGCAGTTCCGGAAGTCGCAACCGCCCTACGCTCCGCCGGAGCTGCCCAACTTCGCCTTCGAGGACCAGACGCTCTTCGAGTCGACTCGGGGGCCGCTGCGCTTCATCCGGCGGCTGCTGCTGCCGATCCTGAAGCTGTTCTTCAACCCCAACCCGCTGATCAAGGCGCTCAACATCCAGTCGAAGCTGAATGCCAGCCTCGCCGAGCGCGAGGCGAAGCGCGATGCCGCCCGGTACGCCTTCGATCAGCTCTACTACGAGGTCATGCACAACCTCGTGCTCGAGACCACGCGGCTCGGCATAGAGGTCAAGAACCTCAAGATGCGCATCGAGTCGCTGGCGAGCCGGCTCGAGTTCAACGAGCGGCGCGCCCGGGCACTCGAAAGCGCTGTCGTGTACAAGCCGTCTGGCGAGGAGAAGACCGGCCGCTCCGAAGAGACCCGACGCGAGGAGCGCAGGGATGATCGACGCGACGAACCGCGGCGGCAGGACGGCCGCCGGCAGGAGCGTCAGGACCGGCAGGAACGGGGCGAGCGCCAGGACCGCGGCGATCGTCAGGACCGGCAGGATCGCTCGGATCGATCGGAGCCCTCACGTCCTGCTCCACCGGCCGCAGCGCCTGCTGCGCCTGCCGCCACCGCTGTCGCGCCCCCGGATGCTGAGTCGCCCGCGTCCGACGCCTCGCAGGCCGGGACGTCGACTGAAGGTCCCGGTCAGCGCAGCCGCAGGCGCCGTCGCCGCCGCGGACGTCGTGGCAGCGGGTCCGCCGCCGCGATCATGGGCGGTGCAGCCGGCTCCGCGGATGGCGGTCCTGACAACGGTGGCGAAGGCGAAGATGCCGGCGACGACACGGACGCGTCGGACACGGACGTGACGCCCGACACGACGAGCGCACCTGCGGCCCCGGCCGCACAGCCGGCCGTTGCCGTCACTGACGCACCGGTCGCAGACACGGCTGCGGTGCCGGACGTCCGGGTCACCCGCCCCGAACCGTTCGAGCACGCGTTCGGCGCGCAGGCCCACCCCGCGGAATCTGCGGCCAGCGATCCGGCGCAGCCCGCGCCCGCACCCGAGTCCACCTCGGCCCAGGGTTCAGATACTCCCGCGCCGGCCGGCAGCGACCCGGCGTCCACGCCAGAGCCGTGAAGGTCGCCGTCGTCGTCCAGCGGTACGGCCCTGCGATCAACGGGGGCGCGGAACTGCACGCCCGCTACGTCGCCGAGCACCTCGCCCGCCACGCGGAGGTCGAAGTGTGGACCACGTGCGCCACCGACTACGTGACCTGGCGCAACGAGCTCCAGGCCGGCGAGGATCGGGTGAACAAGGTGGTCGTCCGTCGCTTCCCGGTGAAGCACGAGCGCGATCCACTGACCTTCGGCCGTTTGTCGGAGCGAGTGTTTCATCAGCCTCATTCGATTGCCGACGAACTCGACTGGCTCGAAGCCGAAGGACCGACGAGTCCGGCACTGGTCGCGCACATCACGAAGCATGCGGGCGAGTTCGACTTCTGCATCTTCTTCAGCTACCGGTACTACCACGCGTTCCACGGCGCGCGGGCGGCCGGCACGAAGGCGATCCTCGTGCCGACGGCGGAGCGCGACCCGGCGGCGGGCCTGTCGATCTTCGCCCCAATCTTCCGGGGCGTTCGGGCGCTCATGTACAACTCGCCCGAAGAGCGCACGATGATCCAGGCGCTCGCGCACAACGAGCAGGTCCCGTCCGTGGTGGTCGGCATCGGGTCCGAAGTGCCCCCGAACCCGCAGCCACAGCGGTTCCGCCAGAAGTACGGCATCCGGGGTCCGTTCGCCATCTACGTCGGGCGGATCGACGAAAACAAGGGCTGCCGCGATCTGTTCCGGCACTTCGATTCGTACTTGCGAAACGGGGCGGGCAAGCTGACCCTCGTCCTCATCGGCAACTCGATCCTCGACATCCCGAAGCACCCGCGCATCCGACATCTCGGCTTCGTGGACGACTCGGACAAGTTCGACGGCATCGCCGCAGCCGACGTGCTCATCATGCCGTCCTTCTTCGAGAGCCTGTCCATGGTGGCGCTCGAAGCGTGGGCGCTCGGCAAGCCTGTGCTCGCCAACGCCAAGTGCGACGTCCTCAAGGGCCAGTGCATCCGGAGCAACGCGGGCCTGTATTACGACAGCACCGCGGAGTTCGTCGAGACGCTGCGCGCCCTGGAGTTCAACAAGTGGGTGGCTGGCAGCCTTGGAAAGAACGGCCGCCAGTACTATCGCGACAACTACGACTGGCCGGTCATCGAGCGCAAGTACCTCGACATGCTGGAGCGGCTCTCGAAGGAGCCTGCGTCCGGCGGATTCGAGCCGCTGCCTGGCTGGATGGAACGACGCAAGGAGTCCTGCCCTCCGGCTGCCGACGCCGTGGCTGCGACACCTTCGGGACCGTCCACCGCACCGGAGATGACGCTCCCCCGGCCGACCGGACCGGTCTCGCCGCCGCTACCGAAACGTGCGCCCGTTCCTGAACGTCACGACCCGCCGAAGGGTCGTCCGCACCAGGGGCGACCGCAACAGTCGGCACCGCATCGGAACCAGGGACACCGCGGCCGCCGGCCGTCAGGTCGGAGCACGGGCGCATCGCGATGAGCACCTCGAAGCCAGCCGTGCACCAGGTGCTGGCGACGCTGGGGTACGGCGACGCCATCGGCCACGAAGTCCTCGGGATACAACGCGTCCTGCGATCCGCAGGATTCGAGTCGGACATCTTCGTCGAAACGGCCGACCCGCGTCTCGAGTCGCTGACGCGCGATTATCGGGAGCTCGTGGACGCGAGCCACCCGGACAACCTGCTGCTGCACCATTTCTCGATCGGGTCGAAGGCCTCACGCACCGCGTACGCCCTGCCCGATCGCATGGCGCTCATCTACCACAACATCACGCCGCCGGAGTACTTCGCCGCCGTCCACCGGACGCTCGCGCGGCAGTGCTTCCGAGGGCGGCGCGAGCTCCATGCCTACGTGAACCGCTGCGACATGGCGCTCGGCGACTCGGAGTTCAACAGGCAGGACCTCGAGGCGCTCGGTTTCCCACGGACCGCGGTCCTGCCGGTGGTCCCCGATCTCGCGCATCTGGACAACCCGGCCGACTGGCTGGTCGCCCGGCAGTTCGACGACGACTGGACCAACATCCTGTTCGTCGGGCGCGTGATCGCCAACAAGAAGATCGAGGACGTGATCCGCTGCTTCCACGCGTATCACACCCGGTTCAATCCGCGGAGCCGGCTGATCATCGCCGGCGTCTTCAGCGTGTTCGAGCGCTACTTCGCGGCGCTGACGCACATGGTCAGCGAGCTGGGGCTCGAGCACGTCCACTTTGCCGGGCACGTGTCCGACGCCGAGCTGATCGCCTACTACGAACTGGCGGACCTGTTCCTCTGCTGCAGCGAGCACGAAGGCTTCTGCGTCCCGCTCATCGAGGCCTTCTACAAGCAGATCCCGGTCCTCGCCTACGCCGCGACCGCCGTCCCGGCGACGATGGACGGTGCGGGCGTCCTGTTCGAGACGAAGGAACCGGGCTACGTCGCGGCGGTCATGGACGGCATCCTGTCCAATCCCGACCTCCAGGACGCCATCGTCGACGAACAGCTGAAGGCCGTCGACCGCCTTCAGGCGCAGGACTTCGACCGGACACTGCTGACCTTCGTCGACGGGATCCTCTCCTCCCCGCGGCAGGGCACCGCACACGTGTCGTTCGACTTCTGGCAGCAGTTCGATGCCCTCGAACAGCTGGAGGAAATCCGCCGCTACCGCCCCTCGGCCTACTTCGCGCTGCCGCAGGAGCCGACGTGATCGTCAACCAGTGGGTGCCGGCGGCCCACAAGGGAGACGCGATTGGCGACAGCGCGCGGAAGATGCGCGACATGCTGCGCGCGATGGGGCACGATGCCGACATCTTCGCCCTGACGATCGACGACGTCCTGCGCGGAGACGTCAGGCGCTTCGACGATCCGGCTGCGACCCGCGGCGACCTGACGCTCTTCCACTACGCACTCCCGTCGCCGATGACCGAGGCGTTCGCTCGCCTCACCCGCGGCCGCGTCATGCTCTACCACAACGTGACGCCGGCGCACTACTTCGCGCCGTACGATCCCGGCCTGTTCCGGCTCGCCTCGCTTGCACGCCAGGAACTGGCCACGCTTGTGGGCCGTGTCGACCTCGCGCTCGGGGTTTCGGAGTTCAACCGATCGGAACTCGACGCAATGGGATTTGCGCCGACCGGCGTGCTGCCGCTCGCCGTGGACCTGTCGCGCGTGACCCGACACGTGCGACGGCCCGCACTGGAGAAGGTGCTCCAGACCGACGACCTGATCAACTTCCTCTTCGTGGGGCGTATCGCCCCGAACAAGAAGATCGAGGATCACCTCAAGCTCGCGGAGCACTACAAGCGATACGTCGATGCGTATTACCGGTTCATCTTCGTCGGCAAGTACGATGCGGTGCCGCGGTACTACCAGTCGATTCGCGGCATGATGGCGCAGTTCCGGCTGCTGAACGAACGGTTCGTCTTCACCGGGCCCGTGCCCGACGAGGACCTCGCCGTGTACTACCGGCACGCGGCGGTCTACATCTCACTCAGCGAGCACGAGGGGTTCTGCGCGCCGCTGCTGGAAGCCATGGCGACGGACGTGCCCATCCTTGCCTACGCCGCAGCCGCCGTTCCCGAGACACTGGGCGGCGCTGGCGTGCAGTTCGCGCCGAAGGACATGGAACAGGCGGCCGAACTCCTCGGCCTGCTCACGTTCGACGACACCCTGCGGGCGCAGGTGATCGCGGGGCAGCGACGCCGCCTCGCGGACTTCAGCGATGCGCGAATCGAGCGTGCGCTCGCCTCGCTGCTCACGTACTCTGGGGGCGGTTACCCGTCATGAAGCTTGCCTTTGTCATCCAGCGCTATGGCGCCGACGTGCTCGGCGGATCCGAGCAGCTCTGCCGGCTGCTGGCCGAGCGGCTCGCGACGCAGCACGAAGTGGACGTCCTCACGACCTGCGCGCGGGACTACATCACGTGGAAG
Organism: Acidobacteriota bacterium; assembly: GCA_018268955.1. Classification (GTDB taxonomy): domain Bacteria; phylum Acidobacteriota; class Vicinamibacteria; order Vicinamibacterales; family CAVVIG01; genus CAVVIG01. The sequence continues at coordinate 76,969 of JAFDVO010000035.1, read as the reverse complement.
AACGAATACCCGGAGGGGACCGACCGGGTGAAGGGCGTCACCGTCCGCCGGTTCGCGAGCACGCGCACGCGCGAGCTCGACGCCTTCAACAAGTACTCGGACTGGATCTTCAACCACGCGCACACGTCGCAGGACGAGATGGAGTGGCTGAAGCAGCAGGGCCCCTGGTGCCCGGCACTCATCGAGCACCTCAAGCGGCACCACCAGCAGTACGACGTCCTGGTCTTCTTCACCTACCTGTACGCCACCACGGTGCTTGGCCTCGAGGTGAATCCCGGCCGCAGCATTCTCGTGTCCACGGCGCACGACGAGCCGGCGATCCACCTCGGGATCTACAAGGACGTCTTCACGAAGCCCGCGGCGATCTTCTACCTCACGGACGCCGAGCGGCAGTTCGTCCAGCAGCAGTTCCCGGATCGCCCGCTGCTCGAGGAACTGGTGGGTGTCGGCATCGACATCCCGCAGCAGCAGCCGTACCCGAGGATGCCAGAGCGCGTGGACGACGAGGCCGCCCCGACCGCAGACGATGGCGGCGGCGAGACGGCGTCGTCCGAGACGCAGGCGGCAGAGCCGGGCGCGCGGGAGTTCCCGTCGCACCTCACGTCACGCGGAGCGGTGTTCCGCAGGCGACATCGCCTGCACGGGCCGTTCGCGCTGTACGGCGGCCGCATCGACCCTGGCAAGGGCTGCGAGGAACTGCTGCAGTACTTCAGCACCTACGTGGGCGAGGGCGGCGACGCAGCCCTCGTGCTGATGGGCGCGAAGCTCATGGCACTGCCCGAGGACCCGGCCGTCCGCTTTGCTGGCCTGCTCAGTGACAGCGAACGCATCCAGGCGCTCGAAGCCGCCAGCGTGGTCGTCTGCCCCTCCCCGTACGAGAGCCTGTCGCTACTGGCCCTCGAGGCGCTGGCCGTCGGCACACCAGTCCTCGTGAACGCCCGGAGCGAGGTGCTCGTCGAACACTGCGTCCGCAGCAACGGCGGCCTCTGGTACGCCAACCGCGACGAGTTCGTTGAGTGCCTGAAGCTGCTCGTGGCCGACCCGCGCCTTCGGGCGGCAATGGGCAGAAACGGACGCGACTACGTCCGGAAGAACTATCGGTGGGACGTCGTGCTCGGGAAGTTCGAGCGCACGTTCGCGAAGGTCAGGAACGCACCGGCACGCACGTAGAGCCTGCGTCGAAAAGCTCGACGACGGAGGCGACAGAGGACTCAGTCAGCCGTCGTGTCGCCGTTGCCAGACTGCCGCTTGCGCCGGGGACGGATGTCGTACCGCTTGATCATCTCGTTCAGCGTCGTAGGCTTGATGTGCAGCAGTTCGGCCGCGCGCTTCTGGACGCCGCCTGCGGCCTCGAGGGTCGACTCGATCAGTCGCTTCTCGAAGTCGGTGATGACGTCCTTGAACGAGATCCCCTCTGGGGGCACGACGAACTGCGGCATGTGGAAGCTCGGCGCCCGGCGCACGTGATCGGGAATGAGCTCCGCACCGATCTTCGGGCCTGACGCGAGCACGACCGCCCGCTCGATCACGTTCTCGAGTTCCCGAACGTTTCCCGGCCAGTCATACTCCGTGAGGAGGTCGAGCGCATCAGGGGCGAGTTCGAGGTCCGCCTTGTGGTTCTCCTCTTCGTACTTGCGGAGGAAGTGCTGCGCAAGCAGCGGGATGTCGTCTTTGCGCGCGCGGAGCGGCGGCATCGAGATCGTGATGACGTGCAGTCGGTAGAAGAGATCCTCGCGGAACTTCCCCTCCTCCATCATCTGCCGCAGGTCCATCGTCGTCGCGGCGATGATGCGGGCGTCGACCTTCACGGACTCCACGCCGCCCAGCCTCGTGAACTCGCGGTCCTGGATGACCCGCATGAGCCGCGCCTGGGTGTCGAGCGGAACGTTGCCGATCTCGTCGAGGAACAGCGTGCCGTGGTCGGCGAGGTCGAACTGCCCTTTCTTCGGGTAGACGGCGCCGGCGAACGCGTCGCGGACGTGGCCGAACAGTGCGGACTCGAGCTGCTCTCCGGAGACCGTCCCGGAATTCACGGCGACGAACGGCTGCTCGGACCGTGAGGAATTCGCGTGGATGGCCCGTGCGACCAGTTCCTTGCCGGTGCCGCTTTCTCCCTGGATCAGGATGCTCGAGCGGCTCGGGGCGGCCTGGATGATCAGGTCGAACACCTGCCGCATCTTCGGGCTGCGCCCGATGATGTTGGCGAACTTGTGGTACCGCTCCTGGATGTTCTGCCTGAGCGAGCGGTTCTCGTTGACGAGACGGCGCCGCTCCATCGCGTTGCGGATGACGACGATCACCTCGTCGTTCTTGAACGGCTTGGTGATGTAGTCGAACGCGCCGGTCTTCATCGCGGCAATCGCACTCTCGACCGACGCGTATGCGGTGATGATGATGACCGGCAGCTCCTCGTCGATGCGACGAAGTTCATCCAGCGTCTCGATGCCGCTGATCCCCGGCATCATGATGTCGACCACCGCCGCGTCGAATGGCAGCGACCGCGCGAGTTCCAGCCCCTCCTCGCCTGACGCGGCGAGCTTCACGTCGTACCCTTCGCGGGTAAGCAGTGTCTCCAGGATCTCGCGCATGATCTCCTCGTCGTCGACGACGAGGATCGAGCCTTTGCGGGTGTTCGGCATGGATGTCGGAGTGACGGTCGATTACGTACGGGCCGCGGTCCGTCGGACCGGCTGTGCAAGGACCGGCAGCGCCAGGGTAAACCTCGTGCCCTGGCCGACCGTGCTGTCGCAGCGGATCGTGCCGTCGTGTTCGCGGACGATGCCGTAGGAGATGGACAGGCCCAACCCGGTGCCGCGTCCAATCGCCTTGGTCGTGAAGAACGGGTCGTAGATGCGCGCAAGCTGCTCGGGCGGAATCCCCGATCCGGTATCCGCGACTTCGGCGATGACCGACGCCCCATCCGTCCGGGTGGACACGGTGAGCCATCCGCCCTTGGGCATGGCGTCGCGCGCATTCAGGAACAGGTTGAGGAACACCTGCTGGAGCTGGTGCTCGATCGCGAAGACCAGCAACGGCTCGGCCGACAGCTCACGACGGACCCTGATGCGGCCGACCTCGAACTGGTGTTCGAGCAGCGAGTAGACATCGTTCACCACGCTGTTCAGATCGACAGCCGTCCGCTCGCCGCCTGGCGTGCCCGGGCGGGACAGCGTGAGCAGCCCATTCACGATCTTCGCGGCCCGGAAGGTCTGCCGCTCGATCTTCTCGAGCACCTGCGTCCTCGGATCCGCGGGGTCCGCGTTCTCCAGCAGCATCTGCGTGTAGCTGGAGATGCCAGTCAGCGGAGTGTTCACCTCGTGTGCCACGCCGGCAGCCAGCAGGCCGATGGACGCCATCTTCTCGGAGATCTGCAGCTGCTCCTCGAGATGGATCCGCTCCGTCACGTTGTCGAGCAGGAGAATGGTGCCTTCCACGAGGTCGCCGCCCGCGTGCGCCTGGAGCGGAACGACAGTGGCGTTCACGAGCAGCCGTGATGCAGCCTCGCCATGGTCGGCTGCCAGCCGGCTTTGCAGGGGCACCTTGAACAGGGTGGCCCCCAGTGGATGCTCTTCGCGAGCGGCACGCAGCGCCTCGACGAACTCCGCGTCGAACACGTCACGGAGCGAACGCCCAACTGCGTCTGCACGGGCAACCCCGTAGAACGCCTCGAGCGCGTGGTTCCACCGGACAATCCGTTCCTCATCGTCGAACACGACGAGCCCGTCGTCCAGGGACTCGAGGATGTTCTCGTTGAACTCGCGCATGCGCCCGAGTTCCTCGGCCTTCAGGTGCAGCTGCCGGTAGAGCCGACCGTTCTCGATCGCGGTGGCCACCTGGCCGGCCACAGCGGTGAGGAGCGCGAGGTCCTCGCTGTTGAACGGTTCTCCCGACTCCTTGCGCCCCAGGGCGAGCACCGCAATCGCGGCGCCTTCGAATACGCAGGGCACGAAGTAGTAGATGCCGCGGTCGCGCCAGAACTCGACCTCCTCCGCGTCGAACCGGGCCGCCGCGATCGGATCGTCGAGCGCGATCGTGTGGTTCGTATCCAGCCTCGAGATGAAGGAGGACGTGCGGCAGAGGCCCGGCACCGGCTGGGCGAATCCGAAGTCGCCAATCGAAGCAAAGTCGCCGCGACGTTCGTCGGCGAGCATCAGCGCCATCTGGTCGACAACGAGCGTTTCGACCACGCGGGTGACGAGTCGCTGGCTGAGCCTCACCACGTCGAGGTCCGTGTTCAGGTCGCGCGCGAACCCAACCAGCGCACGCCGGTAGTCGTAGCGGTCGCGATAGAAGACGCGGTCCAGCGCATTCTGCACGGCATCCTTGACCGGCTGCGCCAGCAGCACGATCACCATCGTCGCCAGCGCCGCGATGATCCAGTTGTGCTGATCGGCATCGTCCGCGAACACGACGCCCACCACCTTCCGCATCGCGAGGTACAGGAGTCCGCTCGCGGCAAGGAAGGCGGTGTAGGCAAGGCCGCGCTTGATGATGACCTCCACGTCGCGGAGCCGGTACCGGACGATGGCCGACGCAAACGCGAGGGGAACCAGGCCGAGCGGGATCGCCGTGAGCTGGAGCGCCAGTGGTGGGTTCGCGCCAAGCGCCCACGGGAGCGCATAGAACAACGCGTACGGACCAACGCCGAGGACCGACCCCCACACGATCCAGCGCAGTTGCCGCCGACCAGTGAGCGAGGAGATCTCCCGGAATCCGCGCGCGAGCACCACGACGGCGGCAATGCCGCAGACCAGCAGGTAGACCGGCTCGAGCCGATCGAGCAGGTCCAGCGTCCGCGAGAGGAGGGCACCGTCGGATGCGCCTCTCGCAATCGCCGCAATCCGCGCAGCCCCGAGCACGATCGCCGGCAGATACATGGCGGGAAGCCAGCGACGCAGGAGCGGCAGCGCCGTGGACCCGAGGCCAGGGCGTTCCGGGAACACGAGCGTGAAGTGAAGGAGCAACGGCGGGAGCAGCGCCATCGACACCGCGTCGCCCCAATAGAAGATCCAGTCGAGCCGGTCGAACGGGCCGTTGAAGGAGAACGTGAAGGCGCCGAAGAATGCGACGCAGAGCCAGAAGAAGTGCAGCGTCGCCTGATCGCGCGGTCGCCGCAGCCGCACCGACGCCCCCACGATCAGCGTGAACAGCCCGACGGCCGCCAGGACGAAGTACATCGATGCCGGACGGGCCGATTCCGCCAGTGACACCTCGATGGCCTCGCGGCTGCCCACGCGCAGCAGCGTGTAGGTGAGCGTCAGGCCGGCGGTGCCGCGATGCTGGTACTCGACGACGTCTGCGGGGGTCTCGATCGGCTCACCGTTGACCGCCAGCAGCACGTCGCCCGGCCGCACGCCCGAGGTCGCCGCGGGCGAGTCGATGGCCACTTCGAGGGCCGTGACCCCCTGTGCGCGAGCGCCCCAGAGCACGCCGTCCTCGACCTCATGCCACCGGGCCCGCATCACGACGTTCGCAATCCCGAGCGATACCAGGACGCTCAGGATCGCGACGATGAAAAGCGGGCGCGCCCAGGTTCGCCACAGCGGCTCGCGCGCGTCCTGACGGTACAGTCCGCCGGACGCAGCAGGCTCGATGTGAATCGGGTTGGTGACGGGTGACGGCCCCATGGACGCAGATCTGGACGTGCTCATCGCGCTTCGCACGACGATGCACGCCGCGTATGGTCACATCCTATGAGGGCCGGTCGTAAGGTGGCGTTCAATTTCCGACGGGAATGGAGCCGAACGACGATGATATTCGGCTTTTTGTTCGCGCCATCCGGAATCCCGGATGGCGCGTCGGTTTAGAAGTGCAGCGTGACGCCGCCGACGACCCGCTTGGGTGGACGGAGGACGAAGAGTTCGTCGACGAATGCCTGTTCGGCGGTGGCGTCCCTGAAGAAGTTGCGAACGGCCAGCAGCATCTCCCAGCGCGCGCTCGTGAAGTTCAGGAACGGCAGTGATTGCCGGACCTGCACGTCAAAACGTCCATCGAGGCCGGGCGATGACGCCGCCGCCCCTGCGGGCGGGATGAAGCCGTTGCTGAGCCGATACAGGACCATGACACGGGTGGCCGTCTCGGGGACATCCGCGTCTATCCTGGCGGTGACGTCCTGGATGGCGGCCGTGCCTCCTGCGGCTGCGGCAGGCGCCAGCAGCATGAGCGTGTCGTCACCGGACCGGAGGAGCTGTCCGCGCGCGACCGAATAGCGCAGTGAGCCATGGACCCGGCTGGCGATCACCGCACGGAATTCGGCGCTGACCCCGCGCACGTCCATCTGCCCCGCGTTGCCCACGAGGTAGTGGCCGACCTTCGCGGTCGGCTCCCCTGGCAGCTCTGCGCCGAACACGGTCACGAGCTGGTCGGCGGCCCGTTCGCTGAAGCCGCGCACGGCAAGCGTGGAGACACCGAAGTCGCGCTCGAGCCCGGCAGAGGCGGCGAGCGTCCGCTGCGCCTTGAACCCCTGCCGCGAATCGACCGGTGAGAAGGTACGCTGTGGCGGCAACCAGATTCCGCCGTCGGGCGGCGCGAGGAACTCCTCGGCACCCGGGGCGAGGGCGCGCTGGGAGACGGCGGCCGTGATGCGGGTCCGAGCCGCGGGCGAGAGCGTCATCTCGACGCGCGGGCTGAGCAGCGAGCGGCTTGCGAGGTAGTCGTAGCGCGCGTACTCCGCTCCGAAGGCCACCGTTGCGGCGGGTGCCAGCGTGAGGCTGTCGTAGGCGTAGACCGTTCCGACGTTGCGGCTGCCGTCCGTGACGTCACGCAGCGCCAAGGGGTTTCCCCCACCGTAGCGCTGCGTGCTGTAGCTCATCCCGATGTCGTAGCGGTGCCGCGCAGGCGCACGCATCGTGTAGGCGCCGGCAACGACCCACGACGAGATGTCGGCCTGGCTCAGCGCCCCGGCAACCGTCCAGTCGGCGTTGTCCCCGGCGGGGGCGCCGACCCGCACGTTGGTCGTGTTGCGCGCCACGGTGGTGTTCGAGAACAGCTGCTGCGGCGCGTCGAAGACGCCTGAGGCGAGGATGTTCACCTGGCCGGAGAGCGGCGCCTCGGTGAAGAGGCTGGCCACGCGCCCGGATGTACCGGCGAGTTGCGCGAAGATCGAGGCCGGCTCGCGGTCATCGTCGGCCGCGGCCAGATCCTCGGGTAGCGTCGCGTCCTTCAGGATGCCGCGGCGACCGTGTCGGATGCGCCACGCCGTTTCGGTGTGGTTCTCCGTATCCGTTGGCGGGTTCGATGCGGCCGATTCAGGTGGCTGACCGCTCGCGGACGTGGATTCCGCAGTGCTGGTCGTCGGCACGCTGCCGAGATCGGACGGGACGCCGAATCCGGCGGCGAGGATCGGGGCGGCCCCTTCGCGCCGCACGGCAATCGCGGAGGTAGCCCGGGCGCTCGACCGGACCTCGACCATCTGTGCACGCGGGGCCACGTAGCCGGCGAGATGCGCGCGAACGAGATACGGACCGGGCGTCAACGCACCGAACTCGAACCGGCCTGAAGCGTCAGTGACGGCGACCGTGGTGCTGGCGCCAAGGGCCGAGACGACGGCATGCTCGACCGGTTGCCCGCGCTCGTCGCGAACGACCCCGGAGAGCGCACCAGGAGCGGCAGAGGCGACTGGGCGCACGATCGGAGCGACCGGGGGCCGCGTCTGGGCCGCCGCTCCTGTCGTGGTGCCAGCAACCAGCAGGGTGCCGACCGCCGCCGACGCCAGAACGCTGGGTGTTCCTGCCATCTTTCGTGAACCCGCGGGTGCCGTCCCGCCGATCTGCGTTTACGTGCCCGAGACGGAGAACTTCACGTCCCGGGTGATCGATCTGCTCGCGAGCTTGTCCGTTACGCGGATCTCCATCCGGTAGTCCCCTTCGGGGAAGGAGGCCAACGGGATGGTCTGCCCGTTCGTCATGCCGGCCGTGGCGTCGAACCCCGCCGGCAGCGTCTGCGCATTGAGTGCCTGCGGGGTCGTCTTGTTGAAGAACTTCTCCGAGCCGTTCACGACCGAGTAGAAGTTGTACTCGACGGCCACGTTCGGCGCGTCGGTCGACGGGTCGGTCTTCGCGTTGTAGATCAGGAGGAAGACAGAGAGATCGTTCTTCTTCGTGAAGCGCGTGCCGGTCGCCGGCACGATTTCCATGTTGCCCAGCGCGTAGGGCCGCTCCTCCTGCTGCGCCGGGGTCAGCGGGGCGCTCAACTGATCGATCCGCTCCGCCACAATCACCGAGCTGGTCGTCAGCTCACCGTTCCAGAGGTCCGGCACCGTGAGCGGCTGTCGGAGGTAACCGACCGTGCCGCCCTCCGCCCGTCGCTTCTGTTCGAGCTCCTTGGCGACGACGACGAGGTCGTACTCGCCCGGAGGTACGACCACCGAGCGGCTGACCCGAACCATCGCGCCGGCGGGCAGGTCGACCATGTGGATGTTCTCGAACGTATAGGACGCGGCCTTGTCATCCTTGCGCGCGGGCCGCGGTTCCTCGCCGGGCGTGCGCGGGACGACGCGCCAGTACAGCGCGACACGGCGCTGGCTGAGCCGTGACGCGTCGAGCGTCAGCGTGAACGGGATGTATTCCTTGTTGCCCTGCGCCTTGAGGAGGTCGCTGCCGACCCAGGTGAGGGCCAGCTCGTTGGCGGGGGGCTGCGCGGCGCCGAGCAGCGCCGTGATGGCGAGGAGTTCCTTCTTCTCGTCGTTCGCGAGCTTTCTTGTTTGGTCCTTCGGCTGGGCGTACAACAGCGGCGTCGTCAGCAGCAGGGCTGACACGACGGCGAGTGCCTGTCGCCACATCACCATAGAACCGCAGTCACTCCTTTGAGTGAAGTGCGGCGCGGACCGGGGTCCGCGCCGCCATGTGCCGGCCGGGCCGGCTGCTGGCTAGGAGCCGGAGACCGTGAACGGGAGCGACTGGGTGATCGTCTTGTCGGAACCCTTGTCGGTCACCTTGATCTCGAGGCGGTACTTGCCGGGCTCGAAGTCGGTCAACGGCACGCGATCCGGAATGCCCTGGCGTGCCGGGTCGATCTCGGCGGCGGCCCAACGCTTGAACGGCTCGGCGACGCCGTCCTTGTAGGCCGCATACTCGACAGCCACGCGCCCCTTCGCGTTGAAGAGCATGCCGTTGATGCGCAGCGGCTCGGTCTTCGCCAGGGTCGGGCTCGCGAGCGGAAGGTTCTCCTCTTCGGGCGTGCCGTACGGGTGCTCCATCACGTCGGCCAGCGGGGCGTCGTACTTGCGCGAGCGGAAGATGTAGAGGTTCGACAGCATGAAGTCGCCCCCGGTGAGCGAGGGGACCTCCACCGTCTGGCGGATCACCGACACCGGCGCCTTGGTGCTCTTGCCTTCGGTGAGTTCATGCGCGGCGACGAGCACGTCCACCTTGCCTGCGGGCGCCAGGAAGAGGCGGCCGATGAACGGCGTCTGCCCTTCCAGTGTGGCCGTGGAGAAGCTCTCGAAGATCGGCTGGACCTTCTTGTCCTTCGGGTCGGCCCCCGATGGGAGGACGCGCCAGATCATGAAGACCTTGCCGGACGGTGCCTTCGACGGATCGAGGCTCAGCGCAAAGGCCATGATGTTCTTGTCGCCCTGCGCCTGCATCGGGTCGCTGCGCAGCCAGGTGAGCCCCAGGTCGTTGGTCACCGGCTTGCCAGCGAACGCGTTGGCCAGAGCGCTGGTGGCCGCCTTGGCCTCCCGCTCTTCATCCTTGGTGAGCTGACGCCCCTGCGCAGCCGAGTTCGAGGCTGTCGACACGAAAAGCAGGAACGCTGCGGAAGCCAGGGCGAGTGCGCGTCGCCGAATCACCATAAACAGTCAGCTCCAGAAAGAAATCGACAATACGAAAACAGCCAATCATAGGCGTCCGGGAGAAGCCAAGTCAAACACCGGCCCCGACAGTATTTCGCCCGAATTCACCGGGCTTTGCTTATGCTATTAGCGTCCCGCCACGGCGCCCCGATGAAACTCATCGACATCAGCGTTCCCATCGATGCCAGCCTCGCGACCTATCCGGGGAACACCCCGTTCGCGCTCGAGGCGATCAAGCGGATCGCGCGTGGCGACAGCTCCAACGTGTCCACGCTGCGGATGAGCGCGCATGCCGGGACGCATGTGGATGCCCCGCGTCACTTCTTCGACGATCGCCCTGGCGCCGAGTCGCTGCCGCTCGACCTGCTCTGCGGCCGCACGCGTGTCATCGAGCTGACGACGCGGCGGGTCGTCACCCCGGAGGACCTCGCCGGCTTCGATCTCCGGGAGGACATGCGCCTGCTCCTGAAGACGCACAACTCGCGCCTCTGGGGCTCGCCGGTCTTTCATGAGGACTTCATCGGCGTGAGCGAGGGCGCCGCCCATTTCCTGGTGGATCGGGGCGTCAAGGTGCTCGGCGTGGACTACCTGTCCGTCGAGCCGTTCAAGGCGCCCGGCGCGCCGGCGCATCACGTGCTCCTCGGCGCCGGCACGATTGTCATCGAGGGGCTGAACCTGCGCGACGTCGACCCGGGGATCTACGAGATGTTCTGCCTGCCGCTGCCAGTGGTGGGCGCAGATGGCGCACCGGCGCGCGTCGTGCTCAGGAGGAGCTGACCCATGCCTGCGCTGCTCGACGAATGCCTCGTCATCGTGCTGGCGGGCGGGGCGGGTGAACGCCTCTTCCCGCTGACCAGGGACCGCGCGAAGCCGGCTGTCTACTTCGGCGGCCCCTACCGGATCATCGACTTCGCGCTGAGCAACTGCATCAACTCCGGCCTGCGGCGCATCTTCATCGCCACGCAGTACAAGTCGCTCTCGCTCAACCGGCACATCCGCATGGGCTGGACCATCGTGTCGGAGGAACTGGGCGAGTTCATCGAGATCCTCCCCCCGCAGAAGCGCGTGGGCGAGCACTGGTACCAGGGCACGGCCGACGCCGTGTACCAGAACCTGTACTCGATCATCCGGGAGAACCCGCGCCATCTGGTCGTGCTGTCCGGCGATCATGTGTACAAGATGGACTACTCGCGCATGCTCCGCTTCCACCAGGAACGCGGCGCGGCGGTGACACTGGCCGCCATCGAGGTGCCGGTGTCCGAGGCGTCCTCGTTCGGCGTCGTCGCGGTCGATGAGCAGGACCGCATCACCGGGTTCCAGGAGAAGCCGAAGCAGCCGATCCCGATTCCCGGCTCGCCCGATCTGGCGCTCGCGTCGATGGGCGTGTACATCTTCGACACCGACGTCCTGGTGCGTGCGCTCGAGGCGGACGCGACGCAGCCGACCTCGCACGACTTCGGCAAGGACATCATCCCGGCGTTGATTCACAAGGCGCCGGTCTACGCGTACCGCTTCTACGACGAGAACAAGAAGGCGTCGAAGTACTGGCGCGACGTGGGCACGCTCGATGCCTACTTCGAGGCCAATATGGATCTCTGCCAGGTGAACCCGGAGTTCAACCTGTACGATCCCGAGTGGCCGCTGCGGACCTACCAGCCGCAGGCGCCGCCGGCGAAGTTCGTCTTTGCCGAGACCGGCCGGCGCTGCGGGCAGGCGCTGGACTCCGTCATCTCGCCCGGCTGCATCGTCTCGGGCAGCAGCATCTACGGCAGCGTGCTGTGTCCCAACGTGCGGGTCCACAGCTTCTGCCACATCGAGCAATCCATCCTCATGCCCGGCGTGCGCGTCGGGCGGCACGCCCGCATCCGGCGCGCGATCATCGATCGCGACGTCCTGATTCCGCGTGGCGCGCTCATCGGCTACAACCTCGAAGAAGATCGCCGGCGGCACACTGTCACGGACAGCGGTGTGGTGGTCGTCACCGCCGACGACGAACCGTTCATCGCCCCGCTCAGTGACGAGGCCCTCCATTACGAGGCCGACGCTGACCGGCGTGGTGGAGGAGCCTGACTGTGAAGATCACCCGAGTGCATGGCCGCGAGATCCTCGACTCGCGCGGCAATCCGACTGTGGAAGTGGACGTCACCCTCGAAGGCGGCGTCATGGGGCGCGCGGCCGTTCCCTCCGGCGCCTCGACCGGCGAGCGCGAGGCGCTCGAACTGCGCGACGGCGACAAGAGCCGCTACCTGGGCAAGGGTGTCCGCAAGGCGGTCGCGAACGTCAATGGCGAGATCGCAAAGGCGCTCGAAGGGCAGTCCTTCGACCAGCGCGGCCTCGACACCGCGATGATCGCGCTCGACGGCACGCCGACCAAGGCGCGGCTCGGCGCGAATGCGCTGCTCGGCGTCTCGATGGCGGCGCTCAAGGCCGACGCGCTCGCCCGACGGATCCCTCTCTACCAGCACGTCGGCGCGCTCTACGGCACCACGCAGTACACGCTGCCGGTGCCGATGATGAACATCCTGAACGGCGGCGCACACGCGGACTCGAGCGTCGACTTCCAGGAATTCATGGTGATGCCGGTCGGGGCCTCGTCGTTCGCCGAAGCCCTGCGGACGGGCGCGGAGATCTTCCACGCCCTGCGCAGCATCCTGAAGGGCCGCGGCCAGTCGACCGGGGTCGGCGACGAGGGCGGCTTCGCGCCGAACCTGAAGTCGAACCGTGAGGCGGTCGAGGTCGTGCTCGAGGCGATCGGCAAGGTCGGGCTGAAGGCAGGCGGGGACGTCTACATCGCGCTCGACGTCGCGTCGAGTGAACTCTGGCAGGGCGGCGGCCGCTACGCGTTCAAGAAGTCCGGCGAAGCCGACCGCACGTCCGCGCAGATGGTCGAGCTCTACGAGGAGTGGACCCGCCAGTACCCGATCATCTCGATCGAGGACGGCGTCGCCGAGGGCGACTGGGAAGGCTGGCAGCTGCTCACGAAGGCAATCGGCGACCGCGTGCAGTTGGTCGGCGACGACGTGTTCGTGACCAACCCGGAGATCCTCAAGCGCGGCATCGCAGACAAGGTCGGCAACGGGCTCCTGGTGAAGCTCAATCAGATCGGCACCGTCACCGAGACGCTCGACGCCGTCCGCATGGCGCAGGACGCCGGCTACGCCACGATCATGTCGCACCGCTCGGGTGAAACCGAAGATGCCACGATCGCCGATATGGCGGTCGGCACCGCGGCCGGGCAGATCAAGACCGGCTCCGCCAGCCGCACGGACCGCACGGCCAAGTACAACCAGCTGCTCCGGATCGAAGAGGAACTCGGCTCGGCCGCCAAGTACGCCGGTCGCGCCGCCATCCGGGCGCTCGCGGGGCGCTGACATTCCGAACCGAGAAGTCAGAACTCAGAAGTCAGAACTGAACTCCGACCGGAGTCCGGGTCCCTGACTTCTGACTTCCCAGAGGATCTATGTACAAGCTCGTCCTGCTCCGCCACGGCGAGAGCACCTGGAACAAGGAAAACCGCTTCACCGGCTGGACCGACGTGGACCTGTCGGACCGTGGCCGCGAGGAAGCGGCCGAGGCCGGCCGCCTGCTCAAGGAAGGCGGCTACGTTTTCGATCAGGCGTACGTCTCCCTGCTGAAGCGGGCGATCCGCACGCTGTGGATCGCGCTCGACCGGCTGGATCAGATGTGGATTCCGGTCGAGAAGAACTGGCGGCTGAACGAGCGCCACTACGGCGCGCTGCAGGGGTTGAACAAGGCCGAGACCGCCGCGAAGCACGGCGAGGATCAGGTGAAGATCTGGCGGCGCAGCTACGACATCCCGCCGCCGCCGCTGGCCGCTGACGATGAGCGGCACCCGTCGCGGGATCCGCGCTACGCCGGCATGTCACAGGCGGAGCTGCCGTTGACGGAGTCGCTGAAGGACACCGTCGCACGATTCCTCCCCTACTGGCACGGCACGATCGCGCCGGCCATCACGTCCGGGAAGCGGGTCCTCGTCGCCGCGCACGGCAACAGCCTGCGCGCGCTGGTGAAGTACCTCGACAACATCTCTGACGCGGAGATCGTCGAGCTCAACATCCCGACCGGCATCCCGCTCGTGTACGAGCTGGACGCCAACCTGAAGCCGATCCGGCACTACTACCTGGGCGACGCAGCCGCCGCCGCGGCCGCAGCCGAGCGGGTGGCGAAGCAGGCGGGGCAGAAGTAAGAACCTGTAACGAGAAAACGCAAAAACGCAGGAACGCAAAAACGCAAGAACGCGGAAACGCAGGGACCAAGGACGCCGGAACGTGTCACACCAGGTGCGGCGTGCGTTGTGGCGTTGGCGTTTGTGAATTACGGAGAGTACGAAAAAAGGGCACGCAGACCAGATGGTCGGCGTGCCCTTTTGTTTCTTCAGCCCGTGTCGAGCGCTACTCGACCGGCTCTGTCGTTTCGTCGGCGGCGATCCGCAGGGACCGCAGGAACCGGCGATCATTGGCTGTGACCTCGAACGCCGCGCGACGCGGGGTCGCGACGCGCGCCGGCGTCACGATACGGGCCAACGGCGCTGCGGCGTCAGCAGGCTCGCTGGCGCCCTGCTCGGTGCGTGAGGCGAAGCCGACCACCGCCTCGAGCGTGACCTTCATCTCGTAGCCGGCAGCGCGAGCACGCCCGCGCACCGCTTCGACCTGCGGGTTGGCGGCAACGGCGGCGGCGATTGCGTCGGCAAGTTCCCGGGCGAACCGGTTGACGACGTCTTCCATGTCCTTCCTCCTACGCCACCGTTGACCTGCGGGGGCGCGACGCCTGGACCTCCGGCGGCTGAGCGTGCCGCTCAGGAGCGTCTGGCTGCCTGATCGTCGACTGGTCGTTGTTCGATTCGGTACGTCGAGTCTAGGACCGAATACAAGGCCTGTCAAGGAGTTACGAGGACAGCTCGGTTCCCCACCAGTGCACGGTTCGGCCCACCCACTGTGCTTATCGGTGAAGCCGGCCGCCGGGTCCACTGAGCCGTAACGCGATCCCGGCCTCCCTGCCCCGCCTGCCCTGCCTGCCCCTTGTACAATCGAACCACCCCATGGCCGACCGCAGCTTCCCCGGAGAGTTCCCCTTCACGCGCGGCATCCAGCCGACCATGTACCGCGGGCGGCTGTGGACGATGCGGCAGTACGCGGGGTTCGGGACGGCGTCCGAGTCCAACGCCCGGTACAAGTACCTGCTGGGCCAGGGCGTTTCGGGCCTGAGCGTCGCGTTCGACCTGCCCACGCAGATGGGGTACGACTCGGACCACCCGCTCGCGCAGGGGGAGGTCGGACGGGTCGGCGTCGCCATCGATTCGCTCGACGACATGGCCGTGCTGTTCGACGGCATCCCGCTCGGCTCGGTCTCGACATCGATGACGATCAACGCGACGGCGGCCATCCTGCTGTCGCTCTACATCGCAGTGGCGCGCCGCCAGGGCGTCCCGCTCTCGAACCTCTCCGGCACGATTCAGAACGACGTCCTCAAGGAGTACGTCTCACGCGGCACCTATATCTACCCGCCGCGGGCGTCGCTGCGGATCATCACGGACATCTTCGCGTTCTGCGAGCGCGAGCTGCCCAATTGGAACACCATCTCCATCAGCGGCTATCACATCCGGGAAGCGGGTGCGACCGCCGTCCAGGAGGTTGCGTTCACGCTGGCGGACGGCATCGCCTACGTACAGGCAGCGATCGACACCGGCCTCGACGTGAACCGGTTCGGACAGCGGCTCTCGTTCTTCTTCAACGCCCACAATAACTTCCTCGAGGAGATCGCGAAGTTCCGGGCCGCGCGCCGGCTGTGGGCCACCATCATGCGCGATCGCTTCGGTGCGACGAATCCTCGCGCGCAGCAGCTCCGCTTCCACACGCAGACGGCCGGCAGCACGCTCACCGCGCAGCAACCGAACAACAACATCGTGCGCGTGGCGGTGCAGGCGATGGCCGCGGTGCTGGGCGGCACGCAGTCGCTGCACTGCAACGGGCTGGATGAAGCGCTCGGCCTCCCGACGGAAGATGCTGCACGCCTGGCGCTGCGGACACAGCAGGTCATCGCCGCGGAAACGGGCGTCGCGAACACCGTCGATCCGGTGGGTGGGTCGTACGTGATCGAGGCGTTGACAGACCGGATCGAGCGCGAGGCGGCCGCGATCATCGCACGCATCGACGACGCCGGTGGCACGCTCCGCGCGATCGAGACCGGCCTCATCCAGCAGGAAATCCAGGACTCGGCCTACCGCGCGCAGCAGGCGATCGACAGCGGGGACACCGTTGTGGTCGGCGTGAACCGCTTCCAGGCCGACGACGCCGCGCACATCGATGTGTTCCAGGTGGACCCGACGATCGAACGTCAGCAGATTGCGCGAACACAGGCGGTCCGCGCGACACGCGACGCCGACGCATGCCGCTCGGCACTGGCTGCTGTCACCGCAGCGGCTCGCAGCAGCGACAACCTGATGCCACCGATCATCGCGGCCGTCGAAGCCCGCGCGACCGTCGGCGAGATCTCCGACGCCATGCGCGTCGTGTTCGGCGAACACGCGGACACGTTCCGAAGTTAGAACTCAGAATTCTGAATTCAGAGTGCGATTCCACTTGCAACATCCCACCGCGGAGGCAACGAGACCGCGGAGTTTCACGTTACCGAAGCATCCGTACTTCTGACTTCTGACTTCTGACTTCTAACGTCTAACGTCTAACGTCTGAGTTCCGTGCTGTCCTCCCCCCTCCTCTCCGTGCGCGACCTGTCGGTCACCTTCGATCTGCCCGCCGGCCCTGCCGTGGCGGTGGATCAGGTGAGCTTCGCGATCAACGCAGGGCAGACGCTCGGGCTCGTGGGCGAGTCGGGCAGCGGGAAGTCGGTGACGGCGCTGTCCATCATGCGCCTGCTGCGCGCGCCAGGGCGGGTCAGCGGTGGGCACGTGCACTTCAACGGCAAGGACCTGCTGGCGCTCGGCGAGCGTGAGATGCGCGCCGTGCGCGGCGCGTCGATCGGGTTCGTCTTCCAGGAACCGATGACGGCGCTCGATCCGGTCTACACGGTCGGCGACCAGATTGTCGAGGCGCTACGGGTGCACGGCCTCGCGCATGGACAGCAGGCCTGGGCTCGTGCCCTCGAACTGCTCGAAGCCGTGCGCATCCCCAACGCGGCACAGCGGCTCTCGGATTATCCCCATCAACTCTCCGGCGGCATGCGCCAGCGGGTCTGTATTGCCATCGCGATTGCGTGCCGGCCTGCCCTGCTGATCGCCGACGAGCCGACGACAGCGCTCGACGTGACGATTCAGGCGGAGATCCTCGACCTGCTCCGCGAGATGCGCCGTGAGCTTGGGCTCGCACTGCTGCTCATCACGCACGACCTCGGCGTCGTCGCTGGTCACGCCGATCACGTCGCCGTCATGTACGCCGGCCGCATCGTCGAGCACGGGCCCGTGCGCGCGGTCCTGAAGGAGCCGCAACATCCGTATACGCAGGGGCTGATCGCGTCATTGCCTGATGCGAGTCGAGGGTCGGCGCTGCGGCCGATCGCGGGAAGCGTCCCGCTGCTCGGCGCGTTTCCGAGAGGCTGCACGTTCCACCCGCGGTGTCCGCGGCGCTTCACACCGTGCGATCAGGCGATTCCCGCGCCCTATCACACGGCTGCCGACCGGTCGGTCCGGTGCTTCCTGTACGACGCCCATGGCACTCGTTGACGTCTCGCATCTGACCAGGGAATTCACGCGCGGGGGTGGCCTCGCCGGCCCTCGCACGTCAGTCCGTGCGGTGGACGATGTGAGCTTTGCGATCGAGGCGGGTGAGACCTTCGGGCTCGTCGGCGAATCTGGAAGCGGCAAGACCACAACGGGCCGTTGCCTGCTGCGCCTGATCGAGCCGACCAGCGGATCGGTGCACTTCAAGGGTGAGGACGTGCTGGCGTTCGATGCCTCGCGACTGCGGGCTGCGCGGCGCGACATGCAGATCGTCTTTCAGGATCCCTACGGCTCGCTGAACCCGCGCATGCGCGTCCGCGACATCGTCGAGGAGCCGCTGGTCATTCACGGCGTCGGCGGCCGGCCTGAGCGGCGCACACGGGTCGAAGAGCTGTTCACCCTCGTGGGGCTCGACGCGGCGCACCTCGAGCGCTACCCGCATCAGTTCAGTGGTGGGCAACGTCAGCGCATCGGCTTGGCGCGCGCACTCGCCCTGCGGCCGCAGTTCATCGTGCTGGACGAGCCGGTGTCCGCGCTGGACGTGTCGGTGCAGGCGCAGGTCGTGAACCTGCTCGTGGATCTACAGGTGCGGCTTGGGCTCACCTACCTGTTCATTGCGCACGACCTCCGACTGGTCGAGCACATCTGCCAGCGGGTCGCGGTGATGTATCGGGGGCGGATCGTGGAAATGGGCGCGACAGAGGCGCTGTTCACGTCCCCGCAGCATCCGTACACGCAGGCGCTGCTCTCGGCGGTGCCGCGGCTCGACCCGGACGATCGGTCGGTTCGGAAGCCGCTAGACCCATCGACGTTCGATCCGCACGCTCCCCTGAGGCCGGTCGGCGACAACCACGTCGCGGCGATCTGAGCCCGACACATGCCGTTGCCGCTCAGGGAGGCTCCGGCGTGCCTTACTGCCCTGGCGCCGTAGTGCCTTGCCGGTTGCTGTGTGGCTTACGCGGCCCGGCGAACGTCCTGCTCCACCTGTCCATCACGGATGTGAATCGTGCGGTACGCGTAGGCGGCGACGTCCGGTTCGTGCGTGACGAGGACGATGGTGTTGCCGGCTTTGTGGAGCCGCTCGAAGAGGGCCATGATTTCCACGCCGGTCTTCGAGTCGAGGTTACCTGTGGGCTCGTCGGCGAGGAGGATGGACGGGTTGTTGACGAGGGCGCGGGCGATGGCGACACGCTGGCGCTGACCGCCAGAGAGCTCGTTCGGCCGGTGGTTCATGCGCGTGGCGAGTTCGACCTTCTCGAGTGCCGCACGGGCACGCTGCTCTCGTTCCTTTGCCGGAACACCCGCATAGACCAGCGGCAGTTCCACGTTCCGCAGCGCGGTGGCACGCGGGAGCAGGTTGAAGGTCTGGAACACGAACCCGATCTCTTCGTTGCGGATCCGGGCCAGCTCGTTGTCGTCCATCGTGCTGACCTGCTTCTCGTTGAGCAGGTATGAGCCCTTGCTCGGTGTGTCCAGGCACCCGATCAGGTTCATCAGCGTCGACTTCCCCGAGCCGGACGGCCCCATGATGGCCACGTATTCACCGCGCTCGATCTGGATCGAGACGCCGCGCAGGGCGTGGATCTCCTCCTCGCCCATCTGGTAGGTCTTCCACAGGTCCACGGTTTCGATGAGGGCCATACGGTCTCCATCATAGACGACGGGTACGGCGGGGTGGTTCCGCGTGGCGCGCTCGCGTCAGGGCTCTGGCTCTGGGCTTCGGGCGTCGGCGCTCCTGGGCTGGTCGGCTCTGGGTAGTTGGCGTGGGCGATGGGCGATGGGCGATGGGCGATGGGCGATGGGTGATGGGCTGCAGGCTCTGGGCTCTGGGCTCTGGGTTCTGGGCTTCGGACTTCAGGCTCCTGGGCTGGTCGGCTCTGGGTAGGCGGCGTGCGCGATGGGCGATGGGCGATGGGCGATGGGCTGCAGGCTCTGGGCTCTGGGTTGTCGCACGAGCGTAGCCGGTAGGCTTCAGTCGCTGCACTTGAACTCGCAGGCTGCGGGATTGGGCAGCCGCGCCCTTCGATCGTAGCCGGCAGATCGGGCAGCCGTCCGTCCTTCGATCGTCGCCGGGAGATTGGGCAGCTGCGCCCTTCGAGCGTAGCCGGCAGATCGGGCAGCTGCGCCCTTCGAGCGTAGCCGGCACATCGGGCAGCCGCGCCTCCCTCGATCGTAGCCGGCAGGCTTCAGCCTGCCGGGCCTACTCGGTGAGCCGCTCGCGTGCCGCAGGACGTCGTGCCTCCAGCGCAGCCGGGTCCGCGCCGCGGGAAACGGCTCCTCGGCCGTCGTCTGTGGGCTTGCGCCTCGGGACGGAATGCCGTCCCTCGGCGCGTACCGAGCGCCTGCGGGTCGTTTCCGCCTGACGGTCTGCGTTCGCGGCGCTCCCACGGCTGGCCTCCGGCACCACGTCCTGCACGACCGTGCGTCGCTGGGCGCCGAGCCGCACACGTGAGCGGTTCTTGCCGGCAGGCTTCAGTCGCTGCACTTGAATTCGCAGGCTGCGGGATTGGGCAGCTGTGCGGCCTTCGAGCGTAGCCGGCAGACCGGGCAGCCGCGCCTCCTTCGATCGTCGCCGGGAGATTGGGCAGCCGCGCCCTTCGAGCGTAGCCGGCAGGCTTCAGCCTGCCGGGCCGTCCTCGGTGGCCCGCTCGCGTGCCGCAGGACGTCGTGCCTCCGGCGCAGCCGGGTCCGCGCCGCGGGAAACGGCTCCTCGGCCGTCGTCTGTGGGCTTGCGTCTCGGGACGGAATGCCGTCCCTCGGCGCGTACCGAGCGCCTGCGGGCCGTTTCCGCCTGACGGTCTGCGTTCGCGGCGCTCCCACGGCTGGCCTGCGGCACCACGTCCTGCACGACCGTGCGTCGCTGGGCGCCGAGCCGCACACGTGAGCGGTCGTGGCCGCCAGGCTTCAGTCGCTGCACTTGAACTCGCAGGCTGCGGGATTGGGCAGCCGTGCGGCCTTCGAGCGTAGCCGGCAGATCGGGCAGCCGCGCCGTCCTTCGATCGTCGCCGGGAGATTGGGCAGCCGCGCCCTTCGATCGTAGCCGGCAGGCTTCAGCCTGCCGGGCCGTCCTCGGTGAGCCGCTCGCGTGCCGCAGGACGTCGTGCCTCCGGCGCAGCCGGGTCCGCGCCGCGGGAAACGGCTCCTCGGCCGTCGTCTGTGGGCGTGCGCCTCGGGACGGAATGCCGTCCCTCGCCGCGTATTGAGCGCCTGCGGGCCGTTTCCGCCTGACGGTCTGCGTTCGCGGCGCTCCCACGGCTGGCCTCCGGCACGACGTCCTGCACGAGCGTGCGCCGCTAAACGCCGAGCCGCACACGTGAGCGGTCCTTAACGGGACGCTTCAGCACGGTGGGCGGCGCCGCTTCCGGCTATACACCGAGTGTCGACCGCACGAGCGCTACAATCTCACCGATGTCGACGTCACGCTCGCCCAACGACTCGCCCGCGCCGACGCCGAAGGCCGGGCCTCTGACGCCCACGCCCACGCCGCGGGCCTCGGCGCCGACGGCGGACGAAATCGACGCGATGATCGACCGCGACCTGGAAGCCTTCAACCAAAAGGTGCGGGCCGGGATCATCAAGCCGTAAACCCGGAGGCGAGCAATGACGCCGGAACAGAAAGCACTGGCGAAACGCCTGGCGAGACAGGGAGTCCCGCCCACAGTCGCGTTGCGCCAAGCGCTCCGGCATCCGGACGGGAAACTCCCGCCCAGCAACTCGCCCGCCGTGCCGCCGACTACGCCAACGTCTTCGCCGTCATCCTCGACCGAGCGCGTCAAGTAGACCCACCGGTCGGCCCAACCGCGCTCCGCGCGGAGTCGACGAGCGTGTCGGCGCGATGAACCGGACGATCTCGGATGATGCCGCGGTTCTTCAACCGCGCAGAGGACACCCATCGCATCGCAGTCACTATGGCACCCGCGCTTCAATGAGGCCGCGGTTCTTCAACCGCGGAGAGACCCTGAGCGAACTCGCCGTCGGCCAACTCGTCGCGTTGCTTCAATGAGGCCGCGGTTCTTCAACCGCGGAGAGGACCGAGGACGGCACGCCGATCTTCGGCGGCTTCTGGCTTCAATGAGGCCGCGGTTCTTCAACCGCGGAGAGGAGCCGCGAAGTCCTGCCGTTGATGGAGCGGCTAGCGCTTCAATGAGGCCGCGGTTCTTCAACCGCGGAGAGTCGTCGGCGCCGACGCCGACGCGTAACAGCCGGTCGGGCTTCAATGAGGCCGCGGTTCTTCAACCGCGGAGAGAGGAGGATGCGATTGATGAGTGCGCCCGCGTGCTCGCTTCAATGAGGCCGCGGCTCTTCAACCGCGGAGAGGCCGCGCCGGTGCCGACGTTCGAGCGGTTGCTGTGGCTTCAATGAGGCCGCGGTTCTTCAACCGCGGAGAGCGCTTCTGGAACACGCCGCGGACGCCGCCGAAGTTCCCGCTTCAATGAGGCCGCGGTTCTTCAACCGCGGAGAGTGGGCGGCCCAGGGAATCCATAGGGTGGGTCTCTGGGGCTTCAATGAGGCCGCGGTTCTTCAACCGCGGAGAGTCGTAGTGCGACAAGCGGGCCATCCGCGCCGAACTGCTTCAATGAGGCCGCGGTTCTTCAACCGCGGAGAGACGCCGTACAGTAACGCCACGCGTCCGGGTTGGACGCTTCAATGAGGCCGCGGTTCTTCAACCGCGGAGAGGCGCCGGAAAGCGATGGTTGCGTAATGACGATGCAGGCTTCAATGAGGCCGCGGTTCTTCAACCGCGGAGAGCCGTTGACGGTCGTGACCGCCCGCATCGCTCGTGCGCTTCAATGAGGCCGCGGTTCTTCAACCGCGGAGAGGTCCATCATGCCGACCATGAGGTCCCCGACCAGCGGGCTTCAATGAGGCCGCGGTTCTTCAACCGCGGAGAGTCGCTGAACGCATCAGATAGATCGCCGCTTGTCTCGGCTTCAATGAGGCCGCGGTTCTTCAACCGCGGAGAGGGCAGACGGTGTGGACGACGATGGCCCCGGAGCCGGCTTCAATGAGGCCGCGGTTCTTCAACCGCGGAGAGTCCATGTAGTCGCTGAACTCCCGTGTGGTGAGCTTGCTTCAATGAGGCCGCGGTTCTTCAACCGCGGAGAGGCGGGCTTCGTGGCACCGGGTGTGCCGAGTGCCGCGCTTCAATGAGGCCGCGGTTCTTCAACCGCGGAGAGGTGCCGAGGCTCGCGTTGATGATTCGCATGAGCCCGCCGCTTCAATGAGGCCGCGGTTCTTCAACCGCGGAGAGGCCGTTCGACGTGGCGGCGGTCCTCGGCTACATGCCGCTTCAATGAGGCCGCGGTTCTTCAACCGCGGAGAGTAGGTGTTCGCGGGCACTGCCGCCCGACACCCTCGGCTTCAATGAGGCCGCGGTTCTTCAACCGCGGAGAGGCCGTGCGGGGCGCGTATCGGCGGGCGGCACGGGCCGCACGCGCTTCAATGAGGCCGCGGTTCTTCAACCGCGGAGAGGTCACGGTCGACGGGAGCGCCGCGAGCTGCTCGACGCTTCAATGAGGCCGCGGTTCTTCAACCGCGGAGAGGTCTCCGCAGGTGGCGGAAGCCCGCACGCTCGATCAGCTTCAATGAGGCCGCGGTTCTTCAACCGCGGAGAGGCTGCAGCGCGACACGGTACATCCCCGAGAGGGCCGGCTTCAATGAGGCCGCGGTTCTTCAACCGCGGAGAGGCGGCGATCCGCTCGAGCGCGTCGGCGATGCGGGTGCTTCAATGAGGCCGCGGTTCTTCAACCGCGGAGAGGATGAGGGTGCCGCAGTCTGGGCACTTCTCGACTCGCTTCAATGAGGCCGCGGTTCTTCAACCGCGGAGAGTCCGCGTACAGCCCGTGCCGTGCCAGCGCGCGCGCGCTTCAATGAGGCCGCGGTTCTTCAACCGCGGAGAGGGGACATGGACACGGTAGCAAAGCTCAAACAGCTCGCTTCAATGAGGCCGCGGTTCTTCAACCGCGGAGAGGCCGGGTTCCACGCCGTCACGTTCCCCTGGTACCAGCTTCAATGAGGCCGCGGTTCTTCAACCGCGGAGAGGCGGTCGCCCGCCATGAGTGGGCGGCCAATGCCAGGCTTCAATGAGGCCGCGGTTCTTCAACCGCGGAGAGCGGCTCCGCTCAGTCTGCCATCACTCGCCACCATCTTGCTTCAATGAGGCCGCGGTTCTTCAACCGCGGAGAGTTCGTCCACGGCGCCGTTGGGGCCGACGAGACCAGCGGGCTTCAATGAGGCCGCGGTTCTTCAACCGCGGAGAGCAGCGGGCCACGACCAATCGACGCGACACGGTCACCGGCTTCAATGAGGCCGCGGTTCTTCAACCGCGGAGAGTCCGCGGAATGACCGTCGTCCGCTCCAGCCCCAGGAAGCTTCAATGAGGCCGCGGTTCTTCAACCGCGGAGAGCGCCGTGGTGCCAGGGAGCGCCCGCGTGCAGGACGGGCTTCAATGAGGCCGCGGTTCTTCAACCGCGGAGAGTCGAATTTGGGCCGGGTCGTGCTGATTCGGCTGACGTGCTTCAATGAGGCCGCGGTTCTTCAACCGCGGAGAGGCGCGGGTCCTTCTCCGCGAGGCGGTCCCACAGGTCGCTTCAATGAGGCCGCGGTTCTTCAACCGCGGAGAGGTGGAACGCATCCATGATCCCGCGCTGGTAGGGCGCGCTTCAATGAGGCCGCGGTTCTTCAACCGCGGAGAGCCGCAGCCCATCGTCGGCAACGAGACGATCAACGAGCTTCAATGAGGCCGCGGTTCTTCAACCGCGGAGAGGCTCGGATCGAATCTGCCGTGGGTCGGCGAGAAGTTGCTTCAATGAGGCCGCGGTTCTTCAACCGCGGAGAGGCGGCGCTCGGCTCGCTCGTCGGCCCGCTGCTCTCGCTTCAATGAGGCCGCGGTTCTTCAACCGCGGAGAGGGCGCGCCCGCCAAGTATTCTGTTCTCAATCGCTTCCGGGCGCAATCGCGAGCGCCCCCCACGCGCAGCCCGAACAGGCCATGCGCCGGCGAACATCACTCCACGGAAACCTTCAGCCATCAACAACTTGCGCCCTTCGAGCGGGGGTGCGGCCGGGCGCGCCACCTCGCCGCTCGCGCGGCTCATCGCGTCTCGAACCCTGCATATCGCGGAACCTCTCCGGTCACAACGCGGGCCAGCATCCGGGCCTGTATCTCGAGAATCCGGCGGTAGGACACACGATAGCCGAAGAGCGGATGCGTCACCAACGCATCCATCCGCTGCTCATAGGCACGAATCAGACCGGTTCGTCCGCGCTTGTCCAGCGACACGGCCGATCCCGTCCGTACGAAGCAGTCAGCCGTGACCATCCGTGTGTTGATCGCCGTGATGACCGCGGAATCCGCGATCAGCGGCCGGAATTCCTCCATCAGGTCCAGGGCGAGCGCCGGACGGCCGAAGCGAAGCTGGTGGTAGAACCCCATGAACGGGTCGAACCCGATCGCGTGACAGATGATCGTCAGGTCCCGCGTCAGGAACGCGTAGGCGAGCGACAGCATCGCATTCACCGGGTCCCGCGGAGGACGACGGTTGCGGTGCTCCAAGTCGAAAGCCATGGACCCGTCGCAGTTCTCCGCCTTCAGCATGCCGGGAAAATGCTCGAAGTACACCCGGGCGGCCGTGCCCTCGACGCCGAGCAGCGACTCGAGACTGTCGCACTCTGCAGCCGACGCGGCGAGCGTCTTGAGCCGCGCGAGAGCGATGGGTGGCGGTTCGATGTGATTCCGCAGCAGCAACGTGCGCTGGTTCCTGATCTTGCTGGTGATAAACGCGCGAGCGGCCCGAATGCAGAACGCCTCGTCGTCCGCCTGCTCGAACTGCGAGCGCCGCAGGAACACGTTCTTCAATCCGAGCCCCTGCGTGAGCCCGTAGAACCATCCGCCCATGGAGAAGTGCGCGATCGGCTTCTCTGCAAAGCACAGCGCCTCGATGACCGCCGACGTGACGTGCACCGTGCCGAAGACGTTCAGCTGGCACACGTCCTTGATCCGGGCTTCCTGAATCAGCTGCTTCTTGTCCCGGACCTCGAGCACCTCGCCCGACTTGCCGACTGTGAGTCCGTAGCCGGTCACGTAGAGTGGCCGCTCATCATCCCGCGCCGGGACCAGCCTGCGCAGGTCCCGCTCAGGAGATGAGGCAAGCGGACCCGGTACGTGCAGGAACTCCTCACTGAAGAGCAGCAGCTGGTCGCCCGTCTCTTCCTCCTGCCACGCGAGCGCTGCCGCCGTTTCGTCAGGAAGGCAGATGCCGGAGAGCGAACACCGCGGGCACTTCGGGCTGTCCTGAAGGGGCGCCGGAATGCGCCCGTGCTCGGCAAGCCGCCGCGCAGCATCCAGCGCGGCAACCGTTTCGGACACCAACGGTTCGTCGATCGCGACCCGGACGCGTTGCTTCGTCGCGTGGTAGTAAGCGATGGCCTCGCGGCACTCGTAGCCATTGTCGCGAAGGACCAGTGCCTGCGCGCACAACTGCGCACGGTCGGCCGGCCAGGCTTCGGGTCCGCTTGCGCCGTCTTTCGGCCTGCCAACCTTGTAGTCGATCGGTGCGACGGCGCCGTCGCTTACTTCCACCAGGTCCATCTTGGCGATCAACCGGTGTATCTCACTGGAGAGCGTGACGGCCCGCGCCTTCAGCGTCAGCCCTTCCACGTCTTCCGGGCCCGGCAGTCCATCGGTGCGCGCGTCGACCACCTCGTGGCGCAGGCTTCCACTGACGGTGTCCGAGCTGTGCGCGAAGACGCCTTCGACCCATTCGTAGAAGAACAACCGGGGGCAGTAGACGTACTCGTTCAACATCCGCGCCGGCAGGTAGTCTGGCAGCGTGGTCTTCAGGTGTGCGGATGCGGGCCTCGGTCGGGGAAACGTCGGTTGGAGCCGTGCGGGAGCCGGTTCTGCCATTACTCCTCCTCGTCCACGATGACGCCGTCCACGACGATGCAGGGCGCGTCGATGGAGGTGTAAGGACGACCCAATGCCGTAATCACACGGTCACCACGGCCTTCCGTCGGTCCCAGGTCAACGAAGAGCACCTGGTCTTCGCGGTGATCGATGATGTGACCGAGCAGGTGGCGGCATCGCACCAGGTCGGTCTCATTCATCTGGCACTCGAACACCGAGTACTGCAAGTGCTCCCCGAAGCCGCGCATCGTCTTGTACACGCGTGCGAGGCGATAGTCGTTACAGATGTCGTAGGTGACCAGATAGGTCTTGCGCATCGCGCCTTGGTGTATCGGCGCCGACGCGTCGCCGCTCCTGTCGGCAGCTGTCTGACATGGCAGGATTTGCCGTGCGCCCCGGCCGGTGGTGTGGCAGCGGCGTAGACCTAGCGGAGTCGCACCCCACATTTCGGCCGTTTTCCAAACATCAGCCGTGGGCATGACCGTCGCAGCGACGACGGTAGAATGAGCGCATGTTGGGGAGGGACCGGATGCCGCACGCGTCGGGCGCCAGGCTGTCATGGGACGACTTACGGTTCCTCCCGGAGGACGGGCTCAGGCACGAGATCATCGACGGGGAGCACTTCGTGACGCCGTCGCCCGTGTGGAAGCACCAGGCGATCGTCACGAACGTTGGCGTTGCGATTCACTCATACCTTCGCACGCACCGGATCGGCACCGTGATGTTCCTGGCGATGGATGTCATCCTGTCGCCGCACGACGTGGTGGAGCCGGACCTGCTCTACTTCTCCCGCGAACGTGAGCGAACATTCGAGCCGTCGGACTGGGTGAAGGGTGCTCCCAACCTCGTCATGGAGGTCGCGTCACCGAGCACGAAGCGCCGGGACGAGACGCTGAAGCGGCGCCTGTACGAACGATTTGGCGTCGATGAGTACTGGCTGGTGGATCCGGATACTCAGACAGTCGTCGTGCTGCGGCTGGAGAACGGGATCTACCGCGAAGCGGCCCGGCTGACAGCGGCGGGTGGCGACGCCCTGACCACGCCGCTTATGCCGGGCTGGAGTTTGATGGTGAAAGAATGTTTTCAAGCGTGATCGCCTGACGGGAGGCATGCCGAAGTCGCCGGTGTTGGCG
Organism: Acidobacteriota bacterium; assembly: GCA_018268955.1. Classification (GTDB taxonomy): domain Bacteria; phylum Acidobacteriota; class Vicinamibacteria; order Vicinamibacterales; family CAVVIG01; genus CAVVIG01. Next base: position 49,444 of record JAFDVO010000035.1, on the reverse strand, counting down.
GTACACGCTGTACTGTGCTCGCTCTATTCGTCGCCCACGAGCAAACCGAGGCCGTAGAACCGGCCGGCGCCGATGCAGATCGGCCCCGGGATCCGCATGGGCGAGCCGTCTGCCGTCTTCCATGTGATCCGAACGTGGACACGCGAAAACGCTCTGAGGTGGTCGGGCACCCCATACGCTGACACCGACTCGACCCCGGCCAAAAAGCCGCTGCGCCGCCATTCGATTTCGGCTTGTTCCGCAAGCGTGCTCGGAATGCCTGCCTGAGCGATGGCCTTGCGCAGCAGAAGCTCAATACGTGAACCGAGCTTCGAGAAAAGTCGCCGCTGCTCCTCAGCAGAGACGCCGGCAGCGATCCGGCGGCGATAGTGGGCCGGGTCGTCGAAGCCCGGCAGGATGACCGGCGTTACCGATGTCCACACCGCCGCCGATTGACGGTACGGGGCGACTCCGGTGTCCACCTCCGCGATCGGCGAGAGCAACGCTTCGAGACGGCCGGCCTCCGACTGCAGCCCGGCGCCAGGGAGGGCGCGCTGCACCCACTGCAGCTCTTCGGCAGCGCTTTCTGAAAACGACGTCACGAGAACACGCCGGATTCGCCCCACCGATCGGTCGCCGCTACTGTGGCGCGCCAGCGTCGGGATCGGTAAGTAGGCGAACCTGACACCAGCCACTGGTCTATGCTTCTCGCCAGCAGCCTCAGCGTGACCGAGGATCGTCTCATTCACCCGCGATTCAATCCACCCGGACGCACGAGCCGCCCGTGCGACCGCATGCCTGACCATTCCAGCTGTCGTCAGGTTTCTCCGGGCAGCATCGAAAGACACCGTCCGGCCGGAATCCGGCGCGAGCAAGGCGAACGCCGCGCACGGCTGGGCGACTGGCGCGCCTGCTCGACGATACGCCACGGCCCTGAACTGAGACGGTGCGCCAGGCGGGCTGAAGCCATCGTCTCCGACGCGCGTCGTGAATTGGCGGTGGCGTTGTACCAATTCGTTCACGGACCCTGCGGTGGGCACCCGGAGACGTCGCCCATTGTCGCCCAGTGGCAGCCATTCCTCTTGGCGCTCGTTTCTGGCAGCGCTGCCCCGCTGCACGCGCGCACTCACCAAGTCCACGCCCCAGCCAAGGGATGCCACCCGCGCAGCGATGCCGGCCAGCGTCTCCCGATGTTCGCTGTCAGTACTGTCGTCCCCGGACCATTCGAAAAAGATCGTGTCTCCGCTTCTCAGGTAAGTGGGCCGAATCGTCTTGAGTGTCCGGAGTTCGCTCGGCTGTTTACGTGCCTCCTGACCGCGCGCCCATGACTTCGCCAACGTATCGAGGTCGTTGTTGGGCACCGCGATCCGCACTGGTGTTCCCGTCACTGCTGCTGGCACCACGATGCGTGGCGGTGGCTGCAACTCCAGCCATTCCAAGGCACGACGTTCCTCGTCCGCGAGTGACGGATCCCGTCTCGCGGCTGCGGCAACGAGGGCCTGAAACAACCGAAATGGAGACGGTGGCCACTCCGGGACACCACCATCCCCGCGACCGTGGAACATCGGCACAGGGTCCAGAAACTGCACTGCGAGCGCGAACAGCGTCTGCATGCCTACCTCAGTTGGCCTTCTTGCTCTTCTTACTCTTCCTTTCCCCTGATTCATCGCCGGCAAGGTCGCGCGCCGCGAGTGCCTTATCGAATGGCACCTGGCGATCGGGAGCCGTGCCGAACGAGATGGCGCGGTCCACGTCGAGCCCGAATGCGGAGGCCGCCTCCCGAGCAAAGGCAAGCGCGGCGGAGTGCGTAAGGTTCGCCGCCTGACGAGCTCCGTCCGAGCCGACAAGCGTCAATGTTGATGGCTGGTCGGGATCAGGCACGAGGTTGCAGCCTTGCCGCAGATACCCTGTGGCGGATGCCGTCAGCGCAACCAGAGACAAGCCAAGCACGTACCGCCTGAGCACCATCGTCTGGTCTGCAGGGTCGGCCGCCAGCAGCCGGAGGGCTCCAAGGTGAAGGGTCGCATCACGCCGTATCGACTCCGCAATGATTCCACCTGGGACAGCAGTTGAGGGGACGTGCGCGAAGCCACGCTCGGCGTGCAGTTTCCGGGTCTTCTCGTCGGCAGGTTCTTCGAGCATGCCTCCTTTCACGTAATCCGTCGCGGGGACGTATTGCGCAGAACGGGTCAACGCTTTCACGTTGAAAGCTCGTATGGTCGATGCGATCAGCCTGGGAAGTTTCGCTTGAGTATCTCGAGAATCCCATGCGCCGAACACCAGCGACGTAGGAGCGATCCTGGCAAGCGGCAGAGCGTCGTTCTGCTGGGCAGCCTTGAATGCCGAACGGAGCTCCTCTTGTAGCGAAGACGAACGCACGAGTGCATCGCCCGCCCGATGTCCGGCTTCGAGGATGCTGATCCTCTTCTCGCCGGCTGTAATCACCAATTGAGGGATGAGGCTCGAATAAGGCGGAGTCGCGAAGAGGGGCTCGAGGCGATTCGCCTGCGATCCAACACTGTCGATCAGGCAAATGCTCGTCCCATCGTCAAAACGATCGATGTTATAGCCGCCTCGGAACGTTCGGTCCTCGCTTGCGGCAAATGTCGCAGGAAACAGGATGCCGTCGCGTCCCTCGACAGGAATGAGGGGCTCCCGTAAGACGAGAGCGGCGGGCCCGCCGATATCGAGCCAGTTATCAAACTGAGTCAACGCATCACCCACGATCGAATCCTTTCTCAAGAGTTGAAAGTCCTAGCGCAGCGTAGCTGCCTCGAGACACCACCCGCCCGACGAACCGTTGGCCGCCTGTTCCCGTCCACGAACTTCGAAATGCCACCGAGGCCGCCTGTGGTGGAAGAGGCGCGCCCCACGTCGCATACCTGAAGGTCTCGAAGTTGCCGTCGACATCCGGACGAAATCGCTGAACACCGACTGCGGCCAGCATCTCGATGGCAGGAGATGACGCGACCGCCATCGCCTGTTCGTTCGGCGAGAACCCCACGTCGAGGGCGTTCCACGCAGCGCCAGGATCAAATCCGAAACGTCCCGACAACGGAAGCCGAACTGAAAAGAGCTGTCTTCCGACGCTGCTGAGGGGCAGCTGTTTCAACGCCTGTGCAAGGGTTCTCCAGATGCCGAGCGATGTTTGCTGTCCCGACCAGAAGTTCCACGGTGGATTTCCGACCGCGATGATCTCACCCCGGTCGGGTTGGATCTTCAACCAGGCGTCGAGCCTGATCGAACGCGGCGGAGCACTGGAAAGAGTGATCCTCAACGGCGATATCAGGTCCTTCGCCTCGACATCACACCCGTCGGGGAGGACGACGCGATCGGGTTCGGCGTCCCGGTGTGTCAGTGCGCCGAGAGTCTCGGCGAGAGAACCGCTCGTAGTCACACGAAAGCATTCAGATTCGAACCAACCCGAGGCGCCCCAAAGCCGGTCCGCAATCTCGAGGAGGCCACAGCACGCCAGGAACTGTCCGGGGCTTCTCGGGTCCACGTCAACCTGGAATCCACATTCCCCACTCATGGCACACCAGCCTCGAGGTTCAATGACGCGTTCGTCCCGTTCACCGCGCCGCTCGATGCTGCAGCATCGGCGGCTCGGAGGAACGACTCCAGGTAAGCGAGCCCCCACCGACCATACCGACGCTGGAGCTTCGCAAACCGCAACGGCACTTCGTTCAGGATCGCGCGAACCAGATGGTCTTCCGACTCAGGGTCCATTGATTCCCAGTCGGTGAAGTGCGGTCGAGCGCGCCCGTGGTGCGCAGCCACGATGTGCAGCAACAGTTCTTGATCATCGGGGGCCAACGCCGTGAACTCATCAAGTCGCGTCAGGTCGATGAGCGAGCCGACCTCATGGCGATACGGGCTGAGCGGAACGCTCATCGGCGCCGCCGATTTCGCGAGCACCGTATCTGGCCAGGACTGATTACCGATCGAGCGCTGCCATACGGCGCGGTTCTTTCCGAGGTCGTGCCAGCGAGCTGCGAGGCGGAGTACGTGGGCTTCGCGAGGCGGCAGGGCCGCAGCTTCGCAAAACCTGACCACTGTGGATTCCGTCTGGGCCAAATGCGCATCTAGATTGACGGCGCGTGCGGCCGTGCGCGAACCATCGTCGTCGGCCGCCACACTGCGCACCCACCATGCCCACCGCCTGGCCTCATCGTCGTTCTCGTCGGTGGAGGCGAACGTCAGTTGCCGGACCATCCGCATCCCAGGTAAAGGTTGCGCATCCCAGGTTCGGACCCGCTTTGGCAATCCCGCAGCATCTACCCACTCGCCTGAAACGTCGTAGTCGGCCCGACGCTCGGGCAGGAATTCTGCGCGTCCGTCCAATGTGCCCAGCGACCGCTGGTCGCGGCCGAACCGAAGCCCTCCCACGGTGGGCGGCAACACCACCGTCGCTGCCGCGAGCCGGTCCCGCAAGTCTTTCAGCCCCGTGAGTTCCCGAAGGCTAAAGGTTTGTATCGAGCCGCTCAGCGACATTACCCATGCCGGCGCGTCGGGCAGACGCACCGCCAACGCCTGCAGGTGCTTGATGACGCGATCTGAGCGGTCCGACAGCGTCTCAAACGCCTTTATCGGATAGTCCTCCAGCAACTCCTCAGGTGGATATGCCGCAAGCAACTCCGGCCCACGAATCAGCTCGACCTCCTCACGCCAGCAGACCGCCGTCCCAGGCGGTTCCACCGGCGAGACGCCGTGTAGCCAGGGACCGACGGGCGGGCGCGCCGCTCCGTACTCGCGCACGGTGGTCGACGACCAAGCGTCGAACAGGATGTCTGACACAACAAGAATTGCTGGCGCCGGCGTATACGCGCTGAGTCGTTCATGCAGCGGAATTGAGGCCAGCGCTGAAGGGCTCGCGTCGAGAAGGCCGCCCTTCATCATCGGAAGGTTGCGGATCACGTTGAGGGTACGACCCACAGCCGCGTCAAACGCCGAATCGGCGTCGCCAGACGCGAACACGAGTTCCACGTCGGCGTCTCCGGCGCCGAAACGGTTCACGCGGCCGAGCCGTTGCAAGAGGCTATCGAAGGGCGTCAAGTCGCCAACCATGTGGTCAGCAGACATGTTCACCCCGACCTCACCTGCGGCGGTGCAAAGCAGGTAGACAGTCCCTGCTGCTGGTGGAACGCCGGGCACGTCGATGAACCGCGCGAACACCGGGTCCGAAAGCATCAATCGTTCGCGTTCCAGCCCTCGCTTCGTTCCAGTCAACATCTGGATGTGGCAACCGGACTTCTCCAGTGCCGCGGCCACCTTCTCGAGCTGGTCGACCCGGCGCAGGAACACCAGGATCGCGCCGTTGCTCTGCCTCATACCGCCTGCCAGAGCGGCGATCGTGTCCGGTAACTCATTGGTTTCAGACACGGAATGGAGCCGGAGTTTCTTCGCTGCCCTCGTGCGGCTTTGAACCAGAGGGTGCCGCTGATCTGCCTCGGTCAGGCCGAACACACCGGAGGCATCGCGCGTCGACGCGGTCATCGCCGTCACCTTCAGCGGCCGAGCATCGCCGTCGTTCTGTTGCTGGGAGGCGATCGCCTCGACAAGGACCTGGAAGGCTGGTTCAAGGTGAGCCTCGTCGTGAACAAGCAGCGCGTCCTGGCCGAGCAGGCCAGCGTGCAGCGGCCGCGACTTAAACCCGCAACCGTATCCGCCAAACAGCAGCCGACTGCCAATCATGTCGACGGTGCCGCATATGACCGCTGGAGCGGAAGGATCCTGGCGCCATTCGGCATTGTCAGCAAAGGCTCCGCGCAGCGTGCTGAGGGCAAATGCACCCTCGCGGGGGCCGCCCATTCGCATTAGCGCCTCGCGAATCCCGACCAGTGCGGCGCTATTTAGGAGCGACTCGCGAATTCGCTCCAATTCAGTAGTTGTCTGGTCAACGACGGTGCGGCGGTTGACGACATACACCAAACGCCGAGGCGTGCGTACCAGTCCCTCCTCTCCGGCAGCAGCGGCTACCGCCAAGAGCCAGATCGCCACAATGGAGGTCTTCCCAAGTCCGGTCGGGATATCGATGGCGCGCGGAAAGCGCCCGGCCCGAAACTCCTGAAACAGCGCGGCCTGCCAAGGTAGCGGCGGGTGAGACGTCAGCGCTTCGAATGCTGAATCAAAGTCGATAGCCACCGGAAAGACTCCTGCCGTAGACGTTCTGTTGAGATGCTCAATGTTCTACTACGGTCGTGACAGGTCTGGTCACTATGCCCAGCGCTGATCGAATGAATTTGAGCAGCAAGTGTGAAAGCGTGTCGGACAAACTCCGACACGGTCGATCATCCAGCTCAATCGCGCGTGGGGCGTTCGCCAATGGACCGAAACGCGTCGGCCTCGGCACCGTGCAGCCCGGGAACTTGCCACGGCGGCCCGTTCCCATCATGATTTGAAGTTCGATGCAGCTCTCCAGCGCCCTGGCCCCGCTCGCAAACCCAGGGACCCGCGCGCGCGGCGCCGACTACGCCCGCTCCGGCGCGATCGTCCACTTCGACCCGGCCCCCACATTCGTGTACGCCGTCGTCCGCGGGGGAGACGACTACGTCGTCCGGCTGGACCTGGCCGGCCGCGACGTGCGGGGGTCGTGTAGCTGCCCGTACTTCGCCGATCACCTCGAGCTCTGCAAGCACCTCTGGGCCGTGGTCCTCGAGTGCGACCGCAAGAACCTCCTGCAGTTGCCGGACACGATTCGTCCGACGTCTGTTCGCTTCCTCCCATCGAACCTCGGCGAGGAACTGCCAGACGAGTGGGCCCACGATGACCCGGAGTTCGTCGTCCCCCGCGGAAGCGCCGCCAGCACACGCGGCGGAGCGCGCGACGCCGGATGGCGCAAGGCGCTCGCCGACATCGCCTCGCGCGCGCAGGCCACCGCAGAGGACGAGCGACCATCAAAGGGCCGCCTGCTGTACATCCTCGACCCGACCACCGCACAGCGCACGCAGACCATCGTCATCACCGTGATGACCCAGCCGCTCAAGCAGAACGGCGAGTGGGGCGTGATGCGGACCGCCAACACCGGCAGCACCCGCGAGTCGATGATGGACGACAGCGACCGGCTCATCCTCGGTCGCCTGCACGGAGCCGCGTCATTCCCGGGCTGGGGCTGGCAGGTGAATGCGGTCTTCCAACTGAAAGGCGTCACGACCAGGGATATCCTCCCGCTGATCTGCGGCACGAACCGCTGCTTCGTGGACTTCGCAGACGTCCCCGCAACGCAGGGCGAGGACCAGAGCAGCCGACACGTGACCTGGGACGCCGACACCCCCTTCCACGCACGCCTCCACATCTCGCGCGATCCGAAGGGCACCCACTACATCGTCGGCGTGAACCTCGAACGCGGTGAATCGTCGCTTCCCCTCGCGGACATCTCGGTCCTGCGCCCCGCGGAAGGCATCGCCCTCGCCGGCACCCGCGTCATCGCGCTCGCGCAGACCGGCGCGCTCGCGTGGGCGCTGCAGGTCCGGGACAACGGACCACTGCGGATTCCCGTCGGCGAACGCGACGCGCTCCGTGAAGCGCTGCTCGCGTCGGGCGCTGCCGACGACGCCGACGTTCCCGATGAACTTCGGACGACGGTCGTCGAGGTGGACCCGGTGCCGCACCTCACGCTGCGCGCACCCCAACCCGACGCCCGTGCGCTCGACGCGGAGGTCCGCTTCTCCTACGCAGGCGGGCCGCTCCAGCCACATGCACGCACGCCGCTCGTGGCGACCGCCACGCCGCAGGTGGTCGCCAAACGTGCGGTCGAGACAGAGCGACGAGCGGTCGACCGGTTGTACTCGGTCGGCGCCAAGCGGACGGTCGATCACTGGGAGCGCCGCCAGCGCGTCGTCGTCTCCGCTGCCGACGTTCCACGCGTGGTGCGAACGCTGATCGACGAGGGATGGCAGGTGGAGGCCGACGGCAGGCGGTACCGCCTCGCCGGGTCGATCCCGGAACTCGCGGTTCGCTCCGGGCTGGACTGGTTCGAACTCCGGGGGGATGCGACCTTCGGCGGCGAGTCGGTGGCACTGCCGCGCCTGCTCGAGGCCATCCAGAAACGCAGCAGCACCGTGCTGCTCGGTGACGGCAGCTACGGCCTCCTGCCGGAAGACTGGGTCCGCCAGTTCGCCCCGCTCGCGCTCGGAAAGACCGAGGACGATCACGTCCGCTTCACGCGGAGCCAGGTCGCCATCCTCGATGCGCTGCTGGCGTCGCGACCCGCCGTGTCGTGGGATGAGAAGGCCGCAGCTGTGCGTGAGCGCCTGCGCGCCGTCACCACGATCGCGCCGCTCGATCCGCCGGCCACCTTCACTGGCACGCTTCGCAAGTACCAGCGCGAGGCGCTCGGCTGGATGCGATTCCTGCGCGACTTCGACTTCGGCGGGTGCCTCGCCGACGACATGGGCCTCGGCAAGACGGTCGTGGTGCTCGCCCTGCTCGACGCACGCCGCGCGGAGCGGGAACGCGACGGGCTCCCGCAGCAACCGTCGCTCGTGGTCGTCCCGCGATCCGTGCTGTTCAACTGGCAGCAGGAAGCGGCGCGCTTCGCGCCGAAGCTGCGGGTGCTGGACTTCTCTGGCGCCGGCCGCGCCGAACAGCACTCGCGCATCGCCGAGAGCGATGTCGTCCTCAGCACCTACGGCACACTACGCCGCGACGCCGCTGCCCTCGCGGACGTGGAGTTCGACTACGTGGTGCTCGACGAGGCGCAGACGATCAAGAACGCGAACACGGCCGCCGCGAAGGCCGCACGGCTGCTGCGCGGGCGCCATCGCCTGGCGCTGAGCGGCACGCCGGTCGAGAACCGCATCGCGGATCTCTGGAGCATCTTCGAGTTCCTGAACCCAGGTCTCCTCAGCGGAGCCACGGCGTTCGGGCGGTCGTTCGCGAACGATGCAGAGAGCGACGAACTGCGGCTCCTCGGCCAGGCCCTGCGTCCGTTCATCCTGCGCCGCACGAAGGAGCAGGTCGCGACCGAACTGCCGCCCAAGGTGGAACAGACGCTCGTGTGCGACCTCGAGCGCCAGCAGCGCAGCCTCTACAACGAACTCCGCGACCACTATCGCCGCACGCTCCTCGGCCGTGCGTCGAACTGGCAGCGGTCGAAGCTACAGGTCCTCGAGGCGCTGCTCCGCCTTCGTCAGGCGGCGTGTCATCCCGGGCTGGTCGACCCCAAGCGCGTCGATGTTCCGTCGGCCAAACTCGACATACTCGTGCCGCGGCTGCTCGAGGCGATCGACGAAGGGCACAAGGCGCTCGTGTTCTCGCAGTTCACCAGCTTCCTGTCGCTGCTGCGCGACCGGCTGGACGAGGACGGGGTGAGCTACGAGTACCTTGATGGTAAGACAAAGGATCGCGAGGGGCGGGTCCATCACTTCCAGACCGACCCGGACTGCCGCCTGTTCCTGATCAGCCTCAAGGCTGGCGGCGTGGGGCTCAACCTCACGGCCGCCGACTACGTCTTCATCCTGGACCCGTGGTGGAACCCGGCCGCGGAGGCGCAGGCGGTCGACCGCACGCACCGCATCGGCCAGACGAAGCACGTGTTCGCCTACCGGCTGATTGCGAAGGACACGGTGGAGGAACGGGTCCTGGAGCTGCAGGCCCGGAAGAAGGAACTCGCCGACGCCATCATCACCGCCGACAACAGCGTCGTCCGCAGCCTCAAGCGCGAAGACCTCGAGCTGCTACTCTCATAGAACTCAGAACTCGGAATTCTGAAGTCAGAAGTGATTCATTCTGAACTCTGAATTCTGAGTTCTGAGTTCCCCTAGGTTTCGTTTTCGTACTGCGTCTTCAGCTTCGCCATCACTGACGCGTCGGCCAGTGTCGTGGTGTCGCCGATCGCCTTGCCCTCGGCGATGTCGCGCAGCAGGCGCCGCATGATCTTGCCTGAGCGGGTCTTCGGCAGGTCCGCGGTGAAGATAATGTCGTCCGGCTTGGCAATCGCGCCGATCTTGCGGGCGACGTGCTCGCGCAATTCGTCGACGTGCGCCTTCGTACCGAAGATCCCCTCCTTCAGCGTGACGAACGCCGCAATCGCCTGCCCCTTGATCTCGTGCGGCTTGCCGACGACGGCCGCTTCCGCCACGCTCGGGTGATCGACGAGCGCGCTTTCAACCTCCATCGTGCCGATGCGGTGCCCCGCCACGTTCAGCACGTCGTCCACCCGACCGAGCAGCCAGAAGTTGCCGTCGGCGTCGAGCTTCGCGCCGTCGCCGGTGACGTAGACGTCATGCCCCCAGCGGTTCCAGTACTGCCGCACATAGCGCTCCGGATCGCCATAGATGCCGCGCAGCATCGCGGGCCACGGCCGCGTGATCGCGAGCAGTCCGCCGCCGGAGGGCACTGTCTCACCCCGCTCGTTCTTGATCTCCGCCTTGATGCCGGGGAACGGGCGGGAGGCCGAGCCCGGCCTGGTCGTCGTGATGCCGGGCAGGGGCGAAATCATGATCGCGCCGGTTTCGGTCTGCCACCAGGTGTCCACCACCGGGCAACGCTCGCCACCGATGTAGCGGTAGTACCAGACCCACGCCTCCGGGTTGATGGGTTCACCAACGGATCCGATGAGCCGAAGCGTGGAGAGGTCGTGCTTCGCGGGCCAGTCGACTCCCCAGCGCATGAAGGCGCGGATTGCCGTTGGCGCCGTGTAGAAGATCGTGACGCCGTACTTCTCGATCATCGACCAGAAGCGGTCCTTCTGCGGCCAGTCCGGTGCGCCTTCGTACATCAGCACCGTCGCGCCGTTCGCCAGCGGGCCGTACACGACGTAGCTGTGACCGGTCACCCAGCCGATGTCGGCCGTGCACCAGTAGACGTCCTCGTCCTTCATGTCGAAGACCAGCTTCGTCGTCGCATACGTGCCGGTGAGGTAGCCGCCCGTCGTATGGACGATCCCCTTGGGTTTTCCGGTGGTGCCGGACGTGTAGAGGATGTACAGCATGTCCTCCGCGTCCATCGCCTCCGGTGCGCACACGGGCGAGGCGTCCTGCATCAGGCGGTGGTACCAGTGGTCGCGCCCCTCCTGCACGTGGACCGGCATCGAGCGGTCGCCACGCTGGACGATGATGACGTTCCGGATTGAGGGGGTGTCCTGCAGCGCTTCGTCCGCCATCTGCTTCAACGGCACGATCTGGCCGCGCCGATAGCCGCCGTCAGCCGTGACCAGCAACTTCGCCTGCGCGTCGTTGATGCGATCACGCAGCGACTCCGAGCTGAAGCCGCCGAACACCACGCTGTGCACGGCGCCGATGCGCGCGCACGCCAGCATCGCGATCGCGAGTTCGGGGATGAGCGGCAGGTACAGGGCCACGCGGTCGCCACGGCTGACGCCCAGCTTCTTCAGGACGTTCGCGAACTGCTGCACCTCCCGGTAGAGGTCCCAGTAGGTCAGCGTACGGCGGTCACCCGGCTCTCCTTCCCAGATGATCGCAGCCTTGTTCCGGCGGTGGCTGCGTGCATGCCGATCGACGCAGTTGACACTGGCGTTCAGCGTTCCGCCGACGAACCACTTCGCGTGCGGTGGTCGCCAGTCGAGCACCTGCGTCCACGGGGTGGACCATTCGAGTTCGCTGGCGAACTGCGCCCAGAACGCCTCCGGGTCGCGCTCGGCCTCCGCGTAGATGCGCTCGTCGCGGACATGGGCGTTCGCGCGGAAGCTGTCCGGCGGCGGGAAGGTACGGTCTTCTCGGAGCAGGTCGCTGAACTCGGCTGTGCGCGGGTCGCTCATGCCGCGATTCTACACGCGGATGGAAAGGCGGCGGGTGTCACGGGCCCGGCGTGCCTGTTGCTGTCGCGGAAGGGCTGGCCCTGACCGCGCCTTCCTCATGTGCACTTCACCCGTCAGCTCTCGGGGTCGTACCCGAACTCGCGGAGTTCCTGCGCGCAGCGGCAGGCTTTCGCGATTCTGGCAGCCCACATGATGGCTGCCTCGCGCGACGGGAGCTGCAGGACGCAGAAGCCGCCGTCGAACTCCTTCGTCTGGGGATAGGTCTCGTTGGTGATGGTGCCGTCGGACGCGACCATGAGTGGCGCGACATCCGCGTTGATGCCACCGCCGAAGACGTACACGCCTGCAGCTTTCGCCTCGCGCATCACCTCGTGCGAAGCGTCGCTGACGGCGGCAAGGTCCTCGGCAGGAATGTCCATCGCGCATGCGGGGAATGAAATGAGGTACTTCGTCATCGTTTGGCCTGCTTACCTCTCCGCCGATGGGCGGTCAGTGTGGGAGCTACGCCTGCGTTGCGCGCGCGACCGACTGCGCGGGCTGGACGCTGGTGATCGGGTCCGCGTGGCGGTGCACGAGCCGCCAGCCGTCCGCGTCGCGCCGATACAGGCTGGTCACACGCAGTGCGACGGACGCCTGCTCGGTCGCGTTCGCCAGCCGAACCGAGAAGCGTTCGACTTCCACCACGCACGCCAACGTATCGGCCTCGTGAGTGGCGATGCGATCGAAGCCGACAATCTCGCCGTCCCTGTAGTTGCTGGCGGCACGGGTGCCGGCGGCTCTCGTGGCGTCGCGCCCGATGGCAAACGGTCCGAAGGGATTGCCGATGGTGATGTCGTCCGCATCCGAGTACAGCGCCATGAACGGCTCGAGGTCGCCGCGGATGATGGCCGCGAGCGCACGGTGGCTCGCCTCGATTGCGTCGTCAAGCCTTTGCAGCTTCATAAGGGCTCCTCACTGCCGAACCGCCGCGGCTCATCATCGCACGGCAACACACATGGTCCTTACTTCCTGGTTGGACAGAGACGAGGGCGTGCTCCAGAAACGAAAAACGGCCTGACCGGATGGAACCTGGTCAGGCCGTTCGTGTCTCAGAGCCGCGCGGGACGGCGCGAGCGCCCAGTCCCGCCCTCAATCAGCAATTGGCAATCTGAGATTGCTCAGTCGTAGTACTCGCGACCGAGGTGCGTGATGAGCTCCTCACCCATGATGTAGCGCAGCGTGTTCTTCAGCTTCATCAGCTGGATGAACAGGTCGTGCTCCGGGTAGAGGTCCTTCGCGTACATCGGGCTCTTGAAGTAGAACGAGAGCCACTCCTGGATGCCCTTCATGCCGGACCGCTTCGCGAGGTCGAGGAACAGCGCGACGTCGAGCACGATGGGCGCCGCGAGAATCGAGTCGCGGCACAGGAAGTTGATCTTCAGCTGCATCGGGTAGCCGAGCCAGCCGAAGATGTCGATGTTGTCCCAGCCTTCCTTGTTGTCCCCGCGCGGCGGGTAGTAGTTGATGCGGACGACGTGGGAGATGTCCTTGTAGAGATCCGGGTAGAGGTGCGGCTGGAAGATGTAGTCGAGCGCGCCCTTCTTGCTCTCTTCCTTCGTCTTGAACGACTCCGGATCGTCGAGCACCTCGCCATCGCGGTTGCCGAGGATGTTCGTGGAGTACCAGCCGCGCACGCCGATCATGCGCGCCTTGAGGCCTGGCGCGATGACCGTCTTGATCAGCGTCTGGCCGGTCTTCATGTCGTTACCGCAGACCGGCGAACCGGTCTTCGCTGCGAGCTCCTGCAGCGCGGGCACTTCAGCGCTCAGGTTCGGTGCGGCGTTGCCGTACGGAATCCCCTCGCTGATCGCCGCGTACGCGTAGATCATGCTGGAGGCGATCGCCGGATCGCTCTCCTCAAGCCCCTTCTCGAACGCCGCCAGCGACTGGTGGCACGGGGCTTCCTGCATGAAGATCTCGGTGCTGCCGGCCCAGATGAGGACCAGGCGATCGCAGCCGTTGTCTGCCTTGAACTTGCGGATGTCGGCGATCAGCTGGTTCGCGAGATCCTTCTTGTTCTTGCCCTTCTTGACGTTCGGGCCGTCGAGCCGCTTCACGTACTGCCGGTCGAACACGGCCGGCATCGGCTTGATCGCCGCAAGTTCGTCCTTCACCTGCTCGAGGAGCTTCTCCTCGAGGACGCCCGCGTGCTTCGCGGCCTCGTAGCAGTTGTCCTCGAAGATGTCCCAGCCGCCAAAGACGATGTCGTTCAGGTCGGCGAGCGGTACGAAGTCCTTGATCAGCGGCGACCGGTTGTCGGTCCGCTTGCCAAGACGGATGGTGCCCATCTCCGCGAGCGATCCGATTGGCTTCGCAAGCCCCTTGCGGATGGCGAACACGCCGGCGATGGTGGTGGTGCTGACGGCGCCGAGACCGACGAGCAGGACGCCAAGCTTGCCCTTGGCGGGAGCGATTTCAACAGGTGTAGACACGAAGAAAAACTATATCATCAACGGTTGATGTTCTCCCTGCGCGGAAAAGCCAACCCGTATATGCTCGTCGTCGGCATGACCGGCGTGAAGATGGGCGACCGCCTGCTGCAGATCGGCTGCGGCGATGGCGGCGCGCTCGCGGCGGTCTCCGCGAAGGTCGGCCTGTCCGGGCGTGCCGTCGCCGTGGTGCCGGATGTCGCGGCCGCCGTGCGCGCACGCAAGGGGGGCGAAAAGCTCGGTGTCCTCATCGAGGTGGAGGTCGCGCCACCCACCGCGCTCCCGATCCAGGACACGGACTTCGATCTCGTCGTGATCGACGATGCGCAGCGACAGTTCGCGTCGGAGGAGCCAGGCACGCAGGCCGCCATCGTTGCCGACGCGATCCGGATCCTGAAGCCTGGCGGGCGTGTGCTCGTCATCAGCGCGATGCCAGCCGAGGGGCTCGCCGCGTTGCTGGGCGGCAACAAAGGTCCGCTCTTCGATGCGGAACCCGCACTCAAGGCCGGCGGCTGCCGCTTCGTCCGCGTGCTCGGCGAAAAAGAGGGGCTCAGGTTCGTCGAGGGGACCAAGGCACGGAACTAGGGCGCTCCGCTACCTCTCGCAATGCAGGAACGCCGAATGCAGGAATGCACCCGGCGGGCGCTGGTCTCGCGCTTCTGCATTCTGGCATTGCTGCATTGCTGCATTTCCGCAAACGCCCTTCTACCTGAGACAGGTCAGGTGCCTTCCCCCATCCACCGGGATCGTCTCGCCGGTCATCCAGCCGGCGTCCTCTGACGCGAGGAACACGATCATCGCGGCGACCTCCTCGGGCTGGCCGGGGCGCCCGAGCGGGTGCGTCTCCTTCGCGCGCTGCAGGAATGTGGCGTAGGCCGCTTCGTCCATGCCGCCACGGCGATGCAGGTTGGTGATCGTCACCCCCGGGTTCACGCAGTTGACGCGCACGCCGAACGGCGCCATCTCCAGCGCCGCGCATCGCGTGAGGTGATCCATGGCGGCCTTGCTCACGTTGTAGGCGAGCACGCCGGCGAAGGCCCGCAGGCCGTTCACGCTCGAGACGTTCACGACGCATCCCTTGCGCGCCTTCAGGTGCGGCACCGCCGCGCGCATCAGGCGGAACGGGGCGCGCACGTTCACGTCCATCATCGCGTCCCACTTCGTATCGTCAGTGTTCTCGATAGTGCCGGTCGCGATGACGCCCGCCGCATTCACCAGCACGTCCACCCCGCCGAATGCCGCTTCCGCGGTCGCGACGATCCGCTCCGCCGCATCGTCGGTCGTGATATCGACAGCGATGGTCCGTACGGATCCGTCAGCGGCGCCTGCCTCCGCGGAGACCTCGGCCAGCGCGGATTCGCTGCGCCCGACCAGCAGCACCCGCGCGCCGCGCGTCACGAACTCAAGGGCCGCAGCGCGGCCGATCCCGCTGGTCGCACCGGTAACGACAACTGACTTGCCGGAAAAGGATGAGGACATGCGGGACAGTCTAACGGGAAGTTCTGTTTCCCGGCCCTCCCGGCCCCCCGACCCTCCCGACCTTCCCCTCGCGACCCTCCCGCCCTTGCCCGGCCCCGCGCCGTTGTCGCCAGACGAGCACAGCTCGTCGGACTGAAAGGGCGACGGTCGGGCGCGCTCGCTGGCAAATTCCTCGGGCTTTTGCCGGCAGTCCTTTTGCTCGATCGGGGGCGTTCACACTTAGGGCAGGCTGGGCAGGCTGGGCAGGCTGGGCAGGCTGGGCAGGCTGGGCGGGCTGGGCTGACACGGCACATCGGGCTGGTCGGGCAGGTGGGGCTGACAGGTCAGGAGAGCCAGGCCGTGCGGGAGGGCCGGGACGTGCAGGACACGCGCGAAGAGGTGGTTCGGTGAGGATGCGCGCACCGCTGGCGGCGCTGGCGTTCGTGGCGGCGGCCGTGACGGTCTCGGGACAGCAGCCCGAGCTGCCGCGGTTCCGGAGCGGCGTCGACCTCGTCGACGTGACGGCGACCGTCTCGGATGCCGCGGGGCGCTTCGTGCCTGGGCTCCGGCAGGAGGACTTCTCGATCTTCGAGAACGGCATCCAGCAGGAGATCTCGTATTTCAGCGCGGAGCGCGTACCGGTCAGCCTCGGCATCATCCTCGACACCAGCGGCAGCATGGCGGGCGAGAAGATCAACGACGCTCGCGCCGCACTGGACAGGTTCGTGTTCGACCTGCTCGACGAGCGCGACGAGGTCTTCCTCTACCGCTTCAGCGATCATCCGGTGCTCGTCCAGGACTGGACGACTGACCGCGCGAGCCTGTCGCGCGCCATGTCGCGCATCACGCCCAACGGCGGGACATCGATGTACGACGCCGTCCTTGAAGCGCTTCCGCTCGCCGCACGCGGGCAGCACCAGAAGAAGGCGCTGGTGGTCATCTCCGACGGCAACGACACGTCGAGCATCGCGACGCTGCGCGACGTGCGCAACGCACTACGGGATAGCCCGGTGCTCGTCTACGCGATCGGGATCGACGCAGATGCCATCCAGGACTACCGACGCGTGCCGCCGACGCCCCGCATGCCCGGACGTCCACCGACGCCATTCCCGCCGCGCATGCCCGGCACGCCGGGCGGTCGCTGGCCGGTGTTCCCGCAGATCTTCGGACAGCCGGGTGGTCGCGTCTCTTCCACCGGCGGCGACGACCACGTCAATGACGTCGCGCTGCGCGACATGACGGGGGAGAACGGCGGGCGCACCGAGATCGTGCGCTCCGGCCGAGACCTGGGTCGCGCGACGACCAGCATCGCCGACGAATTGAGCAAGCAGTACTCGCTCGGCTACGTCTCCTCCCTCGAGCGCGACGGCCGCTGGCACGACATCCGGGTCGACGTCAGGAACCGCGCGTGGCGCGTGCGCGCGCGGCGCGGGTACGTCGCACGCTAGAATGTCGCGGTGCCGCTTCTCGTCACTGCCCTGGGGCTGAGCCTCCTCGGCAGCTTCGGTGGACTGCTCGTCGCGTCCACGCTCCTGCTCTTCAACGAATCGCTCCGGACACGCATCGTGCCGTGGCTGGTGAGCTACGCCGTGGGCGCCCTCCTCGGGGCGTCGCTGCTCGGCCTCATCCCTGAGGCGCTCAGCGAGCTCTCGCCCCAACAGGTCCTCGGCTCCCTGCTCGCCGGCATCGTCGTCTTCTTCATCCTCGAAAAGCTGGTCCTGCTGCGGCATTGCCACACGGACGACTGTCACGTGCACGGTGCTGCCGCGCAGCTCGTCATCCTCGGCGACGCGTTCCACAACTTCATCGACGGCGCGATCATCGCCGCAGCCGTCATGACCTCGGTGCCGCTCGGGCTCAACACCGCCATCGCGATCGCCGCGCACGAGATTCCGCAGGAGGTCGGCGACTTCGCCATCCTGCTGCACTCGGGCTACTCCAGGCGACGGGCGCTGATCCTCAACCTGGCGTCCGCAGCTGCCGGAGTCGCCGGGTCGCTCCTCGGGTTTGCAGCCGTCAGTGTGCTGCCGAGCATCAGGCCGTTCGTGCTCGCCTTCTCGTCCGCCAGCATGCTCTACATCGCGATGTCCGACCTGATTCCGGATCTTCATCGAGGCACGGTCGACCGCAACTCGCTCCGGCAGGTACTCCTCATCGCAGCCGGCATCGGCACCGTCGTCGTCTTCGAACGCTTCGTCCACTGAGAGGGCCCTGATGCCTGGCGATCACCCGCAGCTGTCGACAATCGAGAAGATGTGGCGGCGCGAGGTGGAGGCCTCCACCACCTATCGCCATCTCGCGGATCGCGAGCGCGACCCGAAGCGGCGCGACATCCTGAACAGGCTCGCGGACCAGGAAGACACGCACGCAGAGCGCTGGGCGACGCGGATCGAGCTCGCGACCGGGAGGCGGCCCGATCGCGCCAGCGTCGAGCGCGGCCTCACCTGGTTCCAGCGGATCTCCGACACCTCCGTCGTCCTTCACCGGCTGGAACAGGAAGAGAACCGCGCGGAGGCCGAGTACGACTCACTGATGGCGCGGCTCAGTGATCCGGAGGAGCGCCGCATCGCCGAGGAAGCGAAGCTCGAGGAAGCCGACCACGCCGTGATTCTGCGTGGGCTCGCGGGTGGTGCGATGCCGTCGCCACGCTCGGCGCTGGATACCATCCTCAGGCGCGAACGGTGGCACGTCCGCGGCACGGGCTGGATTGGTGACGCGATCTACGGCGTGAACGATGGCCTCGGGGCCGTCTTCGGCATCGTCTCCGGCATGGCGGGCTACACCGGGGGCAGCGAGGTGGTGCTGGCGGCAGGGCTCGCGGGCACGCTGGCGAGCGCCCTCTCGATGGGCGCAGGCGCGTTCCTCGCGTCGAAGTCCGAGCGCGAGGTCTACGAGTCCGAGGTCGCTCGTGAGCAGGCGGAGATAGAAGCCGATCCGCACGAGGAGCTCGTCGAACTCGAGCTGTTCTATCAGCTGAAGGGGTTCTCGCCAGACGAGGCGCACGCGATGGCCGAACGCCTGCAGAAGGAGCCGACGCAGTTCCTCCGCACGCTCGTCCACGAGGAGCTTGGGCTGTCAGAGGAGTCGTTCCCCAACCCGCTGCGCTCGACGATTTCGGCGACCATCTCGACGGCGATCGGCGGCTTCATCCCGATCATCCCCTTCTTCTTCACCGTCGGCATGCCCGCGGTGATCGCGTCGTTCGTCATCAGCACCGTGGCCCACTTCGCGGTCGGCGCCTCGAAGGCGCTGGTGACCACGCGACCCTGGTGGGCATCGGGGCTGGAGATGACCGCCGTCGGCATCATCGAAGCGGCAATCACGTACGGGCTCGGGCTGGCGTTTGCTTAAGGGAAGTTAGACGTTAGAAGTTAGACGTTAGACGTGGGAATTCAGAAGTCAGGAATTCGGAACTCGGAAGTGAGGCCATGTCCACGGTAACCTTCCGCGTCGGGTCGGGCGAGGGCCGCGAGGTGACGGCGCGGCACTACGCGGCGGCAGAGAACGCCGGTGAGTTGGCGGCGGCCACTCTCATCCTGGCGCATGGCGCGGGCGCGGGCCAACGCCATCCGTTCATGGTGACGTTGGCGACCGGCATCGCGGTGCTCGGCTTCGACGTCGTCACCTTCGACTTCCCCTACATGGCGGAGGGGCGCAAGCTTCCTGACCGCGCACCGGTGCTCGAAGCCTGCTACGCGGCGGTGGTTCGAGACGTGCTCGCACGCGTTCCATCCGCGCGACGCGCGCTGTTCATCGGCGGCAAGTCGATGGGTGGCCGGATGGCCACGCACCTGGCCGCGAGCGAGGGCACGCTGCCGATCGCAGGGCTCGTGCTGCTCGGATACCCGCTGCATCCGCCCGGCAAGCCGGCGCAGCTGCGCACCGCGCACCTCGCATCCATCCGCCGTCCGATCCTGGTGGTACAGGGCAGCCGCGACACCTTCGGCGGCCCGGAGGAGCTGATGCCGTTCTTCAGCAGACTCGACCCGCCTGCGACCATTCACGTTGTGGATGGCGGCGACCATTCCTTCAAGGTCGCGCGCGCGGGACGCGACGGGCAGGCGGCGATCGAACGCGGGATTTGTGAGACGGTTGCGAACTGGATGACCGCGTTCCGAATTCGGAACTGAGAAGTTGGAAGTCAGCAGTCCTAAGAGGACTGGAGCGTCGGGAACCGGGGGATGAACCCAATCCCTGGTTGTGGCAGAGAGATTCAGCCCCCGCAGCGGCGCAGGATTCAGGCCTCGTAGCGGCGGGGCTTCAGCCCCGCCGACCGTCCCCTAGAATGATCGAATGGCTCGATCGCAGAAGCCGTTGCCGAAGATCGCCCGTCGCAAGTCGAACATCGCGGGATGGGGCGTGTTCGCGGCCGAGGACATCTCCAAGAACACGCGCATCATCGACTACGCGGGCGAGCTGATTCACAACAGCGTCAGCGAGGAGCGCGAGGAGCGCTACCTCGCAGAGGGCTGCATCTGGGTGTTCCGCGTGAACCGGAACTGGAGCCGCGACGCGAACGTCGGTGGCAACATCGCGCGCTTCATCAATCACTCGTGCACGCCGAACTGCTGGTTCGAGGTGGTCGACAAGACCATCTGGATCCGCGCGGGCCGCAACATCCGCCGCGGCGAGGAACTCACCTACGACTACTCGATCATCGGCGACCGCACGATGCCGTGCCGCTGCAGGCCGGGATGTCCCAATATGATTTGACGTCACCCAATGGGTGAGTTGGTGAGTTGGTGAATTGGTAAGTTGTGGAGTGGTGATGCGATGAGCGACGCACAGCGGCGGGTGGCCGAGTCGATTGGCGTGCCGGTGGCAAGGCGGCACATCTTCCTCTGCTGCGACCAGACGACGCCGAAATGCTGTGACAAGGCGAGGAGCCTCGCGGCGTGGGACTACCTCAAGGCACGCCTGAAAGCGCTGGGCCTTTCGGAACAGGGTGGGGTGCTGCGCACGAAGGCGAACTGCCTGCGCATCTGCGAAGGCGGACCGATTGCGGTGGTCTACCCGGAAGGCACCTGGTACGGCGAGTGCGACCCGCCGGTGCTCGAGCGCATCATCCAGGAGCACCTGATTGCCGGCAATCCGGTCCAGGACCACCTCATCACGACGCACGAACTGACACGCTCAGAAGAGCAGCCCTGAGCTGACCTGCACGCGCGTCGAGCCATTGGAGCCGTGCGCGACATCGAGCGCGAGCCGAAGGACCGTTGCGGTGAACCAGACGCCGCCGCCCACCCCTCGATCGAACCGCTGATCGGCGAAACGGGCGCCCGCGTCATACACCGCGGCCGCATCGACGAAGGCACGGACGCCGAGCTTGCCGAGGCTCAGCGGGTTCGTCACCGGCACTCGCAGTTCGATGGACCCGGCGGCTGTTGAATCGCCGGCCACTTCTCCCGCCCTGAACCCACGCAGGGTCGACTCGCGGCCACGCAGCACCTGCAGGAACCCAGGCACAGGCTCGTTCACTCCGTCGCGATAGGCGCGGAGTGCAATGGTGCTGGCACCGAATCCTGGCAGGTAGAGGTTCGCATCGAGAATGGTACGGATCGGCGCGCGGCCATCGTCGAGTCCGAGCCGCTCGAGCGACCCGCGGACGAACACCGCGTTCCGAGAGAGCATCGGGTCCACGCGGGTGTCGAGCGCGACGTCCACGCCGGCTCGTCGGACGACCTGCGTGTCGGGCCCGAACGCCACACGATCGAATCCCCCCCATGCACCTGCGCGCAGGGCCCGCACGATTTCGCGTTCGCCGCGCACCCAGATCTGCGCACGCGTGTCGACCGCATCGAGCGCCTGGTTCTCACGACGGATCAACGATCCGCCGGTCCGCAGCCTGGTGAGTCGCGGCGTATCGAGCCGCTTCTCGACCTCAGCGCCCACACGCCGCTCGCCGCCCCACGTGAGCGGAATCGACACGCGCGTTCTCGGGCCGGCGACGTTCGGCATCGAGACGAGTGCGCCATAGGTAAACCCGTAGCCTTCGTCCGACCCGAGTATCGGCAGGTACATGAGCGGTGGACCGCGCCTCCGCACCGCCCGTGCCGGCTGACCGTTCTTCATCGGCGCGATCGCCACCCGGCCTTCGTCGACGACGATGACGAGGAGGATCTGGGAGAGGTCTGAAATCGAGGCGTACCGCTTGAGGATTTCGACCCGCTCGAAGCGGCCGCGTGCCTTCAGCCGTGCCTCCACGTCAGCGATGAGCGTCGGCGTCACGGCAGTCCCCGGAGGGACATCGGCCATCTGCTCGATGGCCGCGTCGGACGTGAGCGTGTTGCCCTGGATGCGAACGCCTACGACATGTTCGGGCGCGGGCTGGCCGAACAGCACGAGCGAGAGGAGGAACGACAGCACGCGCTAGGGCTCGCCGGGGATGGCGATGCGAGACTTCACCTCGGGCTGCCGGTAGTTCTCGTATTGCAGCGCGTAGCGCATCTGGACGTTGCCGAGTGCCATGACCAGCCCGACGTTCATCTCCAGCCCGCGTGGCAGCCACACGTCCGGAAACGGCTGCCCCATCGTCATCGACGCGCTGACGCTGTCCATCTGCGCAAGCCACTGCCCTGGGAAGAAGTTCCAGTTCAGGTCGTCGAACGTGTACTTGACGATCTGGTGAGCCGTCGGCTCGATCCAGAGCGTGACCTTCGACGACTTGTTCATCAGCCGGCGCAGCTCCGCGTCGAAGCTGCGTTCCTCCGCGGTGTCGCGGGCGGGTGGACGACGACGATCGCCCTCGTACTCGTCCCGGAGTTCCTTTCGCCGCTCCTCCGAGAAGAGCTTCTCCGGGTAGTACTCGATGCGGAGGACGTCCAGGTCGTCCAGGCGCTCGCGGCCCACCAGGGCGTACCGACCGGCGTCGAACCGGAACCGCAGGAAGTAGGCGGACGAGATGAACTGCGGCTGGCGCGTCTGACGGACGAGCGCGTTGACGTCGCTGGGCGCGGCCTCGTCCGGGGCGGCATTGGCACCGCCACCGGCTGGCGCGCGCTCCTCGGCTGTGCCAGAGGCACGGGCCCGTTCGTCCCGTTTGCGCGCACGATCGAGGTAGTCGGCCTCGTACTTCACCCGGTCCGCTTCGCTGACCGCCGCACCGTTGACGCGCAGCGGGCTGCGCACGAAGAACCCGTCCCGCACGAACCACGTGTAGTCGCGCCGCTCACCCCAGAGCGGCGCACCGGAGGGCCCGCGGATCTCGACCTGCTCCCGTTCGTCGAGCACGTACTGCTGCAGCTTCTTCCAATTGCTGTCCCGATGCGCGAGCACCTGCTGCATGAAGGCATCCAGGTCCCCCTGCGCCTGCGGGATTGCGCCACCATTGACGACCATGAGCGCCGCGGTCGCCGCTGCGGCGGCAACACGTCGGTGCCAGGTGTGACGTCGTGAGGCAGGAGCGCGCAGCATGCGTCTGGTTGACACTATCAGACGCGCGCGTCGGGGATGAAGTTCCTCGACCGTTCGGGTCTACCCTCCGGGCTGATCGCTCCACATCCAGTCGGCCATCGGCCGCTGCCGTCCGCAATCGGAACTGCAATCTGCAATCTGAAATCTGCAATTCCAGAGATTGGTATGATTGAGTTCAGATTTGACCGGCATGCCCCACACCACGAAGTCGCGGAAGCCATCGTCCACCTCCGAAGCCGTGACGAACAACGTGCGGGTTGAAGTCGTCTCGTGCTGCGCGCCTGACCACTCGCAGCCGTTCCAGAATCACTGGTTCTTCCACTACACGATCACCATCACCAACGAAGGCGACGATACCGTCCAGTTGCTGAGCCGCCACTGGGTCATCACCGATGCGAGCGGCCACACCGAAGAGGTCGTCGGCCCCGGGGTCGTCGGCGAGCAGCCGGTGCTCGGCCCCGGCGAGTCGTTCACCTACACGTCGGGCTGTCCGTTGAAGACCTCGACCGGCGTCATGCGCGGCACCTACTCCATGGTGAGCGAGACCGGCGATCACTTCGACGTCGAGATCGCCCCATTCGCCCTGCACGAGCCCTACACCGTTCACTGACACCCGTGAATTGTTGATCTGGTGAGTGAGCGAACTGGTGAGTGACGACGTCACCCGTTCACCCCTCGCCAACTCTCCAACTCGCCGACTCACGAAGTCCCAGCGTCAGCTTCCCTCGCTTGGCGTACCCGATGCATCGCACGGGTGCATACGCGTCATTCCCCGGTTGCCAAGGAGGGCCCATGCCTCGCCTGTTCCCGTCAGTCATCCCGGTATGTGTTGCAGCAACGGCGCTTGTAATCGCGTCGACGCCGGTCCGCGCTCAGCAGGCACACGATCATGGGGGCGGGGCCGACGGTCAGCATGCCTGCACGTGCTGCGGAAATTCCAGCGGCGGCGCGATGAATCACGCGGCCGGCATCGGTGCGGCGGCGCAGTCAGGCAAGGCTGCCGAGGATCACACCGCTCATCAGGCCGCCAAGCCCGCTGAGGACCACAGCGCACATCAGCAGGCGCAGCAGGCACAGGACCACAGCGCTCACCAGGGTGGCAACGCTCCGGCCGGCAAGGGCGCGATGCCGATGGACCACAGCATGGGCGGTTGTCCCATGATGGACATGGACCACGGCGGCTCCGCCGGGTGCTGCGCGGACATGAAGAAGGACGGCGCCCAGGCCGAGGCGAAGCCGATGAATGGCGCCGCGGGTTGCTGTGGCGACATGAAGGCCGGCAACGCACAGGCCGACGCCAAGCCGATGGATCACGGCGCCGGCGGCTGCTGCGGGGGCTCCATGGCCATGGGCAAAGGTGAGGGTGGCGCACCCGCGATGGCCATGGGCGACGCGTCGAAGATGGGAGACATGCAGGTCATGCACTTCCTGTTCGACAACCGAGCGGACATCTCGCGGACGGTGAAGATGCTCCCCAACGGCGTTGATGCCGTGACCGAGTCCGACAAGCCGGAAATCGCTGCCCAGATCAAGACCCATGTCGCCGCGATGTACGCCCGGCTGAAGGATGGCGCCCGCATCCGGCAGCACGATCCGCTCTTCGACGAGCTCTTCGAGCACGCCGACCAGATCGACGCCAACATCACCTACACCGACAAGGGCATCCGCGTCGTCGAGACCTCAACGGACCCGGCCGTCGCGCACCTGTTGCACAAGCATGCCGAAGCGGTCGACGGCTTCATCAAGAACGGCATGGCCGACATGATGAAAGAGCATCCGGTCAAGTAACGAGCAATTGGTGAGTTGGTGAGTTGGTGAATTGGCGCGTCCGAGCGGCCTGGCGCTACTCGGGACGGCCCCAGGTGCGGATCGCATCGAGGAAGGCGTCGCCGAAGTCAGCCGCCTTCTTCGCGCCGACGCCGTAGATGTCGTGCAGGTCGTCGAGCGTGGTGGGCCGACGCTCGGCCATCTGCTTGAGCGTGGTGTCATGGAAGATTACGTACGGCGGCACGCCACGCTGGCGTGCGAGCCCCGCACGAACCTCACGCAGCGCGTTGAACAGCCCAGGATCCCCGTCGAACGACACACCGCCGTCGCCTCGCTGCCGCACCCGCCCCTTCGGAGGCTGCAACTCCCGGAACAGCTCGCACGTCCCCTCGCCCTTCAGCAGCGCTGCACCTGCCCCGGTCAAGCGCAGAATGGGATACGGTTCGCCCGCGCGAGCCAGCCATCCGCCGGCCACCAACTGCTCGATGTAGCCACGCACGGCCGCCGGTGACTCCTGCTTCAGAAGTCCGAAGGTCGTCAGCTCCGCGTGCCCACACTGCACGACGCGGTCGCTCGCACGCCCGAGCAGGACGTCGGCCACGTGCGCGAGGCCGAACCCCTGACGCACGCGCGCGACGCACGACAGGATCTTCCGCGCCACCGTCGTCGCGTCTGACACCGCTTCGAGTTCACGCAGGCACCAGTCGCACGCGCCGCACTCACCCCGTGTCCACGGTTCGCCGAAGTACTCGACGAGTGCCCGGTGACGGCACCGGGTTCCAGCCGCGTAGCGCTCCATGTCGCGCAACAGCAGTCGTGCGCTCTCGGTGTACTCGCCATTCTGCTCGAGCATCTGGCGCCAGCGCACGAAGTCCGCACCGGAGTAGATCAGCACGCACTCCGCCGGCAGCCCGTCGCGGCCTGCGCGCCCCGCTTCCTGCTGGTAGTGCTCCGGGGACCGCGGCGCGCTCGCGTGGATGACGAATCGCACGTTCGAGCGATCGATGCCCATTCCGAACGCGACGGTGGCCACGACGATGTCCGCTCGTTCCTGAAGAAAGGCTTCCTGGTGCGAGGCCCTGACATGATCCGGCAGGCCGGCGTGATACGGCAGCGCCTCGTGCCCCTCACTGCGCAGCCACTCCGCCAGGTCCTCCACCTCACGACGCGATCCGCAGTAGACGATGCCGGACTCGCCTTCGTGGCGCCCGAGCACCGTCTGGATCTGCTTGCGGAGTGAGCCACGGCGCAGCACGCGGTAGGTCAGGTTCGGGCGGTCGAACGAGCCGACGAGCACGAGCGGATCCGCAAGCCGCAGTTCCGTGGCGATGTCGTGGCGGACGCGCTCCGTTGCCGTCGCCGTGAACGCGTGCAGCGACGCCTCGGGGAAGTCCTCGCGTACGAGGCCAAGCTGCCGGTACTCAGGCCTGAAGTCGTGGCCCCACTGGCTGATGCAGTGCGCCTCGTCGATGGCAATGAAACGCACGCCGCACTGGCGCAGCAGCCGGCGAAAAGCCTGGCTGCCCTCGCCGACCAGCCGCTCGGGCGAGACGTAAAGCAGCCGACAGCGGTCCGCCTTCAGATTCGCGAGCACCTCGTCGCGCTCGCTCGATGTCTGCGTGCTGTTCAGATACGCGGCGTCGACGCCGTCGACGCGGAGGCCGTCGACCTGATCCTTCATCAACGAGATCAGGGGGGAGACCACGAGCGCGAAGCCACGGCGCGCAGTCGGCGGCCTGGAGCCAGCCGCGGGGTCTGATGGACGTGTCGAGTCGACAAGCGCGGGCGCCTGGAAGCAGAGCGACTTGCCACCGCCCGTGGGAAGGACGACAACGCTGTCGCGCCCGTCGAGCACGGCGTGCATCGCCTCGCGCTGCAGCGGCCTGAAATCCGAGAAGCCCCACACTCGATGCAGCACGTCGCGCAGAGCCCCGTCGTACGTGCCGATTAGGATTTCCTCGCGTAACGGGTGGCGACGTAATCGTCGACGAGCGCCTGGAACCCGGCCGCGAGTTCCTCATACGTGCCGCGCATCGTGGTGTGATGACGGCCATCGATGAACACCGGGCAGTTCGGCGCCTCGCCCGTGCCTGGAAGGCTGATGCCGATGTTCGCCGCCTTGGACTCGCCGGGACCGTTGACGACACACCCCATCACGGCCAGCGTCATCGTCTCGACACCCTCGTACTGCTGTTTCCAGGTCGGCATCTGTTCGCGGATGTAGCCCTGGATGCGTTCCGCGAGCTCCTGGAAGGTCGTGCTCGTGGTGCGGCCGCAACCCGGGCAGGCCGTCACGCTCGGCGCGAAGGAGCGCAGTCCAAGCGCCTGCAGCAGTTCGCACGCGGCGTAGACCTCTTCACGACGATCGCCACCGGGACGCGGGGTCAGCGAGACGCGAATCGTGTCGCCGATCCCTTCCTCGAGCAGCACACCCATCGCCGCCGACGACCACACCAGCCCCTTCATCCCCATTCCGGCCTCGGTGAGCCCCAGGTGCAGCGGCTGATCGGTCTGCTTCGCCAGCGCACGATAGACCGCGATGAGGTCGCGTGGGCGCGAGGTCTTGCACGAGATGATGATCTGGTCCTTGCGCAGGCCGTTTTCGATGGCGAGTTCCGTCGACTCGAGCGCCGAGATCACCATGCACTCGTTGATGATCTCCTCGGACTCCTTGCCCAGGTTGCGGTCGGTGTTCTCCTGCATCCGCGAGACGACAAGCTCCTGGTTGAGCGAGCCGCCGTTGACGCCGATGCGCACGGGCTTGCCGTGATCGACCGCCACCTTGCAGATCGTGGAGAACTGCTCGTCGCGCCGCTTGCCGGTGCCGACGTTGCCCGGATTGATCCGGTACTTGTCGAGCGCCTCGGCGCAGCGCGGGTACTTCGTCAGCAGGAGATGGCCGTTGTAGTGGAAGTCGCCGATGAGGGGCGCGAGGCACCCGGCGTCGAGCATCCGCTGCTTGATCTCGGGAACCGCGTCGGCCGCGTCGTTGTTGTTCACCGTGACGCGCACCATCTCGGATCCGGCCTCGGCCAGCTCGATGCACTGCCGTGCCGTCGCCGCCGCATCCGCTGTGTCCGTCATTGTCATCGACTGGACGACGACAGGCGCGCCCCCGCCAACCTGGACGCGTCCGACCTTCACGCCCACGGTCCTGTGGAGCCGTACAAGTGCCATGAATACCTCATGATAGCATCTGGCCCATGCGCTCAATTGTCGTCCGCGAGTTCGGTGCGCCCGAGGTGATGCAGGTCGAGACCGTGGCCGATCTCACCCCGTCGGCGTCGCAGGTGCTGGTCCGTGTCCGTGCTGTCGGCGTCAATCCGGTGGACACCTACATCCGGAGCGGCGTGTACGCCGCGAAGCCGCCGCTCCCCTACACGCCCGGCAACGACGGCGCGGGCGAGGTGCTCGCGGTCGGCGCGGACGTCACCGGTTTCAGGGCGGGCGATCGCGTCTACATCGCGGGAGACAACCTCGCCGGACCACGCACTGGCCTCTGCGCCGAACAGGCGCTGTGCCAGCCCACGCAGCTCCACCGGCTGCCGGATCACGTGAGCTTCCAGCAGGGCGCCGCGATCGGCGTGCCGTATGCGACGGCGTACTACTCGCTGTTCCGCCGCGCGCAGGCGCGGCCGGCCGAGACGGTGCTCGTGCACGGCGCGAGCGGCGGTGTCGGGATCGCAGCGGTCGAGCTCGCGCGTGCGCACGGCATGTTCGTGATTGGCACCGCAAGCACTGAGAACGGACGACAGGCGGTGCTCGAGCACGGCGCCCACGTGGTCGTCGACCACTCGGACCCGGGCTACCTCGACGCGATCATGAAGGCGACCGGCGGCAAGGGTGTCGATGTCGTCCTCGAAATGGCCGCCCACATCAACCTCGACAAGGACCTCACCGTTCTCGCGAAGTACGGCCGCATCGTGATCATCGGCAGCCGCGGACGCGTCGAGATCGATCCCAGAGGCACGATGGGCAAGGAAGGCTCGATCCTCGGCATGCTGCTGTTCAACGTGACGCCGCCTGAACTCGCGGCGACCCACGCGGCGCTGGTCGCCGGGCTCGAGAACAGGACCCTGCGTCCCGTCGTCGGCCAGGAGTTCTCGCTCGATGACGCGCCGAAGGCACATGCGGCTGTGCTCGCGCCTGGCGCCCTCGGTAAGATCGTGATCGTGCCGTAAGGCGACGCTCTACCCTCCGTTCGATATCCAGACCGCGACAGCCTGCGTATACACTGGCGCCCGTACCGAGGTGCCGGAGTCCACATTCATGCAGCAGGTTGTCCTGAAGTCCGCGCGCGTGATCGCGGCAACTGCCCTGGTCGTAAGCGGCGTGTGCCTCGTCGGTCTCGCCCCGCGCGCGCGAGCACAGCAGTCCGCTGTGTCCTCGCCACGCGCCTCTGGCGCAGCCTCACGAGGACGCGCCGTGTACGAGCAGCACTGCGTCGAGTGCCATGGTCGTGAAGGGAAGGGAGACGGTCCGGCCGCGTTGACGCTCGTGCCGCATCCACGCGACTTCACGAGCGGGCGCTACAAGATCCGGTCGACTGAGTCCGGCAGCCCACCGACCGACGCGGACCTCATCCGGTCGATCAGCCAGGGACTGCCGGGCAGCTCGATGCCGGGGTGGAGAGGCTTGATCAGCGACGCGGACATCCTCGCGGTCGTCGAGTACATCAAGTCGCTGTCACCGAGGTTCGCGCAGCAGCAACCCGAGCCCATCACTGCGTCAGCGCCGGTCCAACCGTCGGCGGAGAGCGTACGGCGCGGTGCCGGCGTGTACGCGACGCTCCAGTGCGCCAAGTGTCATGGCGAGGACGGCCGTGGCTCGGGTGCCGCCGCAACCCGCTTCGAGGACGACTGGGGCTATCCGATGCGCGCCGCCGTGCTGTCCGAACCGTGGACCTTCCGCGGTGGAGCCGCGGCTTCCGACATCTACATGCGGTTCCGTGCGGGCGTCTCGGGCACGCCGATGCCTTCCTATAAGGACACGGCGAGTGAATCCGAGATGTGGGACCTCGCGAACTACGTCGTCTCCCTGCGCCGGAAACCGGTGTGGGAGATGGGCGCCGACGAGGTAAGCGCCTTCTACAAGCAGCAGGACGCCGAGGCACTCGCGGACCCGGTGAAACGAGGCGAGTATCTGGTGGACGTCCTCGCGTGTCCCATCTGCCATTCGCCCGCCGACCAAGACCGGCGCACGATCCCCGGCATGCGCATGGCCGGCGGCCTACGGCTCTACCTCGCGCCATTTGGCACGTACCCGACCGGCAACCTCACATCGGACAAGGAGACCGGCCTGGGCAACCGGACAGACGACGAGATCAAGCGAGTGCTGACGAAGGGGATCCTCCGCGACGGCACGAGGCTGCTGCCGTTCCCCATGGATTGGCCATCGTTCTCGACGATGAAGGAGTCGGACCTCAACGCGATCGTGGCGTATCTGCGGACCGTTCCGCCGGTGCGCAACAAGGTTCCTCGGCCGACCCGCACCCTGCTACCCGTCTTCCTCTGGGGCAAGTTCAAGATGCTGATTCTCGGTGAGGACGTCCCGAGCTACATCTACGGCGGGAACACCGGTATCGTCGCCGGAGGTCCTCGATGACGCGGCGTCTCAAGTGGATCGGCGTCGGCGTGCTTGCGCTCGCCGTCGTCGCGTTTCTCGCGTTCCTCTACAACATCCCGCCGTTCTTCCTGATTGCCCCTGAGACCTTCGGCGAGGACATGGCGAACGCTCCGCCGCCGGTGACCGGAATCGCGGATCCCGCACAGCGCGCCATCGCCGAGCGCGGGCGCACGCTCGTGATGAACATCGGATGCACCGGGTGCCATGCCACAAATGGTCCACAGGGACCCGACCTGTCGAAGTACCTTGCCGGCGGAGGCACGAAGATCACCTCGGCGCACGGGACCTATATCTCGAGAAACCTCACACCAGACCCTGAGACCGGCCTCGCCCGCCGCACTGACGAAGATGTGAAGCGCGTGCTCCGCAGCGGCACCTTCCCCGACGGTCACGTCGTCCCATATACGACGATGCCGTGGGCGTCGTTCTCGCATCTGACGGAAGAAGACCGTCATGCCGTCGTCGTCTACTTGCGGAGCCTGCCGGCGGTGAAGCACCGCATCCCTGATCCGGTGCTCGAACCGGCTGACCTTCCGAGCGGCGCAGTCGAGGGGATTTTCGGGCTTCGCGACTACGGTATCCAGTAGACTCGACGGGAAGGAGACTCTCGATGAAGCGACTTCTCGCAATCGCGGCGTTCGCGGCGCTGGGCGTCACGGCGCTTGGCGCCCAGCAGCACGACATGGACAAGATGCAGGCGGGCGGCAGCCTGCCGGCTGGGTGGAATGTCCGGCTCGACAGCGGCAGCACGAAGCCCGAGGGCGTCAGCGTGATGCCGATGGGCGGCGGCATGCACTTCAAGACCGGCCCCGCAGGGATCTACTATCGCGCGGCTGACACGAAGAGCGGCGCCTACACGGTGAGCGCCACGTTCAACCAGGTGGAGCCGTCGGCGCATCCGGAGGCGTACGGGCTGATCATCGGTGGCGCGGATCTGGCCGGCGCCGGACAGAAGTACACGTACTTCCTCGTGCGGCAGGATGGCAAGTTCATGATCTCGCGTCGCAACGGCGCGAAGGTCGACCCGGTGGTGCCGTGGACCGACAACGCCGCCGTGAAGAAGACCGATGCGTCGAACAAGGGCGTGAACGCGCTCTCGATCGTCGTGGCTGCCGACAAGGTGCGCTTCCTCGTGAACGGCACCGAAGTGAACAGCCAGCCGACCGCGTCGGTTGACGCCGCCGGGGTCGCCGGGATGCGCATCAACCACAACCTCAACGTCCATGTCGACGGCTTCGGCGTGAAGTGACGACCATAGACTGGCCGCCACCGCGCCGGCCGCGGCGCGGCCGTCTCCTCCTGTTCGCTGCCGCCGCCCTCGTGCTCATCGGGGGCGGCACGGCGCTCTCCTACTACGTCGACGCGCTCTGGTTCGAGTCGCTCGGCTTTGGCGAGGTGTTCTGGCGCACGCTGCGCATCCAGAGCACCGTCTTCAGCACCTTCACGCTCGCCACGTTCGTCCTGCTCTACGCCGCCTACTTCGCGCTGCGGCCCGCCCAGTTCGACCTGACCAGCGGGCCGATCCTGATCAACGGACAGCCGCTTCGACTGCCGGTCGAACCCGTGCTCCGCCTCATCGCGCTGGTCGCCGCGCTGTTCCTCGCCGTCGTGACCGGGCTCAGCATGATGAGCGCGTGGACCACCTTCGCGCTGTTCTGGCACCAGCCAGGGGCCGATGCCGTGCTCGACCCGATCTTCGGACGTCCCCTGACCTTCTACCTGTTCACGCTGCCGGTGTGGCAGCTCGTGTCCGGCTGGCTCACGACGCTCGCGGTGATCGTGGCGCTGGCGGCAGCCTTCTTCGCCGTGGTTGCCGGTGGTACCCGCGGCATCGCGCGGAGCAGCCTGAGCGGGAATGCCGCGCTGCGCGGCGTGTCGATTGCCGTTGGCTTCCTGCTGCTCGCGCTCGCCGTGCAGACGTGGATCGGCCGGTACGACCGCATCCTCGACGACCACACGATCTTCGCGGGCGTCACGTACACGGATGCGCACGTACTGGTGCCGGGCATGCTCTACGTGGCGATCGCCCTCGCGCTCGGCGCGCTTGCGTGCGGCGTGAATGCCGTCGCAGCGCCGAAGCTACGGTGGATTGGCGCAGCGGTCGTGCCTGCGGTCGTCGCGTACGCGGTCGTCAGCATCATCGCGTCCTATGTGACGAGCTTCGTCGTAAAGCCGAACGAGCTCGTGCGCGAGCGGCCGTTCATCACGCACAACATCACGCACACGCAGCGTGCCTTCGGCCTCGATCGCATCACCGAGGTCCCGTTCCCCGCGGATCTCGGCATCGACGCGATCGACGCGCCGAACAACCGCGAGACGATCGACAACATCCGGCTCTGGGACTGGCGCGCGCTGCAGGACGTGCTGCGGCAGATCCAGGAGATCCGCACCTACTACGACTTCCCGGACATCGACATCGACCGCTACACGGTCGACGGTCGGGTCCGGCAGATGATGCTGGCCGTGCGGGAGCTGAACGTCGATCGCCTCCCGGAGAGCAGCCGGAACTGGATCAACGAAAAGCTGATCTACACCCACGGCTACGGCGTGACGATGAACCCGGTGAACGAGTTCACGGGGGAGGGCCTGCCGAACCTGCTGCTCGGCGACATGCCGGTCCAGAGTACGGCGGCCGGGCTCAAGGTAACGCGCCCGCAGATCTACTTTGGCGAGCTGACGAACACCGACGTCTACGTGAAAACGAACCAGAAGGAGTTCGACTACCCGCAGGGCGAGACGAACTCCTTCGTGAGTTACGACGGCACCGGCGGCATCCAGATGGGCGGGCTGTTCCGGCGTCTGCTCATCGCGCTGGATCGCGGCGACCTGACGAAGGTGCCGTTCAGCGACGACATCACGCCTGAGAGCCGGCTGCTGATGCGCCGAAACGTCCGGGAGCGGCTCGAGGCGGTGGCGCCCTTCCTGACCTTCGACTCCGACCCCTACATCGTGGTGACCAACGACGGTCGACTGGTCTGGATGCTCGATGCGTTCACCAGTTCAGGGTCGTACCCGTACTCGCGCCACTACCGCGTCGGAAACCAGCGGATCAACTACCTGCGGAACAGTGTGAAGGCGGTGGTCGACGCGTACGACGGCACGGTGTCGTTCTACGTGTTCGATGCCGAGGACCCGATCGTGAACGCCTATCGGGCGGTCTTCCCGACGCTGTTCAAGGACGCGGAGGAGATGCCGGCCGACCTCCGGAGCCACGTGCGCTATCCGGAACTGCTGCTCGAAGTGCAGGCGGCCGTGTTCGGGCTGTACCACATGACGTCCCCGGATGTGTTCTACAACCGGGAGGATCTGTGGACCGTGCCGTCCGAGGTCCGCGGCAACGATCTCAACCAGCAGGCGGCGCAGACCGTCGACCCCAGCTTCGTGCTGATGAAGCTGCCGAACGAGCGGGCGCTCGAGTTCGTCGGCATCCTGCCGTTCACGCCGGCGAACCGCAACAACATGATCGGCTGGATCGCGGGGCGCAGCGATGCCGAGCATTACGGCAGCGCAGTCGTCTACAACTTCCCGAAGAACCGGCTGGTCGATGGACCGCTGCAGATCGAGGCGCGCATCGATCAAAACGCCCAGCTCTCCGGCCAACTCTCGCTGTGGAACCAGCAGGGCTCGCGTGTGAGGCGGGGCAGCCTGCTCACCGTGCCCGTTGGTCGCGGCCTGCTCTACGCCGAACCGATTTACCTGCAGGCGGAACGCAGTCCGATGCCCGAACTGCGGATCGTGGTGCTCGCGCTGCAGGACCGGCTCGCCTACGGGCCGAATTTCGAAATCGCGCTTGCCGCGCTCTTCGGCCAGACGTCGTCCACGCTCAATGCCACGCCTGGAGCCGGCGGGCCACCTTCAACGGGGCAGGCAGCCCCCGCCGCGGCAGCACAGCCACCAGGACAGACTGCGACGACGGCAACGCCGGACGCACTCATCAGGTCTGCCGCGCAGGACCTCGAGGACTACCAGCGGCTCACTGCGGAGGGGAAACTCGGCGAAGCAGGGCAACGGCTCGAGGCGCTCAAGCTGAAGCTCCAGCAGCTTCAGGGGCGGTGACTCTGATCGAAGAGCCTGTTCCGAAGCTCCACCACGGAGTCCATTGAGAACGCGGAGTCGCACTGTCTCCAGACGATGCCGATGACATCAGCGCGCCCAGCAGTGGCGCGCTGAGCCTGCAAACGCACTCTGAGTTCGAACAAGAAAAGCCCGCAGCCAACATCAGTGGCTGCGGGCTTTTGTGTCGAGCGGGTCTGTCGGCGAACTACGAGCGGCGGTACTTGCGGAACGCCGCGAGGCCGAAGCCGACCAGCACCATCGTGCCGGGTTCGGGCACCGCGGGAACAGCACCTGCCGGCAGGTCCACGCCAGCGACGATCATGTTCAGGTAGTCCGTCCCGTTGACGCTGGACGTCAGGGTATCGCCCTGGATCCGGATGTTGTTGATGCCGATCGACAGCTTCGAGGTGATGTCGAAGCTGTCCACATCCACGAGGCTGCCGTTGAGGTTGAACGCGCCGGGCGCAGCCGGGTCCGAGCCGTTGAAGAAGTCCTGGCCGTCAGGAACGAACACATCTCCGTTGATCCTGAGTGCCGGATCAGCGAACGTCTGGCCGTCGGAGACGAACGTCCGCAGGTACGCGTTGCCACCCGTGTAGTTGATCCCGTTCAGCGTGAAGTCCCAGCCGGCCGGGTCGATTGCCGTGTCCCAGTTGCTCGCGTTGCCATTGAACAGCACCACGTCCCTGTTGTTCGCGGCGTTGCCGTCGTCGAAGAACACCCACAGGCTGGCGCCATTCTCTTCCCCGACGTTCAGGGTGTTCAGCAAGCCCGCGAGGTTGTACGCACCGTTGCCAGTGACGTACTGGGTGACGTCAGCGCGATACGCCTGGCTGCTTGGATATACGCCGAGGTCGGGGTTGGCATCCGAGATGTACCACTCATTGCCCGAGGAGAGCCCCAGATTGGTGCCCTGAATCTGGTTACCAGCGAACGTGATGTTCTGGTTGATGGTGGGGTCGCTCGTGTTCGTCAGGCCGTGCCAGTACAGGTACGCCCGGGTGACCGTGCCGGACACGCCGCTGACCGTGATGTCACCGGTTGAGACGTGCCTGAGACCGATGGCTGACGTCGCGTAGTCGGTGTTGTAGACGGTATCGAAGTAGGTGATGCTGCTCGCCGCCGACGGCCGCGCCAGCAGCAACAGGGCTGCGGCCACCATGCCGAATCGTTTCATTGTGATCTCCAGTGATGCCCGCTGGGTTAAGGTCCAGCTGCGGGGCTACTGTGCAGTTAGCAAAAGCCCGTCCAAGTTTTGCCGAGCTGCACGCACGGGAGACGACCATGCCGGACGCGTCCGAAGTCCGTCAGGCGGGAGCTTTTTGTTCGCGTCAGCCGGACTCTCCCGCGGCCTGACTGGACTTCGACGCGAAACCGTGCAGACGGTTAAATGGCCTCACTGCAGCTACTTGCGAATCGCCTTCACGTCCGCCGGCGTGACGGTGTCCTTGTAGTCGTTGCCCAGGTTGCCGCGAATGTAATTGACCACCGCCGCAATCTGCTCGTCGTCCATCATGGGCCCGAACGGCGGCATCCCCTTCTGTCCATTGGTCACGACGAACACGGGGTAACGAGCCGTCCGCAGCTTGACGTTCTTCGCAAGCGCCGGATACGTGCCTGCCCCGGATGCTCCTTCCCCGTTGGCCATGTGACAGGCCTGGCAGGACGTGCGATACAGCACCGCGCCGTCGCGCGGCACGTACCGCTGCGGGTTCGAGAAGGAACCGTCCGCCGATTGCGCGGCAACCGTCGCCGAAAAGACGGCAAGCCATGCGCACAAGGCAGCAGCAGCGCCTCCAACTCTCATCATCTTCATCAGGTCCATTACCTGTTCGCTCCTGGCAATTGGGAACTCGGCACTCGGCACTCGGAACTCGGAACTCGGAATTGGGATTTGGGGACTGGGAATTGGGGATTGGGAACTGGGAAGTCTTCGGGATTCGGACTTTGGGCTGCGGGCCGAGCGCCCACTCCCGAACTCCGAGTTCCGACCTCCCAGTCCCGAATCCCCAGTCCCGTCCTTGCCGTCGGTCCCCGTGCCTCTCTCTCTGAAATGCACAAATGCCGGAATGCAGCAATGCAGGCAGTCGCAGCCCTTGACGAGTCCCGAGTCCCGAGTCCCGAGTCCCGAATCCCCTGTCCCTACGTGTTGACCACCTGCCGATGGAGGCGGGTGATGGCATCGAGTGACGACAGAATCGCGCCTTCCTGCCACGCAGGGATGTACGACGCATGCTCCCCTGCGAGGACGATGCGCCCATCCACGGCGCAGAGGTTCTTGTAGTGTTCCGCGCGCATCGCATCGCTCCATGCGCCCGAGCATCCCAGGTTCCACGGGACGCGGTGCCACGCGACCGAGATGCCGTTCTCGTACTCGGCTTTGTACTGTGGGTGCAACTGGGCGCCGTACTCGACCGCCTTGGCCAGGCGCTCGCGCGCAGGCAACGAGGCGAACTCGTACGCGTGCACGCCGAACGTGTAGCCGGCCAGCAGCACCCCCTTGCCCGCATCGCCGAAGCGGTAGCTCGGGTAGCCGATCTGACTGATCGGCAGATCGGTGTAGCTGATGCCCCCGTAGATCTCCTCGTCCTGCTCCCAGAAGCGGCGCTTGAACTGCAGGCCGACCTTGAACCCCGGGCTGTAGGGCACCGCCTGGATGGCCTTGAGCATCGGCGCGCCGACCTGCACTGGGAGCTGGCCCAGGACGGTCAGCGGCAACGTGCAGACGCACCAGTCGGCGGTGACGGTTCCTGCTCCGCCCCCGGTCGTCGCGTCCACGTAGTTCACGGTGACGCCCTTCTCGTCCTGCTTGATCTCGGTGACCTTCGTATTGAACCGGATCAGGCTGCCGACCTGCTTCTCGAAGCCCTTGGCGATCATGTCCATCCCACCGGACGGCTGGAACATCGTGTTGTGGTGGTAGTACGTGTCGCCCTGCGCGATCTGCTGCCAGAAGCGGGACTGCACGATCGCACTGAAAGAACCTGTGTCCGAGTACACCGGTTCGGCGTCCAGGCCGCCGCCGGGATCCTTGTCGAAGCCACGGCGGTCACTCGACTCTGGCCCCTTCACGTACCGGTAGTTCCGATCGAGGGCGCCCCAGTTCCTCAGCGACTGGAGCAGCAGTTCCTTGTCGCCGGTCGTGACCGCCTCATCGAGTTTGCCCTGGCTCACCGCCTTGGCCAACAGCTCCGCCACGCCGCCCTCGTAGTCCGCCTTGATGTGACGGAAGCGCTGCGGCTTGCCGCCATAGGCGCTCTTCGCGTGCACGTACGCGTTGTGGTTGACCTGCACGAACGGCTCGAGCGCGACGCCGAGCTGGCGGCAGTAATCCATCACGCCGTGGTGATGCGAGGGAATGCGCCAGGGGCCAGGATTGAGGTACAGGCCGCTGTCGAATTCGCAGCGCTGTTTCTCGCCGCCAAGTTCCGTGACCGTGTCACCACCGCGGATCGTCCAGCAACGTCCGCCCGCGCGGTTCTGGTACTCGAGGATCTGCACCTTGTAGCCGGCCCGACGCAGTTCGAGGGCAGCGACCATGCCTGCGAGCCCGGCACCGAGGACCACCACCGAGGCACCACGCGGGTTCCCTTCGAGCTTGATGGGTCCCTTGTAGGTGGACTCGGCGTTCAGCCCGAGCGTGCTCATGGCCTCGTACATCACCGTCGTCCCGGCCACGCTGCCAATCAACCGCAGCAGGTCCCGCCGACGCAGCGACGACACTGGTTGTTCATGCATCTGGTTCACTCTCGATAGACGATGGATGATGACGATTCAGCCGTTTTGCTCGGCGAACGTGATGACATAGCCGTCCGGGTCGGCAACGGCGAATTCCTTCATGCCGTACCACTGCGTGAAGAGCGGGACGACGACAGTGACCGTGTCCTTCAACGACTCGTAGTAGCCCTCGATCCCTTCGACGTCGATGAACAGCGTCGCGCTCGCGCCAATCCCTCGCGCGGCAAGCGCCGGGTACTCGCGGGCCGCGGCGGCGAGATCGTTGAAGAAGATCTCCACGGTGCCGCCGGTGACCGACGCGAAAACAAACGGCGCCTGGTCGGGCACAGTCATCCCGGGCGAAAACCCGAGCACATCGACGTAGAACGCGAGACTGCGGGAGACGTCCGCAACGAACAGGTTGGGGGTCAGCTTGCGGAAATGCGGCATGGCACACCTCTCCTCGAGGCAGTGTGCTCGCTCATGCCTGCATCCGCGCCTCGGCGAGTTCGAGTGCGCGGGTAGGGGCCGTCGGACGCGCCCCGCCAGGAACAAGGGCGAGGGTAACACAGGAGGTGAGAACTCCGGATTCAGAACTTGGGGCTGGGGGCTCGGGACGGGGACGCGGGACGCGGACGCAAGGCGGTTGCAGTGGTGCATGCCGTCGCATCCGGCACATGCGGTACAGGACGGGGGCGTGCCAGAATGGCCTGATGCGAACCCTGATGATTGCGCTCGCGCTCAGCGCGACGGTGGCTGCCCAGTCCCCCCGCTCGATTCCGGCGCCGCCCGACGTGGCGGCACCACCCGCTGATGCCGCGAAGACCGCGTCCGGCCTGGCCAGCAAGGTGCTCAAGCCCGGGACCGGCACCGACCATCCCGCCGCGACCGACATGGTCACGGTCCACTACACGGGATGGACCACCGACGGCAAGATGTTCGACACGTCACATGCCGGACCCAACCGGCCGGTCAGCTTCCCGCTGAATCAGGTGATCAAAGGGTGGACCGAGGGGGTGCAGCTGATGGTGCCCGGTGAGACGCGGCGCCTCTGGATCCCCGAAGCCCTCGCGTATCAGGGCCGGCGCGATCCGAAGGGGATGCTGGTCTTCGATGTCGAGTTGATCGGCATCACGCGGCCGCCGCAGACACCACCGGACGTGAAGGCAGTGCCGTCGGATGCCAAACGCACCGCAAGCGGACTCGCCTACAAGGTCCTGAAGGCCGGAACCGGCGCGAAGCACCCCACCTCTCGCAGCCAGGTGACCGTGCACTACTCGGGGTGGACGACCGACGGGAAGATGTTCGACAGCTCGGTGATGCGCGGCGAGCCGGCGACGTTCCCGCTCGATGGCGTCATCGCCGGATGGACCGAGGGCGTGCAGCTGATGGTCGAAGGCGAGAAGACCCGCTTCTGGATTCCCGAGGCGCTCGCCTACAAGGGCCAGAGCCCGCCGTACGGCATGCTGGTCTTCGACGTCGAACTGCTCAAGGTGAACTAGCGTGTCCGTGCGAATCACGCTCGCAGGGGTCGTCACGCTCGCGGCGGTCACGCTGGCCTGCGGCGACTCCGTTCCGGGCACGCGCTCGCTCGGCAACGAAGGGGCGGGCGATCCCCTCATCACGCGGGCGCTCTCCCGGTACGTCGTCGAGTTCCTGAAGCGCAACCCGACCGTCAACACCTACCTGGGTGGTGCCGGAATCGACCCATCGCTGGGGACGGTCGACGGACAGCTGCGCGACTACTCGCCAGAGGCGATCGCCGAAGAGGATCGCTGGCTCGCCATGACCGCCCGTGAACTCGGGGCCGTGAACGTGGGCGCCCTGACCGAGGCGGTGTCGATCGATCGCGACGTCGCCATTGCGCAGACACGGTTCCTCCTCCGTCAGCACCAGGTACGGCACTACCAGGAGCGGGCGGTCGACACGTACGTCACCGAACCGTTCCGTGCCGTCGATTGGCAGTTGCAGGGGCTGACCCAGACCAGCGCACGGACGTGGGGCACGCCCGAGGAGTGGGCGCTCCTGGTTCGGCGGGTCCGTGCCATCCCCAGGTTCCTCGCGACCGCGCAGCAGCAGCTCGAGGCAGGCGTCAAGGCGGGCCGCGTGGCAGACCGGCGCATGCTCGAGCGTGACGGCCTCGGCACGTCACAGGCAAACGCCACCTACTTCGCGGAAACCCTGCCGAAGCTCGCAGCGGAACGGATGACTGCGGATCCGGGCCGCGAGACGACGCTGGCCGACCTGCGGGTGGCCGCGAAGGAGGCATCTGCCGCGTACCTGAAGTTCCGCACCTTCATCGCCGGAACGTTCTTCGAGGCGGACGGCCGCACCATCAAGGCGGAGTACGCCGCCGATCGCTATGCGCTCGGCTCGAGCGAGTACGACTGGGCGCTCGCCAACAACTTCCACCTGGAAACGAAGTCACAGCAGCTGTTCGACGAGTCGTGGCCGATCGTCGACGCCACGCAGAAGCAGATGATCGACCTGGCCCGCCAGATCGGGCAGCAGAAGGGGTGGTCGCTCCCCGCTGATGGCCAGGCGGCCGTGCGCGCCGTCTTCGATCAGCTCTCGAACGACGCACCGAAGTCCGACGCCGAGATGATCGAGTGGTATCGCGACGCCGCCTTCCGCCTGGTGAGCTTTGCCCGCGAGACCGGGCTGTTCGATGTCCCCGCGGAGTACAAGCTCGATGTCATCGAGACGCCGGCGCCGCTGCGGGCCTCGATCGACGGCGCAGCCTACTATCCTGCGCCGCCCTTCAAGGAAGCGGGCATCGGCCGCTTCTACGTGACGCCCACCGGCAACGACCCGGCCGCGCTGCGCGCGAACAATCGCGCCGCCATCGCAGACCTCTCCGCGCATGAAGGCTTCCCCGGTCACGACTGGTACTACAAGCTGCTCACGCGACATCGTGACGCCGTGTCGCCGGTCCGCTGGCTTACGCCCGGCGCCGTGGAGGACTCATCCTCGATGTGGGAGGACTCGATGGCGGCTGAAGGCTGGGGGCTCTACGCCGAAGCCCTGATGGCCGAACCACAGCCCAAGGCGCCAAACGGGTTCTACACGCCGGAGGAGCGGCTCTACCAGTTGCAGGGACAGCTCTACAGAGACCTGCGGGTCCGCATCGACGTCGGTATCCACACGGGTCGACTGGGCTACGACGATGCGGTGACGCACTTCTCTGAAGTGGTCGATTTCCTGCCAGGTGCGTGCGATGCGGCAGGGCGTGCGAAGAGCGAGGCGAAGCGGGCAAGCTGCGAGACGGCGGAGCGCGCTGTGTTCCGCTACTCGAAGTGGCCGACCCAGGCGATTACGTACCGGCTTGGCAAGGACGCGATCTACAGCCTCCGGCAGGAGGCCCAGAAGCGCCTCGGTTCGAAGTTCTCACTGAAGGACTTCCACCTGGCGTTCATCCGCCAGGGCACGATCCCACCGGCCTACTTCAAGGACGCCTTACTGCGATCTGAACCCTGATCAGCCTCGCCTCGTCCGATCGCTGATGCGGCGCACCGCGCGCTGGAAGCGGTCGGTGAGTTGCCGCCGGGCGTCGTCCGGCACGGGACCGACGCGCGTGAAGGCCGACTGCGCCTGCCGCAGTTCCTCCTGCGCCGCTCGGAGACGGCTGTCGTCGTCCGGCTTGCCGCCGATCGTGTTGGCAGCGAGCGCCTCTTTGAGCATGGCCGCGAGACGGGTCGTCGGGGAGACAGCGGCCTCCGCCGCGGCCGGCTTGCCGGCAAACGACTCCGCGAGCGCTTCGACCTTGGCGACCAGCGCCTCCATCCGGCGGCGGTTGGATTCCGGATCCATGTCGGAACCGCCGAAGACCGCCGGCCAGCGTGTGATCACCTGGCCGAACGCGCTGGTGAAGCGCTGGTCGAGCGTGCGTGCGGTGTCGGGGTCGACGCCGCGCTGCCCGATCTCCTGCTGCCACCGGCTGCGCAAGGTGCGAGCGGTCGCCAGCAGGTCGGCCGGCGCGTCGCTCCCCTCCGGCAGGGCGGCAATCGCCTCGACGTCCGCACAGATCGCCTCACGCGCGGCGACGCGCTCCGCACGCGCCGTGTCGTGCCGCTGCGCGTAGCGCGTGAAGAACGTGTCGCACGCGGTCCGGAAGCGCTGCCAGATGGCTTCCGAGCGCGACTTCTTCACCGGGCCGATCGATTTCCACTCGGCCTGGAGCTGACGAATCTCCCCGGCGGCCTTGTCCCAGTCGGTGCTCTGCGCGAGCGCCTCCGCCTGTTCGCAGAGCGCTTCCTTGCGCTGGAGGTTTTCCGTCCAGACCTTCTTCCGCTCGGACAAATCATCGTGACGGCGGGTGAAGAAGCGATCGCACGCGGTCCGGAACCGCTCCCAGATCGCCTTTTCCTTGCCGCGTGACACGGGCCCGATCGTCTTCCACTCGGCCTGCAGCGCCTTGAGCGCTTCGGCCGTCTTGATCCAGTCGGTGGACTCGGCGAGAGCTTCGGCCTGCTCGCAGAGCGCGGTCTTCTTCGTCAGGTTCTCGGCGCGCTCCGTGGCCTGCGCCGCGAAATGCGCCTCGCACCGTGCCCAGACCTCGTCATGCGCAGCCTTGAACCGGCGCCACAGCGCGTCGGCCTGCGCGCGGGGCACATCGGCGGCGGCTTTCCACTGTTCCTGGAGTTCCCGGACCTGGCGAGCGGCGGCCTCCAGATCGTCGGCTGTCTTGAGCGCCTCCATCCTGGCGCACAGCTGTTCCTGAATCGCCACGTTCGCGAAGCGCTTCCAGTCGTCGGCCTCGCGGAGCTCCTGGACCTTCGGGGCCAGCGCCGCCTGCACGGCCTTGAGGCGCGACATCACGTCTTCGAAGTCCTGCTTGGTCGGCAGCGCCGGCATGGCGCCAAATGCCGCCTTGACCTCCTTCAGCCCGCGCTCGGCGGCTTTCAACGTGAGGTCCGCCTCCGCGGCGAGCGGCTCGACCCGACCAAGAAGCCCGTGCATCCGTGCGAGCGCGTCCTTGCGGTTCCGTGCGTCCTCTTCGCGCGCGGCCGCATCGCGGCCGTTCATCGCCTCGGTTGCCTGGTTGTAGCGGGCGAGCAAGGCCGGATCGACGTCGAGGCCGCGGGCCACGTCGCTCCACTCGCGACGGACGATGTTGAAGCGCTTGCGGGCGGAGGGAAGGGCCTCATCGGCCGCCGCCGCTTCTGCCTCCGCGGCGAGTTCGACCAGCCGCGCGGCACGGCGCTCACGATCGCGTTCGCGTGCGGCCTCCTCGTCGGCCTCGCGCGCTTCCCGAGCGGCGCGCGCCTCCTCCGTTTCCGGCTCTGGCTCGACAGGCTCTGCTGTCGCGTCCGTGTGTGTCTCGGCCACGACCCCTGCGAGCGGATCGCCGTGCGGCGCCGTGGCGCTCTCCGCTTCCTCGACGGCACGCAGGCGCTCCGCCGCTGCGGCGATCCTGGCCGCCTCGGCTGCATCCGCCGCGTCACGCGCCGCCTGCTCGTCTGCCTCGCGCAGGATCGATCGCGCGCGCTTCGCCGCGCTCTTGTTCCGTCCGCGCGTCATCACCTGCTCGAGCTCTTCGCGATCCGTGATCGCCTCGAGAGCGCCGAGCGCGGTGTCCTTGAACTCGCTGTTCATCGCGATCTCGAGCAGCTCGTCGTGGTTGCCCGCGTCCTGCACGCGCGCGAGGGCGCCAAGGCGGACCGCCTCGACGACCGCCTGCCGCGCCACCGTTCCGGCCGCACGCACGTCCGACAGGCGCGAGAGCGCACGGGTTGCGGCCGACTCGCGTGTCGCGGCTCTGGCAACGTGGGCGAGGGCCTTCTGGTCGCCGATCGCGTCGATCGCCTGCAGGCTCTCCGCCTCGCCAACCTCCTCGAACGCCTCGAGGGCGATGTCGCGCAACATCACCGCGGCCTGCGCGCGCACGCCGTCGTCCCGGTCATCGCGAGCGACCACCGCCAGGAGCGCGGGGTCCATGAGCTTCGCGACCGCCGCCTTCCTCACCCCGGCGTCATCGTCTTCTCGGGCGGCGGCGGCGATCGCCTCCTTCTCCGCCAGCGGCAACGCCTCGACGAAGGCGCGGCGGACGTTGGGATCGGAGTGCTTGTCGCGGGACTGGGCGCGGAAACGATCGAGCAGTGTCATGACACTCTCCAGCCTGGCCTGGCGGCCAGCTTGTGAGGGCGGACCCGTCAGGGCCGCCGCGAAACTCCAAACCGTTCGAGGGCCTGCCTGATGTCGGCCCCGTGACTGACTGCGTGCACCTGGCGGTCGACATCAAGGATGCGACCGTCGGCGCCGATGTACACCGTCCACCGGCTCGGCAACCCCAGCGTGCCGAGCACGCCATACGCACGGGCCACCGCCTTGTCAGGGTCGC
This sequence comes from Acidobacteriota bacterium, assembly GCA_018268955.1. Classification (GTDB taxonomy): domain Bacteria; phylum Acidobacteriota; class Vicinamibacteria; order Vicinamibacterales; family CAVVIG01; genus CAVVIG01. The sequence continues at coordinate 4,902 of JAFDVO010000035.1, read as the reverse complement.
TCAGGATCGGGAACTCGATCCCCGTGGACTCAGCGAAGGCGCGGTTGTCTTCCACCGTATCGCAACTGGCCGCGAAAATCGCCGCCTCGAACACCCCAAGCGCTGCGTTCGACAACCCGAGGGATCGGCATTCCATCGTGCATCCGGCCGTGAACGCCTTCGGGAACCACGCGATCACGACGACACGACCGCGAAGGTCGGCGAGCCGGTAGGTCCGTCCGTCGGACGCCAGCAGGGCGAACTCTGGCGCCGGGTCTCCCGGGCGCAGGTCCACACGCGGCGCTCCCCGATCTGCACTGAAGAGGCTCGAAACCGCCGTGCCGAGCGCCGACACCAGCGCACGAGCCTGGCGCCCTGCGTTCACCGGACTGACCTCCGCGGAGCACGTGCCCCCCGGTCATTCTACGCAGAACGCCAGCCCAGCGGGCATTCCCGTTGCAAACTTGTGGTCACAATGATCGAGAGTCCAAAAATGCGAATACTGCGTCCGCTCGCACTCCTGCTGCTGCTCTCCACAGCTGCGTGCAGCAAGCTGGGAATCGGCAACGACACGAGCCCGACGGCGCCAAGCGCACCACCAGCCTCCGGATCCACGGTGGTCTACTCGGCCGTCGGCGCGAGCGACGTGCTCGGCATCGGATCGACGAGTCCGTGCTTCATCTTCGAGGACTGTAACGGCACCGGCTACGTCTGGGTGACGGCCCGCCAGCTCCGGTCGCAGGGCTACACGGTGAACGTCGGCAGCCTCGGCATTCCCGCGGCCGTGATCAGCCGGAGCTTCCAGGACCTCGGGACACAGAACGGCCGCACCATCGGGGGAAACATCCTGGAGCAGGAACTCCCGTTCGTCCGCAGCAACGCGGGTTTGGTCACGGTGTTCACCGGCGCGAACGACGTGAACACCATCACCGCGGCGCTCGGCAACGGGGCGGGAAGCAGCAATCAGGCAGCCTACATCGACGAGAAGGTCGCCGCCTTCGGAGCCGACCTGAACACGCTCATCAGCGGAATCCGCACCCGCGCCTCCTCAGCCCGCATCATCGTCCTCAACCTGCCGAACATGGCGGCGCTACCGTACCTCTCCACCGCATCGCTGGCGCAGAAACAGGCGGCGCAGCGGCTCGCCGTGCGCATGACGACGACAGCAATCAATACGCTGCAGGGTGTCACGGTCATCGATCTCATGTGCGACAGCCGGGTGTACCAGTCGAACTTCTTCTCGTCAGACGGCTTCCACCCCAACGACAACGGCTACAGCATTCTGGGAGCCGAGGTCGCCAAGGCGTTCACCAGCACGTCGTACCCGGCGCCCAGGAGCAGCTGCGCGCAGATGACGCTGTACTGAATACACGTAATGCAGAAATGCACGAATGCAGAAATGCACGGGTGCAGAAATGCACGGGTGCGCCTCGTAATGCACGAATGCAGAAACGCATGAATGCACACGGGTGCGCCACGTAATGCACGAACGCGGAAACGCACGAATGCACGCCGAGCGACATTCCCACGACTGAACAGTGGTCCACGCGGCGTTTGTCCAGGTCGTTGAGCGCCTCATCGCGGCGTTACGGCAACCGCTCCCCGGCCCTGCCGCACACGCGCGCATGCTGCCGCGGGCCCGTGGTGAGTGGCCCGCCGGGTCGGGACCGGACCGTGTGCGGCATGCGGCGGGGCTGGTGCTGCTCTACCCGAAGGACGACACCGCACACGTGGTACTGACGGTACGGTCGTCGCGCGTGCGGCACGCCGGGCAGGTATCCCTGCCGGGCGGCGTCATCGAGCCGGGCGAGACGCCGGAGCAGGCCGCCGTGCGGGAGGCATCGGAGGAGATCGCGTGCGCGGCAGAGGCCGTGCGGGTACTTGGACGCTTGAGCCCCCTCGATATCCCCGTCAGCGGCTTCCGCCTGCACCCCGTCGTCGGCATCGCGACCGAGCGCCCGATCTTCCGCGCCGCAGACGACGAGGTCGACCGCATCATCGAACTCCCGGTGCGGACACTGACGAGCCGTGACGCCGTGGCTCTCCATCCCGTGATCCGCGGGGACCTCACACTCCTCGCGCCAGGCTTCGCATTCGGGGGCACAATCATCTGGGGAGCTACCGCGATGGTGCTGGCGGAGCTCGCCGCGCTGCTCAGCCAGAGGAACGACTGACGCGATCATCATTTCGTGCACATCGTGCACAAACAAAGCGTCACTACTGAAGTTTTAGGCGGCCAACAGACAAACGTGGCAGTATTTTCTTGCGCGAGCTGCACGATCTTGAAATAATGCCGTCAGTCAAGCGCACGTATGCCGCGGCGGGATCCAGGTGGGCCGCGCACACCGCATCATTCCGCAGTACGACAAAGGACCACGCGCGCCGTCAGCGGCGAGACCGGGTGGCCTGCAGCAAGTGACCGGCGACAGCCGGCAGTAACCGCGTTCATTCAAAGGGGGACGTGATGGGTTCCGCAGTGTTGGGCGAAGCGATCAGCGCCATTCGCGACTGGTCGGTGTCAAGGGAAGCGGTGCCGGGAAGCCGCGCGGGCGAGACGTTCGGCAGCCTGGTGTTCAGCGATGCGGAACAGCAGAAGCGCCTTCCGAAGAACGTGTACGCAGCCTTGCGGCGGACGATCACGCAGGGCGAGCCGCTCGAGGCCGGTGTGGCCGATGCGGTCGCCAAGGCCGCGAAGGAGTGGGCGGTCGAGCACGGGGCGACGCACTACACGCACTGGTTCCAGCCGCTGACCGGCATCACCGCCGAGAAGCACGACTCCTTCCTGAACCCGACCGGCGACGGCAAGGCGGTTCTGGAGTTCTCGGGCAAGGAGCTCGTCAAGGGTGAGCCCGACGCGTCGAGCTTCCCGTCGGGCGGCCTGCGCAGCACCTTCGAGGCGCGCGGCTACACGGCGTGGGATCCGACGAGCCCGATGTGGCTCCTCCAGAGCGGCGGGACCGTGACGCTGGTCATCCCGACGGCGTTCGTGAGCTGGACGGGCGAGGCGCTCGACAAGAAGACGCCGCTGCTCCGCTCGATGGAAGCGCTCTCCACGCAGGCGCTGCGCATCCTGAAGCTGTTCGGCTCCAAGGCCACGCGAGTGATCGCCACCTGCGGCCCCGAGCAGGAATACTTCCTGATCGACCGCTACTTCTACCTCTCGCGTCCCGACCTGATCAACGCGGGCCGCACGCTGTTCGGCGCGGCGCCGCCAAAGGGCCAGGAGCTCGAGGACCAGTACTTCGGCGCCATTCCCGACCGCGTGCTTGCCTTCATGGCTGACGTCGAAGCCGAACTCTACAAGCTTGGCGTCCCCGTCAAGACGCGGCACAACGAGGTCGCCCCGAGCCAGTACGAAATCGCCCCGGTGTTCGAGAATGCGAACATCGCGACCGACCACCAGATGATGGTGATGGAGACCCTGAAGCGCGTGGCGCCGAAGTATGGTCTCGCGTGCCTCCTCCACGAGAAGCCGTTTGCGGGCGTCAACGGGTCGGGCAAGCACGTGAACTGGTCGATGGGCGACGACCTCGGGAACAACCTGCTCTCGCCGGGCCAGAACACGCACGACAACATCCAGTTCCTGATCTTCTGCGCGGCGGTGATCCGTGCGGTGAACCGCTACCAGGGGCTGCTGCGCGCCACCGTCGGGAGCGCCGGCAACGATCACCGCCTGGGTGCGAACGAAGCGCCGCCCGCGATCATCTCCATCTTCCTCGGCGACATGCTCACCGACATCTTCGAGCAGATCGAGAAGGGTGGCGCGAAGTCGACGAAGGCCGGCGGCACGCTCGACACCGGCGTGGGCGTCCTGCCGAAGCTGCCGCGTGACGCGGGCGACCGCAACCGCACGAGCCCGTTTGCCTTCACCGGCAACAAGTTCGAGTTCCGCGCGGTCTCGTCGAACCAGAGCATCGCGTACCCGAACATCGCGCTGAACGTGGCCGTGGCCGAGTCGGTGGACTACATCGCCACGGAGCTCGAGAAGGCCGTGGCCGGCGGCAAGAAGGTCGAGGATGCGGCGCGTGAGCTCCTGCCGAAGATCGTCAAGGAGCACAAGCGGATCATCTTCAACGGCAACGGCTACTCGAAGGAGTGGGAGAAGGAAGCGGGCAAGCGTGGCCTGCTCAATCTCAAGAACACCGTCGACGCCCTGCCGCAGATGGTCACCAAGGAGACCGTCGCGCTGTTCGAGAAGTACAAGGTCCTGAACGAGCGCGAAGTGCACGCCCGCTACGAGATCATGGTCGAGACCTACAACAAGACCATCAACGTGGAGGCGCAGCTCACGGTGCTCATGGCCAACCGCTACGTCCTGCCCGCGGCGCTCGAATACGCGAAGCAGGTGGGCCAGTCGGTTGCGGCGGTCAAGGCGGCAGGTGGCAAGTCCCTCGAGGGGAAGAAGCTCCTGGACAAGGTCACCAAGCTCACCGACGAGTTCAAGAAGCGGACGGACAAGCTCGAGGCGTCGCTCGACCACTCGGCCCCGTCGGCCGAGAAGCACGCCAAGCACTTCCGCGACGTCGTCATTCCTGCGATGGCGGCACTCCGCCAGTCCAGCGACGCGCTCGAGGCGATCATCCCGCACGAGCTGTGGCCGCTGCCGACCTACCGCGAAATGCTGTTCGTGAAGTAGGCGACGTCAGAAGTTAGAAGTTGGAAGTTAGAAGTCAGAAGGGCGCTGGGGAGTCATCCCCAGCGCCCTATGTCTTTGCGCCGCCCAACGCTCCAGCCCCTCAGAGTGTTTCGAATTGCCAGAGCGCTACCGCGGAGTGCGCGGAGGTCACGGAGATACCTTTGGAAACACTGGTCTGCGTGGCCTCAGCGTCCTCCGTGGTGGAGATTTTCGCAACCAGCTCTTACTTCTGAACTCTGATTCTGAGTTCTGACTTCGGCACGCGCCTAGCAGCCCGTGGCTAAACA
>JAFDVO010000034.1:48032-63328 GCA_018268955.1 Acidobacteriota bacterium | reverse complement strand
GGCCGCCGATGCTCTCGGCAATCGACGCAGACGCGTCGATCGATCCGTCGTCGATCACGATCACTTCAACGGGCGGTCTGGTTTGCCCAATCGCTGACCGGAGGGTCGCCTCGATGTACCGCTCGCCGTTGTAGCAGGGCGTGATGATCGAGACAGTGATGCCGGAATCGGTGCTCACACGAGGGCTCCGACGGCAACCGGCTGCTCCACGGGCACCAGCCGCGCGGCCCTGGCCCACTCGAGGGTCAGCGCCATGGCACGGTCGCGGGTCAAGGCTGGAGTGACGCCGAGTTCCTCGCGCAGCCTCGCGCTGGACACGCTGGCATTCTCACCCCAGTAGTCGAGCAGGTCCTCGGCGCCGGCAGCGGACGGTCGATAAACGACTGCCGCATCAACCTTGAACAGCTTCAACAGCTTGCGCTGGGTGTCCGGCGACGCCTCCCACAGCCGCTTCGGGAGGTTGCCGACCGGCTCGGTGTCCAAGATGCGGTGCACGAGCGCGCGCACTTCTGGTGCGAGCGCAATCGTCTTCAGCCCCGCGATCCAGCCCGGTCGCGTTCCGCTCGCAGAGGTTTCACGCGCCGGCAGCAGGTGGATTCGGGCACCGGAGAGGCGCGCAAAGAAGCCGAAGAAGTCGAGCAGCGAAAGCTGGTCGGGATCGTTGACCAGGTAGGCGGCACCGCTCCTCGATGCGGGCGCGTTCAGCGCGCCCGCAATCGCCTCGACCACGTTGTCGACGAAGACCATGTTGGCCGGGACCTTCGGATCCCCTGAGATTGCGAATCTGTTCTCCAGCATTGCCTGGAGCGGCCGTACTGTGAAGGTCTTCGAGAACGGCCCGTAGATGCGCGCCGGTCGCAGCACGATCGTCGAAAGGCCCTTGGCCGTCACTGCCTCGAGCGCCTTCTCGGCCGCAAGCTTCGCGGTGCCGTAGTCGTCGGAGGCTGGAGGATTCAACGGCGTCCGCTCGTCGATGGTGCCGCCGAGATCCCGCTGGTGCACGAAGAGGGTGCTGATGTGGACGAAGCGCTTCACGCCAGCGGCCAGTGCCGCTTCGGCTGCCGTGCGCGTCCCTTCCACCGTGACGCGACGGGATTCGGCGGGCTGCCACGACGTGCCGACGGCACAGTGCACGACCGCGTCGATGCCTTTCATCGCACGGTCCATGTCGGCACGTGAGCAGACATCCCCGAGGACGACCTCGCCAGGCCAGCGGGCAAGACGTGCCGCGCCTTTCGGCTCGCGAATGAGCGCGACCGGCGTGCAGCCGAAGCGGTCGCGGAGCAGTTCCACGGTGCGGGCGCCGAGGAACCCACCGGCACCGGTGACGAGCACACGCTTACCGGCCAGCGGATCCGCGGCGCGCACGGCCGGCGCGCGTGCGCCTTCGTCGGTCCACGGCTCGGGCTGATCCACACGCGACGCATACGCCTGCTCGATGAGCGACACCATTGGAACGACCGATCGGCCGCTCAGCACAGGGTCCGTACGGCGACGGATGGCGTCGAGCCAATCGACGAACTCGCGACGGAACGCTTCGTAGCCGATGAACTCGCGACCGTCGTTCCAGGAGGCGGCCAACCGGTAGGGCGCCGGTGCACCTGCCGCAGATGCACGACGGTGGACGATGACCTCGGTGAAGTTCGCGCGCACCAGTTCCAGGGTGGCGTGCTCGCACTCGACGCGGATGGTGCCGCGCAGTTCGCGAGTGCGGCTCAGCTCGAGGCGAAACGGGACGGGACCTGTCGCGGTACGCAACGTCGCGTGCAGTTCGCAATCCGTCTCGATGCCTCCACGGCTGTTATCTGAAAAGCGATCGAGCGACGGTGTGGCGTTCAGCGCGAACAGCACGACGTCGATCACATGCGTGCCGAGGTCGATTAGCGTACCTCCGCCGCCCTTCTCGCGCGTGAGGACGTCGAGCGTGGCGAGCTGCCACCCGTACGGCCCGCCCTCTTCCGCGTCCACCGAGATGACGCGACCGAAGTCGCCCCGTGCGATCAGCTCGCGCAGCAGCTGGACGGATGGGAGGAAACGGCGGTACAGGCCGACAGCGAGGACGACGCCGGCGCGGTCGGTGGCTTCCACCATGGCGCGTGCGTCCGCTGCGTTCATCGCGAGCGGCTTCTCGACGAAAACGTGAAGCCCCTTCGCCGCTGCGTCCAGCGTTCCTGGCGCGTGGTGTGCCGGCGGGGTCGCCAGCACAAGGCCATCGACCTCAGCCCGCGTCAGCTGGCCTGCGTCGGTGAGCACCCGTGCGATGCCGTACGCCTCTGCGAGCTCCCGTGCACGGCGCTCGTCGCGGTCCACCAGTGCCGCAATCGAGAAGCCGTCGTGCCCGGCGAGCACCGGCAGCAGGCTCGCCTTCGTGACGGCGCCGCAGCCGACGACGGCGATGCGGAGCGGCTGGGCAGATAGATCGGGGGCGTTCGGATCAGCGGGAGGGGTCATGTGCTTCTGGGTTTTTCGGGTTCGCGGGGCGTTGTCCCCATGGGGGCAAGACCAAGAACTGCGCCATGGCGGGAACCGCCCGCAAGTCGTGCAGTTTGCGGACATTGCAGGTCGACTTCCGGTACGTGCTGCCGCAGAAGTCGACCTGTCGGACGATTTATTGTTCGCCAGCGAGGGTGTTCGGGCGCGATTCCGGTTCAGTTGAAGAAGAAGCCGCTCAACACGGCGTTCACGCCGCCGACGTTCGTGATCCGGAAGATCACGTGCCCCGAAATCGTCCAGACCAGATACTGCCCGTTCTGAAACCCGCCGATGGTGCGCGTGTCCAGCACCGCCCCGGACGCGGGATCGATTACGTCGACCCGTTCCCACCGACCGTTCTGGTCCCAGTCCAGGAGATAGAGCGCCACTTGATGTGCCGCCTCGTCGTTCGTTACCACGTCCACGGTGAACGACGTGGTGGCATACCAAGTTCCCGCCACTCTGCCGTTGCCCTCGCGCTGCAGTGCCCGCACGTCGTTTGGCGCGCTGTCCCACACCCAGCTCGCGGCATTGGTCACCGCCATCGTCGCATAAGGGGGATACCTCGCCACGTCTCCCACTACGGCGTACCCGTCGGTGCCGTACGGCCCCTTCCACGTGCCCTGCGTCGTCGCATCGCTACGGAGAAAACTCACCTGCGGCGCGGCGCTCGCCATCACCGTCACGGTGGCGGTCGCGGAGTCCGCCGAGCCTTGCGCGTTCGACACCCGCGCCCAGTAGCTCGCCGAGGCCGTCAGCGCCGGCGTCGTATACGTGCTGGCGGTCGCGCCCGCAATCGGCGCGCGGGTATCCCCACTCTCTCCCGCATACCACTGGTAGGCCAGCGGCGCGGTGCCGTTCGCGCTCACCGACAGCGTCGCGCTCTGCCCCGCCGCGATCGTCTGGCTTGCCGGGTTACTCGTGATTGCGGGCGGCGTCGGCGCGGGCGGCGCACCTCCGTCGAAGAAGAGGCCGCTGACCACCGCGTTGACCCCAGCCACGTTGGTGACCCGGATCGCTACGTGGCCGGAGATGGCCCAAGCCAGGTATTGCCCGTTCTGGAAGCCGCTCATGAGCCGCGTGTCCAGCACCGCACCGGAGGCAGGGTCGACTACGTCGATGCGTTCCCGCCGCCCGTTCTGGTCCCAGTCCAGGCAGTACAGCGCGACCTGATGCACTGCGCCGTCACTCACCGCCACGTCGATCGTGAACGCGCTCGGCGCATACCAGGTGCCCGCCACACGACCGCTCCCCGTGCGCTGCAGTGCCCGCACGTCGGTCGGCGCGCCGTCCCACACCCAGCTCGCGGCATTGGTCCCCGCCATGGTGGCGTAGGACGGGTACGTGACCACGTCACCCACCACAGCGTAGCCGTCGGCGCCGTACGTCCCCTTCCAGCTCCCTTGCGTCGTCGCGTCGCTGCGGAGAAAACTCACCTGCGGCGCGGCGCTGGCCGCCACCGTCACGGTCGCGGTCGCGGAGTCCGCCGAGCCTTGCGTGTTGGACACCCGCACCCAGTAGCTCGCCGAGGCCGTCAGCGCCGGCGTCGTATACGTGCTGGCCGTCGCGCCCGCAATCGGCGTGCGCGTATCCCCGCTGGGTCCCGCATACCACTGGTACGCCAGCGGCGCGGTGCCGCTCGCGCTCACCGACAGCGTCGCGCTCTGCCCGGCGGCGATCGTCTGGCTGACCGGAGCGCTCGTGATTGCCGGCGGCGTCGGGGCGGGTGGCGCACCTCCATCGAAGAACAGGCCGCTGACTACGGCGTTGAGACCTCCGCTATTCGTGACCCGGATCACCACGTGACCGGAGACGGCCCACACCAGGTATTGCCCATTCTGAAACCCGCTCATGAGGCGCGTGTCCAGGGTGGCCCCAGATCCGGCGTCCAGGACATCGACGCGTTCGCGACGTCCTCCACCCGTATCCCAGTCGAGGGCGTACAGAGCGACCTGGTGCACCACCGCGTCGCTCCAGGCCACGTCGATCGTGAACGAATCACCCGCGTACCAGGTGCCCGCCACCCGACCGTTGCCTGCGCGCTGCAACGCCCGTACATCGGTCGACGCGGTGGCCCACACCCAGCTCGCCGCACTTGCCATGCTCACGCTGGCGTGGCCTGGATAACTCGCGGAGTCCCCCACGATCGCATAGCCGTCAGCCCCATAGGCTCCTTTCCAATTGCCTTGCGTGATGGTGTCCGCTCGCACGAAAGTCGCCGTGGCCCCGAGCGACGGAGTCGACGTCAGGGTGAACTCGGAATTCGCGAGAAGGTTGGGGGAACCGGCTCCAGGCGCCACGACGGTTCCGCTGACCGCGCCGCTGATGAGCGCGGTGCGTACATTGGCTGGTGACGTATTCCCCTGCTTGGCGAGGTACAACGCGACCACGCCGGCGACGTGCGGCGACGCCATCGAGGTACCGGAGAGGGCGCCGTAATCGGTGTCGCTCGACGGCCAGCTGCTGACGATGGAAACACCGGGCGCAAAGACGTCGAGCACGGCGCCGTAGTTCGACCACCCGGCGCGGGCGTCGTTGCCGTCAGTCGCACCGACTGTGATTGCCTCCGCAACCCGTGCGGGAGAGGTGCTGGAGGCATCGACGCCGCTGTTCCCGGCGGCAACCACAACGGTGATTCCAGCACTCACGGCCCGCCGTACCGCATCGTCCAGGGCGAGACTGGGGTCCCCACCGAGGCTCATGTTGATGACGGCTGGTCGACGGCCATCGGCAATCACCGCATCGATCGCTGCGATGACCGCTGAGAAGCTTCCCGACCCGTCACATCCAAGCACACGGAAGGAATGGAGCAGCGACTGCTTCGCCACACCGGCGAGTTCACCGCCGATGATGCCGGCGACGTGCGTGCCGTGGCCGCTGCAGTCCGCTCCGTCAGGCCGGGTGGGGTCCGCGTCGTCGTTGCCGGCTGGCGTGGCGGGGTTGTTGTCGTCATCCACGAAGTCGCCGGCGATGTCCGCCCGGCCGCCGAACTCCACGTGCGTAGGGCGGATACCTGTGTCGATCACGAAGGCGTGCACCTGAGTGGTGTACGGCGTGTAGCGGTAGGTCCCGTCCAGGGGCAACGTATGCTGGTCGAGCCGGTCGAGGCCCCAGTTGATCGGCGCCGCTTGCGTGTCGTACGCAGTGACAGTGCCGTCTTCTTCGACATACGCGACGCGCGGATCGGTCGCAAGGCTCGCGGCCTGCACGGCAGTCATCTGCACCGCGAATCCGCGGAAGCCATTGCGGAACACGTGGTGAACGCGGCCACCACGGGGCGCCGCCAACTGCAGCCCGACCGCTTCAGGATCGTCCTGACCGGCCATGGCAACGATGTACCGGTTGGCATGAGGGCGCGCCACGCGGCGGATACCGTTGCGTTGTCCCTGTGCAAATGGCCCGGAGCCGGCCACGAGCACGCACAACGCAATCGCGAGCAGGTACTTTCTTGTCATGGAACTTTCTTCTGGTGAGTTCGACCACTATACCGGTTCGGCGTCACCGACCGAGCTCATCCCGGCCATGTGCAGCCGCCTGAGAGCGTGAGAAGCCACGTAATGCCCGTATCGGTTCGAGGAGGGCGTACCAGCACCTCCGGGTCGACCCCCTCTTGGCCGAGGTACGGGCCGGTGGCTCGCGGCTGACCTGCGGCCGATACAAAGAGCGCCTTCTCACCTCGACAAGGAGGACTTCGGTTCGCAAGGTGACTGGACGTACACGTCACGTCAATATCGTCTTCCCCGACAACGGATCGGGTCTCACGCGGGACGCCGCCGTGCTGCGGAGCGCGCTCCGCGCGCTCGGGCATCGTGTAAGCCTGACGGCCTACGCGCCTGGGCCGATTCCATTCCTCCCGCGTTATGGTCCCGAACTCGCCCGCAACGTGTTCAGGACAGCCCTTCAATCGGCAAAGAGACGCTGGGCAGGCGCTGGCCGGAAATGGGACATGAACGTGTTCCTCGAGCGTGTGCGCCCGGAGTACCTGGATGCTGCCCGCCGCAATTGCTTCATCCCCAACCAGGAGTGGTTACACGACGCAGATCGCGAGTTCCTGCCGGCGCTCGACCGGGTCCTCTTCAAGTCTGCTGCGGCAATGCAGACGCTCTCGCACGAGTGTGGACGGTCGGAGTTCCTCGGATTCGTGTCCGTCGACAGAAAGCGACGTCTATGCCCGCAGGCATATGCCGCATTGCACGTAGGCGGGTGGAATCCTCATAAGGGGACCGCTGTCGTCTGCCGTGCCTGGAGAACCGGACCGGGGTGGCCGAGCCTGACCGTCGTTTCCCAATTGCCCCACCGCGGCGCTACCGCCGCCAACGTCCGGATTGTTTCCGGACGCATCAGCGACAGCAGGCTCGCTGAGTGGCAGAACCGGTGCGGCATACACATCTGCCCTTCGGAGGTCGAAGGATTCGGCCACACCATTGCGGAGGGCCTCAGCTGTGGGGCGATCGTCGTGACGACGGACGCGCCGCCGATGAATGAACTCATCACACCCGAGTGCGGGATTCTCGTGCCTTATGCGGCCACCGAACCGATGCGCGCGGGGACTCGCTACCTCGTCCGCGATGCGGAATTGCAAGGGGCCGTCGAGGCCCTTTCGAGACTTGGACCCAACGTGCGGTCGCAAATGGCGCGCGCCGCGCGTGCGCGGTTCGAGCGCATGCGCGACCAGTTCCAGAGCCGCCTGGCCACCATCGTGGACAATCCGTGAATCTACAGGCGCACGACGCGTGCCGGGTGTCCGCAACGGCCGATAACACAGCCGTGGATGACTGTCCTGTCGACGTGTCGGTGGTCACGGCGACGCGGAATCGCGCGGACGCCGCCCAAAACGCACTGCGGTCCATCGCTGCGCAGCGCCTCCACACCTTCGAGTCGCTGCTCGTCGACGACGGGTCCGAGGCCGAGCAGGCCGGGATGTACCGGGAGGTCGTGGGTTCGCTGGACCCTCGCTTCCGGCTCCTACAGCCGCTGCAGCCTGGTGAAATCGGGAGCGGACCGGCCCTCGCACGCAACCGGGGGATCCACGCGGCTCGGGGTCGCTACATCGCCTTCCTCGACGATGACGATGTCTGGATATCGGCCGAGCACCTGTCGTCCGCCGTGTCGGCTCTGGACGGCTTCAAGGCGGACATCTACTGCGCAGACATGCAGGGCTTCCGTGGCGATCGGCTCGTGTATGCCTCCTGGTTCACGGCTCCCGACCGGCTCCGGGCGTGTCCCCGCGTCCAGGAGCAGCCTGCCCTTCACCAGCTGACCAGGCGGGTGTTCGTCGAGAGCATTCTCACCCGAGTGATTCACCCGAACATGCTCGTGATCCGGCGCTCCCTGATCGAACGCGCGGGTGCGTTTCTTCCGAGCCTCCGGTTCGCGGAGGACACGGAGTTCGTCCTGCGCCTGGCGGATCACACCGACCGGATCATCTTCAACCCCTTACCCGCGGCCAGATACCGGCTGCCGGAGGGGAATGCCCACAGCCTCAGCATGGATGCAACGCAGCAGGATCTGCAGACACTCGCAGCGGCGGAGTCACTCATCATGAGAGCCGCGACGGCTGAGGTCCGGCGCGCGGCCGCAGTACTGGAGTCGTGGACTCTGCGGCGACTGAGTATCGCTCTCATCGAGAGTGGCAACAGAGTCGCTGCGATCCGAACGGGGCTGCAGGGAGTCATCGCGCGCCCCAGTCTTGGAGCGATACGAGACCTCGTTCACGTCCTAGTCGGCGCACACGGGTCCAACGCGGGGGCGTAACCCAGCCGATGTCGCGCCGCGTCCAGGATCGTCAGCAGTCGTCGTGCGCCTGGCCTTCACCTAGGAGGATCGAGACGAGCTGCCGCGTGATCAACGCACGCGAACGTTGGACCGACTCAGTTTCACGCACAGCGTGGGACATGGATGTTCCTCGCCGCTGCTCAGCACCGCCGGATGCTTCCTGACGACAAAGGGCGGGCGAGCAATGGCTGTGAGTCCCGCGTGTTCCAACACGGAGTCAAGCGTGCTTACGACCCAACGGCGATACGAGGTTTCGGCACGTGAGATTGGGCGGCCGTCTGGGCCGAGGACTGGGAATCGGCTGACGCAGGGCGAACCAGCTACCGATTCTAAGCTCCATGTCCGAGCCGCCGGGTAGTCGGCCAAGTCAACGAATTCAGCCGAGTAGGCAAGCCGGTCAGCCATCGCAAGAAATGAGCTCTCTGAGAACCACCAGAGATGAACCGGTGGTCCTTCAACTTCCCACACTACCTCCGGCGCCCACGCGTCCCTGTTCGGTGTTGTGATGAGGAGAAATCCGCCAGGCGAGAGGAGTTGATCGCACTCGCGAAGCACCCCGTATACGTCAGGTAAGTGCTCGATCAACTCCGTCATCACCACGGCGTCGAACGTCTCGCCGGCGGACGCAAGCTGCGTCAGCGAGTTGCGTACGTAGTAGTCACCGTACCGCGCTCTAGCCGCACTGACAGCAACCTCCGAGATATCCACCCCGGTCGCAGTGAACCCGCTCTTGTTGAGGGCATACGTCAGATAGCCGAGACCGGTACCAACCTCGAGGATCGAACCAGTGAACCCGCTGAGCGCTTTGCGGATGCCCCAATAGGTCACTTCCTGCTCGGCGAGATAGACCAGAGGAGCAGCCGACTTCGCCACGTTGTCGGCGAATGTCGAATAGCGGCTATAGCCGGGGACTACATCTATCTGCGAGTAGATGGTGTCGTAAAGAGGTTGCAGGTCATAACCGTCAGGCAGCAGGGCAAACGACGTTCGGCAGTGATCGCACTTCGCGATGTCGAAAGCGTCTGGCTCCATATAGCCGGGGTGATTGCGAAATACGACCGCTGCATCAGCAGCGCAGATCGGACAGGTCACGTCTTCAGCCACTCCAGCGGCGCAGGATCACGAACGCGAGTACGTGACGCATAGCCTCTATTGAACGTTACCTGCGTGGATTGATCAGCGTCCGCAACAAGAACGCTACTGTTCCCACGCTTGGCCACATCGCGCATGCTTCAGCGGCCAGTCTGAAGGGCTCTCCGGTCCCCTGCGTTCGAAGATGCAGGGCGAGTTGACGCAGGGCATACGCGTGGCGCGACCGCGCACATCGTAGTACGCCGGATCGTCTGCAGCGTGCCCGGATGTCGACCATGCTTTGGACTTCTGCCAACAGCTGCGCGAGGGCGCCACTCGCGAGACTGAAGCTGCTTCCCTCAGGCATGCGGATACCAACGCAGGCGTCGGGCCTGTACAGGATGCCGGGGTCGAGATCAGCGATGCGCAGCATGAAATTGACGTCGTCGGCCGTTCGTAACCCTTCGATGAATCCACCGGCTCGCTCCCATACACTTCGCCTGACCACCGAATGGGAAGGGTGGATGTGAGAGTGCCGCATTACCGCTAGAAACGCGTCGATAGGCACGGCCCGTGCGTCTCCGACGCGATCATGCCCGTTGAAGCGCGTCGGCTCCACGGCCCACATCAAGTCGCGGCTGGGCGGATCGAAGCAGACGTGAGTGAAGTAGTAGCCGGCTTCACCCTGCATCATTGCACGAACTGCGGCGCTGAGATGATCTTCACGGACGAAGTAGTCGTCATGGTCGAGAAAGGCGACCAGCTCGCCCGTCGCCTGTCTAACGCCGAAATTGCGTCCCCTCCCGGGATCAGACCCTGGCCCGCCGGGAGGGCTCGCGTGGTGCAGGGTGAAGCGACCGTCCAGTTCCCTCCACAGCGTTGCGTATTCGTCCTGGATCTCGGCTGGAGACCCATCGTCGACCACGACAACTTCGAAATCGGACAAGGTCTGGGCTTTGATGGACAGGAGTGCCCGTCGCAGCAGCTGCGGACGGTTGCGCGTCGCCGTTACGACGGAGATGGACGTGCCGCTCATACGCTCACTTCGATTGAATAGTGCCAGCACACCGCAGCGAACCCATCCTGCGAACAGTGGGCGCTCTTGGCGGTGTCGTCGCCTCGGAGGTTCAACTCTCGCCAGAACAGCAGTGCGACCCCAGCAAGGCCCTCCGGCGGTCTCGCGGCCTGGGCCCAAGAGTCCTCTCGGATGCGCCCGCGCTGCAGGCGGATCTGGCTTTGGAGCCACCAGGATTTCAGCTGTGCGTTCACGGCGCGCCGCAGCAGCGGGCCAATTGGTTCTGTTCGCATTGAGCGGGGCGTTCGAGGCGATTCGGCTACAGGTTTTCCTGCTGCCAGAGCTCGACATTCGTCAGCAACTGCAGCACGTGGTCGTGGTCGCGCGCGCCCTGCTTCGCCTGCGCGACAAGCGCGCGCGTCTTCCCCGCGTCCACGTGCTCCCGCGCCAGCGCCTCTGGCGCCAGCAGCACGCGCTCGACACTCTCCAGGAAGGCCTTACGCATCCACCCGTCGAAGTCGTGGTAATGCCGGTAGCCGTAGACGTTCAGCCGCCGCAGGATGGTGTTCATCTTGTCGAACACCCACTCCTCGAGCGGTCCGGCGCCCGCTCGCGCACCGGTGTTGGTGTTGCGCACGCCGAGGAACTTCTTTCCGTTCGCGCCGATCAGCAGGCGGTGGATCTCCGTGTTCTCACGCCACGCGCGCTGCCCCCGCGTGAGCGCGTCGAGGAACACCGGATCGGCGAACGGCATCCGCACGTCGACCACATCCCGGAAGATTTCGAGCGAGGGAACTGTGACGCGCCGCGTGTATTCGTGGAAGTAGAGATAGCTGCACAGATCAGCGGGCGGCAGCGGGGCGTCCGCGATGGCCCGGTTCAGCGCCTGCACGCCATATCCGCCCGAGAACAGCTCGCCGGCGTTCCGGAAGACCCCGGCCAGCGTACGACCGTGATAATGGCCGTCGAGCCGCCCGGCCAGGTAGCTCACGAATGCCTCACGCGAGGAGGTGGCGTTGATCTGCGCGTCGGTGTGCAGCGGCCAGGCGGTGTTCGTCTTCACCAGCTCGCCAACGTGGCCGCGCAGCAGCACGGTGAACGACGACGCCTCGAACGCCTGCCGCGCCAGCGTTTCCGTGAACCCGTGGCTGATGTACATGCCGTCGGTCAGCGTGACCATTCGGCGCATGTTCGGAACGAGGTCGCCCAGGTACTGATCGCCCAGCTCGATGAACTGGTGATCCGACGACACCATCCGCGAGAGCGTGGTTGCGATCGCCTCGTCGGCACAGCCACGCTCGCCGATGGTGAACGTGCTCAGCGGGATGTGCCGCTTGTCCAGCGCCGCCAGCAGGACCCGTGTATCGAGTCCGCCGGACAGCGACAGGCCATAGCGCGCATTGCCGTCAACAGCATGGTCCATCGCCGTCGAGAAGCTGCCGACGATGCGCTGCTCGTACTCCGCTCGAGAGAGCGAGGGTTGCGCAAACCGGCCGGCGAGGTCCGCGTACCGGGAGACCGTCACCGCGTCGTTCCGCCAGTTGTAGGTCACCGTCGTCGCCGACGCCATCAGCCGCACGCCCTGCGCCAGCGTGCCCTCGCCGAACGGGAAGCCGACGCTCGCGATGGTCGCGACCGTCTCGAGGTCCAGTGCTGGCCTGGGATGGGCGCGCAGCACCGCCTTCAGTTCGGAGGCGAACGCGAACGTGCTGCCCGTGTGGAACCAGTAAAGCGGATAGGAGCCCAGGTGATCGGCGACGAGCGTGACGGTCCCCTGTGGCTCGTCGAGGATCGCGGCGCAGAAGGCGCCTTCGAGCCGCTTCACGGACGAGAGCCCCTCCCGGTGGTAGAGCGCCGCCAGCACCCCGGCCGCGTCGGACGCTGCAGTGCCGCCTGCTTTCTGGATTTCGGCACGCAGGGCGGCGAGGTTGTGCAGATCGCCATGGAACAGCACGCGTACTGCGCCGCCCTGGCCAAGCTGCGGCGTCGGCTGTAAGGCGCCGAGGTGGACACGGCCGATTCCCCATCGGCCGGCAGCGTCGACCTCCAATTCCTCCTTGGTTCGCGCACTCGTGCGCATGGCACTGCGGACGGCGGCAACGCGCGAGCGGACATCCTGATCGCCGGTTCCGGCGACTACTCCGAACAGACCTGGCACTGTGGTTGGGTTCTCCCGGGGGTTGCGTTACGCAAGCCGTTCGCCAGATTTCAGCAGTCCGGCGGAGCGGTGGTGCACGCGCTCACGTCCGCAGGCTGCGGGCGCGAGCGCGGCCAGACGACATTTGTTTCGCAATCTGAAAACTTCGTCGGTCGTTCCCTACTGGCTTCAGGGGAGCCGCCGCATGGCATCGTTGCACAACGGGCTCGTCGCCGCATCGAGGATCCAGGTATCGGCCACGGTGCCGGGACGATAGCTCCGCTCAACACCCTGCAACAGCGTAGGCGACAACGCACGGAGGTTGCCGTCCATGATGACCACACCAGGTGCCGACTCACACCGAGTGAGCAGGGCGACGACCGCCTGTGTGTCGCGGCTGGTCATGTGCGCGCGCACACCCGGGTGCAGGAAGCCGTAGTACGACGCGTACGGCCTGAACCACGCGAGGCCGCTGAATCCGTCGAGTACCGTCGTGGCAGGTGACGTCTGGGCGTGCAGCGCTCGCATCGACGCAATCTGCTCCGCGTTCGAGAGCCCCTGCATCCAGCGGATCTGCTGCAGCGAGTACAGGGATGTGGCAGCAAGCAGCAGCGCAACGGCAATCTGCGGCATGCCCCGCCTGCTCAATGCGAGTGCCGCGACAAGCGCGCCGAGGACCGCCGCCGGGAACAGCGCCGGGTGCACGACAACCGGGCGCGCCACGACCAACGCCGGCACGAGCAGGGCGAGGACACCGGCGCCGGCGGCGAGCAGGGTGGCTCGCAACGCTGGCACGCCAGGAGCAGCGTCTCCGCCGATTGCCGCCGCAGCCGCGACGAGCAGGCGCGCGGCGAACCAGGCGCCAATCGGCAGGATGAGCAGCATGTACTGCGGGAACGGCGTCGGCGTGACGAACAGCAGCGCGAGCAGGCTTACGCCCGAGAACCACGCCGCGGCTGACCCGGCGCGGCCACGCGATCGCCACAGCGCAAGCCCCTCGAAGGTGAAGCCGCCGACCATCAGCGCAGACAGGATCGGATCCCTCAATGCCATCCAGCGAATAGTCGAACTCGCCGCCACTTCACGTGGCCATCCGAGGTTGCCAATCAGCGTGCCCGAGATGAGATCGGCCAGCGCACCGTGCGCGGCGAACCACACCACGACAACACCGAGGGGCACTGCCGCGGCGAGGCCGAAGAGCACGAGCGCACCCATTGCGCTCAGATAGCCGTCGCGTGAAGCGCGGTCCCGTACGTAGACGCTGGCCCAGATCGCCAGCCCGGGCCCCGCCAGCAACAGCTTCTGGTTGAACGCGAGCGCACCGCCGACGCACAGGCCCGCGACGACAAACCAGCGTCGAGACGCGCCAGGTTCCGGCGTCGTGCTGGCCCGTGCCAGCAGGGCGAGCGACGCGATCCACAGCGGCAGGCTGGGCGTGTCGGGCCGGATTTCGAGCGACCGCTGGAGAAACACCACGCTGGTCCCGAGAAGTGCGGCTGCGATGAACCCCGTGCTCCACCCGCCGTTGCGGTCGCGCGCGAGCAGCGCGGTGAGCACGATCGCGAGCCCGGCACACACGGCCATCGCGGTGCGGGCAACGAACAGGAACTGCACCATCGCGTCGGCGGAACCAGCGATGTCATAAACCCGCATGAGCGGCGCCAGCAGTAACTGCATCGCCGGCATGTGGTGCTCGAAGAAGTCCCGGAACGGGACGAGCCCCTGGCTGACCGCCCAGGTCGCGTGCAGATGCTGGAACTCGTCGGGATCGAAGGTCCGGGTTCGGAGGAGCAGGAACCGCGGAGCGTAGGTCCCCAGAACCAGGAGCACACAGGACACCGCCAGCAGGCTTGCGTCAATATTCCTGCGACCGGCCGACATTTGTGTGTCGGTCCTTGAACTAGGGCCGCAGCCAGGCATCCGCGCACTCCGCGGATCGGTCGTTTCAACGTGCACGGTGATTGACGAGGCGGGTACTCAAGTTGCTTGCCACAGGCTGACCCCAGCAGACTGCATAGCCGATGAAACTCTCCGTCGTCATCCCGGTTTACAACGAAGCTGCGACCATCACCAGCCTTATCGAGCGCGTTCGCGCCGTCGACATCCCCAAGGAGATCATCGTCGTGGACGACTGCTCCACGGACGGGACGGCGAACGTGCTGCGGTCGCTGCCCCCCTCGTCGGATCTCACGCTGCGGTTTCACTCAGTGAATCGCGGGAAGGGAGCGGCACTGCGCACCGGGTTCCAGGCGGCGACCGGCGACGTGGTAGTCGTGCAGGACGCCGACCTCGAGTACGACCCGCAGGAGTATCACAAGCTGCTCGCGCCGATAGCGGATGGACGGGCCGACGTGGTGTACGGATCCCGGTTCGCGGGCGGCGAGTGCCACCGGGTCCTCTACTTCTGGCACTCCATCGGGAACAGGGTGCTGACGCTGCTCTCGAATGCGTTCACGAACCTGAACCTGACCGACATGGAGACCTGCTACAAGATGTTCAGGCGGGAGATCATCCAGTCCATCTCGCTCGAAGAGGATCGGTTCGGGTTCGAGCCGGAGGTCACCGCGAAGCTCGCGAACATGCGCTGCCGCATCTACGAGGTGGGCATCTCCTACTCGGGGCGCACGTACGAAGAGGGCAAGAAGATCGGCTGGAAAGACGGCGTCCGCGCCGTCTGGTGCATCCTCAAATACCGATGACATGGCAACCTTCGAGTGGCGCAGGACGGGCCACGTCGCGATTCGAATCGCTCGACGTGTTTCGGGGCGTAGCATGCCTGCTCGTCATCGTCTATCACGCCACGATGGTGTTCCGGTTCTCAGGAGT
>JAFDVO010000034.1:42323-47920 GCA_018268955.1 Acidobacteriota bacterium | reverse complement strand
TTCATGCGTCGGTTCAGACGGATCTACCCACCCTTCTGGATCGTCGTGGCCTGCTCCTTCCTTCCGTTTCTTCTGTTTGATTACCGATGGGAGATGCCGTTACTTTCCTCGGCGCCCTTCGAACAGCTGCGGCCCTGGTGGTACTCCCCGTCGCAGTGGGTGGGAAACCTGACGCTCACGGAGACGTGGCGTCATTACTTCTTCGGAAGTCCTCGCGTTCACTTTCCCGGCCAGGCGTGGACCCTCTGTTACGAGGAGCAGTTCTACTTCGTCACGGGCCTGCTGCTGCTGACGCTTCGCAAGAGGTTCTTCGCCGGTGTGGCGGCGGTCTCCGCCATCACTCTCGTCATCGCGACCACGTGCGCATGGATCGGTGTGTCGGTTGACGGGTTCTTCTTCGATGGCGCATGGCTGATGTTCGCCGCAGGCGTGGCTGTGTACTACCGCCTGCACCATGCGAGCACCAGTGGCGCACGCGCGATCGACATGCTGCTGGTGACCGCTGTGCTGGCGAGCAGCCTCTCACCGTATCGCCTGCACTGCAGCCCGTTCGGCTTCGCGTTCGCCGCAGGCCTCCCGTGGCGTTACCGGTTCGACCGGCTGTCGTCGGCCTCGCTGCTTCGACCAGTTCTGTCCTGCGGCCGGATGTGCTACAGCCTGTACCTTGTCCACCAAATCCCGGTGAAGGGCCTGACGATGGCTCTGTATCTTGCCGGGTTCACGTCTGCGACCGCCACGCTGTTCCTCGCGGTGCCGTTGTCCATCGGCCTGTCGGTCGCGCTGGGCTGGGTCTTCTTCGAACTGGTGGAACGTCGTTTCCTCAATACTCCTGCGACGACGGTCCCTATGCCAACGGCTCCGGTGGGGGCTCTCTTGAGCGCGGGCGGTTAGGACGCTGGCCGGTGGAGCGCGCGATAGCTTGACAGGGGGAAGGAGCGGCGCCCAAGGACTTGGCCACTAAAAGCGCCGAATCGAAGGACTTCCAAAGGCACTGGCGGTTCGTGGATCGACCGCAAGTCACTGAAACGAAAAGGCGTTCCGAAAAAGACAAGCCGGGCAGCAATCTTGCTAAATGCTCAGCAGCGTCTTACGCATCTGACCTGTTCGACTTTCTGGAGGCGTCTGTGAAGTTCCTTCGCACTGCCGGCATTGCTGCCGGAGCTCTTGCCTTGGCCCTGTGCCTGCCCTCGCTGGCGTCGGCGGCCGTGCTCACCTATACGCCACCCGTCGGCTCGTCGGGCCAGGCGGACCTGAACGACCTGGACCACTACTACATGTACGCCTGGCGCATCCAGGACGACATGGGCAACGGCTCCAGCGCGTTCCAGAACCAGACCGTGACGAGCGCCGTCCTGCAGTTCAACAACATGCAGAACTGGGCGGTCGAGCCGAACGCGCTCTACATCACCCTGCTCGACACCGCCTACCTGGCAGGATACAACCTGTCTGGCGACGGCGACCCATCAACCAACGGCACCGTCAGCGGCTGGGGCGACAGCACGGCGCCCGACCTGAACCAGGTCACGTCCTACCAGGACATCGCGACGGGCACGACCAGCGCCCAGCTGAGCAACGGCTTCACCGACGGCACGGCGAAGTTCCTGATGTCCTCCGGCACGAACCGTTCGTTCCTCACGGCCCAGACGTTCCCCGGGCCCGGTGGCAACTTCCCGCTGGGATCCGCTTACGCGGTCTCGGACCCGACCGTCAACGACACCACGCTCGGCACCGGGTGGGCGAAGGTGGCCAGCGACTCCACGGCTCCCTTCAGCTACACCTACACGTTCTCGGCCGCCCAGCTGACGACCCTGAACAACTACATCGCAAACGGCTACGACTTCGCCCTGGGCTTCGACCCAGACTGCCACTTCACGAACGACGGCATTTCGCTGCAGCTCACGACGGGCGGCGTCAACACGCAGGCCGCGGTGCCCGAACCGGCCAGCATCCTGCTGCTCGGCACCGGCCTCCTCGCCGTGGGCCGTCGTTACCGCAAGTCCGCCAGGTAAGTCCCGCGCCGATCTGGCGCGGCAGCCGCAAGGCGCCGATAATCAAGCTGCAGGACCAAAGGACGGGAGATCACCTCCCGTCCTTTGCATTTGTCCCCCAAAACCCATCCATGAAGCCTTCCGCGCCCGCTCGCTGTGTTGCGCTCGTGCTGCTCACTGTTGCCCTCGCGACCGGAGCGTGCACCCGCAAGGATGCCGCCTTCTACGAGAAGAGCGGCGACGACCGGTTCCGAGCCGGCAAGTTCGGCGAAGCCGCGATCCAGTACCTGAACGCCCTTCACGAAGAGCCGATGCGGGGCGACCTGCACTTCAAGCTGGCGGATGCCTGGTTCGCGGAAGGTAACCGCAAGTCGGCCTATCCCGAGTACATCAAAGCCGCCGACCTGATGCCGGAGAACGCCCAGGCCCAGAACCGGGCCGGCTTCCTGCTGGTGCGCGGCGGCATGTTCAAGGAAGCCCGCGACCGCGCCCGCATCGTCCTGCAGAAGGACCCGAACAACGCGGAGGCGCTGCTCGTGCTCGGGAATGCACTGGCGGGGCTTCGCTCGCTCAACGAAGCCGAGGACGTGCTGAAGCGGGCCGTGGAGATCGACCCGGAGCGCGCCGGGGTGTATACGGGCGTGGCCGTGATGCAGCTGGCGCAGGGCGAACTGCCCGAGGCGGAAGCCACCTTCAAGCGGGCGGTCGAGGTGAGCAAAGGGTCGCCTGATGCCTACATGGCGCTGGGCAACTTCTACCGGGTGGCGAAGCGGCAGGATGAGGCCGAGGCGGCACTCAAGAGCGCGCTGGCGGCAGACCCGAAGAACATCGCGGTTCACCAGACGCTTGCCTCCTTCTACTCGGAAACGAACCGGCCGGCGGATGCCGAAGAACACCTGAAGACGGTGATGAGCATCACGCCGAGCCCGGACGCGACGTATGCCCTTGCTGATTTCTACGTCTCTGCCGGACGTCAGCCCGAAGCACTCGCCCTGCTCGAGAAGCTCTCGAGCGACGAGGCGCAGTTCCAGGCCGCGAAGGTGCGCATCGCGTTGATTCAGTTCCTGGACGGGAACCGCCCCGCCGCGCATGCCGCCGTCGACGAGGTCCTGAAGAAGCTCCCGAACAACCCGCCGGCGCTGACCCTGAAGGCGCGCCTGCTGCTCGCGGACGGCGAACCGGACAAGGCCCTCGAGTCGGCAAACGCCGCGGTGAAAGCAGACCGCCAGTCGGCACAGGCGCACCTGGCCGCTGCGCGCATCCTCGTCGTGATGAACCGGCTCGATGAAGCGATGAAGGAGTTCCGCGAGACGCTCGCGCTCGACCAGACGTCGCTGCCGGCGCAGCTCGAACTGGCGGACTTCCATCGCCGCCGCAACGAGCTCGAAACCGCAATCGGCTACGCCGACCAGGCGATCAAGACGCACCCCGGCAACCTGCGCGCCCGCATGGCCAAGGTCGAGATCCTCCTGATGCGCCGCGACGACTCGACCGACGCAATCGAGGAGATCTCGAAACTCGTGAGGGAGTACCCACGCTCCACCGACGTGCAGACGCTCCTCGGCCGGTATTACCTGGCGGTCCGCGACCGCGCCAGCGCTCGCCGCGCATTCGAGCACGCCATGGAGATCGGTCCGTCCATCGAGGCGCTCACCGGTCTCGTCACCCTCGACGTGGCGGACGGCAACACCCGCGCCGCGCGCACGCGGGTGGATGCTGCCCTGGCGAAGTCTCCTGACTCGGCCGACCTGCTGCTGCTCGGCGCCAAGTTGTACGGCGTGGAGGGGCAGTCCGCACGCGCGGAGCAGATGCTTCTGAAGGTGGTGAAGGTGGCGCCGGACAAGCCCGCGCCCTACGCACTGCTCGCGCAGCTCTACATGGCCCAGCGACGCACCGACGAAGCCAAGGCCTACTTCCGCAACCTCGTGAAGGCGGATCCACGAGCGGTCTACGGGTTCGTGATGCTCGGGGTCCTCGAGTACTCCACCGGCAACCGGGATGGCGCGAAGGCAGCGTGGGAGTCGGCCATGCGCCTCGACGCCAAGAACGCGTCAGCCGCCAACAACCTCGCGTGGCTGTATGCCGAGACCGGCACGAACCTCGAGACGGCGCAGCAGCTCGCCGTCACGGCTCGCAATCTCCTGCCGGAACAGCCGGAGATCAACGACACGTTGGGGTGGATCTACTACAAGAAGAAGTTGACGGAAAACGCGATCGAGTACTTCCGCCGTGCGGTGGAACGCGGGGCCGAGAACCCCGACTACCATTTCCACCTGGGGCTCGCCTACGCGCAGGCTGGCGAGGACGCCAAGGCCCGCGCCGCGCTGAACAAGGCGCTGCAGATCGATCCGAAATTCCCGGGCGCCGACGAGGCAAAGAAGACGCTGGCGACGCTGGTGTACTGAGCGGCATCGAGCGTCACGCGCAAATCGTGACGCCGACGGCTCCCGAGGTTGCCCGGCGCGCCGTCTACGTGAGGGAGCTGTAGCCCGCCGTCCTCGCGGAGACGCCCCGCAGCCAGCGCTCGAGCACCCACGCGGCCCAGAGGGCATACGACTGATCGGACTGCCCCGCCGCGTGCGCGTCGAACCGCCTCGCGAGATCGCGGACGTCCACGTGGGTCGCGAGCGCCGCGTTCGCCGACAGCACTTCGTCACGATACCGCGACGATTGCGGACCGGTAATCCACTCACCGATCGGCACCGTGAACCCGCGCTTCGGCAGCTTCCACAACCCTGCAGGCAACCGACGCTGCGCGAGCTGACGCAGCAGCACCTTGCCGCGGCCGCCCACCTGCTTTCGGGAGGCAGGAATCCGAAACGCCAGTTCGACCACCTTTCGATCCAGCAGCGGGCAACGCACCTCGAGGCTGTGCGCCATGCTCATGCGGTCCACCTTGACGAGCGGATCGTTCGGCATGTAGACCTTCAGGTCCGCATACTCCGCGCGCTGAACGGCATCCTTCGACGGGCAGCGCCGATACGGCTCGGTGACCGCCTCGTATACCGGGCTCGTGGTCACGTCGCGCAGCGGCGAACGTCCCATCAGCTGCCGCGCCTCGTGCGGCTTCAGGAAAGCCAGGTCGCTGTAGTACCCCCCGGCGGGATCGCGACCAAGGTTCTCGAGGAGCGTGCCGAGCCGGAGGGGACGCGGCAGGCTTCGCGATCGTGGCCACCGCTCGCCAAGCCAGCCAATGGCCGGCGTAAGCGCACGTGGGATGTACTGGCGGGCCTGCGCTTCGAGTGCGTGCGGCACGTAGCGGAAGTCGTAGCCCGCGAACGTCTCGTCGCCCCCGTCCCCGCTCAGGGCCACCGTGACGTGGCGACGCGCCGCCTGCGACACGTACCAGGTCGGGATCGCCGACGAGTCTGCGAGCGGTTCTCCCAGCCTGTCTGTGACCGGCGCCAGCACCTCGTCCAGTGCGGGTTCGATCAGCTGCTCGTAGTGACGCGCGTTGAAGTGCCGGGCGACGAGCCCGGCCGCCTCCAGTTCGTTGTGCTTCGGATCGCCAAAGCCGACCGAGGTCGTCACCAGCCTGCCCGGCAGCTGCTCCGCCATGTAGGAGACGACGAGACCGGAGTCGATGCCGCCGCTCAGGAAGGCGCCGAG
>JAFDVO010000034.1:22530-42276 GCA_018268955.1 Acidobacteriota bacterium | reverse complement strand
CGTCTGGACGATCGTCCGTGTCGAATTCGCTGACGTCCCAGTACTGCGCGATGCGCACGTCCCCGTTGACGACGTGCAGCGTGTACCCCGGCATCAGCTTGTGGACGTTCCTGAAGGCGGTCGCCGGCGCGACGAAGTAGCCGAGCGAGAGGTAGCCCTCGAGCGCATCGAGGTCGGCCTCTCC
Source organism: Acidobacteriota bacterium (assembly GCA_018268955.1). Taxonomy (GTDB): domain Bacteria; phylum Acidobacteriota; class Vicinamibacteria; order Vicinamibacterales; family CAVVIG01; genus CAVVIG01. The sequence goes on along the minus strand of JAFDVO010000034.1, from coordinate 42,092 downwards.
TTTCCACCACGGGCTTACCGCCAGAGCCGGGAGTTCGCTCGCAAAGTGGAGGATGCCGTTCGTGATCGTGTAGAAGAACGGCTTCTTCCCGAGCCGGTCCCGCGCCGCGAAGAACTGCTGCGTCCGACCGTCGTAGATCGCGAACGCGAACATCCCTTCGAGGTGATCCACGCAGCGTGGGCCGTACTCCTCCCAGGCGTGCAGGATCGCTTCGGTATCGGACGACGTCTTGAAGCGGTGACCTCTTGCTTCGAGTACGGGGCGCAGCGAGCGGTGGTTGTAGACCTCGCCGTTGAAGACGATCCAGCAGCTGCCGTCCTCGTTCGTCATCGGCTGGTGGCCGCCAGCGCGGTCGATGATGGCGAGCCGACGATGGCCGAGCGAGGCGCGCGTGGTGTCGTGGAACCCTTCGCCATCGGGGCCGCGGTGCGCGATGGCGTTGCACATCGCGCGGACCACCGAGGGACCGTCCGGGTGAAGAGGACCGTCTATCGAGAAGAGCCCGGCAATCCCGCACATCTCAGCTCACCCGGAAATAGGCGTCGCGGTATTCGCCGACCATCCGTTCGATCGTAAACCGTTCTTCGACGCGTTGCCGGCCCGCGTGCCCCATCGCCGCGCGGAGCGTGGCATCGCGAGCCAGTTCGCGCAGCGCTGCCGCGAACGCCTCCGCGTTCCGGGAAGGCACCAGCCTGCCGCCCTGCGCGTCGACGATCTCGGGTGTGCCTCCGACCCTGGTGGCAACCACCGGCAGGCTGGCACTCATCGCTTCGAGAATCGTCAGCGACACGCCTTCGTGGATGGAGCTGTTCGCGTAGACGTCACAGCCGGCAAGCCATCGACGTGCGTCTTCGCGGTGACCGAGGAAGCGGAACAGCTCCGGGCGTCCGGTCGCTGCGGCCAGCTGCTCCAGGGCTGCGCGTTCGGCGCCGTCGCCGACCACGAGAAGGAGGCACCGCGTGTCGCGGCCGAGCAGGTCCACCGCGCGCACCATCGTCTCGAGGTCCTTGACCGGATCGAGGCGCGCGATCGTGCCGATGACCACCGTGTCGGCGCCGACCCGCAGGTCGGCGCGGACGGACGCCCGGTCCGCGACCGTTGCGAGCGGCTGCACCTCGATGCCGTTGTAGATGACGCCGACCTTCGCGGCGGGGAAGCCTTCGGCGACGATGTGCTTCTTCAGGTCGGCGGAGACGGTGTAGACCTCGTCAGGCAGCAGCGCGAAGAGCGCGTTGGCAAGGCGGCGCTTGGGCGAGGGCGGCGCGTCCGAGAGACGGCCATGTTCGGTGTAGACCACCCGGAGGCGCGGCTTCCAGAGGCGAGCGAGGCTGCCGTAGACGAATGGCGAGTAGTGGTGGGCGTGGACCACGGTTGCCCGGTGGGCCCTGGCCACCTCGGCGACACGACGGCCCAGCGTCGGGTGGAAGCCCTCCTTCCGGGCGATCGTCGTGACCGGGACCGACTCGGTCCGGAGCTGCTCGCCCCACGCCCCAGCTTCATCGAGGCAGCAGACGGCCATCGGCACCTCCGGCTGGAGCCGACGAACGATCTCGAGGACGAGCCGTTCGGTGCCGCCGGGGTGAAGGCTCAGGACGACCTGAAGGACGCGAGGAGGCGTGCGGTTCACGTGAGATCAATGGTACGTCGGGGCGTTGTCCGCCCCGAGCGGTGACAAGGCTGCAAGTGACTGACGGAATTGTCAGCGGAGCGGGACCCGCCGCCGCTGGCGGCCGGGCCGGCCTGCGCCCGTAAGCAGTTGTCGGCGTGTCGGTTCCGATTCGACAGCCTCGACCTCAGCCGGTCGGAATGCCAATTGCGGCCGTGCCGGTTCGGAGGCGAGGACCCATGACCACCGGCAACGTCTTCGAGAACATCGAGAGCGCCCATGAGTACATGGGTCTCTTGTGCGAAACACTGGACGAGGCGGCTGAGACGATTGCCGCGGAACTCGACGCTCCGGTGTCGTCCACCCACGGTCGGCAGCAGGACGCGCTTCGGCTGGTCGACTACAAATTGAAGGTGCTGCGACAGCACTTCGTCGCCAGCCGCCTCGTGCTCAACGACCTCCGAACGCTCAGGCGCTATCTGTTCAGCGAACGCGAGACGGTGCAGCGGCCTGTACTGCGGTAAACTTCTGTTGCTCCCTGGCCGACAAGCAGTTTGCGAAGATTTGACGTTCGGCAGCCGGGTAGCTCTGCGTTAAACTGCACACCTCTTCCGATCGGCTGGATCTACTGACGAGCTTCGTGCGTCCGGGGCAGATGCCCGGGCGTGCGTCTGGTTTCACAGAGGCGACGAATTCCGCGCGGAGGGTAACGGTTCGCGATGACGCTTCTCGAACGAACGGTTTCCGGTATCGCTTCCCGCCTTGTGCTCCTCGCCCCCGCCGGGGCTCCCGTTCCGGAGCACTTCGTCAACGTCGATTTCGATTTCGACCGCCATCAGCGCGTGCTGCGCGCGGTCCAGCGCTTCCGGGGGTCGGTGTACCTGGCCGATGGCGCGGTGAGCCAGGAGCAGCTCGGACCCGAGGGTCTTCACCGCACGGCGGAGGACGATCAGAGCTGGCATCTGGTGCTGCTCGATGGGCAGGGCGAGATCGCCGCGTCGGCCTGGTACCGCGACTACCCGAGCCAGGTGCACCTGCAGCGGCTTCGGTTGCGGCAGTGCCCGCTGGCGATGGCCTCCGAGTGGCGTGATCGGTTGTGGGTCGCCGTGGAGCACGAGCTGGCGCTCGCCCGACGTCAGGGCCTCCGGTACGCGGAACTTGGAGGGTGGGCGGTCTCCGAGGCGTGCCGACGCAGCGGTGACACGCTCGGTATCGCGCTCGCGGCCTACGCCCTCGGTCGTGTCTTTGGCGACAGCCTCGGCATCACCACGGCGACGGTGAAGCACGGATCCTCGCGCATCCTGCGTGGCCTCGGTGGGCAGCCGCTCGAATTGGACGGCGAGGAGATCCCCCCGTATTTCGACCCGCATTACAACTCGCTGATGGAGCTCGTTCGATTCGACTCGCGCCATCCGGCGCGCCGCTACGCGCCAGGAATTGCGCTCGTCCAGCGGCGGCTCATGGACGCCCGTGTCGTTGCGCGGCCGTACTGGCCGATGACCTTCCGGGCACCTTCGCCTGCCCGCGTGGTGGAGCATCACGCGATGATGCCTTCGTTCATGTCCGAGGGACTTGCCGCAACGGCCTGATCCCCCTCGCTTGTTCAATTCGCCTCCTCACCGTCCCGACCGTCCGCCAGCCTGCATGCGCAGAGGCGGATCCCAAGGACCGTGTGGGCAGGCTGCGGCTGGTGATGCGCCGGCACACGGCCGACGGCCACCCGATTACAAATGGGTGATCGCCCGGTGCAAAGCGTAACGTCACAGCCACTGTCCGCTGCCTCGTTTTGCGTCGCCTTGCACGCGGCCCCGCCCGGAGCCGTTCGCGTCCGCCCGTGCCAAGCTCGCTATTAACCATCGCCAATACAGCGAGTTAGGTATGACGCGCGCAGGTGCGCGCCGCAGGGGCAACTGCGGGTCGCTCGATTGGGTACAGCTCGTGGATTCTCCCGTGGTAACCGGCGCCTGACGACTACGGTTTTCGCCATGGCGCCCCGTCAACCAAGACCCCCGAGATACGACCATGCTGAAAGCCCTTGAACGCAGCGCCGCCTCTGCCAGCCAGCGCATTGTGTTTCTTGCTCCGTCCGCCAGCGCCGCCGCCGCAGCGTTTCCAGACGTGCAGGTGGACCCGCTGAAGCACGACGACCTGCTGCGCCAGGTCCAGCGCTTTCGCGGTGCCATCTACCTGAAGGACGGGGCGATTCACGAAGAGGACCTCACCGCGGACGGCCGCCACGAAACGTGGGAGGACGACCGGAGCTGGCACATGGTGCTCATTGACGACCACAATGAGGTAAACGCCTGTGCCCTGTATCTCGAACACGCACCCGACGTTCCATTCGATGAACTGCGCGTGAGGCACTGCCCGCTCGCGGACGATCCCGAATGGCGCCCCACGTTCGTTCGGGCACTGAGAGACGAGCTGGCGCGCGCACGGGCCGAGGGACTTCGCTACGTCGAACTCGGTGGGTGGGCTGTGTCGGAGAAGAGCCGCACCACGTCGGGAGCACTATCGCTTGCACTGGCGGTGTACGGCTTCAGCCGACGTGGCGCCGGCGCGCTGGGCATGACCACCGCGACCGTCCGGCACTGCTCCGCAAAGATCCTGAAGCGGCTTGGCGGATCGAGGTTCGAGGCCGACGGCACCGTGCTGCCGCCGTATTTCGATCCTCGGTACAACTGCTTCATGGAGCTCCTGCGGTTCGATTCACGCAAGCCGAACCCGCAATACCTGTCGCTGATCGACGGGATTGGGAGCGCGCTCGACAGCGTCCGTGTGCTCGCACGGCCGGACGCCACGCTGGCCGCTCCGATGCCCGCCATGGCCGGGTTCTCGCTCGATGGCCTTGCCGCCGCGGTCTAGCACCCGGGGCTGCCGGAATTCCAGGCGGTGACCCGCGGACCGCGGGTCTGACTCCGGCCTGGCTGCGGCCGCAACAGGACCGGTGAGCGCGGGAAACAAGAAGGGCCGCTCGGTGTCGAGCGGCCCTTCTCATGTACGGTGGCGGCCGGTGGCCGCACGGCTCCGCTCTCAGGCGGAGTGGCGGCTAGCTCTTCCTGTCCAGTTCTGCGAGGACCTTCCTGGCGTCCTCGGCTTCCGGGAACTTCGGATCGAGCTTCAGTGCCTGCTCCAGGGTCTGGCGAGCACGCAAGGTGTCCCCGTTCTTCTGGTGCGCGAGACCGAGCCGATACTGGATGCTCGCGTTCTTCGGTGCGAGACGGCTGGCGTCGCTGAGCGAGGTGACCGCCAGGCTGGCGAGCCCCTTCTTGTAATAGGCCCACCCGAGGGTGTCGTTCACCTCCGCCACGTTCGGCATCTGCGATTTCGCCGCCTGCGCGAGCTGGAGGGCGATGTCCAGGTTCTCGCCGCTGTCCGCATACATCCAGGCGAGGTTATTCGCCGCCACACCGGCCTGCGGATCGAGTTCGAGCGCGGCCTGGTACCGCTTCCGGGCCTCGTCCGTGTTCTTCTCCATCTCGTTGATCATGCCGAGAAGCGTGTTGACCACCACCGGCCGCTGCTCACGCGCGGCCAGCTCCTCGTAACGCTTCTTGGCATCGGCGAGGCGACCCTGCGTGTGGTAGAGCAGGGCCAGCTTGCCGAACGCTTCCATGTTGTTTGGATCGGCCGCAATGGCCCCTTCGAGCGCGCTCGTCGCCTTCTTCACGTCCTGCGCGGCAACGTACGTATTGCCGGCCAGCAGGAGGAGTTCCGCGTCCTTCGGCGCAGCAGCCAGCGCCACGTCGACGCGAGAGCGTGCGGAGTCGTACTTCTTCTCCGCGATGTCGAGCCCGACAAGGGCGCCCAGCACAACCCTCGACTTCGGATCGACGGCAGCGGCCTTCGCCAGCATCTCACGCGCCTTGGCCATGTCGCCCTTCTGTTGATAGAGCAGACCGAGCCACGCCAGGGCATCCGACGACTTCGGGAACGCCTTGACCATCCCGGCAAGCTCTCGTTCTGCCGCGTTCAGGTCGCCGGTTCGCATCAGCGCCTGCCCGTACAGGAAGTGGGCAGTCGATGAATTCGGATTCGCCTTCACGGCGGCACCGAGGACGTCGAGCGCGGCTTTCGGATCGTTCCGCCCGAGGTTCAGGCGTGCGATTTCCAGCTGCACCGGGAGCGCGTTGGGCACCTTCTGCGAGAGTTCGAGGAACGCCTTCAGCGCTTCGTCGGTCTGTCGCTTCTGCTCGTACGCCGTGGCCCTGACAAACAGGCTGCCGATTGCGTTGGGGTCCTTCTTGATTGCCGCGTCCGCCAGCTTGATGGCGTCGTCGAAGCGCTTGTCCTGCATCAGGAAGCGCGCCTTGGTCTCGACTGCGCGTTCCTCGTCAGGCTGAGCCTTCAGTACTTCGTCGATAGTCTGGTAAGCCTGATCGCCGCGACCCTGCTGCTTGTCGATCATGGCCAGACGCACCTTGGCTGGCACGAAGCCGTCCTTGGTCTGCGCCAGTTCCTGAAGAACCGCCGATGCCTCTTTCAGCTTTCCGTCGGCCAGGTAGTAGTCCGCGAACATCACCTTGGCGTCAGTGCCGGTCTCCGCATACGTCTTCATCAACGGTTCTGCCTCGGGACGACGCCCGTTCAGCATGTAGAACGCAGCAAGGGCACGAATCGCGGAGACCGACTTCGGGTCGATCGCGAGCGCCGCCTTGATCTCGCTCTCGGCGCCCTGAAGATTTCCGGCCGCCCAGAAGTAGCTCCCCAGGTTCAGGTGCGCAGGGACGGAGTTCGGCTCCATCTCCACCGCGCGCTTGTAAGCGGCTTCGGCGGCCTCACGCTGGCCCTTTGCCAGCTGCAAGGTTCCGAGGTTGGCGAACCCGAGCGAGTAGTTCGGGTTCTCATCGAGGGCCTGCTCCATCTGGGTGATGGCGCCGTCCAGATCCTTCAGCCCGGCCAGCGCGTTTCCCATGAGCACGAGCGCCTCGACGTGCTTCGGATTCTTGCTGAGAACGGCCTGTGCACGGGCCCTCGCTTCGGGATACTGGCCAGCGGCGAGGAGGGCACGGCCGGCCCGCACTTGTGCCTCGGTATTGTCAGGCAACAGATCGGCTGCCCTGACGTACTCGCCGAAGGCGTTGGCAGGCTCGCCTACCGCCTCGTAGGCCATCGCCAGCTTGAGGCGTGCTTCGCCGTATCGTGCATCCTGAGCGACAGCGTTCCGATACTGGATGATGGCTTCGCGGTAGTTGTTCTGTGCAACATAGCGATCCCCGCTCGCCACGAATTCCAGCTTCTTTTTCTGGGGATCACCGGAGCAGGCGGTGAACGTGCCGGCAAGTGCCAGGCAGACGACGACGGTAGACCAGTAACGCATCAGGACAGACTCTCCAGGCACACCTGTCCCGGCGGTGAGCAGGGACGGGGCAACGACATGCGCACGACCACGGCCAGCGGCGCGCTTACAGGCGATGCGATCGGAATGTGGTCAGCGGGTCCGACGAAGCAAAGGGAGCGCCACGCTCCAGCCGGCGGATCTAACGAACGATATCAGGGTCGGGACCGGGTGGCGCGAGGCAGGCTGGAAAAGTTGCCCGTGGAGCCGACAATAGTTGCAGAGGAGATGCGTGTTCCCATGTTCGAAGAAGCTCTCGCAGCATTCCGAACGGCGCTCGGCGCTGACCATGTCCTGACCGGGGATGCCCTCGGCAGGTACGGCGCGGACACGCTGCCTATCACCAGGCAAATCCCGGCGGCCATTCGCCCAGGTTCGGTCGAGGAGGTCCAGCAGGTGGTGAGGATCGCTGCGGCTCACGAGGTGCCGCTGTATCCAATCAGCACCGGCCAGAACTGGGGCTACGGCACCTCTCAGCCAATGCGCGACGGCTCGGTGATCGTCGACCTTGGACGCATGAACCGCGTGGTCGAGCTCAACAGCGAACTCGCGTATGTGGTGCTGGAGCCGGGCGTCACCCAGCGCCAGCTGTTCGAGCACCTGCGCCAGCAGCAGGTTCGGCTCTGGCTGAACCCGACCGGTGCGGGGCCCGATTGCAGCATCCTCGCGAATACGCTGGAGCGCGGGTTCGGCATCGGGCCGAACGGCGATCACTTCATGGCGCAGTGCGGCATGGAGATCGTGCTCCCCAATGGCGAGATCCTCAGGACAGGGTTCGGCCACTATCCAGGTGCGCGTTCCACCTGGGTCTACAAGTACGGTGTCGGGCCCTACCTCGATGGCCTGTTCACGCAGTCCGGCCTCGGCATCGTGACCAAGATGGGCGTGTGGCTGGTTCCGGAGCCCGAGGCGTTCGAGGCGTGCTACTTCATGTGCAATTCGGAGTCGCAGTTCGGCCCGGCGGTCGAGGCGCTGCGAGGGTTGCTGTTCGACGGCGTCTTCAGGGGGCCGGTCAACCTGCTGCACCGCGACCGCGTGCTCATCATGCTCGAACGGTATCCCTGGGACGCGCTGGCGGGCCGACAGCTGGACGAGGCGAGAGCCGCACGGCTCGCCCACGAGAAGAAGGTGGCGATCTGGAATGGCGTCGGCTGCATTGCCGGCAGTCGTGAGCAGGTACGCGCCGCTCGCCAGACGATCAAGCGGGCACTGCGCGGGAAAGTGAGCAAGCTCGCCTTCCTCTCGGAACAGCGCCTCGCGATTCTGCGCACATTCCCGAAGGCCATCAGCGTGCTGATGAACGTGAACGTCCCGGAACTGCTGCATTCGCTGAGCAGCTCGTACGGCATGATGCGCGGGACACCGAGCAAGGTGGCGTTGCCGTTGGCGTACTGGCGCAATCGCCGAGGCACGCCAGATACCGACGACATGAACCCGGCGCGCGACCGCTGCGGGCTGATGTGGTTCGCGCCGATCATCCCGATGACACCCAGGGACGTCGCGGACTTCCGTGCGGTGATCGAGCCGATCATGCGCAAGCACGACTTCGAATGCTGCATCACGCTGACAGCCGTCAACGAGCGCTGCTTCGACTGCACCCTGCCGTTGATGTACGACCTCGAGAACCCCGCTGAAGCGACGCGTGCGATGGCGTGCTACCGGGAGCTGTCGGAGCGCTGCGCCGAGGCCGGCTTCTACCCGTACAGGCTCGGACTTCAGTCGATGGAGAAGGAAGTAGGCCGTGACGACATCTTCTGGACGGTCGCTACGAGCCTCAAGCGCACGCTCGACCCGGGAAACATCCTCGCACCCGGCCGCTACGCACGCTGACGCGACAGGCCCGCCGCGATCCACTCCGCGGCGGGCATCGCGAAGCGCCAGCCAAGCACCCCCACGCTGATCCACATCGTCGCGAACCAGAACGGCATGCCGAGCAGGTCCGGCTCCGGATACGACCACAGCCCGGTCGTCACGCCGAACAGCTCGACGACGAACCCCAGTACCAGCGCTGCGAGCGCGAATGCGAGATCGAGCGCGGTGTGGAAGAACGCGAACAGCAGCAGCGTGGAACAGATCGTCGCCGCAAGAAGCACGTGTGAGCTGTAGGTGAACAGCGAGAACACCACTGAGGTCGCCGCGAGACCAGCCACGGCGCCGACGCCGATTCTGGGAGGGCGAACCTTCGGTGCCACGAAGCGCTTGAGGGCGAGGTAATAGAAGCCCCAGAGGAGCGGCTCGTACCAGGGCATCAGCAGGATGTCCTTGTGACGGAACTCGAAGATGCCGGCACTGAGCGAGGCGTAGTTCTGGCCGACGAAGAACACCACGGCGAGCACGAACAGCACCCCGTCAGCAAGCGTCAGTGGCGAGAACAGGACGGCCCACACCAGCAGGAGGATCGCCGCGACGAGCCGGCGATCTGGCACAACCTGGATGACGCCGAGCGTGACGGCGACCCCGAGCACGACGCGGATGCGATCGGCAACCATGCCGATGATTGTGCGCCGAAAAAGAAAAAGGCGGGACCGAAGTCCCGCCTTTTCCCTTGAAGCGTCCCGCCCGAAGGCCTAGGCCTTCTTGTTGCGACGACGGTAGCCGAGACCAACCAGGCCGAGGCCCAGAAGCGTCAGGCTCGCCGGCTCAGGAACCGGAGCGGTGTAGACGCGGCCCGGGTCGTTGCTGCGGAGACCGTTGACGGCCGGATCCTGGCCCGACGCAGGAACCGTCCACGCCGGCAGGCCGTTGTAGAAGTTGCTGAAGCGGATGTCGCGGGTGCCGAAGGCAGTGTTGAACCAGTCGCCGTTCAGCACGTCCTCCCACACGCCGGTGTTGCCGTTGTAGGTCGCACCGACCACCACGTTCGCGAAGCTGTCCGCCTGACCGCTGGTGCTGATCGTCGTCGGGTCAGTGGTGCTCTTGATCGTCGTGGTGGCGTTCAGCGGATCGATACCGCTGGCGAACGCCAGGCGCGCCAGGAAGGTGCCGCCCGTGAACTTGCCGACGGTGGTTGCGTCGGGGGCGCAGGTCGCGCCCGCGAGGCAAGCCGCGTCCACCTGATCGGCGCCCGGCTCGTGCCAGAACAGATCGATGTAGCCGCTGGTCGCCGTCGTCGCGCCGGTCAACTGGATGCCGTAGAAGATGCCAGTGACCTGACCCTTGGTACCGCCAGGGCCGTCATCAGCAAAGAAGGTCGGGCCGCCCGCGATGTCGGTGTTCGGAACCGACGGGAACCCGTTCTGGACGCTCGAAATGTTGAAGACGCCCCAGTTGTTGTTCACGATGCCGGGCTGGTTGGCCGGCGCATAGCCCGGAACCGTCAGGTTAGCGCTGCTGACCTGCTCCAGGTTGTTGAACTGGAAGTAGATCGGCGAATCGGCCGGCAGCATGAGCGGTGCGGCGCTTGCCGAACCGGCCATGCATGCGAGTGCGAGCGCACTCAGTGCAATTGCTTTCTTCATCCCCTTGCTCCTCTCGTCCTCTTACGTGGTGGTGACTCGATATCCCGCAATCCAAGCGACATGACTGCTGGAGTATTTGCCGTGGTCTTTAGCAAACTGTGGGCCCATCAATATAGATCGCCGAACTCATGGCTGTACAGAGGTTTGTGGCGATCGCAGTCGCCGGAATCCGATCCGGAAGTCTCCCGCCAGCGAGACATTAGGCCGATACCCGGCGCCCGGGCTGACTAGTGGGAAGCCCCTGGACGTCCGATATCACATGGGTCGTCCCAGCAGGTACGTGGTGGGCATCGGCCCGTACGGGCCATCGATGTCGAACCGGCCCGCCGTCCATTCATAACCTTCCGCGGTCACGCTCGTGGCCATCGCCAGCAGTTCGTCCGCAGTGTAGGTGCGCAGCGCCGAGACGGTGCCGTCCCACGCAAACACGAACGGCGCAAGCGGCAACAGATAGGTGAACACCACGCGCGCGGCGGTCACGTGCCCAACTCGCAGGGCGTGCGTGAACCCGCGAATGAGCGACATCAGGCCGACCAGGAACGCCATCCTCGCGGTCCTTTCCAGCGGCTCGAACACTGCGATCGGCTCCCGCTTGCGCACGGCATCGGCCAGGACCCGGGTCGCCAGAGGCGGCGGGAAGTGGTGCAACGCCGTGAAGATGGTGCGCACACCCGGGAGCGACGCCGGCACGTCGGTGGCGTCGGTTCCCTCGAGACGCGCCGAGATCCGGCCGTTGGACTCCCGCTCGATCGCACGGAACGCCGCGACGTTCGGGTAAAGGTCGGTCAGGACGATGTGCGCTGGAACCCGGAGGTCGTCACAGAGCACGCCGCTGATTTCCGTGATGGGCCCGCCGGCTCCGGCACACAGGTCGATCACCTGGGATCGTCCGGTCTTCGCGAGCAGGTCTCCAATCATCCGCGCGATGGCCAGGTTCACCGGCCGCCGCATCGGCTCGGTGTGCGTGAACCGCAACTGATCGGTGATGAAGTCACGGAAAACCTGCGGGAGCCACGGCTGGTCCTCCCACTCGAAAAGCTGCATCCTGCGCATGAGGTGGTCCCTACCTTACACAGCCTGCACGCCACTGCGTGCATTTTCGCAACGGTCGATCACGATTCTGCGCGGCGAGCCCTTCGGCTTCAGCCGCGTCGCACCGATACATCGGGTGGCAATCACGGCCACCGTCTGCCCCTATGCTGAGGCTCCTTGTTCTCGTCAGCTGGCCGCATCTCCGCAAGCACCTGCTGCGGACGATGCTGACCACCGCCGGCATCGTGCTCGGTGTCGCGGTGTTCCTCGGCATGCGGTCGGCCAACCAGAGCGTGCTTCGCGGCTTCACCCACATGGTGGCCAGCCTGGCGGGCAAGACCGAACTGCAGGTGACCGCCGGTGAAATCGGCTTCGGCGAGGACATCCTGGAAAAGGTCCAGTCCGCTTCGACCGTCGGCATTGCGGCGCCAGTCATCGAAGCGATCGTCACGCCCGACATCAAGGGCGCGGGCTCTCTCCTCATCGTCGGCGTCGACATGACCGGCGATCAATCCCTGCGGCAGTACGACCTCGAAGGGGGCGACGACACCGTGGAAGACCCGCTGGTCTTCCTGGCCCAACCCGACTCGGTGATCCTGGCCGCCGACTTCGCACGGCGCAACAACCTGGCGGCAGGCAGCCAGCTTCCGGTCGGGAGCGTCATCGGCACCAAGCGCCTCACTGTACGCGGGATCATGAAGCCGTCGGGCCTGGCGAGCGCGTTCGGCGGCAACATCGCGGTGATGGACATCTACGCGGCGCAGAAGATGTTCGGTCGCGGCCGCACGTTCGACCGCATCGATCTCGCCGTGAAGGACGGCGCCACTGTCGATGCGTGCCGTCAGGAACTGCGGGCCCTCCTCGGAGCCGGCTTCAGCGTCGAGCGCCCCTCCACGCGTGGCAGCCAGTTCGAGTCGATGCTCGCCGCGTATTCGAAAACGATCGAGATGTCGAGTGCGTTCGCGCTCTTCATCGGGATGTTCATCATCTACAACGCCTTCGCGGTTGCGGTCCGCCAGCGCCGGAAGGAGATCGGGGTGCTGCGCGCGCTTGGTGCAACCCGCGGACAAATCCAGCGGATGTTCCTGGGTGAGAGCGCGTTGCTCGGCGTCGTCGGGTCGGGCATCGGCGTCCTGTTCGGCACCCTGATCGCGCAAGCGGTTGCGCAGTGGCTCGGTGCCTTCATCGCCGACATGTTCCGCGTGGCCGATCAGGTGGAGGAGGTTGCCACCAACCCCTGGACCCTCGGGGCGGCGTTCGCGATTGGCGTGGCGACGAGCCTGCTCGCGGCGTTCGTGCCAGCGCGCGAAGCGGCCCGTGTCGACCCCGTGCACGCGATGCGCAAGGGCGAACCCGAGGCGGCCACGGTCCTCATGTCACCAGTGCGAGTGCTCTCGACGCTCGCGACCGTCGCCGTCGCCGGGTGGTGCCTCGGGCGGGGCAGCAACTCGGCCATCTTCTACCTGGGCTACGCAGCAACGATCGCTGCGGCGATCCTGCTTGCCGCACCGCTCTCGTGGCTGCTGGCCCGCATTTTCAGGCCCGTGCTCACAGCCTTCAGCCCCATCGAAGGCGCGCTCGCGGCCGACAGCCTGATCCGATCGCCGCAGCGCTCGTCAACGGCAATCGCGGCCTTGATGCTCTCGCTGGCACTGGCGGTCGCGTTCGGTGGCGTGGGCCTCGCGAACTACCGGTCGATTGTCGAGTGGACGCAGACGACACTCAACCCCGACCTGTTCGTCATCCCGTCGCAGAGCCTCGAGGCGCGCAGCATCCGTTTCCCCGACTCGATGCTGAAGGAGCTCACCACGGTCAAGGGGGTCACGGAAGTCCAGCCACTCCGCAACGCGCGCGTGGTCTTTCGCGACGTGCCGACGATGCTGGTGGCATTCGACATGAAGAGCATCGCACGCACCGTGAAGCTTCGGCCGGTCGCTGGAAAGGTGCCGGACATGTACGTCGAGGCCGCGGCCGGCCGTGGCCTGCTGGTGTCGGACAGCCTGGCGCAACTGCGCCAGCTCTCGCTTGGCGACACGGTTGAACTGGCCGCGCCGTACGGGACGGTGCAAGTGCCGATCGTCGGCATCATCGTCGACTACTCGGACCAGCAGGGATCGATGATGATCGATCGCTCGGTCTTCACGAAGTACTGGCATGACACGTCGGTCGACATGTTCCGCGTGTACGTCGGGCCCGACGTGGAGTTGTCGACCGTGCGCGAGGACATCCTGCAGCGTTACGAGAAGAAGCGCCAGGTGTTCGTGCTGACCAACGGCGAGCTGAAGAACTACGTGATCGGGATTGTCAGTCGCTGGTTTGCCTTGACCTCCGCGCAGGTGGCGGTCGCGGTCATCGTGGCGATTCTGGGGATCGTCAATGCCCTCACCGTCTCTGTCATCGACCGCCGACGGGAACTCGGCATCCTCCAGGCCATCGGCACCATCCGCCCGCAGGTGCGGCACACGATCTGGATCGAGGCGGTCACGGTCGGAATGATCGGATTGCTGCTTGGCTGCGGATTCGGTGCCGTGAACCTCTACTACATGCTCGAGATCGTGCGCCGCGACGTGATGGGGCTGCACCTCGAGTATGTCTTTCCGGTGTCGACGGTGCTCATGCTCGCGCCCGCCATCATTCTTGCGGCGTTCGTCGCCGCCCTCTGGCCGGCGGAGTCCGCCATCCGCGGCCGGCTCCTCGATGCCCTCGAGTACGAGTGAAGCGCGATGATCGAATTGCGTAACGTCACGAAGAAGTTCGATGCCCGAAACGGGGCGAGTGCGCTCGACGGCGTGACGCTGGGCATTCCGAAGGGGCAGATGGTCGCCATCATCGGACCGTCCGGATCCGGCAAGTCGACGCTCCTGAACCTGATGGGGGCGCTCGACCGGCCGACCACCGGCGTCGTGCAGGTCGCCGGACGCTCGCTGCAGGTCATGTCAGACGATGAACGCACGCTCTTCCGGCGTGACACGGTCGGGTTCATCTTCCAGTTCTTCAACCTGCTCCCGAGCCTGACGTGTGTGGAGAACGTGGCGCTGCCGCTGCACCTGCGGGGGTGGAATCGTCGCAAGGCCCACGATCGCGCCCGGGACCTGCTGGTCCGCGTGCACCTGGAACACCGGCTCAAGCACCGACCGGAGGAGCTCTCTGGTGGTGAACGCCAGCGCGTCGCCATCGCGCGGGCGCTGTCGGTGAACCCGCCGGTCCTGCTCGGCGACGAGCCGACCGGCAACCTCGACACGAAGACCGGGCAGAGCATCCTGGCGCTCCTGCAGGAACTGCATGCCCACCTGCAGACCACGATCGTGATCGTCACCCACGACCTGAGCGTGGCGCGCTCGTGCATGCGCACGGTCACCATTCAGGATGGCCACGTGGTGCAGGACGACTGGGCGTCCGTCCGGGACCGCGTGGCAGCGGCATCATGAAACACACACATCGCATTCAGCATCTGTTCACGGCGGCGCTCGTGCTGGCCGCGACGTTGCGGCCAGTTCCGGCACGGGCCGCGGACGATCCGCGGCAGATCGTCGAGGAATCCGATCGGCGGTCCAACGCGAAGTCGCAGCGGTACGAGGGGATCCTCGAAGTGGTCGACAGCAACGGCAAGACGACCGAAAAGCGCTGGGCGTTCATGCGCCTCGGGTCCCACGGCACGAGCAAGACCATCATCCGCTTCACGACGCCGGCTGACGTGAAAGGGGTCGCGCTGCTGGTCGTGTCGCATCCCGACCGCGCATCGGATCAGTGGATGTGGACGCCTGCCATCGAGCGGGACCGCCGCATCGCACTGCAGGACCGGTCCACCCGCTTCTTCGGGACCGACTTCAGCTTCGAGGATCTCGAGGAGCGCGACGTCAACCAGTACGATTACTCGCTGGTGGGCGACGAGGCGGTCGACGGGGCGGCGTGCTGGAAGATCCAGGCGTCTCCGAAGCAGGCAAAGTCGTCGCAGTACAGCAGGTCGGTGCTGTGGATCCGGAAGGACCACTACACGATGGCTCGGATCGAGTCGTACGTGAAGGACACGCTTGCGCGCCGGCTCGAGTACAGCGACGTCCGTGAGGTCGACGGGTTCTGGACGGCGCACCGCCTCTCCATGTCTGACGTGCGCCGCAAGAGCCTGACCCGTCTCACGCTCAGCAAGGTCACCTACAACGTTCCGCTTACCGAGGACGCCTTCACCGTACAGGCGTTGCGCCGTCAATGACCCGTTCATCCGTCGCTCTTCTGCTCCTGCTCTGCACCGCCACTGCACATGCGCAGACGGTCACCAACCGTGGCTTCGTCGAAGGGCAGGCGATCGGCTATCCCCAGAAGGCCCCGAACGACGCCACGCGCGCGGTCGGCGACGTGCTGGTCCGCGACGACCTCTTCTTCAAGCCGACCGAGTGGCTGCAGCTCGCGGCGGGTGCAGACCTCCGCGCCAACTCGCATGATCAGGTCGAGGACAAGTGGCGCTTCGACTGGGAGGACCGCAGCCTCCAGCGGCCTCGCTTCTCCCTGCGCCGGCTGTCGGCTACGGTGAACAGGGGGCCGATCACGCTCGACGTCGGCAAGCAGTTCATCCGCTGGGCTCGCGCCGACGTGTTGAACCCCACCGATCGCTTTGCCCCGAAAGACTACATGACGGTGGTCAACACCGAGGTGATGCCGGTCCTCGGCGTGCGGCCCACGCTGCAGTTCGGCACCGAGACCATCGAGGCGGTCTGGGTGGCACAGCCGACGCCGAGCCGCCTGCCGCTCCTGAACCAGCGGTGGGCGCTCGTTCCCGCAGGGGCGGCGGGCGCGCCGATCGTGGACAACGGCGGGCTGCCGCGCGATCGCTCCGAGGAGGGGGTTCGCTGGCGCCACGTGGGCGGACGGTTCGAGTCCGCGCTTTCGTTCTTCAACGGCGTCAATCACCTGCCGAACTTCGAGACGGTGGTCACCGGCCTGCCGACTGGACCCGAGGGGCCCTTCGTCCCAACGCGGATCGACGTCAGCCGCTTCTATCCAAAGCTCCGGACCTACGGCCTGGACTTCGCTGTGCCGACGAGCGTGGTGAACGTGAAGGCCGAGGCGGCCTATTTCACGTCGCCGGAGCAGATCAACGATGACTACGTCCTTTATGTCGTCGAGCTCGAACGGCAGTCCGGCAACTGGCTCTTCGACGCGGGATACGCTGGCGAAGTGGTGACCGAGCGGCGCGAGCTGTTCCCCTTCAACCCTGAGCGCGGACTGGCCAAGTCGGTGGTAGGACGTGCGGCTTACACGGGTGACCCGCGGCGTGCGTTCGCCGTCGAGGGCGCGGTACGGCAGGACGGCGGCGGCGTCTACGTGAAGGGCGAGTTCTCAGAGTCCATCGGCGGCCACTGGCGCGTAACGGCCACCGGCATCGGCATCGGCGGGCACGAGGACGACTTCATCGGGCAGTTCCGCCGCAATAGCTCTGGAACGCTGGGGCTGCGATTCAGCTTCTAAGAGCCTGTTTCAGAGGCTCCACCGCCGAGTCCACAGAGCACACGGTGCCTCACGGTTTCAACAGCTTCCGATGACCGCCACTGCGCCCTGGCATCGAAGAGTCGACCGCCCGCGGAGCCGCTGGCGTGTCGTAATGCAGTCAATGCACGAGAACCGCAGCAGTCCTTGGTGCAAGCTGGATGTGCGTGGTCGGAGTGAAGGTCAACGTACCGCCTGCCACCCCGTTCTCACCGATTGCGCCACCGCCTGAGAGCACGACGCGGCTGAAGCCGTCGCCGACGGTCAGGCTCACGGGTCGCATGCTCGGGTTGACGAGCACCATGCCGCGGTCGTACTCGCGCCGATAGACACCCTGCCATGCCAGGTCGTCGACACGGGTCGCGCTCGCCTTCGGTCGACCGAGGTCAAGGTTCCACTCCGGATACCAGTCCAGCGTGCTCGTCGCAAAGTACGACAGGTACGTCCGTCGGCCCTTCACCAGCAGGTAGTTGGCCAACAGGTACTCGCGCTTGGCTACGTTATCTGCCTTTCCGAGGTAGTTCTGGAGGATGACGATGCGGTCGCGCGCGACGAGCGAGAGCGTCTGGTTGGCGGCCGAGCGCCAGTCCTGCTCGTCGAAGGTGGGGTCGAGGAAGCCCTCACAGAACACGCCAGCGGTCAGCGAGTAGTCGGTGTTGTCCCACGACGTGGCGAAGGCGCCCACGTTCGGAATGAGCGGGATTCCGCGTCGGCCGAGCGCAGCGTCGAGGTCCGCGATCCACTCGTGCCAGACGTCAATCCACGTGCGATTGCCCAGCTCGGGCAACCTGTTGAACCGTACGCCTGTGCCGAGCAGTCGCCTGTCGAGCGGCGTGCGAGCCTCCCACTGCAGCAACGCCGGCGAGGCGGAGTCGAGAAACACACCGTCGTAGTCCCCCGCCTCCACCTGCTTCGCGATCGATTCCTTCCAGTAGGCCCGAAAGCCGGGGTCGGCGATGTTCATCAGGAGCTTGCCGTCCTGATTGCTCGCCACGCGCTTCCCGTCCGGGTTGTGCCAGAACCACGACTCGTGCTGCGTCACCTGCGGATAGTCGTTCGACCAGTGCTGGCCGTCGACGATGTACTGCACGTGCGGCGCGGATTGCCAGAGACCAAGGCGGTAGTGCAGGACGAGGAAGCCGGGATTCACGGCGCGGAGCGGCCGTGAGAGGTCGAGCGACAGCTTCTGGGTACCGACGAAGTGCGTCGCGGCGAAGCGCACCTGTGCGGGCGTGAGTCCGCCGGGTAGCTGGTCGGTCAGGACGGCGATGCGTGCGGTCGCGTCGGGAAAGAGGCGTCTGGGCTGCTGCGCCGCGACTGGCTGCCGGCCTTCGACAGCGGACAGCAGCGCCAGTGCGAGCGCCGCAGTCGTGCGCGCCGCCTTGCTCACGGCTGCGGCGCGGGGGTGATCTGCAGCACGAACGGCTTGTAGCTCATCGTGCCGACTGCGTAGAACCGTCCGTCGGCATCGCGCGTCATCGAGCCGTAGACGAGCGCGCCAGCAGGGAACTTCGGCGCGTCGCCGAACGGAAACACGCTGACGGCCGCGCGGCCCTCCGGCAAGCGACGCACGAACTCGAGTTCGTCCCCGCCGTAGCTGCCCGGCAGGGCCACCCCGAACAGCGCGCCACTCTGCTCATCGCGGAACATCGTCGCCACGTAGCGCGAGCCGGCCGGATGGAACCAGCCGAGATCGCGGACCGCTGCAGGCCCGGCAGTGGCGGGGATCATCTCGTACAGCCTGCCCTTGCCTGTCGCGAAGTACCAGTGCCCATCGGAGCCGGGATGCACGGAGACGATGCCGTGCGAATCGTCGCGGCCGCGCTCGAAGTACTCGGTCAACGGGGTCGCGCCGAGTTCGGTCAGGTCTGTGTCGTACTCAACGAGAAAGGCCGCGAGCCTGCCGTTACCGCCTTCAGTGACTCGCGCTACGAACGCGTGCCCACGCGCGTCCACGAAGAAGTTGCGGCTCACGTGGCCGCCGGCGGCGCCGACGGTGACCGACCGGACCTTCCTGGTGCGTGTGTCGAACTGGTAGAGCACGTGGTTGAAGTAGCCTTCGGCGTAGATGTACGAGCCCGCGCCGGCTACGGCGATCAGCGCTTCCGGGGTCGCGGCCAGATGCTCCCAGTGTGCGCCAGCCACATTCCGCATGCGCCAGAGGTGACCGCCCCAGGTCGGCAGCTTCGATCCGTTGTCGTCTTCGCCACTCTCGTCCATCGACGCGAAATAGAGATACCCGTCGGGCGCCTCGACGATGCGCGAGTGGATCTTCATCTGCTTCTCGCCCGGTCGACGGATCTTGAGGCGCTCGAGCTCCGCCAGCACGTTGCCCCGATCGGTAAACGTGCTGGTCGCCGGATCGAACTCGTAGAGGTGCGCCGACGCGGACCCGTCGTCGTTGCTGGTCACGCCGACCCAGATGTGACCGCGGCGGTCGGCCCCCGTCGCGCCCCAAATCGCATAGGAACCCCAGAACTCGGGCGTGCGGAACACCCTGACGGTCGGCGGTGTGCCACGGCTGCGAACGACGATCGGCGGCGCAGGGGACTGGGCGTGTGCGTGCGCCGCAGCGAGCGCGCCGATAAGCCCCGCCAGCGCGAAGGCGAGCGGCCACACCTTGACGTGTTGCGATATGGACATCAGA
>JAFDVO010000034.1:0-22473 GCA_018268955.1 Acidobacteriota bacterium | reverse complement strand
TGGCCTACGGCTTCTTCGCCGCGTCTGCGGCGTTCAGTTTCTCGATCAACAGGTTGGTGAGGTCGAGCCCAGGCTCGGACCAGACCACTGATGTGTCGAAATTGAGCACCATCTGGACGTTCTGCGTGCGGGAGAGCTCCGCGATGGCCTGGCGCACACGCGCCTGCAGGTCCGCCTGCACCTCACGCTGCAGCCGCTGCAGGTCTGCCTGCGCCTGCTGATTGGCGCGGTCGAAGTCCGCGCGCTGATCCTGCTCCTGCTTGGTCAGCGTGGCGCGTGCAGTGGCGTCGGTCGCCGACGCGATCTGCTGGCGCGTGTTCTCGATGGCCTGCTGCTTGGTGCGCAGTTCATTCGTTTTCTGCTGCTGCAGGGCCTGCACGCGTCCAAGCTCCGTGCGTGCCGACGCCACCTCGTTCAGCACGCGCTGCGTGCTGACGTAGGCGACCTTCGTCCCGGCCTGTGCCGTCGGGGTCTGCCCTTCGGCCGAGAAGGCGACGAAGGCAAGGATGGCCGCGGCAGGGATCGCCGCGAGAAATGCAGTCTTCATGAGGAGGCTCCGTTCGTGATACGGGGCCGTGTCACTTCGACAGGCCCAGGGACTTGCGCAGCGGATCGAGGATGGGGCTGTTCTCGAGCGACGGGTCGATTTTCAGCGCCGCCGTGAATTCGTCCCTGGCCCGAGCCGTGTTGCCGGTTGCCGCGAAGATGGCAGCGGCGTGGAGTCGCACTTCGGCATTCTGCGGCATCTGCCGCGATGCGGCAATGATCAGCGGCAGGGCTTCCACGTCGTTGCCGAGCAGGTGCTGAACCCAGGCGAGCGTGTCCGTTGCCGCGGGCGAGGCGTTCTGGGCGGTGTACGCGCGCTTCGCGTAGGGCAGCGCGGTTCCCGCATCCTGCTTCCGCACGGCCAGCAGGTACGCGAGGTTGTTCAGCGCCGTCGCGTCATCGGGCTTCGCGGTCAGCGTACGCTTGTACGCGTCGATGGCCTTGTCCCACTCCGCACGCTCCTCGTGCAGCAGCGCGAGCATCAGGTGCGCGCTGATGAGGGACGGATCGATGGTGGTCGCCTTCTCGAGCGCGGCCAACGTGCCCTCCGTGTCCCTTCGCCCCCGCCTTACTTCAGCCTTGGCGAGGTACTGGGCCGCCTCCTTCCTTGCGCCGCCCGACACCAGGAGGGCGACGCGGCGGTCGCTCAACTGGGAGGGAAGTTCCGTCACAGGATCCATCGGTGGCTCGAGGTCGGTGAGCTCGGCTCGCCTCGTCCTGAACGGTGCACACAGCGGATCGCCGATGACAACGGTCTGCCAGCTCAGGTTCGGCATCGCCATGTAGAACGCTTCAGCGAGGTTGAACCCCGACATGTAGGCAGGGAACAGGATGTCCGGCCTGATCGTGGCGTTCAGGTACGGTTCCGCGACGTGACCGGCCACTCCGGTGATGCCGTCGCGAATGAGATCGCCGATGATCGACTGGTGCGACCCGCGGTAGGGCGTACCGTTGGTGGTCCATTCGGGCGGCGGCTCCTGGAACGTCCGCGCGTCGGTGCTGACGAACTCGGCGCCGATCGCCCCCGGGACGAAGGTGTTGCCGAGGTGCCGGTCCTTGATCGCCGGGTCGTTTGAGCCCCACGAGTAGTACCCGATCACGCCCGCGGTGTCACGCAGGACCTTCGCGCTGGTGTCGAGCACGACCGCATCGGTCCACGGCGCCATCTTTGTCAGCGTGGCCGCCGTCTTCAGCAGCCAGGTGTTGCCGGCGGACTGCACGAGCTCGGAGCGCCCGTCCAGCAGGATGGTCCCTTCCTTCGCCGGAGCACTCGCGCGGTCGATCAACGCTCGTACGTCGGACACCGTGTAGCCGTCGAGCCTCATGACCAGGTAGATGTCGTGCGTGCGATGGGTGAACAGCGGCACGGAAGCAGCCGGCTTGTCACCCGCGAAATATGGATTGGCAACCGGCCCGGCGGCGCGGATCGTCTGGCCGGCCATCTTCCGGTAGAGCAGCGCGAGTTCCGAGTCGACGCTGGCGACCGTGCCGTTCGCGCCGCCGGTGCCGGCCACGCGCAGCGGCACGTCCTTGGTGAGGACGATGTAGAGGATGCGGTCCTGGGCGGAGTGGGCGACCAGCCACTCGGCGATTGGCCGTTCGATTCGTGCCTCGTAGAC
Organism: Acidobacteriota bacterium; assembly: GCA_018268955.1. Lineage (GTDB taxonomy): Bacteria > Acidobacteriota > Vicinamibacteria > Vicinamibacterales > CAVVIG01 > CAVVIG01. The sequence goes on along the minus strand of JAFDVO010000034.1, from coordinate 20,308 downwards.
CTCGCGCGGCACCTCGTCGCCGACCGGCACGTCGACGCGGACCGCCTGTTCGCTGCTGATCGAGCGCTTCTGCGCGTAGTAGTCGGCGATCTCCCGTGACACGCTGCTGCGCGCATTCGAGACGATCAACACATTCCTGGCGGACTGCGCCTGCGCGAGCGCTGGCGCGGTCGCGGCGATGAGCGCCGCGAGCACGGTGCGGAGAATGGATCGGTGCGTCATGCGGTCGGGGTGTGGCCCTGTCGACGCCCGCCGCTCAGGCGCCGATGTCCGAGAGCGCCTTGCGTGCTTCTGCGGCGCCCTCGAAGTCCTTGCGGAGCGACAGCGCGCGCGCGAGCGCCTTCTTGGCCTTGTCGAAGTCGCCGGACTGCATGTAGGCGATCCCGAGGTGATAGTGCGCCACCGGGTCGTCGGGCGTCTTGGACACGCTTGTTTCGAGATGCGGAATGGCCGACGACACCATCTTCTTCTTCACGTAGATCCAGCCGATGGTGTCGCTCACGTGCGGCTCGTCCGGGAGCTGCTCCTTGGCGGTCTGCGCAAGGGTCAGCGCCTGATCGAGGTTGCGATCGGTGGACACATACAGGTAGGCGAGGTTGTTGGACGCCACGCCGGCGCGCGGATCGATGGTGAGGATCTGCTTGTAGGTCTGCTCCGCGTCAGGCGCCTTCCCCTGCATCTCCTGCAGAACGCCAATCATCGTGAAGGCGGCTACCGACCTGGGATTGCGCTTCACGATCTCCTGGAAACGATCGATGGCGTCGGGAATCCGGTTCTGCCGTGCGTAGAGCTGACCGAGCAGCGCGTAGCCCTGCAAGCGGTCCGGGTCCTGCTCGATCGCCTGTCGCAGGAGCTTTTCCGCGCCGTCGAGATCGCCGGCGATCGCGCGGGTGCGTGCAGCGAGGGTCAGCAGTTCGACGGTCGGCGCCTGGCGGGCGAGCGCCGCATCCACGCGGGCCACCGCGTCCTTCGCCTTGCCGGCACCCGCGTCCAGAGAAAGCACCCCGTTGAGCGCCTCCATGTCGTCGGCCTTCAGCGCCAGTGCCTTTTCGAACGAGGCCTTGGCTGCCTGCGGCTGCCGCGAGGCGATCGCCAGCACCGCCGCGAGGTTGTGGCCTGCGGGCGCGTTCGGGAACGCCTTCTGGATCGCGGCGATTTCGGCCTTGGCCTTGTCCAGTTCGCCACGGCGGATGTAGACCCGCGCCAGCAGGTCGTGCGCGACCACGCTCTGCGGCTGCAACGAGATCGCCTGCTGCACGTAGGTGAGCGCCTTGTCCATCACGCCCCGGTTCAGATTGAGCCGCGCGAGCTCGAGTGCGGCGAGAACAGGGCGACGATCGAGCTTGAGCACCTGCTCGAACTGCGCCTGCGCCTCTTCAGTGCGGTCCATCTCGGCGTAGATCTGGCCGGCGATCAGGTGTGCGCTCGGCACCCCGGGGTCGTTGGCCATGACCTGCGTGATCGTGGTGAGCGCCTCGGAGCGCTTCCGATCCGCGCGCAGCACGGAGGTCTTCAGGAGGAGGGCGGAGGTGTCCTTCGGCTGGCGCTCGAGCACCTCGCCGAGCTTGCGGAGCGCCTCGGCGCGGTTACCTTCTGCCGCGTCGAGCGCGGCGAGGCGGACGGTCGCCGGTGCGAAACCGTCCTTCCTGTTGGACGCCTCCTGCAGCACCTTCCGCGCATCGTCCGGGCGGCGAACGACCGCGTAGTACTGCGCGAGGGTCAGCTGCGCTCCGACCGAGTCGAGGTTCTGTGCGATCGCCTTGAAGTTCGGCTCTGCCTCCGCCTGCCGGCCGGACGACATCAGGAAGACGCCCAGGGCACGATTCGCCTCGACGCTCTTCGGGTCGATTTCGAGGGCGGCACGGAGCGTCTGCTCCGAATCGGCCGCACGGCCGCTGGCCCAGTAGAAGTTCGCGAGGGCCAGGCGCGCGTCGATCGATTTCGGCGCAGTGTCGACCGCCTTCTTGAACGTCGTCTCGGCCTGGTCCTTCTCCCCCTTCACGAACTGAATCGCACCGAGGTTTGCGTACAGCTCGCTGCGCGCAGGGTCCCGCGAGATGGCCTCTTCGTACTCGGCGATGGCACCGCCGAGATCCTTCAGCCCGGCGAGCGCGTTGCCACGAAGGATCTGCGCGTTGACGTTCGCCGGCTCGATCGCGAGCGCCTTGTCTGCGCGGGTCCGTGCGTCTTCGTACGACTGTGCGAGCAGCAGCAGCTGACCGGCCTTGACCTGCGCTTCAGCGCTGTTCGGCAGCAGGTCCGCCGCCCGGATGTACTCGCGTGCAGCGGCGTTGCCGTCCTTGACCTGCACGTAGGCGTCGCCGAGCTTCAGGCGCGCCTGGCCGCTGTTGCTGTCGATCTGGACCGCGTTCCGGTACTCGATGATCGCCTCGGAATACTGGCCGTGCGAGGCGTACTCGGCGCCGCGCGTGATGTGCTCGGACGCCGACTGCCGCTTGCAGCCGGCAACGGCGAGCGCGAGGCAGAAGACGCCAACGGAAAGCCTGCGGTTGGACATGATGATCTCTACTGCGGGAGATAGCCGTTCAGGGCGGGGAAGAGGTCCTGGACGAACTGCACGGCCAGCTCCTCGGCGTGGCGTTCCCCCTCCGCGGCGACGTCGCTGTTGGAGTTGCCGGCGATCGGGGCGATGACGCGGACGAGGGCCCCGTCTGTCCGGTTCAACTGGACCGCGTCCCGGATCAGGTAGAACTTGCTCCAGTACTCGCTGGCGACGACGCGGCCGTGGCTCTGGTACCAGTAGAGCACCAGCTGCCGATCGAGCCCCTTGCGAATGAGGTAGCGGTTGACCTCGATCGGACGCGTCTGCGCCGCGGCAGCCGCCGAATCTGGCACCTGGATCGTGAACAGCGTGTTCGAGACCGGCTCCCATCCGGCCCCAGGCAGGCAGTTCTGAGGCGAGTGCATCGTGTCGCCCTGCCGCTGGCTGCCGTAGTAGCCGACGTACACGCCCACACCTTCGCGGTTCGGGCGGAAGTAGGCGCGGGCCATGTAGTCGTCCACGCCAAGGATCGCGAGGATCTCCTTCGGGAACGGCGGATCCTGCACACCGTTCCACTCGCCAAGCTGCATCGGGAACTGGTTGAAGCTGCTGCGCACGGGAACCGGCTCTGGCCGGTCCGCCCTGGCAAGCAGCCCCACGCCAGCGGCGAAACACATCACGAGCACGAGCATCCGGGTCATCATGAGAGTGCCGCCACGTCGGGGGTTGACCGCAGTTTCTGGGGAGGCGCCATCCAGACGATCAGGCGCTGAAGCGCCAGCATCATCGCAAACGCCACCACGAATACCATCCATCCGGAGAACTCGTGCAGGAACCCCTGCGCGGCTTCAGGCCCGAACCGATGCGCCGCGATGCCGGTGCCTGCCACGCGGCCGCCGTTCGCAATGATCGCGATCGGAATCGTCGAGACGGCGATGGCCGTCCGCACCCACAGGCGTTTATCGGTGAAGTACCCGAACACGATACCGAGCGTCAGCAGCGACACGAGCGAGCGGATCCCGCTGCACGCTTCCGCAACCTCCAGCGAGGTGTTCGCGAGTACAAGCACGTTGCCTTCGCGCAGCACGGGGATCTCCACCGCTGTCAGCGTCGACTCGCCGACGCGTGACGCCAGGAGCTGCAGTGGGAAGGCGATCTGGTTGAAGATGATGGCCGGCAACGGAATCATCAGCAGCAGGATGCCGATCGGAAACGCCATCACCATCAGCCGTTTCCAGCCGAACAGGAACAGCACGCTCCCCACGATCGCGCCGACGAGCGAAATGCGGGTAAGGAAGAGCTCGGACCCCAGGACGCCGCCAAGGAGCACGGCGATGCTTCCAGCGACGACGACGAGGCCCCACAGGCTGCTTCGGCTGACCGTGCTGGCAAACCGGTCGCGCCGTTCCCATGCGAGGTAGGCCGCCAGCGGAATGATCAGGAACCCGTGGGAGTAGTTGTCGTCCGTCCACCAGTCGTGCACGAGCTTGACCAGGACGTGGCGATACAACAGCAGGAACATCACCGCTGCAGCAACGGCAGCGGCCGCTTTCTTCGAGTTGTGCGTCATGCGGGCGTGTCAAGGGCGGTGGACAGCAAATCGCCTACCCGGCATCAGCACGTCGCCGGGACCACGCAACCTGTTGAAAACGTGGAGGTACTGTAGCCGATTCCCGGGCTTTCACGGCTCGGCAGGGCGACGGAAGATCGCCCCAGCGCCGACTTTTGTTTGGCGACAGCCCGATTGGGCGTAAAGGAACTGACGCTTCCGGTACAGGCGTGGGGCTCTTGGCTTCACGCCGGTCGGCTCCGGGTCGAAGGGCCGATATAGTGAGAACCATGAAGAAGCCACTGCATATCGCACTCTTCCTTCTCGCCCTCGCGCCGGTCGGCGTGCTGGCGGTGCAGCAGTCCCGTCCCGCTTCCGTGCGGCCGACGTCGCCCATCGCGTTCCTCAGCGTGCAGAAGGTGCTGAACGAGTCGGCCCAGGCCAAGGCGGCGGCCAAACAGCTCGACGACCTCCGGAAGACGCGCGCCGACGACCTCAATGCCCGCAAGAAGAAGCTCGATGACACGAAGCTGGCCCTGGCGAACGCCGGTGGCGTCTTCTCGGGGTCGCGTCGCGCGGAACTGCGCTCGAGCGTGCAGCGGCAGGAGGCCGAGCTGAAGCAGGCCACCGAGGATGCGCAGAAGGCGATTCTCGACCTGCAGCATCAACTGCAGGGAGCCATTCGGGAAGACCTCGTTCGTGCGCTCAACGACGTCGCGCGCGAGCGTCCGCTGCAGTACGTGCTGAACGCCGACACGTCACTGGTCTGGGCGCGAGACGCGACCGACCTGACAGCCGACATCCTCGAGCGCATGAACAACGGGGCGGGGAAGACCAAGTAAATCGCAGCCTTCGGGCTCCGGGCTTCAGGGCTCGTCGGCTCAGGGCTCCGAACCTCGGGCTCCCGGCTCGGGGGCTCCGGGTTTCAGTTCTGAGTTCTGAGTCTCAGTTCTGACTCCTGAGTCTCAGTTCTGCGCTCGAGTCCTACTCACCCGAGCCAGCCGCGCATCCAGTAGTACGCCCACGCGAGGTAGTCGTAGATCGCCCTGGTGCTCACCGCCAGCGCGTCTCCGCTCGGCGCCCATCTCGAGGGCGTCTCGCCGGGCGGGAGGTCCGAGTGGTACGGCGCCTCCGCGGGGACGATGTGGACACCCTGTGCGGCGAACGAGCCGACCGCGCGCGGCATCTGCACGGACGGTGCAACCACGATCACGTGGGTCCATCCGTGTTCCCTGATCATCGGGGCGAGGTTGACTGCCTGCTCGTGCGTCGTCCGCGACGACGATTCGAGCGTGATTCGGTCTGCCGGCACGCCGGCGCGCACGAGAAGATCTCGGATGACCCCACTCTCCGGTTCGCGCTGCCACGCCAGGTTCACGATGCCGCCGGAGGCAATCACCGGCAGTGAGACGGGTGCCAGGTGGTAGAGACGCGCGCCCTCGAAGGCGTTGAACACGGTTTGCGAATCGGGCACACTCGCGCTGTAGCCAGACAACGAGTGCGTCACGACGCCGGCACCAAGGACGACGATGGCGTCAGCGCGCTGGACATCTGCCGCAGTGAGTCGGGGGACGACACCAGTTCGAAACCTGGTGGCCAACGGCGACGCGACCGCAGGCAGGCTCAGGGCCCAGTAGAGCACGACGATCCCCGAGAGAAGCGCCAGCCCCCACGGACGCAGCACGCGACCGAGGAAGAGCAGGCCGAGCGCAACCGTGACTGCAGCCAGCAGGAACGACGGACTGCCGGGAAGCAGGTAGAGCTTGATGAGCTGCGCAAATGCGTCGAGCACCTGCTTATTCTGCGCGGAAGTCGGATGCGCGGCTATCGCTTGGACATAATTCGGCCGTAAGGCAGCCTTTGTGGCGCCATCGACGCCGTTCAGGCCAAAACGCCAATGTACAGCTGTGGCATTTCGCTTGCTATCTGGACTATCCTCGAAATCCCCCGGAGACAGTACACAGCATGCGTAACGACAACCAGCCCACGGACAGCCCTCAGGGCAACGGCACGCCAGGTGAGCGGGTCGTGAACCAGGACCGTCGTCGGCTGATCGGCAAGACTCTCGTCGCGGTGCCCGTGGTCATGACGCTGACGGCGAAGCCGCTGATGGCGACGGCCGTCCGCAACAGGTCGAACTCGACCGGCTGCCGCTACATCGCCTGCCAGTAGCGCGGCACCCCCGCGCAGCCATCAGGCTCCGTGAACCAGGTTTCTCCCGAATCGCTCTTCGCCGCCGTCAGTCCGCGCCAGCTCCTCTGGCGTGAATGGGACGACGAAGCAGCGATCTTCAATCCCGCGTCGGGCAGCACGCACCGCGCACCGTCCGCTGCCCTCGACGTGCTCGACGCCCTCGCCGACGGCCCTGCCACCATCGACCAACTGATAGAACGGCTCGAACAGCCCGCGGCCGAGCAGGCGCGGATGAGAGAATGGCTGGGCATGCTGCTGTCCCAACTCGAGCAGGCCGGCCTTGTCGAGCGCCGCTGACGCCACGATTCAGCACGCAGCGCCCGACCGCTCCGACACCCTCGCAACACTCGGCGCGGCCGACGTGTCTCAGCGATGCAGGAGCGGCCTCCTGGTGCTGGACCTCGGGCCGATCACGCTGCGGGTGCGCTCCGACATCCCGGCGGTCTTGGATGGCCTGATGCGTGTGTACCGGGACTTCCCGGTGCTGCCGCCAGACCGCTTCGCAGACGTGTCGCTCGAACTCCGCCACGGCACAGGACTCCGCCGGTTCGCCCGCAAGCAGGCACAGTTGTTCGTGGACGGCGAGCCGCTGTTCTTCCCCGTGGCGCTCCCGCTTGCGCCGGTGCTCATGGAGTGGGGAATGAACTGGGTGGTCTCCCTGCGAGAGCATGCGTACCTCCTCGTGCACGCCAGCGTCGTCGAACGCGAAGGGAAGGCGGCCATCCTTCCAGCACTCCCCGGCTCTGGAAAGAGCACTCTTGCCGGACTTCTCAGCATGAGCGGATGGCGGCTGCTGTCCGACGAGTTCGGCATGCTCGAAGTCTCCACGGGCGCGCTCCGTCCGTTTCCGCGCCCATTCAGCCTTAAGGGGACATCCATCGCCGCGGTGCGTGCGATTGCACCTCAGATGGAAACGACGGAGACGTACGAGCATCCGGAGGACGGCCCCATGGTCCTCGTGCGGCCCGCTGGCGATGCCGTCGCCCGCCGAAACGAACGCGCCGAGCCCAGGTGGATTGTGTTCCCGACCTACAAGGCCGGCGCGTCATTGGCGGTGACGCCGATTTCGAAGACGGATGCTTTCTTCGAGGTGCAGGACGATACGTTCAACTACTTCATGCTGCGGGAGGCCGGATTCGAGGCACTCGCCAGCATGGTCGATCGCTGCCGATGCATGCGCCTCACCTACGGCCGCACCGAGGACGCGCTCAGCTTCTTCGATCGACTCCTGGCCGAGGAACGGGTGGCGTGATGACGCGGCCACTGCTGGTGCGCGTCTGGCGGGAACCGGCCTTGGCGACGCAGCTCGGAGAACCGCTGTGGGAGCAGCTCGTTGCCGAAGCGCGGCGTACGCAGCTCCTTGGTCGTCTTGCTGCCCGCCTTGAGGACGCGGGCGTGTTGCCGCATATCCCGCGCGGCGCGCAGAAAGCCCTCGCCTCGGAGCGGGTTCTCGCCGACCACGAGGCTCGCGTCATCCGCTGGGAGGCCACCTGCCTCGCACGTGTGCTCGCCGATCTGTCCGACGACCTGATCCTCCTGAAAGGGGCTGCCTACATGGCGGAGGCGCTCCAGGTTTCGCGGGGTCGCCTGTCATCGGACGTCGACATCCTCGTCCCCCGCGAACGCCTCGACGCCGTCGAACAGGCGCTGCTCGCGCACGGATGGGCGCACGTGAAGCTGGAGCCCTACGACCAGCTCTATTACCGGCAATGGACCCACGAGCTGCCACCGCTTCAGCACACGGAACGCGAGACATTCGTCGACGTGCACCACGCGATCCTGCCGATCACGAGCCGGCTGCAGCCGGATGTGGCGCGGCTCCGTGCGCGCGCGCGACCAGCGGCCGACGGTAGCCAGTGGAAGGTGCTTGCCCCCGAACACATGGTGATCCATTCCGCGGTGCACGGGTTCCATGACGGGGAACTCACCAGCCCGCTCGGAGACATCCTCGACATCCACCAGCTCGTCGCCGAGTTCACGGCACGCGACGCGGCGTTTCCGTCCACGCTGCTCGAGGAGGGCCAGAGGCTCGGCGTTCAGGTTCCGCTCGGACACGCGCTGCGTGCCGCGTCCCGGTGGCTCGGCGCCCTGCATCCCGCGTTCGATCCCGCACCGCCATCGGCACAGGCGCGCCTCGTCGACGCCGCCGTCGATGCGATGGTCGTACGAAGCCTCTCCGCAACGGGAACGATCGGGACCTCTGCGGCAGGACTCGGGCTCTATATGCGCTCGCACTGGCTCAAGATGCCGCCCGTGCTGCTGGCGCGACACCTGACTGTCAAGCTGCTCTCGAAACGCAAGGTGACGGGGCGACCGGACCTGGTGGGGCGATAAGGCTCGCGAACCCGACCGACCGAATCACTGACGCCAGGTTCCGAGTTCCTAGGCCGACTTAGCGTGCGGTGGCGACCCGAATCGGGTTCGTGTAGAACTGCAGTGCGGGTCCGCCGTCGACGTTACGCCGGCCGCGCGCGCGCAGCACGATGCCGCCAGCCGGGACGGTGACCGGCACGTTGAACGCCGCGGGAGCCTGCGGCGCACCGCTATACAGGACGGTCGCCTTCCCGCCAGACACGCCAATCAGCTCGACGACGTCCACACGGTTCGGCTTGCCTTCGAAGTCGACGTCGGGAACATCGAGCGCCAGCGCCACCGACAGGGTGGACCCGACGGCAGCGGTCAGCCGTTGACCCGCAACCGCCGCACGCGTCTGTCCGGCAGGCGTGGCACTCAATTCCGCTTTCGACACGATGTGACCGTGTTCGCCGAAGTAGCTTCCGGCGTGGAGGGCGCGGATGACGCCGTCGATGCTGCGGTCTGGCGCGTAGACCCAGGTCGATGAGAACTCGCACGGCCAGTACTCGCCATTCTCGTGGTGGAAGTCTGCATCCGCGGCTGCACCCCAGACGTCGAGCCCCTTCGCGAGCCACGTGTCCCACGCACCACCGACCTGCGCCACGAGCGGATCCCAGCGATCGATCAGCGTCTCGGGACGCTTGTACGAGCCGAGCGGTGTCGAGCGCTGGTGCCCCGGGCCGCCTTCCACGCCGGCAACAATCCCCGGCGCGGCTCGATGGAGCCCTTCGAAGGTGAGGACCGGCGCACTTGTCGATGCGGGCACCCGCGCCGGGTGGTTCATCAGCATCACCGGCAACTGCCCCGATCCGCCGGCACGTTTCAGGAACGCCAGCGCGGCGATCGCCAACTCGGGGTTCTCACCCTCCTTGTTCTCGTCGTCGAACTGCTCTTTGAAGGCTGCGAGCGTGTCCTGCTGCTCCAGTGAAGAAGGCAACAGCACGCCAGCATGCTCCTGACCTTTGCCGGGCGGTACGTTCCACTCGATGCCCGCGACGACCAGCAGATCAGGATTTGCCGCGCGCGCTGCCTGGATCGCGCTGAAGTACTCGGGAGTGACGGCTTTCAGGTTGCCGTCGGTGTGATCCGTAATTGCGACGATGTCGCAGTGATTCTTTGCTGCGGCGGCGACCACCTCGTCGACCGTGTGCGCGCCATCGGAGAAGCGCGTGTGCGTGTGCAGTTCGGCCCTGAGCCACACGCCTTTCCCGGCCCACTCGACGCCACGAATGGGCACCGCTCGGGCGCCAGGAGGCTGACCCCATGCGAGCCACGCGGCCATGCCGGCAGCCATGGCCGCGAGCGGGACCGCGATCCCTAGTCTGCCGATCATTGACGCCGTCGCTGGCATTGACGTCGTCGCTGGCTCAATGGCGGTTCGGCGTCACCGGCTGCACGGCAAGGGCGAGCGTCGGATGCGGCAGCACGTCCGCTGCGTGCGCCTGCCCGACCGCTTCGCTGTGTTGAAAGACCTGATCCGACGTTTCGATCCGGATGGCGTAGGCAATCGGCAGTTCCTTCAGCACGCTGACGAAGTGCTGGAGCAATGCCGGCGCACAGACGTTCTCATCGTCGGGCGTGAGGGACGAGATGAGCGTGATGACCACTGCGTGTAACAGCCGAGCAAAGCCCGTTCCCTGCCGTGCGACCCATTTGTCAAGTCTCGGCCGTGATTGTCGCGCTCTGGGCTGACATTGGTGCGCTTCGGTACGTACCGCGGCGTCTTTCCGAGCCGATACGCCGACACATCTGTTCGCGCGACAGGATTGCTGCTGCGCCCGCTGTTACGGCGTCGGGTGACCGTCCGGCCCGAAGCTGACCACCGGCACGAAGCCGTCGAGCGTGTCCGTCGTATCGTCCACCGCCATACCGTCAACCGTTACCCACGCGTGCCCGCGCGCCTCGCGCTCACCCTCTGCGAGGCCGACGACCAGGGTCGGCCGCGCATTCGCCGCCGTGAGGTAGCGGTACGCGACCAGCGCACGCTCGAGGCAGTCTCCCCGCGAGGACCACTGCGTCGCCCGACTCGCCCACCGTGTCAGCGTGACCAGGCGCTGCTCTTCGCGCGGGTCCCGTCGTGCCGCACGCGGGTCGCGTCGAACCAGCGCGACCAGGTCGGGCAGCGGCACCAGGAACTTCAGTACGCGCAGGCACACACACCAGAGAGCAAGACGGACCAGCAGCCAGGCGTGCCCGGGACCAGCGAGCTCGCGCCGCAGCCGGACAAGCCGTTCGGGCGGGGCGATCGCGTCAGTCATCGGCCTGCGGCCCGCAGGTCCTCGGGGAGTGTGAGGTCGAGAGCCGACGTCACTGTGTCGAGCAGGCTGTCGAACCGGGCGCGGTTCGGTACGAAGCGCAGTTCGACGACGGGGACGGCGGCGGCGAGGTCGAGATAGTTCCGCATCATCCGAGTGCGCCTGACATCGTCGGTGGGATCGAACTCGAGCGCGTGCGTCAGTAGCGCCGTAAATGCGTCCGCCGGCGGAACCGATCGGACCTCGGTACGAGTATCGGGTGGCGCATCTACCGTCCGTGACAGAAGGCAGATGGATCGGATCGGCAGTGGCTCCGTAAAGTGCTGTTCGCCGAGCGTGTTGCCGAGGTAGGCGGCGCCTGTCGGCGTGCCGTAACCGAAAAGCGTCCTCGACTCGGGCCTGAGGCGGGCTTCGAAAGGAAGTGGCGAGGCGAGCGGGGGGGCATCTGGCCGGAAGACCAGCCCGTCGTCACACCACTGCGGGAAACCGCGTCGACGGAGGCCGAACGCGATGGTGGACTTCCCGGTCTGCGAGCGCGCACAGAAGGCAACCAGCCCCCCGGCGGTGACGATAGCGCTGGCGTGGAGCGCCTCCCAACCGCGCACCTGGAGGGCTAACGGCAGGACGCTGCGCCGGTAGGCGTCCCAGATATCGTCAGCCGATGCGCCCGGAGCCGGATAGGCGATGACGGACTGTCGGTCAGCATCGAAGCGGTATGTGGCGAGGTTCGGCCACTCCATCAAGTACGAGCCGTTCGCGCGCAGCCCGCGAGCCACCCGAGCGCCGTCAGGGGTCTGCCACTCCTGAACCTCGATGCACCCGGAGATGTCCAACGCGTCGCCGCTTCGGTCGGCGATCTGCAGGTTCAGCACGGAGCGCTCCGCCGGAGCCGGAACCCGGATTCCCGGATGCGGCTATCCCTGTCCCTTGAGCTTGCGTGGCTCCCCGGGATCGCCTTCCCTTGCCGTGAGCTTGCCGCCGCCCCCCTGGAGCACCTCGCCGACGTGGCCCACACGCTTCAGTGACGGCGTCGTCCAACGCTTCTTGCGGGTGCCTTCGGATGATGGCTGCTTGTGGTCGTCGGCATGCATGCTGCGTCTCCTGTGCTGCGGCCGCTCAGGCCCTCGTGCGAGCCCACGCTTCCAGCTGTAGGGTATCCCAGATTCGATAGGTTTCCCGCGGCAGTTTGCCCGAGAACAGGCCTGCGATCGCGGCGTCGTGCAGTTTCGCGTCAACGACCCCGAGCGCCGCGAGCGTCCTCGCACCGCCGATGGCCTTCCACACTGCGGGACCTTCTGTCTGCAGGCTGTGCCGATAGAGGTCGGTGGCGCTCACCTTGCGCTGGCGGTCGAAGCCGAGGGTCGGAAAACGGCGGGCGACCGTGTCGCGCACGAGGCCTTTCGTGCGGCCACCCCGCACGAGCGTCGCGGGTGGCGTTCGGTACAACAGCTCGACGAGGTCGGCGTCGCAATAGGGATGGAGCAGGCGAACGCCGAGTCGCCTGCCCATCTCGTAATACTCCTCGGCTTCGATGGCATTGAGGGGATGCTCGATTGCGGTACGCATCTCCTGCTCGTAGAAGCTGCCGCCCGGCGGGTCGGCGGAGGCGAGCACGCGTGGGGCGCGCTCATCGAGGAGGCGCCTCAGCGCCGGATCGGGCGCGACCCACGCAGGCGTGTCGCGCACCAGCTTCTTCACGCGCCGCGCCTGGAACGCTGCGGGCGCGAGCCGGCTCGCAAACATCGCCGCAAGTGGCCGCAGGCCGAAGGTCCACAAACCGGAGCGGAGCGTGTCGATCGTGGCGAACTTGAACGAGCGGTGGAAGACGCCAACCAGCCGAGCGGCCTCCGCCAGGCGGCCAGCCCTGATGAGATCGGCCGCAAGGTAAGGACTGACGTTGAGCCATTCATCGCCGCCGGTTCCGGTCAGGATCACGCGGCACCCCTGCTCGCGGCCACGGCGCGCAAGAGCCGCGTACGCAGGATTCCACAGGTTCATCATCGGCACGGGCCAGGTGGCCGCCATGTCCGACGCGAGCTTCAGCAGCCCCTCTGGCGCGACTGCCTGGTCGAAGGGCAGGAATTCCTGCACGAGCCCAAGGGCATCGGCCGCGCCTCGCTGGACCAGCTCCTCGTTGCAGGACGGATCCTGGAACCCAAGGGAGAGCGCGTGCGGGAGTGGCAGCCCACGGCGGCGTGTTTCGTCGGCGGCCACCGCCGCAACGCTGATCGAATCGAACCCGCCGCTCAGGAATATCCCGGCGGGGCCTTGATCGAGGCAGCGGTTCACCGCGCGCGTCAGTGCCGCGCCGAACCGTTCGACCTCCTCATCGGCAAGCCAGCGCAGGCCGTCGGCGCCTGCAGGATCCCAGTACCGCCGGAGTCGATGGGTCCTGCCATCACCCTCGAAGACGTGGCCGGGTGGCACCCGCAGGACGTCCTCGAAGTAGGTTTCGGTCGGTTCCCACCAACGATGAACCAGGTGCTCAGCGAGCGCGACCCGGTTCACGGCGCGGGACACACCGGGTTCCGCGAGCAGCGTGTCGGTCGAGGGCGAGAACACCCACCCGTGGGAGCCCCGTGCGAAGAAAAGTGGGTGGAGGCCCATCGGATCACGAGCGGCAACGATCCGTCCCGTCGCTCCGTCGTGAATGACGGTCGCGAAATGCCCTTTCAGTGCGTGTACCCACTCGCCGCCCCGCGAAATGTACGCGGCGAGCACCAGGTCGGCGGCATTCCCGGTTGCCGACGGGCACTGCAGCTCTCGTGCGAGGCTGTCGGGCTCGAACAACACGCCACTGAACACCGCGACGAGGGGGCCACGCCGCGCCGTGGACAGTGCGCGATCGGGCAGACAGGACTGGGGCACGGAAGGCCGGAAGACCCAGGCGCCTTCCGGTGCGAACACGGCGGCTGGCACGTCGGGCTGCACTACAGCAGGCCTTCAGCACGAAGGTCGGCGATGAGATGGTCCACTGCGGTGGCCGCGTCTTCGCGTGAGACCTCGAATTCCGCGAGGAGCTCGTCGAGCACGGCGTCACGGGACGCGTGCTGCTGGAGCAGCTCCCAGATCCTCGCACCCGTGACGTTCAACTGGTAGATGCGGCTGGTACGCATGCGAATCAGCACGGCAGACTCGCCGAGCCGCCGTGCAATCACGTCGGCGGGACGTACGAAGGCAGCTGCGTTGTCGAGGGGGTCTCCTGCTGTGGTCACGAGCGTTTCTCTCGTCGATGTCGACGGTCTCGAGGTTAGGGAGCAGCCACGCCACCGTCAAGCGTGGGGTGCCGCCGACGCCCGGAAGTGCCCCTTTGGCTGCCCGCAGCTGTTCCCCGGTCCGATATCACTGGAGAGGGGCGGTAGAATGTTGAGTCTCCTGTACTGAACCTATCATGCGACTGGCGTTCGACCTCGACGGCACCGTTGCCGACATGCAGAGCGCGCTCGCTCGCGAGGCCCGACGTCTGTTCCCCGGCATCGACCCGGCGTTCCTGCCCCGATCCACCGCGCCAGGCACTGGTCCGGACGCGGCCGACAGTCCGCCGGCAGAGGAATCGCGGCTGTCGATCGGCCATCTCTCGTCCCGCCAGCAGCGTGAGCTCTGGAAGACGGTGTGCGACCAGGAGAACTGGTGGGAAACGCTTGCCGAAATCGAGCCTGGCTCACTGGCGCGGCTCTATCGGCTCGTACAGGATCGCAAGTGGGAGCTGATGTTCGTGACCAGCCGTCCCGAGACACGCGGCGAGACGGCGCAGACCCAGAGCTACCGTTGGCTCGCCGCGCAGGGCTACGAAACACCGTCCGTGTTCGTGGTGCACGGATCGCGCGGGAAGATCGCCGCTGCCCTCGCATTGGACATCCTGGTCGACGATCGCCCGGAGAACTGCCTCGACGTCGCCCTCGACTCGACCGCGCGGGCCATTCTGGTGTGGCGCGGCGAAGAAGCCAAGATTCCCGCCAGCGCACGGCAGCTCGGCATCGGGTCGGTGGCCACGATCGCCGAGTGCCTGGACATTCTCGAGTCCCTCGACCGTCACGAAGCGGAGGAACCGGGCATGCTCGACCGCCTGAAGCGTCTGCTCGGCCTCAAGTCTCCCGGGCCGCGCACTTCGAATCGCGGGGTGGCGTCCGCCGCCTCCCCCGCGGCGCCCACCACGCGCTGATCACCTCTGATAAAGCGCACGCCGTGTCCCGCCGATACCGTTAGCGGGTAGGGCTACCGCCATGTGCGGCTCGTGTGGATCCGCGTGCATATGTGGATTGATCTGATCTTCCTCGGGAGCGTCGGCGTCGCCATTCTCGCCTGGGCGGGGCTCTCGCTATACATGCTGGCCGTCCAGAGTCGGCGAGAGGCTACCAGGGCGGCGCTGCAGGCGACGCTCGACGTCTTGCTTCCTCTGCAATCGGCCGCACTCCCGGCGCGGCTCGCCGCCGCGCGCCCGCTGCTGCAGGGCGCGAGCCGTGAACTGCTCATGCACGGGGCGGCTGAGCGCGACCTGCCGCAGCCGACCTTCGAGACGCTGATGGCGGTCATTGCGGAGCGCTGGTCCATCGACGTCCTCGTGCGCGATGCGTCTGCGCACACGTCGGGCCGGGACAAGTGGCGTCGCACGACGGCCCTGACGCTGCTGGCAAGGCACGGGCACCCGCACGCCATGACGCTCGTCGCGCGTGCGCTGAACGATCGCGACCAGGATGTGGCCGCCTCGGCGCTCGCCGTGCTCGGACGTGCACAGTCGCCCGAGGCCGCCGACCTGCTGGTCGGCGCACTCACCTCCTCGAACGTGCCCGCATCCAGGGTGGCCCTCTACATCGACCAGTCCCCGCTCGACCTCGCCGCGAGGCTGACGGCACTGCTTGGCGATGCGGACCCACTGGTGCGGCAGTCAGCCGCGACCCTGCTCGCCAGGTACCCGGAAGATCGGGTCGAGGATGCGGTCACTCCTCTGGTCCGCGATGCCGATCCGCGCGTGCGGAAGGCGGCGATTCAGACGCTTGGCCGGATTGGCACTGACCGGTCGGTTCCGTATGCAACGGGCCTCCTCTCAGACCCGGTGCCCTTCGTACGGGCGCATGCGGTGCGCGCGCTCGGGGAACTTGGCCGGGCCGATCTGGCCGATCGGGTCGCCGGGCTACTGGGCGACGGCGACTGGTGGGTCCGGCTGGCTGCCCGCGAATCGCTCGAAATGATGGGGTCGGAAGTGTGGCCCGTGCTCGTACGCTGCCTCGATCACCGCGATCGCTTCGTGCGCAACGGCGCGGCTGAAGTCGCCCAGAACCTCGGTGTGCTCGACAGTCTCATCATGCTCGAAGCGGCATCCGACAATCCCACCCGGGCGAAGGTGGCCATGCTCCAGCGAATTGCTGCCGCGGGCGGTGTACGGTTCACCGAGTCCCTGGTGGAGCGGGCCGGCCCTGTCGTCGGTCCGCGGGTCCGCCGGTTGCTCGACACGATGGGGCTCGAGCACGTGGGGGCGGCGTGAGCAGCGGCCAACTCCTTCTCACCGGCGCCGTCCTGCTGGCGCTCGCGTACCTCGGCGTGATCGGCTCGGCGACCCTCCTCGCGGCACTCCGTGCTGGTGGCCGGCGGGATGAGCCAGGTGAGGAGCGCGATGCGGTCACGGCATCGCGACTGACCATGCCGGTCAGCGTGGTCATCGCCGCAGGGGCGCATCCGCAGACGGCGAACACCCTCCGGCGCGTGTTGGACATGGCCTATCCGGAGTTCGAGGCGATTGTCGTGGTCGACACGGGCGCCGCGATCCTGCAGGCCATGATCGACGAGTGGAAGCTCGAGTCGCGCGAGTTCTTCTACCGCCGGCGGCTCGACACGGCGCCGGTGCGCCGCATTCTGCGAAGCCAGCGCGACGCACGGCTGATGGTCGTCGAACAGGATGGGGCCGGACGCAGCGACGCCCTGAATTGCGGCGTAGAGCTCGCCCGGTATCGCTTCGTTGCCGCACTTCCGCCAGGTGTCACGTTCGATTCCTCGGCGCTGATTCGGGCGATGGCCCCGGTCATCGAGGATCCCGTGGCAGTGGTCGGCGTTGCGTGTCCGGTCGAGCGGGCCAGCCGCGACGCGGAACCCTCGGTTCACGCGAGCTTTCAACAGCTTCGGTCAATCCGATCGCTGATGTTCACACGGCTGTTCTGGCGATCGCAGCCGCACAGCGTCACCGCCGGAACTGGTGTGAGCATCTGGCGTCGCGACGCCGTCATACAGGCCAATGGATTCCGGCCAGACGCCGTGGACCCTGAGCTCGACATGATGTTCAGGCTGCAGCCGGCGGGCGTTGAACGGCGGCGGTTTGTTCGGAGCCACGAGGCCTTCGGCCAGACCGACGTGCTGTCGGCCGGCCAGGACCGGATTGACGCCGGGCGGCGTCAGCGCGCCTCACTGGAAGCGATTGCGTCACGCCTGGCTGCCGCCCACCGCTCGAGGTACTTCCTCGCAGAGGAGCTCATCGGACCGGCTGCCCAGGCCTGGATAGCTGCGGCGGTGGCGGCTGGTGCGATGGTCGGCTGGTTCAGTTGGACAGCAGCGATCAGCGCCGTCCTGGCGCTCTCGTTCGGATCTGCTGCAGTGACGGCCGCAGCGCTGCTCGTCCGAGGCGCGCAGCCGCTTCCTGCCATTCCCCGTGAGGAGCTGCGACGGCTCCTCTTGCTCGCACCGCTGGAGCTGACATTTCACCGCCCAGCCCGGGCGGTCGCTCGTCTATCAGCATTCGTGAAGCGCCCACCATCGAACTGAGCCGACGCTGGGCAGCCGCATCTGGTTCGGGTTTTGCTGTGCGGGTACCGGGATTACGAATAGCGGGCCCCCCGGCGCCGCAGGGCGAGTAACCGTGAAGCAGAACTGTCGTGATTACGTACGTCGTCTACACACGCAGGATCACAACCCGGCCGATCCGTACGAGCTCTCAGCCTCGGATCAGCTGTTTGCCATGCTCGACGGTCAGTGGATCCGCGGACGCGAAGGCGTCTGGAGGGCTGAGGTCGTCTCGATCGTGGCCGAGCCTGACGCGACCTGGGTACAGATTGCTCCGGCAGAACGACCCGGGGAAGCGGTCCTGCTTCGGATGACCGAGCAGCGCGCGCAGAGCGCGATCGAGGCCCTCCGTGCCTGGACGGACCTTCCTGCGGATGAGCGCCCGGGCCTGATCGACGTTGTAGTGGACGAAGCGGCGCTGAGTTAGCGGTATTCCTTGAACGGAATCTGACAGTCGTGCTTCCTGAGGAAGTTGAGGAAGCGCTTGTAGTCGCGCGGCTCCATGTTGAAGAGTCGCGCGACGATCTTGTAGTTGCCACGCGCTTCCTCGAGTCCGCGACGTACCACCTCCCGCACATTCGACCGCGTGATCTCGCGGTCCATGAACAGCGGGTAAACCGTCGCCCAGAAGGACTCCTTCCCCTCTACCAACCGCTTGTAGAGATCGTCCGCCACTGTGCGACGCCGTTCGCGCTTCGGCCGCAACGACACCGGGTCGAACGTCCGGACTTCGCTCGGAAGATCCTCGACCTGGATCTCGGGATGGTGCACCGTGACCACGAGGCGCTCGATGACGTTCTCGAGCTCGCGCACGTTGCCGGGCCACGAGTAGTCCGTGAGCGCCTTCATCGCCGCGTGACAGATGCCTGTGATCGGTGACTCGTTGGCTTCCTTGAATCGCGCGAGGAAGTGCTCGATCAAGAGCGGGATATCGTCGCGGCGTTCCCGCAGCGGCGGTACCACGATCTGGATGACGTTGAGCCGGTAGAACAGGTCCTCACGGAACTGTCCCTGCGCGATGAGGTCGCGCAGATTGCGGTTGGTCGCGGTGATGACGCGCACGTTCACGTGTCGTCCCGCGCCGTCGGCACCGACCTTCTGCAGTTCGCCCGTCTCGAGGAACCGCAGCAGCATGCCCTGCATCCGGAGCGTCATCTCGCCGACTTCGTCGAGGAAGACCGTCCCGTTGTGCGCGGATTCCAGCTTGCCCGGCTTGTCGCGGTAGGCGCCGGTGAAGCTGCCCCGCACGTGGCCGAACAGTTCGGACTCGAGCAGCGTCTCGGGCAACCCGGCGCAGTTCACGGGCGCGAACACGTTGCCAACGCGGGGCGAACTCGCGTGGATCAGGTTGGCGACGATCTCCTTGCCGGTGCCGCTCTCGCCGGTGATCAGGACCTTGGCGTCCGACTTGGCGACACGCTCGATCTCCTGACGAAGCGCAGCGATCTCCGGAGACCGGCCAATGAGCTGCACTGACGACTTGCTGGCTACGGGACTCACGCGTACTCCTGCCGTTCACCCGGTCTGGCAAAGCGCTCGATCGCGTCCTGCTGCAACGGGGATATACCCACGAACATCGCTCCGATCCTGAACGAGCGATCCGGCGACGTGACCACGCGGCGGATTTCTATCTCGGCGGCCAATGGATTGCCCCCGAGGTTCAACGTGAGCCGCCCTCGCGTACCGACGCTTGCCGGCCTTGATGACACCAGGAGCACGCCACCGGCGCTGATGTCGACCACGCGGACAGAGTTGCTCGCGACGAAACCCACCGGCTCGGATCCGTCGACTGCGTAACGGACCGCGCGCCGGCGTTCGGTTGTCGACGATTCACCGTTGACCACGCGAGGCCCTCACTGGATCTGAAATCGTCCAAATCGGGCCAGACTCCAACAAGTCTGACATTCTACGACCTAGATACATCCGAGTCGATGACTTGTATCGGATGTCCAGCGCCAAGCTGTTCGATCGAACTCAAAACGGTGGCAGGCGCGTGCAGAAATGCGAGCCCTATCAGGTGGCGACCGTCGGGGTGCGAGCGGCAGTGCCGCACGACGGCGTCGACGGTCACCGGCTCGCCCTCGATCAGGATGTGGAGTGCGTGAACCGAGTTCGGCACGGGGCAGATGGGGGCGTCGATCAGCATTCCCTGCGTGCTCACGTTGACGACAATGGCGGGTTCGGGCAGTTCGAGCACACCCCACAACGCGCCGAGAACGTCGTAGCGCTGGTGGGCACGCCGGTCCAGCGTGGGTGTCTTCATTGGGTAGGCAGTTGTGTGCGCGGCCGAGGTGCAAGCCATTGGCCACCCAGCCCAGCGTAATTCTCGCGGCAACCGCTTCAAGGTACGGCGATGCTGGCCGATTGTCTGTCCGCAAGCGGATTTTGAGGATGTCGTGCAGGGGACATTTCGTCGCGCCTCTGCCCACAAACGCAGGTCACCGAACGGAACCGCACGATCGGCGTGACGGAAGAGTCGGTCGATGTTCGCTCGTGGCATTTCGGACCAGTAGAATGGGCGTATCCCCCGCACCTGTAGCCATGTCGAATCACGTCGCTGCCCTTCGGGCCGTCGCCCCCGCCGGAGACGACCTTCTCCTGCTCGGCAGCGGCCCTGCGCTCGGGCGCCTGCGCTCGGCGATCAAGTCCGCCGCCCGCTCCGATTCGAAAGTGCTGATCAGCGGC
>JAFDVO010000033.1 GCA_018268955.1 Acidobacteriota bacterium | reverse complement strand
GGCGTTGAGCGCCACCACGGCACGGCGGGTCCCCGCCGTGGCGTAGACGGTGCCCTTCACCATGATGGGCGTCCCTTCGAGCTTGTTCTCGGGGCGGGGACCGAGGTTATCGGTCTTGAAGCGCCACGCGACTTCGAGCTTGTTGAAGTTGCTGGCGCCGATCTGGTCGAGCGGCGAGTACTTGCTGCCGCTCAGGTCGGCCGTGTACATCGGCCACTCACCGTTCTTGGTGCTCGGCTGCCCGGTGTTCTGGCCCTGGATGCGCGGGGCCAGGCTGGCCAGGCCGAGCGCGACGAGGGCGACAGCGGGCAGAAGCGGTACCGCAGTACGTCTCATGGGCGACTCCATAAGGAAAAAACGCGTCGGACCGTCGAACGTGCCGGGGATTATAGGGCGGTTCCGCCGCGTGGACGCCAGAACTTCCGCTGGGATCCGCGATGGATACGTCACGCCAGAGCTTCGCCTGTCTTCTTCCATCGGGCCACGTCGAAGTGACGTCGGCGCGGAGGCGGGTCGGCCACACGCTAGAATCCGCCTCGTGCGTCGACGTCAGAGAAAGGACCTACGCATGCTGCGCGTATATCGGGGCGCGAGTGCGCTCGTTGCCGTTGGTCTCCTCGCCATCCGCCTCGGTGCGCAGCGACCCGCTCCACCAGGCGCCATCGGCCCGCTCCCGGCACCGGCACCGTCCTCGACCTTCGATGTCTACGAGAAGTCGATCGTCGATCTGATGGCGGCGCAGCGCATCGGTACGGTCACCTCCCACGACCTGGTGCAGAAGTATCTGGATCGCATCGGCGTGTACGACAAGGCGGGACCGCGGTTGAACGCGATGATCGCGCTCAACCCGCGCGCCCTGGAGGATGCCGATGCCCTCGATGCAGAGCGATCGTCGGGGCACGTGCGCGGTCCGCTGCACGGCATCCCGATCGTCGTGAAGGACAACTACGCGACCGAGGGTATGCCGACGACGGCCGGTTCCCTGGCGCTCGCGGGATTCCAGACCAACCGCGACGCGTTCACGGTGAAGCGCCTGAAGAACGCCGGTGCGGTCGTGATCGGGAAGACGAACCTTCACGAACTCGCGTACGGCATCACGACGATCAGCTCCGCCGGCGGGCAGACGCGCAATCCGTACGACCTGACCCGCAACCCTGGCGGGTCGAGTGGCGGGACCGGCGCGGCCGTGGCCGCGAGCTTCGCGGCTGCCGGCATGGGAACGGACACCTGCGGGTCGATCCGCAATCCATCGTCGGAAAACAGTCTCTGGGGGCTACGCGGCACGCTCGGGCTCTCGAGCCGCGACGGCATCGTGCCGTTGTCGCTGACGCAGGACATCGGTGGCCCGCTCGCGCGCACGGTAGGCGACCTGATCCTGATGCTCGACTACACCGTTGGTGAAGACCCTGCCGATCCCCTGACCAATGGCGCCGCCGCGCACATCCCGCGCACCTACAACAGCATGGTGGGTGATGCCGGGCTCGGCGACGTGACGATCGGCGTGCTGACGCCCCTCTTCGGCACCGCGCCCGAGGATGAGGAGGTCGGGACGATCGTCCGCGAGGCGATCGAGGATCTCCGCTCTCTCGGCGCGGGTATTGTCGAGATTCCGTTTCCCCGGCTCGAGGAAGCGCTCCGCGACACGAGCGTCATCAACGCGGAGTTCAAGTTCGACCTGCAGGCGTTCCTCGCGAAGTATCCGGCGGCTCCCGTGAAGACGCTCGGCGACATCCTGCTCTCCGGCAAGTACTCGCCCGCGGTGGAGCAGGTGCTGAAACGGGCGAATGAAGTGACGGCTCGAGAATCAGAGGGGTATCGCCTGTCGCTCTCGCGCCGCGAGCAGGCGAAGCAGGCGGTGCTCGAGGTCATGAGCCAGAACCACCTCACCGCATTCGTCTACCCGACGCTGCGCCGCAAGCCGGCGATCATCGGCCAGCCGCAACTCGGCTCCAACTGTCAGCTGAGTGCGACGATCGGATTCCCCGCGATGAGCATGCCGGCCGGATTCACTGCCGATGGACTGCCCGTCGGCATGGACCTGCTTGGCCAGCCGTGGAGCGAAGGAAAGCTCCTGAAGGTCGCGTTTGCGTACGAACGCCTCGTAGCGCCGCGCAAGCCGCCGAAGAGTACGCCTGGGTTGGTCAAGAACTGAGGAGTCTTCAGGCTGCGGCTTCAGACTTTAGCGCGGGTCGACTTCACGCCTGTAGCCGACCACGCCCGGAGCCCGAAGTCTGAAGCCTGAGTCAGGCAGGAGGGCTCGATGCCTGGAGGGCAGGAAGAACGCACCGATGATCGCGCCGGCGACGCACAGCACGCCGCCAGAGACGACTGACGCGCGGAGGCCGAACGCAGACGCGACGAGGCCCGCTTCCGCGTTTGCCGAGATACGGACCGGTGAGATAGCTCAGCATCTCGATACTCGCCATGCGGCCGCGCAGGCGGCCGGCCAAGGCACCGCCCGGGTCGGCACAAGGCGTTCATCGGGCCGGACCTGGCGGTCAATGGCATCGTCAAGAGCGGATACGTCGTCACCGTTGCGGGTGACCAGGGGGCAGTGACCGTCCTCAGCGCCGCGCTCACCTGCAACGCGTCGGCGTCGGACGCCGTGTCTGCCTACTTCGCCGAAGTTACACCCAGCGGCGGTGTGGTCGACCGGGCAGCGGTCGTTTGCGACCGACACACGAGGCACGATGTACTACACGACCACAGGCGCGACGATCGCGCCAGGGTTGGCGGGCGCCGCGGTCCTGCCGTAACGTCCGGCTCTCCCGTTCACTTCAGTCCCGACACGCATATCGGTGCCAGGAGGTCCGAGATCGAGGACGGAGGTCAGGGACGGAGGTCGGGGACGGAGGTTGGAGGTTGGAGGTTGGAGGTTGGAGGTTGGAGGGAGAAAACAAAAGGCCCGCTGAGGGGGTTCCCCAGCGGGCCTTTCTCTTTCGGCGACTTGGCTTCAGGCTTTCGGCTCTGGCCTCCCGGCTGCGTCGGCTACGGGCCTGAAGCCGACCCGGACGGAAGCCTGAAGCCTGCAGCCCGAAGCCGCGCGGGCGGCGTGAGCCGTCCGCGCTAGTTGCCCGTGCGCGGAAGTTCGGACTGCGGCAGTGCGTAGGCGATGTACTCGCCCGTGTAGTTACCGCCGCTGACCGCCACGATGATGTACTGGCGGCCGTTGACCGAGTAGGTCATCGGCGAGCCAGAGATCGCCGCCGGCATCAGGACGGAGCCGATCTCGTGACCGTCCTTCTTGTCGTAGGCGACGAGGCGCGCGCCGCGGCCACGGCCCTGAGGCGAGGTGACCTGCGATTCACCGGCGACGAGCATGGTCTTGGTGACCATGATGCCGACGCTGGTGCCCTGGCCGGTCTTCGGGATGTTCATGCCCTTGAGCAGCGGGTGATTGCGGACGTTGTCCGGCGTCTCGCCGTGCGGCACGCTGAAGATCAGCTTGCCGTTCTGGTTGAGGTCGATGCCCGCGATCACGCCGTATGGCGGCTTGGTGATCTGGAGGCCGTCGAGCCCTTCGACCAGCGCCTGGCGGCCCGTGACGGCCGGGTTGGCGTTGGCGCGCGCCGCTTCAGCAGCGCTCGGGGGTGGCGGCGGAGCGCCACCGGGCTGGTTCGTGCCGCGGAGGCCGTAGTTCGGCTCGGCTTCCCAGCGCGGCTTGCGCGGGTTCTGTGCGTTGTACTTGTCCGCGCGGACCGCCTCGAACTCTTCCTCGTAGTACTTGCCGGCGTTGATGTTCGTGTTGCTCGCCATCGTGTAGAACGTGGCGGTCTCGGGGTCGAAGCCCGAACCGGGCCAGTTCACGCCGCCGGCGGTGTTGCCGATGTTGATCGAGCCGAGGCGCGGATCGTTCGGGCCGAGTGGCGGCACGAAGGGCGACTGCTCCCACCGGAACTTCGCGAGGTTCTTGAGCGCCTGCTCGTGCAGCGCCGGGGTGAAGTCGATCAGGTCGGTCGGCTTCACGTAGGTGAGCGAGTAGGGCGGCGGGTTGGTCGGGATCGGCTGCGTGGGAGAGGTCTTCTCCGTCGGCATGTTGGTCTGCGGGACGGCCACTTCGGGGATCGGCCAAATCGGCTGCCCGGTGATGCGGTCGAACGTGTAGAGCCAGCCCTGCTTGGTCGGCTGCGCGAGGAGCTTGCGCGGCTGACCGTTGATGTTGGCGTCGATCAGCAGCGAAGCCGACGAGTTGTCGTGGTCCCAGAGACCATGGTGAATCATCTGGAAGTGCCACTTGCGGACACCGGTCTTCAGGTCGACCGCGACGATCGACTCGGCGAACAGGTTGTTGCCGGGACGGTTGCCGCCGTATTCGTCGATGGTCGGCGTCTCGACCGGCAGGTAGGCCATGCCGTTCCCGCCAGCCGTCGGGTCGACGCTGATCTGGGTCCACACGCCGACGTTGCCGGTCCACTCCCACGATCCGTTCTCCCAGGTGTCGTTGCCGAACTCACCGGGGCCGGGGATCGTGTTGAAGCGCCAGATCTGCTTGCCGGTCTTCACGTCGAACGCGCGGACCAGCCCCTTGGCGTTCGTGGCGTACCGGTAGCCCAGACCTTCGAACATCGAGGAGCCGACGATCACTGTGTCGTTCACGACGGTGGGCGTCGAGTGGAGGCCGATTTCGCCCTTCTCGAGGTCGAGCTGCTTGTCCTTGCCGATGACGACGCCAACCTTGAGGTCGATGACGCCGTTGGTGCCGAAGGACTGGATCGGCACGCCGGTCTTGGCGTTCAGTTCCACCAGGCGATAGCCGGTGGTGACGTAGAGGATGCGCTCGTCACCGCGGCCGTCGGTCCAGTAGGAGAGCCCGCGGCCGGAGAGCTGACGCGGCGCCCAGCGGGTGGCGCGCTCGCCCTCGTCCATCGCGTACATCCACTTCATCTCGCCCGTGGCGGCATTCAGGGCGACCACCGCGCGGCGCGTGCCGGCCGTAGCGTAGACCGTACCCTTCACCATGATGGGCGTGCCCTCGAGCTTGTTCTCGGGGCGGGGGCCCAGGTTGTCGGTCTTGAACCGCCACGCGACTTCGAGCTTGCTGAAGTTGCTGGCGCCGATCTGGTCGAGCGGCGAGTACTTGCTACCGCTCAAATCGGCGGTATACATCGGCCACTCACCGTTTTTCGTGCTCGGCTGCCCCGTATTCTGGCCCTGGATGCGTGGCGCGAACGTCGCCACCCCCAGCGCCAGCAAGGCAATCGCCGGCACAACGCGAACCGCGGTGCGCTTCATCATTCAACTCCTCACTGACTCCCAACGACTTCGGGAAACGGGCGACGGATTATAACCCCGTCGGGTTCGAACGCTCGTAAGAAGAGAGGGCGGGCAAGGCGGGCAGGCAGGGCGGGCAGGGCAGGCAGGGTGGGCGACGCAGCCGCCACGCAGGCTTTCGGCTCCAGGCTCCAGGCTTCGGGCGAGGTCGGCTCCTGAAGCCTGCAGCCCGAAGCCCGAAGCCTGTGCGCCGCTACTCTCCCGGCTTCAGCCCGGGGCGCTCGACCAGTTCGATCTTCGCGCCTGCAGGGCCGGCGACGTAGGAGAAGTGGATTGTCGGTCCGTTCGGCAACGGCAGGGGACGCGGCTCTGTCGTGACCGTGACGCCCTTCGCGCGCAGGCCATCGATCGTGTCCTTGAGCGGACCGCTGGAACGCCAGCCGATGTGGTCGATGGCGTGCCCTTCGCTCGGCGTCGCGTCGCCACGCTGCACGAGGATCCACATGTCGCTGAACCCGGGCGCGCTGTACTTGACCGCATCGAGACGGCCTTTCAGTTGCGTGCGCTGCCCGCCGAACTTCTGGAGCAGCCAGGAGAACACCGCCTCCGGGTCCGGCCCACGCATGTGGATGTGATGCAGCCCGAGCAGGTCGGGGTCCTGCACGACCTCGATCCGCGTGCCCCACGGGTCCTCGACGAACCCGAGCTTGAACACGCCCGGGAGATCCCGGACCGGCGTGGTGATCTTGACGCCGTTGGCCTCGAACTCCCTGAACTTGGCGTCGATGTCCGGAACGGAGAACCCGACGTGGTCGATGGCGCTGCCGGCGCTCGGCTGCGCATTGGCGAGCTTCAGGAACATGAAGCGGGTGCTGCCGTACATCAGCCGATCGGGCGCTTCCGTGATCCGCTTGCCGCCGAAGTTCTTCTCGTACCAGTTCGCCGCCGCAGCCGGATCAGGTACGTTGACGTGCACGTGGTCGTACGGGAACGTGGACTGCGCACGCGCCTGGCCAGCCAGGGCCAGCACGGCGAGCGGCGCGCACAGCGCCTGGATTACAAACCGTCGCATCAGGAAAGCCTCCACGGAACGTCGCGCCCGCTCTGCTGCGGGCCGCACAAGGAAAACGTCACGACAGACTCGCATACTGCCGCGGCATCGTAAAGGGCGTAAGATGCGCAGCGCGAATGGCTCGACGCTCATCAATGACGTCCCTGATCCTCCTGGCCGGCATTGCGCTCACGGGCGCATGGTTGGCTGTGGCGCCCATGGCACAGACACGAGTGGCCTCTCGGCCCGTCGTCTACGAGGGGGCGCGCATCATCGTGGGCGACGGCACGGCGCCGATCGAGTCGGGCGTGTTCGTCGTCCAGGACGGCCGATTCACGGCGGTGGGCCCGAAAGGCGCGGTGTCGGTGCCGCCGGGCGCCACGCGCGTGAGCCTGGCGGGCCGCACGGTGATGCCGGCGCTGGTCAACGCGCACGTGCACATCGGCTACGAGGGGTACACGAGCTGGGGCGCGGAGAACTACACCCCGGCCAACGTGCTGGATCATCTTCGTCGTGAGGCGTATTACGGTGTCGCCGCCACGCAGTCGGTGGGGAGCAGCCCGACCGATGCCTCGATCGCGTTCGTGAAGGACCAGCAGGCTGGGAAGTTCGCCGTCGCGTCACGCTTCTTCTTCATGCCGGGCATGGCGCCGCCCAACGGCGGACCGGACGCCATCCTAATCAAGGGCACGAAGGCGCTCAATGCCGTGTACGAGGTGTCCACCGCCGATCAGGCCCGAACGGCGGTCCAGGGCATGGCAGCCAAGAGGCTGAAGCACGTCAAGATCTGGGTGGACGACCGACGCGGGACGTACCCGAAGATGACGCCCGAGGTGTACAACGCGGTGATCGGCGAAGCCCACCGGCTCGGCATGAAGGTGCAGGCTCACGCGATCCAGATGGCGGACCAGAAGGCTGTCGTGCGTGCGGGCGCAGACGTGCTCGTGCACACCGTGCAGAACGAGCCGATCGACGAGGAGCTGATGGCGCTGCTGCGGGAGCACACGCCGTACTGGACGACGGTGATTGGGCTCGGCGATCGCAGCGAGGCGTGCGATGGCGATGCATTCGTGGATGCCACCTACCCCGCCGAGACACTGAGAGAGATTCGGGCGAAGGACTGCGCGCCACTCCCGCCGACCTCGGCGGCGCGGGAGCAGATCCTCTCGAACAACCTGCCCAAGTACATCGCCAACGGAGCGCGCCTCGTGCTCGGCACGGACGCCGGCATCGACGCACGCCATGCGTTCGGCTGGGCCGACCATCACGAGATGACCCGCTGGGTGCGTTCCGGCATCTCGCCGATGGACGCGATTGTCGCGGCCACGTCGCGGCCGGCGGAGCTGATCGGCATTCCTGATCTGGGCAGTGTGGCTGTCGGCAAGAGCGCCGATTTCCTCGTGCTGACGGCCAACCCGCTCGAGGACATCCGCAACACGCGCCGCATCGACAAGGTGTTCCTGCGCGGCACCGCGCTCGATCGGGCGGCAATGCTGCGGGAGTTCAGGAAAGAGGGCAGGTAGGGCAGGTATGTCAGGTGGGCTGGCAGCGCAAGCAAGGCAGGCAGGGCTGAACGTTGACGTACAGGAGGAACAATGACGGCAAGTGACGCGAAGATGATCACGGAGTTCCTGCTCGGGAACTTCGAGCATGAGATGGGCATCACCGAAGGCGTCTTCGCCGTGGTGCCCGCCGACAAGCAGCATTACCGGCCAGACCCGGTGACCAAGAGCGCCATCGACCTGCTGCGCCATATCACGCTCGAAGACGAGTGGCTGCTGCAGTCCATCGCAAACGGCGCGTTCACGCCGCCCCCTGACGATTCCGAGAAGTGCGGAATCATGAATGCCGCGGATGCCATTGCCGAATACAAGCGGCGCATCCCGGCGGCCGTGTCCGCCGTGCGTGCGCTGACTGGTGAGCAGATGTTGCGCGAGATGGCGATGGGACCGATGAAGATGCCGGCCATTCAGGTGCTCTCGATGCTGCTGCGCCACTCGGCCCACCACCGCGGTCAGCTCAGCACCTACCTGCGCTCGATGGGGGCCAAGGTCCCCGGCATCTACGGCCCGAGCGCCGACACCCGCGCGGCACAGGCGGCGGGAGTCTGAACGAATAAGAATAGAGCGAATTGGTGAGTTGGTGCGTTGGTGCGTTGGTGAGTTGGTGAGTTGGTGCTGTGTGAACTGATGGATGCGCAACACCCTGCCAATTCACCAACTCGCCAATTCACCAACTGGAATCAGCATTTCTACTCGCTGACGACATACCGGTGCCATTCGTCACGCGGTGAGGTGACGTGGAGCGGCGCAAGCGCCAGCATGCCAGTCGGTCCGATGGACGCGCGCAGCGCGTGCAGTTCGCGCAATCCCGCCGCGATGTCAGGGTGCGGCTCCATCTCGAGGCCCGCCTCCCGCGCCAGCAGCCGCGCCTTCGCCTGCACGGACAGCTCCACCTCGAGCCGGAGCAGGCAGAACATGTCCACGACGACGGGGCCGGGGAAACGGCCACGCAGCTGTTCGAGATACCGGCCGAACCGGGTTGTCGGGAACTGATCCGACGCGAAGATCCCGAGCAGCTCCACGTCGAGGTCCAGCCCCGCCCCGACCCACTCTCGTGTCGCGCGCTCGCTTCGTTCGAAGACGACGAGCACCAGCGCGGGGAACACGAGCAGCACCACCAGCGCGCCGAGCAGGGGCGGCAGAACGAGCTGGTTGTAGCACGCGTGCAGAGCGGCCGCGGCTGCGACCCCCACGAAGAGGCCACGCGGTACATTTCCCGATCGCGCAGAGAACGCGCACGCGACGATCGCCGCGATGGCGGTGGTTGCCCCGTGCAGTACTGCGGTGCCGATGCCGCGCACCAACCACAGGAGAAACGGCGCGCCTGGCATCGCACCGAGGAAGACGAGGTTCTCCACCAGCGCGAAACCGGCCCCGGCGCCAAACCCCAGCACCGCCGCGTCGACCGGAAACCCGATCCGACGGCGGTGCAACAGGTACCCAATCACGGCGAGCTTGAGCGGCTCCTCAACGAGGGGCGCTGCATAGCGGACGACCTGACCAGGCGTGAGCCCGAGGCGTGCAGCCATCAACGTCGTGAGCGGCATGGCCACGAGGGCGCCGACGGCGCCACCACCCATCGCGACGGCCAGCGCCTGTGGACGTACGAGCTTGAAGCTGTCCATCGCGAACAGCAGCGCGAGGAACAGCAGCACGGGGACGAGCGCCACGGCTGCGGCTGACATCAGCAGCTAAGATACCTGCAAGTCCGTGGACCCACATCCGCCCCTGCATGCGTGGTGCGTGCACGTCGACCTCGAGCCGCGCGGCGACGCCATCACGCTCGTCATTCGCGGTCGCCTTGGCACGGAAGGGACGTCGGAGATCCGCAGCGCCGTCCAGGCGGCGATCTCCGCCGGTGGTCATGTCGATGTCGATCTTTCAGGCGTCGACTACATCAGCAGCGCGGGACTGGTGCTGCTGCACGAGGCCGCGCACGCCCTGCGCGAACGCGGCGGGGAGTTCCGCATCACGACCGCGAGCGACCCGGTGACGCTGGCCCTGCGGCTCGGCGGGGACGTCTAGCGCCCGACACGGTCGGACCTGACTACTGCAGATCGCGCCCATCAGGCGCCAGGTAGTAGCCGTCCCCGTGCACGGTATGGATGAAGCGGGGCTTGTGCGGCTTCTCCTCGATTTTCTTGCGCAGGCGGCCGATGGCGTGGTCGACGGCGCGCGTGGCGACGGTCTCGTGGTAGCCCCACACGGCGCGCAGCAGTTCGTCGCGCGACACGATGGTGTGCGGACGGGCGGCCAGGTACTGGAGGATCTCGAAGTCGCGGTGGGTGAGTTCCAGCTCGGTGGTGCCTCGGACGGCGGTGCGCGCCCCGAAGTCCACGGTCACGTCGCCGAGCACCAGCTTCGTGGTGAACGGCCGCGCGCGCCTGAGCACCGCGTGAATCCTCGCCAGCAGTTCCTCGAGTTCGAACGGCTTGGTGACGTAGTCGTCGGCCCCGAGCTGGAGTCCGCGCACCTTGTCGCTCTTCTGGCCCATGGCGGTGAGGAGGATGATCGGCACCTGCGACCGTTCGCGCCACGCCTGGCACAGGTCGAATCCCGACTGCCCCGGCAGGTTGACGTCGAGCAGTACCAGGTCCGGCCCGAAATCGCGCGCGACCGACTGGGCGTGCGAGCCGTCCGACACCGACTCCACCTCGAACCCCTCGAACGTGAGGTTGTCGCGCAGGACGCGCGTCAACACCGGGTCGTCTTCAACGACCAGCACTCTTTTCTTCATGACCAGCGGCAGGGATGGTAACCGATACCGTTGTCCCCTGTCCCTCGACGCTGCGGATGCCCATCGTGCCGCCGTGGTCGGCCACCACCCGATCGACGATGGCCAGGCCGAGGCCGCTGCCGCCGGCCACCGAGGTCCGCCCCCGGAAGAACTTGCGGGTGACCCGCGAGAGTTCGTCGGCCGGGATCCCGATTCCCCGGTCCGACACCTCGATGGTGATGCCGGCTGCCGAGTGGAACGCCCGGACCCCGAGGGCACGGGTCTGCCGGGAGTAGCGGATGGCGTTGTCGATCAGGTTGTTGAGCAGCAGGCCGAGCGCGTTCGGGTCGGCCTGCGCGCGTGGCAGGTCGTCGGGTACCTCGACCGTGACGGCAAACCGGTCGCGCTCGAGCGTCGGCGTGAAGGCCTGGAGGCTCCGCTGCACCACCCAGCCGACGTCGGTTGGTTCGAACGAGTACACGTCCGCGACGTCGGTCACCCTCGAGAAGGCGAGCAGGTTGTCCACCAGTCGGGTCAGGCGGGTGGCTTCGCCGATGCCCATCCTGGCGTACTCCTGGATCATCTCGGGTGTTGCGCGTCCGCTCGCGAGCGTCTCGTTGATGGCGCGCAGGTTGGCCAGGGGCGTCTTCAGCTCATGGGTGACGGCGGAGACGAAGTCGACCCGCATGGCCGCGAGGTCGGCGCTGGCGCGGGCAGCCCGGAGGCTGACGAGAACGCCGATGGCGAGGGTCAGCGTCATGACCGCGGCAATGGTCAGCGTCCGGCGGGCGCCGCGTTCGGCGGCGGCCAGTGTCGGGTCGTCGCCCGTTTCCGCAATGGCCGACCACCACGTGAGCCCGAGGTCGGGTGGTGGGTCGACCGCCACCGCGGCCGGATCGAAGAAGGCCACGGGAAACGACCGACGGTCGCTGGGCGCACCGTCGGCTGCCGGCACACTCCCCACAACAGCCCCTCCCGCATCGTCGAGGATGGCGAAGCGGACCCCTTCGTCGCGGCCGAGCATCGCGTCGACCTGGCTGGCCAGCTCCCCGAAGTAGTGGCGGCGCGCCCAATCGAGGTTCACCATGTAGCCGATGAGCGCCGTCGGATGCGCGTGCGCGGCGTCCGCGTAGCTGATGACCGTGACCACCTGGTAGTCCGTCCCGCCGATGCGCGTGGTGAACGCACTGAACCGGCGCCCCTGCTGCGTGTCGGCGGCCAGGCGGTCGAGCAACTGCCGGCCGACGCGGCGGTCCGACCCGGTGTTCACCGGGTATGGGGCCGTGGACGCCGTACCCGACAGCCAGGCGGGCCGGCGGTCCACGCGGCTGTAGAAGACCACCTCTTCGTCCGGCGCAGTGCGCCAGGAGAAGAAGGCCTCCACGTAGGGGTAGCGGGTGAAGGCGCCGGTGATGGGGTGGAGCAGGTCGGCGGTGGAGCCGTCGGCCAGGCGATCGCGTTCGGCGGCGGCCAGTACGGACGTGTGAGCGCCGCGCATGTCGCGCGACAGGGCGGAGACCAGGAGTTCGACCGCCGAACTGGCACGCCGGGAGGCGACCAGCCCAGCGGCCTCCTGCCATTCGCCGATGGCACGGTAGCCGACCGAGACGAGCGCGATGGCCGACAGGCCGATGGCCGACGCGAGGAACAGGCGGAGCTGGCGCGGGGGGATCTGCCGGAGCCAGGTCACCACGACAGTTCACGCTGCCGGAAGTAGCGGGCAGCTCCGGGGTGCAGCGGAATGGGCGTGGCCGGCGCCTCTTCCAGGTTCAGGAACCGCATGGTCGCCTCGACCCGCGCCAGGCGGGGGAAGACCTCGAAGAGCTGGCTCGTCAGGCGGAAGACGAGCGCCTCGTCCAGGTCGCGCCGGCAGACGATCATCATGTCGATGCCGACCGTGGGTACGATGCGGTCCTGGCCCGGGTAGATGTCGGGCGGGATCATCACCACGCGCACGAACGGAGACTGCTTCCGCATCTGCTCGACGGGCGGCCCGTCGATGGGCAGGAGGTAGGCGCCGCCCTCGCGCAGCAGCGTCTCCGTGAAGGCCTCCGGGTACACGTAGCCCGGCAGCATGATGGCGTCGAACGTGCCGTCGCGCAGGCCGTTCACCGCCACTTCCCTGGAGCCGATCGCGCGTACCGCCGCCTGCTCCACCCCGAACGCCTGCAGCACCAGGGTGCCGAGCTTCCACACCGAACTCCCCTCCGGCCCGACCGCGACCGTCTTGCCGTCCAGGTCGGCCACCGTGCGGATATTGGACCCGGTTCGCGCCAGCAGGTA
Source organism: Acidobacteriota bacterium (assembly GCA_018268955.1). GTDB lineage: Bacteria > Acidobacteriota > Vicinamibacteria > Vicinamibacterales > CAVVIG01 > CAVVIG01. Next base: position 23,581 of record JAFDVO010000033.1, on the reverse strand, counting down.
GGTGGGCAGGGGCTGCAGCAGGGTAATGGCGCGGACCGCGCTCTCCCGGCGTGGCTGGCTGGCGTCCTCGCCGAAATAGGCCCGGTAGGCATCGTCTGCCAGCACGACCCCGAGGTCGAGCGTGCCCTGCTCGATCTGGGTGAGCCCCTCGGACGAAAAGGAGACCCGCACCTCCTGGATGTCGAGGTCGGGCATCGACCGGCGGTACTCCTCGATGAGGCGGTTGCTGAACGGTCCAAAGGCCGTGGACACCCTGAGGGGCGAGTGGTCGGCCGACTGCGCCGGGCCAGGCCGGTCGCACGCGGCGCCGAGCAGGGCCAGGGCCAGGCAGGCGGCCGGCACGACGCGCCGGGCCGGTCCGCGGAAGCCCAGCGGATGCCGGAAGCTGGCTGACATGTGGAGCGAGTGTAGCCGATACAAGTTGCGACAACCTTTTCAGACCCAAATCGCGCGGGATGGTGTTTAATTTGCCCTCAGTCTGTACTGGGACTCATGAGCCGTCCCAGCGTCCGGCCCGACCGGAGCCGCTGGTGCGCAACGAGGAGCAACGCATGAAAGTCGGACAGGCCTGGAAAATCGCCCTGGGAGTCGCCGCCGTTGGTGCGGTGGCCACCTTCGGGATGTCATCGTCGGTTGTCGGTGCGCAGGCGCCGGCTACGCCCGACGTGACGTACACGAAGGACATTGCCCCGATCCTGCAGCGCAGCTGCGAGAACTGCCACCGTCCCGGTGGCGGCGGCCCGATGCCTCTCACCACCTACGAGGAGGTTCGGCCGTGGGCGCGTGCCATCAAGACCCGCACCGGGATCGGCCCGCACGCCGGCGTGATGCCGCCGTGGTACCTCGAGAAGAACATCGGCATCCAGAAGTACAAGGACGATCCGTCCTTGAGCGCCGAGGAAGTGGCCAAGGTGGCGAAGTGGGCCGACAGCGGCGCGCCGCGTGGCAACCCGGCTGACATGCCGCCCGCCCGGCAGTGGGCCGACAACAACACCTGGCGGATTGGCACCCCCGACCTGATCGTCAAGACCAAGGACATCGTGGTCAAGGCGAACGCCCCCGACTGGTGGGGCGAGATCGAGCCGGTGCCGATTCCGATCGACGAAGACCGCTACGTGCTGGCCGTCGAGATCAAGGAAGTCAACAACGCGACCGTGAGCAACGGCGGCCGCGAGACGGTGGGCAGCCTGTTCGTGTGGCATCACCTGATCTACCGCACGCAGGTGGGGCTCGACCAGGACGTGGCCACGGCGGACCTCGACACCTCGAGCAGCGAGAACGTGGTGGGCTGGCCGGTGCACGAAGTGGGTCGCAACCCTGACTACTTCGATCCGAAGGCGGCGCGCCTGCTGAAGAAGGGCTCCTACATCGTCTCCGACTCGCTGCACACGCACTCGAGCGGCAAGGACGTCACCTCGCACCTCGAGTTCGGCTACAAGTTCGCGCCGAAGGGCTACAAGCCGCTGTACAAGCGCGCGAGCTACTCGCTCGGCAACGGTGTCGACATCGACATCACCGGGATGGAGAAGGACCAGCAGCTCCACGCGTATGCGGTGCTGCCCGAGCCGACGAAGATCATCTCGTTCGAGCCGCACCTGCACGCGCCCGGCACCCGCATGTGCCTCGAGGCAATCTGGGGCTACAACATCCAGACGCTCTCGTGCGTGGGCTACGACCACAACTGGGTGCGTGGCTACAGCTACGCCGACGATGTGGCGCCGCTGCTGCCGAAGGGCACGATCCTCCACATCATCGGCTACATGGACAACACGGCCGGGAACAAGAACGTGGCGGATCCGCGCAACTGGTCGGGGTCGGGCAACCGCTCAATCACGAACATGTTCATCGACCTCGGTAACCGTGTGCACATGACCGAGGAGCAGTTCCAGGAAGAGATGCGTGCCCGTGTCGCGGCGAACCCCGGCAAGGACATCATTCTCGGCTGCCCGCTGTGCGGTGTCGTGGCCCAGCAGATGAAGGCGGGCGCCCGGACCACGCAGCAGCAACAGCAGCAGTAGGACGCAGGCGATTTCGCGCCACCGCGAACGGCGTCGAAGGCGCGGGACCCCAGGGTCCCGCGCGTCCGCGTCCTCCGTGGTGGCGCTTTTTCATTTCGGAACAAGGTCATGATGAAGCTTCGTTGCGCCGCCCTGCTCGGGGCGGTCCTGTGGCTGGCTCCCGCCGGGTTCGTGCAGGCCCAGTCGCTCAGCTACAACAGTGGTCAGTCCATCGCTCCGGCCTACGAGGGCTGGGAAGAGGACGCCGACGGGTCGAAGTACTTCCTGTTCGGCTACATGAACCGCAACTGGGAAGAGGAGCCGGACATCCAGGTTGGTCCGGCCAACAGCTTCTCGCCCGGTAACCCCGACCAGGGCCAGCCGACGCACTTCCTGCCACGGCGGAACCGCTTCGTGTTCCGCGTGAAGGTGCCGGCCGGCTGGACGGCGAAGGAGGAGCTGATCTGGACGATCACCTCGCCGAACGGCAAGACGGAGAAGGCCTGGGCATCCCTTCGGGAAGACTACAAGGTTGACGACGTGGTGAAGGCCTCGGAAACCGGAGCGCTGGGTGCCGGCTCGAGCAGCCCCGAGATCCGCGCGAACAAGCCGCCTGTGGTCAAGGTACAGGGTGCGAGGACGGTGACGGTGAAGGTGGGTCAGCCGGTGTCGCTGGCCGCGCTTGTCACGGACGATGGCGTCCCGAAGACGCGAGGGGCAGGGCTGGCCGGTGCGGCCGTCGCGAACCGCGGCACGCGGGCGGACCGGGCAGTTGCGAACACGGATGCAGCGCCGCGGGCCAACCGGGCCATGCAGCCGCCCGCCCGGGCGACGGTCGGCAAGAACGTCGGCCTGCACCTCTCGTGGTTCGTCTATCGCAGCCCATCGGATGCGGAGGTGACCTTCGACCCGATTCAGATCAAGCCGTGGGAGGACACGCGCGCCGGCGCGAACTCGCCGTGGGCCCCCATCTGGTCGCCGCCCGAGATGCCGAAGGACGGCATCATCTCCGCGAAGGCGACGTTCACGAAGCCCGGCACTTACGTCATCCGTGGTCTGGCCGACGACGGCGCGCTGACGGGGTTCGATGAAGTCACGGTGACGGTCACCAAGTAGCGGGGACTCCTAAGATCAAGTCCGAGGGTAGAGGTTAGAGGTTAGAGGTTGGGGGCACCGGCAATCGAGGGCTGGGTTCGGCCCGTCACCCCGAATCCCTCAGCCTCCAACCTCCAACCTCCAGCCTCCAACCTCCAGCCTTCAACCTCCAACCTCCACCCTCCACCCTCCACCTCCAACCTCCAACCTCCCCCCAGGAACCCTCCCGTCCCCGGCGACGTCTCAAGTTCCCGAACTGCCGAGTTTCCGTCGTTGACGGATTTGCGACAAGTTGCGACACCCTCGCTTGACCAAAGGTGCTACAAATGCAAGCTGGCACTGGATCGTCGAGTGCCGGGAAATGTGAGTGCTGTCCGGAACGGCCGCTGCTGTGCCTGGCTGCGGGATGTCGCCGGATCAGAAGGAGTAAATGCTCATGAAGCTTGGACGCCAGTTCGGGTGGCAGATCACCCTCGGAACCGCGGTCGTAGGAGCGATAGCCGCCGGCGTGTCATCGCCGTTCGTGCTGCGTGCGGCTCCGCCGGTCATCACCGAAGAAGTCACCTACACCAAGGACATCGCGCCGATTCTCCAGCGGAGCTGCGAGAACTGCCACCGCACCAACGGTGCGGGTCCGATGCCCCTCACCACGTATGAAGAGGTCCGTCCGTGGGCACGCTCCATCAAGGCGCGCACCGGGATCGGCCCGCACGCCGGCGTGATGCCGCCGTGGTACATGGAGAAAAATATCGGCATCCAGAAGTACAAGGACGATCCGTCCTTGAGCGACGTGGAAGTGGCCAAGATCGCGAAGTGGGCTGACAGCGGCGCGCCGCGCGGCAACCCGGCCGACATGCCGCCCGCCAAGCAGTACGCGGACGACACGGCGTGGCGCATCGGGACGCCCGACCTGATCGTCAAGACCAAGGACGTCCTCGTCAAGGGCAACTCGCCCGACTGGTGGGGCGAGATCGAGTCGGTGCCGATCCCGATCGAGGAGGACCGCTACGTCCTCGCCGTCGAGGTCAAGGAAGTCAACGACGTCGACCTGAACAACAAGGAGCGCCAGACGGTCGGTGGCCGCTACGTGTGGCATCACCTGATCTACCGCACGCAGGTCGGTCTCGACGCCCCGAACGAGCTGGAGCTCATCGCTGGCAGCGAGAACGTCGTGAACTGGCCGGTGCACGAAGTTGGCCGGAACCCCGACTACTTCGACCCGAAGGCCGCGGTCCTGCTCAAGAAGGGCTCCTACATCGTCTCCGACTCGGTGCACCTGCACTCGAACGGCCGCGACACGAACGCGCACCTCGAGTTCGGCTACAAGTTCGCCCCGAAGGGCTACAAGCCGGAATATCGCCGTGCGTTCGTGGGCCTCGGCAACGGCGTCGACATCGACATCAAGGCGATGAGCGACAACCAGCAGCTGCACGCCTACACGGTGCTGAACGAGCCGACGAAGATCACCTCGTTCGAGCCGCACCTGCACGCGCCCGGCACCCGCATGTGCCTCGAGGCCATCTGGGGCTACAACATCCAGACGCTGTCGTGCGTCGGCTACGACCACAACTGGGTCCGCGGCTACAGCTACGCGGACGACGTGGCGCCGCTGCTGCCCAAGGGCACCATCCTGCACATCATCGGCTACATGAACAACTCGCCGTCGAACAAGAACGTGCCTGACCCGCGCAACTGGCAGGGCTCGGGCAACCGGTCGATCGCGAACATGTTCATCGACCTCGGCAATCGCGTCACGCTGACCGAGGAGCAGTTCCAGAACGAGATGAAGGCCCGCATCGCGGCGAACCCGGGGAAGGACATCATCCTGGGCTGCCCGCTGTGCGGCATCGTCGCGCAGCAGCAGAAGGCCGCTGCGCGGCCGACCCAGAACCAGTAAGCAAGGTAGTCAGCGGTCCACGACACGCCACCACCGAGCACGCTGAGCACGCGGAGACCCGTCTCCGGGTTCCCGGTGTCCTCGGCGGTGGCGTTGTCATATGGGCCCCATCACATCGGACATTCCCATGAAGAATCAGCTTCGTGCGCTGGTCACCATGCTGGCGCTCGTCGGCGCGCCTGCCCTGGCCGGCGCGCAGTCGCTTGCGTACAACAGCGGGCAGAACGTGGCTCCCGGCTATGAAGGCTGGGAGGAAGAGCCGGACGGAACGAAGTACTTCCTGTTCGGGTACATGAACCGGAACTGGGAAGAAGAGCTGGACGTGCCGGTCGGCCCCAACAACGGGTTTGCGCCCGGCAACCCTGACCAGGGGCAGCCCACGCACTTCCTGCCGCGCCGGAACCGCTTCGTGTTCCGCGTGAAGGTGCCGGCCACCTTCACCGCCAAGGACGAACTCGTCTGGACGCTCACGACGAACGGCGTCACGGAGAAGGCGTACGCGTCGCTTCGTGAGGACTACAAGGTGGACGACGTCGTGAAGGCCTCGGAAACCGGCGCGCTCGGCGCTGGCTCGAGCAGCCCGGAGATCCGGTCGAACAAGCCGCCGGTCGTGAAGATCGATGGCAGTCGTACCGTGAGCGCAAAGGTTGGGCAGCCGGTGAACCTGGCCGCGCTCGTCACCGACGACGGCATTCCGAAGCGGCGCGGTGTTCGTCTGGCTGGTGCGGCCGTGTCGCGCGCGTCCGCGCGGGACGCCAATGCCCCGGCGCCAACGGCGCCACCGCCACCGGAAGCACAGGCGCGGCGCAACGCCACGATGCTGCCGCCGACGCGCGTCACCGTGGGCAAGAACGTCGGTCTCCACCTGTCGTGGTTCACGTACCGGGCACCGCAGAACGCACCGGTGACCTACGACCCGATTCAGATCAAGCCCTGGGAGGACACCCGTGCGGGCGCCAACTCACCCTGGGCCCCGATCTGGGTGCCACCGGACATGCCGGCTGACGGCAAGATTCCGGTGAAGGTGACCTTCACCCAGCCGGGCACCTACATCCTCCGGGCACTTGCGGACGACGGCGCACTGACCGGCTACGATGAGGTGACGGTGAACGTCACGAAGTAGTCGCTCGGAATCGGGACTCGGATTCGGGCTCGAGAGGGAAGGCAGCAGCTGCTTTCCGTCTCGAGTTCGGTCCGGCGAACCCCGGCCCTGCCCTCCGCCTTCCGCAACCTCCGCGCTCCGTCCTCCCCGTCCCCCGGTTCCCCAACCTCCAACCTCCAACCTCGAACCTCCAACCTCCAACCTCCAACCTCCAACCTCCAACCTCCAACCTCCCACCTCCAACCTCCAACCTCCCACCTCCAACCTCCAACCTCCCACCTCCAACCTCCTCCGAAATGTCGGAGAACATACGAACCTTTTGCCCCGATGTTTCGTGTTGCGACAACTTGCGACAACGGTCGGTAATACAAACGTGTTACAACTCCGTCCGCCATTCGTAGTCCAGCTGCGTCGGGATTCCGGCGGCAGTCGGAACGGTGGCGAGGTGATTCGTTGTGCCGGCGATCCGGCAGGCCGAACTCGGGATCGTGGGGGAGGGGTCGGTGATTCATTCGCGCATGCGGTGGTCGAGGGCAGTGGCTGTCGGTCTGGCTGTGGTGGCGTCTCTCGCCTCGGGCACAGCCGCGTGGGCTCAGCAGGCCAGCGGCATTTCGGGTGTCGTGAGGGATACCTCAGGGCTGGCGATGCCTGGCGTGACGGTCGAAGCGGCGAGTCCCGCGCTGATCGAGAAGGTCCGGAGCGTCACGACTGACGGCGAGGGCCGCTACAGCATCGTCGACCTGCGGCCTGGCACCTATACGGTGACATTTGCGCTGACCGGCTTCTCCACGGTCAAGCGCGAGGGCATCGTTCTGCAGTCGGGGTTCACCGCGACGGTGAACGTCTCGATGCAGGTCGGATCGCTGGAGGAGACGATCACCGTGAGCGGCGCGGCGCCGGTCGTGGACACGACCAGCATGCGCAAGCAGGAAATTCTCAACGCCAACGAACTCGAGTCGCTGCCGAGCGGCAACGTCGGCCTGCAGACGCTGGCGTACGTGACGCCGGGCTTTGCGGCCACGCAGGCGGACGTCGGCGGCACGCGCGACACCTGGTCAGCCCAGGGGAACTACACCCTCTTCCACGGCAAGACCGGCACGCGCGCCTCGTTTGACGGGTTCCGCAACCAGTACTTCATCGGCGCCGCATCGGGCGTCGGCTACATCACCGACCAGGGCAACATCCAGGAACTGCAGCTTGAGACGAGCGGCATGGGCGCGGAGTCGGGCTCGGGCAGCACGTCCCTCAACGCCATTCCGAAGAGCGGCAGCAACACGTTCGCAGGCGGCCTGGACGGCTTCTTCTCGAACGGGTCGATGCAAAGCTCCAACGTCCGGTCGAACCTGAACGACTGGGCGCAGGGCAACCAGTCGCTGATCGCGCTGGCTGGCATCAACTCGGCGGCGAAGGTCGACAAGATCTACCGCATGGGTGGCCAGTTCGGCGGGCCCATCAAGCAGGACCGCATCTGGTTCTTCGCCGCGATCGCGCGCTGGGGGTCGACGGTGAACCAGCCGAGCGCGTACTACAACCCGTTGCAGGGCAAGGCGAACATTCCGGCCTCGGGGATCCTCGGCCCGACGCCGACGCTGTTCTATCCCGGCCAGCCGGGCAGCCCGTACGCCAACCTGTCCTACACCGATCCGTCGCTCTGGAACGGCGCCGATCCGCGCCGTGCCTTCAGCTTCGACTGGTACCGCAACCATGCGGGCCGCATCACCACGCAGATCGGCTCGAAGAACCGCTTCAACGTCTACGGCGACCTCCAGAAGTCCTGCCGCTGCACGACCGGCCCCTTCACCGGTGCGAACGCGATCGAATCCGAGCGCGGCTGGGACTGGTATCCGTCGGGCGTGATTCAGGGCACGTGGACGGCGCCGATCACGAGCCGCCTGCTCCTTGAGGCCGGCGCGTCGTGGCAGACCGCCAACTGGGTGAACTTCGCCGAAGAGGGCGTGACGCAGTACGACCGGTCGATCCTCGAGACCTCGACGAATTACCGTTACGGCGCGACCTCCCTGCTGACCGCGCCGAAGGCGCGCACCGGCCGTGGCGCGCAGCGCTTCACTGCCTCCTACGTGACCGGCACGCACAACGTGAAGGTTGGCGTCACGAACGAGCAGGCGTTCAACGACGAGTCGCGCAGCCGCAACAACGTGACCGACGGCCTGAACTACGACTTCCTGAACGCGAAGCCGATCCGGATTCAGTACTACGCCCTGCCCTTCCTCCAGCAGGAGCGGCAGAACATGGAGCTCGGCATGTTCGCGCAGGACGCGTGGAAGATTCAGCGCTTCACGGTAACCCTCGGCCTCCGGTATGACCGGATCAGCATGGGGTACCCCTCGGCGAGTCTTCCGGCCGGTCTCTTCGTGCCGGCGCGCACGGTGACCGAGCTGAAGGGCGTGCCGACCTGGAACGACATCAACCCGCGGTTTGGCACGGCGTGGGATGTCTTCGGCAACGGCCGCACCGCAGTCAAGTTCTCCGTCGGTCGCTACAACCAGTTGAGCCGCTCTGACCTGACGCGCCGGTTCCACCCGTTCACGTCGTCGGTGAGCTCCGCGTTCCGGAACTGGAACGACGCGAACGGCAACTACATCCCCGACTGCAACCTGCAGGACTTCACCCCGAACGGCGAGTGCGGCGGGATCAGCAACGCGAACTTCGGCAAGTTCATCCCCACGTCGACCACGTTCAGCGACGACGTGCTGAAGAAGAACCGGGACTACCTGTGGGACATCAACCTTGATCTGCAGCACGAGATCACGCACGGCCTGTCGGTGAACTTCGCCTACAACCACAACTGGGACGGCAACTTCACCACCGTGCAGCGCATCGTGAACGGGCAGCCGCTCGGACCTGATGCGTACGACGAGTTCTGCATTACCGTCCCGAACGATTCGCGGCTCGCTGGCGCGGGCCAGACCCGATGCGGCTTCTACGACATCAAGCCGGAACTCTTCGGCCAGGGCACGCTCAACGTCGTGAATGCCAAGGAACTGGTCGGGAAGAACGGGAACACGCGCCTGCCGCAGCGCTACTGGGACGGCGTCACGATCGGCATGAACGGCCGGCTGCCGTACGACATCCGCGTCGGCGGTGGTCTCGACATCGGCCGCAACATCGACGATCACTGCTTCACGGTCGATATCCCGAACCAGCCGAAGGATGTCAACGGATCTGACGGCGCCACGCTGACCTGGAACGGCTTCAACTCCACCGGTCAGGGCGCCTGCCGCGTCGTCACGTCGTGGAAGGACACTGCCGACTTCCGCATCAACGGCAGCATCCCGATCAAGGGCGGGTTCAACGGCAGCTTCATCTTCCGCAACACGCCTGGTGCGGCGCAGAACGCGGTGCTCACGGCGACGGCTGCGAACATCAGCTTCAAGAACGGCCGCGCGGCAAGCACGCTCACGACCGCGCAGGCCCTGAACCTCATCACGCCGAACTCGCTGTTCGGTCCGCGGTTCAACCAGCTGGACCTCGCCATCAACAAGACGCTCGACATCGGCTGGGGCAAGCTGCGGCTGGCGTACGACGTCTACAACGCCCTGAACAGCAACTCGATCCAGAACGTCACGACCGCCTACTCCGCGTCGGTCGTCAACGGCCAGTTCGTGAGTGCCGCCACGAACCGGTGGCTCCGGCCGACGACGTTCCTGGATCCGCGCCTGATGCGCGTCACCGCATCCATTCAGTTCTAGAACGTGCCACGTAGGGGCGGCCGCCGGTGCGGCCGCCGTAGGAGAGAGACTGATGAAACGGTTCGTAGCCTTTGCACTGGTCGCCACGATTGCCAATGCCACGGCGGCCTTTGCTGGTGAATCGCTGCTGACGACGGGAACCAGGCACGTCCAGCAAATTGCCGCCCGCGACGGAGTGCCCGCTCCTGCGTCCACGCAGGCACCAGCGCCCGGACAGAAGCCGGTTGCTGCGTATCAGGGCCAGAACCCCACGCTCTCGAAGAGCGGGATGGGGAAGGGCAAGAAGATGCTGCTGTACGTGGGGCTCGCGGCCGGCTTCGCTGCCAGCGTCTGGACGATCGACCACCACGTGCTCGACGTCACCCCGTCCAGCCTCGGCACGAGGCAGGACTAACTGACTCAGGCAATTGGTGAGTTGGTGAGTTGGTGAGTTGCTGAAGGGCGAGCGGACGGTGCGCCGCTCGCCCTTCGCGTCCTGCGACCGTCGCAGTACCTGAGACAACTTGAGACAACGCGACTAATACAAACGTGTTACAACTCCGCGCGCCAGGCGGGCGGGTTCCGGGTGACGTGTGTGTCCCGGCGCCGCTCCAAAGGCCGTGGTGGCACCGGACGCGATCGGGTTCGGTGCACACGTGGGTTTCGGTGGAGGCGTCAGTGACACAGATGAGACAGCGCTGGTCGAGGGCTGCGGCCTTCGTGCTGGCGGGGATGTGCCTGCTGTGGCCCGGCACGAAGGCGTGGGCACAACAGGCCAGCGGTATTGCGGGCGTGGTGCGCGACACGTCGGGCCTGGCGATGCCGGGCGTGACGGTGGAAGCGGCGAGCCCGGCCCTGATCGAGAAGGTGCGCACCGTCACGACCGACGGTGAAGGTCGCTACAACATCGTCGACCTGCGCCCCGGCACCTATACGGTGACGTTCTCGCTCGAGGGGTTCTCGACCGTGCGGCGCGAAGGGATCACGCTCGGGACCGGGTTCACGGCGACCGTGAACGTCTCGATGCAGGTGGGCTCTCTGTCGGAAACCATCACGGTGAGCGGCGCGGCGCCGGTCGTCGACACGACCAGCATGCGCAAGCAGGACACGCTGAACAGCAACGAGCTGGAGTCGCTCCCGAGCGGCAACGTGGGCCTGCAGACGCTCGCGTACGTGACGCCAGGCTTTGCGGCGACGCAGGCGGACGTCGGCGGCACGCGCGACACGTGGTCGGCGCAGGGCAACTACACGTTCTTCCACGGCAAGGCGGGCACGCGCGCCAACTTCGACGGCTTCCGGAACCAGTACTTCGTGAACGAGGCCTCGGGCGTCGGCTACATCACGGACCCGGGCGCGATCCAGGAACTGCAGATCGAAACGAGCGGCATGGGCGCGGAGGCCGGCTCCGGCAGCGTGTCGCTGAACGCGATCCCGAAGAGCGGCTCGAACATCTTCTCGGGCGGCATCGACGGCTACATCTCGACGGGGGCGATGCAGAGCGGCAACGTCCGGTCGAACCTGAACAGCTGGGCCCAGGGAAACCAGGCCCTGATCTCCGCCGCCGGCATCAACTCGGCGGCGAAGGTGGATCGCATCTACCGGCTCGGCGCGCAGTTCGGCGGCCCGATCAAGCAGGACCGCATCTGGTTCTTCGCGGCGGTTGCCCGCTGGGGATCGACCGTGAACCAGCCGAGCGCGTACTACAATCCGTTGCAGGGGCAGGCGCAGGCGCTGAACCCGACGTGGGGCCTGGCGAACCCGGCTGGTAACGTTGGCCTGACGCCGACGCTGTTCTATCCCGGCCAGCCCGGCACGCCGTACGCCAACGTCAGCTACACCGACCCGTCGCTCTGGAACGGCGCGGACCCGCGGAAGGCGGCAAGCTTCGACTGGTACCGCAACCACGCGGGCCGCATCACCACGCAGCTCGGCACGAAGAACCGCTTCAACATCTACGGCGACCTCCAGAAGTCCTGCCGCTGCACCACCGGCCCCTTCACCGGCTCGAACGCGATCGAGTCCGAGCGTGGCTGGGACTGGTACCCGTCAGGCGTCATTCAGGGGACCTGGACCGCACCGATCACCAGCCGTCTGCTGCTCGAGGCGGGTGTGTCGTGGCAGGACGCGAATTGGGTCAACTTCGCTGAAGACGGCGTCACCCAGAACGACCGTTCGATCCTGGAGACGGCGACGAACTTCCGCTACGGCGCCACCTCGCTGCTGACGGCGCCCAAGGCGCGCACCGGCCGCGGCGCCCAGCGCTTCACTGCATCCTATGTGACCGGCACGCACAACGTGAAGGTGGGCCTCACGAACGAGCAGGGCTTCAACGACGAGTCGCGGAGCCGCAACAACGTCGTCGACGGCCTGAATTACGACTTCTCGAACGGCAAGCCGCTGCGTCTGCAGTACTACGCGATCCCCTTCACCGTGAACGTCCGCCAGAACATGGAGCTTGGCCTGTTCGCGCAGGACCAGTGGAAGATCGGGCGACTGACGGCGAACATCGGTGCGCGGTACGACCGTGTGAGCTACGGCTACCTGGCCTCGGTCGCCGAGGCGGGCCCGTACGTTCCACGCCGTGAAGCGCCGGAGCTGAAGGGCGTGCCGATCTACAACGACTTCAGCCCGCGCATGGGCGCGGTGTACGATCTGATGGGGAACGGCCGTACGGCGATCCGCTTCTCGGTCGGCCGCTACGTCGGCCTCAGCCGCGGCGACTTCACCAGCCGCTTCCACCCGTTCAACTCGTCGATCAACAGCGCGTTCCGCAGCTGGAACGACGCGAACGGCAACTACATTCCCGATTGCGACGTCCGCAACCTCCAGCCCAACGGCGAGTGCGGACCGATGAGCAACGTGAACTTCGGCAAGTTCAACCCGCAGGCGGTGCTGTTCGACGACTCGGCGAAGTTCTCGAACCGCGATTACCTCTGGGACATCAACCTCGACGTGCAGCACGAACTCATTCACGGGCTGTCGCTGAACGTCGGCTACAACCACAACTGGGACGGCAGCTTCACGGTCACGGAGAACACCTTGCTCGGCCCGTCGGACTACGACGAGTTCTGCATCACCGTGCCGAACGACTCGCGGCTGCCGAACGCCGGCCAGCAGCGGTGCGGCTTCTACGACGTGAACCCGGCGCTCTTCGGCCAGGGCACGCTGCGCGTCACCAACGCCAAGGAGTTCGTCGGAAAGAACGGCAACACCAGCCTGCCGAAGCGGTACTGGGACGGTGTGTGGGTGAGCATCGACGGCCGTATCCGCGGTGGCATCCGCCTTGGTGGCGGCATCGACACCGGTCGTCAGGTGGCGAACGGCTGCTTCACCGTTGACGTGCCGAATACGCCGGTGGATATCACCGGCACTGGCGGCGGCACGAACTTCAACGGCAACCTCCTCAACGGCGCGGGCGCCTGCAACGTCGTCACGTCGTGGGCGAACAACACGGACTTCCGCCTGAACGGCAGCGTGCCGATCAAGGGCGGGTTCAACGCCAGCTTCATCTACCGCAACACGCGCGGCGCGGCCCAGAACGCGACGGCGGTCATCGGCACGCCGACCGCCGTCTCCAACCCGTACAACGTGACGTTCAAGAACGGTCGTTCGGCGACGACGCTGACCTCGGCGAGCGCGGCCTCCGCCCTGAACCTGATCACGCCCAACTCGCTCTACGGCCCACGCTTCAACCAGCTCGATCTGGCGGTCAACAAGACGCTCGACATCGGCTGGGGCAAGCTGCGTCTCGCGTTCGACGTCTACAACGCGCTGAACAGCAACTCGATCCAGAACGTGACGGCCGCGTACTCGGCGGCGCTGGTGAACGGGCAGCTCGCGAGCTCCGCCACCAACCGCTGGCTGCGTCCCACCACGTTCCTCGATCCGCGCCTGATGCGCGTGACCGCCGCCATCCAGTTCTGAGCCCCGTGCTCAGGACCAGCGCAGGCGCCCGCTGTCCAGGGCGCTGCGCCACCGTCTGACCCGCGACGCCGGCCTCACCACCATGGTGGGGCCGGCGTTCGTGTTTTCGCACCGTCCGGCCGGCGCCAGCGCGCACTCACGACTTCACGGCCTCACCAATTCACCAATTCACCAACTCGCCATTTCCCCCGTTTCCCGTTACCCTGACCTGTGCCCTTCAGCATCCCTGTGCGCCACTGGTGTGTCCGGTCTTGCCTCGGCGTCGCCCTGAGTGCGGTCACCGCCTGCGGGTCGCCATCCGCATCGCGACCGACGGGTCCCACGCGCGACACGCGGGAGCGCGCCTACCGCGCCAACAACGCGGGGGTCGCCCTGCTGGAGCAGCTGAAGTATCCGGAGGCGGCCGAGGCGTTCACCAAGGCGATCGGCATCGATTCCAGCCTCGGCATCGCACACCTGAACTTGAGCCTCGCCCTGCTGTACGACCAGAAGCTCGACGAAGCCGCGAAAGAGGCGTCAGCCGCGGCGTCGCGCATGCCGAATGCACCGCAACCGCCGTATGTGCTGGGGTTGATCGCGCGCGCGCAGAACCGCAACGGCGACGCGCGCGGGTACTTCGACAAGGTCCGCACGATCGACCCGGCCGACGTTGGCGTGACCGTCAACCTGGCGCAAATCGACCTCGAGGATCGCGAGTACGACCGTGCGGCGACCGCGCTGCAGCCGATCGTCGAGCGGGAGCCGTACCACGTCACCGCTTCGTACGTGCTCGGCCTGGCGCTGACAAGGAGCGGAAAGACGGACGAAGGCCAGGTGCTGCTGCAACGGGCGCAGGACCTGAGGCGCGCGAACTACGCGGTCACCTTCGGCACCGGCTATCTCGAGCAGGGTCGCTATGCCGAGGCGATCGCGTCCACCGGCGCGGAGCCGGACCTCGTGGACCCCTCGACACCACCTGCGAAGTTCTCGCGAGCGGACATTGGCGCCGAGCGCGTTGCGACCGCCGTACCTGCAGCGATCGGCCGTTCCGTTGGCGCGGCGGATCTCGCCGACGCGGGCGTCCGCGCCCTGACGGCGGGACTCGGAGGGGGACAGACACTCGTCGATATCGACGGCGACGGCACGCTCGAACTGGTTGTCGTCTCCGCCTCCTCGCAGCGCATCCTTCGACCGACGCCGGAGGGCACGCCGGTCGACATCACGAGCCAGAGCGGGTTCTCCACCTCCTCGAAGTCACCCGGCATCGGCGTGCTCGCGGCGGACTACGACAATGACGGCGCGGCCGACCTGTTCGTCCTGCGGGTAGCCGGCAGCAGCCTGTACCGCAACGACGGCAAGGGGCACTTTGCTGACGTCACGCGGTCCGCCAAGCTTCCGTCATTCCCCTCGCTGGCCGGCGCCGCTGCGTTCGTCGACGTCGACCACGACGGCGACGTGGACCTGCTGATCGCGGGCCTGGCCGACATCGCAGCCACGCGGAAGCAGCGCAGCGGCCCCTGGGAGTTCCCGTCCGGATTCGCCCCCGCTCCACTCCAGTTGCTGCGGAACAACGGCAACGGGACCTTCACGGACATCACCCGGGCGGCGAAGCTGGAACGGCGCGGTCACGTCATCGCTGTGGTTCCGACCGACTTCGACAATCACCGCGACATTGACCTGCTCGTCGTCCCAGCCGAGGGCGCGCCCGCACTGCTGTCGAACCAGCGCGACGGCACGTTCCGCGACGTATCGCCAGAAGTGGGATTGACCGGACCCGCGAACGGAGACGAGCGCACGACGGCTGTTGCCGTCGGCGACGTGAACAAGGACGACTACCCGGACTTCTTCTTCGCGCGGACGGGCGAGAGCGTGTTCGCCCTCAGCGACGGTCACGGACACTTCAAGGTATCGTCTGCCCCGGCACAGACGCGGGGCGCGACCGCGGCGCAGTTGCTGGACTACGACAACGACGGCCTCCTCGATCTGGTGGCGACGACGACGTCGGGGCTCGTTGTGCTGCGGAATGCCGGCCCGAGCTTCGTGGACGTCACGACCGAGGCTGTGGAGGCGAAGGGCGCAGCGGCGGGACCTGTCAGGTCCATGACGGTGGCCGACATCGATCGCGACGGCGACCTCGACATCGTGGCCTCCACGGGGGACGCAACGTGGTTGTGGCGGAACAGCGGCGATTCGCGGAACCACGCGCTCCGCGTTCAATTGCGCGGCCGCGTCACCAACCGGCTTGGCGTGGGTGCCAAGGTGCAGGTGCGTGCCGGAAGCCTGAGTGCCAGGGCCGAGACGTCGTCCACCTCTCCAGCCGTGGCGCCTTCCGAGGTGATGTTCGGGCTTGGACCGCGACCGGGCGCCGATGTCGCGCGCGTGCTCTGGCCGTCAGGCATCCTGCAGGCGGAGATCGCGCCTGCGGCCGAAGGCGGAAAGGACGCGTTCCTTTCGAGCCCATTCGTCGTCGAAGAACTCGATCGCAAGCCTTCGTCGTGCCCGTTCCTGTTCGTCTGGAATGGTGAGCGGTTCGAATTCGTCACCGACTTTCTCGGTGGTGGCGAGATGGGCTACTACGAGGGGCCCGGCGCCTGGAACCACCCGGATCCGGTTGAATACGTTCGCATCCGGGGCGACCAGCTCGTGCCACGGGACGGTCGCCTGCAGCTGCGCGTCACCAACGAGCTCGAGGAGGTGCTGTACCTGGACCAGTTGCAGCTGATGACGGTGGCGCATCCTGCCGACGTGCAGGTGTTCCCGAACGAGGGGATGACCGTCGAGCCGAAACCCCATCGCCTCCACGCGGTGCGGCAGCCCCACGCGCCAGTGCGCGTGACCGACGATCACGGGCACGACGTCACCGACCGCATCGCGGCGCTTGACCGACGTTACCCCGACGACTTCACGCGTGACCGCATTCGCGGGTACGCGGAGCCGCACTCGCTGACGATCGAGCTCGGGCAGGTCCGTGCGCCGCAGACGCTGCTGCTGACGGCGTGGACCGACTACGCGTTCTCGAGCGACAACGTTGCCGGCGCACAGGCGGGGCTCGCCCTGGTCGAGCCGTATCTCGAGGCGCGGGAGGCGAGCGGCCGCTGGCGGCGCCTGGACGTGGGCATCGGAATTCCTGTGGGGCGTCCGCAGACGATTGCTCTGGATCTCGGCAGTGTGTTGAAGGGCGGCGAGCACGAACTGCGGCTCTCGACGAACATGCGGGTCTACTGGGACCAGATTCAGGTGGGCGAGACCGCGGCAGCCGACGGACTGGTCACCAGCCTCGCCGACCCGCGCGTGGCAACGCTCCGCGAACGCGGCTTCTCGGCCGAGGTCCGTCCCGATGGAGAAGATCCGCCCGGTTACGACTACACCCGCGTGAGCCAGGTCTCGCCGTGGAAGGCGTTTGTCGGCAGCTTCACGCGTCCGGGTGATGTGCTGCCGTTGTTGTCGAAGGCGGACGACCAGTTCGTCATTGCGAAGACCGGCGATGAGGTCGCGCTGGAGTTCGAGGCAGATGCGAAGCCGCTGCCACAGGGATGGACACGCACGTACCTCCTGCGGGGCGACGGCTACAGCAAGGAGATGGACGTGAACTCCGCAAGCCCTGACACGGTCGAGCCGCTGCCGTTCCACGGCATGTCGCGCTACCCGTATCCGTCAACCGAGCAGTACCCGGACACGGCGGAACATCGCGCGTATCGCGAACAGTTCAACACGCGTCGGGTCCCGCGCGCGATCCCGCCACTCTGATGGGCGTTCAGCAGTCAGCAATTAGCGATTAGGAAGTAGCGATTAGCCTTCATCGATTTCATGCTTCACCTCAGATATTCCGTCGCCGCCTGCCAGACCGATCTGCCCAACCCCGCGAGCCGCACGGCGATGCGGGCGAACACCGACCGGATCGTCGACATGATCGACGCCGCTGTGGCCGGCGCGGCGCCGTTCCTGCCCGTGCGCCTCGTGGTGTTTCCGGAGTTTGCCCACGCTGCGCCTGTGTATGCCGCGGTTTCGGATCTGCTCACGCACCTGACTGTCACCATTCCCAACGAGCACACCGACCGGCT
This sequence comes from Acidobacteriota bacterium, assembly GCA_018268955.1. GTDB lineage: Bacteria > Acidobacteriota > Vicinamibacteria > Vicinamibacterales > CAVVIG01 > CAVVIG01. The sequence continues at coordinate 5,837 of JAFDVO010000033.1, read as the reverse complement.
CCACGCGAAGGCGCGCGAGCACGACATCTACATCCAGAGCGGATCGATGCTCGAGGAGGATCCGAAGTACCCCGGCGTCGTCTTCAACACGACCTGCCTGATCGGGCCGGAAGGGATCCTGTACAAGTACCGCAAGGTGAATCCGTGGATCCCCTTCGAGGTCCACAGCAGTCCGCATGACATCCCGGAGTACGACGAGCCGCTGTTCCCGGTGGCGGACACGAAGATCGGCCGCCTTGGGTGTGCCATCTGCTACGACTGGCTGTTCCCGGAGGCGATCCGGCAGCTTGCGGCGAATGGCGCCGAGGTGCTCATCCGCGTGTCGGCCTACATGGACCCGTGGGGCGCAACCGAGCCGATGAACTGGTGGACGCTGGTGAACCGGACGCGCGCCATCGAGAACATGGCCTGGGTTGTCGCGGCAAACCAGGGCGCGAGCCTGAAGCACTATCCGCCGTACTCGTGGCCCGGGGGCTCACAGGTCGTTGATTTCGACGGGAGGCTCGTCGCAGAGGCTTCACCCGGCCCAGGCGAGCGCATCGTGGTCGCGCCTGTGGACATTTCTGCCCTGCGGCACGAGCGCGCCACCCGCGTGGGGCACCACATGCTGGCGCACCTCCGGACCGGGGCGTATCCGGTGTACCGTGAGGCCGGCTATGTGCCCCGAGTCGACCCTGCGGCGCCGCTCTCGTATGACGAGAACAACGCTCGTATCGCCGACGCGAAGCGCGCATTTGAACAGCGGAGCGGCCGTGGGGAATAAGGTGCGGCTTCATGCGAGCGTTGTCGCCCTCGCAGTGGCTCTCGGGTGCGGCGGTGGTTCACAGCAGACGTCCGCGCCGGCACCAGCAGGTGCGCCACCGGCCCCGCCCATGGAATGGTTCACGGACCGTGCGCAGGAGAGCGGCATCGACTTCACCCACGTCAACGGCGCGACAGGGAAGTTCTACTACCCCGAAATCCTGCCGCCCGGCGTTGCGCTGTTCGACTTCGACAACGACGGCGATCTGGACGTCTACCTCGTGCAGGGGCACCCGCTCGAACCGGGTACGCGGCCGGACCCATCGCTGCGCGGTCGGTTGTATCGCAACGATCTCGAGGTGCGCGCCGACGGCACACGTACGCTGCACTTCACCGACGTCACCGCGCAGAGCGGGATAGAGGCGACGGCGTTCGGTTTCGGCGTCGCCACGGGAGATGTCGACAACGACGGCTTCGTCGATCTCTACCTCACGAGTTTCGGCGGCTCGCAGCTGTATCGCAATAGCGGCAACGGCACCTTCACTGACATCACGAAGCAGAGCGGAACGGCCAACGAACCGGGCTTCGGCGTGTCGGCGGCATTCCTCGACTACGACCGCGACGGTGCGCTCGACCTGTACGTCGGCAACAATGTCCGATATCGCGGGCTCGACAAGGAGACCGTCTGCCCGAATCCGGCGGGCGCGCGTGACTACTGCCCACCACAGATCTACGGCGGCTTCCCCGATCGCCTCTATCACAACGACGGGAAGGGGCACTTCACCGACGTGACCGCGAAGGCGCTTCCCGGCCTCAGGCCCCGGCCCGCTCTCGGTGTCGCCACGGCCGACTTCGACGGCGACGGCTGGATCGACATCTACGTCGCGGACGATGGCGAAGACAACATGCTGTGGATGAACCAGCGCAACGGCACCTTCAAGGAGTCGGCGTTGGCGGGCGGTGCCGCGGTCACGGCTGAAGGCAAGGCGGAGGCCAGCATGGGGGTCGACGCCGGGGACTTCGACAACGATGGCGACGAAGACCTCATCATGACCGAGCTCACGAGCCAGGGCTTCAACCTCTACGTGAACGACGGTGGTGGTCGCTTCCGCGATCAGGGGGCCGTGTCCGGGCTCGGGCCGGCGAGCACGCCGTTTACGGGGTGGGGCACGGCGTGGTTCGACTACGACAACGACGGATGGCTCGACACCTTCTCGGCGAACGGCACGATCATCATGCTCGAAGGGCACCAGAACGTCCCCTTCCCGTACGACCAGCACCGGTTGCTGTTCCGCAACCTCGGGAACGGGCGGTTCGAAGATGTCACCGCGAAGGCGGGCAGCCTGTTCGCGATGTCCGAGTCCGGCCGTGGCGCCGCCTTCGGGGACATCGACAACGATGGGGATATCGACGTGCTCGTCGGCAACGATGCGGGCCGCACCCGGCTGCTGATCAACAACGTCGGCAACCGGCAGCACTGGGTCGGGCTCCGTGTGGTCGGCGGCGCGGGAGGGCGTGACATGCTCGGCGCCCGTGTTGGCGTGACAGGCGCTGATGGGAAGACGCGTTGGCGGCGTGCCCGTGCGGACGGCAGCTACGCATCGGCGAACGATCCGCGTGTGCTGGTGGGCCTTGGTGCGTCGAGCGGGCCGGTAACTGTCGACGTGAAGTGGCCGGACGGCACGGCCGAGAGGTGGAACGGCGTGACCGCGGACCGCTGGACCACGCTGCGGCAGGGTGAGGGGAAGTGAGACGAGGGTCGCTCGTCACCGCATCGGCGCTGGCGCTCGGGCTGTGCATGGCGGCGTGCTCGCAGCCCGGTGCACCGCAGGCGCAGCCATCGGCCGCGCAACAGACCGACACCGACACCGCCGCGCCGCTGCCGGACATCTCGAAGCTCGTACCGTCCGTGCAGCACCAGATCACGGAGGCTCATGACTGGCTCGTGAAGACGGCGGCGAAGCCGGACGCGACAGCCATCGACCGCGCCAACGCGCATGGCGAACTCGGCAAGCTGCTGATGGCCGCGCAGCTCCCCGACGCGGCGACCACCGAGATGAACGCCGCGCAGGCGCTCAATCCGTCCGATTACCGCTGGCCCTACTACCTGGCGCACCTTGCGCGGTCCGGCGGTGATCTGCCAAAGGCGGCTGACGCGTTCCAGAGAGTGCTGCAGCTGAAGCCGGACGACATGGACTCGCTCGTGTGGCTTGGCGACGTCAGCCTTGCCTCGGGCAAGGTCGACGTTGCGGAGGATGCGTTTGCCCACGCGCTGCGGCTCGATCCGAACTCCGTCTCTGCGAAGTACGGCGCCGGGCGGACCGCACTCGCCAAGGGTGAACACGCAAAGGCGGTCGAGTATCTCGAGGAGGTGCTGCGGCTCAACCCGAAGGCGACGGCGGCCCACTATCCGTTGTCGCAGGCATACGGGGCTCTGGGCGATACGACGAAATCGGCCGAGCACCTCCGGCTCAGGCGCGATGCGCGCATCGCACCGCGCGACACGCTGATGGTGGAACTCGACTCGCTGCTGCAGAGTCCGCAGACCTACGAGAGCCTCGGCATCCGGCGGCTGGACGAAGAAGACTGGGAGGGTGCAGCCGAGCAGTTCCGCAAGGGGCTGGCGCTCGCGCCGGACAGCCCTGCGCTGCATCATCGGCTCGCAACGGCGCTCAGCATGATGCAGGACGAGAAAGGCGCGGTTGCCGAGTTCGAGACAGCGGTCCGACTCTCGCCGGAGTACTTCCCGTCGCAGTTCAGTCTTGGTGTGCTGGCGCAATCCAAGGGACAGCATGCCGAGGCGATCCAGCGGTTCCAGGCGGCGCTGAAGGCGAGGCCCACGTACACGGAAGCGCGACTGCGACTCGCGTCGAGCCTGCGGCGTGCGGGCAAGCTGGAGGCCGCGCTGGCCGAGTACGACACCGCGCTCGCCTCCGCCCCTGACAATACGGAAGCCCGCATGGGCAAGGTCATGGTCCTGAGCAAGGCGCACCGCGACCGCGAGGCGCGACGTGTCCTCGACGAGGCGCTGCAGTCTTCCCCGGGCGACCTCGTCACGATGCATGCGCTGGCGCGGTTGCTCGCGACATCTCCGGACGGCACCGTCCGCGACGGCGCGAAGGCGATGGACCTCGTCCAGCAGATGCTGAAGCGTGGGCGCACGCTGGAACTGGGCGAGACCTACGCGATGACACTCGCAGAGCTCGGGCAGTACCGCGAGGCGCAGGCGCTGCAGCGGGACCTCACGGCGGCGGCTGAGCGCGCGGGGCAGGCGGCGATGAAGGCACGCCTCATCGCACGACAGAAACTCTACGACCGCGCCGATCCGTGCCGCACACCGTGGACGGATGAGGAGATGCCGTAGGGGCAGGCGGGCGATCCGGAAATGCAACAACGCAACAACGCAGCAACGCAACAACGCAGGAGCGCACGAACCGTCGCGTGACGGGCGGGCAGGGCTGAGGGGCGCGAAAGCACGAAGGCGGACATGCAGGAATGGAGCAATGCAGGAATGCAGGAATGCAGGAATGCAGTCATGGTCGTCGCGGCGGGATTGAGCCTCTCGTGAGGGGGACGCGCGCCGTGCGGGCGGCGTGGGCCGTTGCGGTGGCGGCGTTGGTGCTGGTGTCGCTGCCCGGAGTGGCGTTCGGCCAGGCTGCGCCACTGCGGATCGTCGACGCCACACCCGATCTGGCCGCTGGCACGATCACCATCGCCGGTTCCGGCTTCGGGACGCGTCCGTTCGTGACGCTCGACCTCGTGCCGTTGAATGTGCAGCTCGCGCTCGATCAGCGGGTCATCGCCGCGGCGCCGCTCGGGATGATGCCGGCCGGCAGATACCTGCTGACCGTCACGCGAGGGGAGCGCCCGGGCGACACGGCTTCGGTCGACCTGCAGGTCGGCTCCGTCTCGGCCGCTGCCACGCCTTCCCCGAGCACGGGTTCCGCAGCCGCGTCGTCAAGAGCCGCCGATGCGCCGCCTGCGTCGGCCGCGCCGCTGGTCTCGCCGATGCCCGCACCGGGTGACGTCGCCGCTCGCGTCGGGGACAGGACGATCACGCTTGCCGAGCTCGATCGCGAGTGGCAGCGGACCGACCCGAGCGGATACCTCGCGGCCAGCCGTGAGCTCTACGACGCGAGGCGTCGACTGCTCACCGACATGGTCAACAGCGAGCTCCTCGCGCGCGAGGCCGCCTCGCGGAGGGTCACGGTCGACGCGCTGCTCGCGGAGGAGCTCCCGAAGCGGTCGGTTCCGCTGCCCGACAATGCGCTGACGACGCTCTACCAGAGCATGGGGGATCGGACGAGGGGCGCGAGCCTGGAGCAGCTGCGGCCGGCGCTGCGCGAGTGGCTTGCACGGAAGGTCGAACCGGATCTCGCGCGCATGACATACCTCGAGGAGCTCACGAAGGTGTCGACGAACGCCGACATCCTGCTGCTCTCGCCACGCGTCGAGGTGGAACACCGTGCGGACGACCCGACGCTCGGGCCGGCCAGCGCACCGGTCGAACTCGTGCTGTTCGGGGACTTCCAGAGTCCGGCCTATGCGCGGCAGGCGGCGACGCTTGGCCGAGTCCGGGACATGTTCGGCACACGCATCCGGATCGTCTTCAAGCCATTCCCTGTGAACGACCCCGCATCGCTTGCTGCTGCGGAAGCGGCCGCCTGCGCGAATGCGCAGGGGAAGTTCTGGCCGTTCCACGACACGTTGCTCGGTGCGGCGGGCGCACTCGACGACGCGCGCTTCCAGAAGGTGGCGTCAGAGGCTGGGCTCGACCGTCCGGGGTTCGCTCGGTGCGTCGAGGGGCACGAGATGCGAGACCGCGTGACGAGTGCACTGGACGAAGCACGACGCTACGACATCCCGGCGCCGGGAAGCATCCTCGTGAACGGCCGGCTCGCCCCGGAAGCGCCGGCGTTCCTGCCGACCTTCGAATACTTCAAGCGGCTCGTCGAGGAGGAACTGGCACGGCAGGCCAGGGAGGGACGGAGGTAGCAATCCGTTCGGACCGCGCCAATGCCGGAATGCCGAATGCAGGAATGCAGCAACACCCAAAACGCAAGACGCAAACGCAGGGCGGGGCAGGCAGGGCGGGC
>JAFDVO010000032.1 GCA_018268955.1 Acidobacteriota bacterium | reverse complement strand
GCGGAAGTACATAACAGGCTCTAGGGTTGGCATACAAGCCGGAGTGTACCGCTGAAGGGCGCGGGGTTGACCGGAATCATCAGGCAAATACCTGGTACGACTCTCAAGTGGCCAGCTGTGCCCAGCGCCTGATCTGATGCAGAGGCCTTGAACCGTTTTCGTGGATACCGGTCGGAATGTCGAAACGATGGCGCCCACGGCAGACTGCATGAGGTCCTCGGAAGATCCGGGCGCACCGCCGATCCCCAATGGCATGCGGACGTCATTGCGTCGCGTGCTGCGCACGATTGAGGCGCGGCCTTAGACGGCGCGGTGACGGTCGTCGCCGCGTTTGATGACTGCGGCCCCGTGACGCCTTTCCGGGCCGGCCATCTGGTGCCGGCGAGATCCACGGGACGAGTCCTTCCTCGGGGGTTGACGTAACTTAAGGCAGGACCCGGTATTCAGAAGTCCGAACTTCTGAGTTCCGACTTCCGAATTCCCACTTCGGAACGGTGCTACACTGGCCCTCTTCACGGTGTCCAGCGGAGCATCCCAGATCGCACGTTTCGAATACAACGGAGCCACGCTCGTCGACGAAGTGAGCGGGGACCTGACGGCCGGACACATCCTGTTCCTGCACGGCTGGGGTGGAAGCCGCGAGAGCCTGCGCGGCATCGGCACGCTGTTCCAGCACACGCACTGCGTTCACCTGTTGGACCTGCCCGGCTTCGGTGAGGCGCCACCGCCACCGGAATCCTGGGGCACGAACGAGTACGCCGACCTCGTCCAGCAGTACATCCTCGAGCGCATCAACGCGCCGGTCGTGCTCGTCGGCCACTCCTTCGGCGGTCGCGTCAGCGTCCGGCTCGGATCGCGACGTCTGGCACTGGTGAAGGAGATCGTGCTGCTCGGCGTGCCGGGACTGCCGCAGCCGACCTTCACGCGCCGGAAGCTCCGTGCGTGGGGGATCCGCACGCTGCGCCGCGCGCTGATTGCCGCACAGCCGCTGATCGGTGAGCGCGGCGTGCGCTGGCACACCGAACGGTTCGGGTCGAAGGATTACCAGGCCGCCGGCGTGCTGCGTCCCGTGCTCGTCCGCACGGTGACCGAGGACCTGACGGAGAGCGCGTCGAACATCACCTGCCGCGTGCTCCTCGTCTGGGGAATCGACGACACGGAGACGCCGCCGTGGCTCGCGCACCGGTACGCCGCGTTGCTGGGGAGCAAGGCGCGGCTCGTCCTGCTGCCGCACAAGGACCATCACCTCTACACAGGCACCGGCGCACACCTGATCGGCCAGAAGATGCGCGAGTGGATGGCGACGGAGGCCCATGACTGAGTTCTGGCCGTGGGTGCCGATCCTCACGGGCGCATTCCTGTACGCCGCGTGGCGTCGCCTGCTCGCGTACCTGCGCTACTTCCAGCAGGAAGGGTACGAGCACGTCCGGTTCCTCAAATGGGCAAACATCCGGTCGCTGACCGATCCGGCCTACTGGGTCGCGGTCGCATCGGGCTTTCTCTTCCTCGTCGACACGCTCCTGGCGGTCGTGCTCTTCACGGTCGGGATGATCGTGCTGGGGCTCGTCCAGCCAGACCCGCGCACCTCGGGCAAGATCCCGCTCAAGCTGACGTGGCGCGCGCGGCGCGTGCTTGCCGTGGCGATGGTCCTGGCGGCATTCGCGTTCGTGCTGCTGGTCCGCGTCTTCATGGAGCAGGAGGTTCGCGCCCCGCTGGTGGCGGCGTCCTTCTGCCTCGCGTTGCTGCCGCTGTGCCTCATCGTGGCCAACGCGCTGCTGATGCCGTACGAGCGTTCGACGCAGCGGTACTACTACGCCGAGGCGAAGCGGCAACTCGCCCGCGTCGCCCCGTTCGTCGTCGGCATCACCGGCAGCTACGGCAAGAGCAGCGCGAAGGCGATGCTCGCGCACATCCTGCAGTTCCAGGCGCCGACCCTGGCCGCGAGCGGCAGCATCAACACGGTGATGGGCGTGACGCGGCACATCCGCGAGGACCTCGTGCCTGGCCACCGCTACATGGTTGTGGAGATGGGCGCCTACGCGGTCGGCTCCATCGCGCGGTTGTGCGCGCTGACGCCGCCGCACGCGGGCCTCGTCACGGCCGTGGGCGACATGCACCTGGAGCGCTTCGGATCGACCGAAGCGATTTACCACGCGAAGAGCGAACTGGCGAAGGCCGTGCCGCCTGGCGGCATCCTCGTGTGCAATGCCGACAGCCCGAACGCCCTCCGGATGGCGCGGGCAACGAGCCATTGCCGCGTGTTCATCTACGGCGAGAAGCACGAGGGCGAACTCGACACCCGCATCGAGCAGATGCGGTTCACGAAGCAGGGGACCCACTTCGTCCTGCGTACGCGCGACCGCGCGTTCACCTGCTTCACGCCGCTGCTGGGCCGACCGATCATCCTGAACCTCGCGGGCGCATTCACGATGGCGGTCGCCGTCGGGGCAGACCCGGAGATCGCGGTCGCCTCGTTCCGCACCTTGAAGCCGGTGTCGAACCGGCTCGAGGTGGTCGAGGATGCCGGCATCACCTGGATTCGCGACGCCTACAACTCGAACCAGCACGGCTTCCGTGCGGCGCTGGAAGTGGCCGCCGACCTGCCGGTGAAGCGCCGCTTCCTGGTCACCCCCGGCTGCATCGAACTGGGCGCCGAGCAGCACCCGGTGAACCGCTCGCTGTCGCGCGAGGCCGCCGCCATCTGTGACACGACCGTTGTCGTCTCGGAGATCAATCGCGTTGCCTTCGTCGAGGGGCACAGGGAAGCCGGGCGTGAGGATCGGCTCGTCGCCGTGCCGAACCGGACCGAGGCGTTCCGCTGGCTCCACGAGCACCTGCAGGACGGCGACCTCGTGATCCTCGAGAACGACCTGCCGGATCTCTACGAGCGGACCGACGGCGTGTTCTGGCCGGCGTCGGCAGGGAAGGCGTCATGAGCAGCGAGGCTCCCCGCGTGCGCCCCACGATCGCCGTGATGTTCGGCGGCCGCTCGCTCGAACACGACGTGTCGGTCGTCAGCGGCCTGCAGATCCTGCACGCCATCGATCCCGAACGCTTCGCACCGATGCCGATCTACATCGACCAGCAGACCCGCTGGTGGGTGGGTGACGATCTCTGGCACAACGACACCTTCAAGAGGGGCGGGCCGAACCGGGACCGGCTCATCGAGGTCACGCTGTCGTCTGGCTTCGGGTCGTCACGGCTGGTGCCGGTGAACCAGATGCCGCTGGCGCCGGGCACCGCTCACGTCGTCGGCGGCGTGACGCTCGGTGAACACGGCTCCATTCCGGTCGACTGCTTCGTGCCGGTGCTGCACGGCACCTACGGCGAGGACGGCTGCGTGCAGGGGGCGCTGGAACTCGGCGGCTGCGCGTACGTCGGATGCGGCGTGATGGCGTCAGCGATCGGCATGAACAAGCGCGCCACGAAGATCATGGCGCAGCACGCGGGTGTGCCGGTCGTCCGCTGGCTGTCGCTCGAGCGCGCGGTGCTGGACCGCGGCCACGAGTGGCTCACCACATTCCCGGCGCAGGTCGCTGACACCTTCGGCTGGCCGGTGATCGTGAAGCCGTGCAACCTCGGATCGAGCGCGGGCGTGTCTGTTGCCGCGAATGCCGAGGACCTCATCGCCGGCGTGCTGAAGGTCTTCGAGTACGACGTCGAGGCGCTCATCGAGCCGTTCATCAAGAACCGGCTCGAGATCAACGTCGCCGTCGCCGGGCTCGAGCAGCCGGTCGCGTCGGTGACCGAGATGCCGGTGACAAACCAGGCCTCGCCGCTCACGTTCGCGGAGAAGTACCGCAGGCAAGGGCGGAAGAGCATCGGCTCCCAGGGGATGGCCGGCGCGCTGCGCGTGCTGGACCCGCAGGACCTGCCCGCGGAGGTGCGCGCGAACGCCCAACGGTACGCCACCACGGTATTCTCGGTGCTGGGCTGCGAGGGGATTTCGCGCATCGACTTCCTCATCGACGCGGACACGGGCGAGCTGTTCTTCAACGAGATCAACACGCTGCCCGGTTCGCTCGCGTTCTACCTCTGGTCTGCCGCGCCGCACTACTGGACGATCACCGACCTGCTCGCACGGCTCATCGACCGCGCCCAGCGCCTCCGCGCCATGAAGCGCGGACTCCAGCGCAAGCCGCCGGCGGAGCTGGAACTGCTGCGATAAGAAGGCTCCAGGCTCCAGGCTTCGGGCTTCGGGCGCGGTCGGCTCTCGGCCAGCCCCGCCCGCCCCACCTGCCTTACCCGCCCTCGTAAGGCTCCAGGCTCCAGGCTTCGGGCTTCGGGCGCGGTCGGCTCTCGGCCAGCCCTACCCGCCCCACCTGCCTTACCCGGCCTCGTAAGGCTCCAGGCTCCAGGCTTCGGGCTTCGGGCGCGGTCGGCTCTCGGCCAGCCCTGCTCGCCCCACCTGCCTTACCCGCCCTCGTAAGGCTCCAGGCTTCGGGCTCTGGGCTCCTGGCGCGGTCGGCTCTCGGCGACAGCCCTACCAGCCCGACCCGCCCACCGTGGTACATTCCGTCCATGGCCGCGTTTGCCGTCCTCATGACCGTGTCGAACCAGCCGGGGATCCTCTTCGGCGTGGCGAAGGTGCTGGCCGATCACGCCGGCAACATCACGTACATCGACCTGATTCCGCATCCCGACCGTGACGCCGAGCTGTACCTCGAGTTCTCGATCGAAGGACCGGTCGACCCGGTGATCGACGGACTGCGGCAGGTGCCCGGTGTGTCCGGGCTCGAGGTCGAGCAGTCGTTCTCGAAGATCTACGGCAAGCGCATCGTGATCATGGGCGGTGGCGCGCAGGTCGGCCAGGTCGCACTCGGCGCCATCTCCGAGGCCGACCGGCACAACATCCGCGGCGAGCGGATCTCGGTCGACACGATTCCGCTCGTGGGCGAGGAGGCGCTGGCCAGCGCCGTGCGCGCCGTCGTTCGACTCCCGCGCGTGCGCCTGCTGGTGCTGGCCGGGTCCATCATGGGCGGCGAGATCTCGCGCGCCGTCGAGGACGTCCGCCGCAAGGGGCTCTATGTGATCTCGCTCAATATGGCCGGCAGCGTGCCCGACGTCGCTGACCTCGTGGTGTCCGACCCCGTGCAGGCGGGCGTGATGGCCGTGATGGCGATCGCCGACACCGCCAAGTTCGACATCGTCCGCCAGCAGAAGCGACGCTACTGAACAGCGCGCGCTCAGTCAGGGCAGGCATGGCGGGCGAGGCAGGCTGGACTGAGAGCCGACCGCCCATCGCCCATCGCCCGAAGCCCAGAGCCTCGGGCATCAGTCAAGGGCAGGTAGGGCCGGTCAGGCAGGTGGGACTGTCGCCTGGAGCCGATGCCGCCTGAAGCCCGGAGCCCAGAGCCAGGAGCCTGTGCCGCCAGGCTCTCTATGCGCCATCCCTGATCACCCTGCAGCTCTCGATGTCGAAGCTCACGTCGCCCAGCGTGAGACGGGTCTGATCCCGCAGTTCCTCTGCAAACGCCAGGAACCTTGCCGCATCGTCGACGTTGCTGGCGAGGCCGAAGGAGACGCGGATCGCGCCTGCCGCCTTGCCGCCGCGCGACTGCATCAACTGCACGAAGCGCTGGAGGTTCATGTCGTCGCCGGCCTCCATTGCTGCGCGCATGTCGGCTTCGGTGAGCTGTTCTGCCGCTTCACCCGCGCCCGGATTGCAGAAGCAGCCGGTACGCAGCGAGATGCCGCGCTCGCCTGCGAGCTCCTCGACCCGCCGGTAGTCGATCAGGTGCCCGTCGGGATCGTAGAAGTTCATCGTGATCGTCGCCCCGCGCGCCTTCATCGTCGCGGGGCCGTAGATGCGGACCATCGGGCGCCCGTTGGCGTGCCGCAGCGCGAGCAGCTTCGAGAGCAGCCAACCCGCGAGCGACTGCACGCGCGTCTGGATCGTGTCGATGCCGATCCGTTCGAGATGCCGCAGTCCGATTTCGACGGCCGGTATGCCGAGGTAGTTCAGCGTGCCATCCTCGAATCCCGCTTCGCCCGGCGAGAGGATATGCGCTTTCCCCTGGACGGTGGCGAAGTTCACGGTGCCGCCCGCGAACCACGGCCGATGGAGCAGCGGCAGCGCATCGTTCCTGACGAGCAGGGCGCCCACGCCCGTCGGGTAGCCGAACATCTTGTAGAACGAGATGGTCACGAAATCCGGGCGGACCGCGCTGAGGTCGAGCGGGTTGGTGGGCACGAACGCCGCGGCATCGAGCAGCACCGACCAGCCCTCCGCGTGGGCGCGTTCGACGAGGTCGAGCGGGTGCTTGACGCCTGAGAAGTTCGACTGCGCCGGGAACGCGAAGAGGTTGGGCACGGAGCGATCGATGCGTGCCATGTGCGCCTCGAGCGCCGCCATGTCCAGCCGCAGATCCGGCAGGGTGATCGGCACGTAGTCGAACGTCGCGCCCTTGCCGCGGGCGAACTCGCGGATGCCGTTCACCGAGTTGTGGTTGTCGAACGTCAGCAGGAACCGGCTGCCTTCCACGAAGGGAAAGCTCTCGCCAACCAGCTTCAGCGCCCCACTCGCGTTCAGCGTGAAGATCGCTGTGTAGTTGCCTGCGGCCCGGAAGTAGTCCAGCACAGCACGGCGTGCGCGCTCCACCAACCGCGTCGATGCCGTGGACGCCAGGCTGACCGAATGAGGATTGCCGAGCGCTTCCGCCGTGATCAGCGCCGCGTGGTCGCGGATCTGCGAGTCGGCATACACGCCGCCGCCGGTGTAGTCGAGGTACGCGTGCCCGTGCGCGTCGAGCCGCGCGTAGTCGGTCCGTCTGAGCTCGTCGAGGACCGACGTCTTCGCGTACTCGGGGAACTGCGCGAGCAGCTCGCCGAGCGGATCAGTGGACGTGCAAGGATGTGCGTTCATGCCGTGGCAAGATCCCGACTACCCCAGTATACGAGGCGCACCCGCTGCAGACGCCACGGGTCCCGTCGGTCCCGCACGCTGCTACTTCAGGAGCTCCGGGGCTTCCTTCGTCGCGGAGGCGATCAGGGCGTCACCATCCTCACGCACGATGAAGCCTTCGAGCACCAGTCGTGAGACGGAAGCGACGACGCTGCGAAGGTAGTCGTCGGTGGTGGGGTAGAGCGTCTTCAGCAGCGCGCGATCGAGCGGCACCTCGTGCCCGGCAATCCGGCAGAACGAGGGACCTGTCGAGTTCCCGGACCAGGTGCTCGTCGGCGCTTCGAGGAAAGGTGAGCGGATGCCGCCAATCACGTTGCCGAACCGATCGAGCACCGGCTTACCGTCCTGCACGAGGATCGGCTCGGCGTGCGGCGCAGGCGTCCCCGTGCGCACCCACGTATCCAGGTTCCGAAGGATTGCGTTGAATGCGGGCCAGTTCGGGAACCGGCTGCGCGGGCCCTCGTTGCAGGCCATCGGCGGCACGGCGCGTCCGCCCTTCTCGATGTCCGCCGACGCGGCCGCGAAGTTCAGCTCGTCAGGCGTCGCGTGCCCCGCTCCCGCGATCTCGTAGTTGCGATAGAGGTCCGGTGGCGTGTCGCTGTCCGGCCGACGTGCCGCAATGCCCGACAGGTAGTCGGACTGACTCATGACCCGGACGACGGGAACGCCGGCGTCGCGGACGAAGCGGCGAGGATCGCCTGCCGGGATGGCCGGCGCGCACTGGTTGATGGCCGTCGGGCCGCTCGCGACGGCGATCAGGTACGCGTCGAACATCGAGCGTCCGTCCTCCTTCACCACCAGCGGGTGGATGGCGTTCACGTAGGTGTAGAGGACGCTGCCGGTCTGCGAGTAGCCCCACGCGTAGAGCCGCTGCACCGGATGCGGCGCATCGGCATTCGCGCGGTAGAGCAGCGGGTTCGACGCGGTCCGGCTCCGCAGCCAGGCGCCGACCTGCGTGTGGATGTCCCAGATCAGCCCGTTCTCAGTCTCTCGCGCGCTGTCGGCGGCGACCGTGGTGCAGTTGGCGGGATCGGACAGGGGCAGCGGATTCGCCATCGCCAGCGCCGCATACCGCGCAGGGTTGAAGGTTTTCAGCGTCTGAATCGCGACCGGCTTCGCCGTGATGCCGACCCACGCGTCTCCGTTGCGCGCCATCTGCTTCCCCGAGATCGCCCAGCCGAGGTTCAGGTCGAACAGGTTCGACGGGTTGAGCATCTCGACGATGGCGGTGCCGCTGAAGCGGGTGCGATCCGCGGGTCGACGGATGAGTACTCGTGTCACGTACGGCACACCAGCGGTCCGCACGACCGCCGGCCCCGGTGCGGGCCAGTCGTACACGTTGGCGGTGCCGGCCACCAGGAACTCCTCTTCGACGTAGCCCAGCGCCTTCAGGTCGGTGGGCACGCGCGTGTGATCGGCCGCTCCGAACGGATACGACTCGGCTGTGACCGGTAGCGGTCGGACGCCAGGCACCGGCGAGGCTGCCGTGGCCGTCAGCGCCGGCACGAGGAGGGCGAGGAACAGCAGATACGCGCGCTTCAGCATGGGGGAAGTGTCACACGGCTCAGCGGGAACTCAGAACTTAGAAGTCAGAACTCAGAAGTGAGAGCCTGTTTCAAACCTCCACCACGGAGAACACTCAGAACATGGAGCGACCGCGCCCACAGCGCTGTGCTTCGGCGGGCACGCCTATCCAACCTCCAACCTCCAACCTCCAGCCTCCCTCAAGTATCCTTCCCCTGTGAGAGACCCCATGTCCTTGATCGACCTCGTGAAGGGCGCCACCTTCGACGACTTCCTGTTCAGGCCGCAGCTCGGGATTGTGCCGAGCCGGGATCCTGGCGCGATCGACCTGAGCGCCAGGTTCACGCAGCGGATCACGCTGCAGCGGCCGATCGTGTCGGCGAACATGGACACGATCACGCGCGCAGCCATGGCGGTCGTGCTCGCGGAGGAAGGCGGCATCGGCATCGTGGACCGCGGGTTCCGCGCGGGGGACGTCGCACCCCAGGTCGCCGAGGTGCTGGCCGTGAAGCGGACACAGCACGGCGTGATCATGGACCCTCACGCGATCGGCGAGGACGCGACGATCGCGGACGCGCAGCGCCTCATGCGGCAGACCGGTGTCGGGACGCTGGCTGTTGTGGATCCCCCCGGTCGGCTGAAGGGGCTGCTCACGGAGCGCGACGTCCGCTTCGTGCCGCACGGCGTCAGCGTGCGAGAGCGGATGACGCCCCGCGAGCGCCTGATCGTCCACACCGGGCTGACCTCACTGGCCAACGCCGAGGCGCTCATGGCGGCGCACAAGGTCAAGAAGCTGCCGCTCGTGCACGAGGACGGCACGGTCATCGGGCTGGTCACGGCCAAGGACCTCCTCAAGCACCGCCGGCACCCGTTCGCCACCCGCGACGAGCGTGGGCGCTTGCGGGTCGGCGCGGCGGTCGGTGCGACCGGCGACTATCTCGAGCGCGCGGCCGAGGTGCTGAAGGCTGGTGCGGACGTGCTCGTGATCGACATCGCGCATGGCCACTCGATGGTGATGGCGAGGGCCGTCGAGGCCATCCGGGCGCGGTTCGGGGATGTGGACCTCATCGCGGGCAACGTGGCGACCGGCGATGGCGCTCGGTTCCTCCTCGAGCGGGGCGTCAACGCCATCAAGATCGGCATCGGTCCCGGTGGGGGATGCACGACCCGGCTGACCACGAACTTTGGCGTGCCCCAGGTGGAGGCACTTGTGGAGACGAAGCTCGCGGTGGGTGACCAAGTGCCCCTCATTGCCGACGGCGGCATCCGGCGCCATGGCGGCATTGCCGAGGCCCTCCTGTTCGGCGGCGACACGGTGATGCTGGGCAGTGCGTTCGCGGGCACGCGAGAAACGCCTGGGGATATCGTGATGAAGCCGGTGCTCATGCCCGACTCGCAGAAGGTCGTGCAGGTGCCGTTCAAGGTGTTCAGGGGGATGGCGTCGCTCGCCGCGGTGAAGGACCGGCTGGATCTCGAGGAGGCCGAGGCCCACGAGGTCGAGGCGCTCGGGGCAGAGGGGCTCGAGGTCAGCGTACCGGCGCGCGGTTCGGTGCGCACCGTCATTCACGACATGCTCAAGCACCTGTGCTCGTCGATCAGCTACGGCGGCGCGGCCAGCCTTCACGAACTCCGCGCGCACTTCATGGCGGATCCGGAGCGGTTTCTCATCCGCCTCTCGACCGCCTCGCGCCACGAGTCGTTTACGCGCTAGAAGGCCCCTCAACTCGCTGTGCTCGCTCAGGGCCGGGAAGGCCGGGAGGGCTACGCAGGGCAGGTGGGGCGGGTGGGGCAGGTCGGGCTGGCAGGGCAGGTGGGGCGGGTGGGGCAGGTCGGGCTGGCAGGGCGGGGCAGGTCGGGCTGGAAGGGCGGGCCGGGCCGGGCGGGTGGGGCAGGTCGGGCTGGCAGGGCGGGTACGGCTGGTAGGGAGGGTAGAGCCGAGGCGTCACGCCGATGTCGTAGCCGTCACGCTTCAGCGTGACGGTCTCGCGCGCGAGCCGACTCGCCCCAGAGCCTGAAGCCCGCAGCCCGGAGCTTCCCGCGCCAGCCGCGCTTACGCGCGCCGCAGCGATGTGGACTGCACCAATCGTCCGATGCCGCCCTTCAGCGCCACCGTCTGATCACCGAGTGCCCGCATCAACTCCGCTTGCAGCGGCGTGGGCGATGTCTGCACCAGGCGCGTGATGGTCTCCTGCAGCTGGCTGACGGTCCGTTGGAGGTCGGCTGCGACGGCCCTGTGTGACGCGTGGTCCTGCTCCGCAGACAACGCCTCGCTCCGCACCTTTTGGAGCACCTCGCGCATCCGTTCCGCCCCGGCGTCGAGCTGAAAGACCAGGTACTCGGCACCATCGACCAGCAGCGCGGAGACGAGGTAGTGATACTCGCGCCCCTGGTCATCGACTTCGGCCACCGGGCCCCAGTCGGCGCGACCGGATTGTCGCCGCTGCCAGAAGGCAGTGGCCTCCTCGAGGATGTGACCGAGAAAAGGGAACGTGTCGTCCGACGTGACGCGCACGAACCACTCGGGTGCGGGGCCGACCGGCTCGAATCCGCCATCTGGCTGGCGGACGAACACGGCAAGGCCGAGCGCGCGGGTCACGACGGCGAGGCTCGTTTCAGGGTTGGCCACGTGTCAGGTCTCCAGCATCGCGCGGGCGAGACCAAGGAACGCCTGGTCCACCTCGTCACCGGTCTTCGCGCTTGTCTTCAGCACACGCCAGCCTTTCGTGCGCAGACGTTCGAGCACGTCCTCCCGTACCTCCCACTGGCTCACGAGGTCCGCCTTGTTGACGAGCAGCGTGAACGCCGCGCCCGGCACCACCTGCTGGGCGGAGTCGTGCAGCGCCAGCGCGGTGTCGAGGGTGGCCGCGCGCGTGCCGTCGACCACGAGGAAGTAGCCCGATGCGCCGCGCAGGTAGGACATCCGCACCTTCTGGAAATCGTCCTGGCCGTAGATGTCCCAGATGACGAGATCCACGTCGGTGCCCTTCACGTGCACGCTCTTCTTCTCGATCTTCACGCCGACCGACGTCATGTACTTGTCGGAGAAGATGCTGTGGACGTAGCGCGAGACGAGGCTCGTCTTCCCGACGCCGAAGCCCCCGAGGAGGCAGATCTTCTTCTGCATTCAGTGGAGGCTTTCCGGTTCGATGATCGAGACGTGCAGCGACGCACGCCTGTTCAGCACCTTGTCGTGCTCGGTCGTTCCGGATGTCGCAGGCTCTGCCGGGCCCACACCGTGCGTCACGAGCGTGATCCCGTCGAGCGGTGGAACGCTGAGGATCCGCTTCACCGCGTCCGCCCGTGCAGTGCCCAGCGGACCATTCGCTTCGTCCGAGCCGTCGCTGTCGGTGTGGCCGCGCACTTCGACCTGCGCACGGGCGCCCCTGATGCGGAGCGCGTCGGCGAGTTGCGTCAGCAGCGACGCGGCGGTCGTCAGCGTGCCGGTCTGTTCCGGGAGGATCTCCGCATGTCCCTTGGGAAACAGGATCGAGAGCGCCTCGAGCTTTCGGCTGATCTGCGCGGCGGCCGTTGGACCGGCGTAATCGAAGCGAAGGACGCCCGTGAGCGCCGGCGCAAGCCGCTCGGCGTCGACGAGCCAGCGATCGGACGCGGGCCCGGTGGCCGACAGGACGCCGTCCCGGTACGCGAGGCTCACGCCCGGCGGTGGATGCAGCAGCGCCATCGCTCGACGCGTCACGAACTCGGGCTGTTGTGCCTCAAAGGGTTCCCAGACCCCCTCGACGCGATCGCGCGCGAGGCCGCTGCCGTCGATCAGCGTGGCAGGTTCGATCGCCAGCGGATCGCGCAGCCCGTGCACCACGTACCGCCCGTTCGTGCTGGCGGTTGAGAGGACGACCAGCCCGGGCTCACGTGCGAGTCGATCGAGGTACGTCGCCCACCGCTGCCGATCGCGCCAGCCGAGGAACGCCCACGCGCCAAGCCCCGCGAGCACCAGTGCACTGACGATGGCCCAGCGCCAGTAGGGCACCCGCTGTGCGTCGTCTCGGAGCTGCGTGACGAGGAGCGCGTCGAGCCGCGGGCGGGCCGCTGAGAACGGCGTGTTGTCACCGGCGTAGTCCTTCAGCTCGGTGCCGAGCAGGAGGTGGATGGACTCGACGGCCTCACGGAACGATTGGCGCAGGTCTGGAGGAGCAGCGCCGCGGACCACGCCGGCCAGCACCGCATAGGGACCCTGTTCGACGGTGACGGAGAGGTCGCCGACGCGAAACGCGTCGAGATGCTCGCCGCTGCCGACCTGGAACGAGTCCTTCACGAAGTCGGCGATGGCCGTGAGCATGGCGGACACCTGATCGGCGTCCTGGCCGGTCGCGCCCGGTGCCGTGACGTGCTGGAGCAGGAGGCCGCTCTCGCCGTGGATGAGGAACACCTGCTCGACGCGGTACTTCAGCGTATTGAGCAGGACGACCTCGGCGAACGATCGGCCGGTGCGCCAGGCGGTCCAACGCCACCGCAGCGCGCGCCACGACAGGCTCTGCTCGACGGTCCTGTTGAAGGACTCCATCATCGAGGCGAGCATGTGCTCGATGGCCTTGCGGATCGCCGGGCCCATCACCGGAAAGAGCGCGTCGGCGAGCGGCTTCGGGTCGCGGCGGACCGAGGAGGTGATGGCGTCCTCGACCATGGGGGCGAGCGAACGGGCCAGCAGGGGATCCTGGCCGCGGCGAGCGAACGCCTCCGGCAGGACGTGGCTCACTTCCCGCGTCAGCACCGCACCGTCGTGGACGTGGTCCCGCAGCGCATCGAGGTCCCGGCGCTCCGGACCGACGAGCAGCGAGCGGAGCTCAGCGAACTGCCCCTCCGCCGACGCGTCAGGGGTCGGGTCGGGCGGCGGCGCACCGGCATGCCGCTCCGCTTCGCCGTGAGCGGGCACGTCGTCCCGCCCGACGGCGACTTCAGCCATGCTCGACCTGGTCGGCCCCGGGCAGGCGGAACTCGTCGTTCAACCGCATCGCCACCTCAGTGAGCAGCGCGGCAATGGTGGCGCGGTCGGCCTTGTCCGTGCGGAGTTCGTGCGCGGTGCGCGAGAGGGTCCCGAGGATCTCCTCGACCTTCTGCTGCAGGTCGTCCGTCATCCGCTGGTGCTGCTCGAGTAGTTGCTGGCGGAGTTCCCGATGCCCGCGGGCGTGCTGCTCGTCGATGGCGGTCGCCTTCCGCTCGAGCGTGCGGGCCGTCTCCTTCAGTTCGTTCGAGAGCCCCGCGTGTGCATCCGAGCGATCGTTGCGCTCGCTCCGGATCTGCGCCTCGAGCGACTCGGATTCGTTGCGGATGTAGGCTTCCAGCGCTTCGAGCCGCTTGCGCATGTCGTCCTTCAGCGCTGCCGTCTCCTTGACCAGCCGCTCCTCGAGGCGCGCAAAGCGGCGCTCGACGTCGCGCATGTGGTTGCCGAAGAGGATGTCGCGGACCTTGTCGAGGCTCGCCGGGGTCGTTCCCGCGGCATCGTCGGCCGCAGCCGCGGGCAGTGTCGTGTCGCTCATGGGAGTTCCTCGCCTGCGGCCACCAGGTCCTGCACGAACATCGCTCAGGGAGCGCGGCCGCGACGTCCCATTATCGGCTCGGCAGTATCGGTGTCAAACGAGGCCGGCAGGGCCGGGAGGGCTGGTAGGGCTGGTAGGGCCGGTGGGGCTGGTGGGGCTGGTGGGGCTGGTGGGGCAGGCAGGGCTGGTGGGGCAGGGAGGGCCGGGAGGGCAGCGAGGGCTGGTGGGGCTGGTGGGGCAGGCAGGGCTGTCGGTGAGTCGTAGGCGTCAGGCTTCAGCCTGACGCACCGCAGCCCCAACCTCCAATCTCCAATCTCCAACCTCCCGTCTTCGCGCCACCCACTGAGCACGGCGCTTTGGCGGGCAAGCCGTGCGTCCTCCGTGCTGTGCTCAACCACCTACCGCCCAAGCACGGGCATGTGGAAGCCGCCGGCGATCGGGTCCTCGGTCCAGCGGCGCGTGACGGCCTTGGTGCGTGTGTAGAACTTCACCCCTTCCATGCCATGAACGTGCAGGTCCCCGAACAGCGAGGCTTTCCAGCCGCCGAAAGAGTAGAACGCCATCGGCACCGGGATCGGCACGTTGATGCCGACCATGCCGACCTCCACCTCGTGCTCGAAGATCCGGGCCGCCGCGCCGGACCTCGTGAAGATCGCCGTCCCATTGCCGTACGGGTTGCTGTTGACGATGGCGATGGCCTCCACGAGGGTGGCGGCTCGAAGCACCACGAGCACCGGACCGAAGATCTCGTCCGTGTAGATGGACATGCCTGGCGTCACGCGGTCGAACAGCGTGGGCCCGAGGAAGAACCCCTTCTCGTGACCCGGGATCACGAGGCTTCGACCATCGACGACCAGTGCGGCACCCGCCGCGACCCCGGCGTCGATGTAGCTGATGATGCGCGCCCGGTGTTCGGCGGTGACGACCGGCCCCATGTCGGCCCCCTGCTCGAGGCTCGGCGCGACGCGCAAGGCGCGGATGCGGGAGGTCAGCGCCTCGATTAGTGCATCGCCCGCGTCACCCACCGCCACGACCGCCGAGATGGCCATGCAGCGCTCTCCGGCCGAGCCGTACGCCGCGCCCATGATCGCGTCCGCCGTGAACGTGAGGTCCGCATCCGGCATGACGACGGCGTGGTTCTTTGCGCCCCCAAGGGCCTGGACCCGCTTTCCCTGTGAGGCCGCAGTGGTGTAGATGTGCTTTGCGATCGGGGTCGAGCCGACGAACGAGATCGCGTCGATGCCCGGGTGTGCAAGGATCGCGTCCACCGCCTCCTTGTCGCCATGGACGACGTTGAACACGCCGTCGGGAAGGCCGGCGTCCTTGAGGAGTTCCGCCATCACGATCGAGGGCGACGGGTCCTTTTCGGAGGGCTTGAGGATGAATGTGTTGCCGCAGGCGAGGGCGACCGGCATCATCCACAGCGGCACCATCGCGGGGAAGTTGAACGGCGTGATGCCGGCGCACACGCCGACCGGCTGCAGGATCGAGTATGCGTCGACGTCGCGGCCGACCGACTCGGAGAACGACCCCTTCAGGAGGTGAGGCGCGCCGCTCGCGAACTCCACCACCTCGGTGCCGCGCTGGACCGAACCCATCGCATCGAGGAACACCTTGCCGTGCTCCTCGCTGATCAGCGTCGCGATCACCTTCTGGTTCGCCTCGAGCAGCTCCCGGAAGCGGGTGAGGATCCGTGCGCGGCGCAGCGGCGGCGTGGCGCGCCAGCCCGGCAGCGCGCGACGCGCACTCTCGACCGCGCGGTCGATGTCGGTCGCATCCGCCAGGGCGACGCTCCGAATCTGCTCACCGGTCGACGGGTTGAAGACACGCCCGACGCGCGTGCTGTGCGCCTCCGCACGACGGTTGTCGATCCAGAAGGGGATGACGGGGAACTGGCTCATAGGGGACACGTTACCAGTACAGATCGTGAAATGCAGAAATGCAGGAATGCACAAATGCAGGAACGCAGGAACGCACGAATGCAGGAACGCAGAGACGCAGGACCCCGAAACGCAGAAACGCAAAACGCAGTAAGGCAACAGCGGTGAAACGCACAGCGCGCCACCCCTGGGGCACAGAGGACACGGAGCGGCGGGCGGACTCCCATGCACGCTGCCGATTCGAACTCCGAATTCCGAGTTCAGAATTCCCAGTCCCGAGTTCCCTGCCTCAATCCCCAGTTCCGAATCCCGAGTCCCGAGTCCCGGGTTCCGAGCGGCCCCGTCCCTGCTAAAGTAGCGCCCCATGAAGCAGCTGTCGGTCGCCCCCAAGGTTGTTGTGCTGTCGTTCGTGACGGCGGTCGTTGCGCTCGGCGCTGCCGAGCGTGTGGTCTCGCACGTCGCGGCGCAGCAGCCGCCGACCGCGCCGCGCTACGAGGTGGATCCGTTCTGGCCGAAGATGCCGAAGGGCATGATCCTTGGCCAGGTGTCCGGCATCACGGTCGACTCGCGCGATCACGTGTGGCTCATCCAGCGGCCGTGGTCGCTGAACTCCGACGAGAAGGCGCAGAACCCGGAAGCCGAGTGCTGCCGCGAGGCGCCGCCCGTGATGGAGTTCGATGCCGAGGGCAACTACATCCAGGGCTGGGGCGGTGAAGGCGCAGGCTACGAGTGGCCGAAGGACGAACACGGCATCTTCGTCGACTACAAGAACAACGTGTGGCTCTCGTCGGCCGGCGGCCCGCGCCTCCGTGAGCGCACCGAGAACATGATCCTGAAGTTCACGCGCGACGGGAAGTTCCTGATGCAGGTCGGCAAGCGTGGCCAGAGCAAGGGGAGCCTCGACACGGAGAACTTCAACAACGCCGCGGACATCTACGTCTACCCGAAGACGAACGAGGCGTTCATCGCCGACGGCTACGTCAATCGCCGCGTCGTCGTCCTCGACGCGGACACGGGGAAGTTCAAGCGCATGTGGGGTGCGTACGGGAACGTGCCGGACGACAAGGCGCCGAACGGCCCGAACTACGACGGCCCCGGCGCGCAGCAGTTCAACCTGGTCCACGGCGTCCGCGTCTCGGACGACGGGCTGGTGTACGTGGCAGAGCGGACGAACAACCGCGTGCAGGTGTTCACGATCGATGGCAAGTTCCAGCGCGAAATCTTCATCGAGCGCAAGACGAAGCTGCTCGGCACGGCGTTCTCCATCGCGTTCTCGCCAGACGCGCGTCAGGAGCTGATGTACGTGGCCGACGCCGGCAACGGGAAGATCCACATCTTCGACCGGCGCGGGATGCAGGAACTCGGCGCGTTCGGCCGCATCGGCCACTACGCGGGCCAGTTCGTCTTCCTGCACAACGTCGCGACCGACTCGAAGGGGAACGTCTACACGGCAGAGGTGGGCACCGGTCGTCGCGCGCAAAAGTTTGTCCGCATGGCCGCACGATAGGGCAGGCGGGGCGGGTAGGGCAGGTTGAAGCGGGCAATGCACGAATGCAGGAACGCAGAACGCACGGGGACAGGCGGGTCGGGCAGGTGGGGCGGGTAGGGCAGGCTGAAGCGGGCAATGCACGAATGCAGGAACGCAGAACGCACGGGGACAGGCGGATCGGGCAGGTGGGGCAGGTGGGACTGTGAGGCTCGCTGCTGATGGATACAGAGGAGGGGTGATGGAGCGCAAGAAGGCGTCGGACTTTCCGCAGGAACTGCTCGATCTGTTCCATGAGTATCAGCACGGCGAGATCACGCGGCGCGCGTTCTTCGAGCGTGCGTCGAAGTTCGCCGTCGGCGGAGTCACCGTTGCGACGTTGTTCGAGAGCCTGAAGCCGAACTACGCTTGGGCGCAGCAGGTGAAGAAGGACGACCCGCGCATCAAGGCCGAATACGCGACCGTGGAGTCGCCGCAGGGCAACGGCTCGATCAAGGGCTACCTCGCGCAGCCCACGGCGGCGGGAAAGCATCCAGCGGTCCTGGTGATCCACGAGAACCGCGGGCTGAATCCGTACATCGAGGACGTCGCTCGCCGCTTCGCCACGAACAACTTCATCGCGTTCGCACCCGACGGCCTGACCTCCGTCGGTGGCTACCCGGGAGACGACGAGCAGGGCGCGGTGAAGTTCAGGCAGGTGAACGGGCCGAAGATGTTCGAGGACTTCGTCGCTGCAGCGCAGTGGCTCAAGAACCATCCGCAGTCCACCGGGAAACTCGGCGCCATCGGCTTCTGCTTCGGTGGCGGCATCGTCAACCAGCTCGCCGTGCGGCTCGGACCTGCGCTGAGCGCCGGGGCTCCGTTCTATGGCGCGCCTGCGGGCGACGCCGACGTGCCGAGGATCGCGGCGCCGCTGATGTTGCACTACGCGGATCCGACGAAGGACACCGGCATCGGGCAGCGCATCCCGGCGTACGAAGCGGCGCTCAAGGCCAACAACAAGAAGTACCAGCTGTTCATCTACGACGGGGCCAACCACGGGTTCCACAACGACACGACGCCGCGGTACGACGAGGCGGCGGCGAAGCTCGCCTGGCAGCGGACGCTCGACTTCTTCAATCAGCAGCTCCGTGGCTGACGACAGGCGGAGGCACGCGACTGCGTGCCTCCGCACGCGGCGCCGGACCGTTGAGTAGAGCCGGCTGCGCCGCATGCCGATATCCCGGTCGTGCAGCACGCAGCCGCTTCCACGGACATCCCCGACCACTACGAGCTCCTGCAGATCAGCGCCAGCGCCGAACCCGAGACGATCCAACGCGTGTACCGCATGCTGGCGCAGCGCTATCACCCGGACAACCAGCAGACCGGCGACCCCACGCGCTTCCGTGCGCTCGTCGAGGCCTACGAGGTGCTCTCAGACCCGGTCCGCCGTGCGCAGTACGACATGCTCTACAACGAGCAGCGCCAGGTACGGTGGCGCCCGGTCAGCGCAGGCCCCCGCGCCGACAACCCGATCGAGGTCGAACAGCTCGTCAGGCTCACCGTGCTCGAGGTGCTGTACGAGCGGCGCCGGACGGAGCCGAACAAGAGCGGCATCTTCGTGCTGGATCTCGAACCGCTCACGGGCCAGCCGCGCGAGCACCTCGAGTTCACCGTCTGGTACCTGACCAAGCGGGGCTACGTGGTGCGCGAGGACAACTCCAAGCTCTCGATCACCGTGGACGGCGTGGACTACCTCGAGACGCACTACCTGACGTACGGGATGCGCAAGCGGCTCGAAGCGCACAGCGACGCGGCCTGACCCGGCCGCATCCCTGCTACAATCATCCCGCCCAGTGCACGGAGCATCGTCTCCCGTGCGATGTTCGTCCATCCAGCATTCCTGACGTCGTCTTCCCGCTCATGAAATCGATCGCAGAACGCATTGCCGAGGAACTGAACGTACGCCTGCCGCAGGTGACCGCCGCCGTGGCGCTGCTCGACGACAAGGCCACCGTGCCCTTCATCGCCCGCTACCGAAAGGAAGCGACCGGGGGGCTCGACGACACGCAGCTGCGCACGCTCGAGGAACGGCTGACGTACCTGCGCGAACTGGAAGACCGACGCGCCGCCATCCTGAAGAGCATCGAGGAGCAGGGGAAGCTGACGCCTGAGCTCACGGCGCAGATCGCCGACGCCGAGACGAAGGCGCGCCTCGAAGACCTATACCTCCCGTACAAACCGAAGCGGCGGACGAAAGCCCAGATTGCACGCGAAGCGGGGCTCGATCCGCTTGCGACGCTGCTGCTGAGCGACCCGACCAGGTCTCCGGAGGCGGAAGCCGCGGCGTTCGTGAATGCGGAGAAGAGAGTGGCGGACGTCGCCGCTGCACTCGAGGGCGCACGCTGGATTCTCGTCGAGACGTTCGCCGAGGACGCCGAGCTGGTGGGCGGTCTCCGTCAGTTGCTGTGGGAGCGCGGCGAGTGGGTCTCGACGGTGGCGCCTGGGAAGGAAGAGAGCGGCATCAAGTTCGCGGACTACTTCAACGCGAGCGAGCCCGTTCGCAATGTGCCGTCGCATCGAGCGCTCGCGCTGTTCCGTGGCCGCAAGGAAGAAGTGCTCCGCCTCTCGGTCGTCCTGCCCGAGCCTGAAGGCCACGTCGGCCCGACTGAGCCCGAGCGGCGCGTCGCAGCCAGGTTCGGCATCAGGGACGAGGGACGCCCGGCAGACGCCTGGCTGCGCGAGACGGTGCGCTGGACCTGGAAGTTCAAGATGGCGGTGCATCTCGAACTCGAGATCGAGAACAAGCTGCGCGAGCAGGCCGAGACCGAAGCGATTCGTGTCTTCGGGACCAACCTGCACGATCTCCTGCTCGCCGCACCGGCCGGGCAGCGCGTGACGATGGGGCTGGACCCCGGCATTCGCACGGGCGTGAAGGTCGCGGTGGTCGACGGGACCGGTCGGCTGCTCGACACCGCCACCGTGTATCCACACGAGCCGAGGAACGATTGGGAGGGGGCGCTTCGGACACTTGGCGCGCTCTGCGCGAAGCACAAGGTGCAGCTCATCTCAATCGGCAACGGCACCGCCTCGCGTGAAACCGATCGGCTCGCTGGTGACGTGATCACGCGTCATCCCGACCTCGGGCTCACGAAGGTCGTGGTCTCGGAGGCGGGCGCATCCGTGTACTCCGCGTCCGAACTGGCCGCCAAGGAGTTCCCCGACCTCGACGTGTCGCTCCGCGGCGCGGTCTCCATCGCGCGTCGCCTGCAGGATCCGCTTGCGGAGCTGGTGCGGATCGAGCCGAAGGCGATTGGTGTGGGGCAGTATCAGCACGACGTCAGCCAGCTGCAACTCGCGCGCAAGCTCGACGCGGTGGTCGAGGACTGCGTGAACGCGGTCGGCGCGGACGTCAACACGGCGTCGGTGCCGCTGCTCTCGCGCATCTCCGGCCTCACCGAGTCGATCGCCAAGAACATCGTGTCGTACCGGGATCAGCACGGGCCGTTCCGCGAGCGCACGGAGCTGATGAACGTGCCGCGCGTCGGCGACCGCACGTTCCAGCAGGCGGCGGGTTTCCTCCGGATCATGAACGGCGCGAACCCGCTCGATGCGTCGGCGGTCCATCCGGAGGCCTACCCGGTGGTCGAGCGGATTGCATCGAAGACCGGCGTCGAACTGCACGGGCTCATCGGGAAGAGCGCGGTGCTCCGGACGCTGAAGCCAGAGGACTTCGCCGACACGCAGTTCGGCGTGCCGACCGTGAAGGACATCCTGCTGGAGCTGGAGAAGCCGGGTCGCGACCCGCGCCCGGAGTTCAAGACCGCGGCGTTCAAGGACGGGGTGGAGCAGATCCGCGATCTGCAGCCGGGCATGATGCTGGAGGGCGTGGTGACGAACGTCGCGAACTTCGGGGCGTTCGTGGACATCGGCGTCCATCAGGACGGCCTCGTGCACGTCTCACAGCTTGCGGACCGCTTCGTGAAGGATCCGCGCGAGGTGGTGAAGGCGGGGCAGATCGTGAAGGTGAAGGTGGTCGAGGTCGACCTGAAGCGGAACCGGATTGGCCTGACGATGAAGCTGCAGGAGCCAGTGACCGCGGGCCAGAAGGCGCAGCCAGGTGACGCACGCGATCGCGGTTCGCGCGGGCCGCAGCGTCCCCAGAGCCGTCCCCCGCAGCAGCCCGCGAAGCCGAGCAGCCCGAGCACCTCGATGGCCGCGGCGTTCGCGAAGCTCCGGCAGTGACCTGCCGGAACTGAGAACTCAGAGTTCAGAAGTCAGAACTGCGGACAACGGGCCGCAGCCCGCGTGAATTCACTTCTGAATTCTGAGTTCTGAGTTCTCACTTCCGTCAGAACCTTTCCCTCCGCACCTGCACCTTCTTGCCGCGCAGGCTGGCGCCGCGCATGGCGTCGATGATGGCGTCGGCCATCGAGTCCGGGACCTCCACCAGCGAAAAGCGATCGGCGATCTCGATCGCGCCGAGCGAGCGCGACTCGATGCCCGCTTCCCCGGTGATTGCACCGACGAGATCACCCGGCCGGATACCGGCCTGACGTCCGGCGCCGATGAACAGGCGAACCAGGCGATCGCCGGTGTCCCGATGCTGTCGCCCGCGCGGGCCCCTGTCCTCGCCTGACTGATCGCGCGTCGAACGGAGCCTCGGGGCGCCCGCACCGGCTGGCGGCCGGCTGCCTCGCTCTCGCGCGTCCCGCGTGCGATCGGGCCGCTTGCTCATGTCGATGGCTGGAATCTCCCGGTCGTCTCCACCGCCCGCTGACGCGACGTGGAGCAGGTTGACGGCCGCCGTGGCGATGTCGACGATGTCGAACTCGTCGCTGAGGCTTTCGACGATCACGCGCACCTGGTCGAACTTGCCGGCGACCAGCTGCTCGCGCAGTGCCGCGCTGGTCAGCTCGTACTGGCGCGCACGCAGGTCGGCGACGGTGGGGATGGTCGCCACCTCGATCTTCGACTTCGTGTACTGCTCGATGACGCGCAGCAGGCGGTGCTCACGCGGTTCCGCGAGCGTGATGGCGACGCCGGCGCGCCCGGCGCGGCCGGTCCGGCCGATGCGGTGCAGGTACACCTCGGGAGACGCCGGGACGTCGTAGTTCACGACGTGCGTGAGGTGTTCGATGTCGAGCCCGCGCGCGGCGACGTCGGTGGCAACGAGGAGGTCGGCCTTCTGGCTGCGGAGCAGCCCCATCACGCGGTCCCGCTGCTTCTGGGCCAGGCCGCCGTGCAGCGCCGCGGCGCGCTGGCCGTGAGCGTTGATCGTCTCGACCAGCTCCTCGACCTCCAGTCGCGTCCGGCAGAAGACGATCGTCGCGACCGGATCTTCCATGTCGAGCACGCGGGCGAGCGCGGCCGGCTTGTGCGCGCGGCTGACGACGTAGGCCACCTGCCGGACACGGGGGACCGACCCGGCGGCCGGCTTCTCCCGGACGATGTTGATGCGGGCCGGATCCTTCAGGTGCTGTTCGGCGATGGCCGTGATGCGCGACGGCATGGTCGCCGAGAACAAGGCCGACTGGCGCGTGTCGGGCGTGCGGTTCAGCAGTTCGTTGAGGTCGTCCGCGAACCCCATGTCGAGCATCTCGTCGGCTTCGTCGAGCACCAGCACCTGGACCGACTGCAGCACCAGCGTGCCCCGCTGCACGTGGTCCAGCGCACGACCCGGCGTGGCGACGACGATGTGGGCGCCGCGTTCGAGGCTGCGGATCTGCTGGTGCATCGGGGCGCCGCCGTAGAGCGGGACGACTGTGAGGCCGCTGCCGCGCGCGTAGCGGTGCATCGCTTCCGCCACCTGCATCGCCAGCTCGCGGGTGGGCACCAGCACGAGGCCTGCGGTACGCTTGCCGACCGGGCCGCTCTCCGCGATGCGGTGCAACATGGGCAAGGCGAACGCCGCCGTCTTGCCGGTGCCGGTCGCGGCCTGCGCAAGCAGGTCACGTCCGCTGAGCAGGAGCGGGATCGCCTCGCGCTGGACAGGGGTGGGTTCCTCGTAGCCGAGGGCGGTAACGGCGTCGGCCAGGGCGGAACGGAGGCCGAGGCTGGCAAAGGTTGTGACGGTCTCGCTGTCGTGCATCAAACGATCATGGCACATGGCCAGTACAATTCGGTCCACATCAGGAGGAACGCATGCGAGCTGGAGTGATCGTGGCGACGGTGGTGGCGAGCGGATTGCTGGCTGGCGGAGCCGGCGCGCAGGGCAATGGCGCCCCGAAGTTGTTTGCCGCGGCTGGTGACGTCAAGGCATTGATTGCCAGGGCAAAGGCCGACCGGAAGCCGGATCAGCCGAATTTCGTGCAGCCGATCGTGTCGCTGGCGCCCTACAACGCGAACCTCGAATACCGCGTGGGCGGCCTCAACGCACCGGCGTCCACGCACGACAAGGATGCCGAGCTGTTCTACGTCATCGAGGGCTCCGGCACGGTAATCACCGGCGGCACGCTGAAGGACGAACGGCGCACGAACCCCGACAATGCCAGCGGCAGCGCAATCGATGGCGGCAACGCGCGCAAGATCGCGGCGGGAGACTGGGTGCTCGTGCCCGAGAAGACGCCGCACTGGTTCACGCAGATCGACGGGACGCTCGTGATGATGTCGGTGCATCTGCCCAAGTAGGAGGTAGGAGGTTGGAGGTTGGCGGGTGGAGGGTGGAGGGGTCCAATCCGGTTACATAGGTAACAGAGTAGACCGACGACATGGGTAACAGGTGAGATG
>JAFDVO010000031.1:35774-36123 GCA_018268955.1 Acidobacteriota bacterium | reverse complement strand
GTCCATCATGCCCGCGCCGGTCTGGTCGCGGAGCTTCTTCACATCTGCTGCGCTGATTGCCATGGGTCTGATCTCGTCAGTCTCGTACGAAAAAAAAACGCCGG
Organism: Acidobacteriota bacterium; assembly: GCA_018268955.1. GTDB lineage: Bacteria > Acidobacteriota > Vicinamibacteria > Vicinamibacterales > CAVVIG01 > CAVVIG01. The sequence continues at coordinate 36,019 of JAFDVO010000031.1, read as the reverse complement.
CCCCCCCGGAATGAAAGGCCGGCGTTGACAGGGGACAGTTCGAGGCGCGTGTCTAGGCAGATGCCGGGGCGGCCTCGCGGCGACGGATCGGGCGGGCCGCACGGCGCGGGTCTTCGCCGTTGGCCGCAGCATCTTCCGCCGCTTCGCGCGCGGCTTCCGCATCAACCGACTGCTTCATGTCGCGGCCCGCGATCACCGCGTTGGCGATGGCGGCGGCGAACAGCCGGATGGAGCGCAGCGCATCG
>JAFDVO010000031.1:0-35769 GCA_018268955.1 Acidobacteriota bacterium | reverse complement strand
GTCCGGGTCCGAGTTCGTGTCCACGATGCCGATCACGGGGATCTTCAGCTTGCGCGCTTCGTCGACCGCGATCTTCTCCTTCTTGGTGTCCACGATGAAGACCGCGTCGGGCAGGCGTGACATGCCGCGGATGCCTTCGAGGTTCTTCGTGAGCTTGCGGCGCTCCTTCTCGTTGCGCGCAATCTCCTTCTTGGACAGCGTGTCGTAGCGACCGTCGGTCGCCATGGCTTCGAGGTCGCGAAGGCGGCCAAGGCTGCGCTGGATGGTGGAGAAGTTGGTGAGCAGCCCGCCGAGCCAGCGTTCGTTCACGTAGAACATGCTGGACCGCTGGGCTTCCTCGGCGATGACGTCCTGCGCCTGCCGCTTGGTGCCGACGAACAGGATGGTCTTGCCCTCGGCCGCGAGGTTCGTCACGAACTCCTCAGCCGTGCGGAACAGCTTGACCGTCTTGCCCAGGTCGATGATGTAGATGCCGTTCCGTTCGCCGAAGATGTATTCCTTCATCTTCGGGTTCCAGCGCTTCGTCTGGTGGCCGAAGTGGACGCCGGCCTCCAGCAGATCCTTCATCGCGATCGAGCTCAAATCTCCTCCATCCTCTCGGTGATTTCAGATGAACACCAATACGACGCCAGGCCGTGATGCGGACGCCATGTCCGCACTCTGAAATCGGGGGCCTGCCGCCTCGTGAAATATCCGGCTCGCCAGGGCTGCAGCGACGTGCGCCGACACCGTGGCGGAGACGGACCCTAGCGCTTGCTGAACTGGAAGCGCTTGCGCGCGCCAGCCATGCCGTACTTCTTGCGTTCCTTGGCGCGCGCGTCGCGCGTCAGCAGCCCTTCGGCCTTGAGCGACTTGCGGAGTTCGGCGTTGTACTCCACGAGCGCACGCGTGATGCCCAGGCGGACCGCACCGGCCTGACCGGACACACCACCACCTTCGACGGTCGCGAGGATGTCGAACTTGTCGGCGTTTTCGGTGAGGACCAGCGGACGGCGGATCTGGGTGCGGAGCGCTTCGGTGGGGAAGAACGCGTCGAAGGCGCGGCTGTTGATGCTGATGGTCCCGTTGCCGGGACGAAGGAAGACGCGGGCGGTGGACGTCTTGCGACGACCGGTTCCGTAATACTGGACTGCTGCTGCCACGGTTACGCGACCTCGAGCTTGGTGGGTTTCTGCGCCGCGTGCGGATGATCCGGACCGGCGTACACCTTCAGTTTCCGATACATCGCCTCGCCGAGCTTCGTCTTCGGAAGCATGCCGCGCACGGCCTCTTCCACCAGACGCTCGGGACGACGGGCGCGCACCACGCGTACACGCTCCTCGCGCAGCCCACCCTCGTACCCGGAGTGCTGGCGGTAGACCTTCTGATCTTCCTTGCGGCCGGTCAGCTTGACCTTCTTCGCATTCACGACGACGACGTGGTCGCCGGTGTCGAGGAATGGCGTGTAGGTTCCCTTGTGCTTGCCCTGCAGCAGGCGCGAGGCCACGGTGGCAATGCGGCCGAGGACCTGGCCGTCCGCGTCGATGACGTGCCAGCGGCCGGTCTCCGCGATCTGCTGCGGATTGGCGATGAACGTAGACATCCTTGAGTTACCCGCGGGCATGACCCCGCACTCCGAAACGACTCTGACCCGAACAAACGACCGATGTGTGGGAAGTTCCGCCCGTGGAGCACTGCACTGACGTGTCTTGCACCGCCTGGGCGGATCCAGGCAACGGCAAACCCAAATTCTACGAGGCGTTCCGAGCCCTGTCAACACACATCTGCCAACTGCGTGCCGACTCGTGCGGGCGGGGTCATGGCAGTTCCCGATCCTTCCGATAAGCCTGCTTGAGTGCGCCGGTCCGGGACACGATCCGGTCCGGCCTCCCGCAGAACCGTCATCCGCTGACGATTCTGTGATCGATGAGCAGCAGGGGAGCCGCGGCCCGATCGCAAAAACTGCCGCCGTTCAGCGTGAACGGGCGGTTTTTCGGCCAGAACTGCGCTGGTATCCCCTTTGCCCTGAGCTGGGGCACAGACCTCAGAGCGAACGGAACATCCATGCTGGGATTTCGAAAAGCCAGGACGGTGGTCGGGCTCGACATCGGATCGAGCGCAGTCAAGGCGGTCGAGCTGCGGAACGCCGGGAAGGGCTACCGCGTGTCGGCGATCGCATCCGAACCGGTGCCCGCCGACAGCATCGTCGACGGCGCCATCATCGACGGGGGCGCGGTGTCAGAGGCCATCCGCCGCCTCTTCGCCCAGACGACCTTCAAGTCGAAGGAGGTCGCGGCCTCCCTGTCGGGCCACGCCGTCATCGTCAAGAAGATCAACCTGCCGGTGATGACCGAGCAGGAGCTTGCCGACTCGATTGCGTGGGAAGCCGAGCAGTACATCCCGTTCGACATCCAGGACGTCAACCTCGACTACCAGGTGCTGGACCCGGGTACCGGCGCCGACCGCAACGGCACGATGGAAGTGCTGCTGGTCGCGGCGAAGAAGGACAAGATCGCCGACTACGCCAACGTCATCACGCAGGCGGGGCGGCAGGCGGTCGTGGTGGACGTCGACGCGTTCGCCCTCCAGAACGCCTACGAGGCGAACTACGGCACCAGTGACGGCGTCGTGGTCCTGCTGAACGCCGGCGCGAGCGCCATCACCATCAACATCGTCTCGAACGGGTTGTCGCTGTTCACGCGCGACGTCTCCCTGGGCGGCACGGCCTACACCGAGGCGGTGCAGCGCGAGCTGAACCTGCCGTTCGACCTTGCCGAGCTCGCCAAGAAGGGCGTGCCGGTCGAAGGCTACAGCTTCGACGATGTGCGGCCCGTGCTGCATGCCGTCACCGAGAACGTCCTCCTCGAAATTCAGAAGACGTTCGACTTCTTCAAGGCGACGGCCGCCTCCGATCGCATCGACCGGATCATCATCAGCGGCGGCGGCGCCGCCGTCGACGGCTTTGCCGAGGCGCTCGGCGAGCGGTTCGGCATTCCGGTCGAGCACTTCGACCCCTTCCGGCAGGTGGCGCTCGACAAGCCGCCCGCGGGTGACATGGCGGATCTCGCCGCCACGGCCGGCGTCGCCGTCGGCCTCGCGCTCAGAAAGGCGGGCGACCGGTGATCAGGATCAACCTCATCGCAGCTGAACGGAAGGCTGCCGTCCGCAAGAAGGCGGCGTTCGATCGAAACCAGCAGATCACGGCGGTGTGCGCGGCAATCCTGCTGCTCACCGGCGGCATCTGCGGCTGGCGCGCCTGGCGGCTGCACGTGGACGACCAGCGGGTGAACGACGAGATCACCACGGCCCAGAAGGAAACGCAGCGGCTCCACAACGTCATCGCGCAGGTGCAGCAGTTCGAGCAGCGCAAGGCGCAGCTCCAGCAGCGCGTCACGCTCATCGAGCAGCTCCGCCGCGATCAGGTCGGGCCGGTCCACATGCTCGACGAGATCAGCCTCGCGCTGCCGTCATCGCTGTGGCTCACCGAGATCAAGCAGACCGAGACGCCGAACGAGGTCCTCATCGAGGGCCGCTCGCTGTCGCTCACCGGCCTCTCCGACTTCGTGGCCAACCTCGAACGATCGGGCTCGTTCCAGAAGTCGATCGAGATCGTGAACAGCACGACCGACACCTCGGGCGGACCGCAGGGCGAGGTGGTGAAGTTCCAGATCCGCGCCGTGTTCAAGGGCCCTGGCGTCGTGGTGGCGACCACGGCCGACGCGAAGGGCGCGGCGCAGTTAAAGCCCAAGAGCTAAGTCCCCGATACCGCAACAAGAGCGCAGGACCCCATGGACATCAGTCTCACGAAGCTCCCGTGGTACGGACAGGTCGGTGCCTTCGTCGTCCTCTGCGGCGTCGGCGGCGGCCTGTTCTACACGTATTACGAGGAGCCGGCCCGCTCCGAACTCGCCGCGCACCAGCTGACGCTCAACGCACTCAAGGCGGACGTCGCGAAGGGCCAGGCCACCGAGAAGAAGCTGCCGGAATTCAAGGCGCAGGTCGAAGAGCTCGAAGGCCGCCTGGCCAGCCTGAGCGAAGTCCTGCCCGAAGAGAAGGACGGCGCTGAACTCCTGCGGCAGATGCAGGCGACTGCAGTGCAGTCGAACCTGGTGATCAAGAGCTTCAAGCCGGCCGCGGTGGTCACCAAGCAGCTGCACTCCGAGTGGCCGATCAGCCTCGAACTCGACGGCACTTACCACAACCTCGCGCAGTTCTTCGACCGCGTCGGCAAGTTCGCCCGCATCGTGAACATCAGCGCGCTGAGCGTGAAGGGGCACGACGCGTCGCGCGACAAGGGCGATGCGCGCGCGACGATCTCCGCGAGCTGCGTGGCCACCACGTTCGTGCTGCTGGACAAGCCCGCGCCGAAGAAGGGCGCCAAGGGCGCGCCCGCGGCGAACACGCCCGCCAAGAAGGTGGTCTGACATGCGCACGTTCCTCGCGTCCATGCTTGCAGCCGCGTGCTGCGCGCTGCTGCCAGGGGCCGCCGTCGCGGGCCAGTCCCCGACGGCCCGTCCGGCAGCCAACGTGCCGGTCCAGCCGGCCGCGGCACCGCAGACACCCGCGCCGGAGCCGGCCGCCCCCTACAACTACAACGCGGACGGACGTCGCGATCCGTTCCTCAGCCTGATCGGAGGCGGGGGCGACGCGAAGCCGGCCCCGCGCCAGGCAACCGCGGGCCTCGGCGGCATCCGCGTCGACGAACTGTCCGTGCGCGGGATTATGCAGAGCCGCGAGCGGCTCGTGGCCATGGTCCAGGGCCCGGACAACCGCACGTATCTGATTCATCAGGGAGACAAGCTGGCCGACGGCATGGTGAAGAGCGTCACGCCGCAGGGGCTAGTGCTGGTTCAGGACGTCAACGACCCACGCGCGCGCGAGAAGTCGCGCGAGGTGCGGAAGCCGCTGCGATCGCCTGAGGACGAGAAGGAGTAACCGTGACCAGGGGCGTGGCTCTCTCACTGGCCGTGATACTGGCGACCGCGGCGAGCACGATGCCGCGGGCAGCCGGAACCGCCAACACCATTCCGGGCGCAAAGCTCACCACGATCACCTCGAGGGGTGACGCGCGCAGCGCGACGCTGGTCATCGAGGCGACCGAGCCCGTGCCTTACGTCGCGACGAGGCCCGATCCGCTGACGGTCGTCGTCGACTTCCGCAACGTGGACACGGCCGCCCTGGCCCTCCCGGCGAAGACGGGCGACGGCTCGCCGATCGCCGCCGTCTCGGTGGAGCAGGCCGAGTCCATGGGGTCGCCCGTGTCGCGGGTCCGTGTGGCACTCGCGGAACCGGTGGCGCATCACGTGCGCGCCGAGCGGAACCGCATCCTGATCGACTTCGACCGCACCGCGAAGAACAGCGTGCCGATGGTCGCCCCGCCTGTCTCCCGGCAGGTCGCACCGGCCGTGCAGACCGGCGTCGATCCGGTCGCCGCGCTCGGCCTCGCCCAGCCCGCGTCGTCGCTGAAGGGCGGCGCGCAGCAGTTCCTCGCCGCCGCAGCACAGGCGCAGGCATCAGCGCCTGCCGCACAGGCTCCGTCGGTGCCGCCGCTTGCTGCCACGGGCGGACGCCAGAGCGGTCGCAGCTACAGCGGCAACCCGGTGAGCCTCGATTTCCAGCAGGCGGACCTTCGCGCGGTGCTCCGCGTGTTCTCCGAAATCAGCGGCCTGAACATCGTCATCGACCCGGCGGTGAAGGGCACCGTGGACGTCGCACTGCGCGATGTCCCGTGGGACCAGGCGCTCGACATCATCCTGCGCGCGAACAAGCTCGGATACATCGTCGACGGCACCGTCGTCCGCATCGCGCCGCTGACGACGCTGGCCGATGAAGAGAACCAGCGCCGCAAGCTCGCCGACGAGCAGGCGCTCGCGGGGGATCTCAAGGTGCTGACCCGCACCCTCAGCTACGCCAAGGCGGAGGAACTGCAGGTCCTGCTCACGAAGAGCGTGCTGTCCAAGCGCGGATCGGTGCAGGTGGACCAGCGCACCAACACCCTGATCATCAGCGACCTGCCCGAGATGCTGGAGAGCGCGTCCTCGCTCATCGGCACGCTCGACACCGCGCAGCCGCAGGTCGAGATCGAAGCGCGCATCATCCAGACCACGAAGGCCTTCGCCCGCGCCCTCGGCGTGCAGTGGGGCATGAACGGCCAGGTGAGCCCGACGCTCGGCAACACCACGAACATGGCGTTCCCGAACAGCGGCGCCATCACCGGCGCGGCGGGCCCGGGCAAGATGGTCAACCTGCCGGTCGCCGGTGCCACCAGCGCCGCCGGCCTCGTGCTCGGCTCCGTGAACGGCGCGTTCAACCTCGACGTCGCGCTCAGCGCACTCGAAACCTCGGGTAACGGACGCATCCTGTCGACGCCGAAGGTCTCCACGCTCAACAACGTCGAAGCGGAAGTCACCCAGGGCATCCAGATTCCGCTGCAGACGATTGCAAACAACACGGTCACCGTCACCTTCAAGGACGCGGCGCTCACGCTCAAGGTCACCCCGCAGATCACCGCCTCTGGCACGGTGATCATGAAGGTGGCCCTCGAGAACGCGACGCCCGACTTCGCGAAGGCCGCGGGCCCGGCCGCCATCCCGCCCATCAACACGCAGCGCGCGCTGACCACGCTGCTCGTCAGCGACGGGCAGACCAGCGTCATCGGCGGCATCTTCACCAGCTCGCAGCAGAGCCAACTCGACAAGACGCCCGGGCTCGGTCAGATCCCGCTCCTCAACTGGCTGTTCAAGCGCGAACGGGTCGACGACGAGAGCCGCGAACTGCTCATCTTCATCACTCCTCGGATCATCAAGAGCTAGACGCCCATGCGCCACTTCACCACACAGATTGTTCTGGCGGCCCTCGCCGTCGCGACCGTGGGTTGCGGAGACGTCGCCCGCAACGGCCGCTCTCCGGTCTACCTCGTGATGGACTCGCTCGGCGCCATTCCGGGCGGCGCGTCCGACGGCAAGGCGCTCTCGTTCCTGAACTCCGACGTGCAGCGGATCGACATCAAGCCGGCCCCCTGCTCGGAGAAGACCCCCTGCCCGACGACGTACGCGGATGCGGGCCAGGCCGTCTTCCACCTCGCGATGAAGGACATCGGCACCGCCAGCTCACCCACGGCGCCGACGACGAACAACCAGGTGACGATCACCCGCTACCACGTTGTCTACCGTCGCGCCGACGGCCGGAACACGCAGGGCGTGGATGTGCCGTACGCGTTCGACGGGGCCGCCACCATCACGGTGCCGGCCTCGGGCACCGCGACCCTCGGGTTCGAGCTGGTGCGGAACGTCGCCAAGATGGAAGCGCCGCTGGTGCAGCTCATCACCAACCCGCAGATCATCACCACGCTCGCCGACGTCACGTTCTACGGCCAGGACCAGGTCGGCAACGAAATCCAGGTCACCGGCAGCATCCAGGTTGATTTCGGCAACTTCGCCGATCGGTAAGGGATCATGAAGGGCATATCGTTCACGCTCGTCTGCCTGGCCGCCGTCGTCGCCACGGGGTGCACCGTGCACCAGACCGAGGCGCCCGGCCTGTCGGGTCCCTCGGAGTTCGCACTCTCCGTCTCGATGGCTGCCTCGCCTGACACGCTCTTCTCCGGAGGCCTGCAGCAGTCCACCATCGTCGTCACGGCGCGCGATGCGTCGGGGGCGCCGAAGGCGAACCAGACCTTCCGGCTCGACACGGCGGTCGGCAACGCCTACGTTGCCTACGGCACGCTGTCCGCGCAGACGGTCGTCACCGGTTCAGACGGGAAGGCGACGGTCATGTACACGATGCCGTCGTTCACGCCGTTCGACGCGGGCACGCCATCCCGGCGCGTGGCGGTGGTCGCCACGCCGGTCGGGACCGACTACGCCGGCGCCGTGCCTCATCTGGTCGAACTGCTGGTGGTGCCCCCGCCGGTGCCAACGGCCGTGGCGGGTGCCCCGTCTGCGGCGCTGGCCGCCTCCACGACGAGCGCCAAGGTCGGGCAGCTCGTCTCGTTCGACGCCTCGGGCAGCCAGGCTGCGCCGGGCCGCAGCATCGTGCTCTACTACTGGAACTTCGGCGACAACCTGCTCAACGAGGAGCACGGTTCCGACGCGTCCCATGTCTTCGTGTCCCCCGGCACCTACACCGTGGTGCTTGGGGTGCAGGACGACACCGGGAAGATCGCCAGCACGTTCAAGACGATTGTCGTGACGTCCTGATTCGCGCACAATCGTGCGCGGACACGGATGACGGACGACGCCCGCATCGCCGACCTTCGACGCAGGGTCCAGCAGGATCCTGCGTCGATTGCGTTTGCGCAGCTTGCCGAGGAGTACCGGCGCACCGGCCACCACGCCGAGGCGGTGGACACCTGCCGGGCGGGCCTCGCCATCCACCCCGAATACCTCTCAGCGCGCGTCACGCTCGGGCGGGCACTCCTTGCACTCGGTCGGCTGGACGATGCCGTGGTCGAACTGCGGCTTGCCCTCGCGACCGCGCCGGAGAACCTCGCGGCCACCAGAGCGCTTGCGGAGGCGTACTTCCGCAAGGGACAGCTCGCCGACGCCCTCACGTACTACACCAACGCATGCAGGCTGGCGCCGAACGACCCGGACCTCGACCGGAGCGTGCGCGACGTGCGCGCGCGCCTCGACGAGCTGAGTGTCGATGCCGTGGCGGCGGAACGGGCGCGGGCCCGCCGGACCGTCGCGGCCCTCGAGCGCTGGCTGGAGGCCATTCATGCCACACGCACCCGGCAGCATCCTTGAGCGCCGGCACGCCGCCGTTCGCGCGACGTTGACCGAGCGCGGGCTGCAGGCAGCCATCATCGTCTCGCTACCGAACATCACCTGGTTGACGAACTTCGTCGGCAGCAGCGCGGTTGTCGTGATCGACCACGAGCGCGTCACCTTCATCACCGATTCGCGCTACGTCACCGCCGTCCAGGACGTGCAGCGGGGGAGCGGCGCCTGTCCCGGCTTCTCGCTCTGCGTTGTGGAGGGCTCCTACGACGCGACCCTCGCCTCGGTGCTCGCCTCGGCCGGATACACGCGGGTCGGCTACGAGGCCGCGCACCTGACCGTCGCGCGGTTCCACTGGCTCGAGCGGACGCTCGCCAATCCCGGGCCCGTGCCGACCTTCGTGGAACTCGGGAACGGAATCGAGGTGGCGCGGTCCGTCAAGGATGAGTACGAGCTGGCCACCCTCAGGACCGCAGGGCAGATGCTCGCGGACGTGACACGGACCGTCCTCGGGTTGCCGCGTGCAGGGATGAGCGAGCGCGAGCTCGCGCTGCAGATCGACGTCACCATCAGGCGCGCCGGATTCGAGAAGCCGGCGTTCGAGACGATCGTCGCATCGGGACCGAACGCCGCGTTGCCGCATGCGAGGGCCACCGATCGAACATTAGGCGAAGGTGACCTCGTGGTGCTGGACTTTGGAGGGGTGTACGACTCATACTGCGTTGACCTCACACGAACGGTCGTGGTCGGTCCGGTGTCCGCGCGCACCCGGGAGGTGTACGAGGCGGTGCGTCGGGCGCACGATGCGGCGGTTGAGGCGACGCGGCCCGGAGCATCGAGGTTCGACATCGACGCGGCGGCTCGCGACGTGCTGGCCGCGGCCGGCATGGGCGCGGCCTTCGGGCACGGCACCGGGCACGGGCTCGGACTCGAAGTGCACGAGGAGCCGCGGATCTCACGGCGGACCGCGCAGGTGGACGCCAGCCGTGAGGCGGTTGCGCCCGGGATGGTGTTCACGATCGAGCCGGGCGCGTACTTCCCCGGCTGGGGTGGTGTCCGCATCGAAGACGATGTGCTGGTCACGGAGTTCGGGGTTGACGTGTTGACCCAGGTGACGACCGAACTGATCGCAGTCTGAAGGCAGCGCCCGAACAACTATCTGACATCTGACTTCCACGTTCTGACTTCCCCCCAATACATGGATCTCGATCAGCTCAAACAGATTCTCGATCTCGTGCGCGAGCACGAACTGACCCAGTTCGAAGTCGAACAGGACGGCCTCCGCCTGAAGATCAAGAAGGACGCTTCGGGCGCCTTCGTGCCGGTGATGAGCCACGTCAACGCCGCGCCGGTCGCCCAGGTGGCCGCGCCACTCGCGGCCCCTGCCATGGCGCCCGCTGCGCCGGCGGCGGTGCCCCCTGCGGCGGCTGCTGACGTCGACATCGAACTGGCGGTCGTCAAGTCGCCGATCGTCGGCACCTTCTACCGCGCCGCCGAGCCGGGCGCGCCGCCCTTTGCGGAGGTTGGCACCACGGTGAAGAAGGGGCAGGTGCTCTGCATCATCGAGGCGATGAAGCTGATGAACGAAATCGACTCGGAGTACGACGGCGAGATTGTCAACGTGTACGTAGAGAACGGGCAGCCGGTGCAGTACGGCGAGCGTCTTTTCGCGATTCGTACCAAGTAGATGTTCAAGAAGATCCTGATTGCGAACCGCGGCGAGGTGGCGATGCGCATTATCTACGCCTGCCGCGAACTGGGCATCAAGACCGTCGCCGTCTACTCCGAGGCCGACGAGAACTCCCTGCACGTGCGGTTCGCCGACGAGGACGTCTGCATCGGCCCCGCACGCAGCGCCGACAGCTACCTGAATGTGCCGGCCGTGATCAGCGCCGCCGAAATCACCGGTGCTGATGCCATCCATCCCGGCTACGGGTTCCTGTCGGAGAGCGCCTACCTCGCGGAGGTCTGCGAGGCCTGCCACATCAAGTTCATCGGCCCGGACCCGAACGTCATCCGCCTGATGGGCGACAAGGCGCGTGCGCGCCGCGTCATGAAGAAGGCGGGCGTCCCGATCCTGCCGGGCAGCGACGGCCCGATCGAGAGCGAGGAGAAGGCGCTCAAGATCGCGAAGGAGATCGGCTACCCGGTCATCGTGAAGGCCACTGCCGGCGGCGGCGGCCGCGGTATGCGCGTCGTCCGCGCACCCGGCGAACTGGTGCAGGCGGTCAAGACCGCGCAGCGCGAGGCGGAAGCGGCCTTCGGCGTTGGCGACGTCTACATCGAGAAGTACGTCGAATCGCCGCGCCACATCGAGTTCCAGATTCTCGGGGACACGCACGGCAACGTCGTGCACCTCGGCGAGCGCGAGTGCTCCATCCAGCGTCGGCACCAGAAGCTGATCGAAGAGTCGCCGTCGCCCGCGCTGACCGAGAAGATGCGCCGCAAGATGGGCAGCATCGTCATCGACGCGGCCAAGGCGGTGCAGTACACGAACGCCGGCACCTTCGAGTTCCTCATGGACCCGCAGGGGCACTTCTACTTCATGGAGGCCAACACCCGCCTCCAGGTCGAGCACCCGGTCACCGAGATGGTCACCGGCATCGACATCGTGAAGGAGCAGATCCGGATCGCGGCGGGGCAGAAGATCGGCTTCCGCCAGAGCGACGTCACCTTCACCGGCCACTCCATCGAGTGCCGCATCAACGCCGAGGACCCGGACACGTTCGTCCCCTCGCCCGGCCTCATCCGCGTGTTCAGCGTGCCGGGCGGCCCCGGCGTTCGCGTCGAGACCTTCGCGCACAACGACTGCACCATCACGCCGTACTACGACTCGATGATTGCCAAGATCATCGTGCACGGGCGCGACCGCGCCGAGGCGATCGCGCGCATGAAGCGCACGCTCGAGATGACGGTCATCGAGGGGATCAAGACGAGCATCCCGCTGCACCTCAAGGTGCTCGGCGATCCAGACTTCGTCGCCGGCCGCCTCAGCACGTCGTTCATGGAGCGCTACGCCGTCCAGCGCCCGTCGGGTCGCCTCGCCGAGGCGGTCTGACCCCGGTGCTCCCGCGTCTCTACGTCGTCTGCGATGTCGACGTGTGCGCACGCGAGGGGTGGACCGTTCCCGATTTCGGCGCCGCCTGCATGGACGGCGGTGCCACCCTCATCCAGCTCCGCGCCAAGCACGCGCCGTCGCGCGAGTTCCTGACGCTCGCGGAAGCGCTCGTGGCGCGTGCGGCCTCCTGCCGCGCGACCATCATCATCAACGACAGGGCCGATGTTGCGCGGCTCGCCGGCGCGGCAGGCGTTCACGTGGGGCAGGACGACCTCGCCCCGTCTGACGTCCGCACCGTCGTCGGGGCGGACGCGATCGTCGGGCTCTCCACGCATACGTCCGAGCAGTTGCACGCGGCGCTGGCGGAACCGATCGACTACGTTGCGATCGGGCCGGTCTTCGGCACGCAGACCAAGGACACGGGCTACAACGCTGTCGGCCTCGAGATGGTGCGCCTGGCATCAGGTGTGGCCTCGCCGGTGGAGCGCCCCGTCGTCGCCATCGGCGGCATCACGCTGGAACGCGCGCCGTCCGTGATCGAGGCTGGTGCGGCGTCGGTGGCCGTGATCACCGATCTGTTCACGGGCGGCGATCCTGCACGCCGCGTCCGTGCGTTCGTCGACCGACTCTCACGCGTATAATCGCTACGGATTTTTCCCGCCCACAGACCAGAGGATGACGAGGAGGAGTACCAGGTGGCTGGTTCACTGTTCCGGACGAAGTCGCTCGAACGCCTGCTGAAGGAACACGAGGGCGGCGACATCAAGTTGAAGCGGACGCTTGGCCCGTCCGCGTTGATCGCGCTCGGGGTCGGCGGCATCATCGGGGCCGGGTTGTTCGTCCGAACCGCGGCGGCCATTGCCGAACGCTCGGGCCCTTCGGTCACCATTGCGTTCCTCGTCGCCGGGCTGGGCTGCGCGTTCGCCGGCCTCTGCTACGCCGAGTTCGCCTCGATGATCCCGATCGCCGGGAGCGCCTACACCTACTCGTACGCGACCATGGGCGAGCTGGTGGCGTGGATCATCGGCTGGGACCTCATCCTCGAGTACGCGGTCGGCGCCGCCACTGTCGCCATTGCCTGGAGCGAGTACTTCAACAAGGTGCTCAACTTCGTCGGGTGGGAGGTGCCGTACCAATGGAGCCACTCGCCGTTCGAGATGGCGGCAGCGACCGGCGTGCACGGGATCATGAACATCCCCGCGCTGTTCATCCTGCTGCTGCTCTCGCTCCTGCTCGCGCGCGGCACGCATGAATCGGCCTTCGTCAACAACCTGATCGTCATCACGAAGGTCACGATCGTGATCCTCGTGATTGTCATCGGGTGGGGCTTCATCAATCCGGCGAACCACACGCCGTACATCCCGCCACCCTCCACCTACACGGTCGTGCAGGGCGGCCTCCAGATCACCCACGCCTACGGAGGCGTGCTCGGCATCCTCGGCGCCGCCGGCGTCGTGTTCTTTGCGTTCATCGGGTTCGATGCCGTCTCGACCGCCGCGCAGGAAGCCAAGGACCCGGCGCGCGACATGCCCATCGGCATCCTCGGCTCGCTGGTCGTCTGCACGGTGCTCTACGTGCTCTTCGCGCATGTGCTGAGCGGCGTCGCCACGGTGGAGGACTTCCGGACGGCCGGCAAGGAAGCGTCGGTCGCCTACGCCATCACCAAGTACATGCACGGGTACGACTGGCTGGCGAAGTTCGTCACCGTCGCCATCCTCGCCGGCTTCTCGTCGGTCATCCTGGTGATGCTGCTCGGGCAGTCGCGCGTGTTCTTCTCGATGAGCCACGACGGCCTCGTCCCGAAGATCTTCTCGGAACTCCATCCGCGCTACCACACGCCGTACAAGTCGAACATGCTGTTCTTCGTGCTGACCGGCCTGTTCGGCGCCTTCATCCCCGGCGACATCGTCGGCGAGATGACCAGCATCGGGACGCTGTTCGCCTTCATGCTCGTGTGTGCGGGCGTCTGGATCATGCGTGTGCGCCGGCCGGACATCGAGCGCGGCTTCGTCGTGCCGGCGCTGCCGTTCGTGGCGATCATGGGCATCATCGTGTGCGGCGCGATGATCTACGGGCTCGGCTGGGCGAACTGGCTGCGGCTGATCGTCTGGCTCGCGATCGGCCTCGTCTTCTACTTCAGCTACGGCAAGCGGCACAGCCGGCTGGAAGCCGAAGCCTAGCGACGGTCGCCGCGTCGTGCCGGATCAGAAAGGACCGAAACTGCTGCGTGCGCAGGGCCCGGTGTTTGCCGTGGCCCTGCTGGCGGCAGTGACGCTCTCAGGCACGCTCGGCTACATGGCGATCGAGGGGTGGGGCGCGTGGGACGCGTTCTACATGTCCGCGATCACCATCACTACGGTCGGCTATCGCGAGATCCACGACCTGTCCTTCTACGGACAGGTCTGGACCGTCCTCCTGCTGTTCAGCGGTGTTGGCGCGGCACTCTACGTCTTCACCCTCCTCGCAACGGTCGTCGTCGAAGGCGGACTCGACGAGCGCCTGAAGCAGCGACGCCAGGCCCGTATGCTCACCACCATCCAGGATCACTTCATCGTCTGCGGGTACGGCCGCATCGGCAGCATCATCGCGCACCAGCTGCGGCAGCAGAACGTCCCCTTCGTCATCGTCGAGCGCGATCCGGTGCGGTTGCAGGCCGCGATGATGGACGGTCTGCTCGCCGTCCAGGCCGACGCGAGCCACGAGGACGTTCTCAAGCGGGTCGGCATCGATCGCGCACGTGGGCTGATTGCGGCGGTCGGCACCGATGCCGAGAACGTCTACACCGTCCTCAGCGCGCGCGTGCTCAGGCCGGACCTGTTCATCGTCGGCCGGGCGGAGGGCGACGATGCGACGAGGAAGCTGCTGAGGGCCGGCGCAAACCGCGTGGTGTCGCCGTACCAGATCGGTGCGGTGCAGATGGCGCAGACCGCGATCCGTCCGGCCGTCGTCGATTTCATGACGCTGGCGACGAGCTCGGACAACCTCGAGCTCGCGATGGAGGAAATCACCGTCGAGCCCGGGTCCCCGCTCGTCAACAAGTCGCTCCTCGATGCGAACCTGCGGCAGCGCTTCGGCGTGATCGTCGTGGCAATCCAGCGCGAGGACCGGCACATGGACTTCAACCCCGAACCCGACACGGCGATTCGTGGCGGAGACAAACTGGTCGTGCTCGGCCGGCCGCACTCACTGCGGCGGCTCGAGGTGGAGGCTGCTGCGTAATGCCCGCTCGTCTGCTTGATGGAGTTGCCGTTGGTCAGGCCATTCGCGCCTCGATGCGCCCGGAGGTCGAGGCGTTCACGCGGGAGGCGGGCCGACCGCCTGGCATCGCGCTCGTGCTTGTCGGCAACGATGGCGGCTCCGAGCTGTACGTCGGCAGCAAGATGAAGTCGGCAGGGGAGTCGGGTATCCGCGCGGACCTCGAGCGGCTGCCGGCCACCGCCAGCATCGACGACCTGCTGCGGCTCGTGGATCGCTTGAACCGGAGCGACGTGCACGACGGCATCCTCGTGCAGTCGCCGCTGCCGAAGGAGATGGGCGCCGATGCCGAACGCCGCGTCTTCGATGCGATCGATCCGGCGAAGGACGTCGACGGCTTCCACCCCACGAACGTCGGCCGGCTCGTGCAGGGGCGCGCGTCGCTCGTGGCCTGCACGCCCTCGGGCATCATCGAGATGCTCGATCGATCGAACATCGAGATCGCCGGGACGCGCGCCGTCGTCATCGGCCGCAGCGACATCGTCGGCAAGCCGATGGCGCTCCTGCTCCTGAATCGGCACGCCACCGTTACCGTCTGCCACTCGCGGACGAAGGATCTGCCTGCCGTCGCGCGCGAGGCGGACATCCTCGTCGCGGCCCTGGGGCGCCCCGGCTTCGTGACGAAGGACTTCGTGAAGCCGGGGGCGACGGTCATCGACGTCGGCACCACGCCGGTGTCCGACCGCGCGGTCATCGAGAGGCTGTTCGCGCCGGGGCATCGCCGGCTGGCCGCGTTCGAGAAGCGGGGCAGCCTCGTGCTCGGCGACGTGCACCCGGAGGTCGAAGAGGTGGCGGGCGCTCTCACCCCGGTGCCCGGCGGCGTCGGTCCGCTCACGATTGCGATGCTGCTGAAGAACACCGTGCGCGCCGCCCAGGACCGCCTCCGCGCCCGCGGCTGATTCTTGACGGTCGCGGGCTGGGCAGGAGTCGTAGCGGCCGGGCCAAGTGTTCGTAGCGGCCGGGCCGTACAGTCGTAGCGGCCGGGCCGTACAGTCGTAGCGGCCGGGCCGTACAGTCGTAGCGGCCGGGCCGTGAGTCGTAGCGGCCGGGCTTCAGCCCGGCCGTCACCGGCCGCAGGGCAGGCGGGGCAGGCCAGGCAGGTGGGGCAGGTGGGACTGTTCTCGTAGCGGGCCGGGCCGCAGTCGTAGCGGCCGGGCCGTGGGTCGTAGCGGCCGGGCTTCAGCCCGGCCGTCGCTCGTGTCGCCGAAAGACCATCGATGCTGAAGATCGCCCTCACCGGCGGAATCGCCACTGGCAAGAGCTACGTCCTGCAGAAGCTCCAGGCGCGTGGCGTCGCGTGCATCGATGCTGACGAGATCGCGCACGGCGTGATGGCCGCGGGGACCGAGGCGACAACCGCGATCGCGGAGCGGTTCGACGACGTCCTCGCGGCGGACGGCGCAGTGGACCGCCAGAAGCTCGGCCCCATCGTCTTTGCGGATCCGGCGGCCAGGCGCGATCTCGAGGCCATCGTGCACCCGGCGGTCTACCGTTCCATCGAGGCGGCGCTGCGCGCGTTCGAACGGATCGGCGGCACCCCGCTGGTCGTCGTCGACGTCCCGCTGCTGTACGAAACGGGGCGCGCGAGCGACTTCACGAAGGTCGTCGCCACCACCTGTTCGCCGGCTACGCAGCTCGCCCGTTTGCAGGAGCGAGGTTTCACCGCCGAGGCCGCGCAGCAGCGGCTTGATGCGCAGCTGCCAGCCGAGGAGAAGGCGCGTCGGGCCGACTACGTAATCCGCACCGACGGCAGCTTCGAGGAAACCAACGCGCAGATCGACGGCGTGCTCGCGGAGCTGCTGCACCTCGCCCGGAGCGCAGACTAAGGAGCCTGTTTCAAGGCTCCACCACTGAGGTCACAGAGGAACACGGAGCCACACGGTTCCCTATGCGATCTCGATGACGCCCGCGTCCTCCGTGGTCGCGCTGGAGTTGTGAAACGCGCTCCAAGCCAACACCGTATCTCCGGGCGGCCGGTAGTCGCGCCTGATGCACCGGATCGCAGGCCGATGCCCCAAGGGGGTGTAGTCCCGTTCCCTGAGAAGTAGTCGCAATGTGAGACCCTTCCGACACAAGTGTGGGCCGCGTCGGCCGGGAATCCGGCCGGCCCCGTTCGATTCAGTGCGCGGCGCGAACGAGCGGTCCCCAATTCACACTGGAGACGGTGGCGTGCACTCGCGAATCAGCTCATACGCGACGACCCGGTGATGCTGTTGTCGTCTCTTCTCCGAATACGCCCAAATACCCACGCCAGCATTTGGACAGTGAGGTGTACAAAGACCCCGACCGGAACTCCGTAGATCAGTGATATCAGGCCAATCAGTTTCAGGTCTTCCAGTGAACGGTACTCGCCTTTCAACTCGAACAGCATTCCAGCGAATATGGCCAACGTAAACGACGCACAGCCGATCATCAGGCCGCGAACTATTCGCAAGGCCTTCGTCCATCGGGGAAACATCGGACCCGAACTCCAGGTTCGCCGTTCAGGGCTGATCACCATTTAGCTCTCGAGTCTCGAATCGCGCCAAGCAATCGTCATCGCGAGACGTCGCCCGAGGTGAGTCGCTGCCTCACGATTTCGACTCCGCCTAACTGTGTGAATCGTCAGCGAGCAACTCCTGGTCTGGGTCGAATCCCTCAAGCGACAGGGCATCTGCGCTTATACCAAGAGCCGCCGCCTGCTGTTTCATCAGCGAAAGAACCTCGTAATATGCCGTCAGTCGACCAACCGCAAACTAATGACCTCGCCTGTTCGCTTCGGCTGACGCCTGAACGCGGGCGTCCAGTGCTCCTGCCGCTAAGCAAGGCTCCGAGGTCGACCAGATACTCTCAAATACCTGTACGCATAGCTCTTATTTCCTGGAACGCGCAGTCGCGGTTCGCCCGACTCGCCGGAACGGAACGGTCCGAGTGTCGCCGTCTCCATTACGGATTCAGAAGCGCATGCCGCTCCGCCCCTCCAACGGAGCTGAATCCCGCCGGGATCGTGAGAGGGCGAGTTAGTTGAGTCAGGCCACCGCGGCCTGTGCATGGTACTGCGCTTCGAATTCCGCCGGCGGCACGAAGCCAATCGGGCCGAGCAGACGGCGATGATTGAACCACTCCACCCAGCGGAGGGTGGCATATTCCACGGCCTCGACGGCCGCCCACTGATCGCGTCGACGAATTACCTCGGTCTTGTACAAGCCAATCACCGACTCGGCGAGGGCGTTATCGTACGAATCGCCGCGCCGCCCCACCGACGGTTCGAGGCCCGCATCGACGAGCCGCTCCGTGTACCGCATCGAAAGATATTGGACCCCGCGATCGCTCTGATGAATGAGGTCGGCCGTCTGGTCGTCGCACCGCTGATGAATCGCCTGGTCGAGCGCATCGAGCACCAGGTCGGTCCGCATGGCGTGCGACACCTTCCAGCCGACGATGCGGCGCGCAAACACATCGATCACGAAGGCGGTATACACGGTGCCGTCCGCCGTCGGGACGTAGGTGAAATCGGCGACCCAGAGCTGATTCGGTCGCGTCGCCGAAAACTGCCGGGCCACCAAGTCCGGCGCTCGGTCCACGTCGGCGCCCGGCTGGGTGGTGCTCACGGGACAGCCGCCACGGACGCCCCAGCCAGGGCCAGGGCTTTCATTAACCGGGCGATGCGACAGCGGGCGGCGGCAATATCTTCGCGTTCGAGCTGGCGCCAGACCTTCTCCACCCCGTACACCCCCTCCTGCTCCTGCCAGACACGGCGGATCTCCGGGCTGAGGAGGGCATCCTCTTGCGCCCGCCGCGATCGGCGTGTCGGATCCGCGGCCTGCGCCTTGTGGCGCCAGTACGTCGACGGGGCGATCGGCAGGTGCGCGCAGATCGACTCGACCCCATACGTGTCCCGCTGCGCCTCGACGCAGGCGACCATCATTTCCATCGGCGGTCGAGCTCCGCCTGCGCGAAAAACGCGGACGCCTTGCGCAAGATGTCGTTGGCGCGCCGCAGCTCGCGATTCTCGCGCTCCAGTTCCTTCAGGCGCTCGCGTTCGGTCGTCGTGAGTCCCGGCCGCTGGCCGCGGTCCCGCTCCGCCTGGCGCACCCAACGCCGCAGCGCCTCCGTCGTGCACCCGACTTTCGCGGCCACGGATCGCATCGCCGCCCATTGCGACGGGTGCTCAGCGGCGTGTTCCTCCACCATCCGGACGGCGCGCTCCCGCAACTCCGGTGAATACTTGCTCGGTCGTCCCATAGGGTCCATCCTCTCTCAGAATGAGCCCTCCGACGATCCCGGCGGGATTCAGGTTCGTGATTCCGGAGAATGTAGCCAATCGGCGGCAATCCTCCGAACGCCTGTTCCCATGCAGACCATTCGTTCATCTTCACTCTCCGATTCGTTCGCTCAGGTCATCATCGGAACTGCCGATTCGCCGACCTTTGTGATGAACATCGTCCAGAGTCCGCTATTGTGTTGGCGTCGCTCGACTCCAGCACCTCGTTCCGGAGCTGCTCGTTGGGACCCAGCGTGTCGCTCGCGAATGCGGAACCCGTGACCAGCAATCGCGCACGCAACGTCCAGTCGTCGCTGGAGCAGGCGCGCGTGATGCCACCGAGAAACCCTTTTGAAACAGTGTGGCTCCGTGTTCTCAGTGATATCCGTGGTGGAGCTTTGAAACAGGCGCTAACTCAACACTCCGATGTTCCCGCGGCGGACGCGTCTGCCGCCCCACCAGCTGATTCTCAATGTCGGACGGCGTCGGCCTCAGGCACTTGGATTACGCGAATCCTGTCAGCCGCATCAGCCGCTCCTCGCGTAACAATCCGTGCGCATCTCTTGAGCGCGTCTAGCCAGCACTGCCCGGATACGCTGCCCAGTTCCCGCTCATTCAGAGACGCTTCACGCCTTGAGAAGGACACGTCGAATAGGATCGCGACGCGTTGCCGTGCCTGCACACACCTAACGTTGCGTGGGATACTCACAACCAGATTCCCCGGGCGTCCTTCGACCACCATTGTGAATCCTGGTGTTCTCGTCAGTTCAGTCTCGATAGCGGCGCCAAGTCTGCCGGTATATCCGTCATCACCGGTTCGCCACAGCTCTACGCCGATGTCGACCGCAGGATGCCGTGTCGACTTCGCCGTCGCGCAGCCAGCCGCGCCTGAGATACAGAGAGCGATGGCCGCGCCTAGACGTGTCAGCGACAAGCAGGTGCTCCTTCGGTGGATCTACGGTTGTGGAGCACGAGTGTCGCCGCGTCTCCCCAAGTTGCGCATCTTTCAGTTGCGTTCCTCCGCGGGAGGTCATGATGTTGTCGTTCCCGAAATCGACGCTCGCCTGAACTGCACCACGCCCCTGCCATGGTTGTCTGGGTGTCGACCATCGGCCGCCTTCGCCTGCAACGCCTCAGCGATCGCGATGTCGCTGCGCGCTACCCGCAACGAGTTCCTCGATACGTTGCACAGCTGACTGCGCGCACGACAGCATCCTGTCTCGTCTGCACGACACGTGAACTCTTGTCACCGGGTGAGAGCGCGACGTACCGAGGTTCTCACTTCTGAGTTCCAGTTGGATCAACATGGAAGCGTCACGCGTGTGGATCGCCGGAACGATCTCCACTGAGTAATCCGCTGTTCCCGCCGGCTCGGCTACTGTCAATGAACGCGACAGCGCGATAGCACTTTCGAGGATCCGGGACCAATGGATTAACTCGAATAGATCCGTTGTGGCGACAACTCTGACCCTCGGTCGGGCAGGGTCGAACGGCTGAAGCGGAAGGGGCCTGTGGCTGACACACCCGGCTACCATCATCGCGACGACTGTTGGATACGCGCCAAGGACCATCGCTCGCGCTGTAAGCCACGAGGCCCGTGGCCGTAACTGGTGTGGGCGTTTTGATGTGGTCGCCACTCGAACCTCGCAGATGCCGGTCCTCGTTACTTCACCAACTCACCAACTCGCCAATTCACCCATTGGCGAGTCAGTCCTCATCACGCCACGTCCTGCGCCGGCGCGATCCGCTCCTCCACGAACGTGTTCCAGTCGTGGCAGTGCGGACATTGCCACAGCAGCTCCGTGCTGCGGTAACGGCACTTCATGCAGACGTGCGGATCGAGGTAGAAGACCGCGTGTTTCGTGAGGTCGCTGTAGCGATCGACCAGATCGCCGGGATGACCGAGATGACCGAGCGTGCGCCAGATCGCCTGGTGCACGCTGAGCGAGTGCGGGTTGTGCACGAGCGCCGCGAAGAGCAGTTCGAGCGCGTCGAGCGGCTGTCCGGCCGCGGTGAGCTGGCGTGACAGCGCCAGGCGCGCACGCCAGTCCTGCGGGTTGTCCTCGATGAGCCGCCGGCAGAGCGCCGTGAATCGGTCCGGCGTGCCGGCCCGCGTCGCCTGCGCCTCGAGCCGGTCGAACGCCAGGTACGCGCGATCGGGCGCCACCTGCACGAGCGTGTTCCAGACCTCCGCCGCCTCCTGCTCCTTGCCCTGCGCCAGCCGCAGGTCGCCAAGGTTCAGGTACGCCGGCACGGCTCGCGCGTCGAGATCGATGGCGGACTGGAACCGGCGTGCCGCTTCCGCGTAGTCCTTGCGCCGCATCGCCTCGAGCCCGATCTCGTTCTCGAGGAACGCAAGAATCGACTGGCTCTGCGGGCGCGATTCCATGGCCGCGAGGTTCGTGAGCCGCTGCCGCGTGTCGTACGCCTCGGTCCACTGGTGCTGCTCTTCGTGCAGCTTCTGGATGTTCTCGAGGGCGTACGCGTTCTGCGGGTCGAGCCGCAGCACCTCGTTGAACGCATCGAGCGCGCGGTCCACGAACCCGCCGCGCTTGTAGTCCAGCCCGAGGCAGAGCAGCACGTACGCATGCTCCATGCGCGGCAGCTTCTGCCGCTGCAGCAGCGCCTGGTGAATGGTGATCGCCTTGCCGACCTGCCCCTTCTCGCGGTACAGGTTGCCGAGGATCATGTTCACCTCGAGCGCGTTCGCATCCTGGCTCGCGGCCTGCGTCAGCTCCTCGATGGCGAGGTCGATCTGGTTGGCGACCAGGAAGTTGAGACCGAGGATGTAGTGCGGCGACTCGCGCACGCGCCGGCGGTCGACCCACGTGCCGTCGCGCAGCTTGTAGCGCTCCCACGCCTTCCCGATCGTCAGGCCCGCCAGCAGCGCCACGAGCGCAGCCAGGAGCGGCGCGTATTCGTTCATCGCGTCGGTTGAATCGGGAGGTCGGCCGGCTCGTGGAGGTAGCTCTCCACGATGGCGTCCCACTTGCCTTGTACGCGCAGGATGCGCTCGATCACCTCGCGTGCAGCACCCGCACCGCCCGGGGCACGCGTCACCCAGTGCGCACGCGTCCGCACGTCCTCGACGCAGTCGCCAGGCGCCATCGCCAGCCCGACCCGCGCCAGCACGGCGAGGTCCACGACGTCGTCGCCCATGTAGGCGATGTCAGCGTCACTCAACCCGTGATCGGCGAGGATCCGTTCGTAGGTCGCCAGCTTGCTCGAGACGCCGTGATAGACGAGCGTGATCCCGAGTTGCGCGGCACGGTGCGGCGTGGTGGGGGAGAGCCGCGCCGAGAGGAACCCGACCTTGATGCCGGCGCGCTGGGCCCACACCATCGCGATGCCGTCGCGGATGAAGAACGACTTGCTCTCGGAACCGTCGCCGTTGATGACGACGCGACCGTCGGTGAGGACGCCGTCCACGTCGAAGAGGATCATCCGGATCGCCGCGGCGCGACGATCGAGTTCTGCGTCTGTCAGGGTCACACCAGCTCCGTTCGCCACAGGTCGTGCAGGTGCACGACGCCGACGGCGCGCGCCGGTTCGCCTTCCGCCACGACGAGCGCCGTAATCTTCCGCTGTTCGAGGATGTTCAGTGCGGCTGCCGCAAGCGTGCGCGGCGCCACGGTGGCCGGGTGCCTGGTCATCACGTCCGCCGCACGCAGCGTGAGGATGTCGCCGGCCCGTTCCATGAGGCGACGCAGGTCGCCGTCGGTGATGATGCCGAGCAGCTCGCCCTGCGCTCCGGCCACGCACGTCATCCCGAGCCCCTTGCGGGACATCTCGTAGATCACGTCGCGCATGACCGTATCCAGCGAGACCTGCGGCAGATCCTTGCCGCCGTGCATCAGCGACTCGACCCGCATGAACTGCTTGCCGAGCTTGCCGCCCGGATGCAGGTTGGCGAAGTCCTCCTGCCGGAAGCCCTTCGCCACGAGCAGCGTCATCGCGAGCGCATCGCCAATCGCCAGCGACGCGGTGGTCGACGCGGTGGGCGCCAGGTTCAGCGGGCAGGCTTCTTCAGCGATGCTGCAGTCGAGCGACACATCCGCAGCCTCGGCCAGCGTCGACGAGGGCGCACCCGTGATGGCGATCAGCTTCGCGCCGACCCGCTTGATCGTCTCGAGGAGGCGAAGCACTTCAGCTGTCTCGCCGCTCGACGACAGCGCGATGACGACGTCGTCTCCCTGGATGACCCCCAGGTCCCCGTGCACCGCTTCCGCCGGGTGCAGGAACTGTGATGCGGTGCCGGTGCTCGTCAGCGTGGCGGCAATCTTCCGGCAGATGATGCCGGACTTGCCCATGCCCGTGAGGATGACGCGACCACGGCAGGCCAGCAGCAGGTCGATGGCGCGTGAGAAACGCTCGTCGATGCGGGGGACGAGCGCGAGAATCGCGGCCGCCTCCGTCTCGAGGACCTTGCGGGCGAGCGCGAGGTCAGCCACGGGTCTGGCCGGCTCCCGCGCCGGCGGGTTGCCCCGCGCCCTTCACGATGGCGTCGATCGCCAGCAGGCGGCGGAGCAGCGGCTCGAGCAGGTCCAGCCGCAGCGCGTTCTGGGCATCGCTCTTCGCGCGCGAGGGCTCCTCATGGACCTCGAGGAAGATCCCATCGACGCCCGCCGCGACCCCGGCTGAGGCGAGCGGGGTGATGTACTGCGCGAGGCCCGCGGTCACTCCGTCGCCGCCGCCCGGCAGCTGCAGGCTGTGCGTCACGTCGAACACCACCGGAATCCCCTGCTCCCGCATCATCGGGAACGCCCGCATGTCGACCACCAGGTTGTTGTAGCCGAAGCTCGTGCCGCGCTCGGTGACGACGACGTTGGGGTTGCCTTCGGTGGTGACCTTGGCGACCGCATGCTTCATGTCATTCGGCGCCAGGAACTGCCCCTTCTTGATGTTGACGACGCGCCCGGTGCGCGCCGCGGCGACGATCAGGTCGGTCTGGCGCGACAGGAACGCCGGGATCTGCAGGACGTCAGCGACCTCGCCTGCGACCGCCGCTTCGTGCGCCTCGTGGATGTCCGTAACGATCGGTACGCCGAACGCGTTCTTCACCGCGGCGAGCACGCGCAGCCCCTCGGTGATGCCGGGGCCGCGATATGAGCGGTTCGACGTGCGGTTCGCCTTGTCGTACGACGCCTTGAAGATGAACGGGATGCCGACGCGCCTCGTGATGTCCACGAGTGCCTCGGCGAGCCCCATCGCGTGCGCCTCGCTCTCGACGACGCACGGGCCGGCCATGAGGACGATCGGGTGGCCGTCCCCGATGACCATGTCGCGCAGCGTGGCGACCATGCTCAGGCCACCGTCTCGGACGCGGCGTGGGCAACAGCCGTCTTGTGCCGGTAGCTCGCCTCCACGAACGACGCGAAGAGCGGGTGCGGCTGTGTCGGCTTGGACTTGAACTCGGGGTGGAACTGCACCGCGATGTACCACGGATGGTCCGGCACTTCGGCGATCTCCACGAACTTGCCGTCGGGTGAGCGGCCCGAGATGCGCATGCCCTTGTCCGCGAGCGCCTGCTCGTAGGTGCAGTTGAACTCGTACCGATGGCGATGACGCTCGTGAATCAGGTCCGCGCCGTAGATCCGCCGCGCCAGCGATCCCGGCGCGAGCGCACAGGGGTAGCTCCCAAGCCGCATCGTCCCACCGAGTTCGTCCACGCCGAGGAGATCGCGCAGCTTGTAGATGACCTTCGTCGGCGTGTCTGGCGCGCACTCGGTGGAGTCCGCGTCGGCGAGGCCGGCGACGTTGCGCGCGTACTCGACCGTGGCCCACTGGAAGCCGTAGCAGATGCCGAAGTACGGGATCTTGTGCTCGCGCGCGTACTGCGCCGCCGCCATCATGCCGCGCGTGCCGCGATCGCCGAAGCCGCCCGGCACGAGGATGCCGTCAGCCCCTTCGAGGAGCGACGTGCCGTTCGGCTCCTCGAGCGCTTCGGCCTCGATCCACTTGATGTTCACCTTCAGCCGATGGTTGAACCCACCGTGATAGAGCGCTTCGTTGAGGCTCTTGTACGAGTCCTCGTAGCCGACGTACTTGCCGACGACGTGAATGGTGAGTTCGTCGGTCGGGTGCTTGATGCGCTCGACCAGGTCCTCCCACGCCTTCACGTCCGGCTGCGACTCCGGCAGGTGGAGGTACTTCAGCACGATCCGGTCGAGCCCCTCGGCCTTCAGCACGAGCGGCACCTCGTAGATGCTCGCCACATCCTTTGCCGTAATCACCGCATCGTCGTTCACGTCGCAGAAGAGCGCGATCTTCCGTTTCAGATCGGGATCGAGGAAGCGGTCCGTGCGGCAGAGGAGGATGTCCGGCTGGATGCCGATGGAGCGCAGGTCGCGGACGCTGTGCTGGGTCGGCTTCGTCTTCAGCTCGCCGGCGGCGCCGATGAACGGCACCAGCGTGAGGTGGACGTAGAGCGTGTTGTCGCGGCCGACGTCCTGGCGGAACTGACGGATCGCCTCGAGGAACGGGAGGCTCTCGATGTCGCCGACCGTGCCGCCGATTTCGATCAGCGCGATGTCGGCGTCCTTCGCCGCGCCGCGGATCGCCTCCTTGATTTCGTTGGTGATGTGCGGAATCACCTGGACGGTGCGGCCGAGGTAATCGCCACGCCGTTCCTTGTTGATGACGCTCAGGTAGATCTTGCCGGTCGTCCAGTTGGAGTTCTTCGACGGAACGGCGTGCGTGAAGCGCTCGTAGTGGCCGAGGTCCAGGTCCGTTTCCCCGCCGTCGTCCGTGACGTAGACCTCGCCGTGCTGGTACGGGCTCATCGTCCCCGGATCGACGTTGATGTAGGGGTCGAACTTCTGCATCGAGATGCGGTAGCCGTGCCCTTCGAGGAGGGCGCCGATCGACGCGGCCGCGAGCCCCTTGCCGAGCGACGAGACCACGCCGCCTGTGACGAAGATGTACTTGGTTGCCTTGGTTGCGGTCATGAGCGGGTTCCGGGGAGAGTGCGCATCAGGAATTCAGTTCGGGCGGCCGGCCTGCAGGAGGCGGCGCACCTGTTCGAGGTCCTCGGGCGTGTCGACGCCAATCGAGTCGTAGGACGTTTCCACCGCGCGGATGCGGATGCCGTGCTCGAGCGCGCGCAGCTGCTCGAGCGACTCGGCCCGTTCGAGCGGCGTGGGCTCGAGCGAGGCGAGCACCATCAGCGCGCTGCGGCTGTAGGCGTAGACGCCGACGTGACGGAAGAGCGGCGGGTAGCCGCCGCGTGGATCGCGCGTGTACGGAATCGGCGCGCGCGAGAAGTACATCGCGTACCCGGCGCGGTCCGTGACGAGCTTGACGACGTTCGGGTTCGAGAGTTCGGCCGGCTCCGTGATGCGGCGGTAGAGCGTTGACATCGACACGCTCGGATCCGAGAACGGCGAGACGAGTTCGGTGATGGCGCGCGGGTCCAGCAGCGGTTCGTCGCCCTGGACGTTCACGACGATGTCGCAGTCGAGTGAGGCGGCGACCTCGGCGAGACGGTCGGTGCCGGTGAGGTGATCGGCGCGCGTGAGCTTGACGTTGCCGCCGAACTGGGCCACCCGCGTCGCGATGCGGAGATCGTCGGTGGCGACGATCACCTTGGAGACCACCGGCGACAGCGACGCCCGACGATAGACGTGCTCGATCATCGGCCGGCCGTCGATGTCCGCGAGCGGCTTGCCGGGGAATCGGGTAGAGGCGAATCGAGCGGGAATGACGGCGACGACGTCGAGCAGGCGCGCGGGATCGACCGCAGAACCAGTCGATACAGGGTGCACGTCGAATGGTAACACGTCCCTCCGACGGTCGTGCTACGATCCGCGTCGACGCATGAACGTCCGCCGCATTCTCTGGTTCGGCGTGTGGGTGCTGTCGCTCGCGACCTGGTTCGCGTCGGCGTCGACCTCTGGCGTTCGTCCTCCGGCCGTGCCGCTGCCACCCGCGCGGGTCTCTCCCCTCGACATGTCCATGGCCTCGCTGCAGTCCGAAGTCGGCCGCCTGCATGAGCGCCTCGCACCGACGATTGCGCCAACCCGGTCGCGCGATCTGTTCCGTTTCCAGGAGCGCACCCGCAGGCCGGTGAGCCGCAGCCTGGCCACGCGGCCGGTTGCCGAAGCGGCCGCCACCACGCAGGCGCCCGCGCCGCCGCCACCATCCCTCTCCCTCATCGGGGTCGCAGAGGACGTCACGCCCGACGGCGTCGTGCGCACGGCGATCGTCTCCGGGCTCGGCGATGTGTTCCTGGTCAAAGTGGGCGACACGATCCGCGATCGCTACCGCGTCGGCCCCGTGTCCGGTGACGCCACGCAGATCATCGACCTGACCACCGGCACGTCGACGACCATCGCGCTGCACTGAGCAGGGGCCCGGTCGCTGCGGCTGGCAGCACCCTGAAATGCAGAAATGCAAGAATGCAGAAACGCCCTAATGCTGCAATGCACGGGTGCGGCCTGACGTTCCAACCTTCCTGACCTTACTCGCCCTCCGCCGCCCTGAAATGCAGAAATGCCAGAATGCAGCAATGCACGGGTGCGGCAGCGCGCGGATTCAGCGCGGCCGGCTGCATTTCGGCATTCCTGCATTCCTGCATTGCTGTCGTTCTCCCTCGTGACCTCCATCCTCATCAACCCGGTCTCTGGTGGCGCCACGGCGTCGGTGGTTCGCGCGCGCGTGGAGCAGGCGCGTGTGGCGCTGCGGGCGCACGGCGAGGAAGGAGCCGTGATCGTGACGGAGCGTCGTGGGCATGCGACGGAGCTGGCCGCGGACGCCGTGAGTCGAGGAGAACGGCGCGTCGTCTCGTGGGGCGGGGACGGCACGATGAACGAGGTGGCGTCTGCGCTCGCCGGCACGGAGACGGTGCTTGGGTTGATTCCGTCGGGATCCGGCAACGGCCTGGCGCGGGAGCTGGGTATTCCACGCGAGGCGCAGGCGGCGCTGGAGGTTGCGCTCCGTGCGGAGCCGCGGCGCATCGATGCCGGGCAACTGGATGGGCGGTGGTTCTTCAGCATCGCTGGCATCGGCTTCGATGCACAGGTCGCGGCGTCGTTCGACCGCGCAGCCAGCCGACGTCGTGGGTTCGGCACCTACGCCCGCATTACCGCGCGCGAACTGCTCACGTATCGAGCAGCCACGTATCGGGTGGGTGGTGGCCCGTCACGCGAGGTGTTCCTCATCACGCTCGCGAACTCCGCGCAGTTCGGCAACGGGATGCGCATTGCGCCGGGCGCGCGTGTTGATGACGGCGTGCTGGACCTCGTGGTGTTCGAGGAGCGCTCGCGGGTGGGAACGATCCTCAACCTGCCGCGGCTCGTCACGGGCACGGTCGAGCGGGCCAGGGGCGTGACGATCCGGCAGGTCACCGAGACGGTGATCGAGAGCGACAGACCGATGGCGTATCACGTCGACGGCGAGCCGCGATCCGGAGGCTGTCGACTCGACGCGCGCGTGAAGCCGGGAGCGCTGCTGGTTGCGGCGCCTTCGGGGACGTAAGACGTTAGACGTTAGACGTTAGAAGTGAGAATTCAGAAGTCAGAAGTCAGAAGTCAGAAGTGAAGCCGGTCGCTGCGCATAGCGCGAACGGGAGAGAGGCTCCAGGCTCCGGGCTTCAGGCTCCGGGGACGGTCGGCTTCGGGTTCGTGTCCCGGAGCCGACGTTGCCCAGAGCCGAAAGCCCAGAGCCCAACGCCTTCAGGCTTTAATCAGAGCCGCACAAGCCACGCGTCGCGGACCGCGCCGATCTTGCGGATCTCGTCGACCGCGGCGGCGAGGGCGTTGGCCTGCGTCTGCGTCTCGTCGACGTTGACGATGCCGACTGCGCCGGTCTCGTTGCGGCCGAGCGCGAAGTTGGCGATGTTCACGCCGTGCTTGCCGAGGATCGTCCCGACCTCGCCGATGACGCCCGGCTGGTCGTCGTTCGAGATGATCAGCAGCGAGCCGGTGAGCGGCGCGTCCACGTTGATGCCGCGGACCGACACGAGGCGCGGGGTGTTCGGCTCGAACACGGTGCCCTCGACCCAGCGCTCGCCGTCGCTCGTGTGGAGCTTGAGCGACACGAGGCTCGCGTAGTCGCGCGGGCGCGTGCTCTTCGTCTCGGTGATCTCGATGGCCCGCTCCTTGGCAGCCGCACGCGCGTTCACCACCGACACACCACCCGACAGGATCGGGCGGAGCAGGCCGGCCGCAGCGCTCGAGGCGAGGAGCTGGGACGCGGGGCTGTCGGCAAGCGCGCCGTAGTAGCGGAGCGCAAGCTGATCGACACGGGCCGGTCCCATCTGCGATGCCACGGCGGCAAGGCCGTCAGCGAGCTTCAGCCAGGGCTGCAGGCGCTGCAGTTCGTCGGCCGGCACCGAGGCGGGGAAGTTCACCGCGTTGCGGACGGCACCCTTGGCGAGGTAGTCGCGCACGGCGCCAGCCGTGTCGAGGCCGACCTGCTCCTGCGCTTCCTCCGTCGAGGCGGCGAGGTGCGGGGTCGCGACGACCTTCGCGAGCTGCGGCAGCGTCCACTCGACCGGCGGTTCCTTCTGGAACACGTCGAGGCCGGCGCCCCCGACGATCCCTGCTTCGATGGCGCGGACCAGCGCCGCTTCATCGATCAGGTCGCCACGCGCGGTGTTGATGATGCGGATGCCCTTCTTGCACTTGGCGAAGCGCTCGTCGTTGAAGAGCCCCTTCGTCTCGGGCGTCGACGGCATGTGGAGCGTGAGGTAGTCCGCCGTGGCGCAGAGCTCGTCGAGCGACGTCAGCTCGACGCCGAGCGCGGCGGCGACCTCGGCCGAGATGAACGGGTCGTACGCGACGATCGTCATGCCGAACGACTTCGCGCGGATCGCGACCTCCTGGCCGATGCGGCCGAGGCCCGCGACGCCGAGCACCTTGTTGCGGAGCTCGGTGCCCATGAACTTCTTCTTCTCCCACTTGCCGGCCTTCATCGCCTGATCGGCGGCGGGGACCGAGCGCGCGAGCGAGAGCATCAGCGCGAGCGCCTGCTCGGCGACGGCGATGCTGTTCGCACCGGGCGCGTTCACGACGAGGATGCCCTTGCCGCTGGCGGCCGGCATGTCGATGTTGTCCACGCCGCTCCCGGCGCGGCCGATGATCCGCAGCTTCGGGGCCGCGGCGAGGAGGTCCTTCGTGACCTTGGTGGCGCTGCGAACGATGAGGGCGTCGGCGTCGGCAAGATCCTTCGCCAGGTCTTCAGGCTTGCGGCCGGAACGTGCGTCGACCTCCCATCCTTCTGCGCGCAGGATGTCGAGGGCGGATTCCGGCAGATCGTCGGAAACTACAATTTTCATTGGTTGGCCGTTGGTTGAGCGAGCGTTGTCAGGTCGGGTCGACGACGATGACAGGTCGTCCGCGGTTCTGTCCCTACAGTATAATCCGGAGGTTTTGTCCGGTTGGTGCGTCCGGCGTGATGTGCCTGCCCTGCCGTGGTGCAATTCGCTAAAACGTTCGGATTGATGCGGCCTGCAGGGGGAAATCGTCCCCTTTTCCACAGACTTTTGCACAGGTGCTGTGTGAATTCTGTAACGGGCGCCGGGGACCTGACCTAAACAGCACTTCTAAAATCTGCAATCTGAAATCTGCAATCTGAAAATCTGCAATCTGCAATCTGAGACGTCTTGAGCTCCGCCTATGTCCAACACTCCCACACTGACTCCTCCCGCTGACGGCGCGGCGATCACTCGGCAGCACGGTCGCCTGGTCGTTCCTGACAACCCGATCATCCCGTTCATCGAAGGGGACGGCACCGGTCCGGACATCTGGCGCTCGAGCGTCCGCGTCCTCGATGCGGCGGTCGCGAAGGCCTACGGCGGCAAGAAGAAGATCGCCTGGATGGAGGTCTACGCGGGCGAGAAGAGCTTCACGAAGTTCAACAACTGGCTGCCCGACGAGACGGTCGAAGCGTTCAGCAAGTACCTCGTCGGCATCAAGGGGCCGCTGACAACGCCGGTGGGGGGCGGCATCCGGTCGCTCAACGTCGCGCTGCGGCAGTTGCTGGACCTGTATGTCTGCCTGCGTCCGGTGCGGTGGTATCGCGGCGTGCCCTCGCCGGTGAAGCATCCGGAGAAGGTGGACATGGTGATCTTCCGTGAGAACACGGAGGACATCTACGCCGGCATTGAGTATGCCGCCGGGACACCGGAGGCGCAGAAGGTGCTCGACTTCTTCGCGAAGGAGTTCCCGAAGGAGTTCAAGAAGATCCGCTTCGGCACCGAGCAGGCGTCGAAGGACTGGCAGACGCAGCTCGAGGGCATCGGCAGCCCCAGGCGCGATGTGAACGTGCAGGTCGGTGTCGGCCTCAAGCCGATCAGCTACCTCGGGACCGAGCGCCTCGCCCACAGCGCGATCAGCTACGCGATTGCGAACAAGCGCAAGAGCGTCACGCTGGTCCACAAGGGCAACATCATGAAGTTCACCGAAGGCGCCTTCCGCGACTGGGGCTACCAGGTCGCGAAGGAGTTCTTCGGTGCCGTGGAGATCGACGGCGGGCCGTGGTGCCGGATCCCGGAAGGGAAGCCGGGCGCCGGCCTCGTCATCAAGGACGCCATCGCGGACATCACGCTCCAGCAGGTGCTCACGCGGCCTGACGAGTTCGACGTCATCGCGACGCCGAACCTGAATGGCGACTACCTGTCGGATGCGCTCGCGGCGCAGGTCGGCGGCATCGGCATCGCGCCGGGCGGCAACATCAACTACGTCACCGGCCACGCGATCTTCGAGGCGACGCACGGCACCGCGCCGAAGTACGCGAACCAGGACAAGGTCAACCCGGGCTCGGTCATCCTCTCCGGCGAAATGATGCTGCGGCACATGGGCTGGAACGAAGCGGCCGACCTGGTCGTGAAGGGCATGGACGGCGCCATCGGCTCGAAGCGCGTCACCTACGACTTCGCCCGCCTGATGGACGGCGCCACCGAGCTGAAGTGCTCGGAATTCGGGGACGAGATCATCAAGAACATGTAGGCCCGAAGCCGACCGGGCCCGAAGCCCTGAGCCCGGAGTCCGAAGCCGCCTCGTGCAGGCTCCTGACTCCCGGCTTCAGGCTCCAGGCCGCGTCGGCCCCAGGGCAAGGAGCAGAGAAATGAATCGCAAAGTCACCGTGGTGGGCGGCGCCGGCAATGTTGGCGCGACCGTGGCCCGTTCGATTGCAGAGAAGGAACTCGCCGACGTCGTCATCGTCGACATCGCCGACCAGAAGGCGGCGGGCGTGGCGCTCGACATCCTCGAGGCATGCCCGATCATCGGGTCGGATAGCCGCGTGATCGGCGGGTCCGATTACTCGCAGACGGCGAACTCGGACGTCGTCGTCATCACGTCGGGCGTGCCGCGCAAGCCGGGCATGAGCCGCGACGACCTGCTGAACGTCAACTTCAACATCATGAAGGCGGTCACGGCGGAGGTCATCAAGTACTCGCCGAACGCCATCATCGTCCCCGTGGCGAACCCGCTGGATGCGATGTGCCAGGCGGTGTATCGCCTGAGCGGCTTCCCGCGTGAGCGCGTGATCGGCATGGCCGGCGTGCTGGACTCGGCGCGCATGCGCACGTTCATCGCGATGGAACTGAACGTCTCGGTGGACAACGTGCACGCGTTCGTCCTCGGCGGCCACGGCGACACGATGGTGCCGCTGCCGCGGTACTCGACGGTGGCCGGCATCCCGATCACCGAGCTGCTCCCGGCCGACCGCATCAAGGCGATCTGCGAGCGGACGGCCAACGGCGGCGCCGAGATCACGAAGCTGGTGGGCACGAGCGCCTGGTACGCGCCGGGTGCGGCGGCCGCGGACATGGTCGAGGCGATCCTCAAGGACACGAAGACCATCCAGCCATGCTCGGTGTTCCTGCAGGGTGAGTACGGCATCAAGGACCTGTTCGTCGGCGTGCCGGTGAAGCTCGGCGCCCGCGGGGTGGAGCAGATCATCGAGATCAAGCTGACCGCCGAGGAAGAGGCGGCGCTGAAGAAGTCCGCCGGCGCGGTGAAGGAACTCACCGACGTCATCGGGGTCTAGAGGGCGGAGGTTGGAGGGTGGAGATTAGGGGCAGGTCGCAAACCGGCCCCTACGGCCCGTCCTCCAACCTCCATCCGCAGCCTCCGCCTTCCAACGTGCCTGCCGTTCTCGTTCTTCTGCTCGTCTTCATCTGTGCCGCATCGGCACGTGCCCAGCAACCGACGGCTGCGGATCCTGCGGCGGTGCCAATCGAGCAGGAGCCGCGGCACCACCTGGTGTTCACGAACGACTTCGTTCGTGTGCTCGACGTCCTCCTTCCGCCACTCTACGTTTCGCAGCGGCACACGCACACCTACGACAACGTGTCGGTGACGATCCTGCCTGGCGGAGACGACGCGCGGGCGCAGGCGCGCATCGGGTTTGCCGGCTACTCGCGCGGCGGGTACTCGCACGTCATCACCAATCCCAACACGGCACCCATGCGGTTCATTGCGGTGGAGCTGCGCGGCGCGGACCGCGGCGTCGCCTTCGGTGAACCGGCGCAGGACGACCACCTGCCGGTGCTGTCAAACGCGCGCGTGCGCATCACCCGCGTCAAGCTCAGTGCGGGCGAATCACTGCCGGAACACCAGCACGCCAACGGCTACGTCAGTGTGATTGTGCTTGGCGGGGAAGGGCCCGGCGTGTGGAAGTGGCACCCGGCTGGCGAAGCCGCGTCACCGCTCAGCGCAGGAGCGCAGCCGCTCGAACTGGTGGAGGTGGAGGGGCGGTAGGGCAAACGCAGAAACGCTGAAACGCTGAAACGCAGAAACGCTGAAGGGCAAAAACGCAGTTCAACGAATCGTCGGAACACGAAACGCGAGAACGCCCAACGTACGGAACGCGCACGCCAGGGGGACCGTTGGTCTCCGGTGCGCGCGACCTGTGCGTTGTAGCGTTCCCGCGTTCGCGTTCCCGCGTTGTCCCTACTCGGCTACTGCTGTTGCTGCTGCGTGCGTGACTGCGGCTTGATGCCGTTGGTCACGCCCTCACCGTACTTCGCGACCCGTTCCTTGTATTCCTCGTCGGTGAGGTAGACCACGTTGATCCACGCGTGGCACATCTCGTCGACCGTGCGGTCGCCCCAGCCGACCCACTGCTCGGGATCGGGGTTGCTCTTGTTCGCCTTGGTGTTGTCGTACCACGCGACCACGTGGATGATCGTCCCCTTCGGGAACACCGGCGCCGCATCGTCGGCGTAGATGTAGTTCGTCATCCAGTTGAAGTTGAAGTCCTTGACGTAGCTCACCGTCTGCGTGCGTCCGTCAGGGAAGATCGCCTCGACCAGCATCGCCTTGCCGCGCAGGTGGAAGTGCGGCTGGAAGTTGGTCATGATCGTGTTCTCGCGCAGGATGTTGAACCCTTCGCTCTCCGCGATGGAGTTCGGCGGAATGTCGAGCCCCGCCGCGCCGGCCTTCAGGCCGCTGAAGAAGGTCAGGTAGCTGCGCTTCGTCGGCTCCTGGCCTTTCGGATAGAGCCAGAGCCCCAGTTCGGATCCGCCGGTGATCGCCTCGCCAGCGGCGTGGATGTGCTGGTCCCAGGAGATCTTCTCGCCCGGCATAATCAGCTTGCCGGTGCCTTCGAGGTACCGGTCGTACCCTTTGCCGATCGCCCACTCCATCAGCTGCGGACGCATCGTCACCGTGTTCACCGCGTCGGCGCCCAGCGCGAAGCCGCCGGTCGACACGCCGGTGTTCACGGCGCCTGCGTTGTCGGGGTTGAGGATGTGATACGCGATCGAGTGGTGGAGGATCTTGCGCGACTGCACGTTGCTGGGCCGGATCTCGACCATGCGCACCCACCGCGGCTCGGTGACCGGGATGTCGTTGACCGGGCGCCACCACTCATCCTGGTGCACCGCAGGCATCGTCTGCTCCGGCGCCTTGATGACGATGTCCGGCGGGCCGTAGCCGTCGCGTTCGCCCATCCAGAACAGGTCGGTGGCCACCGGCTTTGCCTTGAAGTCGGCGGGATTCCCCTCGAGGGCGCCACCGTCGACCCAGGCCACCACCGTCGCCACCTGCTCGTCGGTGAGCGACATGTCGTTCTTGAACTTCTTCACGCCGACGCTGCGGTCGATGTGCCACGGGGGCATCTGGCGTGATTCGACGCGCTGCTTGATGGACCGGGCCCACGGCCGCGCGTCCTGGTACGTGACGAGCGACATCGGGCCGATCGAGCCTGGCTCGTGGCACGACTGGCACTTCGCCTGGAAGATGGGGGCGACGTCCTTGCTGAATGTGACCTGACGGGCCTGCTGCGCGGCGGCAGCGGAGGGAAGGGCGAACGACGCCCCGAGGGCGAGGATTCCAGCGCCCAGATGCAACTTCGAGCCGAACATGCACGTCTCCTTTCGGAATGCCGTACGAGCAGAGTGACGAGCACTCTGCTCCGTACGACGACGCGCACCAGGCACGGCGCACCTATCGCAGCAGGAATACTACTGCAACGACGCCGGCTCTGCCGTATCCAAATCGGGATAGGGAAGGGCGACTACAGGAACCGCACAATGCAGAAACGCATCTATGAAAGGGCCGTCGGTG